>NZ_AP022591.1:3768186-5024249 GCF_010731795.1 Mycolicibacterium celeriflavum | reverse complement strand
GAGGCCGAAGTTGTTCTTGACCAGCTCCACGATCTCGTCGTGGTGCGAACGCGGCACCAGCAGCCGCGACGTCAACGCGCAGCCCTGGCCGGCATGGGTCACCATGCTGAACGCACTGAACAGCGCGGCCGTGTTGAAGTCGGCGTCGTCGAGGACGATCGCGGCCGACTTGCCGCCCAGTTCAAGGAAGACCTTCTTCAGCGTCTCGCTGGCGGCCGCCATGATCCGGCGGCCGGTCGGCGTCGACCCGGTGAACGTCACCATGTCCACGTCCGGGCTGGTGGTCAGCGCTGCGCCCACGTCGGGGTCGGCCCCGCTGAGCACGTTGACGACGCCGGCGGGGATGTCGGTGTGCTCGGCGATCAGCTCACCGAGCGCCAGGGTGATCAGCGGGGTGTCGGGCGCGGACTTCAGGATCACCGTGCACCCGGCGGCCAGCGCCGGCGCCAGCTTCGCGAGCGCCAACTGGTTCGGATAGTTGTAGGCGATGATCGCCACCACGCCTGCGGCTTCCTTCTCCACCCAGCGGTGGTGCTGCATGCCGCGGCTCTCGATGTTGCCGAGATCCTCCGTCAGCGGATAGCTCTTCACCAGCTCGGCGTAGTAGCGCACGATCTCGATGGGTTGGTCCAGCTGTGCGCCCTGACAAAGTCTCCGTGGCGCCGACTTCAGCGATCGTCAGAGCGGCGAGCTCGTCGCGGTGCTCGACCAGTGCGCGGTGGAATTGTTCGAGGCAACGGATGCGCAGTTCGGTGTTCGTCGACCAGTCGGTCCCGTCGAACGCGCGCCGCGCCGCCGCCACCGCGGCTTCGGCGTCGGCGACCGTGGCGTCGGGCGCATGCCCGAGCACCTCACCGGTGGCGGGGTTGATGGAAGGAAACGCCCGGGAGGTCTCGAGCAGCTTTCCGCCGATCAGCAGGCGCCGGTCGACGGCGGCATCGGGAGCCGCTTCGTCACCCGAGATGGTCGTCGCTTCCTGCATCATCCTCCTCAGCAGCCAATGCCAGCGTGGTTAATGGGGTTGTGGTGTGATGGAAACTTCATTCTCATCACCGGCGAATCATACATTCGCCTGGAGAGAACTCAAGGGAATGACGGGAATCGCCGCTGCCTGCGGATAACGGTGCGACAATCGGCCCTCGAACGTCTCACCAGTGCGAATCACAGCCGCATCGTGTCTTGCGGAGGTACGAGACGCGAGAGTACGGTTCTCATAATCGAAAGGACGATTCTTGATGGGCGGAGGCCAGGCGGAGTCATGAAGAACGCCGTCGTGACCGGAGGTGGTTCGGGCATCGGACAGGTCGGCGCACCGCTTGCGCGCCGACGGCATGCATGTTGCCGTCATCGACATCAACCCGTCGGACGAAGAGTTCGCCTTCACCGCGGACGTGACCGACCGCGCCCAGGTGGACGAGGCGCTCGACGCGGTGCGCCCAACTCGGGCCGGTGACGGTTCTGGTGAACGCCGCGGGCATGGAGAAGTTCAAACGTTTCACCGATCTGAGTTTCGCCGATTGGCAACGCGTGATCGACGTCAACCTCAACGGGGTGTTCCACTGCATCCAGTCGGTGCTGCCCGACATGGTCGAGGCGGGCTGGGGCCGGATCGTCAACATCTCCTCGTCGAGCACCCATTCCGGGCAGCCCTACATGTCGTCGTATGTGGCGGCCAAGTCGGCGGTCAACGGGCTGACGAAGTCGCTTGCGCTGGAGTATGGACCCAGCGGCATCACGGTCAACGCGGTGCCTCCGGGATTCATCGACACCCCGATGCTGCGCAAGTCCGAGGAGCGCGGCTACCTGGTGGTGCAGCAGAACATCGACACCACCCCGGTGCGCCGGATCGGCAGGCCCGAGGACATCGCGGCCGCATGCGCGTTCCTGGTCTCCGAGGAGGCCGGCTACATCACCGGGCAGATCTTGGGCGTCAACGGCGGCCGAAACACGTAGCGAGCTAGGCAACCGAGCTAGGCAAGGAAAGGATCTCGAGTGGGACGCGTACAGGAAAGGTCGCATTCGTCACCGGTGCGGCGCGTGGGCAGGGCGTAGCCATGCGGTACGGCTGGCCGAGGAAGGCGCCGACATCATCGCGGTCGACCTCTGCGAGAACATCGACACCATCGGCTACCCGATGGCCACCCCGGAGGATCTCGAGGAGACCGCGGCCTTCATCGAGAAGACCGGTCAGCGCGTGGTCACCGCCAAGGCCGACGTGCGCGAGGCCTCGCAGCTGAAAGCCGCGCTCGAGGACGGTATCTCCCAGCTCGGCGGACTGGACATCGTCGTCGCGCAGGTCGGTGTCGCGGGATGAAAGGCCAACCGCCGCTGCAGGCGTGGATCGACGTCATCAACACGAACCTGATCGGCACCATCAACGCGATCCAGGTGTCGCTGCTGCACCTCAAGGAGGGCGCGTCGATCATCGCGACCGGATCCACCGCGGCACTGATGGACACCCACCAGAAGAACGACCCGGGTAATGACCCCGGCGGCATGGCCTACGTGCATTCCAAGCGGGCGCTGTCGGCCTACGTGCACGATCTGGCGACCGAGCTCGAGCCGCGCGGCATCCGAGCCAATGTCGTGCATCCCACCAACTGCAACACCAACATGCTGCAGAGCGAGCCGATGTACCGCTCCTTCCGGCCCGACCTCGAGAAGCCCGAGCTCAAGGATGCCGAGCCGGTGTTCTACGTCCAGCAGGCCATGAAGGTGCCGTGGATCGAGCCGGAGGACATCAGCAATGCGGTGCTGTGGTTGGCCTCCGACGAAGCGCGCTTCGTCACCGGTGCACAGTTGCGCGTCGACGCCGGCGGTTACCTGAAGTGGTACGACTACCACAACTAGGCGGAAAGGAGTTGCGATAGTGAAGGTTTCGGTTGACGGAACACGCTGCCAGGGGCACACCCTGTGCGCGATGATCTCACCCGATTCGTTCGAACTCGACGATGTCGACGGCCATGCATCGCCGGTGAACGAAGTGGTGCCCGCCGATCAGGAGGACCTCGTGAGGGCGGCGCAGTCATGTCCGGAACAGGCCATCGTCATCGAATGATGCCGGTACTGCCGGCCGCCGAGCGAGCAATAGGAGACGCGCCGTGACCATCGAGGATGTCGCGACCGACGACGACCGCAAAAAGCACAGGTACCACTTCGACCGGCACACACCGGAATACCGGCTGCAGTTCGAGAAGATCACCGAGGAGATGCAGTCCCGGTGCCCGATGGCCTGGACGGACACCTACAACGGGCACTGGGTCGCCGCCGACAGCAAGCATGTCTTCGAACTGGCCCGCTGCCCTGCAGTGTCCAATCACCACGACATCACCAATGAGACACCGTTTCAGGGCATCACGATCCCGAAGGCCAGTCGTGCCACGGTGGTTCGCGGCGGCATCCTCGAGATGGACGAGCCCGAGCACAGTGTCTACCGCGGTGCGCTCAACCCGTACCTGTCCCCCGCCGCGATCAAACGCTGGGAACCGTTCGTCGACGAGATCACCCGCGCGGCCCTCGATGAGCACATCGAATCGGGCCGCATCGACTTCGTCGAGCACCTCGCCAACGTGGTACCCGCGGTCTTCACGTTGGCGATGATGGGTATCGACCTCAAGAAGTGGAACGTCTACAGCGAGCCGACCCACGCCTCGGTGTACACACCCGAACACTCCGTTGAGCGCGAGAAGATCAACGAGCAGCACCGCGAGATGGGGATCGACCTCATCAACAACATGATGGAGGTCCGCGAGAATCCGCGGCCCGGGCTGGTGAACGCGCTGATGCAGTTGCGCATCGACGGCGAACCCCCACCCGACATGGAGATCCTCGGCAACCTCGGACTCATCATCGGCGGAGGTTTCGACACCACGACCGCACTGACCGCGCACGCGTTGGAATGGCTCGGCGAGCACCCCGATCAACGGGAACGGCTCAGCCGCGAGCGGGACAGGCTGCTGCACCCGGCCACCGAGGAGTTCCTGCGCTTCTTCACCCCGGCGCCCGGCGACGGCCGGACCTTCTCCGAAGACGTCGAGGTCGAGGGCCAGCAGTTCAAGCAGTACGAGCGGCTCTGGCTGTCGTGGGCCATGGCCAACCGCGATCCGTCTGTGTTCGAGAAACCGAACGAGGTCATTCTCGATCGGAAGGGCAACCGGCACTTCAGCTTCGGCATCGGCGTGCACCGGTGCGTCGGCTCCAACGTGGCGCGCACGGTCTTCAAGTCGATGCTGACGGCTGTGTTGGACCGGATGCCCGACTACGTGCGACCCCGCGGGCACCGTGCACTACGACACGATCGGGGTGATCCAAGGCATGCGCAATCTGCCCGCGACCTTCACGCCGGGCAAGCCGCTCGGCCCGGGTCTCGACGAAACGTTGGAGAAGCTGCAGCGTCTGCGACGAACAGGAACTGGCGCGGCCGATCACCGAACGCAAGGAAGGCGCCGTCATCGCCTGATCGGCGACGATGCGCCGAGGGACGAGGCGATGAGGAGTCGGTCGATCAAACAACAGATCGGCACGTGGTATTCGCGGAGAGATGATTTGATGAGCAGCGGGGCGGGGTACTGGGAGGACCGACGTTGAAGCGCTTCAAAATCCTTGTCGTGGCGGCCGCGCTCCTCATGGCCACCGGCCTCGTCGCGCCTCCGCCGGCGCAGGCCATGATGACGCTGGGCAACTACGATCTGCTCACCAACAGGTACGACCGGGCATCGTGGGTCTGGTATATCACCACCTGCCTCCCGGACAAACCACTCGACTGCGTATATGTCCGCGCGCGTCCGCGGCTGAAGTTCTACGCGTACTACGAAGGGGCCGCAAAGCTGGTCGACGGGCGTTACACCATGACCGTCGACGTGCCCGACGGCTTGCGCTGCCCCGGCCAGGTGCTCCCCACCCGTGAGACCTACTCGTGGGACGAGGTTTCTCTCGTGGGAACCATCGAGTCCCATTACAACGTCGGCTGTTTCAACGGTCCCCCCGGCATGCAGTTCTGGACGTTCAAGCTGCAACGGCTGTAAGCGAGGTCTCGCTACCACCCGTAGCGCTGCCGAACACTGCGGAAGCGTTCCCACATCTGAGCGGTGCGCTGCGCCTGCGTCACCGTCGCGGTGTCCGGTGGAAGCGCGTCGGCGAGATTCGCGCGCTTGACCAGCCGCGTGGTCAATGTTGCGGGCTCGCCATCAAGCATGTGCCGGTAGGTCAGGTTCCCCCGCTCGAATCCCTGTGTGTCCAACCAGTTGTGATAGCCCGGGTCGTCGTGACAGAGGATGATTCGCACCCGGTCGTCGTCGTCGACTGCGGTGCGACTGGGCGTGTAGCTCACCGGGCGGTACAGGTAGTCCATGCTGGTGAAAAAGGCACCCATGTTGGTCAGCATCCACAGCCCGTCGTGCGCGTCGAACTCGATGATCACCGCCTCGTCGGGCTTGAGGCGCCAGTGCATGTTCACCGCGGCGCGGCCTCGCTTCGCGTCCGCGCCCGTCGACGCGATCTCGGGGAACGCGTTGGGCCGGTCGGCGTCGACTCCCCCATAGACGAAAGGGTATTCGGGCCAGTCGGCCATCATTCCGGTCAGGAAGTCGCCCGCCCAGTCGATCGCCGCCACCATGTCTGCAGGATTCGGCAGCGGTCGGGACGAATCCATGTCGACGCGCTCGATGTGCATCTGGGCCGGTCGCTCATCCCAGCGGTCGAAACCCTGGCGGATGAACAGCTTTCGCGTCCCCAGCGTGGTGGGCAGCCAGTTCCCGTCGCGCTGCGGCCCGCCGATGTAGATCTCGAAATCTCCGCCGGGTGACGTGTGCAATTGCGCGCCGGTCAGATTTGCCTCGGGCACATCGCCGAACGGTTCGTGCAATACCCCGGGCCCCTCGCGGCGTGGCCCCTGCACGGTGATGTTGAGAAAGCTGGCCGTGCCGCGTTCGCCGGTGATGCGGTAGGTCGACCTCCCGTCGATCCATGCCTGCTGGTAGAGGAAGTCCGCACAGTCGCCGCCGAGTTTGCGTCCGGCATGGCAGAACGTGTGGATCATCGGGTATCGCGTGTCCCGGGTCTCCAGTGCGAGGTCGAAGGCCTGACCCAGATTCTGTGTCAGGAAACGGAATCCGTCGACACGATGGACGCCGGACGCCGGGTTGTGGTCCTTGAAGACCCGATCCCCCGCCGCTTTCAACCGGTCGCAGAAGGATTCCCACGCCGACTTAAGCGCCGCATCATCCGGGCCGTCTCCGAACGCCATCGCCGTCTCCTAGCCGTCGCGTTCTTCCAGCATCGCCGATACCACCGCGCAGGCGCGCCGGGAGGCCTCCAGGCGGCCCTCCCGCTCGATGCGCGGCCCGATCAGTTCGAGGTCGAAGTGATGTGGATATCCCGCCCCGAGCACCGTGGCGACGAAGCGCTCGATGGGAATGGTGCCGTCGCCGGGCACGGCGCGCGCAGGCAGGGCGCGGTCGCCGAGTACGTAGTCGCTCAACTGGATCGCCTGCGTTCGCGGTAACGCCCGCTCGAGCAGCGCCGGCAGTTCCGCCTCGGCCCAGCAGTGAAACAGGTCGATGCAGATTCCCAGCCCGGTCATCTCTGCCAGTGTGATCGTGTCGCGCAGGCTGTGGGCGATGTGGATGTCGGCGTAGAGACTGGACGCGTTCTCGATCGCCAATGCCACCCCCGCCTGCTCGGCGGCCGCCACGCAGGGCGTGACGGCATCGCGGAAACGCTCGGCGGCGTCCGCCCAATCAAGCCTGCCACGCCCGCCGGTCAGCATGTAGACCGCCCTCGCGCCGACGTCGGCCGCCCCCTCGATGACCCGCAGCAGCGAATCCCGCGTTGCGAACAGGTGACACACCGTTTCGACCGAATACCCGCTCGCGACCATCGTTGCCAGATCCGGCTCGGCCAACTGCGAGTCGATCAGGCTGAGCCGCCGGACGCCGAGCGCCCGCCAGTGCGACTCCATCTCGCGCAGCGATGCGCCCATGAACGTCACGCTGTGCACCGACAGCCGTTCGTCGGTCACCTCAGCCCCGCTTCTCGATTTCGACGCCGAAACGCTCCCGGAAGGGCCGGAACTCGTCGTGCAACGCGTCGAGATCTTCGCCGATGTCGGTCAGCAGCGAAGTGGAGTACCGAAACTTGCCGTGCCGATCGCCGGGATTGGCTGCCAGGTAGGCGCGCATCGCGGCCCCGGCATCCGCGCTCAGCCCCCGGTCCGCGAATGCGTAGTAGCGACGTACCGTGCCGACCTGATCGGCGACGAAGTCGGTGTAGCGCACGTGCAGAATCCGCGGATCGTCGACCAGTGGATTGGTCATCGTGTTGGCGATGCTCTCGCGGGTCAACTGTAGGTGCATCTTCGCGGCGGCCTGCAGATCGACGGGGCCGACGATGCCTTCGAGGATGTCGGCCATCATCATCGTGCGCGACGCCGCGACCTGTACCGGGTCCCGATGCAACCAGAGCAGCGTCGCGTCGGGGTAAGCGTCGAAGAACTCGGCGAGCCGGAATCCGTGGAATCCCTTGAGTACCCATCGCTTACGCGGCCGGTGAAACTGGAAGTTCTGCAGCATCGCCTTGTGGATCCGGTACTGCGCCGTCGGGTCGGCGGGCAGCCCGCCGACGACGGTCTGCATCGGCACCCGCCACCACGCGGTGGGTGTGAGCACCCGGAAGTCGAACGCCCAGGTCCGTTCGTCCTCGGGCGACCGTCGCCCAGCATGTCGTTGTAGGGGTGGCTGTGCAGCCACTTCGGCAGTTTGGCGTTGATCTCGCGCCAGTCGGCGTCCGCGCGTGCGCGCCGCGGATCGGCGGCCTCGACAGTGCCCGGCGGCGGTGACGGGTACATGACCTCCCAGAACCGAAGCGCGCGGGACTCCGGATCCACCGACATCAGCGCGTGCATCAGCGTGGTGCCCGAGCGCGGTTCGCCGGTGACGAACATCGGCCGCTCGATGACCTCCTCGGTGAGCGGATAGCGGCGACGGTCGGCGAAGAATTCCAGCCGTGAGGTCAGCAGCCAGTGGCACACCTCGGCGGCCCGCCGCGCACCGCCGGCGTCCATGCCGACCGAATTCAGGTGCTCCACGACCAACGAAAAGCGCTCGGGCAGTCTCGGATCGCCGTAGTCGTGCAACCCGGTTGCCGCCTCGGCGCGCGCGAGCATCTCTCCCGCGTCGAGGTGAGTCATTGCACGTCTTCGCACAGGTTCATCAGCTCGTCCTCCACCTCGCGCACATTCTGCGCCGACTGGGCGGTGTACCGCAGGCCCGCCACGGCGCCGTAATCCATGATCTTCGGCACCCGCAAGCCCGCGTCGACGTACTCCTTGATGACGCGTGCGAGCTGTTTCGGTGTGCCGTGCGGCACCATCGCGAGGACCATCTCCGGTTGGACCCGGTCGAGGAAGTCGACGATGCGCTCGCGGGTGAGCACCGCGGGGTCGATGTCCTGGTATCCGCGCCAATCCTCGCCCATCGGATGCTCGAACCCTGCCTTGCGCAGCACCTCGGCGGACACCTGCAGCAGGAAGGACTTCACCAGCGGTGCGTCGAGGATCTCGGCGATTGCGGCGTCGTAACAACCCACCCGGCTTACCTGAATGAAGCAAGGCGTGATCGCCGCCGGGTCGCGGCTCGCCCTCTCGGCGGACAGCCGCACCGCGGCAAGCTTTTCCGCGTAGTCCTCCGGCGTCCATGCCCCCGTGGGCCACCATCCGTCCGCGTAGCGCCCGACGATGTCGAGCGTGCGAGGCCCGCTGCCGCCGATCCAGATCCGCGGCAGCCGACCGTCGAACGGTTCGCTGTCCAGACGCGCGTGCCGCAGTCGGTAGAACCGTCCGTCGAAGTCGACGGGACCCTCGCTCTCCCACAGCAGCCGGATGACGTGCAGCGCCTCCTCAAACCTGCCGACCGGTTGGGCGAAGTCGAAGCCGTACGGCACCGTGTTCTCGGTCTCCCCGCTACCCAGACCCAGGATGAAGCGCCCCTTGGCGAGGTGGTCGATGGTCAGCGCGCTCTGCGCAAGCAGCGACGGGTGGCGCCGGACGGTGTCGACGACGCTGGTCGCCAAAGGGACGTTACGGGTCAACACCGCGGCGGCTGCCGCGACCGCCATCCCGTCGAGGTGTCGGTGCGGCGACGGTGAAACCGTTGCCAGGTCGGTGAATTCGGGTGTCCAGATGGAGTCCGGCCAGAAGCTGACCATATGGTCGGGTAGCCAGATCGAGTGGTAGCGGCCGCTGTCCAGGGTCTCCAGCACCGAAAGATCCAGCGGCAGTGTGGTGCGCAGGTACGCCGCAGGCTGAACCCTCATAGCCGGCCGATCTCCTTCAGGAATGCCTGGGTGTGGGCGATGCTGCCGGTCAGCGTCTTCGGGTCGCCCGTGCACAACCGGAACGCGGTTTCGGTGATCAGCAAGATGTCTTCGGTATCGCTCTTGGCCAGGTCGAGGGAGCCCGCGCCCTCGGTGGCGACCGGATTGGTCGGCGCGGCGGCGTTGACCGCGATGCCGTCGTCATACAGCTCGGCGGCAAGGCTTTTCGTCAGCCGGTTCAGTGCCGCCTTGACCGTCCCATAGACGCCGAAACCGGCGGTGCGGTCGAACTCGGAGAACGGCGGACCGGTGGGCAGGTCGCCGCCGACCGACGTCACGTTGAGCACCCAGCCGCGGCCGCGGGCACGCATGGCGGGAACGGCCAACTGCGTGAGGTGCAGCGGAGCCATCAGGTGCATCTCGATCATCAGGCGGACCCGCCGCTCGGGGAACTCATCCAGCGGTCGCAAGAAGGTGACCGCCGCGTTGTTGACGAGAATGTCGGGGGCTCCGACCTTTTCGTCCACCTCGGCGAACAGCCGCTCACGCTCGTCGCTCTGGGACAGGTCGGCGGCCACCGCGACCGCTGTCCCGCCCTGGCTCTCGATCTCCGCGAGTGTCTCGTGCAGAGAGCCCTGGTATTTCGGGTCCGGCTCGAGTGTGCGGGCGGTCAACGCGACGGTCGCGCCCTCGGCGGCGAGCCGCTTCGCGATGGCCCTGCCCAGCCCTCGGCTGGTGCCGGTCACCAGTGCGACCTTTCCGTCACAGGACATCGAGCGCCCTCCCAGTCAGTTCCGCGGGATACCCGCGAGCTTGTCGGCGAACTTGGCTTCGGCGGCTGCCCGCAGTCGAAGCAGGTGTTCGGACGGAAACGCGTCTGGCGCCGGCGTGACGTCTTTGAGCAGCAGCCGGGCCAGCGTCACCTTGTGGACCTCGGTCGGCCCGTCGGCAAGACCCAACACGAACGACTCCGTCAGGTACTGCACGAACGGCATCTCGTGCGAGGTGCCCAGCGAGCCGTGCAGCTGCAGGGCCCGTGCCGACACGTCGTGTAACACCTTCTGCATCATGGCCTTGACGGCGGAGATGTCCCCGCGCACGGCCTTGTAGTCGTTGTATTTGTCGATCTTCCACGCGGTCTGCAGGGTCAGCAGCCGAAACGCCTCGATCTCCATCCACGAGTCGGCGATCATCTCCTGCACCATCTGCTTGTCGGCCAGCACCGAACCTTGGGTGTAGCGCGACACCGCCCGCTCAGTAAGCATGTCGAAGATCCGCCGAACCAGACCGACGGTTCGCATGGCGTGGTGGATGCGTCCGCCGCCGAGCCTGGTCTGCGCGACGACGAAGGCGCCGCCGCGCGGTCCCAGCATGTGATCGTCGGGTACGCGGACGTTCTCGTAGCGGACATACCCTTCTCGCCCGCCACCGCCGATTGGCTGATAGCCGAGCCCGACATCGCGCAGCACGTTGACGCCGGCAGTGCCGCCCGGCACCACGAACATCGAATACCGTTGATAAGGCGGGGCATCGGGGTCCGTCATGGCCATGACGATGATGAACGACGCCATCGAGGCGAACGACGAATACCACTTCTCGCCGTTGATGACCCACTGGTCACCGTCGCGGGTGGCCGTGGTGGTGAACACCTTCGGGTCGGCGCCGCCGTGGGGTTCGGTCATCGAGAAGCACGACACGATCCGGTTGTCGAGCAGCGGTTCGAGATACCGTTGCTTGAGTTCCGGTGTTCCGTAGTGGGCAAGGATCTCGCTGTTGCCCGAATCCGGTGCCTGAGAGCCGAACACGATCGGCGCGCACTCGGATCGGCCGAGGATTTCGTTGAGCAGCGCCAGTTTGACCTGACCGAAACCGGGCCCGCCGAGGTGCGGGCCCAGGTGGTGGCCCACAGCCCCGCTCTTTGACGATCTCCTGCAGCGGCGGGATCAGCGCCTGGCGCACCGGGTCATTGAGGTCATGCGACTCCTTGACGATGTAGTCGATCGGTTCGCACTCCTCGCGCACGAACTGCTCGACCCACGCCAGTTGCTCCGCCCACTCCGGGTCCGTCGAGAAGTCCCACGCCACAGGTCGTCCTTTCGTGCCTCAGGTGTCCGACCACTTGCGCCGCCGCTGCGCCGCCTCGTCGGTCGCATGGCTGAGCACCTGGTTGCGGTTCTCCAGTTCGAGCGCGGCGTCCAGCGGTGCGTCGGTGTTGGCCTGCAGGGCCCGCTTGGTCAACTGCACGCCCAGCGCCGAGGCCCGCAATCGTCGTGGCCAACTCGACCGCCCGCTCGATCAGCCGGTCCGGTTCGACGAGCGCGCTGACCAGGCCGCGGCGGTCGGCTTCCTCGGCGGACACGGTGCGGCCGGTCAACATCCAGTCGGCCGCGACGCTGGTCCCGACGATCCTGGGCAGGTGATAACTCATGCCCATTTCGGCGCCGGACAGGCCGAGCAGGATCGCGGCGTTGCCGAATGTCGCTGCGGTCGAACAGATGCGGATATCGGCGGCCAGGCACAACGCCAGCCCCGCGCCGACACACGGGCCGTTCACCGCCGCGACGACCGGCTGCGGCAGCGCCCGGATCGCCTGCGGCAGCGCGGCCATGGCCTCCTGAAAGCGCATCCGCTCGATCGCGGGCGCCGACGCATCCGGCGCCGTGGGGCCGAAACTCCGCACGTCGATACCGGAGCAGAACCCGCGCCCGGCACCGGTCAGCACCACCGAATGCACTGACGTGTCCGCGGCGATCTGGTCGAGCGTCCACACGAGCTCGTCGCGCATGGCCTCGTTGATCGCGTTGAGCTGGTTGGGCCGATTCAGTTGCACGACAACGACGCCGGGTTTCGACCGGTCGATATCGAGCGTCTCGGTCACCGTCGTCAGCGCCGTGGCAACCCGAGCACCTGGGTGGCGATGATGTTGCGCTGGATCTCCGACGTACCGCCGGCGATGGTGCCGCCGAAACTGCGGGCGTAGCGCTCGAACCAGCTCGCGAAGTAGTGGTCGAGGTTCATGTGCTCGTAGGGCCCGGAGGTCGACGGGTGCACCAGCCCGTCGGCGCCCGCGGCCGCCAATGCGTTCTCCATGGCCTGACGTTCGGCTTCGGAGCCGAACAGTTTCAGCACCGACACCGAGGCGGTGTCCATCTCGCCGCGCGCGGCGCGCGCCAGCGCCGCCGAGCCCATCGCCCGCAACGCCTGATAGTCCATGATCGTGGTGGCGTATTGGTCGCGCTGCAGTTCGGTGCGCGGCCGGAAGTCGGCGATCATGTTGTCGATCCGGTCGGCGAACCCGAGCCACATCATCGTGCGTTCGTGGCCGAGCGAACCGTTGGCGACACCCCAACCGCCGTTGAGCGGTCCGACCAGATTCTCGGCGGGGACGCGGGCGTCGGTGAAGAACACCTCGTTGAAGTCGAGGTTGTCCTGTCCCGTCATGTCGGCGAACGGACGGCACACCACACCCGGTGTGTCCGTACCGATGATGAGCGCGCTGATGCCTTTGTGTTTGGGCGCATCGGGGTCGGTGCGCACGAAGGTCAACAGGAAGTCGGCGTCGTGCGCGCCCGAGGTCCACACCTTCTGGCCGTTGACGACGAAGTGGTCACCATCCAGGACCGCTCGGGTGCGTAACGAGGCCAGGTCGGAGCCTGCGCTCGGTTCGCTCATCCCCAGCGACGCGGTGATCTCGGCCTTGAGCACCGGCACCGCCCAACGGTGCTTCTGCTCCTCCGAACCGAACGAAATCAACGATGCCGCAATGATGTTGACGCCTTGCGGGTTGAAGCTGTGATAGATGCGCCGACGGCACAGTTCGTCGAGATGGACGAACTGCTGCACGACGGTCGCGTTGCGCCCGCCGAACTCCGGGGGCTGCGCGGGCAGCAGCCAGCCGTTGTCGAACAGCAGGCGCTGCCAGTCGCGTGCCCACTGCGGCATGTGCGAAACCGACCGCGGCCGCTCCAACGTCTGCGCCTCGGACGGCAGGTGCTCGTCGAGAAAGGCCGCGAACTCGGCGCGGAACTCCTCGACGTCGGAATCAAAGGTCAGCTGCACCGTTACTCCTGTACTCCTCCGCGATCACCGCGCGATGCTCCGCGGCGCCGCCGAGCAACAGCTCGCCGGCCTTGGCTCGCTTCAGCGCGAACTGAAGGTCGTTCTCCCACGTGAAACCCATGGCGCCGAACAGCTGAAGGCCGTGCCGGAACACCAGCGCCTGCGCCTCCCCCGCCGACGCCTTGGCCATCGCCGCCGCCAGCCGGCGACGCGGATCGTCGGCCGCGATCGTCAGCGCCGCGAAGTACGACAGTGCCCGCGCACGTTCGGTCGCGACGTGCATGTCGACCGCCTTGTGTTGGACCGCCTGAAACGAACCGATCGCGACGCCGAATTGCTGGCGCTGCTTGGCGTGTTCGAGCACCAGGTCAAGGATGCGTTGGCACGCGCCGACCGTGGTGATGGCCATCCCGGTCAGCGCGACGTGGCGGGCCCGTTCGGCGTCCACCCGCACCCGGTCCGTGTCGGGCACCCGGGCGTCGACGAACGACGCCTCGGCGATGTGCAACACCGGATCGAAGACGGGGCTGCGGCGTGAGGTGGCCTTGTCGGCGTCGACGACGAACACGCCGGCCTCGGTCACGACGGCGAACCGCTCGGCGCGGTCGCCGTCGAGGACGTGCCGGGCCGTGCCGTTGAGCACCCAGCCGTCTTCGACCCGGTGCGCGGCCACGCCGTCGTACACCGCCGTGCCTGCCTGTTGGGGATCAAAACGGTCACCGGCCAGCGGCGCGAACTGCGTCAGGGTCGCCAGGAACGGTGTCGGGTCGGTGGCCCGGCCCAGCTCCTCGAGCACGATCGCCAGTTCGACCGCGTTCTCCGGATCGGCCAACTCGGTCCAGCCGGCGTCGACGTAGGTCTTCCAGAGCGGTGTCGGGTCGACCCCGTTCTCGGCGATACCGCGCACCAGCGAGGCCGGGCACTGCTTGGTGACCGCGTCGCGCACGGTCTCCTGCCAGAGTCGCTGATCGGCGTCGAACTCCAGTAACACCAAGCCTCCCGGGGACCTCAGAGATGTGCAGCGCGTCCCGGCGAGAATAACATTCTCCTGTGACGTCGTAATCGTTCTCCCGATTTGACTACCCCGTTTCGGAGGTAGTGTGTCGTGCACTTGACCAGCGCGCACCCTGACCTGCGCAAAAGTAAGCGATTCGTTGAGAACTGGATTCTTGCGATTGAAGAACAACGCTTTACACTGGAGGTGTTCGGTGTTTCGCGCGGCGCCCTCCGGCGCCGCCGACCGCCGGATGACATCGGAGGACAGCCTTGGTGATGCAACACCCGGACGGGAGTTCGACGCCCGTCGACACGCCGCTCATCGACGCCAGCGTGCACATCTTCAGCAAGTCGAACAAAGACCTGCGCAGCTTCATGCGCGAGCCGTTCAAGAGCCGCGGCTTCCCCGACTACGAGATGGACTGGTACGGCGCGCCCGGTGGCGAGTACGCACCCGAAACCGAGCGCGACCGCATGTATCCGGGGTCGGACCCGGACTTCGTCGGTCGGCAGCTGTTCTCCGAACGTGGCGTCGATGTCGCTGTCCTGCACCCGATGACGCGCGGCGTCATGCCGGATCGCCATCTCGGCACCGCGATCGCGGCGGCACACAACGAGCTGATGGTCACGCGTTGGCTCGACGACAATCCGTACGCCGACCGGTTCCGCGGCACCATCCGCGTCAACCCCGACGACATCACCGGCGCCCTGCGGGAGATCGCCAAGTACGCCGATCATCCGCGGGTGGTGCAGATCGCTGTCCCGCTGCAGTCCCGCGAGCTGTACGGCAAGCCGCAGTACTGGCCGCTGTGGGAGGCCGCAGTGGAAGCGAACCTGCCCGTTGCGGTGCACATCGAGGTGGGGGCCGGCGTCCAGTACGCACCGACACCGTCCGGAGTGCCGAGGACCTACGAGAACTACGTCAGCTTCATGGCGCTGAATTACCTGTACCACCTGATGAATCTCATCGTCGAAGGGGTATTCGAAAGGATGCCGACATTGAAGTTCGTCTGGGCCGACGGGGCGGCCGACATGATGACGCCGTTCATGTGGCGGATGGACTGCTTCGGCCGACCGCACCTCGAGCAGACGCCGTGGGCGCCGCGGATGCCAAGCGATTATCTGCCGGGCCACACGTATTTCGTGCAGGGTGCGATGGACGGCCCCGGCGACGTGGACTATGCCGGGGAATGGCTGAGTTTCACCGGCAAGGACGACATGGTGATGTACGGGTCGAGCTATCCCCACTGGCAGCTCAACGACCTGAAGGTGCCCGCCGCGTACTCCGACGAACAGCGCGAGAAGCTCTGCTGGCGCAACGCCGCGGAGCTGTACGGCATAGACGTCGGCGCGTCGATGAGCGCACAGTGATAGGGCTTGGGAAGCAGTTGGAAGGCAGGGAGCCACGATGACCGTGACAGTGACAGAGCGGAAGCCGGCGGCCGAGCGCGTCGCGGTGCGCTGCGTCGATTCCGATGTGCACCCGACGCCGAGAGCGGGCGAGTTGACGCCGTACATCCCGGAGCCATGGCGCAGCAAGTACTTCCTGACGCGCAAGGTCGGCGATCAGATCTACTACGACGCGCCGGATTACGCGCATGCCTATGCGATGCGCGTCGACACGTTCCCGTCGGACGGCAACTTCGCCGGCAGCGACCCGGCCCTTGCGTTCAAGCAGCTGATCATGGAGGCCGGGGCCGACATCGCGATCCTCGAACCCGCCGCCTATCCGGCGCGGTTCCCGGAGGTCAACCACGCGATGAGCGTCGCGCTCAACGACTGGCAGGCCAACCACTGGCTGGACAGCCACAACAACTGGCATGAGCGCTGGCGGGGATCGGTCTGTGTGGCGATCGAGGCGCCCGAGGACTCGGCACGCGAGATCGAGCGCTGGGCCGGGCATCCGTACATGGGCCAGGTGCTGATCAAAGCCGAACCCCGCCCGGCATGGGGTGATCCGAAGTACAACCCGATCTGGGAGGCCGCCACCAAGCACGACATCACGGTGAGCTGTCACCTGTCGCGCAGCCATCACGAAGAGCTGCCGATCCCGCCGGTCGGATTCCCCAGCTACAACCACGATTTCATGGTCACCTACTCGCTGCTGGCCGCGAACCAGGTGATGAGCATGGTGTTCGACGGTCTGTTCGACCGGTTCCCGACACTGCGAATCGTGTTGGTGGAGCACGCCTTCTCGTGGATTCTGCCGCTGATGTGGCGGATGGACGCGATTTACGAGGCCCGCAAATCGTGGCTGGACATCAAGCGCAAGCCCTCGGAGTACGTCAAGGACCACATCAAGTTCACCACCCAACCGCTGGACTACCCCGAGGACAAGACCGAGTTGTCGCGTGCGTTCGAGTGGATGGAGTGCGAGAAGATCCTGCTCTACAGCAGCGACTATCCGCATTGGACGTTCGACGATCCCCGCTGGCTGGTCAAGCACCTGCCCGAGCACGCCCGCGAGGCCGTGATGTTCCGCAACGGCATCGCCACGTATCACCTTCCCGAGACGGTTCCGGCCCTCGAGGGCCAGGTTCGGGTGTTCTGAGTTGGACGAGCAGCAGAAGACGCCCCGGCTGGCCCAGGGGCGTGAGCACGTCGTCGCCACCGTCGACGAAATCCCGCCAGGCAAGCACAAATTGGTGCCGATCGGACGCCACGGCGTCGGTGTGTACAACGTCAACGGCACGTTCTACGCGATCGCGAACTACTGCCCGCACGAAGGCGGTCCGCTGTGTTCTGGCCGCGCCCGGGGGCGCACCGTCGTCGACGACAGCGTGCCCGGCGACGCGGTGATGGTCCGCGACCTGGAGTACATCTACTGCCCGTGGCACCAATGGGGTTTCGAACTGGCCACCGGCACCACCGCGGTCAAGCCCGAGTGGAGCGTCCGCACCTACCCGGTCCGGGTGGTCGGCAACGAGGTGCTGGTGCAGGCATGAGCAGGCGCCCCATCATCAGCGCGACCGTGCGTGTTTGCACACGACACGCCGCCAAAAATCGTCAGTTTGCGCACCGTCGCGGAGGCGGATCATGACCACGACCGAGTCCGCCGGCCCCAAGCTCAAACGCGGCGAGAAGACGATCGAGATCAACGGCGGCAACGTCGTCTACGAGATCCTCGGCAAGGAAGGCGATTTCATCGCGCTTACCCCGGGCGGTCGATTCAGCAAGGACATCGAGGGGCTGCGGCCGTTGGCGCAAGAGCTGGTCAAGGGCGGCTACCGCGTGCTGCTGTGGGACCGGCCCAACTGCGGCAAGTCCGACGTTCAGTTCTACGGGCAGAGCGAATCGCACATGCGCGCCGACACGCTGCACGCGTTGATCACCCGCCTCGACATCGGCCCGTGCGTCATCGCCGGCGGGTCGGGCGGCGCCCGCGACTCGATGCTGACCGCGATGCTGCATCCCGAGATCGTCCGGAAGCTCGTGGTGTGGAACATCGTCGGCGGCGTGTACGGCTCATTCGTGCTGGGTTCGTACTACATCGTGCCGAGCATCCTCGCGGTGCGTGGCGCCGGCATGAAGGCGGTTGCCGCCGTTGACGAATGGAAACAACGCATCGCCGAGAATCCGGCCAACCGGGACCGTATCCTCGCACAGGATCCCGACGAGTTCCTCAAGCTGATGCTGCGGTGGCTCAACGCGTTCGTACCCAAACCCGGCCAGACGATCCCCGGCGTCGAGGACGAAATGTTCGACAACATCAAGGTTCCCACGCTGATCATCCGCGGCGGTGAGAACGACCTCGACCATCCGAAGCGGACCTCGCTCGAGGTGAGCTGCCTGATCAAGGGCTCCGAGCTCATTGACCCGCCGTGGCCCGAGGACGCTTGGGAGCGCGCAGGTGAGGCTCGCGCCTCCGGAAAGGTCAAGCGATTCAACATGTTCGACACGTGGGTGCAGGCAGCGCCCGCGATCCTGAAGTTCCTGGACAGCTAGATGAGCGGGCGAACGTTCCCCCCGCTGGCGTGGGCCCACACGCCGGTTCAGACCGTGCGGATGCGAACCTCGCAATTCAGTGACGCCTCGAGCGCGGTGTGGACGCGGCTCTCGGGCACGCGCTCGAGGTCGGCCTTGCGCAGCGTCACGTGTACGACGTCCCAGCCGTCGTCGCCCGGCACCCGTTCGATGTCACCGGCCAGTCCCAATCCGGCGAGCACGCCTTGCGCATCGGCGTCGGTGCCGCGACTGATGAACGTCACCACGCCGGGTACCGGTGTGGTGCCGAACGCGCCAAAGGCTCGAGCGCACAGGTCGAGCGCGGTACGCGTGAGCGTGTCGGGATCGTCGCCTTCGATCAGCAGTTCGACCTCGCGGCGTTGGGCGGGCAGACCGGACAGCTTGTTCTCGACCAGTTCGATGCCTGCCGCACCGGCCAGCTCACGCAGGCGGGCCGCACCCTCGTCGAGCTGCGCAGAATCGAGTTCGCCGGCACGGTCGACGCCGACGCGCACCACCGCAGTCCTCATGGCCGTCAGCCTATCCGCGGATCACAAGGACGCTTCATGACCTCCACCGCCACCGAACTCACCGTCACCGCGTGGCCGGACTGCACGCCGCGTCTGCTGCGCCCAGCGGGCTCGGGCCCCGAGGACTACGCCGACTACGCGCAGGCCGGTGGCTACCAGCCGCTGTCCGACGCCGAGGCGCTGGCCGAGCAAGTGGACCTGTCCGGACTGCTGGGTCGCGGCGGCGCGGCTTTTCCCATCGGCACCAAACTGCGCTCCGTGCGCGACGCACACCAACGCGGCTCGGACACGGTCGTCGTCGCGAACGGCGAAGAGGGCGAGCCGGCGTCGATCAAAGACCGCTGGCTGCTGCGCCACCGCCCGTACCTGGTTCTCGACGGGCTACGCCTGGCCGCGGCCGTCGCCGGAGCCGGGCGCGCCTACGTGTACGTCTCCGACGCCCCCGCGGCCGGCGCGGTGAGCACCGCGCTGAGCCAACTTCCACCGGACACGTTCGGCGGCACCGAAGTCAACGTCGTGACGGTCGAACCGGGATATGTCGCCGGTGAGGAGACCGCGGCGGTGCGGCGCATCAACGGCGGGCAGGCCAAGCCCACCGACAAGCCGCCGCGGCCCTTCGAGGAGGGGGTGTCCGGGCTGCCGACGATGGTCAGCAACGTCGAGACGTTGGCCAACCTGCCGTTCATCCACGAGCACGGCGCGCAGGCGTTCCGGTCGGTGGGCACGCCGATGTCGCCCGGAACGTTCCTCGCCACCATCACCGGTGGTGCTCGACCGGCCACGCTCTACGAGATCCCGCACGGCGCAGCATTTTCCGAGCTGCTGCAGCTGCACGGACTCGACAAAGAGGTCGTCACCGGCGCGTTGATGGGCGGCTACTTCGCCGGCCTGCTCAACACCGACATCCTCGACGCGACGCTCGACCACGAAGCGATGCGCCGCCTGGGCAGTGGCCTCGGATGCGGGGCCATTTCCATCCTGACCGACGACTGCCCGGTGGCCGTCGCCGCGTCGGTGATGGCCTACTTCGACCGCGAGAACGCCGGCCAGTGCGGAAGCTGCTTCAACGGCACCGCCGCCATGAGCGCGGTCGCCTCCGCACTACGCGACGGGGTGGCGACCGACGACGACGTCGCGCGCCTTCAACGGTGGTCGGTGGTGTTGCGCGGTCGCGGCGCCTGCGGCACTCTCGACGGCGCCACCAACATCGCCGCCAGCCTGCTGCACCAGTTCCCGCAGGCAATCGCCCGCCATCTGGCCAACGACTGCCAGACCTGCCGCGCCGGCGCCTTCGAAGCAGTCCGACCCTACGAAGTGGAGGCGGTGGCCCAATCATGAGTGATGGCTTGCGGATTCGGCTCGACCGGACGCTGTGCGACGGCTTCGGGATCTGCGCCAAGCACGCGCCGGAGTACTTCTCGCTCGACGACTGGGGTTACGCGTCGCTGATCGGCGACGGAACGGTGCCGGAGAATGACCGCGACGCGGTGATGCGGGCCCTGTTCGACTGTCCCGTCCACGCGATCATCTACATGGGTGAACACCGGCCGTCAGACGACAACAAAGTGCGCGAAGAACCGCGCGAGTCCTCCGAGCCCGATCCGACGGCCGGCGACAGCAACGAAGCGATCTCGGGATTCGTTCGGTGACTCGACCGCTACCGGAACTCACGGTTCTCAACGAGTTCTTCTGGACCGCAGGTGCTGACAACGTGCTGCGCATCCAGGAGTGCCGCGACTGTGCGGCGCTGATCCACCCGCCGCAGCCGGTGTGCCGGTACTGCCGCAGTCACAACATGGGTGTGCGCGACGTGTCCGGCAAGGCCACCCTGTCGGCCTTCACGGTCAACCACCGGTTCGGCTTCCCCGACCTCCCGCCGCCGTATGTGGTGGCTCAGGTCGCCGTCATCGAGGATCCGCGAGTTCGGTTGACCACCAACATCGTCGACTGCGATCCCGACGATCTCGAACTCGGCCAACTCGTCGAGGTTCAGTTCGAGAAGCTCGAAGATGTCTTCCTGCCGGTGTTTCGGCCGAGCGCGGACAAGCAGACCGGCCCGCTTCCCGAGGACGAGATCGCACCGCAGGATTTCGCCAAGCACGTCAGCACCCCGCTGACCACGCACCGGTTCGAGGAACACTCCGCGGTCACCGGCATCGGCGCCTCCCGGATCGGCCGCCGACTGATGGTGCCGCCGTTGTCGCTGACGATCGAGGCGTGCGAGGCGGCCGTCGCGGACGCGGGGCTGTCCTTCGACGACATCGACGGACTCTCCACCTATCCGGGCCTGGACATCGCGGGCATGGGCGAGGGCGGCGTCTCCGCGCTCGAGGGCGCGCTGGGAATCCGTCCGGCGTGGATCAACGGTGGCATGGACACGTTCGGTCCGGGCGGGTCGGTGATCGCCGCGATGATGGCGATCGCCACCGGCATGGCCCGTCACGTGCTGTGCTTTCGGACGTTGTGGGAAGCCACTTTCCAGCAGCTGATGAAAGAAGGCAAGGCCGCACCACCCGGTGGTGCCCGCACGTCGAGCTGGCAGATGCCGTTCGGCGCGATGTCGGCGGCGCACACGCTCGCCCTGAACGCGCAGCGGCACTTCGACCGGTACGGCACCACGCGGGAGACTCTCGGCTGGATCGCGTTGAACCAGCGCGCGAATGCAGCGCTGAACCCGACTGCCATCTACCGCGATCCGATGGGCATGGATGACTACCTGGGCGCTCGGATGATCACCACGCCGTTCGGGCTCTACGACTGCGACGTGCCATGCGACGGCGCGGTCGCGGTGATCGTTTCGGCCGTCGATGCCGCCAAGGACATGCCGCGTGAACCCGTGCTCTTCGAAGCCGTCGGCACGCAGATCGTCGAGCGCACGGACTGGGACCAGAGCACGCTCACCCACGAGCCCCAGGTGCTCGGCCAGGCGGCGCACCTGTGGACGCGAACCTCCCTGCGGCCCAGCGACGTCGACGTCGCCGAGCTGTACGATGGCTTCTCATTCAACTGCCTGTCCTGGTTGGAAGCACTCGGCTTCTGCGGCATCGGCGAGGCCAAGGACTTCCTCGACGGTGGTCAGGCGATCGCCCGCGACGGCGTGATCCCGTTGAACACCCACGGCGGTCAGCTGTCCCACGGCCGCACCCACGGCATGGGCCTGATCCACGAGGCGGTCACACAGTTGCGCGGCGACGCCGGCGACCGACAGGTCGAGGATGCGCGCGTCGCCGTGGTCAGCAGCGGCGGACTGACACCCAGCGGGGCGATCCTGATGCGGACCGACTCGTGAGTGTGAGTCCGCGGCCTGATGTCGCCGCCGGTGCGGCTCCCCGGCCTGATGTCGCCGCCGGTGCGGCTCCCCGGCCTGATGTCGCCGTCGGTGCGGCTCCCCGGCCTGATGTCGCCGCCGGTGCGGCTCCCCGGCCTCGCGTCGTCCTCGTCGACGGTGTACCGATGTCGGGGCTTGTCGCCGCCGTCGACGAACCGAGGGCCGTCATCGTCGCCTTCCACGGCGGGGCCAGCACCGCAGCGTATTTCGACTGCCCTGGCCATCCGCGGCTGTCGCTGCTACGCGTCGGCGCCGCACTCGGATTCACCGTGGTCGCGCTGGACCGACCGGGCTACGGCAGTTCGGCGCCGTATCCGGACGCGATGCAAGAACCGGACCAACGCGTCGCGCTGGCGTACGGCGCCGTCGAGAAAGTCCTCGCCGACGGTTCGCGCGGCGCCGGGCTGTTCCTGCTCGGCCACTCGGCCGGCTGCGAGCTGGCGGTCCGGATGGCCGCAGATGAAAACGCCGTCGACGCAGGCATTCTCGGGCTCAGCCTGGCCGGCACCGGCCTGCGGTACGGCGATCAGGCCGCCGAGATGATGAAGACCGCGACGGCCACCCGGCGACCGGTCGGGTTACGGGAACTGCTGTGGCAGCCCGCGCAATTCTATCCGCCCGAGGTGCTCTCCGGCATGACCAACTCCTCCGGTGGCGCGCAGTACGAAGCGGAGATGACAAAAACCTGGCCGCGACACGACTTCCCGCGCTCGCGGCGCAGGTGGAAGTCCCGGTGCAGTTCATCGTCGCCGAGCACGAACGGGTGTGGCGCACCGATCCCGACGCGCTGGCCGACATCGCCGCGATCTTCACGGCCGCACCGGCGTTCGTTCTCGACGAACAACGCAACGCCGGACACAACACGTCGCTGTCGGTCAGCGCTGCGGCATATCACCTGAAGGTCTTGTCGTTCGTCGAGGAATGTGTAGTCGCGCACTTGAGCGCAGAAACGAAGTTGGAGGCGGGTTGATGCGCGTCGGATTCATCGGGCTGGGCAGTCAGGGCGGTCCCATGGCACGCCGAATCGCCGAAGGCGGTTTCGAGACGACACTGTGGGCCCGCCGAGAGGCCAGCTTGGAACCCTACAAAGACACCCCCGCGAAGACGGCGAGTTCACCCGCCGAACTCGGCGCCGCCAGCGATCTGGTCTGCCTGTGCGTGGTCGGGGACGACGACGTCCGCGAGGTCCTCAACGGCGAGTCCGGTGTGCTCGCCGGTCTGGCCCCCGGCGGCATCGTCGCCATTCACAGCACCGTACATCCCGACACCTGCCGGGAGATCTCGAAGGCCGCTGCCGAACAGGGGGTTTCGGTCATCGATGCGCCGGTCAGTGGCGGCGCGCCCGCCGTAGAGGAGGGCAAGCTGCTGGTCATGGTCGGTGGGGAGGATGAGGTCGTCGAACGCTGCCGTCCGGTGTTCGCCACCTATGCCGACCCGATCGTCCACCTCGGTCCGCTGGGCAGCGGACAGGTCACCAAGATCCTCAACAACCTGTTGTTCACGGCGAACCTCGGTGCCGCATTGAGCACTTTGGATCTGGGTGAGTCGCTGGGCATCCCGCGGATGCGCCTCGCCGAGGTCCTCAATGGCGGATCGGCCACCAGCAAAGCGCTCGGCAGCATCTCCATGTTCGGCGGCACCGTGGAGGGTCTCGCCCCGATCGCAGGAGCGCTGCTGCAGAAGGACGTTCGGCACGCGGCCAACATCGCCGCGAGCGCCTCGGCGCCGGAGGGTTCGGTGTTCACCGTGGCCGACACCGCCCTGGAGTCGATGGATCACCCGCGATGACACGCGTCGGGTTCGTCGGGGCGGGTCGGATGGGCGCCCCGATGGTGCGCCGCCTCGTCGCATCCGGTCATGAGGTCGTAGCCGTCGGCAGGACCGACGACAAGCGCGCTGCGGTGCGCGATCTCGGCGCGCGTCCGGTCGGCACCGTGACCGATGCCGCGGACGCCGACGTGGTGATCGTGTGCGTCTTCACCGACGAGCAGGTGCAGCAGATCTGCCTGCGCGACGGGTTGGTGGCGGCGATGAAACCGCGGGCCTCGCTCGTCATCCACACGACCGGAAACCCCGCCACCGCACGGACCATCGCCGAGCAGTTCGGAGATGTCGAGGTCGTCGACGCGCCGGTCAGCGGCGGGCCGCACAACATCGCCGCCGGCGAGGTGACCCTGTTCGTCGGCGGCTCCGACGAGGCGGTCGCGCGGGTGCAACCCGTGGTGAGCGCCTACGGCGACCCGATCCTGCATGTCGGCCCGCTCGGCGCAGGCCAGGCGGTCAAGCTGATCAACAACGCCTTGTTCGCCGCACAGATCGGTTTGCTCACCGAAGCGGTGTCGCTGGGCGCCTCCCTCGGCGTGGACGAGGCCAAGCTGCTGGCATCGGTGTCCCATGGCAGCGGGGCAAGCCGCGTCGGGGAGTTCATCTCCGCTCGCGGATCGGTCGCCGGGTTCGTCGCCGATGTCGGCGAGTTCATCGGCAAGGACGTCGACGTCGTCCGCAAAACGGCGGCTGAGCTGGGCAGCGAGCTGGGCCTGCTCGATGACGTCATCAATGCCGGAATTCGACTATGAACACAGCGATTCGCTCTACTCAAACCCTTCCCGTGGGGCATACTATTGACGTTACACAATTGCGCCCTCGCGTAACGGAAAGCGGTCACTAGCCCGCCGCGAAAGAGGAGATCATGACCAAGCCGAAACTGGTGTTCGACCCGTATTCGCAGGAGTACTTCGACGACCCGTATGAGATCTACCGGCGGATGCGCGACGAGACGCCGATCTACTACGACGAGGAGCAGGACTTCTACGCGCTGACCCGGCATGCGGACGTGGCGGCGGCACTCAAGGACCACGAGTCGTTCTCTTCCACCCGCGGGTGCCACCTGAACATGATCAAGTCCGGCAAGGGGTTCCAGAAATCCATCATCTTCATGGATCCGCCCGAACACCGCTTCATGCGCAGCCTGCTCAACAAGGCGTTCACCCCTCGGGCGATCCAGTCGCAACGCGACACGGTCGTCGAACTCGTCGAGCACTACCTGTCCAAGGTGGATCCGGACAACTTCGATGTGGTGCAGGATTTCTCCGGCCCGTTTCCCGTCGAGGTGATCACCCGGATGGCAGGGGTGCCCGAGGAGTTCCGCCAGCAGGTGCGGCACTGGATCGACAAGGGCCTGGAGGTCAAACCCGGACAGGTCGACCTTTCTGAAGAGAACATGCAGGCCAACATGGACGCGGGGGTCTACTACTTCGGCCTGGTGCAGGAGCGCCGGCACGACCCCCAGGACGACATGATCAGCCGCCTGATCGCCGCCGAGATCCCGGGCGAGAACGGCGAAATGCGCAAGCTCGACGACATCGAGATCACCGGCTTCGTCGCGCTACTGGGCGGCGCGGGCGCCGAGACCGTCACCAAGTTGGTCGGCAGTGCCGTGGTCGAGTTCGCGCGGCATCCCGAGCAGTGGCAGATGTTGCTCGACGACCGCAGCCTGCTACCCGCCGCCGTCGAGGAGTTGCTGCGCTATGTGGGTCCGGTGCAGTACAACGTGCGCTACACGTTGAAGGAAGCCGAAGTGCCGGGCGGCACGATTCCCGCCAACAAGCCGGTGTTCCTGATGAAAGCGGCGGCCAACCGTGACCCCCGCGCCTTCGACGACGGCGAGACGTTCGACATCACCCGCGACCGCACGCAAGCGCAGAACCTGGGCCTGGGCTACGGCATCCACAGTTGCCTCGGCGCAGCGCTGGCCCGGTTGGAGACCAGCATCGCGCTCGAGCACCTGCTCGATTTCATGCCGCGCTTCGAGGTCGATTTCGACGGCCTGCAACGCGTGCACATGCAGAACGTCGCCGGATACCACCACGTCCCGGTGAAAGTGTTGAAGTGATCGCTTGGGTGAGGAGGGCGCTTCTGTGACTCAGAAGATCGTCGTCGACTTCGGGCTCTGCGAAAGCAACGGGGTGTGCATGGGCATCATCCCCGAGGTGTTCGACCTCGATGACCAGGACTACCTTCATGTACTACAGGAAGAAGTGACGCCGGAGAACGAGCAGCAGGTACGGGAAGCCGTGCGCCAGTGCCCTCGGCAGGCGATCTCGATCGAAGACGCATGACCACCTCCAGCAAGGTGATTTTCGACCCGTTCTCCGAAGAGTTCTTCAACGGTCCGTATGAGATCTACCGGCGCATGCGCGAGGAAGCGCCGGTGTACTACAGCGAGGAATACGACTTCTACGCGCTATCCCGGCACGAGGACGTGGCGGCGGCATTCAAGGACTTCGAGACCTACTCCTCGGCGTATGGCCTCGACCTGGCGATGGTGAAGTCCGATGAGCCGGTTCCCGTGGAGATGATCATCATCATGGATCCGCCCGAACACCGGCAGATGCGCAGCCTGGTCAACAAGGTCTTCACGCCACGGGCAATCGAGGCGATGCGGCCGATGGTGACCGAGACGATCGACCGCTTCATCTCCAAGGCAAGCCCGGATCGCTTCGACGTGGTGCAAGATTTCGCCGCCTTGTTTCCGGTCGAAGTGATCAGCCAGATGCTCGGTGTGCCGGAGGAATACCGGCAGAAGGTTCGGGAATGGGGCGACATTTCGCTGCGTCGTGAACCCGGCCAAGTCGAAATGTCCGAGGAGGGCAAGCAAGCCGTTGCGGAATTGATGGGGCTCTACTACAACATCATTCAAGAACGGAGGGCCGAGCCCCGAGACGACATGTTCAGCCGGCTGATCGCCGCGGAAGTTCAGTTCGAGAACGGCGAGAAGAGGCAGCTGGATGATGTCGAGATCGCCGGATTCGCGACCCTTTTGGGTGGAGCGGGAGCGGAGACCGTCACCAAGCTGGTCGGCAACGCGGCGGTGATGTTCGCGCGGTTCCCCGACCAGTGGGAGAAGCTGCTCGATGACCGCAGCAAGATCCCAGCGGCGGTGGAAGAGCTGCTGCGTTATGAGGCGCCGAACCAGTACAACGTGCGTCGCTCAATGCGAGAGGTGCACCTGCACGGCGTCACCATTCCCAAGGGCAAACCGGTGTTCCTGCTTGGTGGTTCAGCCAATCGTGATCAGGAGGCCTTCACCGACGCCGACACGTTCGACATCGACCGTGACCGCAGCGAGGCGCAGAATCTTGGCTTCGGCTATGGAGTGCACAGCTGTCTGGGCGCGGCACTGGCCCGGATGGAGAGCGCGATCGCGTTGGACCGACTGCTGGACTTCATGCCCCGCTACGAGGTGGTATGGGATGAATGCAAGCGGGTGGCGATGACGAATGTCGCGGGCTGGTCACACGTCCCGGTGCGAGTGCTGCACTGATGCGATTCGTCCTCGTGCACGGCGGTTTTCACGCCGCCTGGTGCTGGGAACGCACGATCGCCGAGTTGCAGGACCTGGGCCACGAGGCGGTGGCCGTCGACCTGCCGGGCCACGGAGAGCGCATCGAACAGGAGTCGACACTGGCGAATCGCCGCGACGCGATCGTGTCGGTGATGCAACCCGGTGACGTGCTCGTCGGACACTCCGGCGGCGGGTTCGATGCCACCCTGGCCGCCGACGCCCGCCCCGATCTGGTCGGCCACATCGTCTATTTGGCGGCGGCGCTGCCCCGCGAGGGCCGCACCTATCCCGAGGCGATGGCGATGCGGGACTCAGAGGACGGCGAGTTCGATGCCGACGTCGGAGAGATGTTGAGCTATCTGAAGTTCGACGACGACGGTGCCATGTGGTTCGCGGATTTCGACGGCGCGTGGCAGTACTTCTACCACGACTGCGACGAGGCCACCGCGCGCTGGGCGTTCGAGCGCCTCGGTCCGGAGCGGTTCGGCGACACCACGGTGACGCCGGTGTCGGTGCCCTCATTCTGGGCCGCGGATCTGCCCCGCAGCTTCATCCGCTGCCTGCAGGACCGGTCGATGCCGCGCTGGCTGGCCAATACCGTGACGCGCCGCCTCGGCGTCGAGCAGTTGGCCATCGAAGCGTCACACTCGCCGTTCCTCAGCAAGCCGCGTGAGCTGGCCGAGCTACTGGTGCACGCGACCACGACAAAACCGACCGGCCCCCTGGTGCCCCACTAGCTGTACTGACCACGGACGTTAGGTACGGCGTGGCGAGGTGACATGACGAAGACCTCCGAGTGAAGTGCGAGCTGCTAAGAAACGCACCAACTCATCTCGGAGGTCTTCGTGTCCCACAGTAATGCCCCTTTATCAGAAACCGGTCGTCTGCGCCTGGCCCGTTGCGTGGTCGACGACGGCTGGTCGTATCGACGCGCCGCTGAGCGATTCCAGGTCGCGGTGACTACCGTGCAGCGTTGGGTTCGTCGGTACCGCGAGCAGGGGCCGGCTGGCATGGTTGATCGCAGTTCGCGCCCGCATCGCAGCCCCAACCAGACACCGACACGTACCGAGCGGCGCATCATCAAGGTCCGGGTGCTGCGCCGCTGGGGACCAGCGCGCATCGGTTACCTGCTGGGTATCCATCCCTCCACCGTGCATCGGGTGCTGACTCGCTACGACCGGCCAAGTTGCGGTGGCTCGACCGGCCGACCGGACGGGTGATCCGCCGGATGGAGTCGGCTCGCCCTGGCGATCTGGTGCACATCGATGTCAAGAAGCTGGGCAAGATCCCCGCCGGTGGCGGCTGGCGCATGCTCGGGCGGACTGTGGGCAATCGCCACTCGCAGGCTGACAAGACCTCGGGGCAACTCAGCAAGTATCGCCATCCGCTGCGCGGCTATCACTTCCTGCACACCGCCATCGATGCGCACTCTCGCCTGGCCTACAGCGAGCTACTCACAGATGAGCGCAAGGAAACCGCCGCGGCGTTCTGGCAACGCGCGAACGCCTGGTTCAACCAGTGCGGCTTCACAGTACGAAAAGTGTTAACAGACAACGGATCATGCTACCGGTCGCACACCTTCCGGGATGCCCTCGGCGAGATCGAACATCGCCGCACCCGCCCCTACCGGCCGCAGACCAACGGAAAGGTCGAGCGCTTCCACCGCACCCTGGCCGATGAATGGGCCTACGCCCGCCTCTACCGCAGCGACGCCGAACGCTGCGAAGAGTTCCCCAGATGGCTACACACCTACAATCATCACCGCGGCCACACCGCACTCGGCGGCCAACCACCCGCCACCCGCATACCTAACCTCTCAGGTCAGTACAACTAGCGCAGCGGATCACCGCTGCGCCGAGACCGACGTTTTGGCGGTTTTTGCTCGTACTTTTCCGCCAATACGTCGGTTTGGGGAAAGGTATCAGCCGAGGCCGTGCAGGATGACGCCGTTGCAGTCGGCGGCGGCCTGCCGTAACTTGGCGGCCTCCTGATAGGTGTCGGAGTTGTACCACTCGCGGGCCGCCTCTTCCGACTCGAACTCCAGCAACACGGTCTGCGTGCCGTGCCACTCGCCCTCGAGCAACTCGGGCTTCTGGTCGAACGACAGCAGCGTGGAGCCGGCCATCGCCTTGCCCGCCAGCTTGGCGTACTCGGCCATGCCAGCTGGGTCCTTCACGTCCTCGGTGATGAGGATGTACGCCTTGGGCACTGAAACTCCTTCGTGGTCAGTCGATTTCGCGGATCGCTTGCTCGGGACAGTTCTGGATGGCGTCGCGCGCGGCATCCTCCAGGCCGACAGGCACGTCGCCGGGATCGGCGACCGCCCAGCCGTCGTCGGTCATCTCGAACACCTCGGGACACAACGTCAGGCACATGCCGTGCCCCGCGCAGCGGTCTTCGTCGACGGTGACCTTCATCGGCCATCACCGTCGACGAGATCGAACTCCAGATGCAGCTCGGTCAGACCACGCAAGATGTACGTCGGAATGTAGGAGTAACGACGCGAACCGGCAGGGCCGTGATGCTTTTCGCTGATCCGGATGTCGGTCGTGCGGTCCAGCAGTCGCTCCAGCCCGACACGCGTTTCGGCGCGGGCCAGCGGCGCACCGGGACAGCTGTGGATGCCGCGGCCGAACGCCAGATGCTGACGGGCGTTCTTGCGCTCGGGATCGAACGTGTCGGGATCTTCGAAGCGGCGCGGGTCGCGGTTGGCGGCCCCGTTGATCACCATCACCGTGCAGCCCGCGCCGAGCGCCTGCTCGCCGATGTTCGTCGGGACCCGCGACAGCCGGAAGTCCCCCTTGACCGGGCTTTCGATGCGCAGGCACTCCTCGATGAAATTCGGCAGCAGGCTGCGGTCCTCGCGCAACTTGCGTTGGATATCGGGGTTGTCGCCCATCACCTTCAGCGCCGTCGACAACAGCCGCACCGTGGTCTCCTGCCCGGCGGAGAACACGTTGGTCGCCACGCGCACGACGTCGGCCACCTCGGGCATCGTCCCGTCGGGGAACGTGGCCGTCGCCAGCCCGGTCAGCACGTCCTCACGTGGCTCACGACGACGATCCTCGACGTACTCGGCGAACACCTCGTAGAGGTATTCCAGTGGCGTCTTGGTGAGCGTCTTCTCGGCGTTGCCGAGCCCGCCGCCGTGGGTGCCGCGGGCGAGCCGCTCGAGCAGCTCGGGGCGGTCCTCGTCGGGGACGCCGAGCAGATCGGCGATGACGCGCAACGTGAACGGCCCGGCGAAGCCTTTGATGAACTCGCCCTCACCCGGAGCCAGGAACTCATCGAGGATGTCGTCGGCCAGCGCCCACATCGCGTCCTCGTTCTCCTTGAGGCGCTTGGGCGTGATCAGCCGCATCAGCAGGGCGCGGTGATTGGTGTGCGTCGGCGGGTCCAGCGTCGGCAACTGGTCGCTGAACGGGATCTCGTCGCGGTGCTCGATGATCAACTCGGTGATGTCACCGTCCCGCAAGCCGTCGAGCGGGACCGGAAAGCCGGGGAACGGGCCCGTCACCGAGATGCACGACGAGAACGTCTCGGCGTCGTTGTAGACGTCGACGGCCTCCTGCCAACCCGTCACCATCGTCACGCCGTAGTGGTCCTCACGGCTGACCGGGCACTTGTCGCGAAGTGCCGCGTAGAACGGGTACGGGTCGTCGGTCAGACGGCCGTCCCGGAAGAAGTCGACCGAGGTCAGGTCCTCCGTCATGGGCCCTCCGTTTCAACGATCTCAGCAGCAGAGAACGTGATTCTCATATCGGGGTATCAGATTTCCATACGGCACTGCCAGCGTCAACGACCGGTGCTGTGCAGCCGCTCAGCAGTTATTGGATCGGCTCGTCGCCGAGCACCGTCGTGCGCAGCATCTCGCGCGGCGAATCAGGGTCGTACGGCGCCGCGCGGTGCAGTACACCGTTGTTGTCCCAGATGACCGTGTCGCCGACAGACCACCGGTGGCTGTACACCAGGTCCGGCCGGGTGGCACGGTCGAGCAGGTCGGCAAGCAGCGCCCTACCATCGTCGAGATCCATGCCGACGACGTAGTCCGCCGAAGCACCCAGCACCAGCGATTTGCGACCGCTGCGGTGCGTCCACACCAGCGGATGCTCGTGGGTGGGTCGCGAACGCCACCTGGCCACCAGCTCCGGCGATGGATCCGGCGTGACGCGACGCTGCGACGCCTCGAGCGAATGAACCACCCGCAGCGCTCCGAAGCGTTCCTTCTCCTCGTCGCTGAACGCCTCGTAGGCCGCATAGGAGTTGGCGAACTCCGTCTCACCGCCGCTCTCGGCCACCTGCTTGGCGGAAAGCACAGTCGCCTTCTGCGGGCACTCGCCGTTGGTCGGCGTGCAACCGTCGATGTGCCAGTCGAAGGTGGCCCGCAGGTAAGCCGCGGACGAGTTCTTCGATTTGTCGAGCGTCACCGGATAGATGCCCGCAACCGGATGGTGACCGTCGGACGAATGGTCGATCTCGCCGAGTCGCCGGCAGAACGCCACCTGCGCCTCGGGTGTCAGGCCGAGACCCGGAAACACGAGCACGCCGTTGTCTTCCAGCGCGTCAAGGATGGCGGCGCCGAGCGCGTCGTCTCCTGCCAGGGCGTCGGAATCCAGCCCGAGCACCTCGGCGCCGACGGATGCCGTGAGCTTGTTGATCATCAGCACAGTCATGGTCGTTTCGTCCTGTCCGTCACGGCACCGGCGCGCTGACGCGGTTCATCACGGCGTCAGCGGAGTCGGCGGGTTTCTGGGTACCGAAGATCTCGACGGCCATCGAGACCATGATCATCGAGTAGATGAGGTGCAACAGATTCAGCGCGTCGTCGGGAACATCGTCGAGCGGGAACTTGTCGCAGTAGTCGATCGCCTCCTCGAAGCGGGGCGAGAACGCGTCGTAGAACTCCCGGATCTCCGGCATCGGCGTCGACATACGCGCTTCCCACCGTTCGGGTTCGGTTGCCAGACACCACTTCTCGGCGAACTGCTCGAACTCGGCGAACGCGCTGGGCAGTTTGGCCTCGGCCATGGTCACACCCCCACCGGAGCGCGCTCGGCCTTGTACTCCTCGACCCATTTGACCGCTTCGTGGTGTAGATGACGCACCAGGATCTCCTGATCGGACAGCGGATAGTCGTCGACCACGTCGTACTCCAACGCCGCCTGCGTTCCGCCGAGCATCCCGGCGTCCTGCAGCGCGAACTCCTTGAGCACCACCGAGGCGACCTCATGTTCGATGCGCTCGCGCACATTGCGCGCTGGGTGAAAAGCGTTGTACGCCTCGAACTTGTGCGTGTTGTGCGACGTCGGCCAGTACCGGTACAGCAGGTACCAGCCGTGGTAGATGAGGATCTCCAGATTCGGAAAGATCTGGAAGTTGGAGATGCCCCACGGTTCGATTCCGCCCGGGTTCAGACCGGCAGACTGGTGGGTCTCCGGGGTCCGCCATGGGCCGACGAGCCCACTGCGCGTGACCCTTTCGACCGGGTACATGTACTCGGGATCGAGCAGCCACCGTCGGGTGCCGGCCGTGGACACCAGGCGATGCGGGCCGTCGATCTGAAAATGCCCGCACTCGAACGTCGCATTCGGTTGCCGCACCGCACTGGGCACCTGTTGCGAGTGCAGCGACGGCACGTGGTAGTACTCCTGGAACGCGTCGGCGAAAATCTTCCAGTTGCTGTTGTTGTGCGCTTCGAATTCGTAGCGTTCGGTCATCAGGTCGAACGGGTAGTCGTCGAGCGCGGTGATCATCGGACCGAGGAACTCGCGAAGGCTCTGTCGCGGTTCGGGGTCGAAGTTGATGAAGATGAAGCCGTTCCACACGTCGCAGTGCACCGGCTTCAACCCGTACTGCGAGGTGTCCAGGCCGAAGAACTCCCCTTCCTGCTGGACGAAGGTGAGATCGCCCTTGAGGTCGTAGCGCCACCCGTGGTACTTGCAGGTGAACTGGCGACAGGTGCCCTTGACCTCCTCGTTGGGAAAGTCGTTCCACACCAGCTTGTTCCCGCGGTGCCGACAGACGTTGTAGAAAGCACGGATCTGCTGGTCCTTGCCCTTGACGACGATCACCGACGTCCGCGCGGCGTCGATCTCTTTGGTGAAGTAGCTGCCGACCCGCGGCACATCCTCCACCCGGCCCACATTGAGCCAGGCCCGCTTGAAAACCGCTTCACATTCGAGTTCGTAGAACTCGGGGGAGATGGAATCGCGGAACGAGATCGGCCCGGTACCCAGGTCCGGATAGTGCTCAGTCCAGCTGCCCTCCGCCGGCTTAGGCCACTTCGCCATGCGAACCTCCCTGTCGTGGTTGAACTCTCATCACATCACCGATCCGCCGTTGACGCCCAGAGTCTGACCGGTGATGAAGCCGGCCTCCTCTGAGCACAGGAACCCGACGGCCGCGGCGATGTCCTCACCGGTGCCGAGATGTCCCAGCGGAACGCTTGCCGCCATCTGCTCGTTGGGCGGAAGGTGGCCGGCGGCCTGAGACTGGTGTTGCATCGGCGTCTCGATGGCCGACGGTGGAATGTTGTTGACCGTGATGCCCGCCGGACCGTATTCGCGGGCAAGCGATCTGGTCAGGGACAGCAACGCACCCTTGGACGCGGCGTAATGGGCCATTCCGGGTGAACCGCGCTGGGCGCTCGACGACGAGATCATCACGATGCGGCCCCAGCCCGCTTCGAGCATGTCGGGCACCGCCACCTGGCAGCAGTGAAACGTTCCGGTGAGGTTCACATCGACCAGCCGTTGCCAAGCCTGCACGGTGATCTCGGTGAACGGCGCGAAGTCCACCGCACCTGCGCTGGTGACCAGGATGTGCACCGGCCCCAACTCGGTTCGTACCTTGGCGAAGGCCTCCTCCACCGCCTGGCGGTCGCAGACATCGGCCGCAACGCCGAGCGCTGGGACGCCTTGGGCGCGCAGATCTTCGGCGACCCGTTGCGCCGCATCGCCGTTGAGATCGAGCACCGCGACCTTGTGCCCCCGCCTGCCGAGCTCGTGGCAGGTCGCCTCCCCCATGCCCGACGCGCCGCCCGTCACCACCGCGACCCGGGTCATCGACTTCGCCTCATCTTCTGCACCCCTACTCGTAGATCACGTGGACTGTTCGGCTGGTCGGCAGGGACTGGCACGTCAGCACCCAGCCCTCTGCGACTTCGTCGTCATCGAGCGCATCGTTGTTCAGCATCCGTGCGCTGCCCGATTCGATCCGCGCCATACACGTTCCGCATGAACCGGTTTCGCACGACGACGGCGCCCGCAACCCCGCGATGCGGGCCGTCTGCAGCAACGTGTTACCCGCCCGGTAGGGAGCGGTGATGGTCTTGCGGTCGAGTTCGATGATCACTTCCTCGGTCTGTTCGGTGGCTTCGACGACGTCTACGGGCGCCGGCGCGACCTCAAACCGCTCGAGGTGCAACCGGTCACGCGGAACCCCCGCCTCGAGAAGCGTCGCTTCCACGGTGTCCATGAACGGTCCGGGACCGCAGATGTAGTAGTCGATCTCGCGACCGGAATCGACGAACGCCTCGACCGCGGCGCGCTGGACCACCCCGCTCTCCTCGTCGAAGTGATGGGTCACCGCCAATCGCTCGGAGTTGGCATCGGCGAGGGCGCTCAACGACTCGCCGAAGATCACCGAGTCCCGGCTTCGGTTGGCGTAGAACAGCTTGACGCGCCGGTCGGTTCTCACCAGCGCGAAACCGATCAGCGAGAAGATGGGGGTGATACCGCTGCCGCCCGCGAAGGCCACGATGTCGCGTTCGGCCTCGCCCAGGACGAAGCGGCCTTCCGGTGGCGCGGCGTGAATCTCGTCGCCGGCGGATGCGGTGTCGTTCAGATAGTTGGAGACCAACCCCCCGGGGTCTCGCTTGACGGTGATCTGCAGGTCTTCGCCATTGTGGGGCGACGACGACATCGAGTAGCAGCGCCGGTGGTCGTCCCCGGCGACCTTCACCCGCAGGGTCAGGAACTGGCCGGCCTTGTACCGGAACCGCTGCGAGCAATCGGCGGGCACGTCGAGCACCAGCGACACCGCGTCACTGGTTTCGTGCACCACCCGCTTGATGCGCAGTGGCGCGAATTCGACGGCTTGTTCCGACATCACCCACAGAGTATCAAGTACTTGTGATTGGTATCAAGCAGCAGCTTGATACCAACAGCGCAGCCGCTAGTCACCGATGTGGTCGTCGACCAGCGTGTGCCCGGTGCCTTTCTCGACAACGCGCGCCAACAGGTCGCGCAACGTCTGCTGCTCTTCAGGGGTGAGCACGCCGAACACCGCCTCGTGCGCGGCGATCGCGTCGCTGACGACCGCGGTGGCGACCTTGCGCCCCTCCTCGGTCAGGTAGGCCTTCAAGATCCGCGCGTGCTGTGGATCGGGTTTACGCTCGACGAACCCGCGCTGCTCGAGCGCCTTCATCGCGAGTTGCACACCTTGCGGCGTGATCAGCAGCCGACGCGCGAGCTCAGCACCCGAGAGGCCCGGCTCGTTGGTCAGCTGGCGCAGCACACCGATCTGCGCGGTGCTGACCCCGTGCTGGCTGACCGCGTCGTTGACCGCGGTGAGCGAGAAGTACCACGCCTGCTTGAGATGCCACAGGATGTTGTCGCCGAGCTCCATACCAAGTTCCGGATTTGTCTCCCTAGCCACGGCCCTCAGCCCCGTCATGCTTGTAGATCTGGCCGTCTTTCATCACGAACCGAACATCGAGCGTGGTCGCGATGTCGTCGGACGGATCGCCGGGCACGGCGATGATGTCGGCGAGGTAACCCGGTGCGAGAAGTCCTAATTCGTCGTCGGCCTCGATCAACTCGGCGCTGGTCACCGTCGCCGCCCGGATCGCCTGCATCGGCGTCATACCCCGCTCGACCAGCGCGCAGAGTTCCTTGGCGTTCTCCCCGTGAGGTATCGCCGGCGCATCAGTGCCACAGGCGATGCGCACGCCCGCAGCAATCGCCTTGGGCAGCATGGCCTGCGCCCGGGGGAACACCACTTCGGCCTTCTTACGCAGCTCCGGCGCGATGCGGTCGATCGCCATGGCCTGCGTCAGGTAGGTGGTCGAGACCAGGAATGTCTGGGTGTCGGCCATCAGCTGGATGGTTTCGTCGCTGGCGAGAAAGCCGTGTTCGATGCAGTCGATGCCCGCCCTGATGCAGGCGCGAACTGCGCTGTCCCCCACCGCATGCGCCGCGACCCGCACCCCGGCGCGGTGAGCCTCGTCGGCAATCGCGGCGAACTCGTCGTCGGAGTATTGCTGGGCGCCGGGGGCCGTGCTGTGCGACATCACGCCGCCGGAGGCCGACACTTTGATCAGCTTGGCGCCGTGCCGTACCTGATAGCGCACGCAGGCCCGGACGTCGTCCACGCCGTTGGCGATGCCCTCGGCCACCGACAGCGGCATGATTCCCGGCGCCAGTCGCTGGAACACGGTTGGATCGAGGTGCCCGCCGTAGGGCGTCACGGCGTGACCGGCCGGATAGATCCGCGGGCCGACGTGCCACCCCTGGTCGATGGCACGCATCAGAGCGACGTCGAGCAGATAGCCGCCGGTCTTGACCATCAGGCCGAGGTTGCGCACCGTGGTGAAACCGGCCTCGAGGGTGGTGCGGGCGTTCACCGCGCCGCGAAGGGTGCGATACGCCGGATCGTCTTGTACGCCGTGCATCGGGCTCGGCAATCCCTCGGGACCGCCGGGCCCACCGATGAGCAGATTGAGCTCCATGTCCATCAAGCCGGGCAGCAGCGTGACATCGCCCAGCTCGACGATCGCCGAATTCGATGGCAGTTCGGGTGGATTCACCGCGGAGATGCGGTTGCCCTCGACGACCACCACGGCCGGCGAACGCACCTCGCCGGTCTCGACGTCGGCCCAGCGCGCGGCGCGCAGGACGGTCGGGCTCGTCACGGAACGGGTTCGGACACGCAGTCCAGCGTCGTGGCGCCCGAATCGGGCACCTTCGGTTGCTTCCAGCACTCGACCGGGAACGACGCTTGGATCATGGAATACAGGAGATGCATCAGGTTGAGCACGTCCTCGGGCAGGTCGTCAAGCGAGAACTTGTCGCAGTAGGCGATGGCCTCCTCAGCTCGCGCGGTGACGGCGTCATAGAAAGCCTGCAACTCCTGCATGGTGCTGGCCAACCGCTTGGCGTAGCGCTCCGCCTCGGTCGGCAGACACCAGTCGGAAAAGCGTTCCAGGTCAGCGAATTCGGGCGGAAGTTTCGTCGTGGTCGCCGTGGTCATGTCACACCCCCGCCGTCTTGCGCTGGAAGTCCTCGACCCACGCCGCGGTTTCCTTGTGCAGGTGGCGAATCAGCACCTCCTGATCGCACAGCAGGAACTCATCGATGACCCGCGACTCGACCATGGTCTGTGTCGCCTCGAGGGTATTCGCGTCCTGGAGGCCGTATTCCTTGAACGACACCGCAGCGAGTTCCTGGGCGATGCGCTCGCGAGGCGTCCTCGGCGCAGGGAAGTACACCGTGCCCTCGAAGATATGCGTGTTGTGCGACGTGGGCCAGTAGTGATACGTCAGATACCAGCCCTGGCCCCAGAACAGGATCACGAAATTGGGGAACAGCTGGAAGGAGTCCAGCCCCCACGGATCGCACTTGGCCGGGTTGAGTCCGACGGGCATCTCGCCCAGATCCGGTTTGTCCCAGGGTCCGAACAGGCCGCTCTGGCAGATGTCCTCGATCGGCTTGCGCATCTCGTCGGCCAACTCCCAGGCCCGGACACCCGAGGTGCTGACCAACCGATGCGGCCCCTCGATGCGGTAGTGCGGCGCCTCGAATCCCGCTTCGGCGGCGGCCTTCGAGTATGCGGTGGGTGACTGGTTCGCATGCAGTACCGGCGCGTGATAGAACTCCTGGAACGCATCCATGTAGAGCTTCCAGTTGGCTTTCACTTCCGACCGGTAGTAGAACCGCGAGGTCATCTTGTCGAACGGATAGCCTTCGAGGTCGGTGATCATCGGACCGAGGAACTCCCGCAGCGACTGCTCGGGCTCCTTGGCGAAGTTGACGAAGATGAAGCCTTCCCACACGTCGCAGTGGACCGGCACCAGACCGTAGCGGCTCTTGTCGAGGTCGAAGAACTCCCCCTCCTGCTGAACGAAAGTCAGGTTGCCGTCGAGGTCGTAGCGCCATGCGTGGTACTTGCAGGTGAACTGCCGGCACACACCGCTGGTCTCCTCCAGCGGCATGTCATTCCACACCAGCTTGTTGCCGCGATGACGGCAGACGTTGTGATACGCCTTGATCTCGCCCGAGGTCGTGCGCACCACGATGATCGATGTGTTCACCACCTTGAGCTCTTTGGTGAAGTAGCTGCCTTTGCGTGGAACCTGCTCGGCGCGACCGACATTGAGCCAGGCTCGCTTGAAGACGGCTTGGCGCTCGATCTCGTAGAACTCGGGGCTGATCGAGTCCTCGTAGGAGACCGGCTCGGTTCCCAGCTGCGGGTAGTGCTCTGTCCAACTGCCTTCCGGGGGTTTGGGAAAGCGAGCCATCGGCTTCTCCTGTCATTGCTTTTCGGCATTCGGCGGGAGCCTGATAAATCGACGATATATGCTGAAGCGGGCAATCACAAGTAGTTGATATTGCTCCGTGAGTCGTTGCCGAAGGGAGTCGGACAGGTGCATTCGAATGAGCTGTTCATCGGTGGCAGGTGGTTGCAGGCCAGCACCGGACAGCGCATCGAAGTCGTCGCCCCGCACACCGAGGAACCTCTCGCGAAGGTGGCTGCCGCGGGTCAAGACGATGTCGACAACGCGGTGGCGGCCGCGCGGTCGGCACTCGACTCCGGTCCGTGGCCGCGACTGCAGCCCGCCGAGCGCATCGCCGCCGTGCGGGGACTGGCCGCTCTCTACGGCGAGCGTCGCGCCGAGATGGCCGAGCTGATCACCTCGGAGATCGGTGCGCCGATCAGCTTCGCGCAGCGGGCACAGGTCGGGTTACCCGCGATGATGATGACCGCGTTCTGCGATCTGGCCGGAGCGTATCCGTGGCGTGAGGTACGCGCGGGAATGTACGGCGCGGACATCCACATCCGCCGTGAACCGGTCGGCGTCGTCGCCGCGGTCGTGCCGTGGAACATGCCGCAGTTCCTGATCGTCACGAAGCTGATCCCCGCGCTGCTCGCCGGCTGCAGCGTGGTGCTCAAGCCGGCGCCGGAGTCACCGCTCAATGCGTTGCTGTTGGCCGAGATGATCGCCGAGTCGGATCTGCCACCCGGCGTGGTGAGCGTGCTGCCGGGCGACGGTTCGGTCGGTGAGTACCTGGTGAAGCATCCTGGCGTGGACAAGGTTTCGTTCACCGGCTCTACCGCCGCGGGCCGCGCGGTCGCCGCGGCATGCGCAGCCGACCTGAAGCGTGTCAGCCTCGAACTCGGCGGCAAGTCGGCCGCGATCGTGCTCGACGATGCCGACCCCGCCACCGTCGCCACCGGTGTGCGGTCGGCCAGCCTGAGCAACAGCGGCCAGATCTGCAATGCGCTCACCCGCGTCCTGGTGCCTACCGGTCGGGCCGACGAATTCACCGACGCGCTGGCCGCCGAGATGGCGTCGCTGGTGGTCGGCGATCCGACCGAACCCGCCACGCAGGTGGGTCCCCTGGTGGCCCAACGTCAGCAGGAACGGGTGCGCGGCTACATCGATGCCGGGCAGGCCGAGGGCGCGCGCCTGGTGACCGGTGGCACCGCGATGCCCGACGGCATCGACAAAGGCTGGTACGTGCGCCCCACCTTGTTCGCCGACGCGACGAATTCGATGCGCATCGCCCGCGAGGAGATCTTCGGCCCAGTGCTGACGGTCATTCCGTACTCCGACGAGGACGAGGCGGTCGCGATCGCCAACGACTCCGACTACGGGCTGGCGGGGTCGGTGTTCACCGAGGACACCGAACGCGGCCTTGACGTCGCCGCGCGCATCCACACCGGCAGCTTCGGCGTCAACCAGGGTTACACGATGGACCCGTTCGCGCCCTTCGGCGGCGTCAAGGGCAGCGGATACGGCCGCGAACTCGGCCGTGAGGGCATCGACGGCTACACCGACACCAAGTCGATCTCCGTTGCGGCGAAACCGGATACGGCTGCAGCCTCGGTGGCCAAAGGAGCGTGAGCATGACGCTGACCCAGACCCGAGAACCGAACTTCGCCCGACCGGTGGCAGCGCACCGCGGGAGGATTTACCTCGGGGTCGGACTGCTCACAGGCGTCGTGTTCCTGGGAATGACGTTCGGGGTCCAGTTCGGACTCGTCACTCCCGACTTCACCTCCGACGTCGTCGCCAACCTGCTCTTCGGGATACCGGTGATTCTGGTGCCCATCGTCATCCTGTGGGATGCGCCCGGCGAGAACCGCAGTCGGCTCGACAAGGCAGCAGAGCTCACGCTGTTCTATCTGCCCTACACCGCGTGCAGCCAGATCGGCTACGAGCTGATGTTTCTAATCGGCCACCCGCTCGGCTGGTGGACGCCCACGACGGACCCCGGCTGGAAGTGGCTCTGGTGGCAGTATGCGCTGGCCGACACCCGCTACGTCAGCGGCAACCCGTGGATCTTCGCGCTCGAGGTGGTCGGCGTGACCACCGGTGTCTTCGTGTTCGTCATGTGGACCCGGCTGCTCAAGACCGACCTGCCCCCGGAGTCGCGAATCCGTTGCCTCTGGGGTGCTTTCACCGGCTGCGCCGTGTTGATGAGCAGCACGGCGGTGTACTTCCTGGCCGAAGTGGGCGCCGGCTTCGACAACATCGGCCAGGGCGCTTACGGTCTGGGCTTCAAGTTCATCGCCGAGAACATCCCGTTCATCGTGTTGCCTCCACTGGTCCTCTATTCGATCTACCTGCAGATCGACTACCTGACGCGACGGGCGGGCAGGCTCACGGCAACTTGATCGCCGACACGTACATCTCGACGACCGGCCGGTAGAGATCGACGTCGTCGAGTTCGCTGCCAAGCACCACCGAGTCACTGGTCGCCACGAGCACCTGCGCAAAAGTCAACGGCGGAATCAGCAATGTTCCACCGAGCCTGTCGATGCCCTCGACGATGAACGTCGCGAGCGCCTCGACGACCTCCGATCTCTTCTCAGCCACCCGCTCGCGGACGTCGGGGTTGCGCAGGAGGTAGAGCGAAAACTCGTGCCCCAGCGCGGCGTGCTCGGCACCGCGATCGCGGCTGAGTTGGCGCCAGCGGGCGGCGATCTCGTCGAGCTCGCGTGACCCGATCTGCTGCGCCGACGCCATCACGTCGGCGAAATTGTCGAAATAGCGGCGCCAGTACCGGTCGCTCACGGCCAGGAAGAGATCCTCCTTCGTGGCGAAGTGTTTGTAGATGGCGCCTTTGGTGTAGCCCGCGGCGTGCGCGATGTCGTCAAGAGTCGCAGGCATGAAACCCTTTTCGGCGAACACCTGCTCGGCGGCGTCCAGCAGCAGCGAACGCGTGTACTCAAGGCGTCGTTCCCGCGTCCAGCGCTCCACCATGAAAAAAGTGTGCCACAGGATCTGAGAATCTTATTGGCTACTGAGATACTGGCTGGTATCTTCTCGACGAGCGCAGACCCCAAGGAGGCGTCATGAGCGATCTGTCGGACAAGAAGCCCGCGGTCACCGAGTCGGCCGCAAAGGTCGCCGACATCGGAACCTCAACCCAACCGCGGAGCAATGCCGTCAAGATCTGGGCGGTATTCGGCGGCGCGATCCTGCTCCTGCAGTTGTACGTGTGGACCAGGTGGATCACCGGGCCATATTTCGAACGGGTTCCCGGCGGCCCCTCCGACCCGCCGCTGTACATGAAGATCCCGCTCATCTTGAATATGGTCGTCGTCTGCGTGGGTTTCCCGATCGCGGTGTGGTGGTTCATCATCCGGCCTTGGGTGCGCGAACGCAGAATCACCCTCGACGGCATCCTCCTGGTTTCCATGGGACTCATGTTCTTCCAGGATCCGTTCCTGAACTACATCAACACCTGGTGCACCTACAACAGTTGGCTGCCGAACTTCGGCGCGTGGACACCGTACGTGCCCGGATGGGTCTCACCCGACGAGCCGGGCCGGATGGTGCCGGAACCTATTTTCACGAACTCACCGGGTTACGCCGCTGGTGTTCTCATGCTGACCATCCTCGGATGCTGGGTCATGCGCAAGATCAAAAACCGCTGGCCGAACATCAGCAATCTGCGGCTGATCCTCGTCACCTACGCGGCGGCCTTCGTCCTCGACTTCGTCATGGAGGGCCTGATCCTGCTACCGACCGGGCTGTACTCCTATCCCGGTGCAATCCAGTCGCTGTCATTCAACGCCGGCACCTACTACCAGTGGCCTGTTTATGAGGGAATGATGTGGGCTGGCGTCCAGACGGCCATGTGCTGCCTGCGCTTCTTCACCGACGACCGTGGCCGCACCATTGTCGAGCGCGGATTGGACAATGTGCGAGGCGGATTCGTCGCGCAACAACTGACCCGCTTTCTCGCGATTTTCGCCGCGATCAGCGCATGCTTTTTCTTCTTCTTCAACCTTCCGATCCAATTCTTCGCCTTGCACCCTGACCCCTGGCCCGAGGACACCCAAAAGCGTTCCTACTTCATGAACGGCCTCTGCGGCGAGGGCTCCGATGTGCCATGTCCCAATCCGATGCTGCCGTTCCCGACACGAGAGTCCGGCTTTATCAACACCGACGGCGAACTCGTTCTCCCCGAGGGCAAGCAGATTCCGCCGACCGTCCCCTTCGAACGAGGGGAATGAGTCAGGGCATCTTCACGGCGGACACGTACATCTCGACCATGTGCTGGTAGAGATCGATGTCATCGAGGTGACTGCCCAACTCGATGGCGTCCGTCGTGGCGATGATGATGTGTGCGAACGTCGTCGCAGGGATCAACAGGGTCGCGCCGAGACTGTCGATGCCCTCGACGATGTAGCGGGTGAGTTGCTCGACAACCTCTGATCGCTTGGCCGCCACGCGTTCTCGCGCCTCCGGGTTGCGCAGCAGGTAGAGGTTGAACTCGAGACCCAGTGCCGCATGCTCGGCGCCGCGATCACGACTCAGTTGGCGCCAGCGCGCGGCGATCTCCTCGAGTTCGTGCGCCCCGATCTGCTCCGACGACGACATGATCTCGGCGAAATTGTCGAAGTATCGACGCCAGTACCGGTCGCTGGCGGCCAGGAAGAGGTCTTCCTTGGTGGCGAAGTACTTGTAGATGGCGCCTTTGGAGTATCCGGCCGCCTTGGCGATGTCATCGAGCGTCGCTGGAACGAAACCCTTTTCGGCGAACACCTGCTCTGCGGCGTCCAGCAGCAACGAGCGCGTGCGCTCTAGGCGCCGCTCCCGGGTCCAGGGCTCAACCATGCGGCCATCTTGCCACAGGTTTTGACTGCTTGGTCATTCAGATACCGGCTGGTATATTTTCGGCGCATCGGCCACTTGCGGAGGGAGCTCTGAGGTCCATGCGATCGACAGAAGCAGAGGAGACGGTGCGGTGAGCGATCTTTCAAGTAGAAGCAAACCCGTTCTCACCGAATCGCTGAGCGAGGCGTCGCTCGGTGCGCAGCCCCAGTCCAAGATCCCCGCGGTGAAAATCTGGGCCGCCGTCGGTGGTGTGATTCTCGCCTTCCAGCTGTTCGTGTGGGGCAAGTGGATCACCGGTCCCAACTTCGAGCGAGTTCCCGCCGGACCGACCGATCCACCGACGTTCATGAAGGCGATCCTGTTCACCTGGACCGCCGTGATCGTCATCGGCCTGCCAATTGCCATCTGGTGGTTCCTCATTCGGCCGTGGCGTCGGGAGCGGCGAATCACCCTTGACGGCATGCTGTTCGTGTCCTGCGGCCTGCTGTGGTTCCAGGATCCGCTGCTGAACTACTTCAACACCTGGAGCACCTACAACACCTGGATGTGGAACATGGGTTCCTGGGTCCAGGACATTCCGGGTTGGGTGTCCTACGGGGAACCGGGCGCCATGATGGCCGAACCCATCCTGATGAACGCGCCGGGTTACTTCTTCGTCCTGCTGTGCACCATGCTCGGCTGCGCGGTCATGCGCCTGGCCAAGAAGCGGTTTCCCAACATCAACACCTTCGGGCTGATCGGCGTGGTGATCGCCTGGACCTTCTTGTTCGATTTCGTCATCGAGGGCCTGTTCCTCATGCCGATGGGGCTGTTCACCTACCCCGGCGCCATTCAGGCGTTGTCGGTCAATGCCGGCACCTACTACCAGTGGCCGCTCTATGAAGGCCTCATGTGGGGCGGCGTCCAGGCGGGCCTCTGCTGCTTGCGCTACTTCACCGACGACCGTGGCCGGACCTTCGTCGAGCGTGGACTCGACCGTGTGCGAGGCGGTTTCGTCAGACAGCAGCTCACCCGTTTCCTCGCGATCTTCGCGGCGTGCAGCGCCTTCTTCTTCGTGTTCTACAACATTCCGGCACAGTTCTTCGCCATGCATCAGGATCCCTGGCCGGAGGACATCCTGAAGCGGTCGTACTTCCTGATGGGCATCTGTGGTGAAGACACCGATCGACCGTGCCCCGATCCTGCGCTACCGATGCCGCTGACGAATTCGGGCTACATCAACCACGACGGTGAGCTTGTCCTGCCCGAGGGCGTCGAGCTTCCGAAAAACGTTCCGCTCGAGCGAGGAGAATAAATGCTGAACAGTACTTCTGCGGTCGTCACCCCCGTTTCGAACGCGCCGTTCTACCGTCCGATCGGCGACGAGGTGGAGGTCTTCCGCGCGGCGGCCCGCCGAGGGTTGCCGGTGCTGTTGAAGGGTCCTACCGGTTGCGGGAAAACACGATTCGTGGAAGCGATGGCGCATGCGCTGGGCCGCGATCTGATCACCGTTGCCGGCCACGAGGACATGACGTCGGCGGACCTGGTCGGCCGATTTCTGCTGAAGGGCGGTGAAACGGTCTGGGTGGACGGGCCGCTGACCCGCGCGGTGCGCGAGGGCGCCATCTTCTATCTGGACGAGGTGGTCGAGGCGCGCCAGGACACCACGGTGGTCATCCATCCGCTCGCCGATCACCGCCGTGAGCTGCCCGTCGACCGGCTCGGCACGACGCTGCAGGCGGCGCCCGGATTCCAGCTGGTGATTTCCTATAACCCCGGATACCAGAGCGTGTTGAAGAACCTCAAGGAGTCGACACGCCAGCGGTTCATCGCCATCGAGCTCGGCTACCCATCCCCCGAGGTGGAGACGGAGGTGGTGGCGTTCGAAGCGGGAATCGACACCGAGACCGCGCGGGCGTTGGTGAAGCTCGCCTACGCCATCCGAAATCTGGATGGCTCACCGCTGCGCGAAGTGTCCTCCACCCGCATGCTGATCCTCGCCGGCGGACTCGCGGCCGAGGGGCTCAACCTACGCAGCGCCGTCCACGCGGCCGTCGTCGAGGTGCTGTCCGACGATCACGACGTCATCCGTGCCCTCGATGAACTCGTCAATACTGTTCTGCCTCAGAAGTGACCGACGCTGCCGATTCCCACCCTGACCGGTTCCGATTCCTCGCCACCTATATCGCCGGCCGGTCGGTTGACGTCACCGAGGCACCACCGGGTCAGCCCGCACACACCAACGGTCAGTTCGTCTTCGTCTCGGCCGGCGCTTCGCTCGAACAGCAGCGCCGCGAGATGCTGGTTCAGGCAGCACTTCTCGGCGCGGGCAGCCTCGATCCGCGACTGGTGAAGGGATTGCGGGCGCGGGCCACGATGGCACGCCGCTACCTGGCACTCGAAGGTCACCGGGTGCTCGCCGACCTCGCCCGACAGATTCCGATCGATGCTGCGCTCCTCCTGGACGGCGAGCCCGGCACCGCGACCGCCGACGAGTCACTCGAAGTGGCCAAGAGCCGCGCCGAAGTTGCCGACCCACCGGAGTGGTTCGGTGTCATCAAACCGTCGCGGCTGCTGGCGTCGGGCGCTGGACCGGGCGGGGAGGCCACCAACAAAGACCTCAAATTGCAGTTCGACCCCATCGACATGCCCGAATCGGAAGACGAGGAGGAAGACGATGACGATGACGGCGGAAAGTCCACAGAAAGCAAGATCCTCAAACTGTTTCAGAGTCCGCTGTTCAACAATCAGTCGGTGTCGGACTACTTCCGCAAGGTGTTCGGCGGTAAGCGTTCCGAAGGCGAGGGTGCCGCGGGCGCCGAGATGACGGTTCGCTCCGTCCGGCGGGTGCAGAACATCGGGCCGAATGCCCGACCGCTGCCCACCCAGATCCAATTCACCGACGACGGCAAGCCCGGTGCTGCGTTAGGAGTGGGCGGCGCGCTGTATCCGGAGTGGGACGTCTTCAACGACCGCTACAAGCCTGACTGGTGCCGCGTCATCGACTTTCCACTGACCGCCGCCGCCGACGTCTCCGATGCCGGGGTCGCGCACGACGACGTGCTGCGGCGCCGCCTGGCCCGCGTCGGACTCGGCCCGAAGGTCCTGCGCGGCCGCGCCGATGGAGACGACCTCGACATCGAAGCGCTCATCGACCTTTTCGTCGACCTGCAATCCGGCTTCTCCGCACCCGAGCACGTCTACCTGGAGCGCCGCAAACTCGCTCGCAACCTCGGCGTGCTCATACTGATCGACGCCTCCGGGTCCGCCGTCGACGCCGATCCGGACGGCCTCGCGGTGCACGACCATCAGCGACGAGCGGCCGCCACCCTGGCCGTCACCCTCGAAGAACTCGGTGACCGCGTCGCCGTCTATGCATTCCGTTCGCAGGGTCGACACGCCGTGCATCTGCCCGCCATCAAGACGTTCGACCAGAATTTCAACGCCGTCGGTCGAGCCCGTCTCAACCAGCTCGAACCTGCGAGCTACACCCGCCTCGGCGCTGGAATCCGCGGTGCGGGCGAGGTTCTCAAGAACGAAGCCGGCACACCGAACCGGTTGCTGCTCGTGCTCTCGGACGGCTTTCCCTACGATGACGGTTACGAAGGTCGCTACGCGGAAGCCGACGCCCACAAGGCCCTCGAAGAGCTCCGCACCGACGGTGTTGCCTGCCTGTGCCTGTCCCTCGGCACCTCCACCGAAACCGATGTGCTCGAGCGCGTATTCGGTTCCGCCAGCTTCGCCAGCGCCTCGACTCTGGCCGAGCTGAGCCCGCAGATGGACGAGTTGTTCATGTCCGCGCTCGCCGAACTCGCCGCGCCGAAACCCGCGCGGGTATAGATCGAAGCTCTCGGGCCGCCGGCACACCCACACGTCACACCGATCAACGTTTTGCAGGGAAAGTCCGAGAACGCGTCTGCAAACCGTGGATGGCTGTGACTCGCGGTGCGCGGCAAGGCCGCTAGTCCACCGAGTCCCAGAACCGACTGAGCGCGTCGGCGCCGCGCGCCGGGTCCTCCACCATCCACCAATGTCCCAGCCCGTCGAGCACCTCGGTCCGGGCGCCGGCTCGATCGGCCGCCCGGCGCCGCATCTCCTCGGATCCGACGTAGGGGTCCTCGGTGGCCACTATCGACAGTCCTGGACGGGCGGCAGCGTTCTCGAGTGACCGTCCCGCATCTGCCAGCGCCGGTTGACGTGCCGAGCGGTATAACGCCAGGATCGCCTCGGCCATCTCCGGACCTTGCGCTGCGGCAAACGAATTCGCGACGTCGGCGGGTATGCCGAAATCGGTCAGTTGTTGTGCCCGGTCCTGCACCGAAGACCCAATCATCGCCTCGACCACCTGCTCGCCGGCCTCCGGAGTCTGGAACACCTGAGCCATGTCATGCCATACGTATTCCGGGTCGAACAAGCCGACGGTGTCGCTGGCCCAGCTACGGACGAGATCGGGTTGATGCATCACGGCGTTCACCACATGACAGCCGCCCCAGTCGTGTCCGACGAGGTCGACCGGTCCCTCGATTCTTTGCAGCTCGTCGACCAACCAGTCGCGGTAGGCGACAAAGGTCGCCGAGAAGCCGCTGGGCAGCGGGGCACCGAATCCCGGTGGCGACAATCGCACCACATCCGCGCGGCCAAGGGCGTCGACAAGCGGCCCCCACACCCCGTCGGTCTCCGGATTGCCATGCACCAGAACCACAGTCACAGTCGACATCCTTTCACGATGGACCCGCGCAAGACAGACGTCAGCGCGTCGGCAGACCGAGGACCCGTTGGGCGATGATGTTGCGCTGGATCTCCGACGTACCGCCGGCGATCGTGCCCGCGTACGTGCTGACGTATCGCGCGAACCAACTGGCGGTGAAAAGATCGGGCGCGTAAGGGTTATACGGTGCGGTCAGCGCCGGATCGGTCAACCCGTCTGCGCCCGCCGCCTCGAGAGCGTGCCTCATCGCGTTCTGCTCAGCCTCCGAACCGAGCACCTTGAGCACCGAGACGGCGGGGATGTCGCGCTCGCCGCGCGCGGCCTGCCCCAGCGCCTTGGACCCGAGCAACCGCAGCGCCTGATAGTCCATCGCGATGGTGGCGTACCGGTCGCGGTTCACCGCGCCGACGGGCCTGAAGTCCTCGAGGAGCTGACTCAGCCGGTTGGCGAACGACATCCACATCATCGTGCGCTCATGCCCAAGTGACCCGTTGGCGACGCGCCACCCCTCGTGCAGCGGGCCGACCAGGTTCTCGGCCGGCACCCGCACGTCGGTGAAGAACACCTCGTTGAAGTCGAGACCGTCGCGGTCGTGCACCGACGCGAACGGTCGACACGTCACGCCTGGGGTGTCGGTGGGAATGAGCAGGGCGCTGATTCCCTTGTGCTTCGGCGCATCAGGATCGGTGCGCACGAACGCGAGGATGACGTCGGCGTCGTGGGCGCCCGACGTCCACACCTTCTGACCGTTGACGACAAAGCCGTCGTCGTCGACCGTCGCGCGGGTGCTCAAACCTGCCAGGTCGGAGCCCGCTCCCGGTTCGCTCATGCCCAGTGACGCGGTCATCTCCGCGCGCAAGATCGGCACCGCCCACCGCCGCTTCTGTTCGTCGGTGCCGAACGACAGCAGCGACGCGGCGATGATCCCGACGCCCTGCGGGTTGAACGCGTGATAGATCCGCCGCCGCGACAGTTCCTCGCGATGGACGAACTGCTGCAGGATGTCCGCGTTACGACCGCCGAACTCCGGTGGGTTCCCCGGCAGCAGCCAGCCGTGGTCGAACTGCACCTGCTGCCACTGGCGGGCCCACGCCGGGACGTGCGACGTCGACCGCGACCGTTCGGCGGCCGCCTCTGACTCGGCGGGCAGGTGCTCGTCGAGGAACGCGATGAACTCTGCGCGGAAGGCTTCGACGTCGGCGTCGAACGTGAGCTGCACGCAACCGAGGATATCAAGTACTTAACATTTGCGGTCCGGTGCGCTATGACTGAGGGGATGCTCGACGCAGAGAAGATCCTCATCACCGGCGCGACCGGCAAGATCGCATTTCCCATCGCGCGCGCTCTCGCGCCGCGCAACGAGGTGTGGGGCGCGGCCCGGCTGCGGAATCCGGTCGACCGCGAGAAGCTGACCGCGGCCGGCATCACCCCGGTCGCACTCGATATGAGCACCGGAGACTTCTCCGCACTGCCCGATGACTTCACCTACGTCTTTCACGCCGCGGTCGACACGGGCCAGGGCGACTGGGGACGATGCGTCGACACAAACGCGCAGAAGTCCGGGGATCTGCTGTATCACTGTCGCGCCGCGAAGGGCTTCGTCTTCTGTTCGACCGGTTCCGTCTACGGCTATCAGGGGCAGCGTCCGCTACGGGAATCGGACCCTCCGGGCGTACCGCTGCGCGCGAACTACAGCTTCTCCAAGATCGCCGCAGAAGCGGTGTGCACGTGGATCGCCAAACAGTACGGCATACCGCTGACCATCATCCGCATCTGCTCCACCTACGGACCCGAGGGCGGCGCCCCGGCCGACCGGCTGGAAATGATGTTGGCGGGCAAGCCGATTCGGCTGTACCCCGACAAGCCGAACAACTACAACCCGATCTACGAGGACGATTACATCGAGCTGGGCGTCCGGGCCATGGAGGTCGCCGATACCCCGCCGATCGTGGTCAACTGGGCCGGCAGCGAGACCGTCAGCGTCGAGGAGTACTGCGCATATATGGGCGAACTGGTAGGCGTCGAGCCGAGGTTCGACTACACCCCCGAGGCGCACACCCCGCTGTGGCCCGACGTCACCTACATGCACGAAGTGCTGGGATCGACCAAAGTGCCTTGGCGCGAAGGCTTCCGGCGGATGATCGAGGCGCGACGTCCGGAACTCCTACCTCCGGCCACCAGCTGAAGGGAACAGCCGATGCAGTTACCCGGCACACCGTCCGACGAGGTGCCCGATGTCCTCGCCGAAGGCCGCGGGGACGTCACCACGTTGTTCGTGTCGATGGCGAGGCGCCATCCCGACGGTGCCGACGCCGATTACCTGCGCTGGCACACCCTCGACCACCGACCGGAGCAGCACAGGCTCGCACAGGTGCGGGCGTCTCTGCGGCTGGTGTCCACGCCGGAGTGCCGCTCGGCGCGGGCGTACAGCCACGGCCCTTACGACGAGATCGACCACGTAATGACGTACTTCTTCACCGATCCCGGAAGCATGAAACCGTTTCTGGCCCTGTCGAAGGCACTCGGTGACGCGGGCCGCAAGCTGCCGCTGCTGCCACCGGTCGAACGCGGCGTCTACGACGTCGGGCGCAAGGCCGCGGCGCCGCGCATCAAGGTCGGCGCCGACGTCCTGCCATGGTGGCCGGTGCGCGGCGCGTACCTGCTGTTGGAATCGGCCGCTTCGGCACCGACGAATCTCGTCGACGTCGACGGTGTCGCCGGGGTGTGGTCGGCGACCTCGCTGTCCGTCGACGCGCGGTTGGCCAGTGCGCCTGCAGGCCAGATGATCTCGTACTGTTTTCTCGACGACGACCCCGTCGTGGCTGCCGAGAGGCTGCGACCGGTGCTCGACAAGCGGTGGAACGACGACGGTGTCGAACCACTGTTCGCCGCGCCGTTCCATCCCGTTGTGCCACACGAATGGGACCGATATGTGCCGTGACCGGAGGTTTGAATGCGCATCGGGTTGATGGTCGGGTCCGACAAGGAACGCACGCGCAGGGAGCGGCTGACCGGTTTGCTCGACGACGGAAAAGCGGCCGAGAGCCAGGGTTTCGCGTCGTTCTGGATGCCGCAGGTGCCCGGCTACCTCGACGCGATGACGGCGGTGGCGCTGCTCGGCCAGGTCACCGACCGCATCGAGATCGGTACCGCGGTGGTGCCCATCCAGACCCGCCATCCGCTCATCATGGCCCAGCAGGCGCTGACCACCCAGATCGCGTGCGACGGTCGCTTCACGCTGGGCGTCGGCCCGTCGCACCATTGGATCATCACCGACCAACTCGGCCTGCCCTACGACCGTCCCGCGCGACTCGTGCGCGACTACCTCGACGTGCTCGCCGCCGCCTTCGCCGGACCCGGCGCGGTGGCCATCGACAGCGACTCGTACCGCGTGCACAGCCCGATCGATGTCAGCGATGCGTTCGAGATGCCGGTGCTGGTGGCTGCGCTCGGTCCCACCATGCTGCGCATCGCCGGAAAGCGCACCGGCGGCACGATTCTGTGGATGGCCGACGAGCGTGCGATCGGAGACTACGTCGTGCCAACCATCACCAAGGCGGCTGCAGAAGCCGGCCGTACCGGAATACGCGTCGTGGCAGGCGTTCCTGTTGCGCTGTGCTCAGCGAGCCAGCTCCAGGACGCGCGCGCGTATGCCAGCGAGGTGCTCGGACACGCCGACTTCTCCCCCAACTACGTCCGCCTGCTTGAACACGGCGACGCCGAGGATGTCGGCGACACCATGGCCGCTGGCGACGAAGCGACGATCGCGGCCCGGTTGCGCCGCTATCGCGACGCCGGCGTCACCGACCTTGCGGCCCGGATCGTTCCGCTGGGCGCGACGCCTGAGGAGCGAAAAGCGTCTCGCCAGCGCACTCAGGAGTTCGTCGCGTCGTTGTGCGCCGAATTCGCCTCTGGCGCATAAGCGCCCATGAACTCCATGGGCACGCCGCCCATGGTGCAGAAGAACAGGTCGACGCCCGGCACGCCGGTGTCGAGCATCGTCACGTCGCTGGTGAAAGCGCTGGCCTTCTCGCGGGTGCGATCGAAGTCGTCGGTCATGAAGGAAAGGGCCGCAAGCCCTTCGGGCACCAGCGCACGTAGGTGCTCAGGCACGTCGAGGACTTCGAGTAAGCCAGCGTCACCACCGCCCAGCATTGTCACGCCGGCGCCGTCGGACGGCGGCCATCCGAGCGTCTTCTCGAGCACCTCACCCGGTACGTGCATCTGGAACTGGACCGTCATTCCGACAACGTCGGTCAGGAATGCGGTGAGGGTCTGCGCAGAATGGCTTCGCATGACGACGTGGTGCAGTGAATTCGGCATCTGAAGTCCTTCCGCTGTTCACCCGGCGCCGGATGAGGCCCGTGATAAATAGTTAGGCACGCGTCAACTATTTGCAAGCCCCAATATGCCTGCTACTGTGCCGTCATGGCGGGGATCAGCGCAGCCGAGGCCGTTAACGGTGGTCAACGCCGAGCGTCTTACCAACGCGCCAGGTCGCATGAGACCAAACGCGCGCTCGTGCAGGCCGCCATGGCGCTGTGGCGCACCAACGGGTACGCCAAGACGACGGTCGCCGACATCTGCCGGGCCGCGGGGGTATCGCGGGCGCTGTTCTACTTCTACTTCCCGGCCAAAGAGGACATCCTCTTCGAGGTCGGGTTGCTGTCCACGCGCGCGGCACAACAGAAGGTCCGGTCACTGCTGCGTGGCGACTACGACGTCGAAGTCGTCATTCGGGAGGCGCTGCGCAGCCTCGAACGGTCGATGGCGCGCAATCCGCGCGAACTGATCATCGAGACCATCCTCGAGGGCTACCGGCACGAGCACCGGATCCTGGCCGGCGAGGCAGGCGACGACACCGCCGACGCCGACATGTTCGGCGACCTGTTCACCCGCTCACAGCAGGACGGCAAGCTGAGCGCCCACGTCGATGTCGGCCACCTCTCCCGCCTGGCCGGTATGCACGTCAGCGAGGGCGTGCGGCACTGGGCCGGAGGAAGTTTCGGCGACAGATCGTTCACCGAAGTCGTCACCGAGGACATCGCCGCCCTGGTCGCCGGATTCAACGCGAGAGCGACACGCTGACGCAGATCGTTCACCTGAAGCGAAGGGAGACGCCATGGCCTGGGATTTCGAAACCGACCCCGAGTATCAGAATGTGCTCGACTGGGCCGACGAGTTCGTCCGTGAGGAGGTCGAACCGCTCGACCTGGCCTTCCCGGATCAGCAGTTCATGCCGCTGGATACCAACCGCCGCAAGGTGATCGACCCGCTCAAGGATGAGGTGCGCAAACGCGGACTGTGGGCCACCCACCTGGGCCCGGAACTCGGCGGACAGGGCTACGGCCAACTCAAGCTCGCGCTGCTCAACGAAATTCTCGGTCGCTCGCAGTGGGCGCCGATCGTGTTCGGCTGTCAGGCACCGGACACCGGCAACGCCGAGATCCTTGCCCACTACGGCACCGAGGCGCAGAAGGAGCGCTACCTACGCCCGCTGCTCGAGGGCAAGATCTTCTCCTGCTACTCGATGACCGAACCGCATGCCGGCGCCGACCCCACGCTGTTCACCACCCGCGCGGTGCGCGACGGTGACGACTGGGTGATCAACGGCTGGAAGTTCTTCTCCTCCAATGCCAGGACCGCGTCGTTTCTGATCGTCATGGTGGTGACCAACCCCGAGGTAAGTGCCTATCAGGGCATGTCGATGTTCCTGGTACCGACGGACACGCCGGGCGTCAACATCGTCCGCAACGTCGGACTGCACGGCGAGCGAGAAGACGAAGGCTCGCATGCGTTGATTCACTATGACAATGTGCGAGTGCCCGCCGAGGCACTGCTCGGCGGTGAGGGGCAGGCGTTCGTCATCGCTCAGACTCGCCTCGGCGGCGGCCGGATCCACCACGCGATGCGCACGATCGGGCTGTCGCGCAAGGCCTTGGACATGATGTGCGAGCGCGCACTGAGCCGCCAGACTCAGGGCAGCCGACTGTCGGAGAAACAGTTCGTCCAGGGCTACATCGCCGACTCGTATGCGCAATTGCTGCAGTTCCGGCTGATGGTGCTCTACACAGCGTGGGAGATCGACAAGTACAACGACTACAAGAAGGTCCGTAAGGATATCGCCGCCGTCAAGGTCGTGATGCCGACCGTGCTGCACGACATCGCCTGGCGCGCAATGCAGGTGCACGGTGCGCTCGGCGTCAGCAACGAGATGCCGTTCCTCGGGATGGTCACCGGCGCCGCCGTGATGGGGCTGGCCGACGGCCCGACCGAGGTGCACAAGGCGACGGTGGCCAAGCAGGTGCTGCGCGACTATCAACCGAACCCAGACACGTGGCCGACGGAGTGGATACCCGCCAAGCGTGAGCGGGCCCGGGCCAAGTTCGCCGAGTACCTGGAGAACGAGGTGGGTAACCTGTGAGCGATATCGACGTTGTCCGCCTTGCCGATTGGATGGACGAAGCCGCTCTGCCCGGAAAGGGAGAACCCCTTCAGACGCGGTTCCTGTCGGGCGGCACGCAGAACGTCATCTACGAGCTGCGCCGTGGCGAGCACCGCTGCGTGTTGAGAATGCCTCCGCCAGAAGCGCCCCCGGATCGGGACAAGGGCATCCTCCGCGAATGGCGCATCATCGAAGCACTCGACGGCACCGACGTCCCGCACACCCAGGCCGTCGCGGTGTGTCCGGACGCCGGTGTGCTGGGCCGACCGTTCTACCTGATGGGTTTCGTCGACGGCTGGTCGCCGATGGAGCTCGAGGATCGGCGGTGGCCGGAGCCGTTCGACTCCGACCTCGAGGCGCGTGCCGGGCTGTCCTACCAACTCGCCGAGGGCATCGCGCTGCTCTCCCAAGTCGACTGGAAAGCCAGGAGCTTGCACGATCTCGGCCGTCCGGACGGCTTTCACGAACGCCAAGTGGACCGGTGGACCACGTTTTTCGAGCGCATCAAGGGCCGCGAGATCGACGGCCTCGATGTTGCGACGGAATGGTTGCGCGCGCGTCGGCCGCTGGACTTCGTCCCCGGGCTGATGCACGGCGACTACCAGTTCGCGAACGTGATGTACCGGCACGGCGCGCCGGCACAACTCGCCGCGATCGTCGACTGGGAGATGGGCACCGTCGGCGACCCCAAGCTCGACCTCGGATGGATGGTGCAGAGCTGGCCTTCGCGCACGCGAGGAGCACAAACGGGTGAGGACACCGCCGCCCCGACGAAGTCGGAGATGAGTTACGTCGACATGCACGGAATGCCGTCGCGCGCAGAGGTTGTCGACCACTACGCGAAGGTGTCCGGTCGCCAGGTCGACGACCTCGACTACTACCTGGTGCTGGCCAAGTGGAAGCTCGCGATCGTGCTGGAGCAGGGTTTTCAGCGTGCCGGCGACAACGAAAAGCTGCTGGCCTACGGGCCGATCATCGTCGAGTTGATGCGCTCGGCGGCCGATCTCGCCGAATCCAGCGACTACCGGTGAGGGCCGCGGTCTGCCCGCGGTACGGGCCGCCGGACGTCGTGAAGATCCAGGATGAGCCGTCACCGGCGGTCGGCACAGGACGGGCACGGGTGCGCGTGCGTGCCGCCGCGGTGAACTTCCCCGACGTGCTGCTGATCGGCGACGAGTACCAGATCAGCGTGCCGCTCCCGTTCGTCCCGGGCAGCGAGTTCGCCGGTGAGATCGTCGAACTGGGTGACAACGCCGATCAATTCGCCGTCGGCGACCGGGTCAGCGGCACCGTCCTGTGCGGCGCGTTCGCCGAGGAGGTCGCCGTACCGGCCGCGGGCCTCGCGCGCATTCCCGACAGCGTCGACGACCGGACCGCGGCCGCGTTCGGGGTGGCGCATCGCACCGCGTACCACACGCTGCGCTCGATGGCGCGGATCCAGCGCGGCGACGAGTTGATCCTGCTCGGTGCGGGCGGCGGCGTCGGGTTGGCCGCCGTGCAACTCGGCGTCGCGCTCGGCGCCTCGGTCACCGCCGTCGCATCCACGGACGAAAAGTTGGCAGCCGCTGCACGTTACGGTGCCCGCCACGTTGTCAACCACCGCACCGCCAACTTACGAGACGCGCTACGCGCCGCCCTGCCCGACGGCGCGCACGCCGTCGTCGACCCGGTGGGCGGTGAGCTTTCCGAGCCCGCACTGCGGTCGCTGCGCCGTGGCGGACGATTCGTCACGGTGGGGTTCGCTTCCGGCGTCATTCCCCGCATCCCGCTGAACCTGGTGTTGATGAAGGGCGTGCAGGTATTGGGGTTTCAGTTCCACGACGTACCGCCCGACGAGTTCGCCCGCAATGAATCGGAGTTACGCGAACATCTGGTCAGCGGCCGCGTCCGCCCGCATATCGGCGCGGTCTATCCGCTCGAGCAGACGGTCGAGGCGCTGCGACACATCGCCGACGGACGCGCCGTCGGCAAGGTGGTCATCGACCTCGCCTGAGCCGGCTAGCTGGCGGGCACCAGATCCGCGGCGACCGAGGCCATCATCCCGCAGCGGAACGTCTCACAGGAGCCGACACCGCCAGCCGCCGAATCCTGTGCCGCAGCAAGCGCTTTGACCTTGAAAGCCCGTGCCGCCGCGCTCAGGTGATGCTCGACGGAGTCAACGCTGCTGTCGAGTTCGGCGGGCAACCGCTCGCCCCACAGCGTCACCTCGGTGGCGCCCTGGTCCAGCGCGGTGCGCACGTGGGCGAGCACGCGCGGATCACGCTCGAACATCTCGGCGGCCACCGCGATCGTCTGGGGATGCGGCCGGTCCTGCCAGTCTTGCAGCACCGATTCCAGATCCAGCGTCCTGGCGCCCAGGATCGTCAGCGGGCGCGCGTCCTCGTCGCCGCCGACCAGAACCGTGACATCCCACCCGGCCATCACCCGGTCGTAGATCCAGCCGCCCGCGTACCTCACCGCGTCCGAGACGGTTTGTGCGACGACATCCAGGCGGTACCTCATGTCGAGTTCCGTGGCGCCAACTCGCGCCCCAGCGACTCGGCGTACCCCTTGAACACCTCCGCCAACTGAATTGAGGGGTCGAGCAACCATAGGGTCTCCATTCCATAGATGAACGCGAGTATTTCCACGGCCTTGGCTGCCGCGTCGACGTCTGTGCGGTACTTCCCGCTTTCCTGGCCGCGCTGGATGATCGCGACGATGATGTCCACGGCATCGCTGTAGCGCTTGACCAGCCGGTCGTGCAGCGGTGCATCGGGCGCGATGTTCTCCACCAGCAGCACGGTGAACGTGCCGACCAACTCGGGTGCGCGATCGAACCGTTCGGGCACCCGGCCCAGTTCGGTGACCAGGTCGCCGGAGCGGTAGTCGGCATGGATCGCGTCGTCGGCGTCGCGGGCGTCGAGCACCGCGTTGAGCAGTTGTTCCTTGGACTCGAAGTGGTGCAGCAGGCCGGCCGGCGTCACGCCGGCCTCCTTGGCGATCTGCGCCAGCGACGTGTTGCGCCATCCGTTGCGCGCGAGCAGACGTTCGGCCACCGAAAGGATGCGCTGCCTGCGGTCCTCGCCCTTGGCGAGGAGCGTGGCATATGGCCTCACCGACTCCGTGGCGGACACCTGACCCCTTCGTTCAACCAACCTAGTGAACACACAGTAGGTAGGTTTCCCGGCTGTGACAAGCATCTCAGCGAAATTATGTTCAGGTCGGCGTCACATCGCAGGTCAGCGGTGGATTCCGGCGCGGAAACAATCGGCCGGCGATCAGCAGCGCACCGAAACCCGCCTATAACCCGAGCGATTTGGCGATGATCACCTTCATCACCTCGCTGGTGCCTGCGTAGATGCGGGCCACCCGCGCGTCGGTGTACAGCCGGGCGATCGGATACTCCATCATGTAGCCGTAGCCGCCGAACAACTGCAGGCAACGATCCACCACGCGCTGCTGCATCTCGGTGCAGAACAGCTTCACCCGCGCCGCGTCGGGCGCCGACAACTCGCCGTCGACGTGCAGGCTCACCGCGCGGTCCAGCATGGCCTGCGCGGCCTCCACCTCGGTCGAACAGGCCGCCAGTTCGAATTTCGTGTTCTGGAACGACGCCACCGGCGTGCCGAATGCTTTGCGGTTCTTGGTGTAGTCGATCGCCGCGGCGATCGCCGAGCGAGCCTGCGCGACGGATCCCACCGCGACGGTGAGCCGCTCCTGGGGCAGGTTGTGACCGAGGTAGCCGAACGCCTCGCCTTCCTCCCCCAGCACGTTGGCCGCGGGCACCCGCACGTCGACGAAGGACAGTTCCGCGGTGTCTTGGACCTTGCAGCCCATCTTCTCCAGTTCGCGGCCCCGCGTGAAGCCCGCCATGCCGTCCTCGACGACGAACAGGGTGAGCCCTTTGCGCCGGTTGTCCGGATCGGTCGAGGTGCGTGCCACCACGATCACCAGATCGGCCTGCATGCCGCCGGTGATGAACGTCTTGGCGCCGTTGAGGATCCAGTCCTCACCGTCGCGCACCGCGGTGGTCCGCATCCCGGCCAAATCGGACCCGGTGCCCGGTTCGGTCATCGCGACGGCGGTCAACAACTCACCCGACGCCAAGCCGGGGAACCAGCGTTTGCGCTGCTCGTCGTTCGCGTAGTGCAGGAAATAGGGCAGGATCACCTCGAGCTGCGTGCGCACCGTCGACAGGGTGACCAACGCGCGGGCCGCCTCCTCCTGCAGCACGACGTTGTAGCGATAGTCATCGGCGCCGGCTCCGCCGTACTCCTCGGGGATGGCCATGCCGAGCATGCCCAGCGATCCCATCTGCTTGAAGACCTCGCGAGGCATGCGTCCGCCCTTCTCCCACTCGGGATAGTGCGGAACCACCTCCTTTTCGACGAAGTCGCGGGCGAGTTCGCGGAAGGCCTCGTGGTCTTCGGTGAACAGGTTTCTTTGCACGGATTCCTCTCAGGCGATGAGTTCCACCAGAGTGGCGTTGGCGGTTCCGCCGCCCTCGCACATTGTCTGGAGGCCGAACCGAATGCCGTTGTCGCGCATGTGGTTCAGCATCCGAGTCATCAGCACCGCGCCGGACGCGCCGAGCGGATGCCCGAGGGCGATCGCGCCGCCCAGCGGGTTGAGTTTGCTTTCATCGGCGCCCGTTTCGGCGAGCCACGCCAGCGGCACCGGCGCGAACGCCTCGTTGACCTCGAATACGCCCACCTCGTCGAGGGTCACGCCGGACTTGTGCAGAACCTTCTCTGTCGCGGGGATCGGGCCGGTCAGCATCAGCACCGGGTCAGCGCCGGTTACCGCGCCGGCGCGGTAACGCGCGATCGGGCTCAGCCCCAGCGCCACTGCGTTGTCGGCCGCCATCACCAGTAGCGCCGCGGCACCGTCGGAGATCTGTGACGAGTTCCCCGCATGGATGACGCCGTCGTCCTTGAACGCGGGCTTGAGTCCCGCGAGCTTCTCGACGGTGCTTCCCCGCCGCACCCCTTCGTCGGCGACCACGGGCTCGGCGTCGGTGAACACGGGCATGAGCTGCTTCTCGAACGCGCCGCTGTCCTGCGCGGCTGCGGCCAACTCGTGCGAGCGCACGGAATACTCGTCAAGCCGGGTTCGCGAGAAGCCCCACTTCTCAGCGATGAGTTCGGCCGAGATGCCCTGGTTGAACGCGAAACCCTTGTACCGGTCAAGCACTTTCGGGCCGTACGGCGTTCCGGTCGCCCTGGCCGCCCCGAGCGGTACCCGGCTCATCACCTCGACGCCGCCGGCGACGACGACGTCCTGCTGGCCGGACATCACCGCCTGCACCGCGAAGTCCAGCGCTTGCTGACTCGAACCGCATGCCCGGTTGACCGTGGTACCGGGAATCGACTCGGGCCAGCCCGCGGCCAGCACCGAGTATCGCCCGATGTTGCTGGACTGGTCCCCGACCTGCGACACGCAGCCCCAGACGACGTCGTCGACGATGTCGGGATCGATACCCGCGCGCTCGACGAGCGCGTTGAGCACGATCGCGGACAGGTCCGCGGCGTGTATATCCGACAGCCCGCCGTTGCGCTTACCCACGGGGGTGCGCACGGCCTCGACGATCACGGTCTCACGCATTGTCATTTCTCCGATCTGGACATTGCCCACCGCCCGGTGAAGGTGGCCTCACGTTTCTCGGCGAACGCCGCGTACGCCTCTGACGAGTCTGCCGTGGCGAAGTTGCCCGGTTGCGCGCGGGCTTCGTTGGCCAGCGCCTCACGCAGCGTCGCGTTGGCCCCGTCGTTGAGCAGCGCCTTGCTCTGCGCGAGCGCGACCGGCGGACCGGCCGCCAACCGCGAGGCCAGATCCGTTACGAAGCGGTCGATCTCGTCGGCGGACTTGACCCAGGTGACCAGTCCCAGGCTCCGCGCTTCCTCGGCGTCGATCATGTCGGCCAGCAGCACCAACCGCTTGGCCTGTTGCAGACCGACGAGCTTGGGTAGCAGCCAGGATCCGCCCAGATCGACCGACAACCCGCGCTTCGAGAAGATCTGGCAGAACCGCGATTCCGGGGTGGCAACGACGAAGTCGCACCCGAGCGCGAGGTTCCAGCCTGCGCCGACGGCCACGCCGGTCACCCTGGCGATTGTGGGAACGGTCAGCTCGTGCAGAGCGAGCGCGACATCGGTGAGCCTGCGCAGCTTGTGACGGGGGTGAATGTCCTCTCCGGTGCCGATGTCGGCGCCCGAGCAGAATGCCCCGCCCGCACCGGTGATCACCACCGCGCGGAGTTCGGTGTCACGGGCGGCCGCGCGCAGCGCCTCGGCCAACTCCTCCCACAATTGCGCGTTGATCGCGTTCTTGCGTTCCGGCCGGTTCAGCGTCAGGGTGCGGACGCCCTCGCGGTCGGACGTCAACAACACTTGCTCGGTCACGAGTAGGCCGGTCCGATCACGCCCTCGGCGCGTAGCCGCTCGAGATCGTCTGCGGTGAGCCCCAGTTCGCTCAACACGGCATCGGTGTGCTGCCCCAGCCCCGGCACCGCACCCATCGGCTGTTCGAATCCGCTGATCACCGGTGGCGGGCGCAGTGCCCGGATCTCGCCCCTCGGAGTGTCGACCGTGCGCCAGCGGTCCCGCGCTGTCAACTGCGGATGCGCGACCACCTCGCTGGGCACGTTGTAACGCGAGTTGCCGATGCCGGCGTCGTCGGCGATCTTCTGGATTTCGGCGAGATCGTGTTGTGCGCACCAATTCCCGATGGCCTCGTCGAGGATCCCGCGATGTGCGCAACGGCCCGGGTTTGTGGCGAAGCGCGGATCGTCGGCGAGGTCGGGGCGGTCGATGATCTCGCGTGCGACCCGCTGCCATTCCCTGTCGTTGGTCGTGCCGAGCACCACGGTCTGCCCATCGCGCGTCGGAAATGCGCCGTAGGGCGCGACGGCGGGTGAGCCGACCCCCAGAGGCTCCTGGTCGATCCCCGAGTGCTGCGTGTAGGTCAACTGATAGCCCATCACGTCGGTCATCACGTCGAACAGGCTCAGCGCCACCGACGGTGCCGTCTCGGTGTTGCTGTTGTTGCGGCCGATCAGCAACGCCAGAATCGAGGTGGCCGCGTACAGGCCGGTAGTGAAGTCGGCCATCGCCGGCCCCGGCTTGGCGGGCATGCCCGGATATCCGGTAACGGCGCACGAGCCCGATTCCGCCTGCACCAGAAGGTCATACGCGCGTTTGTGGGAGATCGGCCCGCCCGGGCCGTAGCCGTCGATTTCGACCGGGATCACGTTGGGGTGCCGCACCGCCAGGTCTGCGGGCGCCAAACCCAGGCGGGCGGTGGCGCCGGGCGCCAGGTTGGACACGAACGCATCCGCCCGGTCCAGCAGCCGGTGCAGTAGCTCCATCCCCTCGGGCGCCTTGGTGTTCAAGGTCACCGACTCCTTGCCGCGGTTGCACCAGACAAAATGCGCCGCCAGGCCCCCGGGCCCGTTGACCACATCGTCGTAGTCACGGGCGAAGTCGCCACCGTTGGGATTCTCGATCTTGATGACGCGGGCGCCGAAGTCGGCGAGCACACGGGTGCACATCGGCGCGGCGACGGCCTGCTCCATCGCGACGACGGTGACACCGCTCAGCGGCCCGGTCACATGACCATGCCGCCGTCGACCGGCAGCACCTGCCCGGTGATGTAGGACGCCGCATCGGACGCCATGAACACGAATGCTCCCGCGACCTCCGAAGGTTCGGCCCACCGCTTCATCGGGATGCGGTTCATCATGTTCGCCGCGAACTTCTCGTTCGTCCGGATGGTCTCGGTCATCGGCGTGGCCGCCAGCGGAGCCAGCGCGTTGACCATGATGCTCTTCGTCGCGAGCTCTCGCGCAAGCGATTTGGTGAACCCGATGATGCCCGCCTTGGCCGCCGAGTAGTTGACCTGACCGAGGGTGCCGGTGAGACCCGCGGCGGACGTGACGTTGACGATGCGCCCGGTGCCGTCGGTCGGAATGTGCGGCAGCGCCGCCTGGGTGACGTTGAAGGCACCCATCACGTGGATGTCGAACAGCAGGCGGAAGGCCTCTTGCGTCGTCTTCTCGAACATCGCCGGCTTGGTGACGCCGGCGTTGTTGATCACGATGTGCAGCTTGCCGTCGGCCAGCGCAGCGGCTTGCGCAGCGGCGGCGTCGGCGGACTCGCGGTCCGACACGTCGAGGACCGCGGCTTCCGCGCGCTTACCGCTTCCCGAGATCCGTTCGGCGACAGCGGCGGCGGCGTCCTTGTCCACGTCGGTGACGAGCACGGCCGCGCCCGCGTCGGCCAGCGCCTGCGCCACGGCGGAGCCGATGCCGCCGGCAGCGCCGGTCACCAGCGCCGAACGGCCGGTCAGATCGAAGTAGTTGCTCATTCGGTGGTGCTCTCCATCGTCATTGGCGGTCTTGTCAATAGCTCCGCGGAAGGCCCAGGACGTGCTCGCCCAGGAAGTTCAGGATCATCTCCTGGCTCACCGGTGCGATCTTCATCAGCCGGGACTCGCGGAAGTATCGCGACACGTGATATTCCTCCGAATACCCCATGCCGCCGTGCAACTGCAGTGCGCGGTCGGCGGCACCGAAGCCGGCGTCGGCGCACAGGTATTTCGCGGTGTTCGCCTCCCGCCCACAGGGTTTGCCGTTGTCGTAGAGCCAGGTGGCCTTGCGGAGCACCAACTCGGCGGCGTCCAGTCGGGCCAACGAGTCGGCGAGCGGGAACTGCAGGCCCTGGTTCATGCCGATCGGCCGGTTGAACACGTGCCGCTCATTGCCGTACTTGACCGCCTTCTCGAGCGCGACCCGCCCGATGCCCAGCGCTTCGGCGGCGATCAACATCCGCTCGGGGTTCAGCCCGTCGAGGATGTATTTGAAGCCCTTGCCTTCTTCGCCGACACGGTCACCCACCGGGACCATCAGGTCGTCGATGAACACCTCGTTGGAGCTGACGGCGTTGCGGCCCATCTTCTTGATCGGCCGGATGTCGACGTGGTCGCGGTCGAGGTCGGTGAGGAACAACGTCATACCGTCGGTCTTCTTGCTGACCTCGTCGAAGGGCGTGGTCCGCGTGAGCAGCAGGATCTTCTCCGACTCCAGCGCTTTGGAGATCCACACCTTGCGGCCGTTGACGCGGTAGTGGCCCCCCTCCCGTTTGGCGAACGTGGTGATCCGCGAAGTATCCAGTCCCGCACCGGGTTCGGTGACGCCGAAGCAGACGTGCAGGTCGCCGTTGACGATACGCGGCAGCGTCGCGGCCTTGAGTTCGTCGGAGCCGTGTTTGACGACCGGTTGCATCCCGAAGATCGTCAGATGAATCGCGCTGGCGCCGTTCATCGCCGCACCGGATCGGGCAACCTCTTCCAGCAGCAGCGTGGCCTCGGTGATGCCCAGCCCATGCCCGCCGTATGCCTCCGGGATAGTCATGCCCAGCCACCCACCGGAGGCAATCGCGTCGTAGAACTCCTGCGGGAACTCGTGCGCCAGGTCCTTCTTCATCCAGTACTCGTCGTCGAACCTGCTGCACAGTTCGGCGACGGACTTGCGGATGATCTGCTGATCCTCGCTCAGCTCGAACGTCATCCCCCCAGACACGTCTGCCACGTCTGTTCTCCTCTGCTCAATGGCGCACACGTCAGTGCGCCGGCGCGCGAACGCCCTTCCCGCACCGGCGCACTTCGAGACGCTCCCCCGGTCGTCGACCGGAGGACCGTCCCATGTTCAGTCCTTGTTGCCGGTCAGCTGTTTGGCCTTGGCGGCGAAGTCCGCGAAATTCGCGCCGGTCTTCTCCTTCTTCGACAGGGCTTGGATGGAGACGTCGTGTCCTTCGGCGGCTTTGCGTAGGGCGCCGACGGTGGCTTGTTCGCGGGTGATGTGACTGAACGGGTCCCAGTGATACCAGCGCATGGCGTTCTCGAACGTCATCTTGTTGATCTCGTCATCAGCCACGTTGTTGGCCTTCAGCACCTCATCGAGTTGCTCAGGCGCGCCCGGCCACATCGAATCGGAGTGCGGATAGTCGGCTTCCCAACAGATGTTGTCCACCCCGATCTTGTCGCGGGTGGCCACTCCGACCGGGTCGGCGATGAAGCAGGTCAAGAAGTGCTCACGGAACACCTCAGAAGGCAGCTTGCCGCCGAAGTCCTGACCCGTCCACGTCGAGTGCATCTCATAGGTGCGATCCACCCGCTCCAAGAAATACGGGATCCAGCCCGTCCCACCCTCCGACAGCGCGATCTTCAGATCGGGATACTCCTTGATCGGACGCGACCACAACAAATCCGCCGCGGCCTGCACAATGTTCATCGGCTGCAGGGTGATCATCACATCCATCGGCGCATCCGGGGCGGTGATCGCCAACCGCCCCGACGAACCGATGTGCACATTGAGCACCGTGTCGGTATCCACCAGCGCATCCCACATCGGCTTCCAATGATCAAAATCATGAAAACTCGGATAGCCCATCGCCGACGGATTCTCGGTGAACGTCAACGAATGCACCCCCCGCTCAGCATTGCGCCGAATCTCGGCCGCACACGCCTGGGGATCCCAGATCACCGGCAACGTCATCGGAATGAACCGCGCCGGATACGCCCCGCACCACTCCAACACATGCCAGTCGTTATAGGCCTGCACCAACGCCAACGAGAACTCCGCATCCTCAGTGGCGAACAACCGACCGGCAAACCCCGGAAACGACGGAAAACACATCGACCCCAGGATGCCCCCGGCGTTCATGTCCTTGACCCGCTCATCAACCTGCCAACACCCCGGCCGGATCTCATCCAACCCCTGGGGCTCCAGCCCGTACTCCTCCTTCGGACGCCCCGCCACCGCATTGAGCGCCACATTCGGAATCACCGTGTCACGAAACTGCCAGGTATCCGAACCATCCGGGTTATGCACCAACCGCGGCGCCTCATCGATGTACTTCTTCGGCAGATGATTCTTGAACATATCGGGCGGCTCGACGATGTGATCATCAACGCTGATCAAGATCATCTCGTCCTTGTTCATGCCCGTTCCTTTCGTTGCATCCTCCGAGGCTATCCATCACGCTGTTCTCAATGTGAGGAAACTATCTTCTCACCGTACGAGAATCAATGTCCGAAAGCCACCCTAGGCCCCTCTGGCAGCAGTGTTGGGTTCCGCGCGGCACCGTCGTGACCACCCGTTCCGGCGTCACACGTTGACCATTCGCGCGAAAGGTGGAAATCTATTGGCGAAATATGAGAACCTGATTCTCATCGCCGAGAGGACACAGGAAGGAGGCGCTTTGCGCGTGCCGCCGCTGCCCACAGACGAGTGGGACGAAGCCGTCGACGAGGCCCTGTCGAGCATGGCGCCCGAACGCCGCAATCCCGAAGACGCAGGAAACCTGCTCGCCACGCTGGTTCGCCACCCCAAGCTGACCCGCGCCTTCCTGCGATTCAACTTCCACCTGCTGTACGGATCGACGCTGCCGCCGCGGCTGCGGGAGTTGGCAGTGCTCCGCGTCGCTCACTTGATGAACTGCGAGTACGAGTGGCGGCACCACGTCGAGATGGGCCGCGACGAGGGTTTGACCGATGAGGTCATCGAAGCCCTGCAGCGCGGCGAGGCCGCAGACGAACTCGACCGCGCCGTACTGCACGCGGTGGACGAACTTCAGGACAAGTCCAACGTCTCCGACGCGACGTGGGCTGCCTTGTCCGAACACCTCGAGGAACGTCAGCTGATGGACCTCGTCTTCACGATCGGCTGCTATGGCGCACTGGCCATGGCGATCAACACTTTCGGCGTAGAACCCGACCCCGAAAAGCACGCAGAGAGGTAGATAATCGTGGCGTTTTTCCCCAAGCCGGAAGCCGGTAGCTGGACAGAGAACTGGCCGGAGCTCGGTACTGCGCCGGTCAACTACGAGGATTCGATCGATCCCGAGCACTACAAGCTCGAGCAGGAGGCGATCTTCAAGAAGACCTGGCTCAACGTCGGCCGGGTCGAGCGGCTGCCCAAGAAGGGCAGCTACTTCACCCGCGAGATGCCGTCGGTCGGCCATGGCACGTCGGTGATCATCGTCAAAGACAAGCAGGAAGTGGTCCGCGCTTTCTACAACATGTGCCGCCACCGCGGGAACAAGTTGGTGTGGAACGACTACCCGGGCGAGGAGGTGTCCGGCACCTGCCGCCAGTTCACATGCAAGTACCACGCTTGGCGCTACTCACTCGAGGGTGACCTGACCTTCGTCCAGCAGGAGGGCGAATTCTTCGACCTCGACAAGTCGCAGTACGGACTGGTGCCCGTGCGCTGCGAGGTCTGGGAAGGCTTCATCTTCATCAACTTCGACAAGGACGCGATGCCGCTGCGGGAGTACCTGGGCGACTTCGCCAAGGGACTCGAGGGCTACCCGTTCCACGAGATGACCGAGCACTACAGCTACCGGTCGGAGATCAACGCCAACTGGAAGCTGTTCATCGACGCGTTCGTCGAGTTCTACCACGCGCCAATCCTGCACATGAAGCAGGCCGAGAAGGAGGAGGCCGAGAAGCTGGCCAAGTTCGGCTTCGAGGCGCTGGCCTACGACATCAAGGGTGACCACTCGATGGTGTCGTCGTGGGGCGGCATGAGCCCGCCCAAGGACCTGAACATGGTCAAGCCGATCGAGCGGATTCTGCACAGCGGCTTGTTCGGGCCCTGGGATCGGCCCGACATCAAGGGCATCCTGCCCGACGAGTTGCCGCCGGCCATCAACCCCGGTCGCCACAAGTCCTGGGGCACCGACTCGTTCGAGTTCTTTCCGAACTTCACGCTGCTGTTCTGGGCACCGGGCTGGTATCTGACCTATCACTACTGGCCGACGGCGGTGGACAAACACATCTTCGAGGCCGACCTTTACTTCGTGCCGCCGACGAACCTGCGCCAGCGACTGTCGCAGGAACTGGCCGCGGTGACGTTCAAGGAGTACGCGTTCCAGGACGCGAACACCCTGGAGGCCACTCAGACGCAGATCAACACCCGGGTCGTCACCGAGTTCCCGCTGTGTGATCAGGAGATTTTGCTGCGCCATCTGCATAAGACGGCACACGAGTATGTCGACCGGTACAAGGCGAGCAAGGCCGCCGGAAACGGTTCGGCCAATGCCAACTCCGGTGCCGCCGCGACCGAGAAGGATCACGCCAATGTCTAAGCTACCTGCCGAATTCGCCGACTTGGAGAAGTTCAGTGACTGGTGTCTGCCCACCGAGGAGGAGCGCTACCAGAAGCGCTTGAACTCCACGATGGCCGAGATGCAGGAGTTGTACGACGCCGGCATGGCTAGGCTCGAGGACATCATGGTCTACGTCGATGCGCGCTTCCCGCTCAAGGGCATGCCGGACGACGCCAAGGCGTTGGTGCACCTCGGCCAGTCGATCGTCATGGTGAGTTTTCCTGTCGAGGTGTGGAATCAGCCACGCGTGCTCGACAGCGGTGCCTCATACATTCAGCTGGTCAAGGAGCCGGTGGTCTGACCGTGCTGACCCTCAAAGCGGCGGGTTTCCTCGACGTCGAAGCCGGCGAGATCGTCCGGCCCGGAGTGGTCCGAATCGAAGGCGACACGATCGTCGGCGTCGGCGGTGCCGACAATTCAGCCACAGTAGGCGGTGCCGAGGAGGGCGACGTCATCGATCTGGGCGACGCAATCCTGCTGCCCGGCCTGATGGACATGGAGGTCAACCTGCTGATGGGCGGGCGCGGTGAGAACCCGGGCCTCTCCCAGGTGCAGGACGATCCCGCGACCCGGGTGCTGCGGGCCGTGGGCAACGCCCGACGGACACTGCGGGCGGGCTTCACGACGGTGCGCAACCTCGGATTGTTCGTCAAGACAGGCGGTTACCTGCTCGACGTCGCGTTGAGCAAGGCGATCGATGCCGGCTGGATCGACGGTCCGCGCGTGGTGCCCGCCGGGCACGCGATCACCCCGACGGGCGGCCATCTCGACCCGACGATGTTCGCGGCGTTCATGCCCGGCGCGCTCGAGTTGACGGTCGAGGAGGGCATCGCCAACGGCGTCGACGAGATTCGCAAGGCGGTGCGCTACCAGATCAAGCACGGTGCTGAGCTGATCAAGGTCTGCGTTTCGGGCGGCGTAATGTCGCTGACCGGAGAGGCGGGCGCACAACACTATTCGGACGAGGAACTGCGGGCCATCGTCGACGAGGCGCACCGGCGCGGGTTGAAGGTCGCCGCGCACACGCACGGCGCCGAGGCCGTCAAGCACGCAGTCGCGTGCGGCATCGACTGCATCGAACACGGCTTCCTGATGGACGACGAGGCAATCCAGATGCTCGTCGACAACGACCGGTGGCTGGTGACGACGCGTCGGCTGGCCGAAGCGATGGACGTGTCCAAGGCGCCGAAGGCGTTGCAGGACAAAGCCGCTGAAATGTTCCCCAAGGCGCGCACGTCAATCAAGGCGGCCTACGAGGCGGGTGTCAAGATCGCCGTCGGCACCGACGCCCCCGCGATTCCGCACGGTAAGAACGCCGATGAACTGGTGACCCTGGTCGACTGGGGCATGCCTCCCGCGGCGGTGCTGCGCGCGGCGACCGTCGTCGCCGCCGACCTGATCAGCAAGCCGGACCTGGGCCGCATCGCGGAAGGCTTTCTCGCCGACATCATCGCGGTGCCCGGCGACCCACTGACCGACATCAGCGTTACACGCGATGTCAACTTTGTAATGAAGGGCGGTAAGGTCTTCAAGAATGACTACCTCTGATGATCGGCCTCCGGCCTCGGCCCGGACCGATGACCTGGTCGAGATCCAGCAGCTGCTGGCGAAGTACGCCGTCACCATCACCCAGGGCGACATCGAGGGGCTGATCTCGGTGTTCACCCCGGACGGCACGTACAGCGCCTTCGGCTCGACCTACACGCTGAACCGCTTCCCCGAACTGGTCGACGCCGCCCCCAAGGGACTGTTCATGACGGGCACGTCGCTGGTGCACCTGGACCAGAACGACCCCGACAAGGCGACCGGCACCCAGCCGTTGTGCTTCATCGAGCACTCCAAACACGACATGCGCATCGGCTACTACAACGACACCTACGTCCGCACCGACGACGGCTGGCGGCTGAAAACCCGTGCCATGACGTTCATTCGGCGCAGCGGCGAGCATGACTCCGGCCGCCCGCACGCGATCGGACGGCCCGAAGCGGGATGACGGACAACCACTTCGAGCCCGCCGCGTTCCGCACGGCGCTGCGCGCATGGCTCGACGACAAGCTCGAGTCCGGCGAACTGACCCCGCTTGCCGACGACCATTCCCTCGACGCGCATCAAGCCCAGCACATGCGCGTGCTCAAGGCCCTGTACGACGCCGATTGGATGCGCTACGGGTGGCCGGAGTCGGCGGGCGGCTTGGGCGGACCGGATATCCTGCGCGCCATCGTCGGCGAGGAGATCGTCGGGCGCGGGCTCGATCATCCCGGGCCGTACTCGATGCTCGACGTGCTGACACCCACGATGATCGACTACGCCCGACCCGAACTGGCCGCCGAGATGGTGCCGCGACTGCTGTCGGGCCAGGAGTCCTGGTGCCAAGGCTTCTCCGAACCCGGTTCGGGCAGCGACCTGGCCTCGCTGACGACTCGTGCCGTGCAGCAGGGCGACAACTGGGTCGTCAACGGGCAGAAGGTGTGGACGAGTTTCGCGCAGTTCGCGACGCGCTGCATCCTGCTCACCCGAACCGGCGACGCGGACACCCCGAACCACGAGGCCATCACCGCGTTCTTCGTCGACCTGGACTCACCCGGGGTTTCGGTGCGTCCCCTGCGCACCATGCACGACGTCGACGAGTTCTGCGAGGTCTACTTCGACGACGTCGTGGTGCCTGCGGACCGCATGCTCGGCCGGCCGGGCGACGGCTGGAAGCTGGCGATGGATCTGCTGCCCTACGAGCGCTCGACCTGTTTCTGGCAGCGCATCGCCTATCTCTACTCGCGGTTCGACGCGCTCATCGGCGAAGTCAAAGGCCATGGCACGGCGTCGGACTCGGACCTCGGCGAGGCGTACCTGGCGCTGCACACGCTGCGCTGCCGATCGCGCGCGACACAGCACCGGCTGGCCGACGGTGAGAAGCTGGGCGCCGACACTTCGATCGACAAGGTGCTGCTGGCAACCGCCGAGCAACGGCTCTACGACACCGTCCGCGATCTGTTGCCGGGCAGGATCGAACTCGACGACGACGCGTGGCGGACGGAGTTCCTGTACTCGCGGGCTGCAAGCATCTACGGCGGCACCGCCGAAGTGCAGCGCAACATCATCGCCCGTCGCCTGCTCGACCTCGGTAAGGAGTGACCGTGGAGACCGGTATGGACGCCGAATCACTGGCGATGCTCGAGGACACGCTGCGCAAGACGATGCTGTCGGCCTCCGGCGCCGAGCTGGACGCCGCGCTGGCCGAGCTCGGGTGGGCCGAGATGCTGTCGGACATGCCCGACCAGGCGATTCCGCTGGTGTTCCGGCTGCTGGGGGAAACCGGTTCGCACGCTTCGGTTCTCAACGATGTGCTGCTGGAGACCATTGGCGGCATGCCGGGAGGTACGCCACCCATGCCGTTCGCCGGGGGCAGTTGGGTGGTGTGGGAACGCACGGCGAACAACGAACCCACGCTGGGTGATCTGCCGCTGCGCCAGGTGCCCGACGGTGAGCTGATGCGGATGGGCGAGGCGCGGCGCGCCGTCGGCTGGTGGCTGGTCGGATCGGCCAGGGGGATGCTGGCCATGGCCCGCCAGCACGCACTGGACCGGGTGCAGTTCGGCAAGCCGATCGCGTCGTTTCAAGCGGTCCGGCACCGGCTGGCCGAGACGCTGGTGGCGATCGAAGGCGCCGAGGCGACTCTCGGCCTGCCCGGGACGGAAAGCGCTGACCTGACCGCGATGCTGGCCAAGGCAGCCGCGGGTAAGGCGGCGCTGACCGCAGCCAAGCACTGCCAACAGGTGCTCGGCGGTATCGGTTTCACCGCCGAACACGACCTGCACCGCCACGTCAAGCGCGCGCTGGTGCTCGACGGATTGCTGGGCAGCTCAAGGGAACTCACCAAGAGGGCCGGAGCGGGTCTGCGCGCCCGCGGCTCAGCACCCCGCCTCGCCTACCTCTAGCCCATTTCGGCGTGGGCCCACACGCAGTCGGGGACGTGCGTGTTTGCACACGGCACGCCGCGGAATTTCATCACTTTCTGCACGCTCGTGCGGCACCGACTGTGCACAAGGGCAGGTTCATCCACAGGTTGAGCTTCTAGCGTCAGCGACACCGGCGCGTCGGCCCGACGATTGCCGCTATGGATGCAGGCCTGAAGCAGTTGTTCGACGAGCAAGGTGGAGTCGCGACCAGCGGCCAGATCTTGGCCATGGTCCCCCGGTACGAGTTCGAGTCAGTGCTGAAAACTCAGCACGTGGAGCGGATCTGGCACGGGATTTACTGCATCGGTGAACCGACCGACGAACTGCGCCTGCGCGGCCTGGATCTGTCGTGCGGCACCACCGTCCCGGTGTGCCTGTCCACCGCCGCGGCGCTGTTCGGCTTCGACACCGAGGAAACTCCCGCACTTCATGTGCTCAATCCACCCGGTCATCAGCTGCGTCCGGTCGACGGTCTGGTCGTGCATCGTCGCGACGGCGCGCCGCTGGTGAGGGCGGCCGAGCGGCTCGCGACATCGCCGGCGTGGACCGCGGTCGAAGTAGCCCGCGCATTGCGTCGGCCCCGCGCGCTGGCGACTCTCGACGCCGCCCTCCGTTCCGGCACATGCGCCCGCGGCGAATTGTGGCGCGCGGCAATCGAACAGGCAGGACGGCGGGGCATCGTCGCGGTGCGCAATCTTCTTGCGCTCGCCGACGGTCGCGCCGAGTCGCCGATGGAAAGCGAGGCGCGGCTGGTAATGATCGACGGTGGGCTGCCGATGCCCGAGCTGCAGTACGAGGTCGTCGACGGCAACGGTGAACTACGCCGCCTCGATTTCGCGTGGCCCGAGTTTCGCGTCGCAGTGGAGTACGACGGAGTCGATTGGCACGCCGACCCGGACGCAGTCCGCAACGACCGTCGTCGTCGACTCGCGTTGCATGACATCGGTTGGATCATCATCGCGATCGTGTTCGACGACGTGCGTCACCGAGCATGGGATTTCGTGGCGAGGGTGGACCGGCAATTACGTCACGCTCGCGCGGCGTGAATGTGCGCAAAGTGCAGAAAATCGGCGGCGTGTCGTGTGCAAACACGCACGCTCGCCGACAACGGATTACTGGATGTTGGCTTTCATCTCGTCGAGGTTCACCAGCACCGGCCAACCGCCCACGCTCAGAGCGTTGCCGTGGCCGGTCTGATGGATGTCGAACACCGACTGGATGGCCGCATAGAAACCCTGCACATCCAGCGTCTGATTCACCGCGCGTTTGGCCTGCCGCAGCGCGAACGGGTTCATCTTCGCGATCTGCTCGGCCAGCGCCCTGGTTTCCGAGTCCAGCTGATCGCGCGGCACCACCTTGTTCACCATGCCGGTGGCGGCCACCTCGTCGGCCGTCATCGCCCGGCCGGTGAACAGGATCTCCTTGGCCTTGCGCGGGCCGAGTTCCCAAGTGTGCCCGTGGTATTCGACGCCGCCGATGCCCATCAGCACCACGGGGTCGGAGAATTGCGCGTCGTCGGCGGCGACGATCAAGTCGCACGGCCAACACAACAGCAGCCCGCCGGAGATGCAGCGGCCCTGCACCGCGGCGATCGACGGCTTGGGCACGTTGCGCCAGCGCAGCGTGTACTCCAGATAGCGCTTGGCTTCGTGCGCGATGATGAAGTCGAGCGTGATCTTGTCCGGTACGGGTCCGCCCCCGCGCAGGTCGTGTCCGGCCGAGAAATGTTTCCCGTTGGCGCGCAACACGATCACCGAGACCTCGTTGTCCTCGGCTGCGCGGGTCCACGCGGCGTCGAGTTCGTCGAGCAGCTCCGGGTTCTGCGCATTGGCGGCTTCGGGCCGGTTCAACGTGATGGTCGCGATGCGGTCGGCGACCTCATAGTCGATGTACATGTTGCAGTCCTTCTAGTTTCGCGGCAGGCCCAGCAGCCGCTGGGCGATGATGTTGCGTTGGATCTCCGAAGTGCCGCCGGCGATCGTGCCGCCGAACGTCCGTACGTATCGTTCGAACCAGCCGCACCGGTACAGGTCGAGGTGGTGAGCGCTGTACGGGCCGGAGAAGTTCGGCGCGGCCAGCGCATCGGTGCCCGCGGCGGCGAGCGCGTACTCCGTCGCCGCCTGCGACGCCTCCGAGCCGAGGAGTTTGAGCACCGACAGGGCGGGTACGTCTTCATCGCCGCGCGCTGCGCGGGCCAGCGCGACCGAGCCGAGCAGCCGCAACGCCTGGTTGTCCATCACCAGCCCGGCGTATCGGTCGCGATCGAGCGCGGAGGAGGGTCGAAAATCTTCGACGAGTTCCTGCAGGCGATCGGCGTAGCTGAGCCACAGCATGTTTCGCTCATGACCCAGAGAACCGTTGGCTACCCGCCAGCCCTCGTTCAGCGGCCCGACCAGGTTCTCGACGGGCACCCGCACGTCGTTGAAGAAGACCTCGTTGAAGTCCAGGTCGTCGACATCGCACAACGACGCGAACGGCCGCCGCACCACGCCGGGCAGGTCGGTCGGGATCATCAGCACGCTGATGCCCTTGCGTTTGGCGGCTTTCGGATCAGTGCGGACGAAAGTCAGCAACACATCGGCGTCGTGTGCGCCCGACGTCCACACCTTCTGTCCGTTGACGACGAAATGGTCACCGTCAAGGACGGCGCTGGTACGCAGCGACGCCAGGTCCGATCCCGCGCCGGGTTCGCTCATCCCCAGCGACGCGGTGATCTCGGCGCGCAGGATCGGGACCGCCCAGCGCTGTTGTTGCTCGGGCGTGCCGAACGAGATCAGCGACGCGGAGATGATGCCGACACCCTGCGGGTTGTACGTCAGATACACGCGCCGACAGGCCAGTTCCTGTTGGTGGACGTACTGCTGCAGGATCGTGGCGTTGCGACCGCCGAATTCCGGCGGATGCCCCGGCAACAGCCAGCCGTTGTCGAACATCAGCCGCTGCCAGTCCCGAGCCCAGGCCGGGACATCACTGCTGGACCGCGACCGCTCGAGTGCGACGGCGTCGGAGGGAAGATGCTCGTCGAGGAACGCGTTGAACTCGGCGCGGAACGCCTCGACATCAGCATCGAAGGTCAGCTGCACGAGACTCCCGCTGGATCAAATTTTTGGTAAGGCTACTGTTATCTCCAAAATGAGAATACTATTCTCATCGTGAGAAAGTTACAATCTCTGACACGTTGGCCGCGAGGGGGTCGAGGACCGCAATGGCAAGGCGTTCTCCGGTACAGTCAGTCCATGTTCTCCCCACTCGACCTGCGTCTGAGTCGCCAGTGACAAGCCCAAGCGAAGAGCCGGCCTGGAAGCAGCGCGCGGTCGAGCGGTCGATCAAGACGGCCAAGCTCCGCGCCGCACAGCGGGTGCAGCGCTTTCTGGACGCCGCCCAGGCGATCATCATCGAGAAGGGCAGCACGGACTTCACCGTGCAGGAGGTCGTCGACCGCTCGCGGCAGTCGCTGCGCAGTTTCTATCTGCAGTTCGACGGCAAGCACGAGCTTCTGCTGGCGCTTTTCGAGGACGCCCTGAGCCGGTCCGCCGATCAGATCCGCGCCGCCACCACCACCGAGGATGAGCCGATCGAGCGGCTCAAGGTCGCGGTGCAGTTGCTGTTCGAGTCGTCGCGGCCCGACCCCACCGCGAAGCGGCCGTTGTTCACCGACTTCGCCCCCCGGCTTCTGCTGTCCCACCCGGCCGAGGTGAAGGTCGCCCACGCGCCGCTGCTGGCACTTCTCACCGAGTTGATGGAAGAAGCCGGCGAAGCCGGTCAACTCCGCGAGGGCATCAACCCCAAGCGGATGGCGGCAATGACCATGCAGACCGTGATGTTCGTCGCGCAGTCGAACGGCGCCGAAGACGGCACCACCAAGCCCATCACCGCCGACGAAGTGTGGGACTTCTGCTCCCACGGTTTCGCCGCCGGCTAGCCGAGAACTACGTTCTCGCATCTTGAGCGAGAATCGCGTTCTCTCCTCCGAAGCACGTCGGCGAGTCGACGACCGGAGCCCGTTTGAGAACGGTGTTCTTCGCTATGAAGAGCGCAATTAGGCGAAGATGAATCCGTTGTTGACACCCTCGCGTGGCGAATGCCAGAGTTGTGAGACAAATACCCGCCCGATGTCTTACGCCACCCTGGTCCACCGAGAGGCGACCCCGTGACGATCAGTGCCGAGAGCCCGACCCTCGACGCCGTGTACTTCGATCCATACGACGTAGAACTGAACGCCGATCCGTACCCGATGTTCCGGCGGCTACGCGACGAGCAGCCGCTGTATTACAACGAGCAGCACGACTTCTACGCGGTCAGCCGCTTCGCTGACATCAACAGGGCACTGGTGGACTGGGAGACCTTCAGCTCTGCTCGTGGCGCCATCGTCGAGCTGATCAAGGCCGACCTCGAGATGCCTCCCGGCACAGTGATTTTCGAGGACCCGCCGATTCACGACATCCACCGCAAGCTGCTGGCTCGCATGTTCACCCCCCGCAAGGTCAACGCACTCGAGCCGGTGATCCGCGAGTACTGCGCACAGAGCCTGGACCCGTTGATCGGCGCGAGGCGATTCGACTTCGTCGCCGACCTCGGCGCGCAGATGCCGATGAAGGTGATCAGCGCACTGTTGGGCATCCCCGAAGACGACCAGGAGATGATCCGCGACCACGCAAACGCGCAATTGCGCACGGAGGCAGGCAAACCCATGAAGGCCGGCACCGATTTCGCGGTCGGTGAGCTGTTCGAGGCCTACATCGACTGGCGCGTCGAGCATCCATCGGACGACATCATGACCGAGTTGCTCAACGCCGAGTTCGTCGACGAGACAGGCACCACCAGACGGCTGACCCGCCAGGAGGTGCTGACCTACCTGAATGTGGTTGCGGGTGCGGGCAACGAGACCACGACGCGACTGATCGGTTGGGCGGGCAAGGTGCTGGCCGAACACCCTGATCAGCGCCGCGACCTCGTCGAGAATCCTGCCCTGATCCCCCAGGCGATCGAGGAGATATTGCGGTTCGAGCCCCCCGCGCCGCATGTGGCCCGCTACGTCACCCGCGACGTCGAATTCCACGGCCGGACGGTGCCGGAAGGCAGCGTGATGATGATGCTGATCGGCGCAGCGGTGCGCGATCACCGCCAGTTCCCGCCGGACGGCGATGTGTTCGACATCCACCGGGAAGCCCGCCAGCACTTGGCCTTCAGCGTGGGCACGCACTACTGCCTCGGCTCGGCCCTCGCCCGACTCGAGGGACGCGTCGCGCTCGAGGAGATCCTCAAGCGCTTCCCCGAATGGGATGTCGACATGGCCAACGCGTCGCTGTCCCCGACGTCGACTGTCCGCGGCTGGGAGTCAATGCCGGCTCTCCTTCCGTGACTTCTATGAATTTCCTTCCAGCAACGACGAATTGAGGTAACCAATGACTGGACGTCTTGAAGGCAAAGTCGCTTTCATCACCGGAGCCGCCCGCGGCCAGGGCCGTGCGCACGCGGTACGGATGGCGCAGGAGGGCGCCGACATCATCGCGGTCGACATCTGTAAGAAGGTCGACACCGTCGACCTGATCGCCGCGTCGACCCCCGAGGATCTTGCCGAGACCGCGGATCTGGTCAAAGGCCACAACCGGCGCATCTTCACCGCCGAGGTCGACGTCCGCGACTACGACGCGCTCAAGGCCGCGGTCGACACGGGTGTCGAGCAGATGGGCCGGCTCGACATCATCGTCGCCAACGCCGGCATCGGCAACGGCGGCCAGACACTGGACAAGACCAGCGAAACCGACTGGACCGCCATGATCGACGTCAACCTCGGCGGCGTGTGGAAGACGGTCAAGGCCGGCGTGCCGCACATCCTCGAAGGTGGCCGCGGCGGCTCGATCATCCTGACCAGTTCGGTCGGCGGCCTGAAGGCATACCCGCACACCGGACACTACGTCGCCGCCAAACACGGTGTGGTGGGCCTGATGCGGACGTTCGCCGTCGAGCTGGGCGCCCAGAACATCCGCGTCAACTCGGTGCACCCGACGAACGTCAACACCCCGCTGTTCATGAACGAACCGACGATGAAGCTGTTCCGGCCCGATCTGGAGAACCCGGGCCCCGACGACATGAAGGTCGTCGGCCAGCTGATGCACACGCTGCCGATCGGTTGGGTGGAGCCGGAGGACATCGCCAACGCCGTGCTGTTCCTGGCCTCCGATGAGAGCCGCTACATCACCGGTGTGACACTGCCGGTCGACGGCGGCAGTTGCCTGAAGTAGCTGACGGATGACCGCAGCGGAGCTGTCCCTGCCCCGTAATTGGGACGAAATCACCCCCGGTTGGATGACCGCGGCGCTCGCCGAGCACTTCCCGGGCGCCACCGTCGAACGTGTCGCCGTCGCGCTGCGTGACGACGGCACCAACCGGCGGGCCCGCCTGGCGCTGACGTACTCGGCGGGTTCGGGCCCTGCGACGGTGTTCGCCAAGGCCGTCGACCCCGACCACGCCGAGCTCGTCGCGTTCACCAGCGGTCTGTTCCATGAACCGCGGCTGTTCAGCTCGGGTGTCCCGCTGCCGCTCGACCATCCGACCGTCTACGCCGCGCTCATCGACGAGCCGGGCTCGAATTTCCTGATGATCATGGAGGATGTCGTCGCCCGCGGCGCCGACCCGCGCGACTCGACCCGCCCGTTGTCGGTCGAGCAGGTCACCAACGGAGTCCGCGGGCTGGCGCGGATGCACAGCCAGTTCTGGGGTGAGCGGCTGACCGCGAACCCCGCGCTGGGCTGGCTCGAGCCGTTCGTCGCGTTCGAAGGCCTCGAGTACGCCCCGCTGCACATCGCCCACGAACGGTTGGGCGATTCGGTCTCCTCGGAAATTCTCGGGTTGAGCGGCACGGAACTATTCGTCGACATCTGGGCCCGCTACATCGGCACCCTGACGACTGCGCCTCAGACGCTGCTGCACGGTGATCCGCACATCGGCAATACCTACGTCCTTCCCGGCGATGAGGTCGGGTTCCTCGACTGGCAGATGGCGCGACGCGGCAACTGGTCGTTGGATCTCGGCTATTTCATGCAGGGCGCGTTGACAATCGAGGACCGCGGGCGCTGCGAGCGCGATCTGCTCGACGAATACCGCGCGACGCTGACCCTACCCGCGGCCGAACTTCCATCGGCAGAGGAGATTTGGCTACGGTACCGCGCTTCGGTCGCGCACGGGCTTGCCATCTGGATGGCGACCCTGTCCGGCGGCGACGCCTGGCAGAACGCGGACATCTGCCTCGCGTTGGCACAGCGGTACGCCGCGGCGTTCATCGACCTCGACACGCGGGCGGCACTGGCGGCGATCAGTTAGCCGAAAGCCCCCGATCTCGGGCGGTCCGATGGTTCGATAGAGCCTTCGGGGCCGACGGTCCGCAGGGGGTTGGATGTGAAGCGACTCAACGGCATGGACGCCATGCTGCTCTACAGCGAGACGCCCAACCTGCACACGCACACGTTGAAGGTGGCGATCGTCAACGCCGCCGACTTCGACGGCGAGTTCACGTTCGACGTGTTCCGACGCACCATCGCCCGACGGCTGCACCTGCTCGACCCGTTGCGGTACCGACTCGTCGACATCCCGTGGAAGCTGCATCATCCGATGTGGCTCGAGGACTGCCCGGTCGACCTCGACTATCACCTGCGCCGTGTCCAGGTGCCGAGCCCGGGCGGCCGCCGCGAGCTCGACGAGGTGATCGGACGGATCGCCAGCACACCGCTCGACCGCACCCACCCGCTGTGGGAGTTCCACTTCGCCGAGGGAATGGCGGACGACCGCTTCGCGCTCATCGGCAAAGTGCACCACACGCTGGCCGACGGGGTCGCCTCGGCGAATCTGCTTGCGCGGCTGATGGATCTGGCTGATGGTACGCAGGACGAGCGCGAGGACTACGCGACATGCGATCCGCCGACAAGAAGGCAGTTGCTGTGGGAGGCGGGCCGCGACAACGCCCGCCATGTCGCGGCGTTGCCGCGCCTTCTCGTCGACGCGGGCCAGGGCGTCAATCGCTTGCGACGGCGGTTCCGGGGACAGAGCGCGTCTCCCGATCTGGCCAAGATGTTCAAGACACCGCCCACATTCCTCAACCATGTGGTGTCGCCTGCCCGCACATTCGCCACTGCCTCCCTGTCCCTTGCCGACGTCAAGGAGACGGCCAAACACCTCGGCGTGACGTTCAACGACCTTCTGCTGGCGATGGCGGCCGGTGGGTTGCGGGAACTGCTCCTGCGCTACGACGGGCGGGCCGACCGGCCGATCATGGCCTCGGTGCCGGTGTCCACCGACCGGTCGCCCGACCGGATCACCGGCAACGAGATCGGCGGGCTGTCGGTGTCGTTGCCCGTTCACATCGACGACCCGTTGGAACGGGTCCGGTTGACGTCCTTCGCGACCTCGCGCGCCAAAGAGGTCTACGAACTACTCGGCCCGACACTGCAGGCCCGGATGATGGACTACCTGCCGCCGCCGCTCGCGCCTGCGCTGTTCCGCTGGCAGGCCCGACGCGCGTCCCACAATCCGCTGATGAACGTCGCGATCTCCAGCGTCCCCGGGCCGCGCAGGCACGGCCAAGTCGGGGGCGCTCAGGTGAGCGAGATCTACTCGGTCGGTGTGCTGTCGCCGGGCAGCGCGTTCAACATGACGGTGTGGAGCTACGTCGATCAGGTCGACATCTCGGTGCTCTCCGACGACCAGACCTTCGACGACGTCCATGAGGCCACCGACGCGATGATCCACGGGCTGGCGGAAATCCGTGACGCCGCAGGGCTTCCGGCGCTGTCGACGGTCGACACGGCGATGGCGCCGGCCACCGCCGCCACTACCTAGGTCACCAGATCGCGTAGATCCTTGCGCAGCACCTTGCCGGTGCTGCCCCGCGGTAACTCGTCGAGCACGGTGATCTGCCGCGGCACCTTGTAATTCGCCAGGTTCTCCCGCACATGCTGTTTGAGGTCGTCCGGGTTGGCGTTCGCACCGTCGCCGAGCACGACGAATGCCGCGAGGCGCTGGCCGTACTGCTCGTCTTCGACGCCCAGCACCACCGCTTCCTCGACATCGGGATGTGCGGCCAGCGTCTTCTCGACCTCGATCGGATAGACGTTCTCTCCACCGGAGACAATCATCTCGTCGTCGCGGCCGACCACGAACAACCGGCCCGCGTCGTCGAGGTACCCCACGTCGCCCGACGCCATGAAGCCCTCGTGGAAGTCTTTGGTGGCGCCCGAGGTGTATCCGTCGAACAGCGTGCCGCTGCGCACGAAGATCTGTCCGGTCTCCCCGTTGGGAAGTTCGTTGAACTCCGCGTCGAGAATGCGAATCTCGGTGCCGTCGGCGGGTGTTCCGGCCGTGTCGGGCGCGGCCCGCAGGTCGCTCGGTGTCGCGGTGGCGATCATTCCGGCTTCGGTCGCGTTGTAGTTGTTGTAGATCACGTCGCCGAACCGGTCCATGAACTTGATCACCACATCGGGGCGCATCCGCGAACCCGATGCCGTGGCGAACCGAAGTGACTTGCCGCTGTAGCGGTTCAGCACCTCTTCGGGCAGGTCCATGATCCGGTCGAACATCACCGGCACGACGACGAGACCGGTCGCCCGGTACCGGTCGACCAGATCCAGCGTCGCCTCCGGATCGAACTTGCGCCGGGTGACGATGGTGCAGGCCAGCAGTGCGGCGAACAGCAGTTGAGAAAAGCCCCACGCGTGGAACATCGGCGCGACAATGACGGTCGCCTCCTCGGCACGCCACGGCGTGCGGTCGAGCACCGCCTTGAGATCGCCTGCGCCGCCGCTGCCTTCGCCGCGCTTGGCACCCTTCGGGGTTCCGGTGGTGCCGGACGTCAGCAGGATGATGTCGCTCTTGCGTTCGGCGGGAGCTGGTCGCTTGCCGAGGTTGGCGTCGATGAGCCCGTCGAGTGTCCGCCCGGCTGCGGGTCCGTCGGTCCAGGCAAGGATGCGGACAGCGTCCGGTTTGTCGGCCATCGCCCGCTCGACGATCTCGGCGAACTCCTCGTCGTAGATGACGACGTCGGCGCCTTCGCGATCGACCACCTCGGCCAGCGCGGGACCTGCGAACGAGGTGTTGAGCAGCAGCACGTCGGCGCCCACCCGGTTCGACGCCACCAGTGACTCGATGAAGCCGCGGTGGTTGCGGCACATCACCGCAACGGTTTTCGGTGTGCCGCCGGGCAGGCTCTGAAGCCCGCTGGCCACGGCGTCGCAGCGGTCGTCGATCTGCTTCCAGGTCAGGGTGCCGCGTTCGTCGACGAGGCCGGGGCGGTCCGGGCACCGTTGCGCGGCCGCGGCGAAGCCGACGGTCGCAGTCATTCCGACCCGGCGCATCGCCGCACCCATCCGCAGGTACTTGTCGGGTCGCAGCGGCGCGATCAGGCCGGCCCGCCACAGCGTCTGAATGAGTCCCAGGTGGTCTGCCATGCGTTCAGCCAAGCACAGGAAAGCGGCGTTGGCGGGCAAGCTCGTCGAGCGCCTCCTGCATCACCGCGCGGACGTGAAGGTCGACCATCTCCGCGTCCGGGTCTTCGCCGAATTCGGCTACGACGTCGATGGGTTCCAGGACACGCGTGACGATCTTGGCGGGTAGCGGCAGATTGGGCGGAAAGATCGCCGACAGACCGAACGGGAACCCGATCGACAGTGGCAGGATCTCCATCCGCGCCTTGGTCAAGCCGAGGCGGCGGGCGATCGAATCGCCACGCGCCAGGAACAATTGGGTTTCCTGACCGCCGATCGACACCATCGGCACGATCGGCACGCCACTCTCCACCGCGGTCCTGACGTAACCCGTTCGGCCGTTGAAGTCGATCACGTTCTCGGTGAACGTGGGCCGGTACGAATCGTAGTCGCCACCTGGGAAGACCAGCACGATCGCGCCGTCGCGCAACGCTTTGGCGGCGTTCTCGCGAGTCGCCTCGATGACCCCGGCGCGGCGCAGCCAGTCGCCGATGTTGGCGATGAACACGCCGTAGTGGGCGAGCGTGTAGACCGGCCGGTCGAAGCCGAACTTCTTGTAGAACTCCGGCGCGAAGATCAACACGTCGGGGGTGAACATCCCACCGGAATGGTTGGACACCAGTAGGGCCCCGCCCGTCGACGGGAGGCGGTCAAGGTCGCGCACCTCTGCGCGGAAGTACCGCTTGATCAGGGGGCCGACCGCGTTGACGACACCCCGGGTGAACCCGGGATCCCACTTCGCGACCTCTGACTTGCCCGCCCCGTTGCTACTCATCGCGCACCTGTCATACCCGCGACGCCCCCGATGTCCACCGGTTTTGCTACTCTCACAAAAAGAGAATGCCATATCCGCAGCTAGGAGTGTTAATGGCGGGAACGGTACTGGTGACCGGCGGCTTCGGTCTGGTGGGTTCGGCGACCGTACGCAGGTTGGCCGAACTCGGCCGCTCCGTGGTCGTGGCCGACTTGGACACCGCCGCCAACCGTAAAGCGCAGTCGACGCTTCCCGGCGGTGTCTCCGTTCGGTGGGCCGACCTGACCGACGAGGATCAGGTGCAGCGCCTGATCGCCGACGTCGCCCCCGAGGTGATCATCCACCTCGCCGCGGTGATCCCGCCGCCCATCTACAAGAACCCGAAACTCGCGCGACGCGTCAACGTCGACGCCACCGCGACACTGGTGCGCATCGCCGAACAACAGCCGACGCCCCCACGCTTCATCCAGGCGTCGAGCAACGCGGTCTTCGGTGCACGCAATCCGCACACCGCCGAGGCACCGCTGCGGGCCGACGACCCGATGCGCCCGTGCGACCTGTACAGCGGAACCAAGGCGGAGGCCGAAGCGATCGTCCGCTCCTCGACGCTGCCGTGGGTGGTGTTGCGACTCGGTGGCGTGCTGAGCACCGATCCGAAAGCGATGGCGCTGAGCTCCGACGCCCTGTATTTCGAGAGCCTGCTGCCCACCGACGGTCGATTGCACAGCGTCGACGTCCGCGATGTCGCGTGGGCCTTCGCCGCCGCCACCACCGCCGACGTCCTCGGGGAAATCCTGCTGATCGCCGGCGACGACTCGCACCGGATCCGGCAGAGCGAAGTCGGCGTGGCGCTCGCTGCGGCGCGCGGCCTGGCGGGCGTGCTGCCGCCCGGCAGGCCCGGCGACCCGAACCGTGACGACGCCTGGTTCGTCACCGATTGGATGGACACCACCCGCGCGCAGGAGGCCTTGCAGTTCCAGCACTATTCGTGGCCGGACATGCAGGCCGAGGCGGCGGCCAACGCGGGCTGGACCCGCCACGTGATGCGGTTGCTCACCCCGCTCGCACCGCTGCTGCGCGCGATCCTCGAACGTCGCGGCGCGTACTGGAAGGCGCCCGGGCAGTACGCGGATCCGTGGGGCGCGATCCGCGCCCGGTTGGGCGACCCCGCGTGGGATCAGCCCCGCGAGTTGTCCTGACGGCCTAGTGTTCGCCGGGTGGAGAAGTTCAACGGACGTTCGGCGGTCATCACCGGCGGCGCGAGCGGTATCGGGTTCGCCGCCGCAAGAGAATTCGCCAGGCGCGGCGCCCGCATCATGCTCGGCGACATCGATTCGGCGGCGCTCGACCACGCCGTCGCGGGCCTACGCGCCGACGGCGTCGATGCGCACGGCGTGGTCTGCGATGTGCGAAAGCTCGATGACGTCAACCGATTGGCCGATGAGGCCTTCGCCGTGTTCGGCGACGTCCACCTGGTGTTCAACAACGCCGGTATCGCATACGCCGGGCCGATCGCCGACACCAGCCACGACGACTGGCGCTTCGTCATCGACGTCGATCTGTGGGGTCCGATCCACGGCGTCGAGGCGTTTCTGCCGCGGCTGATCGCGCAGGAAGCCGACAGCCACATCGCGTTCACGTCGTCGTTCGCCGGGTTGATTCCGAACGTCGGCCTGGGGCCGTATTGCGTGGCCAAATACGGTGTCGTGGCGCTCGCCGAAACGTTGTCCCGCGAGGCGCGCGGGAACGGTATCGGCGTGACGGTGCTGTGCCCGATGATCGTCGACACCGACCTGCTCGCCAACACCGAACGCGTCCGCAGCCAGGACTACGGCCCGGCCACCCCGTCGGCCGCCGAGACCGTGCAGCAGTTGGCGTCGGATCCCGGCGACGACTCGGTGCTCGACGTCGACGAGGTGGCCCGGCTGACCGCCGACGCGATCCAGGCCAACCGGCTGTATGTATTGCCGCACAGCGCGGCCCGCGGCTCGATCCGTCGCCGGTTCGAGCGCATCGACCGCACCTTCGACGACCAGTCCGCCGACGGCTGGGCTCACTGAGCCGGAGGACCCAGCGTCGGGCTGCCGGTCTGCGGGTGGTGGTACCAGCCGCCCGCCGCGTGCGTGCCGCCGTCGACGTGGATGGTCTGCCCGGTGATGTAGCCGGCCATATCGGAAGCGAGAAAGACTGCCGTGGAAGCGATCTCGTCGACGTGTCCCGGTCGGCCCATCGGTATGCCCGGTGCGACATCGGGCCGAAGCGTGCCGCCCGAGATCTGCATCAGTCCCTCGGTCAGCGTGAGGTCCGGGGCGATCGCGTTGACGCGGACGCGGTGCGGCGAGAGTTCGAACGCCGCGGTCTGGGTGTAGTTGATGACGCCCGCCTTGGCGGCCGCGTAGGCGGCGTAACCCGGTGCGGCCCGGACACCTTCGATTGACGTCACGTTGATCACGCTGCCGGGCCGTCCCCCCTCGACCAGCCGCCGCGCGACCCGCTGGGTGCACAGCAGCACATGGCGCAGGTTGGCTTTGTACAGCGCATCCCAGCCGTTCTCGGTGGTGTCGAGTAGCGGGGAGAAGAACACGCCGCCGGCGTTGTTGACCAGGATGGACACCTCGCCGAGTTCGGAGACGGTGCGCTCGAGTGCCGCGTCGACCTGGCCGCTGTCCCGGACGTCGGTGACGATGCCCAGTGCGCCAAGACGTTCGGCGGCCCCCGCGCAAGCCTCGGCGTCGCGCTCCCAGATCGCGACCGACGCGCCGAACGCCGCCAACCCTTCGGCGACTCCCCTGCCGATGCCCGCGCCACCGCCCGTGACCACCGCGACTCGTCCGGTCAGCAGGATGTCTGAGGGGTTGATGGCCATCGGTCGAGGTTAGCGACTCGCGACGCGCCTAGCGCCGAGATTGCAGTGAGGGTCGTTCGCTGACGGACAGCCGTGGCTGCAATCTCGGCCGTAGCACGACGTCACGGTCATCCATGCGGCCGTCATCCGGTCTTGGTGGTGCGGATCGCGAGCCCTTCCGGCGCGTTTCCGATGACCCCCTGTTGCTCGAGATCGGTGATCTCATCATCGGAGAGCCCCAGCGCGGTGAGCACTTCGCGGTTGTGCTGTCCGAGCAGCGGTGCCGGGCTTCGGTGAAGGCCCTGCCGTGCGCCGGAGAAGCGCATGGGCAGCGTGCTGTGCCGGGCCGCGGGGTTGACGGGATGCTCGACGTGCTCGTAGAAGCCGCGGTGCACCACTTGCGGCAGTTCGCCGACGCGGTGCGGTTGCATAACCTTGGCCACCGGTACTCCCGCCTCCCACAGTGTTTCGACGATCTGGTCGCCGGTTCGGGTGGCGCACCACTGGCTGAGGTGGTCGTCGATCGCGTCGTGGTGGTGGCGGCGGCCGTCGACGGTGGTGAGCTCGTCGGTCGCCCATGCCGGGTGGCCCAGGGCGGTGACCAGCGCGGCCCACTGTTCGTCGGTGGCAACCGCGATCGCCACCCAGTCGTCGGGTCGGCCGAACTCGTCGAGTTCGCCGGTGCGATACAGGTTCTGCGGCGCCGCGGTCGGTCCACGGTTGCCCTGCCGCTGCATCAGGTTGCCGTATGCCGAGTACTCGACGACCTGCTCGGCCGCGACGTTGAGTGCGGCGTCGACCATGGCCGCTTCGATCCGCACACCCTGGCCCGTTCGCCGCCGGTGCGCCAGCGCGAGCAGCAACGCGTTGAGGCCGTGCACACCGGCGTTCGGGTCGCCGACGGAATACGGTTCGACCGGGTTCTGGTCGGGATGTCCGGTCAGCCAGGTTATTCCGGAGCAGTCTTCGATCACGTAGGCGAAGGCGGGCTTGTCGCGCCACGGACCGTCGAGCCCGAAACCCGGCATGCGCATCATGATCGCATCGGGACGCAACCGGTGCACCGCGTCGAAGTCGAGGCCGATCTGGTCGAGTACCCGAGGTGTGTAGTTCTCGACGATGACGTCAGATGTCTTGACCAACTCACGAAGCAGTTCCACGCCGCGGTCTGAGCGGATGTCGAGCGTGACACTCTTCTTGTTCGTGTTCAAACCCGAGAAGATCGGCGAACGCTCCCACCACTGCTCCTCGGTGGTCGGCACACCGGCGATCAGCCGGGTGCCGTCGGGCCGTGCGGTGGACTCGACGTGGATCACCTCGGCGCCCAGCAGCGCCAGCGCATGGGTGCACGACGGCCCCGCCCAGAAGCTCGTCAAGTCGAGCACCCGCAGCCCGTCGAACGGCGTTCGCGAAACTGCAGCAAGGGTCGTGATCTCTGAAGAATCGCGACCCTGGCGTACCGTTCGCGAGCGGTACTCCTCGGTTTGCTCGCCGAGCCCGGGCGCGGGCCGCGGCGGGCGCAGCAGCGACGGGCTGGTGCGGTACGGCGCGCCCGGCTGTGTGAAGCCGTCGCGGGGGTTGGTGACGAAAGCGCCCCGCTCGACGAAGTGGTCGAAGGATGTGACGTTGGCGCCGTTTCCGACCGGCGCGTTCGGGATCCGGAACGCACTGGACAGGTCGAGGATGTCCTCGACGCGGTTGTCGCGCACCCACTCGTAGATCTGCTCGGCGTGGATGTTGGCCTGTTCGGTGATGGACAGGTCGGCCTGTTCGTCGATCCATTCGTCATGGCCGACCATTGCGCACAGGTCGAACCACTGTTGCGCGGTGCCGCAGCCCAATGCCACCAGCCCGTCGGCCGCCGACGCCACACCGGGGATCGTCAGGCGGCGACGGTCGCGAAACGGTCGCCCAAGTGCGTCATGAAAGGACACCGAATAGTAGGTCAGGCTGAGGATTTCGGTTTCCAGCATCGAGACGTCCACCAACCCCGACGCTGTCGCCATGGTGCCTGCAGCCGCGAACGCGCCGGTCAGCCACTCCCCGATCTGTCCCGCCACGAACAGCGGCGCGCGGTCTTGCGCACCGCGGCCCAGCCCGATCACCCCACCCGACCACGCCTGCACCGTGAACTCGGTGGCGGGCTTGTCGGCCCACGGCCCATCGAGACCGAAGGGGGTGATCGCGGTGACGGTCAGGCTGCTGTACGCGTCTGCGATTGCGGCCGGCCCGAATTCGCGGAGCGCGGCGACCGTCGATCCGCGCGACCACACCACCGCGTCCGCAGACCGCAGCAGCCCACGGAGCAAGCCCACGTCGTCGGCGCTCGCAGGGTCGACCACGACGCTGTACTTGGAGCAGGACAGGAAGTTGAACAGCGCGCCGTCGCTGCCGGATTCGATCTCCGCACCCGAAGCCGACCAGGTCCGCAGCGGATCACCGGCCGGCGACTCGACTTTGATCACCGTGGCGCCACCGTCGGCGAGCAGCTTCGTGCAATACGCACCCGCGATCCCGCTTGAGAGGTCAACGACGGTGTACTCGTCCAGCGCAGGCACTAATCCTTCTTCCTACGGTTCGACTTGCTCAACCGGAACTCCGGCGGGAATTTGTCGTCGTTGTCGTTGACGGCGTCGGCGAGACCCGCATCGATCGCATCCCCCAGCATGAAGTCCTCACCGTCGGGTCGTGCGAAGCCGCCCATCGACTCGAACATCGCCGACAACAGGCTGCCCAGATATTCGCCTTGGAACTGCTTGACCACCTCGAAGAACATCTTCTGTTGAAAGACGCTGTCCACCGGGCGGTTTCGAGCGCATGCATGCGCGTACTTGGCCACTTCGGCTTCGAGCTGACCCCGTGGCACCACCTTGTTGAGGAAGTTGCAGGCGAACATCTCGTCGGCGGTGAACGGCCGACCGGTGAACACCATCTCCTGAAACGGCCGCAGCCCCATCGTCATCACCCATGTCCACATCCGCGGGCCCCACCCGAAGTACCGAAACGACGGATGGCCGAACAGCGCGTCGTCGCTGGAGATCACCAGGTCCGCATCGGCGCACTGGTAGAAGTGCCAGCCGTAGCAGTAGCCCTTCGCCTCGACGATGCTGATCTTCTTGAGTTCCTGCAGCGCCCGGTTGCCGGCGGCGACGTTGGCATACCACTGTCCCATCGTCGCGCCGTGCCGGAACGACCCTTGCGGCGGATACGTGACATTCGGATCGTCGATCCGCAGCTCGTCCAGCCGTGCCTCGTCATCGCCCGCCATGAAGTCCGGCAGATCGGCACCGCTGCCGAGGTTCTCCCCGACACCCCGAATCACGACGACCTTCACATCGTCGTCGACGGTGGCGCCGCGCAACAGGTCGGCGTATCGGAGCCGGGCCGCCGACGTGGGTGCGTTCAAGTACTCGGGCCGGTTGAACGTGATCGTCGCGATCTTGGTCGACGGGTCCTTCTCGTAGAGAACGATTTCCTCTGGCGCGGGCGGGTCTTTCACGGTGATCCTTTCACCGCGAGCGACCACAAAATGTTGCCCATTGACGGCGTGTCGTGTGCAGACACGGTCGCTCGCGAGGAGAAGTCATGCGTGCCCTCAACCGATTCCGACGCCCGCGCCACTCCAGAACGGGCTGGAGGTCAGCACCTCTGTCCCGTCGGCGGTGATGTGGACGGCCTCGCGACCGAAGACCGCCCCGACGCCCTGCTGCCAGACGTAGCCGGTGACCGCGAGCACCATGCCGGGTTCGAGCACCTCCTCGGCCACGGTCGCCCGCAGCGCGGGCGTGACGACCGGTGAATCGTAGCCGAGGCCGAGGCCGTGGGCGACGGGCATGGCGGGCAGCGGCTCGCCCGCCGCCTCGTACGCAGCGAGCAGGTCGCTCGCCGGATAACCCGGGCGGCAGGCCGCTACCAGCCTGTCCCACAGCCTGTTCCAGCGGTCGTAGAGTGCCGGCACCGCTGCTTCGTCGACGTCACCGGCCGGCCAGGTGCGGCCGACCTCGCCGACATAGCCGTCGGCCAACGCCCCAGCGGAGAACGCGACCAGGTCGCCGTTCTCGATGCGGCCGTCGCCGCGGGCGCGCCGCCACGGATGCTCCTTGCTGGTCGCCCACGCACCGTCCTGGGTGGCGGGCGTGGTGACGCCGCCGGCGGCCATCGCCTCCATCAGCGCCCCGGTCAACGTCTGCTCGGTGACACCGGATGTCAACTCCGCGCGGGCCGCCTCGAGCGCCGCCTCGGCCACTCCCAGCGCACCGCGCAACACCGCGATCTCGTCGGCCGTTTTGATCCGGCGAGCCGCCCGCAGCGCGGGTTCGGCGTCGACCAGTTCGGCGTTCGGGAAAGCCATCGGCAGAAGTTGGGCGAACGTCGGTGTCAGCGAGTCGGTTCCGACTCGTTTCACGGTGGCGGCGCCGGGCAGCACCTTGAGCACGTCGACGAGCGTCATCGGGTTCCACGCCAACCCGTAGAGGTGGTCGTGCGGGATCTCGTCGGGGATGCCCTCGTCCCAGGTGCTGTTGAGGTGGATCTCTCCGGTCGACCGCACGACCTCGCAGATCGGCCCGAAGGGGCGGGTGCCCGCGACCCAGAGTTGCGGGGCGCCGGTCACGTATCGGACGTTGGCCTGGCGGCCCAACACCAGGATGTCGATGTCGCGGTCCGCCATCTGGGCCAGCGCGCGTTCGCGGCGGCCCCTTCGCAAATCGGCTGCATCAGGGAGGATTTGGAGTGCCATCAGATCCGTCCGTAGGGTGCGTAGGGGTAGTCGGTGATCGATTGGTAGCCGTCGTCGGTGATCACCACGATCTCCTCGCTTCGATAACCACCGGTACCGTCCTCCCACACCACCGGTTCCAGCACCAGCAGCATCCCGGTCGGGAACACGAACTTGTCGTCGAACTCCTCGCCGAGATCGGTTCCGATCATCGGCATTTCGGCCGCATTGGTGCCGATTCCGTGGCCGAGGTAGAAGTGGGGCAGCCACGGCTTTCGGCCTCCGTTGGCGGCGATCGCCGCGCGAGCCAGGTCACCGGACGTCGCACCGGCCTTGGTGACTTCCAGCACCGCGGACAGGATCTCGCGCCACTTCTCGAACTGGGCCTGCTGGCGGTCCGTCGGCTCATCGCCGACGAGCCAGGTGCGGCCGAAGTCCGAGCAGTAACCCGTGTAGGTGATGCTGACGTCGGTCCACAACACGTCTCCGCGTTCGAGTTCGCGTTCGGTGGTCAGCAGCGGCAGCGCGAGGTCGCCGGTGGTGGTCCAGACAGACCCGCTGGTCTTCGTCGTCGGCATCACCTGCCAGATGGCCTCGAGCATGTTGGCCGTCGCCCCGAGTTCGAACGCCCGCCGGACGAACGCCGCGGAGAGGTCGACCTGCCGCACCCCGGGCGCGAGCGCCTTCTGCACGTCGACCATGGCTTCTTCGGTGATGCGGCAGGCGTTGCGGACACACGAGACCTGGTCGGGCGTCTTGACCAACTTGGCGGGTCCCACGACCTGCGCGGCGTCCGACGGCGGGCCGGAGGGGAACAGCGTGCTCGACGCGCGGCGCATCGCACCGGTCAGTTCGTCCACCGCGACGGAGCCGCCGGCGGGCACCAGGTCGGCCAGCACCTTGGCGAATTGTGCGACGCCCTCGTCGAATTCGAGGTACAGCGGGCCGTGCACGTGATCGGCCGGCACCTCGCACTGTGAGGCCGATCCCTCGCGCAGCGGCATGAACAGGTGTGGGTGCGGATCGTCGGCGAGCACGATCGCCGCCGGCCGCTCCACATGCGACAGCCCGGCATCGAGCAGCGGCCAGCTGACACCGGTCGCGTACACGACGTTCCCGTTGCCGATGAGAACGAGTGCGTCGACACCTTTTTCGTTCATCGAGTCGCGCAGTCGGGCTCCGCATTCGCGGTACATCCGGGCGCGGTCCGGCAGCTCGGGTATGTCGAAGGACGTGTTGACCGACGGCGACGCAGTAGACATCACAGTCACGAGATCCCCAGGAAGTTCTTGATGTTGGTGCTGACGATCTTGATGGCGTCTTCGGACCCGACCGCGTCGACGACCGTCTTCAGCGACTTCTCCGAGTAGCCGAACGTGGATTCGTTGTGCGGATAGTCCGATGACCACATCACGTTGTCCACGCCGATCTTGTCGATCAGCTCGAGACCGAGCGGATCGACCATGAACGACGCGCTCATGTGGTTGTCCCAGTAGTGGCGGACCGGGTGGTCGAGTTGGTGGTTGAACATGTGCCGGTACGAGGCGAACATGTGCTCGGCGTCCTGAAGTGCCGTCGGCACCCAGGCGATACCGCCTTCGAACCAGCCGATCTTGAGCTTCGGATGTCGGTCGAGGATGCCGGAGAACACATACTTGGCGAACTGTTCGCGGAACGAGTCGACGTTGACCATCATGCCGACCACCACGCTGTTGTGCTGGCACGGCGTCTTCGGCGGCGTCTCACCGATGTGGTGGCTGACCGGCACGCCGGCCTCCTCGATCTCGTCCCACACCGCATCCATGTCGGTGCTGCCGTAGTCGTAGATGTTGCCGTCGTCGTCCTTGCCCGGGTTCAACGGCAGCAGGAATGTCCGCAGCCCCAGTGACTTCAGCTCCTCCAGTGTGCTGCGGGTGCCCTTGGGGTCCCACCAGTTGATCAGTCCGACGCCGTAGAAGTGGCCCTTGCTGCGTTCCTGCAGATCGGCGATGTGCTCGTTGTAGATCCGGAACACCCGCTCGCGCAACGCCTTGTCCGGGTAGTGGAACAGCGCGAGCACGGCGTTGGGAAAGGCCAACTCCCTGTCGATGCCGTCCTCTTTGAGCTCCCGGACACGGGCCTCGATGTTGTTGGACGCGGCGCCGGCCAGGTCGTCGTACTGCATCAGCACCCGGCCGAAATCGCCGCCGGTCCAGGCCTTGCCCTTCATGCCGACCATGTACGCGCCATCCTCGTACCAGATCCGCGGCGCGGCGCCCTTGAGCTCCTCGGGGAAGCGTTCGTAGAAGATGTCGTCGGCCACCGAGATGTGGTTGTCGGCCGAGAAGATCTCGGTGCCCTCAGGAAGTCCGAAATCGCCTGTGGCATGGCCTTTGCGGTGTTTGGGAGCACCGAATCCCTCGGGAGGATAAAGAGTGGTGCTGGGTGCTGACATCGTTGACACTCCAATCGGGCTGTGAAACGGACCTGACTACCAGGCCACCGGAAGCTCATAGACGCCGTAGGCGAGACGGTCGTGTTTGAACGGCACCTCGTCGATCGGCACGGCCAGGCGCAATGTCGGAATGCGCCGCAGCAAGGTGTGGAACACGATCTGCAACTCGGCGCGGGCGAGCTGCTGACCGACGCACTGGTGCCGGCCGTAGCCGAAGCCCAGCTGTTGGCCGGCCTCGCGGCCGAGATCGAGCTTTTCGGGTTCGGGGTAGGCGCTGGCGTCCCAGTTCGCCGGCGCCAGGTCGAGGATGATGCCCTCACCCGCACGGATGGTCTCGCCCGCGATCTCGATGTCCTCGATGGCCACGCGGCGCTGGCCGTTCTGGATGATCGACAGGTAGCGCATCAGCTCCTCGACCGCGTTGGCGATGAATTTCGGATCATCCGAATCGCGCAGCAGCGCAGCCTGTTCGGGATTCTCCAGCAGTGCCAGCACGCCGATACCGATCATGTTCGCCGTGGTCTCGTGCCCTGCGATGAGCAGCCCGGTGCCCAACTGCGCGGCCTCCTTGACGCTGATCTCACCGGCGTTGACGCGCTCGGCGAGGTCGGACACCGCGTCCTCGGAGGGGCTTTCCATCTTGGCCCTGACCAGATCGCTCAGGTATTTCGCCAGGCTCATCGCGCCCTTTTGGCCGTCCTCGGCGGACGCGTAGCGGGCGAGGCCGACGTTGGCGTGGTGCTGGAAGAACTCGTGGTCTTCGTAAGGCACTCCGAGCATCTCGCTGATCACCCGGGTGGGCACGGGCAGCGCCAGGGCGGTGACGATGTCGGCAGGTTGCGGGCCGGCGAGGATGTTGTCGATGCACTCGTCGGTCACCTGCTGGATGGCCGGTCGCAGACCCTCCACCCGCTTGAAGGTGAACGGCTTGGACAGCATCCGCCGGAACCGCGTGTGCTCCTCGGCATCGGAGGTGAACACCGAGCGCGGCCGCTTGTGCACCGTGGACAGCATGTGTTCGTTCCAGTGCGGGAACCCTTCGCGGCGGTCATCGACGCTGACCCGCGGATCGGCGAACAGTCCGCGCGCGACTGCGTGACCGGTGATCAGCCAGGGCGTGCTGCCGTCCCAGATGCGCACCCGTGACAGCGATTTGGACTCACCCATTCTCAGCATCTGGGGCGGTGGGGCGAAGGGGCAGCGGGCGTCGCGCTCCATCGGGTACTCGGGAATATCCGCTGAAACGTCTGGGGTTCCGGTCAGGGTGTCGGACATGGGTGTCTTTCTCACTCCTCGATGTGGATGGCGAGTGCGGGGCAGGCCGCGGCCGCCTTGCGGGCGTTCTCAGCCTGGGACCCCGAGGGGCTGTGCTCGAGCAGGACCACGACGCCGTCGTCGTCGCGCTGGTCGAAGGTGTCGCTCGCGTTGAGCACGCACAGCCCGGAGGACACGCATTTGTCTTGGTCGACTGCGACTTTCATGTCAGGGCTGCTCCGTGATCGGTGCCCGCCACAACCCGACGATCGCGTCGATGAGGCCCGAAGCCACCGAACTCCAGGTGGTTCTGGGCATGTCGGCGCCCTCGGCGAAGGCCCGTTCGAAATCGGCGCAGGTGTGCATCATCAGGTTGCGCACCATGATGTTGCGCTCGATGACAACCGGCATGGGCAGATCGGGCAGGCAGCGGGTGATGCCGTCGACGACCTGCAGCAGCGACGGCGAGGCCAGCGCATCCTTGACGACGATCTTCTGGTAGGCGGGGTCGGCCAGCGCCTGCGCGGCGAACCGCGCATACCACGTCGGGTTCCCGAGTTGGTCCAGGTGTTCGGTGAGCGAACAGACCATGCAGGCGATCCAGTCGCGCAATTCGGTCGAGTCCCCGATCGCTGCCAGCATGCGCGCCAGCAGCCGCTCGATCGACACGCGGTGCTTCTGCTCGATCGCGCGCACCAGATCGGCCTTGGTGCCGAAGTGATAGCCGACCGCGGCGTTGTTGCCTTGCCCGGCGGCCTCGCTGACCTGGCGGTTCGATACCGCGTACACGCCATGTTCGGCGAACAGCCGCTCGGCGGCGGCCAAGATCGCTTCCCGCGTGATGCTGGCGCGCTCGGTGCGCACACTTCTGGCAGTGGTCACGGTCACAGTCAACCGCTGCGCGACGGTTAAGTCAAGCGACTGATTTAAAGTCGTCATGGCGTCGACTTGCGAACGATCACCTTGCCCGCGCTCGTGCCGCCGTCGATCGGCAGCACCGTTCCGGTGACATACCGCGATCGGTCAGTGGCGAAGTAGAGCGCGGCCTCGGCGACGTCGTCGACCGTGCCTTCCCGCTTCAGCGGGCGGTCATTGCGCATCTGTTCACGGATCTTCGCCTCGAACTCCTCCAGCTTTTCGAGGTCCTCGCCCGTCGCGGACTTGCGCACGATCGCAGTGCGGATGTTGCCGGGCGCGAGCGCGTTGACACGAATCTCGTGATGCGCCAGATCAATTGCCGCCGACTTGGTGAACTGGATGACGGCCGCCTTGGACGCGCGATAGGTCATCACCCCGCCGCCGGCCTGGATGCCGCCGATCGAGGTCAGGTTGATGATCGATCCGCCACCGTGTCGGGACATGTGCCGGGCGGCGTCACGGGTACCCGCCATCACGGCGAGCACATTGATCGCCATCACCCGGTGGAAGTCCGCGAGATCATCGTCGAGGAACTTCGGGAACATCTTGCCCGACACGCCGGCGTTGTTCACCATGACGTGCAGGCCATCGAACTCCTCGACGGCCGTTGTCACCAATCGGGTCACCTGATCGACCTCGGCCACATCGGTTTCGACGAACCGGATCTGGTCCGCGAGGTCCGTGACGAGTTGTGCGCCTCCGTCGCAGTCGATGTCGCCGACGACCACCTTGGCTCCCTCGGCACAGAATCGTCGCACCAGGCCCTCGCCCAGTCCGGAGGCACCGCCGGTGACGACCGCAACCTTGCCTTCCAGTTCGCCGGTCATGTCGCCGCCCCTTCGTGTATCTCGGCGAAGAAGCCGAGCAGTAGTTCGTTGACCGCGTCGGGTTGCTCGATCTGCGGGCAGTGCCCCGCGTTCTCGATCACCGCCGAGCGGCCGCCTGATATCTGGCCCGCTATCTCGGCGGCCCAGCCGTTCGGGAGCAGCTTGTCGCCGCCGCCCTCGACGACCAGCGTCGGTACGTCGATGCGCCCGTAGGCCCGCTTGCTCGACGGCAACGGCGGTGCGTCCAGGCCGGGGCGCCGAAACCGCGCGGCAGCCAATGCTTCCCACGCGCCGGGTGCGATGCTGGCCTCATAGCGCCGCCGCACGTATGCCTGGTCGACCGGATACGACGGGTCGAAGAACAGCGCCTCCACGATCCGGCGCATCCCGGCGAGCGTCGCGTCGTAGTCGTAGAGGACGGCCGAGTGTTCGTTGCGCTGAATCTCGCCGCCGCCGCAGATGGTCACCAGGCTGCGCGCGGGCAGCACCGGCGATTCGGAGGTGGCATCGACGAACAGGTTCACCGCGCCCATCGAATTGCCCACGAAATGCGCGGTGTCGACATCGACGACTTCGCAGAACCGCGCGATGTGCCGGATCCGCATGCCCCGGCCGTCATTGAAGTCGACGACCTTCGCCGACTCGCCGAAGCCGAGCATGTCGAGGGCCAGCACGCGGTAGTGCTCGGCCAGTGCGGCGATGTTGCGCTCCCAGCCGATCTCGGCGCCCACCCCGAACTCGCCGCCGTGCAGCAGCACCACCGGATCGCCTTGTCCCGCTTCGAGGTAGCCGGTGACAAGCCCGTCAACCACGACGGACTTGCGTTCCGCGGAAGCGCCCGAAGCGGTCACGCGGTCTCCCGGGCGGTGCTGGCGAAAGACAGTAGTTGGGTGGCGAGCATGTCCAGCTGGTTTCGGGTGGCGTCGTGGATCAACTGCCCTTGGGCGTCCCAGATCTGGTCGGCGGAGTTGATTGCCACCCCGATCGGGGTCGGCCATGCACGCAGTGCGTGCCCGATGGAGCGCAACTGTCCGAGCGTGCCGACCGCCGCCTGCCAGCCGTAGGCACAACTGATGCATCCCCACGGCGTGTTGTCCAGGTAGACGCGAGGGTCCTCACGAAGGTCCTCGATGTAGTCGAGCGCGTTCTTGACCAGCCCCGAGATCGCCCCGTGGTAGCCGGGCGATCCGACGACGACGGCATCGGCGTCGCGCAGCGCACCGACCAGTTCGAGGGCCCCTGGTGTGCGCTCGAGTTCGTGCGGCGCGTACATGGGCAGGTTGAGGTCTTCACCGCAGAACAGACGCGTCCGGCCGCCCTGCCGTTCGACCGATGCCAGACAACAACGCAGCGCGCGCTCGGTCGACGAGTTGGCCCGCAGGGTGCCGCCGAGTCCGACGACGAATGGTGTATCCCCAGTCGTGGTGTGTGCAGTCATCTGGTTTCACCTACTACTTGATCGCGATCGGGCTGACGGGTGCACCTACCGCGCCAACGACTTTCAGCGGCGGCGCGATGAGCTGGAACTCGTAGACGCCGTCGGCGGCGCAGTCGACCGCCAGGCCGGTGAGGTCCCAGTACTCGCCGAACATCAGGCCCATGTCGCGCAGGCAGATCATGTGCATCGGCAGGAAGGTGCCCTCGACTCCGTTGGCCGGGTCGGGATCCTCGACCATCAGGTTGTCGGCGGCGACCGCTGCGACGTCGTGGTCGTGCAACCACGAGGCGCATGTCCAGTGCAGCCCGGAACCGGGTTCGGCGCCGTCGCCGGTCGACAGGAACCTGGTCCACCACCCGGTGTGCACGACGACGATGTCGCCGGCGGTGATCGTGACTCCCTGGGCCTTGGCGATGTCGTCGAGTTCGTCTGGCGTCACGGGGCTTCCGGGCGCCAGAAAGACGTCGGCTCCGCGATGCTTCACCACGTCGAGCAGAACGCCGCGGGATGTGATGCCTTTGGCGTCGACCTTGTCGATCCCGCAGTGGAAAGCGCCGAAGCTGGTCACGGAGTCCGCGGGGAAGCCGTTGTAGAGCTTGTCCTCGTAGTACACGTGCGACAGCGCGTCCCACTGCGTGGCCGCCTGCAGCGGCATCACGATCATGTCGTCGTTGAAGCGGAACGGGTTGTCCACGAAGAACTCGCCGACCTCGTGTGCCACCGAGTTCCGCAGCCACTGCGGGCCGTACTGCGCCAGCGTGTTCGCGTCCCCGCCGTCGACCGTCATCACGTGGGTGGGGTTGGGCCGGAACTGGAATGCTCCTTGCGGACCGTTCGACCCGAAATCGCCGCCGAGCGGGATCACCGTGCCCTTCTTCACTAGCGATGCGGCCTCGGCCACCTTCTCGGGCGTGATGAGGTTGAGGGTGCCGAGTTCGTCGTCGTCACCCCAGCGGCCCCAGTTGCGCACGTCGTCGGCGACCCGGCGGAAGTCGCTCATGGAAGAAGTCTCAGCCATTCTCGCCTCTCATCGTCGCTGCACCGATCCCGCGAGGTCCGTCTCCCCCATCGTGCCGCCATCCACCCAGATCACCTGTCCGGTGAGGTAATTGGCTGCCCTGCTGTTCAGGAAGGTCAGGACGCTGGCCTGTTCTTCGGGTTCCGCGGCGCGGCCGAGCGGAGTACGGAAGGAGTCGAGGAACCCCTGGCCGTACGCAGTGCGCAGCTGGTCGAGGATGGGTGTGTCCGTCACCCCCGGGGCGGTGCAGTTGATCCGGATCCCCTTGGCACCCAACGCGGCAACGTGGGCCATGCCGTAGAGGATGATCGCCTCCTTGGACAACCGGTAACCACCGCCGTCGGCCAGTGCCTCGGGATTTCGTTTACACCACTCGATTCCCGCGTCGACCGAGTCCGTGTCGACCAGTCCGACCGTCACCGGTGCGTTCTCCCGGTAGGCCGAGGCGGCCAGCGACGACACGTTCGCGATCGCCGAACCGGGCGGCATTCTCGGTACCAGCGCCTCGGTCAACCGCCGAGTGCCGAGGAAGTTGATCGCCACCACGCGCAGCGGATCTTTGATCCCCGACGACACCCCGGCGATGTTGAACAGCGCATCGACCCGGTCGCCGATCTCGTCGACGGCCCGGTCGATCGACGCCGGATCCGACAGGTCCAGTGCGATGAACGCGCCGACAGACTCGGCGGGCGGTTTGATGTCGAGTCCGATCACCAACGCGCCGAGATCGGCGACCTGCCTGGCGACGTGGGCGCCGATGCCTGACGCGCATCCGGTGACGACCACGCGGCGCCCGTCATAGCGCCACAGTTCGTCAGTACGGCTCATGGCTCACTTTTGGTCGACGGTCGGATTGCGGCTCGTCCATCCTTCTCCTGACTTGAGTTTCGCCGCAGCAGCCTCGATGCCGGCGTTCATCTCGTCCATCGCCAGGGAGACCTCGTTGGCGGTGTAGTTCTGGCGTCCGGTGGGCAGGCCGCCGAACGCGTAGCTCTCGTCGAAGAAGGGGGCTTGCGATGCCGGCCGGCGAGCCTCCACTTTTTCCATGATCGGCTCGAGCCGCTTGGCCTTTTCCGCCTGGGCCTTCTCGTCGCGCTCGATGAACTCGGGCAACACCTCTTTGCCCATCAACTCGATGGATTCCATCGTCTCGTCGTGGCGGCGGGGCGTCAGCAGCAGGATCAGCTCGTCGACGCCGCTTTCCTCGTAGCCGCGCAGGAAGTTTCGCACGGTCTCCGGACTGCCGATCGGCCCGCGGTCGGGTCCGTAGACGATGCTCGGATCCTTCTCGATCTCCTCGAGATGGCGCTTCCACACTCCGGTCCGGCCAGGCGTGTGCATACCGGTCATGTAGTAGTGCATGATGCCGAATGCGAAGAAGCCACCGCCCTTGCCGAGCCGGTCGATGGCCTGTTCGTCGGTGGGAGCCACCATCATCGACAGGTCACCGCCGATGGCGAGAATGTTCGGGTTCATCTGAGGTGTGACGGGCGCACCGTTCTCCTCGAACTCCTTGTAGTAGCCGTTCACCCGCTCGGTCAGCGGACCGGGCCCGGTGTAGGCGAAACTCAATGCGCCGAGGCCTTTCTGCGCGGCCATGGCGACCGATGCCGGCCGCGTACAGGCCACCCACACCGGCGGGTGCGGCTTCTGCAGCGGTTTGGGTACGACGTTGCGCGGCGGCATCTCGATGTGCTGCCCCTTGAACCCGCTGAACGGCTCCTCGGTCATGCAGCGGATCGAAACCTCCAGGGCCTCTTCCCACATCGCACGCTTGTCGGCGGGGTCGACGCCGAAGCCCCCCAGTTCGCCGACCGACGACGACTCACCCGTGCCGAACTCCACGCGGCCGTTGGAGATCAGGTCGAGTGTCGCGATTCGCTCGGCGACGCGGGCGGGATGGTTGACGACCGGCGGTAGGTGCATGATGCCGAATCCGAGGCGGATGTTCTCGGTCCGCTGACTGGCCGCGGACAGGAAGATCTCCGGTGCGGTGGAGTGGCAGTACTCCTCGAGGAAGTGGTGCTCGGTCAGCCACACGGTCGAGAAACCGGCCTTGTCCGCCAGCTCGACCTCATCGAGACCGTCCTGGAAAAGCTTGTGCTCGTCGTCTTCGCTCCACGGCCGAGGCAGCGGGAATTCGTAGAACAGCGAGATCTTCATCTGGTTACCTTCCGATGTGTATCGAGTGTCGAATCGGTACTGGTGCCGGCCGGGATGTCGGAGTCGGACAGCTGCTCGGCGATGTGCTTGGCCGCGACATAGCCGAAGGTCATGGCGGGGCCGATGGTCGCACCGGCGCCCGCGTAGCTGCGGCCCATCACCGCAGCCGATGTATTGCCCACTGCGTAAAGGCCTTTGACGATGCTGTCGTCGACGCGTAGCACCCTGGCGTGCTCATCGGTGCGCAGGCCGCCGGAGGTGCCGAGGTCGCCGAGGATGATCTGGAACGCGTAGTACGGCGGCTTGCCGAGCGGGTGCAGGTTCGGGTTCGCCAGCGTCGGGTCGCCGTAGTAGTTGTCATAGGCGGAGTCGCCGCGGTTGAAGTCGTCGTCGTGGCCGTTGCGCGCCAGTTCGTTGAAGCGCTCGGCGGTCTGACGGAGTTGCGCCGGCGGGACGCCGATCTTGCCCGCGAGTTCCTCGAAGCTGCCGCCCTCGTGTACGACACCGGACTCCAGCCACGCCTTGGGTAGCTTGCGGCCGGTGGGCACGGGCGCGAACGGCACCCTGGGAATCGGGAGGTGCCCGGCGACCACATAGCGGTGGAACGACCGGATGTCGGTGATCAACCAGCACGGAATGTGCGTGATCCCGGCGTTCTGTCCTTCGATCATCGCGTGTGCGAAATCCATGTAGGGGGCGGCCTCGTTGATGAACCGCTTGCCCTCTCCGTTGACGACGAACTGCGACGGCATCATGCGTTCGTTGAGCATGAACTGCAACCGGCCGTCTGGCCAACAGATCGCAGGGAACCACCACGCCTCGTCGAGCAGATCAGTTGAGCCGCCAACCTTCTCCCCGGCCCGGATCGCGTCACCCATGGCGGCCGGATTGCCGAAGCTCCAGTCCTTTTCCAGCACCGGCAGATGTTCCCGGCGCCATTCCATGTCATGGTCGAACCCGCCGGCGGCCAGGATCACGCCGTGGCGGGCCGCGATGCGCTGCGGGCGACCGTCGCGCTCCACCACCGCGCCGGTCACGGTCCCGTCGACGTCGGTGATCAATTCGGTCATCGGGGAGTTGAGCCACAGCGGGATGTCCTGCTGCCGCAGCGCCAGCCGCATCCTTGCCGCGAGTGACTGGCCGATGGCCGCCATCCGGTCGCCGAACACCCGCGCGCGAAACATCCGCCAGATCAATTTGACCAGCACCGCTTTGCCCCGCCAGTTCTGGCGAACCTGATAGAACAGCCGGAGATCCTTTGGCGCGAACCAGATTCCCTTCGGCGCCAGCGCAAGCGGTTGCAGCAGGTGGTTCTCCTCGTCACCCAGCTTGCGCAGGTCGATGGCGGGCACGTTGATCGTGCTGCCCTGCTCGGAGCCGCCCGGCAGTTCCGGGTAATAGTCGGCATAGCCGGGCTTCCAGACGAATTCGAACCACGGGCTGAGCTTTTCGAGGAACTCCATCATCTCCGGTGCGGCGTCGACGTACTGGCGCAGTCGCGCGTCGCTGACCAGCCCGCCGGTGATCCGGCGCAGGTATTCGACGACACCGTCGGGGTCCGGGACGTAACCCGCCTTGCGCTGCGCCGGTGCGCCGGGCACCCAGATACCGCCGCCGGACAATGCGGTGGAGCCACCGAAGTGTGCGGCCTTCTCGACCACCAGGGTGTCCAGGCCGAACGCGTCGGCGGCCAGTGCCGCGGTCATTCCGCCACCGCCGGAGCCGACGACGAGCACGTCGACGACGTGGTCGAAATTCTCAGACATCCAGTACCGCCGTCCTGATTGCGAATCCTGCGATCAACTCCGGCGCCGCCCGGTAGAACCGCTGCTCGGTCCGGTACGGGCCGTGGGCGGTGAGTGCGGCGAAAGCCGCGATCCATGTGCGGATTTCGTGTGCCGAATGGCCGGCCTCGCGCTCGATCCAGTCGTTCGACCAGCCGTCCACCTCGGCGAGTCGGTTGCCGTCGATCACCTCGAGGAACGCGGCGTCCCAATCGGGATTCAGGGGCTGCAACGGGCTGTCCCCGTCTGCGAACGCCTTGGCGGCGTCCATCACGGCGACCTGGCGAGCCTGCCGCTGCTCCGGGGTCATCGGCGTGCCGTGCACGATTCGTTCGAGCGCCGCGGGCGGGGCGGTGGCCAGCGTCGGCACCGGCGGATCGTGGGACAGCCCACCGGATCCGAGGATGAGCACCCGCTTGTCGAGGGTCGCGAGGAAGGTGCCGATCGCAGTGCCGAGCGCACGAACGCGGCGCACCGGCCCGAGTGGGGTGGCCACCGAGTTGATGAAGACGGGGATCATCGGCCGTGCCGTTGCATCGCCGAACAGGTTCTGCAGCGGCTGAACCGTTCCGTGGTCGACGTCCATGCTGGCCGAGATCGCGACATCGATACCCGACTCGAGAACCGCTCGGGCACAGTCGGTCGCGACGTCTGCGGGCACATTCAGAGCACCGGAGTGGGTGCCGTAGTCACCGACGCCCTGGGCCGCCGTCCCGATGCAGAACGGCGGCATCGTCCGGTAGAAGAACCCGTTGTAGTGGTCCGGAGAGAAGACGACGACGAGGTCGGGGTCGTAGTCGCTGACGAACCGGCGTGCCTCGGCCAGCGCGGCCTCGACGTCGTCAAGGAGTCCCCGTGACGGTCCCGGAAGGTTCAGTAGCGGGCTGTGCGACATGCAGCACAGGGCCAGTGTGCCCATGAGAACCAGAGCCTCCTTCCTGGGTCAGGCAAAGGATGTCGAAGATCGACTCGCTGACTTCGGCGGCGCGCTGGGCGATGCAGGCACCGGCGATGCAGCGGTCGGGGCGCAGGAACAGCACCGAGTCGGTATAGGTGTCGAACCACGATTTCAAGGCGCCGGTCTTGTCGCCGACCACCGTCACATCGGCGTCGTCGTGACCCAGCCAGTGCAGCTGCGTCATCGGGCGTGCTTCGATGAATGTCGCGCCAAGCGCCTTCCACCGGTTGAAAGCCTTGTCGCCGAGAACAGCCCGCAGATTGTTGCTCCAGCACAGCACGGCGAAGCCAGGGCCCAGTACATCGTCGAGCAACACGTTCTGCGCGGCGCGCGTGTCGACCCGGGGCTGGATGAACAGCGTGCCGGTGGGCGAATTGTCCTCGCCGGCATGGACGACCGCGCCTTCTCTGTAGCGCGGCATCGGCTTGAACCGCATCTCCAGGATGTAGCGCTTCAACGTGGGCACGACCGACGCAGCGTGGATGACACGGTCGCGTAGTGCGGCGACCCGCCGGTTCGTCGGCGAAATGACCCGGCCCACCAGCGTTGAGAGGTCGATCATCGCTCTCGCGTGCTTGCGGCGCTCGACGTCGTAGGTGTCCAGCAGGGCGGCATCGGCTTGCCCGGTCACCACCGCGGCGAGTTTCCAACCGAGGTTGGCCGCATCCCGGATGCCGCTGTTGTAGCCCTGTCCCTGCCACACCGGCATCAGGTGGGCAGCGTCGCCGGCCAACAGCAGCCGACCCGTGCGGAAGGAGCTCGCGATCCGCGAATGATGCGTGTACACCCGGTGCCGGATCATGTCGACCTGTTCGGGATGCGGGACCCGTTGCGCAAGCATCTTTTTGACGAACGCCGGGTCGTCGGCCTGTTCGTCGGTCTCGTCCGGGTGGATCATGAACTCGAAGCGGCGGATGCCGTGGGCGATCGAGATCGACACATAGGGTCGCACCGGATCCGCGCCGACCTCGCTGTTCGGATGGCCCAGCGGGTCGTTGGCGACGTCGACCACCAGCCAGCGCGTCGACGAGGTGGTGCCGTCGAACGAGACACCCATCAACCGCCGGGTCGCGCTGCGGCCACCGTCGCAACCGACCACGTACCGGGCCGTCACGGGCTTCTGTCCGCCGGCGAACCGAACCGTCACCGCGTCGTCGGTCTCGACACACGCCTCCATGCGGTGCTCGAACCGGACCTCGACATGCTCGAAACGGTCTAGACCGCCGTACAACTCGGCGTCGACCATCGGTTGTACGAAGCCATTGCGTTTGGGCCAGCCGAACCGCGCATCCGGTGGCGCCATCTCGGCCAGCAGCCGTCGCTTGGCATCGAAGAACCGCAGGATCTGGTTGGGCACGGTGTGCGGCAGCACCCGCTCGACAAGACCGATGGACTGAAATGTGCGCAGCGCCTCGTCGTCGAGACCGACGCCGCGCGGGTAGTCGATGAGCGTGGCCCGCTCTTCGACGACCAGCGTCCGAACGCCATGCAGTCCAAGGATGTTGGCCAGCGTCAGGCCGGACGGACCTGCGCCGACGATGAGGACATCAACCTGCTCGGCCATCACTTCCCCAACAGGAAGTCGAGGTGCAGGCGATTGAACGTCTTCGGGTCCTCGTACTGGGGCCAGTGACCGCAGCCCGGCATCACCTCGAAGCGGGCGCCCGGGATCATCGACGCGATCCGCCGCCCCTCGGCGACGTCGGCCGTGGGATCGTCACTGGTCCACACCACCAACGTCGGCGCGGTGATGGACCCGTACTCATCGGGTCCCAGAAGGTTGCGCGCACGGATCTGCGGATCCTGCAGGGCCATGATGTCGCGCATCGCCGACACGAAGCCCGGTTGTCGGTACACGCGCTGGCGGCTCGCCACAATGTCGTCGTAATCCTTTGACTTGTCGGCCATCAACCATTTGATCCGGGCCTGCACGGTCGCCCAGGTCGGATCTTCGGCAGCGGCCATCGACAAGGTGATGATCCGCTTCATGACCTCCGGATCGGCCTGCGAGCCGCCTGCGGTGTTGAGCACCAACCGGTCAAGTCGCTCGGGGTGGTCGACCGCGGCGCGTGCGGCGACCCAGCCGCCGAGCGACTCGCCGCTGATGTGGGCGCGCTGTGCGCCGACCGCGTCGAGGAACGAAATCAGATGCGCGACGTAGTGACCGATTTCCAGCGGGTGACCGGGTTTGTCTGTGTAACCGTGGCCGAGCATGTCGATCGACCAGACCGAGAAGCGTTCGGCGTGCGCTTCGAGATTGCGCACATAGGCCTCGGCGTGCCCCCCGGAACCGTGCAGGAATACGAGCACCGGCTTGTCGGTGTCACCGGCGTGCAGATAGCGGGTGCGAACGCCGCCGGCGTCGAGGTAGCCCTGCGAGAACGTGACGCCCTGAAGGTCGCTCCAGACGCTCTCGAACTCCGCTTCAGGCACGCTTACCTCTCTTGACTGCGAGAATCGAATTCTCGTAATTTGTAAGCACTCTGCTCATTTATCGCACATCCACGTGCACTATAGTTAGAGCATCACTCTCGTGACTGCTCAATGTCAAGGGAAAGGGACGCCATGGCTTCGCAGGGCCGGCCCCGACAGGGGACGGAGCCGATCAGCGCTGCGCCCAACGGTGCGCCCGGGTCTCAGACGTTGGCCAGGGGCCTGGCCGCGCTGCAACTGGTTGCCAGCTCGCGCACCGGGCTCACCGCCCAGCAGGTCGCCGACGACATCGGCGTACACAGAACCATCGCGTACCGGCTGTTGTCGACGCTCTCCCAGTTCCGGTTGGTGGCCAAGGGTGAGGACGGCCGCTACCGCTCGGCCGCGGCGCTGGCGGTGCTCGGGGCGTCGTTCGACAACAACGTGCGGCAGCTGAGCTTGGCCACCCTGCGGGGGCTCGCCGACGAACTCGCAAGCACGGTGTCGCTTCTCGTCGCCGAAGGTGATCAGCAGGTCGCGATCGCCGTCATCGTGCCGACGAACGTCTTCTACCAACTGTCGTTTCACGAAGGCAGCCGCTACCCGCTGGACCGCGGTTCCGCCGGAATAGCGCTGTTGGCGAGCATGCCGCCGCGCCCCGGCGAGCGGGATCTGGTTCCCCTGACCCGGGAGCGGGGCTGGGTGATCACGCACGGCGAGGTCGAGCCGAACACCTACGGCCTCGCAGTGCCCGTGCGTCGGCAGCCACCGGCGCCACCGACCTGCATCAACCTCATCTCTCACCGCGAGGATGTCGTGATGGAAGGCAGGGACGCGGTCATCAAGGCGGCCAACGAATTAGCCGCGATCCTCAGCTAGAGGGTCGGTGAGCCGGAAGGAGCAGCGCACATGACCGATTGGGACCATGACGTCGATGTGGTCGTCCTCGGCAGCGGTGGAGCCGGTCTGACCTCCGCGCTCAGCGCGGCGGCCAACGGCGCTTCGGTGGAGATCTACGAGAAGGCCGCGACCGTGGGCGGCACGACGGCGGTGTCGGGCGGCATCATCTGGATTCCCGCGCACGACCGAGCCGCCGACGGCGAACTGACCGTCGAGGACGCGATGGCCTATCTGCGCGCTCAGTCACTGGGTTACATGGATGACGACCTCGTCGAGACTTTCGTGCGCACGGGACCCGAGATGCTCGATTTCGTTGAGGCGCACAGTGATCTGCGATTCGAGGTCGCTGAGGGGTTTCCGGATTACAAGCCCGAGTTGCCCGGCGGGCGACCATCGGGCGGGCGCTCGCTCAACGCCAAGCCTTTCGACCTGGGCAGGCTCGGCGAGTGGCGCGACCGCATCACGTCGTTTCCGGCGGACTTCAGCAATGTCGGCATCGACGCGGAGACCCGGGCACGCATCCACGCCTCGGTGGACGACGAATCCGGTGACTACTGCGTCGCGGGCACCGCCCTGATCGCCGGGTTGCTGAAGGGTCTGTTGGACCTCGGTGTCGCGCCTCGCACCGGCGCGCGAGCCGTCGAGTTGCTCGCCGACCCGCTGGGCATCACCGGGGTGCGAATCTCACAGGACGGCAATGATTTCAGCGTTCGTGCCCGCCGCGGCGTCGTCTTGGGTACCGGCGGGTTCGAGTGGGACCGTAAGCTGGTCGAGGCTTATCTGCGGGGGCCGATGCGCGGGCCGGTGTCGCCGCCCAACAACACCGGCGACGGCCTGCGGATGGCGATGGCGCACGGCGCCGACCTGGCCAACATGGGCGAGGCCTGGTGGGTGCCGATTGTTCAACTACCCGGCGACACGTTTGAGGGTCAGCCGCGCAGCCGCAGCGTGCGACTGGAACGCACGCGGCCGCGCAGCATCATCGTCAACCGGGCGGGCAAGCGGTTCCTCAACGAGGCCGGCGAGTACAACTCGATGGCGGGGCCGTTCCACTACCTCGACCCGAGGCACGGCTACGCCAACGATCCGGCGTGGATCGTGTTCGACTCGCTGCACCTGAAGAAGTACGGCTTCCTCGGCATCGATCCGGACGGCCCTGCGCCGGAGTGGTTCTCGCCGTCGAAGGATCTGACCGAGCTGGGCGAGAAGACCGGCATCGACCCGGAGGGATTGGCTCGCACGCTGCGGGTGTGGAACGACAACGTCACGCGCGACGACGACCCCGATTTCGGTCGCGGATCGAGCGCCTACGACGGCTACTGGGGCGACGACAAGGCGCCCACTGCGGCCGCTCGGACGCTCGGCCCCATCGACACGCCGCCGTACTACGCCGTCCCGGTGTCGATCGGTGCGATGGGGACAAAGGGCGGTCCTCGCACCGACTCCGACGGCCGGGTGCTGCACGTCAACGGTTCGGCGATCCCGGGGCTGTTCGCTGCGGGCAACGCGATGGCCGGTGCGACGGGTAAGGCGTACGGCGGTGCCGGTGGAACCATCGGCCCCGCAATGGCGTTCGGCTACCGCGCTGGGCTCGCCGTGTCAGCGCGGACCTGAGGCGCTACTCGGTGATCTCGACGCCGTTGTAACTCGCCAGCATCTCGGCTGACGGCAACGCCATTTGTAGATACACGTCGATGCGAGCGATTTTGCCTGCGTCGTTGAACTCGTAGACCGTCATCGAGTTGACCGAGTTGCTGAAGTCGCCGACCCGGCTGCGCTCCTCGAGCTCGAGAAAGATGACATTGCCGGTCTCGGTGATGCGTTTGAACGAGCAGTCCCAGTCCGAGGCGGCGGCCCAGTTGGTCAGGAACTCGGCGTACTCCGGCCAATTCATCACTTCTTTGAAGTTGCCTACCCGCACGAACGCCTCGGTGTCGATCAACTCGGCGAGAGGCGCCCAGCTGTTGATTGAGAACCCCGGCCGCTTCGCGGCGTCGACCAGTGTCTTGGTGATGACGGCATATTCGAGCACTGTACGAGCGCGACCGGAATATCGGTCGATGACTTCGTCGATATCCTGCAATATCATCGGGCAGTCACTGTCTCCTTCGAATGCGCCAAGCCTCAACGTACTGAGATGCGCCGGGCTCCGATACCGATTTCTCCACAGCGGTCGCCGATTGCGCCGAGAAACCTGATGCAGAAGTCGGCGCGCCCACGGTCCTGCCCGCGACCTTCGGCCCGCCTCAAGTCGACACCGCCGAGCCGATGAAGTAGCTGCCGAACAGGCATGCTGCGACGAGCATCACCCAGCAGTCAGTGAGGCGGCACAGCCATACCGGGGCGTGGCGTACCTCCATGAATTCCCGGAAAATGATGCGCACCTTGATGAGCGCGATCGCGATCGCACTCACGGTGACCACGGCGCTGGCCTTGAGCGTGCCGTTCTGATCGACCGCCTCATCCATCCAAACGTACGCCAGTGTCAACAACGTGAGGATCGACCAGACGATCAGCAGTCTCTTGTTCAGAATCTTGCTCATATGTTGCTCACCCGGTCACCTCACGACGTAGAGCATTGCGAAGATAAGGACCCACAGGAAATCAACTGTGTGCCAATAGGTGGCTCCGGTTTCGACGAGCTGCTGGGATCGCCGGGCCGGATTCCACAACTGATAGATGACCACACCCAGCACAATGAAGCCGATCAACACATGGATGCAGTGCAGTGATGTCAAGAAGAAGTAATGCTGGAAGAATTCGTCGCTGGTGAACGTGTTCCCCATGCGGATCTCCTGGATCCACTCCAGCACCTTGGAGATCACGAACACCACGCCGAAGCCGACGGTGACAAACGCGTACGTCATCGCCGTCCGGTAGACGCCATCGCGTGCCGCGCGGACACATCGGGCGATGGCCCAGGAACTCGACAGCAGGACAATGGTATTGATGACCCCGATCCGGAGATCCAGATCGGCCTGCGACTGCAGGAAGAGGTCTTCGTTCTGAGTGCGCAAGGCCAGGTAGACCGAGAAGTACCCGGTGAAAAGAAGCGCTTCGAACAGCACGAACAACCACATGTCCGGCTGGCCGGGCACGGACCGTTTCGGCGTCTCCTCGAGCTGTTGCGGCTTGGCCCCGGCGAGATCGGTCATCGAACCGCCTCCACGGCATCGTTGGCTACGTCTTTGCCCGGAAGATCGGGTAGCGGGCCGGCGCCGAAATCTTCTCGTTCGATCATCTTGCGCAGCAACATGATGAACGCGGCGGTGTAGGTGACGAACACGACCATGTTGATCCACCACGCGATCGCACCGTTCCATGCGAACGCCCCGCGTTGGAAGATCCATGCCGGTGCCACGACGACTTCGGTCAGTGCGTTACACAGCCCGAGATATGCGAACCACTTCGGGAAGACGCCGTTCTTGTCGAGCAAGATCGCAACCAGCCACACCACGGAACCGACCAGGAACACCCCCATGGTTCCGCTGAACGACAGGAACGCGAAATCGTAGAGCCAGTGAATCAGTTCGGGATCGCGGTCCGGCCGTAGGGCTGCGACGGTCATCGCGATGGCCATCACCAGCATGCCGGGAAGTGCGCTGAGCGAATACATGATGAGGTACGAGTACCCGTAGATCCGGCTCACCGACATACGTCGCATCGAGTATGCGAGAAGGGCGTTCATCGGTGCGCACATTCCGGAAATCAAGAACACGATGCCGAACCCGGTGAGGATGCCGTAGTGGCGGTCGTCGAACCATTGGACGACCAACGCCGTATCCCAGTCCGGGCTCGGTGGCGGCTGCACGCGGGTGACGAGGAAGAACAGCACACCGTACAGTTGGTAGAACACGACCATCACCCACCACGCGAACCACAACTCGCGCTTGGGATGGTGTCGACAGTTCCAGACGAGTCGTCCCAGCCGTGAATCGGTAGGGGGCTCCGGCACGGTCAGCGCTTCCGCTGTCGAAGTACTCATGCGGCGACGGCGGTTTTGGCCCGCTCCCGCCGGATCGTCTGGCCGAGAACAATTCCCATCACGACGATCCACACCGCAATCGCGATGTTCTTCACCCAGAACGACAACAGACCGTCCCATGCGATCGGTCCGGTGAACGTCACCGCGCCGAATGCCGCCGGCGCCAGAGCGACCGCGATGAGCAGATTGAAGTGCGCCACCCACGGTCGGAACACCGGTTGGTCCTGGCGATCCCAGTAAATCGCCAGCGCCAGCACCAGGCATTGGGCGATGAGGTAAGGAACCAGCACCGTGAAGGTGACCCACGCGAGGTCATTGAGCAACAGGGTGAGTTCTGGTGAACGTTCTGGCCGGAAGGAGCCGAGGAGCCAGAACATGTTGGCGATGAGAAAGAGCGTCGGCGGTCCGCCCGCGCAGGCGATCAGGCAATAGGACAGGATCGGCGTGCGGTGAGCCATCCGGCGTACCTGCATTGCCAGCAGGATGACGGTCGGGATCAATCCAACGCCGAACCAGTTGAACAGGATCATGCTGTAGCGGATACGGGCTGTCTCGTCGCGATAGAACGCGGCGACCTCCTCCGCAGACATGGTCGGCGACATGGGGTGCGTGAAGCCGGGAAACAGGAAAAACGCCGACACCCAGATGATCCCGATCACGGGCATGGCCCACAACATGATCAACTCGCCGTCAGTTCGTCTCATCGTCGAACCCTCTTCGCATAACATTGGTTGCCGATCGGCTACTTGGACGGTAGCCGATCGGCAACTAGATGGTCAATCCTCGGCTACCCTCGTGGCTGTGACCTCTACGCGAGAAGTCCCCCGGTTCGGCGCGATCACGCGTACTGCCGCTCAAACCCGCGTGCTGGATGCGGCGTTGAGACTGATCGCCCAACACGGGGTCAGTGGAACGTCGCTGCAAATGATCGCCGACGCCATGGGCGTGACGAAGGCGGCCGTCTATCGGCAGTTCAAGACGAAGGAAGAGATCGTCATCGCCATCACCGAACGGGAGATGGGCTTACTCGAGGATGCGCTGGAGGCCGCTGAGGCCGAAGGCAACGGCGTGCGGTCGCGAGAGATTCTGCTCGACCGGATGATCGACCAGGCCGTCGAGCGGCGCGGCATCGTCAGCGTCCTGCAGTTCGACCCCGTGATCATCCGACTACAGGCCGAACACGAGCCGTTTCAACGGTTCATCGAACGTCTCTACGCCGCGCTGCTGGGCACCGAGGCCGGCGTCGACGCGCGTCTGCACGCCGCGATGCTGTCCAGCGCGATCAGCGTGGCCGTCATGCATCCACTGCTTGCCGATATCGATGCCGAAACCCTTCGCGCCCAACTGGTCCGGATGTCACGCCGGATGCTCGATCTTCCGGCTCACGAGTCGACCGGGACGGAGAACAACCGCTCGGCCGCGCTGTAGGCATCGTCGCTGCCGTCGGCGACCGCGGCCGCCAGCCGGTCCAGCTCTGGGTGAGTGCGCAGCAGGGTCTGCGCCAGCGACAGGATCTGCGACCGGGCCCGCGCGGCGCGGCGCTGCGGGCTGTCGCTACGGACATGGGCCTCGATGGCCTCCACCAACTCGGCGATCCCCTCGCCTTGGGCGGCAATGAGTTTCAGGATCGGCGCCGCGGTCTCCGCGCGCAGGTCGCGCACCGTCTGGTCGGCCCCGTCGCGGTCGGCCTTGTTGACCACGACGATGTCGGCGACCTCCAGCAGACCCGCTTTGGCGGCCTGCACAGCGTCGCCTGCGCCGGGATTGAGGATGACGATGGTCGGGTCGGCGACCGCAGCGATTTCGATCTCGGACTGCCCGACGCCGACGGTCTCCAGCACGACCAGCCCGTAGGACAGCGCCGCGAGCACCCGGATCGCCGCGGGAACCGCCGCGGCGAGCCCACCGAGATGTCCACGCGCCGCCACAGAGCGGATCAGCACATCGGGATCGTTGATATGGGCAGCCATCCGGATCCGGTCACCGAGCAACGCCCCGCCGCTGTAGGGCGACGACGGGTCGACCGCCAGCACCGCGACCCGCTCGCCGCGCTCACGATATGCGCCGACCAGGGCTCCGACGGTCGTTGACTTCCCCGCTCCCGGTGGTCCCGTCACACCGACGACACGAGGCGCGCGGACCTGCCCTAGCGCATCGAGAACCTCGCTGCGCCGCGGACTTTCGACGAGGCTGAGCAGCCGGCCGGTTGCCCGGGCCGACCCGTTGCGCGCCGCGTCGAGTAGTTCGTCGATGGTCATCGCTTCAGCAGTCTACGGAGCGGCTACCTCGATGACCGTGGCCGATCCCATACCGCCGCCCGCACACATCGCGGCCACGCCGATACCGCCTCCGCGCCTTCGCAGTTCGTGCACGAGCGTGACGAGCATCCGCGCGCCGGTGGCGGCTACCGGATGGCCCAGTGAGCATCCACTACCACTCACGTTGACGCGGCCAGGGTCGATGTCGAGAAGCTTGATCGTCGCCACGCACATCGAGGCGAACGCTTCGTTGATCTCGAACAGGTCGACGTCGGCCAGTGAGAGCCGTGCCCGATTGAGCGCCTTCGGAATCGCCTCGACGGGAGCCAGACCGGTCGATGCAGGGTCCACGCCCACCGACGCCCAGGACCGGATGGTCGCCAGCGCGGGCAACCCGAGGCGGTCACTGGCGATGCCGAGGATCGCCGCACCGTCGTTGGCGCCGCATGCGTTTCCGGCGGTGATCGAGAATCCCTCGATCTCGGGATGCAGCGGCCTCAGCGACGCCAACTTCTCGATCGTCGTGTCCCGGCGCGGATGCTCGTCGACCTCGAACAGCCCGTGCGGGGTGTCGATCGGCACGATCTCGTGCTTGAAACGGCCTTCGTCGATGGCCTGGATTGCCTTGCGGTGCGACCCGAGCGTCCACTCGTCCATCTCTTCGCGCGAGATGCCGGCTTTGACCGCGGCGTTCCAGCCGACGGTGATCGACATGTCCATATTCGGGGCGTCGGGCCGGTCGGGATGCGTTGGCGGGAACCAGTCGACCAGCTCGGCATCCTTGTCGCTGCTGGCGCGGCGCTTGAACCGCGGCGACGTCGACGCGGAGTTCACACCGCCCGCGAGAATCAACTGGTCCATGCCCGCGCGGATGCTCGCCGCCGCGCCCTGCACAGCTGCCTGCCCCGCGGCGCAGTGCCGATTCACGGCGAGGCCGGGCACCGAAGTCAGGCCCGCGGTCAGCGCCGCGTGACGGGCGACTACGCCGCCGCCGTAGAGGCCCTCGCCGAGAACCACGTCGTCGACCGGACGCGAGGCCAGGTCGCCGACCGCCGCTCCGACGACATGTTCGGCCAACTGGTAGGCGTCGGTGTCGCGCAGCGAGCCCTTCATCGCGGTGCCGATGGGGGTGCGAAGCGCAGAAACGATCACGGCTTCAGGCATGGGTGTCTCCGTCTCGACCGGTATGAGAATGCTATTCTCTCAGGCTGAGAGTGCCAGTTGCAAGAAGGGGAACCATATGCAAATCGCAGGTAGCTCGGCGATCGTGGTGGGCGGCGCCGGTGGCCTCGGCGAGGCGACGGTCCGGCGCCTGCACGGTGCGGGGGCCAAGGTCGTCGTCGCCGACATGGCCGACGACAAGGGCAAGAAGCTCGAGAGCGAACTCGGCGTGCGCTATGTCCGCACCGACGCGACGTCCGAGGACTCGGTCAACGCGGCGATCGCCGAGGCCGCCTCGCTGGCGCCCCTGCGGATTTCGGTGGACACCCACGGCGGCCCGGCGAGCGGGGGCCGGCTCATCGGCAAGGACGGCTCACCGCTGGACCTCGACGGCTTCAAGACGACCATCGAGTTTTACCTGACTGCCGTGTTCAACGTGATGAGGCTGTCGGCAGCCGAGATCGCGAAGACCGAGCCGCTCGACGAGGGCGCCCGCGGCGTGATCATCAACACCGCTTCGATCGCCGGCATGGAGGGCCAGATCGGCCAGCTGCCCTATTCGGCCGCCAAGGGTGGCGTGCTCGGTATGACGCTCGTCGCCGCGCGCGACCTCTCGCCGCTCGGCATCCGCGTGGTCACCATCGCGCCGGGCACCATCAACACCCCGGCCTACGGCAAGGCGGCCGACCAGCTCGAGCAGTACTGGGGCCCGCAGGTGCCGTTCCCCAAGCGGATGGGCCGGTCGACGGAGTATGCGCAGCTGGCGCAGAGCATCGTCGAAAACGACTATCTGAACGGCGAGATCATCCGCCTGGACGGGGCGCTGCGGTTCCCACCGAAATGACGGGCGCGCTCGCGGGCAAGGTGGCGTTCGTCGCCGGTGCCAGCCGTGGTATCGGCGCGACGGTCGCCGAGGCTTTGGCCCGCGAAGGCGCGGCGGTCGCCGTCGCGGCGCGCTCCGAGCGCGAGGGCAAGGTGCCGGGGACGATTTACGCCGTCGCCGAACGCATCGCGGCGGCGGGTGGGCGCGCATTGGCAGTGCCGTGTGACGTCACCAGCGAGGAATCCGTCGAAACTGCGGTCGCTGCAACGGTTTCGGAGTTCGGCGGCATCGACGTACTGATCGCCAACGCCGGAGTGCTGTGGCTGGGACCGATCGAGTCGACGCCCCTCAAGCGCTGGCAGCTCTGCCTCAACGTCAACCTGACCGGCGTGTTCCTCGTGACCAAGGCCGTGATCCCGCATGTGCGCGCCCGCGGCGGCGGCTCGTTGATCGCGATCACCACGACCGGCGTCGAGATGGTCGACCACGGCGCCAACGCCTACTGGGTGTCGAAGGCGGCCGTCGAGCGGTTGTATCTCGGCCTGGCGTCCGATCTCAAGGACGACAACATCGCCGTGAACTGCCTGAGTCCGTCGCGCGTCGTGCTCACCGAGGGTTGGCAGGCCGGCGGCGCAGGCATGGATATCCCGCCGGAGATGGTCGAACCGCCGGAGGCGATGGCGAACGCCGCGGTGCGATTGGCCCAGCAGGACGCCAGCGGTTTCACCGGCACCATCCAGCGTTCCGAAGCCCTCACCTTCTAGGTTCCGCGAGCGTGCATGTTTGCACACGACACGCCGGGAAATTCGAGCCGTTCACGCACGCTCACAGCCGGTGAGCGTGCGAAGAATGCTGCTCCGGACCGACGGAAACGCACGGTCGCCGGAGTTCGAGCGTGCGTTCACTGCTGCCTGCGAGCGGCGTGTCGCGGAGCAGACACGCCGCTCGCGGTGCTTGGTGCCGGGCTACTTCCCCTTGGCGATCAAGCCGTCCACGATCTTGTTGAAATCCGGGGTACCGAAGGAGACGTACTCGGCGAGGTTGGCGTAATCGAGCGAGGCCATCACGGACTTCTCGAGCTGAATGTTCATCAGCCGCTTGGTGGCCTCGACGGCCTGCTGCGGCAACTCGATGAGCTTCTTGGCACACGCGATGGCCTCGGTGACCGGATCCTCGACCACGTGATTGGCCAGCCCGAGTTCGACGGCCCGCTGCGCCTTGATCCGCACACCCGTCAGAGCGAACTCCTTGGCCTGCAGCAGGCTGATCTGTGAACCCCAGACCAGCGGGCCGCCGTCGGCCGCGACCAAGCCGATGGACACGTGCGGGTCGGCGAAGAAAGCGTTCTCAGCCATGAACACGACGTCGGACAGCGCCGCCAAGCTGCAGCCCAGTCCGACGGCCGGGCCGTTCACCGCGGCGACCACCGGAATTCGGCAGCGCACCATGCCGATGACGAGGTCGCGACCGTGCTTGATGGTCTTCTGCCGCAGGGCTTCGTCGTTGCGCAGCTCATCGAGGTAGTTGAAGTCGCCGCCCGCGGAGAACGCCCGCCCCGCACCGGTGATCACCGCGGCGCGAGCGCCGGTGTCCTCGTTGAGCTCCTCCCAGATCTTGGCGAGCCCGACGTGGAGGTTGTCGTTGACCGCGTTGAGGTCATCCGGCCGGTTCAGCGTGATGATGCGCAGCGCGCCGTCGGCCTGGACGTCGATTTCGTCTGGCATTCCGTACATTTCAGCTCCCCAGTCCAAGAATCCGCTGCGCGATGATGTTCTTCTGAATCTGCGACGTGCCGCCCATGACGCTCTGCGCGCGGCTGTACATGTAAGCGCCGAACAGCTCGGCGTCGCCGGTGCCGACGGTCGCGAGCGCGGCGTGTCCGACGGACTGCTCGACCCACGTCATCAACAGTTTGTCCAGTGACCCCTGCGGCCCGTGCGTGATGCCGTCGAGTTGTTCGGACAGCCTCCTGCGCACATGTAACCGCAGCATCTCGGTCTGCACCCACGCCCAGGTCAACTCCTCGGGAGTCGAGCCCTCGACACGTAAGGCCAACTGGCGCACCAGCTTTCCGTACCGGGCGGAGAAGCCGAGTGTCGAGGGCTCCCGCTCATGGCTGACGACGGTCATCGCGAGCTTCCAGCCCTCGCCCAGCGCGCCGACCATGTTCTCCACCGGCACCCGCGCCCCGTCGAACAGAACCTGGCCGAATTCCTTGGTGACACCGCTGATCATCTTCAGCGGGCGCTGCTCGATGCCGGGTTGATGCATCGGCACGATGAATGCCGAGATGCCTCTATGTTTCAAGTGCTTCGGGACGTTCTTGTCGGTGCGAGCCAGCAGCAGACACCAGTCGGCGACGTCGGAGTAGCTGGTCCAGATCTTGTGGCCGTGGATGACGTACTCGTCCCCCTCGCGCACCGCGGTCGTGGTGAGCGATGCGAGGTCCGATCCCGCACCGGGTTCGGAGAAGCCCTGGCACCACCGCTCGGTGCCGTTGATCATCCCGGGCAGGAACCGCTGCCGCAGTTCCTCGCTGCCGTGGTGCGACAACCCGACCACCAGATAGCCCAGGCTGGGCCGCGCCGGCGCGCCGGCCTTGGCGATCTCCTCGTCGACGATCACGTCGTAGACCGGCGGCAGATCCTGGCCGCCATACTGTTTCGGCCACGACGTGCCGAAGAACCCGGCCTCGTAGAGTGCCTGGTGCCAGGCGCCCTGGGCGGCCCAATACTCGTCGCCCGACGTCGGGAACTTGCCCTTCTGTTCGGTCAGCCAGCCGCGCAGCCGATCGCGGAACGCGGCTTCCTCCGGCGAATCACGAAAGTCCAATTGTCAGCTCCTCCAGCTTCACAGGCCACGTCTCGGAGGCGGCGAGCACCCGGCGCAGATAGACATGCGCCAGGCACTCCCACGTGTTGCCGATGCCGCCGTGCACCTGAATCGAGGTCTCGCACACGGTCAGAGCGGCTCGTGCACAGTAGATCTTGGCCACCCGCGCCGCCTCGATCGCTTCAGCCGCCGGTAGTTCGTCCACCGCCCAGGCGGCATGCCGGGACACGCTGACTGCACCCTCGATCAGGGCCAGGCTCTCGGCCAGCAGATGTCCGACGGCCTGGTACGAACCGATCGTCGCGCCGTACTGCTCGCGCACTTTGGCGTAATCGACCGCGAGTGCGTGAGCGCCACGAGCCGACCCGACGAGGTCCGCGCAGGTGGCCGTCAGCGCCAGCGCGCGCCACCGCTGCGCATCATCTCCGGAAAGGTCGCCGAGCTCAGACGGCGATTCCACGACTCCGGCAAGGCTGTTGGTCAGGTCGACGGACTCGGACTGCGCGCCGGCCGCGACGTCACGCCCACCGCGCGCCCGAAGGTCATCGGCGAGCACCGGCCCGATGAACGGCACGTCGACCAGTCCGCGGGCGAACTCCTCGGCCACGATCGCCACTTCCACACCCGACGCACCATCGGAACGCAGCGTGCGGAAACCCGTGGCGTCAACCGCCTTCTCCAGCCTGGCGACTCGATTCGCGTCGTCGAGGTCGGCGACCGAGCCCGGGCCGAGGTCATCGGCCAAACTGGCTGCGGCCTCCCGCAATTGCTGTTGTTCACTTGTCAGACGGACGTCCACAGACGCTCCTTCAACACTCGACGCAGAACCTTCCCCGATGGCAGCCGCGGTATCTCGGGTACGACGACCACCCGACTCGGTCGCTTGTACGACGCCAACCGCTCGCCCACGAAAGCCACCAGCTCACCGGCCTCGACCGCGGTGTTCGTCTTCACCGCGGCGACGATCGCCTCACCGTTGACCGCATCGGGCACTCCGAAAACCGCGCAGTCGTCGACCGCTGGGTGCCCGTGCAGTACCGCTTCGATCTCCGCGGGCGCGACCTGGAAGCCACGCACCTTGATCATCTCCTTCGACCGGTCGGTGATCCGCAGCCGGCCGTCGTCGTCCAGGAAACCGACATCGCCCGTGCGATACCACCCGTCGTCGAATGCGTCTACTGTCGCCGACTCCGGCAGGTATCCCGCCATCACCGAGTCCGAGCGCACCTGGATCTCGCCGACCTCGCCCGCACCCAGGACCGCTCCACTGTCCAGCGACACCACCCGTACCCGCACACCGGGAACGGGCCGGCCCACGGTGTCCAGATGCCTGCCGTCGATGTCGTTGCACGAGATGACCGGAAGTTCGCTCGCCCCGTATGCCGTCGCCCACATCACCCCGGTTCTGCGGGTGACCGCCTCGGCGACACTCTCGGTGACCGGGGTCGCGCACCACATGATGTACCGCAGCGACGACAGGTCATAGGACTCGAGACCCGGATGGGCGGCGAGCGCCAAAGCGATTGGGGCCACTGCCATCTCGATCGTGATCCCGTCGCGCTCGATATGTCGCAGCATGAGCTCGATGTCGAAGCGCCCATGCAACCGGATCCAGGTGCCCGTTTCGAGCGCCATGACGATGTTGAGCAGCCCCAGGATGTGCGACGGCGGGGTCATGATCTGCATGCGGTCCGACGAGGACAGCTGCAGCGCATCTTGCCAGTGCCGCACGGCGACGCCGAACGAAGCGTGCGTGTGACGCACCGCCTTCGGCATACCTGTGGTGCCGGAACTGAACACGAACAGGGCGTCGGCGTCCGGCGCCGGCACCTCGAACTCCCGTCGCGCTGGGGCGATCGGCTCGTCCAGCGAAAGCATCGGCATGAGCTCTGCGAGCACACCATGGTCCCCGACGGCATGCGCCGGCCGGGTCAGCGCAAGTGCGTGCTCGGTCTCGGTGCGCTTCCAGGCCGGGCTCAGCAGGACGACGGATGCCCCCAGTTGCCAGACGGCGCGCAGCGCGACGACGAACTCGGGACGATTGGACGACATCAGCGCGACCCGGTCCCCGGCCCGCACACCGCGGCGTTGCAGAGTGTTGGCCATGCCGCCGGTCAGGCCATCGAGTTGGGACAGCGTGTACTCACGCTGCTCGAAGGCGAGCGCGATCGCCTCACTCACACCCTGTCCTCACTGGCCGCTGTCGGATCCTCCGATGGTCGAGAATAGCGTATCACTTAACGAGAATGATATTCTCTGAATATCAGAATCGACGTGCCAGGAGAGGTTCGATGACGGCAGATCCGATGCCTGGTCCGCCCGCTGCAGACGGCGACGGACAGGTGACGATCGTGCTCGATCGCAAGACGGTGTCGATCGCGCGAAAAGGGAACGAAACGCTTCTGGAGAGTGCCCGAAGGGCCGGGCTGTCGCCGCCGTTCTCCTGCGAAGCAGGCAACTGCGGCACCTGCATGGGCAAGCTCGTCGAGGGACGGGCGACCATGCGCGTCAACGACGCTCTCGATGAGGATGAGGTCGAAGAGGGATACATCCTCACCTGCCAGGCCGTCCCGGACACCGACACGATCAGCGTCACTTACGACGACTGAGACGACTGAGACGACTGAGCCGCGATGTCGCCGTGCTCGTCGACGGCCGGCGCGGGCCGGTATTCCGGTTGGTAGCCGGCGATCTGGATGGGACTGCGCACCAACCGGAATTCGCCGGCGGTGACGATCACCTCCGGTGTCTGCTCCAACGCCTCCGGCAGCGTGCGCACCGCGGCGACGGGAATCCCGAGCGGTCGGAGCCGCGACTCCCAGCCCGCCGCCGTGTCGGCGGCCAACGCGGAGGCCACCACGGCGAGCACCTCGTCGCGTTTGGCGGCCCTTTCCGCCATCGTCTCGTAGCCGTCGATCCTGGCCTCGCCACTGAACGCCCGCCAGAACCCGTCGTGGGTGATGAACAGCGCCAGATAACCGTCCGCGGTGGCGAACAGTTGCGCCGGAACGTAATACGAGTGCGCCCCGTACGGATACCGCAGCGGCGCCGCACCATCGTTGAGATAGGCCGAGGCACGATAGTTCAACTGCGAGAGCATCACGTCACGCAGGGACACGTCGACCTGACCACCGCGGCCGGACACGATCTGGGCCAGTAACCCCAACGCCGCGGCCAACCCGGTCGAGTTGTCGGCAGACGAATATCCCGGCAAGGTCGGCGGCCCGTCGGGGTGTCCCGTCATCGCGGCGACACCGGTCGCGGCCTGGATCACGTAGTCGAACGCGGGGTCGTCGCCACCCTCGAGCCCGAAGCCGGTCATCGCCACACAGACGATGCGTTCGTTGAACTGCCGAAGCGATTCGTAAGTCAGGCCCAGCTTCTTGATCGCCGACGGCTTCATGTTCACCAGCAGCGCATGGGATTCCGCGACGAGTTCGGCCAAGCGCCGACGACCGTCATCCGAGCGCAGATCGAGCACGACGCTCTTCTTGTTGCGGTTCAGACTGGCGAAGTAGCTGTCACCGACCTGACGCGAGATCTCACCGCCCGGCGGTTCGATCTTGATGACCTCCGCGCCGAGGTCGGCCAGCAGCATGGTCGCGTACGGGCCGGCCAGCATGACGCCGACCTCGATGATCCGGATGCCCGCCAGCGGACCCGAGTCGGTCACCGCACGGCCTTGGCCAACTCCGCGATCACCTCGCGGGTGCGGTATTTCGACGCGATCAGTTCGTCGCGATTCTCGCCGATCGGCAACAGCCGTACGGACAGATCGGTGACTCCGGCGTCGGCGAATCTTTGGAATCGCCGCAGAATCTGTTCACTGTCGCCGGCGGCGCACAGATCGCCGACATCGCGCGCATCCCCGCGATCGAGTAGCCGCTGATAGTTCGGCGACGTCTCGGCCTCGGCGAGAATGCGGTTCGCCCGCTCCTTCGCCGCCTCGATCTCCGAATCGGCGCACAGGCACACCGGAATTCCGGCGACGATGCGCGGCGCGGGCCTGCCGGCCTCCGCGGCGGCCTTGTTGATCTTGGGCGCGATGTGCTCACCGATAGCCTTCTCGTCGGCCATCCACAGCACCGTGCCGTCGGCGCGCTCCCCCGCGATCTGCAACATGACCGGACCCAGCGCTGCCACCAGCACCGGCAGCGGGCTCTGCGCGCCCAACACCGTAGGATTGTGCACCGAAAAGGTGCCGTTCTCGACATCGACATCGCCGGGTCCGGCGAGCGCTTTGTTGAGCACCTCGAGGTAGTCGCGGGTGTACGCGGCCGGCTTCTCATATGGAATGCCCAGCATGTCCCGAACGATCCAGTGGTGCGACGGGCCCACCCCCAGCGCGAGCCGTCCGCCGGCCATCGCGTGCACCGACAGCGCCTGACGCGCCAGCGCGATCGGGTGCTGCGCCTGCAGCGGGACCACCGCGGTACCGAGCTCTATCTTCGAGGTGTGCGCCGCCATCAGCGCAACCATCGTCAGGCAGTCGAAGTCGTTGGGCACCTGCGGCATCCATGCCGTATCCATGCCCGCGGATTCGGCCCACTCGATATCGGAGACCAGCTTGTTGACCTTGCGGGCAATGTCGCCGCGCTCGGCACCGATCATCACGCCAAGCCGCATGTCAGTTCTTCCTCCGAGAGTTCAGCGCCGAGCGAGTCACTGTGCGCTCACCGTCAACTTGCGCACCTCGTCGACCAGTGTGTCGAGCGGTGTGCCGGTCGGAAACACCGCCGCGGCGCCGGCGTCGAGCAGCTTCTGGACATCGCTCTGCGGAATCGTGCCGCCCACGACAACCGCGATATCGCCGGCGTCCGCCGCGCGCAGCGCCTCCACGGTGCGCGTGGTGAGCGCCACGTGGGCACCCGACAGGATCGAAAGGCCCACCAACCCAACGTCTTCCTGCAAGGCGATCGAGACGATGTCCTCGATGCGTTGCCGGATGCCGGTGTAGATCACCTCGAAGCCGGCGTCGCGCAGTGTCCGCGCGACGATCTTGGCGCCGCGGTCATGACCGTCGAGGCCGGGTTTGGCAACCAGCACGCGGGCCGGGCGGCTCTGGGCGGGAGCGGAGTCGCCCATCAGAACACCACCGGCTGCTGGAATTCGCCCCAGACCGCCTTGAGCGTCGAAACCATCTCGCCCACAGTGCAATACGTATTGGCGCAGTCGATCAGCTTGTGCATCAGGTTGTCATCACCTTCGGCAGCGCGAGCAAGGGCCGCCAACGACTCCTTGACCGCCGCGGCATCCCGCTCGGCCTTGACCTTGGACAGCCGCTTGAGCTGCATATCGCGGCCCTCGGCGTCGAGTTCGTAGGTTGCGATCTCCGGCGGCGGTTCATCGGCGACGAACTTGTTGACTCCCACGACCGGTCGCTCACCGGATTCGATCTCCTGGTGGATCTTGAACGCCTCGTCGGCGATCAGGCCCTGCAGATAGCCGTCCTCGATGGCTGCGACCATCCCGCCATGGGTCTCCAGATCGTGCATGATCTCGACGATCTTCTCTTCGGTCGCGTCGGTGAGCGCCTCGACGAAATACGAGCCGCCGAGCGGATCGGCGACCTTCGTCACGCCGGTCTCATAAGCGAGGATCTGCTGGGTCCGCAGCGCCAGCGTCGCAGACTCCTCGCTGGGCAGCGCGAACGGCTCGTCCCACGCCGCAGTGAACATCGACTGCACGCCGCCGAGCACCGCGGCCATCGCCTCGTAGGCGACCCGGACCAGGTTGTTCTGGGCCTGCGGCGCGTACAGCGATGCGCCGCCCGCCACACAGCCGAACCGGAACATCGACGCCTTGTCGGTGGTGGCGCCGTAGCGTTCCCGCACGATCGTCGCCCACCGTCGCCGCCCGGCCCGGTACTTCGCGATCTCCTCGAAGAAGTCGCCGTGGGTGTAGAAGAAGAAGGAGATCTGCGGGGCGAACTGATCGATGGTCATGCGGCCGCGCTCGACCACTGTGTCGCAGTAGGTGACGCCGTCGGCCAAGGTGAACGCCATCTCCTGAACGGCATTCGCGCCGGCATCGCGGAAGTGTGCACCGGCGACGGAGATCGCGTTGAACCTGGGGACCTCGGCCGCGCAGAATTCGATCGTGTCGGCGATCAGCCGCAGCGACGGTTCCGGCGGCCAGATCCAGGTGCCGCGTGAGGCGTACTCCTTGAGGATGTCGTTCTGGATGGTGCCGGTCAGCTTTGCTCGCGGCACCCCCTTCTTCTCGGCCGCGGCGACATAGAACGCCAGCAGGATCGCGGCGGTGCCGTTGATGGTGAAGCTGGTGCTGATCTTGTCCAGCGGGATGCCGTCGAACAGGATCTCGGCGTCGGCGAGCGTGTCGACCGCGACGCCGACGCGGCCTACCTCCTCGCCGTACTCGGGGTCATCGGAGTCGTAGCCGCACTGCGTAGGCAGATCCAATGCCACCGACAATCCGGTCCCGCCCTGGTCGAGCAGGTAGCGGTAGCGGCGGTTCGACTCCTCCGCCGTCCCGAACCCCGAATACTGACGAAACGTCCAGGTCTTACCGCGGTAGCCGGTTGCGAAGTTGCCGCGGGTGAACGGATAGGTGCCCGGCGGTGGCGGTTCGGTCACCCGTTCCGCCGGTCCGTAGACCGGCTCGAGCGGGATCCCCGACGGGGTCTGTACTGGCTCGCTCATCACTGGATAACGTACTTGCAAAAAATGAGAATGCCAATACCGCTGGCGGCAAACGCGCACCGAGGAAGCGGTGCCGCCCTCGGTAAAGAGCAGGCGAAGACGCGGTACACAGCGATTATGGCACTTGCGTAAAATGAGAACGTCAATACCGCTCGCCCAAGGGTGTCAGCTAGCATCGTGGGACGACGCAGGTCGCCTGGCTAAGGAGGTCCATGTCCGCCCTCACTGACCGCACGCTCGTCGTCTCCGGCGGCAGCCGCGGCATAGGTCTGGCGATCGCGCTCGCCGCGGCCGCACGCGGCGCCAACGTCGTGCTGCTGGCCAAGACGGCCGAACCGCACCCGAAGCTGCCGGGCACCGTGCACACCGCCGTCGCGGAGGTCGAGGCCGCCGGAGGCAAGGGCGTGGCGGTGGTGGGCGACGTACGCAAGGAAGAAGACGTGCAACGCGCGGTCGACGCGGCCGTCGAGCACTTCGGCGGTGTGGACATCGTCGTCAACAACGCCAGCGCCATCGCCACCGAACCGACCGAGCAGTTGGCGGCCAAGAAGTTCGACTTGATGATGGACATCAACGTACGCGGCACGTTCCTGCTCACCAAGGCCGCGCTGCCGTACCTTCGCAAGAGCCCCGACGCGCACGTCATCACGTTGGCGCCGCCGCTGAACATGAACCCGCACTGGCTGGGCGCGCACCCGTCCTACACGCTGTCCAAGTACGGGATGACGCTGCTCTCGCGGGGCTGGGCCGCCGAGTACGCGGATGCGGGCATCGGATTCAGTTGCCTGTGGCCGCAGACCTACATCGCCACCGCTGCGGTGGCCAATGCGCCGAACTTCCAGGAGATGCTGGGCAGGTCCCGCGATCCGCAGATCATGGGTGATGCGGCGGCGGCGATCCTGTCCCGCCCCGCGGCCGACGTCAACGGCAAATGCTTCATCGACTCCGAACTGCTGAAGCAATCCGGCGTGACGGACCTGTCTCGCTACGGCGGTGGCGACGACCCCATCCTTGATATCTTCGTCGACAAGTCATGAGCATTTCACTGCTGCTCGAGATGGCCTCCTCGAGCAATCCGGACCGGACCGCCGTGGTGTCCGGCGAAATGCGGCTGACCACAGGCGAATTGAGTGCACTCGCGGACGGCGGAGCGGGCGTCATCGCCGCTTCGGGCGCCTCCCACGTCGCATATGTGGGAACCGGCGGTGTCATGCTGCCGCTGCTGTTGTTCGCTTCCGCCAGGGCCGGCGTGCCGGTCACACCGTTGAACTACCGGCTCAGTGCGGACGGACTGCGTGAGCTGATCGACCGCCTGCCGGCCCCGCTGATCGTGGCCGACGCCGAGTACTGCGACGTCGTCGCCGGAACAGGCAAAGAGGTCATCGGGTCCGAGGAATTCGTGGCGAGCGCCCGCACCGCCGAACCGGCGGCCGAGTTCGCAGACCCCGAGGACGTCGCCGTGGTGCTGTTCACCTCGGGCACCACGTCACGGCCCAAAGCCGTTGAGCTGACCCACAACAACCTGACCAGTTACATCACCGGCACCGTGGAGTTCGACTCCGCGGCACCCGATGACGCCGCGCTGATCTGCGTACCGCCGTACCACATCGCCGGTGTCGGCGCCGCATTGTCGAACCTCTACGCGGGCCGCAAGATGGTGTACCTATGCCAGTTCGACCCGCATGAGTGGGTGCGCCTGGTGAAGACGGAGGGTGTCACGACGGCCACCGTCGTGCCGACCATGTTGGACCGCATCGTCACGGTTCTCGAGACGGAGTCGGTCGACTTGGCCACGCTGCGCAACCTCGCCTATGGCGGATCCAAGGTTGCATTGCCTCTGGTGCGCAAGGCGCTCGAACTGCTTCCCAACGTCGGTTTCGTCAACGCGTACGGGCTCACCGAAACCAGTTCGACCATCGCGGTGCTCGGCCCCGACGATCACCGCGCGGCACTGGCTTCGTCCGACGACGCGGTGCTGCGAAGGCTGGGTTCGGTGGGCCAACCCGTGCCCGGGATCGAGGTGCAGATCCGCAACGCCGACGGCGAGGTACTCGGTCCGGGCGAAACCGGTGAACTGTTCGTCCGTGGGGACCAGGTGTCCGGCCGCTACGCCGAGATCGGATCGGTGCTCGATGCCGACGGTTGGTTCCCCACCAAGGACATCGCGATGCTCGACGAGGCCGGCTACCTGTTCATCGGCGGCCGTTCCGACGACACGATCATCCGCGGTGGCGAGAACATCGCGCCGGCCGAGATCGAGGATGTACTCGTCGAGCATCCCGCGGTCCGCGACTGCGCCGTGGTGGGGCCGGAGGATCCGCAGTGGGGTCAGATCATCGTCGCGGTGGTGGTCCCCGCCGACACTCCAGACGGGCCGGCCACCCCGGACGCCGACGAGTTGCGCGAGCACGTCCGACGTCAGCTGCGCGGATCGCGGACCCCCGACCGAGTGGTGTTTCGCGACGAGTTGCCGACCAACGCGACCGGCAAAGTGCTCCGTCGGGAACTGATCGCCGAGTTGACAGCCACCAAATAGCAAGGAGCTCAACATGATCAAGAACGGCACACGACTTCAGAGTCAGGTGTGTGACACACAGGTGATCGTGGTACGCAGCGCCGACAGTCTCGACGATCTGCGCGCCGGCGGCGCACCGATGGTGCCGATCGACACCCAATCAGATGAGGCGAAGGCTTCCGAACTTTCCCTCGATCCGGACTTCGCCGACGGCAATGCGATGGGCAAGCGCTACGTCGACGACAACGGCGCGGAGGTCCTCGTCACCAAGGCAGGTGCGGGCACATTGAGCATCGGCAGCACTCCCCTGTCGCTCAAAGAAGCCAAGCCGTTACCGGCCAGCGACTGATACTTTCTACCGATGTGAGGCAACGCAGCCTGCTCGTTCGTTACGCAGCGGGCCTAGCGTTCGCCTATGTCCTCACGGTCGCCGAGGTCATCGCGATAGTCATGTCGATGACCGGCTGGACGGGGTTGACCGCCGAAACCATCCTCGTGTCGGCCACGTTGATCATCGTGGGCACCGCGATGGTGACCGTCGGCGGCGCGCTCATCATCCGCCCCTCGCTGCGGTGGCTCGGTTCCCGCGAGCCCACCGATGCCGAACGCCAGGAGACGCTCAAGATCGTGCGCCGTCAGGCGGCGCTCACGGTCACACCGTGGCTGCTCACGGGCGCGGTGCTGATCTTCTGGGATCTCGACGCGGGAGCCGAGGCACAGGCGGTCATCGGCTCGGCCATGCTCTTCGGCACGATCGCGACGGTGTCCACCGGGTTTCTGTTCACATTGCGCCCGCTGCGGCCGGTCATGGCCGGTGTCACAACGGATTTCACCCGGCTCACCGCGCCGGGAGTGCGTGCCCGCCTGCTGCTCATGTGGACCACGTGTACCGCGCTGCCGGGCCTGGCGATCGCCTTGCTGCTCATCATGCGCGCACGCGGTTGGATCATCGACAGGGCCGCTCCCATCGAGTTGGCCCTTCTCGTGCTGGCGCTCGTCGCCGTGGTGCTCGGCTTTCGGGCCATGATCCTGGTGTCGATGTCGATCTCCGACCCCGTCCACGAAGTCATCGACGGCATGGCGAAGGTCGAACGAGGACAGATCGACGCTCGAGTCGAGGTGTACGAGTGGTCGGAGATCGGGCTCCTGCAGCGGGGTTTCAACAGCATGGTCGCCGGCCTGCGCGAACGCGACCGGCTGCGGGACCTGTTCGGCCGCCACGTCGGAGAAGAGGTGGTGCGTCGCGCCGTTGAAGAGAACGAGTCGCTCTCGGGTGACGAACGCGATGTCGCGGTCCTGTTCATCGATCTGGTCGGGTCGACGCGGCTGGCCGCATCGCACGAACCCCATGAGGTCGCGGAACTGCTCAACGACTTCTTCCGCATCGTCGTGGCCGCCGTGGACGACAAACACGGCCTGGTCAACAAGTTCCAAGGCGATGCCGCGCTCGCCGTGTTCGGCGCTCCGCTGCGCAGCGACGATCCGGCGACCGCCCGCATGCTCGTCACGGAGTTGCGACGCCTGCGCCTCGACTTCGGCATCGGCGTCTCGGCCGGCCCGGTGTTCGCCGGCAACATCGGCGCGGAGAACCGCTACGAGTACACCGTCGTCGGAGACGCGGTCAACGAGGCCGCGCGGTTGGCCGACCGCGCCAAGGATTTCGACGTACGGGTGCTGTGCTCAGGTGCCTCGCTCGAGCGCGCCGACGAGGCGGAGCGCCGCAGCTGGGAGGCGCGGGGTTCGGAAACCCTGCGGGGCCGCTCGACGCCGACGGAGATCTGGGCACCTCGCCGACTGGCGACTTCGGTGTAGTCGGTCGCGCTCACCGCAACCGCGTACACCGAAATCACGTCAACCGAACTCTATCGGCAGGCTGGTCGGTCCACTCATCCCCAGCAGCGGGCGCCACGGCGCCGGACCGGTGAGACGTGGGTTGGGCATCCGCACCGCAAGGATCTTCAGCGCCTCGGCCAGTTCGCGCCGCGCCAGGTTGGCGCCGAGGCAGTAGTGGGCACCGCCGCCGAAGGTGAGAATGGGCGGCGGATCACCACGGGTGATGTCGAAGCGGGTGGGGTCGTCGTAGATCACCGGATCGCGGTTGGCGGCAAAGGTGTTGACCAGGATGAAGGTGCCTGCGGGGATCGTGTATTCGCCGATGGTGACGTCTTCGGTCGCGCTGCGAAGCGTGCTGCACATAGACGGCGAATGCCGCATCGTCTCCTCGACGGCGTTCATCGCGAGTTCGGGTCTGTCCCGCAGCAGCGCCAACTGCTCGGGGTGGTCGCACAAAACCTGCATGGAGGCGCCCAATTGCGTTCGGGTGGTGTCCGTTCCGGCCAGCAGAATACTGAACGCGAGCATGCGTACCTCGGCCGCGTCGAGCCGGTCTCCGTCATGCTCGGCGCGGATCAGCTCGGAGAGCAGGTCATGTGTCAACTCGGTGCGCCGGTGGGCGATCATGTCGTCGATGTACTCGTCGAATGCGTCCCAGGCCCGCAACACGGCCGGTTCCTCGGCGGCGAGGTCGATGTCGAAGCTGACGACCTTGAAAATGTCTTCAGCCCACCTGGAGAACAACTTCCAGTCCTCCGACGGTGCACCGAGCAACGCACAGATGACCGGAATCGGGTAGGGGCGAGCGACCGCTTCCACGAACTCACACCTGCCGTCGCCCTCGACGGCGTCGATGAGGTCGTTCATGACGGTGTGGATGGTGACGTCCATGCGGGCCGTCGCGCGGGGAGTGAACGCTCGGGAAACGAGGCTGCGCAGTCGCCGGTGCTCGGCGCCCTCCATGCAGAGGATGCTGCGCGTCACCCGGTCCCACAACTCCCCCGATGTCACCCCGTGCGCGGTGAGATGGATGCCCGGCGGAATGCCGAACCGCGGATCCCCCAATATCGCCCGGGCCAGGTCGTAGGACAGCACTTCCGGTCCGATCGGACCCAGCGCGATCGGCGCCACGTCCTGGGCAGCCCGGAATTGCGGGTAGATGTCTTGCGGTGTCGCGGTGATGTCGTAGGCCAGTGTCGGCAGATCGGCCTCGAAGACACTGGGTTTGGTGGTGCGGATGCTCATGTCATCAGACGTTCGTGGACAGGAAGGTCAGCGGTATGCCGAACACCGAAAGGTCGACCTCGTCGAGGTAGGAGCCCTCGCCTGAGAAGCTCTGCCGGAAGCGCGTCGTCGAACCGTACTGTGCGGTCAGGGATCCGGCGGCCGACGCTTCGGGCACGCGTAGCACCACCGTGTAGACTCCCTCGCCGTTGCGGTCGAGAAAGTCGGTCACCGATCTGGCCACCTCGGCGGTCGACCCGGGAATGGGACTGATCAACTCGAGCCCTCCGTCCCAGTCGAGGCGAACGGAGACACCGAGTTCGGTGAGGTCGGTGCCATCGAATCGGAAGCCGAGTTCGGTGAACATCTGCGCAACCCTCGCCTGGCGTTCACCAGCTACCGCGAGAACGACGTGATGCAGCCGGGAACGTTCCTCGGTCATTTGCGCACCAGCCCGCGAGGTTGTACGAGACCCAAATCGAGGTGGGTGACCCAACCGGGTGCGGCGTCACAGACCGCGGGGATCGCGTTGATCGCGCCCATCGCGGTCCAGTTGTAGCCGGGGTGCGCCATGGTGCCGTCGGGCCGGTCGACGCCCTGGAGCGTCATCTCCGTCGGCGGGTCGCCGTCGACCACGATCCGGTACCGCGTCTTGCCCCAATCCCACGGGGGGTCAAGCTTGTCCGCCGATGTCGTCGTGTAGATCGCGTGGAAAACGATGAGCGGCCGGCCGTCGACGATTGCCGTCCATTCGTGATGCTGCGCGGCCACTGTTCCACGCGGTATCACACCCAGTTCGTGCGGAATGTCCTCGGTGGCGGTGGCGGCCGCCAGGTCGGCCGTGACCTCGTCGACGTGCACGCCCAGTCCGTCGGCGATCATGTGCATCGACTGCGCGAAGAACGGGACACCGAGGCCCAGAATCGTCGGTTCGGTGAGGAAGGCGTCGCGCTCCTTACCGAAGCCCATCCAGTCGATGTGGTCGAGCGGTGCGTCGGTGAGGACGTTGACGACTTCGAACACCGAGATCTTGTCGATCCGGCTGACGATCCGCGACAACGTCAGCGGAAGGATGTCGCCGGCGTAGCCGGGATGGATTCCGCCCGCGTGGAACGACACTCCCCCGTCCCGGCAGGCGGCACGGATCTTCTCGCCGTCCGTGGCGAAATCCGGTGAGGGGTAGAAGAAGCCGCTTGTGGTGACGACGTTCTTGCCCGACCGCAACAGTCGGCACACCGTTTCGGTGTCCATGATCACGGGCGTGTAGAACACGCAGTCGGCATCCATGGCGATGACGGCTTCGATGTCGTCGCTGGCGCGTATGCCGATCGGCGCGATGCCCGCGATCTCGCCGGCGTCCTTACCCACTTTCTCCGGCGTGTGGACCAGAACTGCGACCAGGTTGTAAACCGGGCTGTCGGCGAAGTGCCGGACACCGACCTGGCCGACATCGCCCGTCATCCACTGGATCACGCGGTACGTGCGATCGGGCATCGTCTGCCCTCCTTCACTGTGCGAGCACGCCGCGCGGCAGCAGCAGCGGCAGATCGTTGTATGTCGCGATGCCGGGATCGGCGGCGACGACGGCCGGGATCGCGGTGATCGCCGGCATGGCGGTGATGGTGAGGCCGAGCATGATGAAGTCGTCGAGGGTTTCGGCATGAAAGTCCGGAGGCGGTTCGAAACTCAACGTGCTCTTGATCGTGGGCCTGCCTTCCACGGTGACGGTGTAACCGAACGTCGCCGACCACGCCGGTTGCAGTGACTGCCCTTTCGTCCACACGCCACGGATCTCGATGATGTCCCGACCGCCGACGTAGCCCTTCCACCGGACGTCGATGCCCGCGACGCAGCCGGCCGCTATCGTCCAGTCGCCGGGTAGGTCGAGATCGTCGGTGGTCTGGGCATATTCGACCTCGCATCGCACGTCGTCGAGCTCGGCATCGAGCGCATCGGCGACCAGCAGCACGGCCTCGCGGAAAATGCCCGATCCCTTCTCGGTGACCGCCGGCAGGTCCGGGTCGTCGATGGGACGGCCGAACCCCATGGGGATCTCGGTGGCGGGCGAGTTGTAGATGGTGGTGTCGAAGGACTCCAGGATCGAGATCCGGTCGACGCGATCGGAGAGGCCGGCCGTCACCACCGCGAAGAGTTGGATGAATCCGGGGTTGATGCCGCTGCCGAAGATCGTGGCGCCACCACGGTTACAGGCCTCGCTGATGCGGTCACGGCCCTCTCCCAGTTGGTGGCCGGTGATGAACTCCGATGTGGTCACCACGTTGACACCTGCGGCGAGGATGTTCACCACCTCGTCGACGTCGGCGAACATCGGGTTGTACACCACACAGTCCGGTTTCAACGCCAGCAGCGCTTCGACGTCGTCGGTCGCCGTCACGCCCAGCGGTTCGATGCCGCACAGCACACCGACGTCCTTGCCGAGCTTGTCCGGCGACCAGGCGTAGCATCCGACAAGTTCGAGATCGGTGTTCGCGGCGATTGCATGCACGGACTTCTTGCCGACGTTGCCCGTCGTCCACTGCACGACGCGATAAGTCATGGCCGCCGCTCGCCGGGGGTGAACATGACTGGGATGCTGCGGTATCCGCGGGTGACAGAGTTGCCGTGGAACACCGGATCGGCGTTGGGCGCCAACCTGTAATCGGGCATCCTCGCCAACACTTGCTCGAGGGCGACCGTGAACTCCAGCCGAGCGAGATTCGAACCCAGGCATCGGTGCACTCCGGCACCGAACCCGAGATGCCGGTTGTCGCGGCGGTCCAGGATGCACCGGTCCGGTTCGGTGAACTGGTCGGCATCCCGGTTCGCCGCGGCGTAGTTGACGAGTACCGACTGTCCGGGACAGAAAGTGTGCCCACTCATTTCGACTTTTCGGGCGACCGTCCGCGGGATGCCGTGGATCGAGCCGCCGTACCGGATGAACTCCTCGACGGCTCGTGGCAGTATCTCCGGTTCATCGACGAGCCGGTCACGCTCATCGGGATGCGTTGCGAGGTAGTGAAATGCGAACGACATCGCGTTCGATGTGGTCTCCAGGCCGGCCTGCACCAACAGCATCGCGTTGGCGACCACGTCTTGGAACGGCAACTTCTCGCCGTCGATCTCGGCAGAAAGAAGAACGTCGATCATGTCGTCTCGCGGTGGCTGCGCGGCGCGTGCCGTCATCGCATCGTGAAGATGCTGGTACAGCCCGACGTTGGCGGTCGTGCGGGCTTCCTCGGTGTCGCCGTTGAGCGCGGTGTCGGTCAGATCGATGCACAGGGAAACATCGTCGACGGGCATGCCGAGGACGTACCTGAAGAAGACGATTCCGGGCTGCCGCCATGCGACCTGGGCGAGGTCACCGGCACCCTCTTCGATGAACAGATCGATCAAACGGTCGGTTTCTGACCGGATCTGGGGTGCAAGTGCCTTCATCCGAGCCGGCGAGAAGTACGGATTGAGCACCTTGCGGAACTTCTGTTGCCGCGGAGGATCCATGATGACGAGCAGTTCGCCGGGAACTCGTTCGGCGTCCTCTGGAACGGGATTGCTCGAGAAGTGCTGCCAATCCTGCAAGATGCGGTAACACTCGTCGTACCGCGTCGCCACAAACGCGCCACCGGGGGTGGCGGACAGGAACGGTGTGTCGGTGTGGGCGAACGGTGCATTGCGCCGCATCACCGAGTAGACGTCGTACAGGAAGTCGTTGTCACCGAAGTCCTCGTGACGAAGGTCCCAGTTTTGTGCGTGTTCCTCGAGCGTCCTGGTCACGGAGCCTGTGCGCCTTGCTGTTCGGCCGCCTGCCGGGCTTCGCGCTGTTCGTGTATGCGGACCAGTTCGCGGAAGCCGATCCTGTTGTACTTCGGCACCGGTTGGATGCCCCATTCGTCTTGAGCGGTGTCCTTGCCTTCGGCGCCCTCAGGCGGACCCAGGGGCGGGTACGGGACCTTGCACTCCAAGGTGTCGTCTGAGTAGCGGACCTTGAGCAGTTCGCTGCAGATCTCGGTGAGGCTGAGTGTGGGATAGCCGTAATACACCGCCATGAACGGCAGGGTGAACGCCCCCTCGATCACCAGCGCGACCAGACACACCAGCACCGCCCGCTTGATGTAGCGGTGCATCCGCGCGTAATACGGCGTGGTGCCCGGCGGCAGATCGTCCTTTTGTTCCTCGGTGGTTTCTGACGTCGGCGAAGAGGATGTCATGGCTCGGCTCCTTGAACCCGTTCAGTCGGAGAAGATTTCGCGGTTGACCGTGTGGAGATACGGAATGGCCAAAAATGGCGTGATGTAGAAGATGTCGTACAGCCACCAGCCGATGACCGGGAAGACCACCCCGGCGTAGCGCACGTCGGCGTACATCGTCATGTTGAACACATACAGGCACCAGATGAGCACACCCATCCAGCAGGTGATGATCATCCACTGGTGACCCCAGCGCTTCATCTGCAAAAAGCCGATCGCGGCGGCGCACCGCATCGCGAACACGGTGAGGATCATCCCGAACACCATCGACTTCTCACCGGGTCCGGCCGCGCCCCCGATCCACAATTCGTTGTAGTGCCAGAAGTAACCGGCGTCGAACATGGCGCCCCAGCCGACCATCAGTACGCGGTTGATCAGCGTGTGGTTGGCGACCAGATCGAGTGCCCAGCCGAGACTGTTGAGCATCCCGTCGATCAGCACGAGGTATCCGATCAGTGTGACGATCATCGGCCGCATCGACAGACCGGCGCGGGCAGCCTGCCGCTGCAGCCATACTCCGCGCATGAAGATCGGGAAGCCGATCAGGCCGGGCGCCCACATGCCCATCAGGGCTGCGCCGACGATCATCCACTTGTCCGCCCGGCGTTGCGCCAGGCGCGATTCTTCGTGGTGTTCCTCGAGGCTGACGGACCCGTCGAGCGCGGGCGGCGTCTTGGAGCGACGGCTCAGCAGCGGCAGATTCACAATTCCCACCATCCGCGGGCGAATGACATGTAGAGCTGGATCCCGAACATCGCGAGCAGGTAGCCGTAGATGACGATCTGCAGGACGATGAGCGCCCTCTTGCGCTTTCGCTCCTTCTGATCCATGGGGTCGGACTCCTTCCTAACCGGAGGTGCTCGGCGAATCGGTGGCCAGGCTGGCCACGGCGACTTCACGCAATCCGTCGGTGATGGCACCGTCGGTGGACAGTGGTGCGAGGATGCAGGCCTCGGCGGCCTCCAATTCGGTTGCACCCGCGACGATCAGCTGGGCGGCGGTGACGAGGACACGGGTGGACGGCGGTTCGAAGTGGAACGCTTCGTCGGCGGTGCGGATCGCGGTGGCGCATTGCACGAGCCGGGTCGCGGTCGCGGCCCCGACACCGGTCTCGGCGACGATCACCTGGGCTTCGCGGTCGGCAGGCAGATACCTCATGGGCAGCGTCACAAAGCGTTGGCGGAACGAGGGTTTGAGTTCCTTCAACGAGCTGCGGTAAGCAGGGTTGTACGAGCAGACCAGCATGAACGAGTCCGGTGCCTGGACCACCTCACCTGCCCGGTCGAGGAACAGGGCGCGGCGGTGGTCGGTCAGCGAGTGCAGGATCGCCAGTGAGTCGTGGCGCGCCTCCACCACCTCGTCGAGATAGCAGATGGCACCGGCCTTCACGGCCCGGGTGAGCGGTCCGTCGGTCCAGACGACGTCGCCGCCCGTGACCATGAACCGGCCGACCAGATCCGAACTCGTCAGGTCGTCGTGGCAGCTGATCGTCACGACGGGCCGTTCGAGCAGGACGCCCATGTGCTCGACGAGGCGGGTCTTGCCGCAGCCCGTCGGCCCGGTCAGCATCACGGGCAGGCGCTGCTGATACGCCTGCTCGAACAGCCGGACCTCGTTGCCGTTCGCGTAGTAGTTCATGCGGCCACCAACTCCCGATGGACGTGGGCAAGCACTCGGGGAAGCTCCTCGACTCGTCGGATGCGTTGTGAGCGGCGGGGTCCGAAGACCTCCGGTAGAGGGTCGACGCGGGTCGGCCCGACGCCGACGTAGTAGATGCTCACGCCCGCATCGCTGGCCTCCTCGACGGCGTGCGCGGCATCGGCCCAGGCGTAGCGGCCCTCATAACCCTCGTCCGAGATCAGGCCGTCGCCGATCACGATCAGCAGTCGACGCTCGGACGGTTGCGCAAGAAGCCGACTGGTCAAGTGCCGCAACGGCGCCCCGAGCCGGGTGTACCCGCCCGTGGACAGTCCGAGCCGGCTGGGCGGTACGAACCTGCGGTCCTCGAAATCCTTGAGGCAACTGACCTCGACGCGGTGGCGGGTGTTGCCGGTGAACACGAAGATGCCGTGCCGCTCGCGAGCCAGCGTCATCGCACGCGATAGCGCGTCGGCGCAGGCCAATTCGAGCTTGAAGATCCGGCCACCGTGGACACCGAGCGACGAGCTCCCGTCCAGCAGCAGGGCGGTGGTGACGTCCCGGTTGCTCGGCAGGAGCTCGCGGAAAAGACGCGGCTCGATCGCCTCACCGGTGGTCAGGTCGATGTAATGGTTGACGTATTGTTCGACGTCCAGATCGGAGCCGTCCTCCAACCGGTTCCTCATCGCGCGATGGGTGTGCTCTTCGAACCACCTTCTCAGCTCGGCCGATGTCGATCCCGGCTCTCGGCTGCGGGATGGGTGTGCCCTTTCCAGCACCGCGACGTGGTCGCGCATGAAACTCTTGGTCCACGCGTTCCACTCGGGATAGGGGATGCCGGGCCGGTGGTCCGGAGTGATGTCGAGATCGTTGTCCTGCGGTCGGCTCGGCGGAGGCAGATTGGGATTGCGGATGCCGCCGTCGCCTCCGACAGGGATGGAGTAAGGCCGCGGCAGGCGCTTCTGCGATGTGGTCCACGGCATCCGGCCGAGCGTGCGCCGCATCTTGTCCGACATGCCTTGCGGAGCCGTGTATGCAAGCGGAAGACGGCCCAGCAGCGGATGGGCGCTCAGTGGCTGTCCGGTGCGCGCCAAGGCGATCGCCTGGTTGAGCATCGCCGTCGCATCGAGGTCGCCGTCGAGCATGTCGATATCGCCGAGCACTCGCCGGATCTCCGGCAACAGGCCGGGCCAGCGTTCGCAGACCCAGCCCAGGGCGACGCGTGCCTCGACGACAGTAAGCGCGCGCAGTTCGCGTGCCGAGAGCTCGTTGAGCCGGTACTCGACTAGCCTGTCCTTGGATGGTGAACATTGGAGTGCGACACCACATGTGAGGGTTCTGCGGGTCCAGTCGCGGCCGATCGGATAGGGCACATGTACGAAGTCCAACGCCGCACTCAAGCTGAATGCGCGGTGCTCACCGGTTACGAGACGAACGCCCTCGCGCCGTTGTCCGCTCAACGCAACGGCCGTCACCGCGCAACTGCGCTCGACCGCCATCGCGTGCGCATCGGCAAGTTCAGTCATCGATTGCCCGGGCCGGTCAGAAGGTGCCGATGTTGGAGAACATCCAGTACCAGAACCAGATGATCAGGCCGGTACCGCCCCAGGCGGCGACGTAACGAAGTATTTCCCAGATCCAGTCCACCAGTGCGGCCTCCTTGCGGGCGCGTTATTGGTCATTGCCACCGGCGTTTCAAGCACGCCGACAGCCTCACCTGAGCCGTCGTGGTCTGCTCTTTGTAACGCAGCTACTGACTTAAGTCAATGATCTAAGTCAGTCAGAGAAGATCTCGCGGTTGACCGAATGCAGGTAGGGGATCGCGAGGAACGGCGTGATGTAGAAGATGTCGTACAGCCACCAACCGACGACGGGGAATATCGTGCCGGCGTAGCGCACGTCGGCGTACATCGTCATGTTGAACACGTAGAGGCACCAGATGAGCACCCCCATCCAGCAGGTGACGATCATCCATTGGTGGCCCCACCTTTTCATCTGGAGGAAGCCGATTCCGGCGGCGATCCGCATCGTGAAGACGGTGAGGATCATCCCGACCTCCATCGCCTTCTCCCCCGGGCCGGCTGCACCGCCGAGCCACAGCTCGTTGTAGTGCCAGAAGTAGCCGGCGTCGAACATGGCGCCCCAGCCGTTCAACAGGATTCGCGCCAGGATCGTGTGGTTGGCCACGAGATCGAGCGCCCAACCCACGGTGTTGATCGCGGCGTCGATGATGACCAGGTAGCCGATGAGTGTGACGATCATCGGACGCACCGACAGCCCGTCGCGCTGAGCTTTGCGCAGCAGCCAAACGCCCCGCAGGAACAGCGGAAGACCGAAGACGCCGAGCGCCGCGGTTCCGATGAGCAGGCTGCCACAGATGAGCCACTTGTCGGCTTGCCGCTGCGCGAGCCGCGAGCGCTCCATGTGGTCGTCCAGACCGCTGCCGGTGGCGGGAATCGTCCGCAGAGTCAAGGCGCCCTCCTGAGAATCAGCTTCTTGAGCATCGCAGCAAGACTGACCTCAGTCAATGAGCTAGCGGGCTTCGATACCGCGCAGGGTCCTCGCGACGTAGTCCTCGAGCATCGTTCCCTGCGTCGGCCAGTTGTGAGTGGTCGTCAACAGCGCGTAGAGGCCGAGCAGGAAAAACACTGCGCTGTTCATCGCATTCACGTCCGCAGCGACCTCGCCACGCTGCTGCGCACGCCCGATCTCGTCGGCGACCCGGACGATGACCGGATGCTCGGTGCTCTCGTCGACGGGCCGGGTCTGCGAGAAGTGCAATGCGAGGAAGTCCTTGAACAACAGCGAACCGAGGCGACGCTCGAGGCCCAGCACGAGTCGTACGGCCTCGCTGAGGATGGATTCGAGATCGCGGGTCGCATCGATGTAGCGACCCAGTTGTTTGGCGATGCGCTCCTCTTCGCGGCGCTCCAACTCGAGCAACACGTGTTCCTTGGTCGGGAAGTGAAAGAAGAACGTGCCGTGGGCAACCCCCGCCGCAGCCACGATGGCGCCGACGTCGGCCGTAGCGATGCCCGACCGCTTGAACTCGGAGATCGCCGCACCCATCAACCGCTCACGCGTCTGCAAGCGCTTGGCCTCACGTGCTGAGGGTTTGTCCACCACCGCCATGACCTGACGATAGCAACACTGGTCAGATATTGACATGTGTGATTGACTGCAGTCAATTTCAGGAGGGCTCTCGATGGCGTTGGAACAGTTCAATCTCGACGGTCAGGTGGCGATCGTCACCGGTGCGGGCAAGGGCGTCGGCCAGGGAATCGCAAGAGTCCTCGCGGAGGCGGGCGCCACAGTTGTCGGCACGGCGCGGACCGAATCCGACATCGTGGGAACGATCAAAGGAATCGAAGACGCCGGTGGCAAGGGCTTGGCGCTTGTTGCCGACGCGATGAGCCGGCCCGACGGTGAGCGCGTCGTCGACACCACGATCGAGCGCTTCGGCCGAATCGACATGCTGGTGAACAACGTCGGTGGATCGACCTACGCCCGGTTCCTCGACATCACCGACGACGACTTCCGGCTCACCTTCGACTGGTGCGTCACGTCGGCATTCATCATGAGCCAACTCGCTGCGCCCCACATGCTGGAGGCGGGCCACGGCTCGATCGTCAACATCTCCTCCGGCTCCGCACGTTTCGGCATCCGCGCATTGACCGCCTACTGCACGGCCAAAGGCGCGTTGGAAGCGCTGACGCGCGCCATGGCGCAGGAACTCGCGCCGAAGATCCGGGTCAACGCGATCGCACTCGGTTCTTTTGCCACCGACGGTCTGCAAGGCAGTCTGGACATGATGCCCGGCTCGCTGGAAAAGATGTTGGAGGCGACACCGCTGCACCGCCTCGGCAGCGTCGAGGATCTCGGGCGGCTCTGCGTCTACCTGGCCACCCGCGACTGCTACGCGACCAACGCGGTCTTTCACGTCGACGGCGGCATCGACTCGAACAACTCACCACTGCCGATCCCCGACTACTGACTGAGAACGGACCCGAAATGCGCAGAGTAGTCCAGTTTTCCACCGGCAACGTCGGCCAGCACTCGCTCCGCGCGCTCATCGGAAGGCCCGACCTGGAACTCGTCGGTGTGCATGCCGCCAACCCGGACAAGATCGGCAGGGACGCGGCCGAACTGTGCGGGTTGAGCGAGCCCACCGGAGTCGTCGCCACCGATGACATCGACGCGCTCATCGCGCTGAAGCCAGACTGCGTCGTCTACACCGCGCTGGGTGAGACGCGGCCGATGGAGGCGATCGAGCAGATGTCGAGGTTCCTCGCCGCGGGCGTCAATGTCGTCGGCACGTCGATGGTGTGGTTGGTGACGCCCAAGCAGGCCGACGACTGGTTGCGTGTACCGCTGGAAGCGGCCTGTGCCACAGGCAACTCCTCGCTCTACGTCAACGGCATCGATCCCGGCTACTCCGGAGACACCGCTGTGCTCTCGGCACTGAGCCTGGTGACGCGCGTGGACTCGATCACCGTGCAGGAGATCTTCGACTACGGTGGCTACGACGACTACGAGTACACCGGCACCGCAATGGGTTTCGGAACGACCCCGGATGATGACCTGCCGATGGCATTCCAGCCGGGAGTAATCACCTCGATGTTCGGCGGATTGGTCGGCAACCTCGCTCACCATCTCGGTGTCGAACTCGACGAGGTCCGCCAGCGCTACGAGCCGTGGTACACCGACCAGCGCATCGAATGCAAGATGATGACCGTCGAGCCCGGCCAGTTGGCCGGCGTTCGGTTCGCCGCAGAAGGGGTGCACGGCGGAAGACCCGTCATCACTGTCGCGCACACCACCCGGCTCACCCCGGCCGCCGCACCGGATTGGGAGTATCCGCCCGACGGCCATTCCGGTGTGCACAAGGTGATCGTCGAGGGCGAACCGCGCATCGAGATGAGCACGCTGCTGTCGCATCCGGTGCTCGACGTCACCGAAGCGGGGTGCCTGTCCACCGCCGCCCGCGTTGTCAACGCGATCGACTGGGTGTGCCGTGCCCCGTCGGGGTTGATCTCGGCCGAGGAGATACCTCAGGCCGAGCTCATCCGAGGTTTGATGTGGTGAGCTGCTTCTCCTGATAGAGCCGCGCCCACTCCTTGCGGGGCCGGATCGACACGTCGACGTCAGTTGCCTTGGCGCGCAATGCAGCTACGGTGGCCTGGTCACGCGGCGTCAGCTTGAACGGATCCCAGCCGAAGAACCGGCACGAGTTCTCCCAGGTGATCTTGTTGATGTCGGAGTCGTCCGCGCCGGCGGCCTTGAGTTCGGCCATCACCTGCTCGGGCGCGTCGGGCCAGAAGCAGTCCGAATGCGGATAGTCGCACTCCCACGCGATGATGTCGATGCCGATCTCGTGGCGCAGCTTCAGCGACGTCTTGTCGGTGACGTAACAGGCCAGTGAGTGCTCGCGGAACACGTCGGACGGCAGCTTGTCGCCGAAGTCGCGGCGCAGCCACTTCTGGTTCGTGTAGTGACGGTCGCTGCGGTCGAGATAGAACGGGATCCACCCGATACCGCCTTCGGAGAACGCGAATTTCAGGTCGGGGTAGTTGCGCATCGCCGGGCCCCACAGCAGGTCTTGGGCGCACATCGCCGACACCTGGGTGGCCAGGATGATCAGGTTGTCGATGGGAGCGTTGGGCGCCATGCTGATTGCGCCGAAGCCGGTGCCGATGTGCAGGCACATCACCACGTTTTCCTCCGACAGCGTCCGGAACACCGGACCCCAGTACTCGTCGTCGTGGTAGCTCGGAAGCCCTTCCAGGTGAGGCAGTTCCGGCATGGTGACCGCGCGACAGCCCTTGGCGGCGACGCGACGGATCTCGTCGCACATTGCCTGCGGGTTCCAGGTCGGCATGATCGCGATCGGGATGAAGCGGTCCGGATACGAGCCCGCCCACTCGTCGATGTGCCAGTCGTTGTAGGCCGACACCATCACCAACGTGGTTTCCTCGCGGTGCATGTTGAGGTGCCGCGCGGAGAACCCGGTGAACGTCGGGAAGCACATCGAGGCGAGGATGCCGTTGCGGTTCATATCGCGCACCCGCTCGTGGACGTCGTAGACGCCGGGACGCATCTCGGCGAACCCGGCCGGGTCGCGACCCCACTCCTCGGCCGGCCAGGACACCACGGCGTTCAACCCGCTGACGCCCTGCGGCCGACCCTGGTACATCCACTGGTCGACGCCCTTGTCGTCGGTGACGACGATCGGCGCCTCGTCCTTGTACCGGGCCGGGACGTGGCGCAGGAACATGTCGGGCGGTTCCACAACGTGGTCGTCGATGCTCACCAGGATCAGGTCGTCGATATCCATACCCCAGTAGTACCGTCTAGCGGTGTGACCGTCTCCGCGCTATCGGACAGAGATTTGGCTCAAACGGCCAAGATCCCAGCGACCCATCATCGGCGCGTCATCGACCTGCGGCGGGGCGGCCGCGCTCTGGGCGGCAGCTACCTCTACGAGGGCGATGCGCTGATCACCGGCTGGCACTCGCACGACGTCCATCAGATCGAGTACGCGATCGGCGGTGTGGTCGAAGTCGAGACGGACTCGGCGCACTATCTGCTGCCGCCACAGCAGGCGGCGTGGATTCCGGTCGGGCTCGAGCATCAGGCCACGATGAACCCCGACGTTCGCACCGTCGCGGTCATGTTCGATCCCGAGTTGATCCCGCAAGCGGGCGACCGGGCGCGCATCCTCGGGGTCTCCCCGTTGATCCGCGAGATGATGATCTACGCGCTGCGCTGGCCGATCGACCGACCGAACGGCGACGACATCTCGGACGCCTTCTTCAGGACGCTGGCCAACCTGGTGTCCGAGGCTCTCGACCACGAAGCGCCGCTGAGTCTGCCGAGTTCCGAGCATCCGATCGTCGCCGCCGCGATGGCGTACACGAAGGAGCACCTCGACGACGTGAGTGCCCGCGAGGTGAGCCGGGCGGTCTCGGTGTCGGAGCGCACGTTGCGGCGCCTGTTTCACGAATCCATCGGATTGTCCTGGCGCACATATCTTTTGCACGCCCGAATGCTCAAGGCCATGGCGCTGCTGGCCGCGCCGGGGCAGTCGGTGCAGGAAGCCTCGTCGGCGGTGGGCTTCGACAGCCTCAGCTCGTTCACCCGGGCCTTCACCCAGTTCTGCGGAGAGACGCCGACGAGCTACCGGAAGCGGGTCGGGGGCACGCCGCTCTGATCGGGGCGAGCGTCACGGGTCGTGGCGCATCTGCCCGTCGCGCAGTAGCGCATTCACCGCGTCCTGCCATCGCTGGAGTTGCGAGGGACTGTCGAACGGCTCAGGGAGGTGCCGTTCGATATGGCCGCGCAGGATCCAGGTGCCCAGCGCCAGCACCAGCGGGTTCAGCGTGCCCCAAGTCGGGTCGAGGTCCGGTCGCGTCAACCCGAGGTCCCGCCGCGCTTGCCAGCGTTCGGCGCCAATGGCCGCCAGCGAGTCGAACAGCTGCGCTCCGAGTGTGCTTCCGTCGGTGAGCGCGCGGCCGACGTAGCCCAGCACATCCGGTTCGTCGGCCACCAACGACGTCACCCTGTTGCCGATGTCGGTGATGGTGTCGGCCGGTGGCTCCGGAATGGGCTTCGCGATCACCGTCTCGATGACCGCGAGCACATGGTCATCGACGGCCTTGATCAAATTCGCTTTCGTCGCGAAGTGGTGCTGCACCAGACCGAGCGAGACGCCCGCCTCGGCCGCCACCAGACGCAGCGACGTGGCCGCCGCGCCCCGGGCCGCGAAGCACTTGAGCGCCGCCCCCCGGATCCGTTCGATGCTCGAACGTGGATCGTCGCCGGACGCTTGTCGCCGAGCTCGAGTGGATGCCATCAAGACCTGCCGTTGGGGTTGTGCACATCCTCAAGGTATCCAATACGTCTGTATCGCCCGAAACCGATACACGTGTATTGTCGGCTTCCGCCGACGATGAACCCTTGTCTTGACCGGGAGGAGAGACGCGAATGGCAGTCAACGGGCGACCGACTCCGCCGACGACGCGTCGCGGCCCCGTCGATCCCGTATCGCGAGCTGTGTCGACGCCGCGGGAGGCGCCGTTCGGCGCGTGCATCCAAGACCCGGACCGGTGGGCCGTCGTCGCCGACGAGGGGGCCAAGGAACTGTGCCGGGCATGCCCGCGCCGCTGGCTCTGCGCGCAGGAGGCGTGCCAGACCCCGGGGGCGGTCGGATTGTGGGCCGGAATCTTCATCCCGGAAGCCGGGCGAACACGCCAGTTCGCGCTGCGGCAACTTCAATCGCTGGCCGAACGCAACGGGTTCACCGCCCGAAAAGTGGGCTGAACGGGATCTTCGGGTCGGCGGGTTTCACTGCCGTCAACAACGGGCAACCTCTGCGCACCACATCCCGTGAGCCTGTAGGAGACCAGATGCGCGAGCGCGCTATCGCACCCGCCGACGACCCGACCGCCGAAGCGATCGCCACCACGGGTCTCTTCCTCATCATCACAGCAGTGATCGCCGTCGCGGTGTCGCTGGCCAGTTGGGGCGCGGCCGACGCGGCAATGGCCGCAGCGTCCGGGGCCATCGCCACTCTGAGCTTCGCCGCCAGCCTGGTTTGTTTCGCAACACAGAGCGGAGACGGCTGAACCGCCTCTCCCCCGCGACGGCGTCCGCTGTGATGACGGCGCCGCTACTGAAGGCCTTCGCCGCGAAGTTAGTTTGTGCGGGCGGTGGGACTCGAACCCACACGTTCTTTCGAACACGGGCACCTAAAGCCCGCGCGTATCGCCAATTTCGCCACGCCCGCGGCGAGAGTCGATGCTACCCGGTTGTAGCGGCCGACTTGTCGGACCTGCTGCCTAACTTGACGTCAGGGACGGTGGAAGGGGATGGGTCGTGCGGGGTGCCGAAGAATTCGACGCCGCGAAGCGGCTCATTGCGGCGGGCGTGAACGACTGCGCGATTGCACGCCAACTCGGCATTCCTCGGACGACGGTGCGCGATTGGCGAAGCCGACCGCAAGCTCGCCCGCGTCTCGTGGCCGGAACGCCATGCGGTGTCCTCCATGACTTTTCGACGCTACCTCCGGCCGCATACAGCTATGTCCTAGGCATGTATCTAGGCGACGGGTCCATCTCACGCAACCGTCGAGTGTGGCGCCTGCGAATCACCCTGGATAAGAAGTACCCAGCGATCATCGCGCGGTGCCGTCAGGCCATTGAGATTTTGATGCCGGGTCAACGCACAGGCACGGTCGCGAGAGTCGGTTGTGTGGACGTCTCACTTCATTCCAAACACTGGCCGTGCCTGCTCCCGCAACACGGGCCCGGCAGTAAGCACACGCGGAGAATCGCGCTAGAACCTTGGCAGCAGGCGCTCGTCGACCAGGCCACCGAAGAGTTCATCATCGGCCTGATCCACAGCGATGGCTGTCGCGTCGTCGCCAACGATCGCGGCGTCCGCAGCATCCGCTACCACTTCTCCAACAGGTCAGAAGACATCCTCGGTCTGTTCACCGCCGCCCTCGACAAACTCGGCATCCCGTGGACCCGGTCCAGCAAGTACATCGTCTCGATCTACCGCAAGGCCGCGACCGCGCGCCTCGACGAATTCGTCGGGCCCAAGGACGTCGCGGTACCGTTGGAAGGTGTCCACTACACGGCGTAGGAGGCCAGCGCTCATCGCCCTGGTGATCGTCGGCGCCGCCGGATGCCTGGCGTTGGCCTGGTGGCAGTGGACCCGCTTCGAGTCGGCCTCGGGCAGCTTCCAAAATCTCGGCTACGCCCTGCAGTGGCCCATGTTCGCGGGTTTCGTCGTGTACGCATACTACAAATTCGTGCGCTATGAGGAAGCGCCGCCCGAGCCTGCGAAGCGCGACGCGATCACCGAGATCCCCGAGGACCTGCTCCCGCAAAAGCCCTCAGCACCAACCCAATTCGACGACGACGTCGAGGACCCCGCACTACGCGAGTACAACGCCTACCTGGCCGAGCTCGCGAAGAAAGACAAGGAACACCCGGCCACATGACCGAACCACCGATCACCTCTGCCGAAAACATTCGTAAGGCACTACTGGGCTACCGAGTGCTGGCCTGGACGACCGGCATCTGGCTCATCGCGCTCTGCTACGAGATGGTGATGAAGTACGTCTACCACGTAGAGGGCCTGAACTGGATCGCGGTCGTCCACGGCTGGGTGTACTTCGTCTATCTGCTGTTCACCGCCAACCTCGCGGTGAAAGTGCGGTGGCCGATCGGCAAGACCATCGGCGTACTGCTGGCGGGCACCATCCCACTCGTCGGCATCATCGTCGAGCAGGTCCAGACCAAGGAGATCAAGGACCGCTACGGTCTGTAGCCAACACCAGGTCATCCGCGGGCTCGTCGGCAACGTCCGCCTTCGGGATGGCCAGCGCGGTGATCGCGGCAACCACGGCCGCGACCGCTGCAATGAGCAGTGCGACGCGCAGGCCGGCCAGTGACGGCACGTGCTGGCCGGCCACCGTCGTGGTCATCACCGCCAACACCGCACCGATCACCGCGCTGGAGATCGACGTGCCGAGCGAGCGCGCCAGCGCGTTGATCCCGTTGGCCGCCGCGGTCTCCGACACCGGGACCGCCGCGTTGATCAGCGCCGGCAGCGAGGAGAACGCGAAACCGACGCCGACGCTCACCAACACGTTGAACACGCACAGCTGCCAGGCGCTGTTCATCAGCACCAGTCCCGAAAGGTAGCCGGCGGCCACCACCGACGAGCCGACGAGCAGCGTGAACCGCGGCCCGTGCACTCCGGCGATCCGCGCGGCCACCGGCGACGACAGCATCATGGCCAGCCCACCGGGTGCCATCCACAACCCGGTTTCCAGCATCGACTGCCCGAGCCCGTAACCCGTCTCAGCAGGTAGCTCGAGGATCTGCGGCGCGATCAACGACATCGCGAACAGCGAGAAGCCCACCGCGATCGACGCCAGATTTGTCGTCAACACCGGTCGCTTGAGCGTGGTGCGCAAATCCACCATCGGCGCCGGAGTGCGGAACTGCCACCACGCGAACAGCGCGAAGATCACGACCGACGCCGCGAACATCCCCACGGTGATGGCGCTCGTCCACCCCCAACTCCCGCCCTTGGAGATCCCCAGCAACAGCGTCACCAGCCCGCCCGCAAGACCGACCGCCCCCAGCGCGTCGAAGCGGTCGGCGGAGGCTGCGGGAATGCGCGGCACCAGGGCGGCGAACGACAGGCCGGAAACCGCGCCGAGAGCGGCGGCGAACCAGAACAACGCATGCCAGTCGAAACGGTCGGCGATGATCGCCGACAACGGAAGTCCAAGCGCCCCACCGACACCCAGCGATGCGCTCATCAAGCCCATCGCCGTGCCGACCCGATGAGCCGGCACCGACGCCCTCAGCACGCTGATCCCCAACGGGATGATCGGCATGCCGAAGCCCTGCAGGCCGCGGCCGATGATGACGGGAATCAGGGCAGTCGTCGTCGCGGCGATCAACGATCCCGCGGTGAGCACGACGGCGCAGATGATCAGGATCGGCTTGGGTCCGTACATGTCGCCGAGTCGGCCGAACATCGGCGTCGCGACGGCCGCGGTGAGCAGCGTCGCAGTGATCACCCACGACGCGTTCGACGCGCTGGTGTGCAACAGCGTGGGAAGTTCGGGAATGAGCGGGATGACGAGCGTCTGCATCAGCGACACGCTGATGCCCGCCGCCGCCAGCACCACCACGACGATCGCCGGGTGTCGCGTCCTACCGACTACGGGTTGGACGGAGGAGCGACGCACCCCGGGGATGCTACAGATTAGTTCGGCTATACAAAATTGGCGTCACGGTCGAGCGGCCAACTCGCGCAACACGGGCACCAGCAAGGCCAGAGCGCGGCCCCGGTGCGACGCCGCATCCTTCTCCGCCGAGCCGAGTTCGGCAGCGGTGCGCGACGACCCCTCCGGTAGGAACACCGGGTCGTAGCCGAAGCCGCCGTCTCCGCGTGGCTCGCGGATGATGCTGCCCGGCCACTCGCCACGCACCACTGTCTCGCCGGCTGCAGACACCAGCGCACACGCCGAGACGAACGCCGCGCCGCGCCGCTCATCGGGTACGTCCGCGAGTTGCGCCAAGAGCAGAGAGGTGTTGGCCGCGTCCTGACCGTGTCGGCCCGACCATCGCGCGGACAACACTCCCGGCATTCCGTTGAGCGCGTCGACCTGCAGTCCGGAGTCATCGGCGACCGTCGCCAACCCGGTGGCGCGATACGCATCACGGGCCTTGGCCAACGCGTTGTCTTCGAACGTCGCACCGGTCTCGGGCGCCTCGTCGAACGCGGGCACGTCGGCGAGCGACAGCAACGTCAGACCCGATACCCCCGCCGCCTCGAGCACCCGGTGCAACTCGGCCAGCTTCTTGGGGTTGCGGCTGGCCACCAACAACTCGGTCAGCTTCCGAACGCCTTCTTCGTTGGTTCTTTCGGCTCGGGCAGCACTCCGGGGTAGGGCAACTCCAACGCCTCGCGCTGAATCTCGAATATCTTCTCGCACGCAGCCATCGCGGCGTCGAGCATCTTGTCCAGGGTCGAGCGCGGGAACGTCGCGCCTTCCCCAGTGCCCTGGATTTCGACCAGCGTCCCGGTGTCGGTGGCGACGACGTTCATGTCGACCTCGGCGCGCGAGTCCTCGGAGTAGGGCAGGTCGACGCGGATGCGGCCGTCGACGACGCCGACGCTGACCGCGGCGATCGCGCACGACAGCGGCCGCGGGTCGGAAAGCTTTCCCGCCGCCGAGAGGTAGGTGACCGCGTCGGCCAGTGCGACATAGGCGCCGGTGATTGCCGCCGTTCGGGTCCCGCCGTCGGCCTGCAACACATCGCAGTCGATGGCGATCGTGTTCTCCCCCAGCGCACCGAGATCGATGCACGCCCGCAGCGAGCGGCCCACCAACCGGCTGATCTCCTGCGTGCGGCCGCCGATGCGGCCCTTGACCGACTCGCGGTCCGAGCGGTCGTGCGTGGCGGCGGGCAGCATCGCGTACTCCGCTGTCAGCCAGCCCTGCCCGGAGCCCTTGCGCCAGCGCGGCACTCCCTCGGTGACGCTTGCGGTGCACATGACCCGCGTCTGGCCGAATTCCACCAGCACCGAACCGGCGGGATGCGTGGTGAACCCACGGGTGATGCGAACCGGCCTCAGCTCGTCGTCAAGCCGGCCGTCTTCTCTTCGGGACACCAGCCAACCCTATCGGCTCGGTGTGACATCGCCGAGATCGACGTTTTGGCGGGTTTTCGGCCGCCGAATCGACCATTGCGTCGGTTTCGGCGAAAGGTTCGGCGAAAGGTTCGGCGAAGGGTCGGCGAACGTAGCCAGCCTCAGGGGTGCACGACGTCGAAGGTCTCGTTGCACACCACCGCGTGCACCGGACCGTCGAACTCGCCCTTGGCCTCGCTGATGACGTCCTCCCGCGACGTCCACGGCGGAATGTGGGTCAACAGCAGTTCGCCGACGCCCGCCGCGGCCGCGGCCCGACCCGCCTCGGTGCCCGACAGGTGCAGTCGGGGCGGCCGGTCCGGCGAGTGTGTCCACGACGCCTCGCACAGGAAAACGTCGGCGCCCCGGGCGAGGTCGATCAACGCGTCGCAGTAGCCGGTGTCGCCGCTGTAAACCAGCGTGGCGCCGTCCGGATCGGTGATACGCATGCCGTAGGACTCGGTCGGGTGGCAAACAAGCTTCGGCGTCACGTTCAACGAGCCGATCGTGACCGCCTCGTTGTCGACCCAGTGACGGATCTCGAAGACGTCGGAGAAGTCGTCGACCTCTCCTCCTTCGGGCGACGACGCCGCACCGAGCCGCGCCCACGTATTGGCCGGGCCGTACATGATCCCGCGTTGCTGTGCCGGCGACGGGTGGTAGCGCCGCCACACGAACAGCCCGGGTAGATCGAGGCAGTGGTCGGCATGCAAATGCGACAACAGCACGTGGACGTCGTTCGGATCGGCATGCCGTTGCAGCGCGCCGAGCACTCCACCACCGAAATCGAGGACCAACGGCGGTGTATCGGGGGCCGAAACGAGGTATCCGAACGCTGGCGAATCAGGCCCGACAACACTGCCGGAGCATCCGAGTACGGTGATTCGCACGCTCACTAGCTTGCCATGCCCGGTATCCCCGCGGCGAAAACATGGCCGGTTTGAGCGACGGAAATCATGTTTGGGAACCGACGTGACGTTGAACAGGTCGAACACCGTCGAGCGTCGGCCCCAGGAACCGGGCGGCCAGTGTGGTGAACGCCTCGGGATCGCCGGTCGCCTCGAATATCCGCTGCGCGGTTGAACTGTCATGCGGGCGCAGCAAATCCAGTTCGGTGAGCACCCTGAGCAAGTCCTTGGCGGTCTCCTCCGCGCTGGACACCAGGGTGACGTTCTCGCCCATCGCCAACTGGATCAGGCCCGACAGCATCGGATAGTGGGTGCAGCCGAGGACGAGGGTGTCGACCTCCGCGCGCTGCAGCGGTTCGAGGTAGCCCTCGGCCAGTCCCAGCACCTGCCGTCCGCTGGTCACGCCGCGCTCGACGAAGTCGACGAACCGGGGGCAGGCGACTCCGATCACCTCGGTGTCACGCGCCGCGGCGAACGCGTCCTGATAGGTGCCCGACGCGATCGTCGCCGCGGTGCCGATGACGCCGATCCGCCCGTTGCGGGTGGTCGCGACGGCGCGGCGCACGGCCGGCAGGATCACCTCGATCACCGGCACCGGCGCGTAGCGTTCGCGTGCGTCGCGTAGGCACGCCGACGACGCCGTGTTGCACGCGATGACGAGCGCCTTGACACCGCGCGAAACCAGGTCGTCGCCGATCGCCAGGGCATGCGCGCGAATCTCTGGGATGGACAGCGGTCCGTACGGCCCGTTGGCGGTGTCGCCCACGTAGACGATGTTCTCGTCGGGCAACTGGTCGATGATCGCGCGGGCGACCGTGAGCCCGCCGACGCCAGAATCGAAGACGCCGACGGCTGCCTCCGCGGACACTGCCGAGCTCACGTCGTCAGGTACGGGTTCGCCGCCGCGCTCTTGCGTCGTTCTCGCGCCTTGCGTTCCGGTCCGGACAACAGATACGCCGCGACGACGCCCGCCAACGCCCCGCTCAGGTGACCCTGCCACGACACCCCCGGCGTGCCGGGGAGCACACCGAGCAGGACGCTGCCGTAGACGAGCAGCACGATCACGCCGACGACGATCTCCCACGCCTTACGGGTGAAGAATCCGAACACGATCAGAAACGCGAGCCAGCCGAAGATCAGGCCCGAAGCGCCGATGTGGTTGACCTCGCACCGCACACCGACGTAGGGGCAGTGCGCGCCGACGTTGCCGATAAGCCAGGTGCCGAGGCCGCCGAGGATCCACACGATGGCAGTGGCGAAGATGAACCGCGACATGCCCGCCAACGTCATCAGAAAACCGAGCACCAGCGCCGGAATGGTGTTGGCGATCAGGTGATCCCAGTTCGAGTGCAGCAACGGCGCGAACAGGATGCCCAACAGCCCATCGCTCTCCAGCGGCCGGATCCCGTTGTCGTCCAGGCGGTGGTCGGACAACGAGTCGAACAGCTCGATGACCCACAGCAACACGACGAAGCTGAGCACGGTCAGGCCGCCGACCATCCACGCGGGCCGCTTCTTCGGCTGCGGTGGCGTTGCCGGGTATCCCGGACCGCTCAAGCCCATAGCTGACCTTCCAACGCGTCTTCGGCGTCATCCAGGCTACCGGCGTAAGCACCGGTCGACAGATACTTCCAACCGGCGTCGGCGACGACGAACGCGATGTCGGCCTGCTCGCCTGCCTTGACCGCCTTGGCCGCGATGCCCAGCGCGGCGTGCAGTACCGCGCCGGTGGAGATGCCGGCGAAGATCCCTTCCACCTGAACCAGATCCCGGGTGCGCCGAATCGCGTCGTATGAGCCGACGGAGTACCGCGTCGTCAGCACGTCCGGGTCGTACAGCTCGGGGATGAATCCCTCGTCGATGTTGCGCAGCGCGTAGACGCCCTCGCCGTACCGCGGCTCGGCGGCGACGATCTTCACGTCCGGCTTGTGCTCGCGCAGATATCGGCCGGTGCCCATCAGGGTGCCGGTGGTGCCGAGGCCCGCGACGAAGTGGGTGATCTCCGGCAGGTCGGCGAGCAACTCCGGTCCGGTGCCCTCGTAGTGCGACAGCGAGTTGGCCTCGTTGCCGTACTGGTACAGCATCACCCACGAAGGGTTCTGCTGCGCAAGCTCTTTCGCATGCGCGACCGCGGTGTTCGAGCCACCTTCGGCGGGCGAGTAGATGATCCGCGCGCCGTACAGTTCGAGTAGCTGGCGACGTTCGATCGACGTGTTCTCGGGCATCACGCAGATCATCTGATAGCCCTTGAGCAGGGCTGCCATCGCCAGCGAGATGCCGGTGTTGCCGCTCGTCGGCTCCAGGATCGTCGCGCCGGGTTGCAGCAGCCCCTGCCGTTCGGCCTCCTCGATCATCCGCAACGCCGGGCGGTCCTTGATGGAGCCGGTGGGATTGCGGTCCTCGAGCTTGGCCCACAACCGCACGTGGGGCTCGTCGTCCCAGCGCGGCGAGACACGGCGAAGGCCCACCAGCGGCGTGTTGCCCAGCGCTTCGAGCAGCGAGTCGTAACGCGTCATCAGACGCCCACTGACCCTCCTGCCACCGCCGGCAAGATGGTCACCGAGTCGCCATCGGCGATCGTGGTGTCCAGGCCGCCGGAGAACCGCACGTCCTCGTCGTTGACATAGATGTTGACGAACCGGTTCAGCTTGCCGGGATTGGCCTTGTCCATCAGGCGTTCGGAGATGCCGGAGTAGTTGGCCTCCAGGTCGCCGATCACAGCGGCGAGCGTGTCGCCGGTCGCGGTGACGCGCTTCTCACCGCCGGTGTGGGTGCGCAGGATGGTCGGGATGGACACAGATACAGGCATGCGTTCTTGTTCCTTGCTTCGTGGGCTAGTACTGCTCGACGATCTTGAGGGGTTCCTCGGTGACGACGCCGTCGACGATGCGGTAGCTCCGCACCTCGTGTTCTTCGGGGTCGCGGGTCGACACCAGCACGTAGTGGGCGTCCGGTTCGGATGCGTACGCGATGTCGGTTCGGCTGGGGTACGCCTCGGTCGCGGTGTGCGAGTGGTAGATGATGATGGGAGCGTCCCCTGCCTCCTCTAAGGCCCGCCACACATTCAGTTGCTCACCGGAGTCGAACCGGTAGAACGTCGGCGAACGCTCGGCATTGACCATCGCGATGAAGCGCTCCGGACGGTCCGAGCCCTCCGGCCCCGCGATCACCCCGCACGCCTCGTCGGGATGGTCGGCCCGGGCATGGGCGACCATGGCGTCGACCAGATCGGCCCGAATCACCAACACAGCTACCCCTTTCTGCCCGAAACTGTATTCCAGCAGCGAAATATCGAGTAAACGCCTGCTGGAATCCAGTTTCGCGATTACTCGAACGCTCCGGGCAACAGGTCCCGGTACGTGGGTATTCCGGCCACCGACTCGGCGGCCAGCACCCCGACCATCACCGCGCGGGCCAGGCAGTCCGCGGCGGCGGCGCCGACCTGCGTGATCAGAGGAACCTCCGGCGACATCGACGCCGGGGTCGTCGGGTCGGGCGGGACCTCCACAGCGCCGGTGGCCAGTGCGAACACCGTGTCGCCATCGAGTGGCGTGTGGCACGGCCGGATGGTGCGGGCCAACCCGTCGTGCGCGGCGACGGCGACCCGGCGACAGCCCGCGGAGCTCAGGACGGCGTCGGTGGCGACCACGGCAATGGTCGTGTTGAGCGGGCTGTATTCGAGGTGCCGGTCGGCGTAGGCGGCGATCTGGTCGGCGGGCGGCGGCACCAACCCGAACTCCTCGATCTGGTAGGCCAACCACGGCAGACCCGTCGCCGTGTCGACAGCGTCGCCCGCGGCGTTGACCACGACGATCACCCCCACCGTCGCGCCGCAGTCGAGCGTCATCGACGCCGTGCCCACGCCGCCCTTGAGGACACCCACCCGCGCGCCCGTACCCGCGCCTACGGTGCCGATCGCCACCTCGGTCCCGGCGCTCCGGGCCGCCGCGTAACCGAACTCCGCCGTCGGCCGACACTGCCAGCCGCCGACCGGTAGGTCGAAGACCACCGCCGCGGGCACGATCGGCACGACGCCGCCCTCCAGCGCGACACCGCGGCCCTGCTCCTCGAGGAAGTGCATCACCCCGTCCGCGGCGGCCAGGCCGTACGCGCTGCCGCCGGTCAGCACCACGGCATCGACGTGCTGCACGGAGTTGATCGGGTCGAGCAGGTCGGTCTCCCGCGTGCCGGGCGCCCCGCCCCTGCCGTCGACGCCGCCAACGGTCCCCGGCGGCGTCAGCACGACGGTGGTGCCGCTGGCCCAACCCGAACCCAGCGTCACGTCCGGGTCGAGCCGATGGTGATGGCCCACCCGGATACCGGCCACATCGGTGATCGAGCTCATCTCGACTTGCCCATCAGGCCCAGCACCAGATACTCCTGCAGCACGGTGAGCCACTGGTAGACGTCGAGGTGTCCGGCCATCGGATGGTCGTGCGGCAGGTCGTCGGGTCCGTCCGGCGAGATGCCGAGCATGGTGCCCAGCGCCAGCCGCATGTCGTTGACCGCGGCGGCCCAGGCGTGCGCGTCGGCCTCGGACAACTCGAACTTGCCGCCCTGCGGTGGCATGGTGTCCAGAAGTGTTTGCGCCGCTTGACGTTTCGCATCGATGATGGCCGGCTCGTGCAGGCTGCGCAGCGCGCTGTTGAGGCTCTCGGCCGCGCTGGAGCCGGCCGGGTGCTCGGTCTGCGGTCGGTAGAAGTCCGGCAGCAGCCGCTTCATCGTGTCATCGTCGGGAGGGGTGGAGTTTCCGGTGCGCATACCGGTGATGTCCTCGAGTTCGTCTGCGGGCGCGGATGTTTCACGTTCATCGAGCATGCCCACCAGCGAGGTGGCGAGGCTTCGCAACAGCGCGGCCTCATGCGGCGCCACGGCCGACCGGAAGCGCGCGCCGTCGGCGGTCTCCACCCGCTTCCATTTACGCACGTGTCTGTCAGCGGTCCTGCTGCATGGTCGCCCACAACCCGGCGGCGTGGAGCTTGGACACGTCGACCTCCATCGACTCGCGACTGCCCGCCGAAACCACCGCCTTGCCCTCGTTGTGCACCTGCAGCATCAGCTTGGTCGCGTGCGGTTCGGGGTAGCCGAACAATTTCTGGAAGACGTAAGTCACGTACGTCATGAGGTTCACCGGGTCGTCCCACACGATGGTCACCCACGGGGTGTCGGTGGCCGCGTCTTCCTCCGCGACCGACTTGACGTCCCGCTCCTTGCGAGTTTTCGGTCGAGCCTTCGCCGGCGTAACCATGTTGTTCAGGATAGCCAACGCAGAACCGTCGCTTCGAGCTACTACGGTGGCGGTGTGACCGCCGCATCCCCGGCCCTGCTCACCGACAAATACGAGCTGACGATGCTCGCGGCCGCGCTGCGGGACGGCACCGCCCACCGGCGCACCACCTTCGAACTCTTCGCGCGCCGACTGCCCGAAGGGCGTCGCTACGGCGTGGTCGCCGGCACCGCCCGTTTCGTGGATGCTTTGGCGCACTTCAGATTCGACGAAGCGGCGCTGTCTTCACTCGCGGAGTTTCTCGACCCACAGACGCTTGCCTATCTCGCCGACTACCGATTCCGCGGCGATGTCGACGGATACGCCGAAGGTGAGCTGTACTTCCCCGGTTCGCCTGTGCTCTGCGTGCACGGCACGTTCGGTGAGTGCGTCGTACTGGAGACATTGGCGTTGTCGATCTTCAACCACGACACCGCGATCGCGTCGGCCGCCGCCCGCATGGTCAGCGCGGCCGAGGGCCGGCCGCTGATCGAGATGGGCTCACGGCGCACGCACGAACAGGCCGCCGTCGCCGCCGCCCGCGCGGCATACCTGGCGGGCTTCGCCGGATCGTCCAACCTGGCGGCGCAGCGCGACTACGGGGTCCCGGCGCTGGGCACCAGCGCGCACGCCTTCACGCTGCTGCACACCACCAACGACGGCCCCGACGAGCGGGCGGCCTTCCGGGCGCAGGTCGACGCGCTGGGAGTGGGCACCACGCTGCTGGTCGACACCTACGACATCACCGCGGGGGTGGCGACGGCCGTCGACGTCGCCGGTCCCGAACTCGGCGCGGTGCGGATCGACTCCGGCGACCTCGGGGTGCTCGCACGACAGGTCCGGGCCCAACTCGACAGCCTCGGCGCGACCGGAACCCAGATCGTGGTGTCCGGTGACCTCGATGAGTTCGCGATCGCCTCACTGCGCGCCGAACCGGTCGACATCTACGGCGTGGGCACTTCGCTCGTCACCGGGTCCGGCGCCCCGACCGCAGGCATGGTTTACAAGCTGGCCGAGGTGGACGGCATCCCGGTGGAAAAGCGCAGCAGCCACAAGCAGTCTCATGGCGGTCGTAAGCAGGCGCTGCGGCTCGCCAAGTCGACCGGCACGATCGTCGAGGAGGTCGTGTGCCCCTACGGCCGCCCGCCCTCGGACCACGACGGGCTCACCGCGCGAGGGTTGACGGTTCCGCTGATCCAGCGTGGCGAACCGGTTGGCGACCTGTCCTTCGACGCGGTCCGTCAGCGGGTCGCCGACGGGTTGACGAGCCTGCCGTGGGACGGGCTGAAGCTGTCCCGCGGCGAGCCGGCGATCCCCACCCGGCTGATCCCTCCCGGCGCGTAGGGGGCACGCCACGTCGGACACGTCGGACATCACCCAACTCCTGGCCACGGCGGTCGCCGCTCTGGGCGGTCGCGAGCGGGCCGGCCAGATCGAGATGGCCCGGGCCGTCGCGCGCGCGTTCGACACCGGCGAGCACCTCGCGGTGCAGGCCGGAACGGGCACCGGCAAGTCGCTGGCCTACCTCGTTCCCGCGATCGCGCGCGCCGTCGAGACCGACGAACCCGTCGTGGTGTCCACGGCCACCATCGCGCTGCAACGCCAACTCGTCGACCGTGACCTGCCGCGGCTAACCGAGTCGCTGACCGGCGCGCTGCCGCGCACGCCCGAATTCGCGCTGTTGAAAGGTCGCGGAAACTATCTGTGCCTGAACAAGATTCACAACGGAGCTGCAGAATCGGACGAGCGCCCGCAGGAAGAGTTGTTCGAACCGGTTGCGGCCAGCGCACTGGGGCGGGACGTACAGCGGCTCATCGCCTGGTCGTCGGACACCGACACCGGTGACCGCGACGAGTTGACCCCCGGTGTGCCGGACCGGTCGTGGTCGCAGGTCAGCGTGTCGGCGCGCGAGTGCATCGGCGTGGCCCGATGCCCGTTCGGCACCGACTGCTTCGCGGAGAAGGCGCGGGAGAAAGCCGGGCACGCCGATGTCGTCGTCACCAATCACGCGCTGTTGGCGATCGACGCGATCTCCGATGCCGCTGTGTTGCCCGAACACCACCTGCTCGTCGTCGACGAGGCGCATGAGCTGGTCGACCGGGTGACCTCGGTGGCCACCGGCGAGTTGTCGGCGACGTCGCTCGGCGCCGCCCACCGCCGCGCCGCGCGCCTGGTCGACGAGGAACTGGCACACCGGTTGGAGGCCGCGACCGCGACATTGTCGTCGGCGATCCACGACACCGAACCGGGCCGCATCGACGTGCTCGACGACGAATTGGCCACCTATCTGACCGCTGTTCGCGACGCCGCGCACCGGGTCCGGTCGGCGATCGACACCGCGCCGAGTGATCCCAGGGCGGCGTCCGCGCGCGCCGAGGCCGTCACCGCGTTGACCGACATCGGCGACATCGCCTCGCGCATTCTCGACTCCTTCATACCCGCCATCCCCGACCGCACGGACGTGGTGTGGATCGAGCGCGAAGAGACGCGCGGAACGGTACGAACGATCCTGCGGGTGGCGCCGCTGTCGGTGTCAGGGTTGTTGCGCACCAGGCTGTTCGAGGATTCGACGACGGTGCTGACGTCGGCCACCCTGACCATCGGCGGCACGTTCGACGCGATGGCTGCCGCGTGGGGACTGACGGCCGACGACATGCAGTGGCAGGGTGTCGACGTCGGATCCCCGTTCGAGCACGCCAAGTCGGGCATCCTCTACGTCGCCGCCCATCTGCCGCCGCCGGGGCGCGACGGCACCGGATCGGCCGAACAACTCGACGAGATCGCCGCGCTGGTCACCGCCGCCGGCGGACGCACCCTCGGCTTGTTCTCCTCGACGCGGGCGGCCAAGGCCGCTGCCGAGATCATGCGCGAGCGTCTGGACACCCCGGTGCTGTGCCAGGGCGAGGACACCACGTCGGCGTTGGTCAAGCGGTTCGCCGACGATCCCGAGAGCTCGTTGTTCGGCACGCTGTCGCTGTGGCAGGGCGTCGACGTGCCGGGCCCATCGCTGTCGCTGGTGCTGATCGACCGGATTCCGTTCCCGCGCCCGGACGACCCGCTGCTCACTGCACGGCAGCGGGCGGTGGCCGCACGCGGCGGCAACGGCTTCATGACGGTGGCCGCCGGCCACGCGGCCCTGCTGCTGGCGCAAGGCGCCGGCAGGTTATTACGCACCGTCGACGACCGCGGCGTCGTCGCCGTGCTGGACTCCCGGATGGCCACCGCGCGCTACGGCGGCTACCTGCGGGCTTCGCTGCCGCCGTTCTGGGCCACCACCGACTCCACCCGCGTGCGTCAGGCGCTCGAACGTCTCCGCACCGTTTGATTGTTTTCTATCCTGGCAACGGTTCAGTGCGCGCCGCTCGGCCGCCAGTCGACCCCGAAAGGCGGCGTCCATGAGTCGACGACACCGGATCGGTGCCGCGATCGCGGTGGGCGCGGCGCTGCTGGCGACGGCATGCACCAACACGCTTCAAGGCCAACCGGTCTCGGTGTTCGCCGATCCCTTCCGCGTCGCCGGGATGCCGGCGACGGACGGCCCCACGGGTCTGCGGCCCCACGCGCAGGACCCCGTGCGTGAGGTGCGAGGCACCGACGGAGGCGACGCCGACGAACTGGCCCGCCAGGCGATCAGCGACATCGAGGAGTTCTGGGAGGGTGCCTACGGCGATGCCTTCGACGGCAAGTTCGAGCCGGTCGACCAGGTTTACTCTTGGGACGCCAACGGATTCGACGACACCGGGTTCTGCGACACCGACACTTACGGACTGGTCAATGCCGGCTTCTGCAAGACCGACAACACGATCGGCTGGGATCGCGGTGAACTCGTACCGAGCCTGCGTCAGGCGTACGGCGACATGGGCGTCACGATGGTGCTCGCCCACGAGTACGGCCACTCGGTGCAGAAGCAGGCGGGTCTGGTCGGCGAGGACACCCCGACGCTGGTCTCCGAGCAGCAAGCCGACTGCCTGGCAGGTGCGTACATGCGCTGGGTTGCCGAGGACGACTCGACGCGCTTCACACTGTCGACAGGTGATGGGCTCAACAACGTGCTGGCGGCCGTCGTCGCGTTCCGCGATCCGCTGTTGAGTGAGAACGACCCCGAAGCCGGTGTCGACGAACACGGTTCGGCGTTCGAGCGTGTCTCGGCGTTCCAGTTCGGTTTCACCGACGGCGCAGCGGCCTGTGCAGCCATCGATATGCGCGAGATCGGCCAGCGCCGCGGCGATCTGCCGGTGCTGCTGGACGAGAACGAAACCGGCGAATGGGCCGTCTCCGAGGAGTCTGTGCGCGCGGTTGTCGACGCGATGGACATCCTGTTCGAACCCGCGACCCCACCCGAGCTGAGCTTCGACCCCGCCGAGTGCCCGGACGCGCGGCCCAGCCCGCCGGTGTCCTACTGTCCCGCCACCAACACCATCGCCGTCGATCTCGACGAGCTGGCGCAGATCGGCGCGCCGCCCGACATCGACGACCCGATCGGCCTGGCCACCGGCGACAACACCGCCTACTCGGTGTTGGTTTCGCGGTACATGCAGGCGATCCAGAACGAGCACGGCGGCGTCGAACTGGACGACGCCGAGGCCGCGCTGCGCACGGCGTGCCTGACCGGCGTGGCCACCACCAAGTTGTCGAAAAGCGTGCAGACCCCGGACGGCAACACCGTGGCGCTGACCGCGGGCGACGTCGACGAAGCGGTGTCCGGCATCCTCATCAACGGCCTGGTGGCCAGCGACGTCAACGGCGAGTCGGTGCCGTCGGGCTTCTCCCGCATCGACGCGTTCCGCGTTGGGGTGCTCGGTGACACCGAGCGTTGCTTCAAGCGATTCGACTGATCAGATCTGCTCAGATTTTTTTAGTCACGCCGTACCACGCGACGATCGCCTCCGACTGCTCGGTCGAGTGTGTGAGGTAGGAATAGGAGCGGATGAACGACTCTCCGACGCAGCCGTCGATCTTGACCCGGAAGCCGCTCACCATCACCCACGGCTCGGCGCCGGTGAACTTCTTCTTCGTCACCGGAACCACGTTGACCAGGCCGGGTTTGAGGCCGACGGTGATGCCGCCGCCGACATTTCCGCCCAGGCTGGGCAGAATTCCGAAGTCCTCTCCCCCTCCGACGATGGTGAGTCCGAGGAGTCCGATGGACGGGTTGATGCCGGCGGTGCCGGTCAGCGAGACACCGTTCGAGGTGCTCATGTCGATGCCACAACCGATTTCGTAGCCGACCTCGAGGGTGCCCTCCGGCTCCTCGCCGCCCCCAGGCCCGCTCAGCCGTCCCTTGTAGGTGCCGCCGACGACGTATTCACGTGACGACAGCGCTGTGGTCAGCGGGGGGATCGGGGCCTGGGTTTCCTTCTCGGCACTCATCTCCAGGCGCCAGCCGTTGGGGCCTACCGTCACCGCCGGCGGCGTCGACTCGACCGCACCGTCCACCGGCGGGGGCGCGACCTCGGCGGCGACGGGTTCGACTTCCGGTTCCGCCGCGGCCACTGCAGCACCCAGATTGCCCAACAGTCCCACGATGGCGATCACCGTGATGCCGCTTCGCAGCACAACCCCAACCGTCACTGCCCGCCCTCCCGATCGTTAGGAACGCTTCGGAACCTACCGCGGCGACCGCCTGCTGCGGACGGGACGCCCGCAGAATGGTCCCGGCGGACGTATCAGGACGGCATGCGCAGGACGTAACCCGCTTCCAGGGCGACCCAGACGCAGCCGTTGGCGTCGACAGCGAGCCCGTGCGGTTCACTCCCCGGCGGGAGGTCGATGGTGATGATCTCACCGTCGCCGCTGATCCGGGCGAGTTGGCTCGACCCCCACAGCGTCACCCACACCCCGTCGTCGGGATCGGCGAGCACGGCGTGCGGCTTGCCGGGAAGTGCGATCTCCTGGATCGCATCGTCCATCGGGATGCGCCCCACCCGCTCGGCGAGGATCTCGGTGAACCACACCGCGTCATCGTGCGTCGCGGCGATCCCGACCGGACCCGATGCGGCCGTTGGGGTTTCGCGCACGGTTAGCTCGCCGGAGAGCGTCAGCCGACCGACTGCGCCCGCCTGGTTCAGCGTGAACCACAGCGCGTTGTCGGGCCCGGTGACGATCATCGACGGCGCACCGCCGACCGGATACCCGGCGGAGATCTCGCCGCTGACCGAGATCCGGCCGATCTCACCGGAAGTCAGGGCCGTGAACCACAGCGCGCCGTCGGGCCCGATCGTGATGCCGTAGGGGCCGCTGCCCTCGGCCAGCTCGAATGCACTGACCTCTCCCGCCGTGGTGATGCGACCGATGCGGTCGTCGCCGTTGCGGGTGAACCACAGCGCGCCGTCGGGGCCCGCGGCGATGATCGATGGCCGACATCCCGGCGCGACGGGATAGACGGTGACGTCACCGGCGTCGGTCACCCGGGCGATCGCACCGGCGTGCACCAACGTCACCCACAGCGCCCCGTCCGGAGCCGCCGCGAGCCCGTAGGGCCCGCCGTCGACGGCGACCTTGAGCGGGCTCGTCACGCGAGCGTGACGAGGCCGAGTTCGTTGTCGCCGGCCAGCAGCGGGTGGTGCGGCAACACCCGCACGGTGTAACCCACCGGACCGGCGACGGGAAGCGGCGCCGTCGCCGAGAACACCTCGTTGCCGCCGTCGGCGGTTCCGGTGTGCGCCATCGGCACGGTCACCGGATCGACCAGCTGGTCGCCGGCGTCGACGCGGCCGAGGACGGCCTGCACCACGACCTCGTCGGGACGCAGGCCCGCCAGATGCACCTTGGCGGTCAGCGTGAGCTCCGAGCCGAGCAGCGGGGTGTCGGGCAGGCCGTAGCTGTCGACGTCGGTGATCTGGATCTTCGGCCACGACTCCTGCGCGCGCAGCCGGAAGCCCGCCAGCTCCCGCGCAGCGCCGAACGGCTCACCGTCCGCGCCGGGTTCGACGGTTCTGCGCAGCGACTGGGCCGCGGGCGCGTAGTACTTCTCGGTGTAGTCACGGACCATCCGCGATGCCAGCAGCTTCGGCCCGAGCACGATCAGCGTGTGCCGCACCATCTCCACCCACCGGGTGGGGATGCCGCGCTCGTCGCGGTCGTAGAACTTCGGCGCCACCGAGGCCTCGAGCAGGTCGTAGAGCGCGCTCGCCTCGAGGTCGTCGCGCCGGTCCTCGTCGGCAAGACCGTCGGCGGTCGGGATTTCCCAGCCGTTCTCGCCGTCGTACCACTCGTCCCACCACCCATCGCGGATCGACAGGTTCAGCCCGCCGTTGAGCGCACTCTTCATGCCCGAGGTGCCGCAGGCCTCCAGCGGTCGCAGCGGGTTGTTCAGCCACACATCGCAGCCCCAGTACAACTGGCGCGCCATCGACATGTCGTAGTCGGGCAGGAATGCGATCCGGTGCCGCACCTCGGGCCGGTCGGCGAACTTCACCACCTGCTGGATCAGCGCCTTGCCGCCGTCGTCGGCGGGATGGGACTTGCCCGCGACGATCAGCTGAATCGGCCGCTCCTCGTTGAGCAGCAGTCGCTCCAACCGCTCGGGGTCGCGAAGCATCAACGTCAGGCGCTTGTAGGTCGGTACCCGCCGGGCGAACCCGATCGTCAGCACGCCAGGATCGAACGCGCTTGAGATCCAACCCAACTCGGCTTCCGCTGCTCCGCGTTCCAGAAATGAGCGGCGTAGTCTCGCGCGCACGTCCTGGACAAGTTGCTCACGCAACTGTGACCGGATCCACCAGAGATGACCGGTATCGACCTGCTGCAGCCGCTCCCACACCGCGGGTTCCCGGGCGCGGCTCAGGTCCTCGTTGTCGAGCAGCTCGCTCGCGAGTTCCAGCCACTGCGGGGCCGCCCAAGTCGGCGCGTGCACACCGTTGGTGATGGATCCGATCGGCACCTCACCGGGGTCGAAGCCCGGCCACAGCTCGTTGAACATGTGCCGGCTGACGTTGCCGTGCAACAGCGAGACACCGTTGGCGCGTTGGGCCAGACGCAGCCCCATGTGCGCCATGTTGAACTTGTCCGGGTCATCCTCTTCGCCGAACGCGACGATGCGGTCGAGCGGCACACCCGGCAGCAGCCGTGAAGTTTCACCGGAAGGCTCGCTCGATCCATGCTCTTCGCGCGAGCGCTCATCGGCCGACCCACCGAAGTACCGGCGGACCATCTCCACCGGGAACCGGTCGATGCCCGCGGGCACCGGGGTGTGCGTGGTGAACACCGTCGACGAGCGCACCACGGTCAGCGCGGTGTCGAAGTCGAGCCCGGCGTCGATGAGTTCACGGATGCGCTCGACACCGAGGAAGCCCGCGTGCCCCTCGTTCATGTGGAACACCTCCGGCGAGGGTCTGCCCTCCAACTCGATGAACGCCCGGATCGCCCGGACCCCGCCGATGCCGGCCAGGATCTCCTGCTTGATCCGGTGCTCCTGGTCACCGCCGTAGAGCCGGTCGGTGACGCCACGCAGCTCGTGGTCGTTCTCCGGGACGTCGGAATCCAACAGCAGCAAGGGGATTCGGCCCACCTGTGCGATCCAGACGCGGGCCCGCAGCTGGTTGTCATAGCGGTTTTCGCTCGGCATCGCCACAGAGAGCAGGACCGGTCGGCCGTCCCGGTCGGTGAGCAGGCGAAGCGGCAGGCCCTGCGGATCGAGCGCCGGATAGCTCTCGTGCTGCCAGCCGTCGGCGGTCAGCGACTGCCGGAAATAACCCGACCGGTACAGCAGCCCGACGGCGATCAGCGGCAGGCCCAGATCCGATGCCGCCTTGAGGTGGTCGCCCGCGAGGATGCCGAGACCGCCCGAGTAGTTCGGCAGCGACTCGGCCACCCCGAACTCCATCGAGAAGTACGCAATGCCGTTGGGCAGTTGCGCGCCGTCTTCGATTTCCTGCTGGTACCACAGCGGCCGGCTCAAGTAGTCGTCGAGTTCGGCGGCCAACCCGTCGAGGCGGTTCAAGAACGTCTCGTCGACCGCCAGTTGGTCCAGGCGCCCCGGATTGATCTGGCCCAACAGACCCACCGGATCGCAGCCCACCTGCTTCCACAGTTCCGGATCCATCGACTCGAACAGATCCTGCGTCGGCCGATCCCAGGACCAGCGCAGGTTGATCGAAAGCCGTTCCAGCGCCGCCAGCCGGTCGGGCAGATGCGCGCGGACGGTAAACCTTCTCAGCGCTTTCATCGGGCTATCACGCGACACAACCTTACTGACAATCCGCCGTCCTGCAGGCTTGGTGTTCGGAGTGCTCGGTCGGCTTTGGGTTGGGCTGCGCACTAGCGTGGGTATAGGGCGCGACGAGGCTTATTGAAGTTGACTGTGAGCGGACCAGAGGACACAGCGGCCCAGCGGGCCGCGTGGGTGTAAGGAGTGGTAGGTGGCCGGTCGTATCGAGATCGATGACGTCCAGCCCGTTGTTTCCGGTGGACGCTATCCGGCCAAAGCGGTCGTCGGCGAGATCGTGCCGATCGCAGCGACCGTCTGGCGAGAAGGCCACGACGCGGTGGCGGCCACGCTGGTGGTGCGCTACCACGGCTCCGCATACCCTCAGCTCGCCGACGACCCTCCCGGGCTGGCAAAGTCCACCGAGGCTGTACCCATCGAGACTGTCCTCGGCGCCACACCCCGCAAGAGGCCTGCGCACCTGCCCATGTCGACCGGCAGAACGCCCGACGTATTCCACGGTGCGTTCACCCCGGACTGCGCCGGGTTGTGGACCTTCCGGATCGACGGCTGGGGTGACCCGGTGGCCACCTGGCGCAAGAACGTGACCGCCAAGCTCGATGCGGGTCAAAGCGAGTCGGAACTGTCCAACGATCTGCTGCTCGGCGCCCGCCTGCTCGAACGCGCCTCGACCGGGGTGGCACGTCAGCATCGCTATCCGCTCATCGAGGCGGCGGCACAGCTGCGACAACCCGGCGACCCGTTCAGCCGCGCAGGCGCCGCGCTGGCACCGGAGGTCACCGCGCTGCTCGACGAGTATCCGTTGCGCGAGTTGCTCACCCGCGGCGAGCAGTACGGGATCTGGGTGGACCGCCCCGAGGCGCGGTTCAGCGCGTGGTACGAGTTCTTTCCCCGCTCCACCGGCGGCTGGGACCGCAAGGGCAACCCGATTCACGGCACCTTCGCCACCGCCACCAAGGCGCTGCCCCGCATTGCCCGGATGGGCTTCGACGTGGTCTACCTGCCGCCGATCCACCCCATCGGCAAGGTTCACCGCAAGGGCCGGAACAACAGTGTGACCGCTGCGCCCAACGACGTCGGCTCGCCGTGGGCGATCGGCAGCGACGAGGGCGGTCACGACGCTGTCCATCCCGAGCTGGGCACCATCGCCGACTTCGACGACTTCGTCGCCGCGGCTCGCGACGAAGGCATGGAGGTCGCGCTCGACCTCGCGCTGCAGTGCGCCCCCGACCATCCGTGGGCCAAGGAACATCCGGAATGGTTCACCGTGCTGCCCGATGGCACCATCGCATATGCGGAGAACCCGCCGAAGAAGTACCAGGACATCTATCCGCTGAATTTCGACAACGACCCGGCCGGCCTCTACGAGGAGGTGCTGCGGGTAGTTCGGCACTGGATCACGCACGGCGTCAAGATGTTTCGGGTAGACAACCCGCACACCAAGCCGCCGAACTTCTGGGCGTGGCTGATCGGCCAGGTGAAGAACGAGCACCCCGACGTGGTGTTCTTGTCCGAGGCGTTCACCCGCCCGGCACGGCTGTACGGGTTGGCCAAGCTCGGCTTCACACAGTCGTATTCGTACTTCACCTGGCGTACCGCGAAGTGGGAGATCACCGAGTTCGGCGAACAGATCGCCGAACACGCCGACTACGCATGCCCGAATCTGTTCGTGAACACGCCCGACATCCTGCACGAGAGCCTGCAGCACGGCGGTCCCGGTATGTTCGCGATCCGCGCGGTCCTGGCCTCGACGATGAGTTCGGCGTGGGGCGTGTACTCGGGCTACGAACTCTACGAACACCGCCCGGTGCGAGAGGGCAGCGAGGAGTACCTCAACTCCGAAAAGTACGAACTGCGCCCTCGCGACTTCGACGCCGCGCTGGCCGACGGCGAATCGCTGGAACCGTTCATCGCACGGCTCAACGAGATTCGCAAACTGCATCCTGCGTTGCATCAGTTGCGGACCATCACTTTCCATCACGTCGACAACGACGCGCTGCTGGCCTACAGCAAGTTCGATCCAGCCACCGGCGACCAGGTGCTGGTGGTGGTCACACTCAACCCGTTCGGTCCCGAAGAGGCCACGCTGTGGCTCGACATGCCCGCGCTCGGGATGGAGCCCTACGACCGGTTCTGGGTGCGCGACGAGGTCACCGGCGACGAATATCAGTGGGGGCAGGCCAATTACGTGCGCATCGATCCGGTGCGTGCGGTGGCGCACATCTTGAACATGCCACAGGTGCCCGCCGACCAGCGACTCGAGCTACTGCGTAGGGAGTGACGACGACATGACGCAGATCAAACAAGCGAGCAGCCCGCATCTGCGGCCGCACACCGCCGACCTGAACCGGTTGCTTGCCGGTGAACACCACGATCCACACTCGGTGCTGGGTGCCCATGAGTACCACGACCACACCGTGATCCGGGCCTACCGCCCGCATGCGGTGGAGGTGGTGGCGCTCGTCGGTGGTGAGCGGTATGTGTTCCAGCACATCGAATCCGGGTTGTTCGCGGTGGCGCTGCCGTTCACCGGGCTGGCCGACTACCGGCTCGAGGTGCACTACTCCGACGGCAACGGCTCGACCCAAGTGCACACGGTGGCCGACGCCTACCGATTTCTGCCCACGCTCGGGGACATGGACCTGCACCTGTTCGCCGAGGGCCGCCACGAGCGGCTGTGGGAGATCCTCGGCGCGCATCCCCGCCGCTACACCACCCCCGACGGCGTCGTCGAGGGTGTCTCGTTCGCGGTGTGGGCGCCGAACGCCAAGGGCGTCAGCCTGATCGGCGAGTTCAACCACTGGGACGGCAACGAAGCCCAGCTGCGGGTGCTCGGCTCGACCGGCGTGTGGGAAGTGTTCTGGCCAGGGTTCCAGATCGGCGGACTGTACAAGTTCCGCATCCACGGTGCCGACGGGTCGGTCAGCGACCGCGCCGACCCGATGGCCTTCGCCACCGAGGTGCCGCCGAAGACGGCGTCGAAGGTGACTCTCAGCGAATACACCTGGCAGGACCAGGACTGGATGGCGTGGCGTGCCACCCAGAACCCGGTGTTCGAGCCGATGAGCACGCTCGAAGTGCATCTGATGTCGTGGCGGCCGGGCCTGAACTACCGCGATCTCGCTGCGCAGCTCACCCAGTACGTCGTCGAGAACGGGTTCACCCACGTCGAACTGATGCCGGTCGCCGAGCATCCCTTCGGCGGTTCCTGGGGCTACCAGGTGACGTCGTACTACGCGCCGACGTCGCGGATGGGTACGCCCGACGAGTTCCGCCACCTCGTCGACACCCTGCACCAGGCCGGCATCGGCGTGATCATGGATTGGGTGCCCGCCCACTTTCCCAAGGACGCCTGGGCCCTCGGCCGCTTCGACGGCACCGCCCTCTACGAGCACTCCGACCCGCGGCGCGGCGAGCAGCTGGACTGGGGCACCTACGTATTCGACTTCGGCCGCAATGAGGTGCGCAACTTCCTGGTGGCCAATGCGCTGTACTGGTTGCAGGAATTTCACATCGACGGACTGCGGGTGGATGCGGTCGCCTCGATGCTCTACCTGGATTACTCGCGGCCCGAGGGTGGGTGGACGCCGAACATCTACGGCGGCCGCGAGAACCTCGAAGCCGTGCAGTTCCTTCAGGAGATGAACGCTACCGTGCACAAGGCCGCGCCCGGCATCGTCACGATCGCCGAGGAGTCCACCTCATGGCCCGGCGTCACCAGGCCGACCAACCTTGGCGGCCTTGGCTTTTCGATGAAGTGGAACATGGGCTGGATGAACGACACTTTAGAGTTCATCAAGCGTGACCCGATCCACCGCAGCTACCACCACCACGAAATCACGTTCTCGATGCTCTACGCGTTCAGCGAGAACTACGTGCTGCCGATCAGCCACGACGAGGTCGTGCACGGCAAGGGGACACTGTGGGGCCGGATGCCGGGGAACGACCACAACAAGGCGGCCGGGTTGCGCAGCCTGTTGGCTTATCAGTGGGCGCATCCGGGCAAGCAGCTGTTGTTCATGGGCCAGGAGTTCGGCCAGCGCGCCGAGTGGTCCGAGGAGCGGGGCGTGGACTGGTACCAACTCGACGAGGACGGCTTCTCGACCGGCATCCAGCGCATGGTGCACGACATCAACGGCATCTACCGCAGCCGGCGTGCGCTGTGGTCGCAGGACACCCGCCCGGAGGGCTACTCCTGGATCGACGCCAACGACTCGGCCAACAACGTGCTGAGCTTCCTGCGTTACGGCGACGACGGCTCCGTGCTGGCTTGTGTGTTCAACTTCGCCGGCGCCGAGCACACCCGTTACCGCCTCGGCCTGCCGCACGCCGGCACCTGGCGCGAAGTGCTCAACACCGACGCCGACATCTACAACGGGTCGGGCATCGGCAACTACGGTGAGGTCGAGGCGACCGACGAGCCCTGGCACGGCCGGCCCGCGTCGGCCGTCATGGTGCTCCCCCCGCTGACCGCACTGTGGTTCGAATACGAACCCATGCTCTGACGTCGAAACCGACGAAATGGCGGGAAAGTGCGGGTGAAAACCGCCATTTCGTCGGTCTCGCGGAGAACAGGGTCAGTAGAGCGCGTTGGCCAGCTTTCGGCGGCCGGCGATCACCTCGGGGTCGGCCGGATCGAACAGGTCGAACAACTCGATCAACCTCGTACGCACCTTGGTGCGGTCGTCGCCGGCTGTGCGCTTGACCAGTCCGATGAGCCGGTCGAAGGCGGCTTCGACGTTCTGTTGCAGCATCTCGACGTCGGCGGCGGCGAACGCCGCTTCGATGTCGTCGGGCGCCGCGTCGGCGGCGGCGATCGCACCGGGGTCCCTGGAGCTGGCGCGCTGAAGGAAGTCGATCTGGCGCACGGCGCCCTTGGCTTCGGCGTGATTGGGATCGCCGTCCAGAATCGCCTGGTACGCCGCGCGAGCGGCGTCGAAGTCACCGGCGTCTAGAGACGCCCGGGCTTGCGCGAGTGCGGGGTCGACATCCTCGGCTTCACCCGCCTCACCGCTGCCGGGCAGCTTGCCCGCGACGGCGTCCAACAGCGAGTCGATCCACCGGCGCAGCTGTTCGGGCGGTTGCATGCCCTGGAAGCTGGACAGTGGTTGTCCGGCGGCCAGTGCCACCACGGTCGGGATCGCCTGCACCCCGAACATCTGCGCCACCCGCGGTACGACGTCGACGTCGACGGTCGCGAGCGACCACTTGCCACCGTCGGCGGTGGCCAGTTCGGCAAGCGCATCACCCAGTTGGACACTGGCATCGCTTCGCGGTGACCAAAGCAGTACGACGACAGGAACCTGGCTGGACCGGACCAACACCTCGTCTTCGAGATTGGTTTCGGTGATCTCCACTCCACCGGCCGGCGCCGACGAGCCGCCCTCGTTCGTCGAGGGCCGCTGTTTGAGGGCGGACAGATCAACCGCACCGGCCATGGAGGCCGCGATGGAAGGGCGTGGACGACTCACGTGGTCAAGTTTGTCACGTCGTTTCGGGGATTGACCGCCCCGGTTGCGACATGGCCGCGCCAGCGGGCACGACGCCCATCCGGCCGGTTCGATCCGCCCAGATGACGAAGATCACACTCGCCAGCGGCACGATGCTCGCCAGTATCGCCAGCAGCCACGTGCCGGGCGCCCACTTGGAGGTGATGCCGACCAGCAGGCCCACCGCGACGAAGCCGACGAAGATCAGCCCGTGCGCCATGCCGAACACCTGCACCCCGACCTCGGTTCGCGGGGTGCCGACGTACTTGAAGTACATGCCGGTCAGCAGTCCAACCCAGCTCAACGCCTCCAGCAAGGCGACGAGACGGAACCATCCGGCAATGGACCGCAGATCAAAAGCGCCAGTCATGGCCGCCATTGTGCACGAAAACCGGAATGATTACTACGCGACGTCGTAGAGGACTACGGCGCACGCAGGATCAGCGCGTCGCCCTGACCGCCCGCGCCGCACAGCGCGGCCACGGCGTAGCCGGACCCGCGCCGGGCCAACTCGAGGGCGGCGTGCAGGGTGATCCGCGCGCCCGACATGCCGATCGGATGCCCGATCGCGATCGCGCCGCCGTTGACGTTGACCTTCTCCGGGTCGACCCCCAGCTCCTTCGTCGAGGCCAAGGCGACCGCGGAGAACGCCTCGTTGATCTCGATGACGTCCAGCTGACCTAGCGAAATCCCCTCGCGAGCAATGGCTTTCCTGATGGCATTGGCCGGTTGCGACTGCAAGGTGGAGTCCGGACCGGCGACCACGCCGTGGGCGCCGATTTCCGCCAACCAGCTCAGCCCCAGCTCCTCGGCCTTGGCCTTGTTCATTACGACGACCGCGCAGGCGCCGTCGGAGATCTGCGAGGCCGACCCGGCCGTGATGGTGCCGTCTTTGCGGAATGCCGGTTTGAGACCGGAGAGCGACTCGGCGGTGGTGTTGGCGCGGATGCCTTCGTCCTCGTTGAACTCCAGCGGGTCGCCCTTGCGCTGCGGGATGTGCACCGGCACCACCTCGTCGGCATAGACGCCGTCCTTCCAGGCGGCGGCGGCCTTCTGGTGCGACCGGGCGGCGAACTCGTCCTGTTCGGCGCGGGTGAACCGATCGGCGTCGTTGCGCTGTTCGGTTAGCGCGCCCATCGGCTGATCGGTGAACACGTCGTGCAGACCGTCGTAGGCCATGTGGTCGAGCACGGTGACGTCGCCGTACTTGTAGCCCGACCGACTGTTCATCAGCAGGTGCGGCGCCTGGGTCATCGACTCCTGGCCACCGGCCACGACGACGTCGAACTCGCCGGCGCGAATCAGCTGGTCGGCGAGGGCGATCGCGTCGATGCCCGACAGGCACATCTTGTTGATGGTCAGCGCCGGCACATCCCAGCCGATTCCGGCGGCCACCGCGGCCTGCCTCGCAGGCATCTGCCCGGCACCGGCCGTGAGGACCTGGCCCATGATCACGTACTCGACGGCCGAGGCGGGCACATTGGCCTTCTCCAGGGCACCCTTGATCGCGAGGCCCCCGAGGTCGCTGCCCGAGAAGTCCTTCAGCGAGCCCATCAGCTTGCCGACCGGAGTGCGCGCTCCAGCAACGATCACCGATGTCGTCATTTGGTACCTCCGGAAACTGGGTATATCGATATGTGGTCCATGACACATTCCGCAAACATCTGTCTCAAGGTTACCGTTACGTTATGACCACTGAACACGTAGACGCACGTCCGGCGCTCGCGAGCGCACTCGTGACGGCGATCGATCACGTGGGGATCGCGGTGCCGGATCTGGATGCCGCGATCAAGTGGTACCACGACCACCTCGGGATGATCGTGCTGCACGAGGAGGTCAACGAGGATCAAGGCGTGCGCGAGGCCATGCTCTCGGTGCGCGGCGCTCCGGTCGGCAGCGCGCAGGTCCAGCTGATGGCCCCGCTGGACGAGACCTCGACGATCGCGAAGTTCATCGACAAGCGCGGTCCCGGTCTTCAGCAGTTGGCCTATCGCACCAGTGACATCGATGCGCTCAGCGAGCGTCTGCGTGACGAGGGCGTGCGGCTGCTGTACGACGCGCCGCGGCGCGGCACGGCGAACTCGCGAATCAACTTCATCCACCCGAAGGACTCCGGCGGCGTCCTCATCGAGCTCGTGGAGCCGGCTGCCGACGGGCACGACCACTAGGACCATTTGCGGGTCGGGCTGCGCGTGGCCCGGTGCGTCCAGCACGCGGTGTGCCAATGCCGCCGCTCATCGAGCGCCCGCTCCCCCATATCGGCGGGTAACACCACCAGATGTGCTGTCCCGGGCCGGATCTCGTGGTCACAACCGGGACAACGGTATGACTTGACGGCACGCGCCGCCGCTACCGGCCGGACCTCGTACTCGTAGCCGTCGGGTCCGGTTTCCACGCGGCGCGGCGCAGGCATGGGCGCCGGCCGCTCAGGACGTTGACGCCGGCGCTTGCGAACCATCAGAACAGCCGGAACTCGTCGCTGTCCATGCCGCGCATCTTGTCGTAGTCCAACGTCACACAGCGGATACCGCGGTCGGTGGCCAGCGTGCGGGCCTGCGGCTTGATCTGCTGGGCCGCGAAGATGCCCGCCACCGGGGCCAGCAGGCTGTCGCGGTTGAGCAGCTCGAGGTAGCGGCTGAGCTGCTCGACGCCGTCGATCTCGCCGCGGCGCTTGATCTCGACGGCGACCGACCCGCCGTTGCCGTCGCGACACAGCAGGTCCACGGGACCGATCGCGGTCATGTACTCGCGTCGCACCAGCGTGTACCCCGCGCCCAGCAGCTCGACGTGCTCGGCCAACAACTCCTGAAGATGCGCTTCGACGCCGTCCTTAACCAGGCCCGGATCGACGCCGAGTTCGTGGCTGGAGTCGTGTTCGATGTCCTCGACGGTGATCCGCAGCTGCTCTCCGGCCTTGTTCTCGACCACCCAGACGGGAACCGGCCCGGAGTTGTCCTCGGTGAGTCGGCACGGCGGAGTCATCCAGTTCAACGGTTTGTAGGCGCGGTCGTCGGCGTGCACGCTCACCGAACCATCCGCCTTGACCAGCAGCAGTCGCCGCGCCGAAGGCAGATGTGCGGTCAGGCGTCCGACGTAGTCGACAGTGCATTGGGCGATCACGAGACGCACCCGACCACCTTAGGCGCCGGTTCGGCGAATTAGGCTCTAGCCACAATGACCGCCAAGAAGACCGTTCCTCAGCGACTCGGTCTTGTCCTCGAGAAGGTGACGCGGCAGAGCGGGCGGATACCAGACACCCCCGAATACGGGTCATGGTTACTCGGCAAACCGGAGGAAAGTCAGCGGCGCCGACGCATCCGCATCCAGGTGATCCTGACGTTCCTCCTTCTGTTCACCAACATCCTCGGCATCGCCGTGTCGCTACTGCTCAACGGGGTCGCCATTCCGGTGCCGAGCGTCTTCACCGACGCGCCGGCATGGTTGACCTGGGGCGTCGTTCCCGCGTACATGTTGGTTGCCCTGGTGGTAGGCACCTGGTGGATCACCTCTCGCACCGTGAATTCGCTTCGATGGGCCATCGCCGACCGCGCCCCCACCCGGGCCGATCAGCACAATGTCTTCCTCGCTCCGTGGCATGTGGCGAAGAGGCTGCTCCTGCTGTGGGGCATCGGCACGGCACTGCTGACGTTGTTGTACGGCCTGCAGGACTCCGCGTTCATCCCGCGCTTCCTGCTCGCAGTCGGGTTTCCCGGCATCGTCGTGGCCACCGGCTGCTATCTCATCACCGAGTTCGCACTGCGGCCCGTCGCCGCTCAGGCGCTCGAGGCGGGCCGGCCGCCACGCCGGTTGGCGCACGGCGTCATGGGCCGGACCATGACTGTCTGGTTGCTCAGCTCCGGCGTGCCTGTGTTGGGCATCCTTCTTCTCGCGGTCTTCGCGCTGTCGTTGCAGAATCTCACCGCGACACAGTTCGCGGTCGCGGTGATGATCATCGCGGTGGTGGCGCTGGCCTTCGGACTGATACTGATGTTGCTGTTGTCGTGGCTGACGGCAACCCCGGTGCGGGTGGTGCGCTCGGCAATGCAGCGCGTGGAGCAGGGCGACCTGGACTGCAACCTGGTGGTGTTCGACGGCACCGAACTCGGCGAGTTGCAGCGGGGATTCAACTCGATGGTCGACGGGCTGAAGGAACGCGAACGCGTGCGCGATCTGTTCGGCCGCCATGTCGGCCGCGACGTCGCCGCGGCCGCGGAGAAGCAACGTCTGGAACTCGGTGGCGAGGAACGCCATGTCGCGGTGATCTTCGTCGACATCATCGGCTCGACGCAGTTGGTGACGGCCCGCCGCGCGACCGAGGTCGTCGACCTGCTGAACCGGTTCTTCACGGTGATCGTCGAGGAGGTCGACCGCCACCACGGCTTCGTCAACAAATTCGAGGGTGACGGAGCGCTGGCCGTGTTCGGCGCTCCGCTGCCCCTCGCCAATCCGGAGGATTCAGCGCTGGCCGCCGGTCGGTCGATCGCGCGCCGGATTCATGAGGAGGTGCCCGAATGCGAGGCGGGCATCGGGGTGGCGGCCGGCGAGGCGGTCGCGGGCAACGTCGGGGCCAGGGAACGCTTCGAGTACACCGTGATTGGTGAACCCGTCAACGAGGCGGCGCGGCTGTGCGAACTGGCCAAGGAAACCGCCGGGCACCTGCTCGCCTCATCCGATGCGGTCACCGGCGCGAGCGAAACCGAGCGCGCTCATTGGACGCTCGGCGACGAGGTGACGTTGCGCGGACACGACGAGCCGACCCGGCTGGCGTCACCCGCCTGAGCTTGTTCGCTGGAAACTCTGCGCGGCGCGCAACGCGCCGTCGAGGGTGCCGAACACTCTGGCCTGCGCGGCATCAGTGGCGGCCAATGTGCCGTCGGGATCCACGACGTAACCCTCTTTGCCTGCGGCAGTGAGCGACTCGTGCATGCCGGCGAGCATCCGGCGGGCGGCATCGTTGACGTCGTCGACCCTCGACAACTCCAGGATGGCCACGTCGAAACCGTCGCACTCCTCGTCAACGGTGCGCAGCACCTGTTCGGCGCCGGCGAACAGGAGATCACCGTGCAGTTCGTAGATCCGGACACCTGCAGCGGCGTCGTACGCGTCCCGGATCGTCGAGCGGGCTTCGCGGGTGACCGAAAGGAAGTGCAGTCCGAGGCCGGCCGACAGATCGCGGCACACCTTCACCCCCCGCACGCTGTTGCCCTTGTCGTCCAGCAGCGGTGAGTAGACCCCGATTCCGAGCTGAGCGGGCAACACGGCCGCGATTCCGCCGCCGACGCCGCTCTTCGCCGGCATGCCGACGGCGCTGACCCAGTCCCCCGCCGCGTCGTACATGCCGCAGGTGACCATCACGCTCAGCGTCCGCTGGACCACTGCCGCGGCAGCCACTCGCCGTCCCCACACCGGGTCGATGCCGCCGCGCGCAAGGGTGGCGGCCATCTGGGCCAGATCGGTGGTCGTCACCTTGATCGAGCATTGACGAAAGTAGACGTCGAGGATCTCATCGGGATCACCGTCGAGCACGCCGAAACTCTGCAACATGTAAGCGATCGCGCGGTTCCGGCTTCCGGTCGCCTTCTCCGACGGGTAGATGTCGTCGTCGACCGTCAGCTCACGACCCGCACACGCCGAATAGAAGTCGCGGATCTGGTCGAACCGCTCGTCGGCGGAGGTGCCGGGTACCAGAGAGACGGCCGCGATGGCGCCGGCGTTGATCATCGGGTTCTTCGGCGCCTTGGTGGTTTCGTCGACGCTGATCTCGTTGAACGCTTCGCCGGAGGGTTCCACGCCGATCTTGGCGTCGACGGCATCGAAGCCGAGGCGGTCGAGTGCGAGGGCATAGGTGAAGGGCTTGGACACTGACTGGATGGTGAATTCGAGGGCGGTGTCGCGGGATTCGTATACATAGCCGTCCGCCAGTGACAGCGACAAGCCGAATCCGTCGGGGTCGACCCGAGTCAGTTCGGGAATGTAGTCGGCCAGTGCGCCGCCAGTATCGTCGGCGTGCTCCGCGAGAATCTGGTCCAGGTATCGCTGCACCAGTTCGGCCATGGACCGATCCTATGTCGACACCCAGTTGCCGTGGAAGCCGGCGGGCATGCGGTGCGGAAGCTTGATGCTGGCCACGTCCTGCAAGGTTCGTGCGTCGAGCAGCGCGAGGTCGCTGCTGTCGGTCCGACTGTCGTAGACGAAGCCCATCAACACGCCGTCGTCCTCGGCCGCGTCCGGTGAGGATGCCTCGAACACGAACTCTCCGAGTACTTTTCCGTCGCCGAAGGACCGAGACAGGGTGTCGCCGCCGACGAAGTCATGCTTGAGCAGCGTGTCGCTGCCGTCGCCCTCGCCGACGGTCGGCGCATATCCGTAGCGGTGACGTTTGCCCACCCGCCGTTCGTCGACGCGCGGGAACTCCTGACCGCGATCGTCGACGCGAGATTCGCGGACCTTGCCGTCGGCGAGATCGATAGTCCAGCGATCGAGTGTCGGCGGGCCTTCATCTGGCCCAAGGTGGTTCGTGTCGAACATCTTCGGATGCCGCACGACGTCGAGCACGATGGTGCCGTCGTCGTCATAGGCGTTCATCGGATGGAACACGTAGCAGGGCTCGACCTCGAACCAGCGCACGTCCGCGTTGCCGCCGTCGCGCGGCATGACGCCCACCCGGGCGGGATATCTCGGGTTCCAGGAGTAGGGGAACCGACGGTCGGATGCGTCACCCGCCGGTTGCCGAGCGCTGATCGGATCCGGGATTCGCACCCGACCGATCAAGGCCGACAACACAAGTCGCGAGACCAGCCGCAGACCGCGCGGCACCGTCATCTCTACCGCCATGCGTGCGTCGAACGTGACCGGCAGATCGTAGAACACAACGTGGTTCTCCGTCAGGGAGAAGTCGTGCATCATCGGGCTGCCCGCGACCTCGACATCGACCGTGTGTCGTGCGCGGCCGTCCGCGCCGATCACCGAGTACTGCACGGTGTTGCCGCGATACATGCTGTACGAAACGGCGTGCAGCTCACCGGTGTCGGGGTCACGCTTGGGGTGGGCGGTGTATCCACCGGTCAGTGTCCCGTCGAAGTCGCATGCCCCGACGGTGTCAAGCTCGTCGGTGAGTTCCATGTTCGTGACACCGGATTCGATCAGGGCCAGCGTCCTGCCGGCGTGTCCGATGACGTTGGTGTTCGCGCCGATACCGGAGATCGGGAATCGACCGGATGGCGCCTGCTCCCCCAGAGCCTTCGCGGTCTGCGGACCGCGGACCCAGCGGTTGCGATACCACTCCGCCTTGCCATCGCGGATCCGGATGCCGTGCACCATGCCGTCTCCGATGAACCAGTGGTACAGCTCCGGATTGAGCTCGCCGACCGGATTCGGCCCATTTCGCAGATAGCGCCCGTCGAGGTGCTCGGGGATCGTGCCGGTGACCTCGAGGTCGGTCAGCGTGTGCTCTTCGGTAAGGGGCGCGAAAGCGCCTTCGAGATAGCGGTTCGTCATCGCGGGCTCCCATAACAGTGTTATGACACGACCTGTATAACACCGTTATGGCACCATGGCAAGGGTGAGTGACAGTCCCGCCAAGCAACTGGTCGAGGCCGGCATCCGAATTCTCGAGCGGGACGGCCTGGCGGCGCTCAGCGCGCGCAAACTGGCCGCCGAATCCGGGACGTCGACGATGGCGGTGTACACGCACTTCGGCGGCATGACCGGCCTCATCGACTCGATCGCCAGCGAGACGTTCGCGCGCTTCACCCAGGCGCTGACGGATGCGCCGGTGACCGACGATCCCGTGACCGACTTCCTCGTGATGGGTGCGCGGTACCGCGAGTTCGCATTGGAGAACCCGCAGCGCTACCAGATGATGTTCGGCACCTCCGCGCAATCGCTGAGCCGCCATCACGCCGACCTGACCGTGACGGGCAGCTCGACCGACCGCGCCGAGTTCGCGGTGTCGTTCGAGGCGTTGTTGACCGCGGTGCGAAGGATGGTCGAGGCGGGACGTATCCGCGACGACGGCATCGCCGTGATGGCGGGGCGGATGTGGAGCATCGTCCACGGCGCGGTACTGCTGGAGATGGCCGGCTTCTTCGGGCGCGAGGGTCACGGGCTGACCCAGATACTCGGGCCGCTGACTGTCGACGCGCTGGTCGGAATGGGCGACGAGCGGGACAAGGCGATGCAGTCGTTGACGGCCGCGACGACGATGCTGTTCGGCATGTAGGAGCGAACGAGTCACCGTTTCGCTCAGCTCTCGGTGTGCCCCTCTTCGGCGGGCAGCGGTGGCGGCAACGGATTTGTCGGCGTCGGCGTCGAGGCCGGCGGCGACGACGGTGTGTCATCCACCTGTCCCTCGTGAACGTCGACCATCGGCTCCTCCCGGATCACCCGGGTGCCCGCGCTGATGGTCAACGAATCCTCGGAGACGAAATAGGTGATTCCGTCGTTCTCGGCGGTGAACTCATCGCCCGTCGGCGAAGCGGGCACGATCAACTTTGCGCCGTCGCGGACTCGCACGCCGCGGTATTCATACTCACCGTCGGACGACTTGCAGATGGCGACACGTGACGACCCTGTGCTGCCGAAGAGCACCGCCTCGTCGGGCGGGGCGCACCGAGCGGTGGAGTCGACATAGCCCTGAGCGTCCGCCGTTGGCGCGGCAACGGCGGTCGGCGCGAGAAGCAACGACGCCGCCGCAGCGCCGACGATCAACAATGTGCGAGCCAACATCGAGTCCTACGACACCACAGCGGTCGTCGAGGTGCCCGTCCAATCGGCAGTGAACGGTCGAATCGTTAGCCGTCCGAAACCAATACGTGAGGATTGCTCGTGACATCGGCGTCGTTGTCTGGCATTCGTGCTCACCTACCCGGAGAGGTTGAAGTTGCCGGACGCGCCGTAGACGGCGAGTGAGATGAACAAGGTGATGGTGACGACGACGATCAGGGAGGTGCGCACGGCCTGGCCGACGGCGATGCCGACACCGACCGGGCCGCCGGAGGCGTTGTAGCCGTAGTAGGTGTGCACGAGCATGACCGCCACGGCCATCACGATCGCCTGCAGGAAGGACCACAGCAGGTCGGTGGGCACCAGGAAGGTGTTGAAGTAGTGGTCATACAGGCCCGCGGACTGGTTGTTGATGAACACCGTGGTGAAGCGGGCGGCGAAGAACGCCGCGAGCACCGACAGTGAGTACAGCGGGATGATCGCGATCATGCCGGCCATCAGCCGGGTGGAGACCAGATAGGACACCGAGTGCACCGCCATGGCTTCGACCGCGTCGATCTCCTCGGCCACCCGCATCGCCCCGAGTTGGGCGGTGGTGCCCGCGCCGAGGGCGTGTCATTCCATCTGTGTAAGTCCGGGGTGGTCCATCATCGGACCGCCGTTTGGGCGGACAGAAGGAGTGTTTTGTGATCAAGACCACGCAGGTGCCGGCTGAGGACAAGTCGGCGGCGCGGCAGCTGGCCGAGACGTTCTCGGCGGAGACGTTGGATTCGTTGATCAAGGATGCGGTGAAGTCGGGTACCCCGATCGATGGCGCGGATGGTTTGCTCAACGAGTTGACCAAGGCGGTGCTGGAGCGGGCGCTGAATTCGGAGTTGACCCATCATCTGGGCTATGAGTCCGGTGATCCGGCTGGGCGCGGCTCGGGCAATTCCCGCAACGGCACCACGTCCAAGACGGTGACCACGGTCAACGGCCCGGTGCAAATCGACGCGCCGCGCGACCGCAACGGCTCCTTTGAGCCGGCGATCGTGCCGAAGAAGGCCCGTCGGCTCAACAACATCAATTCCGTTGTGCTGTCGCTGTATTCGCGCGGTATGACCACCCGCGACATCGAGGCCCACCTGGCGGAGGTGTACGGGGCTGCGGTGTCGCGGGAGTTGATCTCCAATGTCACAGACGTCGTCGTCGATGAGATCAAGGCCTGGCAGTCCCGCCCGCTCGACGAGGTCTATCCGATCCTGTATATCGACGGGCTGCGGCTGCGGATCAAGGACAACGGTGTGGTCACCACCAAGGTGGCCTATCTGGCCATTGGGGTGGATCTGGAGGGCCGCAAACATGCCCTGGGGGTGTGGATCCAAGACTCCGAGGGCGCCAAATTCTGGCAGAAAGTCGTCATCGATCTGCGCAACCGCGGGGTCCGTGACATCCTGATCGCCTGCTGCGACGGGCTGACCGGGCTGCCCGATGCGATCCGCTCGTGCTACCCCGACACCGTGGTGCAGACCTGCGTGGTGCACGTGATCCGCAACGCGATGCGGTTCGTGTCCTACAAGGACCGCAAGAAGGTCGCGACGTCGATGCGGGCGATCTACGGCGCGGCGACCGTGGAGGCCGCCGAACTCGCGCTCAAGGACTTCGACACCGCATTCGGCGCCCAGTATCCCGGCGCGATTGATGTGTGGCGCAACGCCTGGCCTGAGTTCGTGCCGTTCCTGGACTTCCCGGTGGAGCTGCGCAAGATCGTCTACACCACCAACGCGATCGAGTCGATCAACTTCCAGCTGCGCAAGATCACCAAAAATCGCGGTCACTTTCCCGACAAGGACGCCGCGATGAAGTTGCTGTATCTGGGATTGCGCAACATCTCCAGCGAGAGAGGAGGCTTCTCAGGCACCGGCACTTACAACTGGACTGTGGCATTGAACACACTGGCTAGGCTGTTCCCCGGTCGAATCCCGTTGTGCTAGAGTACAACTCGTAGTCAAATCACCTCTGACTTACACAAAATTCGTGACAGGCTCCGCGCCGATGGTGGCCGCCAGCGCGATCCCGGCGATCACCGGGGCCACGATGCGCACGTTGAGGAACGCCGACAAGAACCCGGTCAGCGCCTCGATCCCGATATTGCCCAGCGAGGAGTAGCCCTGCACGGCGATCACCCCGCCCGAAGCCAGCGTCAAAAACGCCGCCACCCCGACGGTGCCGCCGATCATCACCAACGCCCCGGTGCCCATCGTCATCTCGGCGATGTTGCGGATCGTCTCGGTGCGGTAGCGGCGCACCGCGTTGGGCAGATAACGCATCGTCTCGCCGTAGAACAGCGCCTGCTCACCGATGGTGTCCACCGCCTTGGGCACCCCGCTGAACATGCGGCGCAACCGCACCGTGACGTCATAGCTCATCGGGCCAGCACCCGCACCCCGACCGCGGTCATGATCACGTTGATCACGAACAGGCAGATGAACGCATAAACCACCGTCTCGTTGACCGCGATGCCCACCCCCTTGGGCCCACCCTTGACCGTCAACCCCCGATAACAACCCACCAGCCCGGCCACCACACCGAACAGCAACGCCTTGATCTCGGCCATCACCAACTCACCCAGACCGGTCAGCACCGTCAACCCGTTGATGAACGCCCCCGGATTGACCCCCTGCAAAAAAACCGAGAACACATACCCACCCGACAGGCCGATCAGACACACCAGACCGTTGAGCAACAACGCCACAAACGTCGAGGCCAACACCCGCGGCACCACCAACCGCTGAATCGGGTCGATACCCAACACCCGCATCGCGTCGATCTCCTCACGGATGGTGCGCGCCCCCAAATCAGCACAGATCGCCGTCGCCCCCGCCCCGGCCACCACCAACACCGTCACCACCGGACCCAACTGAGTGATGGTGCCAAACGCGGTACCCGCCCCCGACAAATCGGCCGCACCGATCTCACGCAACAAAATATTGAGCGTGAACGCCACCAACACCGTGAACGGAATCGCCACCAACAACGTCGGCACCAACGACACCCGCGCGATCATCCACGTCTGATCCAAAAACTCCCGAAACTGAAACGGACGCCGAAAAGTCTTGGCGAACGTATCAAAAGACATCTCCACGAACCCGCCCACGGCCCGAGCCGGAGCCGCCAGCTGAATCGCCATCCCCGAAGGCTATCGGGTCAACGCGCGCACTGTCCGCACACCTAGCAAAAGATCTAGTGGTTTACACCGCAGAGCGCACTGTCGATCAGCAAGACAGGCACTACGATCCAAGTGTTACCTGTCCCCGCCCTCCGTCGGGCTCGGCTGAACATCGCCACATGTCACACTGGCCGGGCCCGCTCCCCTCAGGCGGGGATACGGGTCGGTTATTTTGCACTGGCAAGGAGAGGTCACACTCCTAACCTCAAGGCGGTCAGAGATTTGCGCTGAGCCAGAGCCGATGCGACGGCACTTCCGACCGCTGGCCCTACCCAAGGGATACTGTTCGGTGCAATCACCGCCTACCCAGTCTGCCCAGCCACAACCACTGCTTCGATGGTGGGCCTGATCGAGGGTCCGGCCCTGGATTCAAACCTATAGAGGTATTTTTCTTTACGTCGTCGCTTCAGCTGGGGTAGGTTTCGGAGCACCCACGAGTTATCAGCTGCCAACGACGAGGGCCGGGCCGGCGCAGGGGGCGCTGCCATGGCCGCATGCGGGGCCGGCGCGGAATGGGAGGGGTGTGGTCATGGCTATCGCCGTGCCGCGTCGCCGTGCGGTCCGCATCGCCGCACTGGTGGCCGTGCTCCTGGTCAGCGCTAGCGCGGTGTTCACCTACCTCTTCTACTACCGCGCCTTCACTCCGGTGGCCACGGTCACGATCCTCGCTGAGCGTGCGGGTCTGGTTCTGGATCGCGACGCGAAGGTCAAATACCTGGGTGTCCAAGTCGGCAACGTCTCGGCGATCGAATACGACGGTCACCAAGCGCGTTTGACGCTCTCAATTCGGCGGGACCAGCTGGGTTACATACCATCCAACGCAACGGTGCGCATCGCCAGCACGACGGTGTTCGGGGCCAAAGCCGTCGAGTTTCTCGAACCAGCTCAGCCGGCTCCAACTGCGGTGGTCCCTGACGCCCAATTCACCACAGACACAGTCGCCGTTGAGCCCAACACGCTGTTCCAAACGCTGGTGGACACCCTCAACAAGATCGACCCGGTCCAGCTCAACGCGACGATGAGCGCCCTCAGTGAAGGTTTGGGTGATAACGGCGAGGATGTCGGTGCCTCGATTTCGGACGCGAATGATTTTTTGGCACAGCTGAATCCGAAGTTGCCGACGTTACAGGCTGATCTTCAGCGAGTAGGCGAAACGTTTGACATTTATGCCGATGCCGCTCCTGACCTGATAACAACGCTGGACAACGTGCCGACCATCAGCGACACGCTTGTAGATCAACAAGACAACCTCAACGCCACGCTGCTGGCGGCAGTGGGCGTCGCCAACGAAGGTGAGCAGACACTGTCGGCCGGCGCTGACGACTACATCGCTGCCATGCAACGTCTGCGCGCACCCCTGAAGGTGTTGAGTGACTACTCGCCGGAATACGGCTGTGTACTACAAGCTTTGGCCGACACCCTACAGAAGCTGGGGCCCTATTTCGGCGGCCTGAAGCCATCCCTGTTCGTCAGCGCCGGCCTCCTCCCAGGGGCGCCGGCGTACACCTACCCCGAGAGCCTGCCGATCGTCAACGCTTCGGGTGGCCCCAACTGTCGCGGATTGCCCAATCTGCCCGCAAAGCAGAGCCGCAACTCGTGGTATCGCCCGCCGTTCCTGGTAACCGATAACGCCTATGTCCCCTACCAACCCAACACCGAGTTGCAGTTCGACGCTCCCTCGACGCTGCAGTTCTTGTTCAACGGGGCCTACGCCGAGTTGGATGATTACTGATGGGTGACCGTCGTGTTGGGCTCAAGGTCGCCATCTTCACCGTGGCGATGCTGTTGGTGCTTGGGCTTCTGGTCGTCACCTTCGGGCAGTTCCGCTTCGGCTCCGATGTGACCTATCACGCTGATTTCGCGTCGGTTTCGCGGCTCAAGGAGGGCCAGGACGTCCGAATCGCGGGGATTGTGGTGGGCAACGTCAAAGACATCGAAATCCGCGACGGCCACGCCAGCGTCACGTTCGATGTCAACAAGCGCTTCGCGCTCTACACCTCCACCCGCGCGGTGATCCGTTATCAGGATCTGGTTGGCAACAGGTATCTGGAGATCACAGCCGGGCCAGGAGATCTTCGTAGACTGCCGCCCGGGGCGACGATCCCGCAGAGCCATACGGAGCCGGCCCTCGACCTCGACGCCCTGCTGGGTGGCCTGCGTCCCGTGCTCAAAGGTCTGGACGCCACCAAGGTGAACGAGATCAGCAACGCCGTCATAGAACTGTTGCAGGGCAAGGGTGGCGCGCTGGCTGACATCCTGTCCAGCACAGGTTCTTTCACCCGAAACCTCGCTTCTCGAGATCAGCTGATCGGTGATGTGATCACCGATCTCAACGAGGTGCTCAGCGCAGTTGATGGGCGGTCAGCCGAACTGGACGAGAGCGTCGACCAGCTGCAGAAACTCGTCTCCGCCCTGGCGGCGGGACGTGACCCGATCGCCGGTGCCATCGAACCGCTGGCGTCCGCGGAGACCGACCTCACCGATATGCTGACCCGCTCTCGCCGGCCCATACAGGGAGTGCTGGAGAACACGTGGCCTCTCGCAACCAAACTCGACGAACGCAAGGACGAGATCAACAAGGTCATCGAACCGCTGGCCGAGGACTACATGCGGTTGCAATCGCTGGGCGCGTACGGATCGTTTTTCAACTTCTACTACTGCTCGGTCAAGATCAAGATCAACGGTCCAGCAGGTAGCGACATCATCATTCCCGCCGGAGGACCGCCGGACCCGACGAAGGGCAGGTGCGCCTTTGCTGAGTGAGGAACGGGGCAAGCGCGATCCGCTGCGGACCGGATTGTTCGGGATCTTTCTCGTCGTCTGCCTGATGCTGGTCTCGGCCGGCTACACCCAGCTGCCGTTCTGGCCGCAGGGCAAGCGCTACGACGCCTACTTCACCAATGCAGCAGGTCTGGTGGCCGGAAACGACGTCGAGGTCTACGGCTACACCGTCGGCCAGGTGACATCAGTGGAGCTGGTCGATCATAAGGCCCGGATCGGCTTCACTGTCGACCGCAACCTCCGCCTCGGCGATCAAACCCTCGTCGCAATCAAGGCCGACACTGTCCTGGGGCAACGGTCCTTGGAGGTAACCCCGGCCGGGGCAGGGTCGTCGACGTCGATTCCCGTGGGACGCACCACAACTCCTTACACGCTGAGCAGTGCGCTGCAGGATTTGGGCACCAACGCGGGCGGCATCAACGACGGCCAGTTCATCCAAGCGCTGCAAGTGCTCACCGAAACCCTGCACGACGCCACCCCCCAGTTGCGCCAAGCGCTGGACGGCATCGCCGCACTGTCGCGCAGCATCAACACCCGAGACGGCCAGCTCGGCGAACTGCTCGAACACGCTCGGTCGGTCTCATCGATCGTCGCCGACCGCGCCGACCAACTCAACCAGCTGATCATCGACGGCAACAGCCTGTTCGCCGCACTATCCGCACGGCGGCAACAACTTCAGACTCTTATTTCCGGGATCGACGAAGTCTCCCGCCAGCTCTCGGGATTCGTCGACGACAATCGCCCGCAGTTCGGCTACACGTTGCAGAAGCTGAACCTGGTGCTCGACAACCTCAACGCACGACAGGACCATATCGGCGAGGCCCTTCGCCAACTGCCGGGCTACTCCACCCAACTCGGCGAGGTCGTCGGCTCGGGCCCCGGATTCAGCGTGAACACCTACGGAGTGCCGCCCATCACGACCGGCGCAGTGATGCTCGACGCCTACTTCCAACCGGGCAAGTTGCCCGACAGCTTGGCCGACTTCCTTCGCGGGTTCATGACTTCCCGCATGATCATCAGGCCGAAGTCACCGTGAGCACCCCCCGACCGTCCAGAGCAGGCTGGCGGACGCGGTTGTGCGTCCTATCGGTCTTGGTGCTGACGCTGTGCGCCGGAGTGACGCAGGTGTGGCCACACACCGACGACATCACGGTGACCGGCTACTTCTCCTCAGCTGTCGGTCTTTATCCGGGCGACCAGGTGAAGGTCGCCGGGGTACCGGTCGGCACCATTGTCTCGATCGAGCCACAGCCGCAGCACTCCCGAATCGTCATGGCGGTGCGCGGTGATGTCGAGATACCGGCTGACGCACACGCGCTGATAATCGCGCCGAATCTGGTATCGGCGCGGTTCGTCGAATTTGCGCCGGTGTACAACGGTGGCCAGACGCTGGGCGATCGTGCCGTCATACCCGAAGACCGCACCGCGGTTCCGGTCGAATGGGATGAGGTGAAATCCGAACTCACCAAACTGAGTTCACAGCTAGGTCCACAGCCCGGGTCGGTGCAGGGCCCGCTCACCAAGTTCGTCAACCAGGCCGCGGATACGTTCGACGGTCAAGGTCAGTCGTTCCGCCAGGCCATCCGTGAATTGTCCCAGGCTGCCGGAAGTCTCGGCGACTCCCGGACCGACTTGTTCGGCACGGTGCAGAATCTGCGTATCCTCGTCGACGCGCTGGCCGACAGCAACGAACAGGTTCTGCAGTTCTCCAACCGTGTCGCGACGGTGACGCAAGTGCTGGCCGATAGCTCCTCGGATCTCGATGTCGCCCTGGGCACACTCAATCGGGCGCTGAGCGACATCCGAGGGCTTCTCGACGAGAATCACGCCGCACTGGTCGGTTCGATCGACCGGCTGACAAGCTTCACCAAGCTCCTGACCGACCACAGCGAGGATATCGAGCAGATCCTCCACGTCGCTCCGCACGGCCTGGCCAACTTCTACAACATCTACAGCCCCGCCCAGGGATCGCTATCGGGCCTGCTGACGCTTCCGAATTTCGCCAACCCGGTGCAGTTCATCTGCGGAACCTTCGACACCGGCGGCACTGCAGATTCGTTCAAACGAGCCGAGATCTGTCGACAGCGGATGGCACCGGTTCTCAAGCGCATCACCATGAACTATCCGCCGATGCTGTTCCACCCGATAAACAGCATCACCGCCTACAAGGGCCAGATCATCTACGACACCCCCGAGACCGAGGCGAAAGCCCGCACGCCGATTGCCCAGCTTCAGTGGCAACCCCTTCCCGGCGTGACTCCACCGAAGATCGACCCGGGCACCGACTTGACCTCACTGCTGGTGCCTCCCGAAACCGCCCGGTCGAGCACGCCAAACGCTCCACCAGTCCCTGCGCCGACTCCGCCTGAAGGGGAACGTTGATGACGGCAGCGGTCAACAAGTCCACGTCGAAGGCTGTGGCGAGGCGCGTATGGTGCTGCGCGGCTTCGGTTCTCCTGCTGAGCGGTTGTGAGTTCGATGGGCTGAACTCAATTCCGATGCCGGGTACCGCCGGACACGGCGCCGGCGCCTTCACTGTCACCGTCGAGCTGCCCGATGTTTCCACGTTGGCGCAAAACTCACCGGTGAAAGTCGACGACGTCACCGTCGGCAGCGTCTCGGGCATGCGGGCAGAGCAGCGCGCCGACGGCACGTTCTACGCCGCGGTGCGGCTCTCCATAGCCGCAAGCGTCGAGCTCCCCGCCAATAGCGTGGTGAAGGTGGCACAAACGTCACTGTTGGGCTCCCAGCACGTGGAGCTGGCGGCGCCGACGACCGAGCCGGGGGTGGGTCGACTCTCCGACGGGCAGACCATCCCGATCGACAACGCGGGCCGCTACCCCACCACCGAGGAGGTGTTGTCCTCGCTGGGCGTCGTGGTGAACAAGGGCAATCTCGGTGCGTTGCAGGACATCACCGATGAGCTCTACACCGCTACGGTCGGGCGCGCCGGACAGTTCGCCGAGTTCCTTCCACGCCTGGCCGAACTGACCGCTGCCGTCGATCGCCAGACCGGTGACCTCATCATCGCGATCGACAAGTTGAACAGGTTCGCCTCCGTGCTCGCGGGCGGCTCCGACAAACTCGAGCGCGCACTGGCAGCGATCCCCTCAGCGTTACGCGTCCTCAACAGCAACGCGCCTCCGGTCATCGAGGCTTTCGCCGCGCTGCAACGGTTCGCCACGGTCGCCGCACGCGTCCTGAGGCACACCAAAGACGACTTCGCTGCCAACATCAAAGATGTCTATCCTGTCGTCAAGGCATTGTCCGACAACGCGGATCATCTCATCAGCGCACTACCGATGATCGGAACCTTTCCCCTACCGCAGACCGGTGTCCGAAACGCCGTTCGCGGTGATTTCCTCAACATCGACGCCACGTTCGATCTGACGATGCGCAAGCTCGGCGAAACACTGTTCACCACCTCGCCGCTGGACGCGAACATGAAACACCTCAGCGAAATGGTGAATCCGCCGGATTGGCTGGTCGGGTCTCTGGCCAATTTGTCCGGCCAAGCCGCCGATCCGTTCAACATCCCCCCGGCGCCGCCCCCACCGGCCCAGGGAGGCAGCTGATGCTCAGCCGACGGATGCGCTGGCAGCTGACTACCTTTGTGGTCATCACCATGATCACAGTGGGTGTGGTGGCCGTGAGCTATATCGGCGTGCCCGCCGCTCTCGGTATCGGGACATACACTGTGACAGCAAATTTCGCTGCCAGCGGCGGTCTGTACAAGAACGCCAACGTGACCTACCGCGGAACCACCATCGGCCGAGTCACCGATGTGTCGCTCGCGTACCGCAACGGAGTCGACGCGACGATGCGGCTCAACTCCGAAACCCGTGTGCCCGACGATGTGATTGCGACTGTCAGCAGCGTTTCGGCGATCGGCGAGCAATACGTCGATCTGGTGCCGCAGCAGAACTCTTCGTCAGATTTTCTGCGCGATGGATCACGCATCACCAGAGACCACACCCGGCTGCCCCAGGACATCGCAGGGTTGTTGCGCGAGGCCCAGAGCCTCATCGATTCGATCAGTCAGAGCAAGCTGCGCGATCTGCTGCGCGAAACGTTCACCGCATTCAACGGTTCCGGACCTGAGCTGGCGCGTCTGATCGAATCGGCCCGGCTGTTGGTCGATGAGGCCAACGCCCACTCTCAGGACATCACGGCGCTCATCGATCAGGCCGGCCCGTTCCTCGACGCCCAGATCAGCAGCGGCGAGGCGATCAAATCGATAGCCGACGGCTTGGCCCGGTTCACCGGCGAACTGCGTGGCGCCGACCCGCAGCTTCGAGAGCTGCTGACAACCGCTCCCGGAGCCGCCGACGTCGCAGCCGACACGTTCAGAGGTATCCGCCCGTCTTTTCCGATATTGGCAGCAAATTTGGCTCTACTGACTGATCCGTGGGTGGTTGATGCGTCCTGGTAGCGCGGGGCGGTGGCCGCCGAGGGCGAGCATGGCCAGGGCGATGAGTGCGTCTGGGGAGCGAAATCCGAACGCGATGCGGGTCAGGAGTCGGATCTTGGTGTTGGTGGATTCGATCAGTCCTTGGGAGAGGCCGTGATCGAGCGTGGCGTCGATGGCCACCCGGTGGCGCACGATGCGGCCGGCGAGCTCGACGAACACCGGGATGCGGCAACGCCGCGCCCAGGAGGTCCACTTGTCCAGGGCCTGTTTGCCTTCCTCGCCTTTGACCGAGAACACATGCCGTAAGCCCTCTTTGAGCAGATAGGCGCGATAGAGGCGGGTGTCGGTCTTGGCGATCCAGGCCAGTTTGGCGTTCTGGCGTTCGGTGAGGTCTTCGGGGTTCTTCCACAACGCGTAGCGGGCCCCCTTGAGCTTGCGGGCGTGCTCACGGCCCGGCCGCGGCGCGGTGTCCTTACCGGGCCGACCCCGGCCCCACGTGGGCTCGGTGCGCGCCAGCGCTCGCGCGTCGTTCCAGGCCCGGCGCCGCTCGACGTCGAGTGCCTCGGTGGCCCAGGCCACCACATGGAACGGATCCGCACAACGGATCGCGACCGGCAGCGTTGGGCGACGACGTCGGCGATCCAGTCGGCGGCATCAGCGGAGACGTGGGTGATCTGTGCGCACCGCTGGGCGCCCAAGGCGTCGAAGAACCGCCGCAGCGTCTTGGTGTCGCGCCCGGGTGCGGCCCACACCAGCCGGCCGCTGTCGTGATCAACGACCACCGTCAAGTACTTGTGGTGGCGTTTGTAGGAGATCTCGTCGATGCCGATGCGGCGCAGGCCCGCGAACCGGTCGAAGGTCTTCTCGGTGTCGGCCCAGACCCGGGCCACGATCGCGCCGACGGTGCGCCAGGCGACCCGCATCAACTCGCACACCGCGGTTTTCGAGCACGCCACCGCCAACCAGGCCACCGTGTCATCGAAGGCCAAAGTGTGTCCGGCGTGATGACGCGCCCACGGCACCGCCGCCACCGTCGGCCCGTGGGTGGGGCAGTTCACCCGCGGCGCCTCGGCCTCCAGCACCACCTGCACAGTGCCCCAATCCAGGCCCGCCACCGGCGTCGACCCTCACCCCGGTCATACCAAGACGCCCTGCGGCCACAGCGGCCACAACGCCGTGAGACCCCGCTTCGTGGCCGCACCCGCGCCACCACCAGTGCGGCGCCCTCGGCGTCCTGGCCTTCGAATTCCTCGAACTCGACCGCCTCGATCACCGTGCGCTTGTCGACACCCAGCAGCCCACGCCATAACCTCACATTGCGCACGTCGTTGCCCGCTCCCTTGGTTCCTGACCCTTGACAAGCCAGAAACCTTAAGCGACAACGACGTGCGCCCCAGACATCTCAGAAATCAACCCACGGAAGTGTCAGGAGAGCCGCAAATTTGGCCAACTTCGGCCGAATCGGAGTCATCTACAACAAGTCGATCGAGCAGACCCTCGTCATCTTCCCCGCGCTCACCGCCGCCCTCTTGTCAGTCGCCCAGCAGATGCCGCCAGACGAGGGAGCACGTGCCGATTTCAAGCTCAGCCTCCAGGATCCCCCGCCTTGCAGTGTGGGATTTCTGCCGCCCAGCATGATTCGTTCTCCCGCTGACGAGACGCTTCGCGAGCTTCCCCGCGATCTGTATTGCAAGGTGCCGCAGAATGATCCCGCCGTCGTCCGCGGCGCCCGCAATTACCCCTGCCAAGAGTTCCCCGGCAAACGCGCGCCCACGATTCAGCTCTGTCGCGACCCCGCCGGCTTTGTCCCGCTTGGCCGCAACACGTGGCGTGGCCCGCCCGCACCTATCGACACCCCGGTGACAGACCCTCGAAACATCCTGCCACCCAATAAATTCCCGTTGCTACCTCCCAATGCCGACTATGACCCCGGCCCGCCGGTCGTCCACCTACCGCCGGGGGTCCCACCGGGGCCCGGGCCCGCCCTTACACCGCCCTACCCGCTGCAACAGGCGCCGGCCGACGGGCCACCACCACCACCTCTGCCCTACCAAGCGCCCCCGGACCAATCTGTGCCGCCGTACGGGCAACAGCCCGCCAATCCGCCGCCACCACCTCCGGCGGTCACCCCCCAGCTTCCGGCCGAGGCCCCGCCGCAGGCGCAGAGCCAGGCCGGTGTCACCTATGACCCCAGCTCCGGCGCATTCCTCGATCCGCAGGGCAACCTCGGCGTATTTGCTTCAGGGGCATCGAAATTTCGACCCGCTGAGAACTGGATAGACCTGATGACCTACCCAGAAGCGGTGTAGGCCGTGTTCGCAACTGGAGCTACTTGCGCATGCCGCCTGACACCGTGATGTCGTCGCCGGTCACGAATGACGAAGCGTCGCTTGCGAGGTATAGGGCGGGACCGACGATTTCAGAGAGGTCGGCGATGCGGTGCTGCGGATTCATGTCCGCAAGTAGGGTCAATGCCCCGGGAGCCACGCGTTCGGCTTCAGCCAGCATTTCGGTGGCGAAGGGCCCTGGGCACAAGAGGTTAGCGCGAACCCGCCACGACGCCCAGAGGTTGGCCATGGACTTGGTCAGGTTGTGCAGTGCGGCTTTGGATGCTGCGTAGACGACCGATACCGGGTTCGACGAGTAGTAGCCCTCCATCGAGCCTACGTTGATGATGCTGCCACCGTCGTGGTCGCGCATGACGGGGGCAACGCATTGGCTCATCCGCATAGGGCCTTCGACATTGACGCTGAAGACTTTTCGCCAAAGGTCCAGGGTGACGTCGTTGAGGGTCGGCACCGCGGGGTTGATACCCGCGTTGTTGACCAGAATATCGATACGACCGTACTCGTTGACCACCGACTCGACGAAATGAGGAATGGCGTCCCAGTCACCCACGTGGCACGCGAGTCCCAGCGCCTTCCCCCCGCTTGCCCGTACTTGCGCGGCCACTTCATCACAGGTGGACTGCCGGCGGCTCGACACCACCACTGAAGCGCCTGCTTGTGAAAGCCCTTCGAGGACAGCGCGTCCGATGCCCCGGGTGGATCCCGTGACTATTGCGACGCGCCCGCTGAGGTCGAACAGTTCCGAAGGGTGGGCCATAGTTGCACTCCTGCAGTTGGTCACCGTGCCGCCTCGCTCGGACACCCGCTCGGCTCGGTTCACTCGGCCGAGGCCGGGGATACCCGCCAGTTGGTCGTCCGGATAGCGCTCACGCGCCCCGCGTAGCCTTTCTCAGCGCGTCCTTCTCCCGCTGCCCTGTCTCATGTTTGGACAGGGCTTGGATGGAGACGTCGTGTCCTTCGGCGGCTTTGCGTAGGGCGCCGACGGTGGCTTGTTCGCGGGTGATGTGGCTGAACGGGTCCCAGTGATACCAGCGCATGGCGTTCTCGAACGTCATCTTGTTGATCTCCTCATCAGCCACGTTGTTGGCCTTCAGCACCTCATCGAGTTGCTCAGGCGCGCCCGGCCACATCGAATCGGAGTGCGGATAGTCGGCTTCCCAACAGATGTTGTCAACCCCGATCTTGTCGCGGGTGGCCACTCCGACCGGGTCGGCGATGAAGCAGGTCAAGAAGTGCTCACGAAACACCTCAGAAGGCAGCTTGCCGCCGAAATCCTGACCCGTCCACGTCGAGTGCATCTCATAGGTGCGATCCACCCGCTCCAAGAAATACGGGATCCAGCCCGTCCCACCCTCCGACAGCGCGATCTTCAGATCGGGATACTCCTTGATCGGCTTGGACCACAACAAATCCGCCGCGGCCTGCACAATGTTCATCGGCTGCAGGGTGATCATCACATCCATCGGCGCATCCGGGGCGGTGATCGCCAACCGCCCCGACGAACCGATGTGCACATTGAGCACCGTGTCGGTGTCCACCAGCGCATCCCACATCGGCTTCCAATGCTCAAAATCATGAAAACTCGGATAGCCCATCGCCGACGGATTCTCGGTGAACGTCAACGAATGCACCCCCCGCTCAGCATTGCGCCGAATCTCGGCCGCACACGCTTGGGGATCCCAGATCACCGGCAACGTCATCGGAATGAACCGCGCCGGATAGGCCCCGCACCACTCCAACACATGCCAGTCGTTATAGGCCTGCACCAACGCCAGCGAGAACTCCGAATCCTCAGTAGCGAACAACCGACCCGCAAACCCCGGAAACGACGGAAAACACATCGACCCCAGAATGCCCCCGGCGTTCATGTCCTTGACCCGCTCATCAACCTGCCAACACCCCGGCCGGATCTCATCCAACCCCTGGGGCTCCAGCCCGTACTCCTCCTTCGGACGCCCCGCCACCGCATTGAGCGCCACGTTCGGAATCACCGTGTCACGAAACTGCCAGGTATCCGAACCATCCGGGTTGTGCACCAACCGCGGCGCCTCATCGATGTACTTCTTCGGCAGATGATTCTTGAACATATCGGGCGGCTCGACGATGTGATCATCAACGCTGACCAGAATCATCTCGTCGCTATTCACGGCAGCCTCTTCCCGCTCGGTGGCGAATGGTGTGGACGCTGGAAACGTCGCGCAGCGTCCCGCGTCCTGTTCCGATGGACGACTCCATCTTAAACCTCTAGAGGTATGGATTGTCTAGAGCTTCCGCGTCACGTCCTCGCGGGTTCGTCTTCGGCTGGTACTTCGTAGAATTGGGTCGCCCATTCGCGCATGGCCATGTAGGGCTTGGCGTCGATTTTGGCCAGTGGGGGTCGCTCCACGTACTTCTGATGGCGCCAGATGTCGCAGTCCTCCCAGACCGTTTTGAGAAACTGCTTCTCGACATGCGCGCAGACGTGATCCGGTGGTATGTCAGAGGTCTCGTTGGTTTCCTTGGGCCACCAGATCGAGTAGAACATGTCCGACACCTCGTCGTCGACGGGAGTGCAGGCGAAGATCAGCCGGTGGTTGCTCGAGCCCTCGAATGCGCTCATCGCGAAGCCGAGGCCGGAGAAGTGGCTGTGGATGCGCAATGCCATCTCCTCGGGATCGTCGCTACGGGCGTCGGGCCAGCCGGTGACGAAGCGCCACTCCTGCTCCTCGTGTTCCCAGTGCAGGCACACCGGCGTGACCGTCGCACCGTGCACGTAGCGGAAATGCGAACTGTCGGGGCCGTTCTCCGCGACGATCTGCGGATGAACCGGAACCGCGTCGGCGCGCCTGGAGAACTCGGGATAGGGCCGGTAGTACGCGTTCGGGTCGGTCTCGAATTGCGGGAATTTCCGCATGATGTCGGGCAATTCCCATCGTGGCAGACTGCCCGCCGGGTGATACCACATGAAGATGCAGCCGTACTGTTCTTTGACGGGGTAAGACCGCAGCCGCAGCGCCCGGTTGGGTCGTTCGGGTTGGTACGGAATGAAAGTGTTGTTGCCTTCGGGGCCCCAGCGCCACCCGTGAAACGGGCACTCGACGCAGTCACCGACGACCTTGCCGCCGTGTCCGATGTGCGCGCCGAGGTGCTTGCAGTGCGCCTCCAACACGTGCAGTGCGCCGGCTTCATCGCGGTAGGCCGCCAGGTCCTCCCCGAAGTACTTCAGCGCCTTCACGGTGCCGACTTCGAACTCCGCCGACCAGCCGATCATGAACCAGCCGGTGACCTTCCATGTGAACGGAACCTTCACGCTTTGGCCTCCTAGCTACCTGTCGAAGTGCGAGGTTGTTTGCGCGGTGCGCAGTTTGGCCGTCCCAGGCTCCCGAGCGTCAGAGATCGGCGCGCCACTGGTAGCGGCAAGTGGCGGAAAATCGGGCCGACGCTTCTCGAAGAACGCCGTGATGCCTTCAATGAAGTCAGGGCGGAGCATCGAGGCCTGCATCAATTTCTCTGCCCGCGCGCTGATTTCGTCGAGATCACGCAGAGCATCTGAGTACATCTGCCGCTTGATCACCGCTAGTGAACTGGGTGCACAACTGACTGCCATCGCGTCGGCATATTCCAGCGTTCGCGCCATCAGGTCGTCGGGTGCGACGACTTCTTTGACCATTCCGAGTTCGGCGGCCTCCTCGGCGTAGAACGTCCGACCCGACAGCATCAGATCCAGCGCAGGTCCCCAGCCCACGAGCCGGGGAAGAATCCACGAAACCCCGTATTCGGCGGTAAGTCCTCGCTGCGCGAAAGCCGTGGTCATCTTGGCTCCGGCCGCTGCGAATCGGACATCGCACATCAGCGCCTGCACCAAACCGATGCCGGCACATGCGCCGTTGATTGCGGCAATGACGGGCTTGCGCATCGTCGTCACGAAGCTCGGAAAGCGCTCCCCCACCAGGACGCTCACATCGATCCCCGCCGACGACGATGCATTGCCGATGGAGTCCAACTCACCCATGTCGGCCCCGGCGCAGAACGCACGCCCGCGTCCGGTGAGCACGATGACCCTCACGGCTTCATCGAGCTCGGCCGCGTCGAGACGCTCATAGAGCGCGCTGGCAAGCCCGTCGCCCCAGGCGTTCAGTCGCTCGGGGCGGTTCAAGGTCACCACCGCCACCCCGCTCTCGCGAAGCTCATACAGGACGGCGGAGTCAGAACTCGAGTCGGCACCGCCGGTCGCTTCAACACCGTTGCGCTGCATCGTCACCAAGCTTCCCCTCGCTAAACCTCTATAGGTTAGGCGTACTGTACACCCCTCAGTATGTTCGGCCGCAAGCCGTCCGCATGGGGTCAATCGGCTGTTGTTCCTCTCTCGGCGATGCAGATATCCGCAGATGAACCGCTGTCTGGCTGGGACAGTGTCCGATCGACTGCGAAGTAGGCTTCTCAAGGCTGCCGCGCCGACGTCATCAACGCGGCGGCAGCCCAGATGATTGAAGCTTTAGATTTATCGCAAAATGAGCATGCGTAAGGCGGCCTCTACCGCATGGGGCCTAACTGTGGTCCAGCAAGCCTTCGATAGTTGCGTAGAGCACGCTTCGGCTGGCATCGGGAAGTACTCGCCGCGCGACGAGGAACTCGGTGCCCATCCATCCGTGACGGATGTACTTGCCGAATCGCATCCGGGTGCCTGGAGCGCCAGTGGCTGCGGGAAGCATCTTGATCTTCTCGAGGGCATCCTTGACGCCGGCACCGGTCAGTGGGCGCGCGGAAGCCAGTGCAGTCATCATCAGTCGTCCGACGTCGTAGCAGTAGGGCGGAAAGAAGTACTCCGGTCGGCGACCGTGGCGCGCTTCGAAGGCATCGAGAAAGGCCTGGCACGTCGCGTTGCGTTCATCGTATTGATCGAGTCCGATCCAACCGGCGAACTGTTCCCGCCACCATCTGCTGGTCGCCGCGAATTCGAATGCCGTGGTGGTGTATCGCGGCGGGATCCACCCGAGTGTCTGGAGCGCGTCGTTCATCCCGACCACACCGAGCCCGAAGCCGACGTGCATGATGGCGTCGGGTTTACTGGCCGCCAGCGTCGACATGGCCGCCAGCTTCTCCGATTCCACTTGTGGTATCGCAACCTCGACCACGATATCTAGGCCGGCTTCTCGGCAGGCCACCCGCGTGGTGCGAAGGTACTCGTGTCCGATCAATGAGTCTTCGAATGCCAGACCAACGCTGCGGCACCCGTCTAGAGCAGCGACCGTGGCCATGATGATGGGCTCTTCCTCCATCGATCCGGCGGGCAGGCCGAACACCCATTCGCCGAGCATGTTCTCGGATGCTCCCATGGTGATGATCGGCACTTGAGCGAGTCGCTCGACGTATCGGCGTAGTGCCACACCGTTCTCGGAGACCCAGGGCCCGAAGATCACCAACGCATCCTGTGCGACAAGCTCGTCGAAGGCGTCGCGCACCGCGCGGAATGACCCATTGGGCAGACCTTGCACGGCCCGGGTGACGAATTCGACGGGACGGTCCAGTTTTCCGCTGGCGATGAACTCGTCGGCGACGAGTTGCAAGCTGGGCAGGACATTCTCGTCGAAGCCGCCCTTCTCGTCGAGGTAATCGATGAGCAGTCCGACGCGCGCTGGTGTGACGTTACCCATGTCGCCCCTTCTGTTGCTGTGGCTCCCGCCTGGCTCGCCGACGCGTCTGATCAACGGGATATCTAATTCGTCTCCACCTGAAATAGGTCAGCTGACAGCTAAGCCTATACCTTTAGAGGTATATGCTAGGCGGAGTGCGACCGCAACGATTTAGTCGTCAAATATTGCGGTAAACCGGGCGCGAGGGCCTTCTGCGGCGCGGGTTTCCCGCTCGCTACAGGTGATGGTTGAGGTCGACCACCGAGGAGCCGCGCTCGCCCAGGAGTGCCCTGCGCAAGCCGGCCATGTGGGCGTTCCAGTGAGCCTGAGCCCCTTCACCATCGCCGGCTTCGATGAGGTCGCACAGCGCTTCGTGATCCCGAGTGATACGGCGCCGAGCCGCGACGGGTTGTTCGCGGGTGCGCTGTTGCACATCGGCGACCGCCCGAACGATGACCTCGTTGAGCATTTCGCAGATGAGCTGCAACGTCTGATTGCCTGACAACGCGACGATGTCGGAGTGGAACTTGATGATCGCGTTGGTGCACGCCAACGCGTCATTGACCGTCCGCTTCTGTTGGATGACCGATTCGCGCAGCTGGGCAGCCGCACGGCGATGGCTGCGGGAGGACGCAACCATCCGGGCTGCGGCGGGTTCGATGACAACGCTGGCATCAAAGACGTCTGCGAGCGGTACGCTGCGCGACTGCAGCACCAACGCCGCCGCGCGTGCCGTCATGCGCTGATCGGGGCGGTGCACGATGACTCCGCCTAGCGCTCCACGCACCACCGAGATCAGACCGTCCGCCTCCAGAATTCTCAGCGCCTCGCGCAGGGAGGGTCGCGACACACCGAACTTCTCGAGCAAGTCGGCTTCGGTGCCCAGCAGATCGCCCTCGTCCAGGCCTGTCGCGATGATCAGCTCCCGCATTGCCTGGGCGATCTGCTTCGGCTTTCCGGATTTGCCACCCTCGGCCCCCGGCACGGCATCCACTGTGCTGCGATTCGCCACGTCATTCCCTCTCGCTGCGCCCGCCCGCCACAGGGGGCTTCTCGGCCGACTCGCCGACCACGTCGGCTCACCGTCTCCTTCCAAAATATCCGACATATGACCAAGTTGGGCCATCGGGATCCGACGCGCTGATCAGCGAGCGGACATGTCAGACAACTGAGTCGCATCGATTTGATGTCGCACTCCCAAGTCAGAGCGCTCCTGACCGACGCTTTACAAATGAAAGCTATAGAGGTTTAAATTGAGGTCCGTGGTACCGCGCCACGGTCGCGCCTGTGCGTTCGGGTGAGCTTGCGCCTGATGCCAGAACTACCGAGTCGGGGGTATTAGACGTGAAACCGCTGTTCCGCAGCCCGGACCACGGTGTCGACCGCCACCGTGCCACGGAGTCGGCGACGTTGACTCATTCGCGACGGCCCGCCCACCCCGAGCCAAGGTCCAGGTGAGATGACGGAAACAGCCTCAGCAGCTGTGTATTACGACCCATACGACTTCGACATCGACGACGATCCGTACCCCACGTGGAAACGGATGCGCGACGAATCACCGCTGTACTACAACTCCAAATACGATTTCTACGCCCTGAGCCGTCACGCCGATGTGGCACCCGCTCTCTACGACTGGGAAACGTTCCGGTCGGGAAAAGGCACGGTGCTCAACATCATCAAGAGCGGGATGGAGATCCCATCTGGTCTCGTACTCTTCGAGGACCCCCCGCTACACGATATTCACCGCAAGATGCTGTCACGCGTCTTCACACCGCGACGGATGGCCGCAGTCGAACCCATCGCACGACAATTCACCATAGAAGCCCTCGACCCGCTGGTCGGAGAAGTCGGCTTCGACTTCATCGAGCACCTCGGATCCTGGATGCCCATGCGCACGATCGGCACCCTGTTAGGAATTCCCGAGCAAGATCAGGCGACAATGCGCGACAACACCGACCGTGCCATCACTCTTCGGTCCGGTTCGCCGACCACACGCGTGACCACAGGCAAAGCCTTCGAGGCGCCCAACATGGAGATGATCGCCGACTACGTCGATTGGCGGGAAAAGAACCCCGCCGACGACTTGATGTCCGACCTGATCAATGCCGAGGTCGAAGACACCGACGGCACCACGCGCAGGCTCACCCGTCCCGAAGTCATGACCTACATCAGTACCGTCATGGGTGCGGGCAGTGAAACCACCACCCGGCTCATCGGATTCGCCGGCCAGCTGCTCTCCGACCACGCCGACCAACGCCGTCAACTCGTGGCGGATCCCTCCCTGATCCCTCGCGCCGTCGAAGAAGTGCTTCGCTACGAGCCGCCCTCACCGGTGCAGGGACGATATGTGCAGCACGACAGCGAACACCACGGTCGCGTTGTTCCAGCGGGCTCGGTGATGCTGCTGCTCAACGGATCGGCCAACCGCGATGAACGTCACCACCGCGACCCCGATCGCTTCGACATCCACCGCAGAGAGGGTCATCTGAGCTTCGGAGTCGGCGTCCACTTCTGTCTCGGCGCAGCCCTGGCGCGCATGGAAGCCCGCGTGGCGCTCGAGGAGGTCCTCACGCGGTGGCCCGACTGGGAAGTCGACTACGGCGCTGCGGTCAAAGCTCATACCTCCAGCGTTCGCGGCTGGGCGAAACTGCCGGTGAGGGTCTGATGCGGGCAAACACGATGCGCAAAGACCTTCATCTGGAGGCACGTCGATGAGGTCCAGGGCGGCCGTCCTCCATGACGTCGGGCGGGACTGGGACATCACCACGATCGACCTCGATCCGCCACGTGCGGGCGAAGTACTGGTGAAGATGGCCATTGCCGGCATCTGCCACTCCGACGATCACTTTGCCACCGGCGACAGCGTCCCCGACGAAAGCATGGTCGCTGCCATGAAAGCCGCGGGACTCGCGGAGCCACAATGGTTTCCGCTGGTCGGAGGGCATGAAGGCGCCGGCATCGTTGTCGAGGTCGGTCCCGGTGTGACGTCGTTGTCACCTGGCGACCATGTCGCGGTGTCGTTCCTGCCGGCGTGCGGAAGTTGCCGTTGGTGTGTCTCGGGCGCGACCTACCTGTGCGACGTCGGGGCGGACGTCTTCGACAAAGCCATGATCACCGATGGCACGTGCCGACGCCACCTCGACGGCACCGACCTCATGGCGATGATGCAGGTCGGCACATTCTCCGAGTATGTGGTGGCCTCCGAACGTTCCCTCATCCGAATCCACGACTGGATACCCTTCGAGGCTGCGGCGCTCGTATCTTGCGGAGTCACAACGGGTTTCGGGTCGGCCACGATCAGCGCCGGCACCAAACCCGGCGACACCGTGGTGATCATCGGCACCGGTGGAGTGGGGATGAACGCGGTACAGGGGGCGCGGGCGGCAGGCGCCAAACATGTCATCGCCATCGATCCGATCGACTTCAAGCGCGAGGTCGCAACAGATTTCGGCGCCACTCACACCGTCGCCGACGCCGGCGCTGCGCTCAAACTGGTCAAGGACCTCACTTGGGGCGTCATGGCCGACGCCGTGGTGATCACAGTGGGCGTCCTCGATCCCGGTTTGATCCCACTGGCCTTGATGCTCACCCGTAAAGGAGGAACGTGCGTGGTGACAGCGATGACGCCGCTCTCGCAGATGAACGTCCCACTGGTTCTCACCGACATGGTGAACTCCTGCAAGACGCTCAAGGGTTCGCTCTACGGGGAGATGAACGCCCGGGCAAGCATGCCGATGCTGCTGTCGATGTACGAATCGGGGGCGCTCAAACTCGATGAGCTCATCACCCACCGTTACAAACTCGACGAGCTCAATGAAGCGATCGAGCACATGCGCCATGGACGAAACATCCGCGGCATCATCGACTTCGGCGCCACCTGACAACCGAAAGCTTTGCAGGGATTCGCCACCAGACCCAGAAGGGACAGCAACCACATGACCAACGATCTCACCGGCAAGGTCGCGTTCATCACCGGAGCGGCCCGCGGCCAGGGTCGCGCACACGCCATCGCGATGGCCGAAGCGGGGGCCGACATCATCGCCGTCGACATCTGCGATCAGATCAAGTCCAACAAGTATCCCCTTGCCACACCGGAAGATCTCGAGACCACCGCACGCCAGGTCGCGGAGGCCGGCCGTCGCTGTATCCCTGTGCGAGCCGATGTACGAGAACGCGGCGAGCTACGCACCGCTCTAGAGGCCGGAATCGCAGAGTTGGGACGGCTTGACATCCTGGTCGCCAACGCCGGAATCCTGCCCATGGCACTCGGCGACCCGCACCCATCCGACTTCGTCGACGCAACCGACGTAGACCTGCTGGGTGTGATGAACGCCGTCGCCGTGTCCATCAACCACATCACCGACGGCGGCTCGATGATCATCACCGGCTCGACGGCCGGCATGATGCCGAACACCACCACGAACAGCGTCATGGGCCCTGGTGGCTCTGGATACGCCTGGGCCAAACACACTCTCATCTCGTACGTCGAACAGATCGCACTACACCTGGCTCCTCGAATGATCCGCGTCAACGCCATCCATCCGACCAACTGCAACACCCACCTGCTCCACAACGACGGCCTCTACAAGGTCTTCCGACCCGACATCAAGGACCGCGACATCACCCGCGCCGACGCTGAGTTGGCGTTCGCACATTTCCAAGCGATGCCCATTCCCTATGTCGAGCCTGAAGACATCGCTAACCTCGCGGTCTTTCTCGCCAGCGACAAGTCGCGATACATCACCGGCCAACAGATCCGCGTTGACGCCGGCGCACTACTCAAATTCCCCAGCGGCCCAGTTGGATGACAGCGAGCGGCCAACCGCGCCACCGCGAGTCGCCGGCACACTGCGTTCCTTTCTAGCGGCCCCGTCAACCAGAGGAGAAAAGCGTGCCCAATCACATCGAATTCGACGTGGCAACTCATACCCCCACGCTGGAGCATTATCGACGCGACTGGACACCGGGTCCCGGCGTAGCGCTGGCGGGCATGTGGATCGGGGCCGTGGTCAATGACACCGCGGGACAGACCTTTTGGGGTTTGCGCGGGGCCGACGACTTCCTCGCCGGAATGACACACGTGGTATCACCTATCACGGGCTTCAAGCGACTACAGCCATCTCTCGACGGCGATCCCCCTCATCTGTTCGCCGAGTACTCCACCATCGACTGGTTCGAGCCGATGCAATACGCAGACGGCGCCGACCGGGTACAGCTGAGCTTTCCCAGCGGACGGATCGAGCGCGACAGCGACGGCTTCCATTGGTACGACGCCGCAGGACGCTGGGAAATGCACGGCAAGAATGTCACCGACATCTTCACCGTGCGCGTCCCCCCACAGGACGACATCGCCGACGAGGTCTACTACCGCCACGAACTTCTCGCCGCGACCGGCACCATCGAAGGGGTCCCGGTCTCGGGCTACCTGCATCAGGACTTCGCCTACGGACCAGCGGGAAAGGTCTACCCAGAATTGCCCGTCGTCCGTCAGCTACAAGGGATGTGGGTGTCGTGGCTACACGAGTACGACGACGGACAGTGGGGCGGCGGGTGCTTCTGGCAAGGACGCGACGACCTCGAATTCGGCCCCGGATACCAACTCAAGGACGGTGTGACTACAGCCCACAACGACATCGTGGCGACACCGACTTTCAACGACGACGGCAAGTTGACTGCCCTGGAGACCACGATCGGCTCGGACTCCTACACCTTCACTTTCGACACCGCCGGCAGCTACATCCACTACTTCGGAAAGCTGACACACAGTTCGTCCATCAAACACCCAGCACGCAGTTGGTGCTGGGTGGAGTACGCGGGCGACATGCTGACCCCCGAAATCCTCGACATGATGATGCAGCAGTTTCGCCTCGCGCGAGGCCGATGAGGCTCGCAACCTACAGTCCCGCGACGGCCCGGAGGAGAACAGGGGCCATGGGACCCACCTGACTGCGACTACCATGTCGGTTTTCCGCCAGTGTTGTCGGTGGGGACGTGTAATTGTAAGAAGCGTGCACGACGATTTCGAACGCTGCTACCGGGCCGTCCAGTCCAAAGATGCCCGGTTCGACGGCTGGTTCGTCACCGCCGTGCTGACCACGAAGATCTACTGCAGGCCGAGCTGCCCGGTTCGGCCGCCGTACGCGCGCAACATGCGCTTCTATCCGACCGCGGCGGCCGCCCAAAAGGCCGGCTTCCGAGCCTGTAAACGGTGCCGCCCAGATGCGTCACCCGGCTCGCCGGAGTGGAATGTCCGCGGCGACGTCGTTGCCAGGGCCATGCGACTGATAGCCGATGGCACCGTCGACCGCGAAGGCGTCACCGGACTGGCCACCCGTCTGGGGTACACCACCCGGCAGCTCGAGCGGCTTCTACAGGCGGAAGTCGGCGCGAACCCGCTGGCACTCGCGCGCGCACAGCGTTCGCAGACCGCCCGCGTGCTCATCGAAACCACCGAATTGCCGTTCGGTGATGTTGCTTTCGCATCAGGCTTTTCCAGCATCCGCCAATTCAACGACACCCTACGAGCGGTATGCGATCTCACCCCGACCGCGCTGCGCCAGCGTGCGCGTGCCCGGTTCGGCCGCGACGAGGGCGGCACCGGAGCACTGTCGTTGCGGTTGCCCGTCCGCACTCCTTTCGCCTATGAGGGACTGTTCGGACACCTGGCGGCCAGCGCCGTCCCGGGCGTCGAGGAAGTGCGCGACGGCGTCTACCGCCGCACGTTGCGCCTACCGAACGGCAACGGGATCGTCTCTCTCACACCACAACCCGACCATGTGCAGTGCCGGGTGGTCCTCGATGACTTCCGAGACTTGGCCACCGCCATCGCCAGATGCCGACGGCTGCTCGATCTCGACGCGGATCCCGAGGCGGTCGTCGATGAACTCGGCGCCGACCCGGAACTCAGTGTGCTTGTCAGCAAGGCCCCCGGTCAGCGCATTCCGCGAACAGTCGACGAACAAGAGTTAGCCTTGCGGGTCGTGCTGGGTCAGCAGGTGTCGATCAAGGCCGCCCGAACCCACGCCTGGCGAATCGTCTCAGCTTATGGGCAGCTGATTACGGACCCGAACGGTGGTCTGACACATATCTTTCCGTCGATCGAGCATCTGGCCGACATCGATCCCGCTCACCTGGCCTTCCCGAAGTCACGGCAACGCTCGCTGATCGCGCTGATCCGAGCCTTGGCGGACGGACACGTCGTCCTCGATGCGGGCTGCGACTGGAACCGGGCGCGGGAGCAGTTGTTGGTGCTGCCCGGCATCGGGCCGTGGAGCGCCGAGGTGATAGCCATGCGTGGGCTCGGCGACCCCGATGCCTTCCCAGCCACTGACCTCGGCGTACAGCTGGCCGCACGGCAATTGGGTCTGCCCACCGACCTTCGCCCACTCATCGAGCACAGCGCCCGCTGGCGACCATGGCGTTCCTACGCCACCCAGCACCTGTGGTCCGCGCTCAATCATGCTGTCAACGACTGGCCACCAAAGGAGAAGTAATGGCAGGCTTGAAATTTCGCACGATAGACAGTCTCGTCGGTCAGCTGACATTGGCAGGTAGGGACGGCCGGCTGATGCATCTGCGGATGGTCGACCAGACATATGAACCCAGCCGCGACGGCTGGGCTGCGGACGAGACAGCGTTCCCCGACGCGGTGGAACAACTCGAGGCATACTTCGCCGGCGACCGCACCGAGTTCGAGTTGGACCTCGACCTTGTCGGCACCGACTTCCAGCGGCGAGTCTGGGCCGCATTGCTCACGATTCCCTATGGCGAGACTCGTTCTTACGGCGAGATCGCCAGACAGATCGGCTCTGCGGGCGCCTTTCGCGCGGTGGGCTTGGCCAACGGCCACAATCCGATCGGCATCATTGTGCCGTGCCATCGCGTGATCGGATCCAATGGAAGCCTCACCGGCTACGGCGGCGGACTCGACAGGAAGCGTGCACTTCTCGCGCTGGAGAAAAGCCGCGTTTCGTCGGCGTTGACGTTGTTTGATTGAGCCGACTGCCGCTACAAATGCCTATGGCCCCCAATCGAATTGGGGGCCATAGGGCTTAATTTGTGTTCGGCGGTGTCCTACTTTTCCGCCCGGGTTGGGCAGTATCATTGGCGCTGGCAGGCTTAGCTTCCGGGTTCGGGATGGGTCCGGGCGTTTCCCTGCCGCTATTGACCGCCGTAACTTTATTCTTTTTTTGGGTGCCCACTGTGTGTTGTGGGTGGTGTGTTTTTGGTGGTGGGGTGTGAAAACCGGTGTTTGGGTTTTTGTGGATATGGGTGTGGTTGCGAGTGTGTGTAAGTTTTCGGCCGGTTAGTGCCAGTTCCCTGCGCCCATTGCTGGGTGTGTAGGTCTGGTCTATCGATCCCGTGGTCTGCGGGGGGCCTTATCCCACTTGATGGGTGAGAAGCCTGGTCTTGGAGGGGGTTTCCCGCTTAGATGCTTTCAGCGGTTATCCTGTCCGAACGTGGCTATCCAGCGGTGCCCCTGGTGGGACAACTGGTGTACCAGAGGTTCGTCCGTCCCGGTCCTCTCGTACTAGGGACAGGTTTCCTCAAGCTTCTGACGCGCGCGGCGGATAGAGACCGAACTGTCTCACGACGTTCTAAACCCAGCTCGCGTGCCGCTTTAATGGGCGAACAGCCCAACCCTTGGGACCTGCTCCAGCCCCAGGATGCGACGAGCCGACATCGAGGTGCCAAACCATCCCGTCGATATGGACTCTTGGGGAAGATCAGCCTGTTATCCCCGGGGTACCTTTTATCCGTTGAGCGACACCCCTTCCACTCGGGGGTGCCGGATCACTAGTCCCGACTTTCGTCCCTGCTTGACATGTTCGTCTTGCAGTCAAGCTCCCTTGTGCACTTACACTCAACACCTGATTGCCGTCCAGGTTGAGGGAACCTTTGGGCGCCTCCGTTACTTTTTAGGAGGCAACCGCCCCAGTTAAACTACCCACCAGGCACTGTCCCTGAACCGGATAGACGGTTCGAGGTTAGAGGCCCAATACGATCAGAGTGGTATTTCAACAACGACTCCACAATCACTGGCGTGACTGCTTCATAGTCTCCCACCTATCCTACACAAACCGTATCGAGCACCAATACCAAGTTGTAGTGAAGGTCCCGGGGTCTTTTCGTCCTGCCGCGCGTAACGAGCATCTTTACTCGTAATGCAATTTCGCCGAGTCTATGGTTGAGACAGCTGAGAAGTCGTTACGCCATTCGTGCAGGTCGGAACTTACCCGACAAGGAATTTCGCTACCTTAGGATGGTTATAGTTACCACCGCCGTTTACTGGGGCTTAAATTCTCCGCTTCACCCCTTACGGGGTTAACGGGTCCTCTTAACCTTCCAGCACCGGGCAGGCGTCAGTCCGTATACCTCGTCTTGCGACTTCGCACGGACCTGTGTTTTAGTAAACAGTCGCTTCTCACTGGTTTGTGCCACCGGATCCCGCTGCCGGCCGCGAAGGCCTTGACGGTGTTCCGGTCCCCCTTCTCCCGAAGTTACGGGGGCATTTTGCCGAGTTCCTTAACCATAGTTCACTCGTACGCCTCGGTATTCTCTACCTGACCACCTGTGTTGGTTTGGGGTACGGGCCGTGTATGCGCTCGCTAGAGGCTTTTCTCGACAGCATAGGATCACCGAATTCGCCTCACTCGGCTATGCATCACCTCTCAGACATGTGAGTGACGGATTTGCCTATCACTCGTCCTACAGGTTTGCCCCAGTATTACCACTGACTGGTACGGCTGCCTTCCTGCGTCACCCCATCGCTTGACTACTACCCACACGGGTCCCACGCAGCCGGTGTGTGTTGACTCCCGAAGGAGACAATCACCCACCATTTGGGTGGTTAGCAGAATGGATTCGTCAGGGACGCTCATACACGGGTACGGGAATATCAACCCGTTGTCCATCGACTACGCCTGTCGACCTCGCCTTAGGTCCCGACTCACCCTGGGCGGACTGGCCTGGCCCAGGAACCCTTGGTCTTCCGGCGGGCAAGGTTCTCACTTGCCTTATCGCTACTCATGCCTGCATTCTCACTCCCACACCCTCCACCGTTGAATCACTTCACGGCTTCACCGGATGCAGGACGCTCCCTACCCAACATAGAAAAATCTATGCTGCCGCGGCTTCGGCGGTGTGCTTGAGCCCCGCTACATTATCGGCGCACAATCACTTGACCAGTGAGCTATTACGCACTCTTTCAAGGGTGGCTGCTTCTAAGCCAACCTCCTGGTTGTCTTCGCGACTGCACATCCTTTTCCACTTAGCACACGCTTAGGGCCTTAGCCGGCGATCTGGGCTGTTTCCCTCTCGACGCACGGAGCTTATCCCCCGCCGTCTCACTGCCGCACTACACCTTGCCGGCATTCGGAGTTTGGCTGACGTCAGTAACCTAGTAGGGCCCATCGGCCATCCAGTAGCTCTACCTCCAGCAAGAACCATGCGACGCTGCACCTAAATGCATTTCGGGAGAACCAGCTATCACGGAGTTTGATTGGCCTTTCACCCCTACCCACAGCTCATCCCCTCAGTCTTCAACCTAAGTGGGTTCGGGCCTCCACGCGGTCTTACCCGCGCTTCACCCTGGCCATGGGTAGATCACTCCGCTTCGGGTCCAGAACACACCACTACACCAAACACTGTTGTTTGGATACGCCCTATTCAGACTCGCTTTCGCTGCGGCTACCCCACCCGGGTTAACCTCGCGACATGTCCCTGACTCGCAGGCTCATTCTTCAAAAGGCACGCCATCACCCCACGCAAAAACGAGGGCTCTGACGGATTGTAGGCACACGGTTTCAGGTACTCTTTCACTCCCCTCCCGGGGTACTTTTCACCATTCCCTCACGGTACTGATCCGCTATCGGTCACTGAGAAGTATTCAGGCTTACCGGGTGGTCCCGGCAGATTCACAGCAGATTCCACGGGCCCGCTGCTACTCGGGGAAAACATTTCACGAAAGCCGTCGAGTTTTCGTCTACGGGGCTCTCACCCTCTACGACAGGCCATCCCAGACCACTTCAACTAACCCCACGGTTTATCACTTTCGCCCAGGCCGGCGGACCTCAGGTAGAAACGCCCCACAACACCGCACACACAACCCCCGCCGGGTATCACATGCACACGGTTTAGCCATCCTCCGCTTTCGCTCGCCACTACTCACGGAATCACATATTGTTTTCTCTTCCTACGGGTACTGAGATGTTTCACTTCCCCGCGTTCCCCCCAGACGGCTATATATTCACCGCCTGGTGACACGACATCACTCGTGCCGGGTTTCCCCATTCGGACATCCTCGGATCCACGCTCGGTTGACAGCTCCCCGAGGCATATCGCAGCCTCCCACGTCCTTCATCGGCTCCCAGTGCCAAGGCATCCACCATGCGCCCTTAAACACTTACACACAAAACAGATCAAAATATTCTCGGAAGAATAAAAAATTGCATTATCACACACACAACAACCACCAACCCCCACAAAAAGAGAAGGCCAGCAATCCCTGCGTGCTAGATGCTCGCAACCACTATCCACAAATCAAACACCACACCCCACCACCAAAGCAGGGCGACAACCAAGTCCTATCTCCGGTTTCCCACACGCGGGACGAAGAGATAGCGGTGTTGCCTCAAAGCCCAATAGTGTGTCCGATGATTTCCCGCCAGCAGTGTTTCCGCACCACCGACACGTTTGTTGTGCACCAGAACCACACCCACTACAGGCGCGGCCCATCCATCGAATCGCCCAGATCACCGACATCCCACACCATGTGGGCGGGCCTGGGTCTCGTGGTGCTCCTTAGAAAGGAGGTGATCCAGCCGCACCTTCCGGTACGGCTACCTTGTTACGACTTCGTCCCAATCGCCGATCCCACCTTCGACGGCTCCCTCCCACAAGGGGTTAGGCCACCGGCTTCGGGTGTTACCGACTTTCATGACGTGACGGGCGGTGTGTACAAGGCCCGGGAACGTATTCACCGCAGCGTTGCTGATCTGCGATTACTAGCGACTCCGACTTCACGGGGTCGAGTTGCAGACCCCGATCCGAACTGAGACCGGCTTTGAAAGGATTCGCTCCACCTCACGGCATCGCAGCCCTTTGTACCGGCCATTGTAGCATGTGTGAAGCCCTGGACATAAGGGGCATGATGACTTGACGTCATCCCCACCTTCCTCCGAGTTGACCCCGGCAGTCTCTCACGAGTCCCCGGCATTACCCGCTGGCAACATGAGACAAGGGTTGCGCTCGTTGCGGGACTTAACCCAACATCTCACGACACGAGCTGACGACAGCCATGCACCACCTGCACACAGGCCACAAGGGAACCGACATCTCTGCCGGCGTCCTGTGCATGTCAAACCCAGGTAAGGTTCTTCGCGTTGCATCGAATTAATCCACATGCTCCGCCGCTTGTGCGGGCCCCCGTCAATTCCTTTGAGTTTTAGCCTTGCGGCCGTACTCCCCAGGCGGGGTACTTAATGCGTTAGCTACGGCACGGATCCCAAGGAAGGAAACCCACACCTAGTACCCACCGTTTACGGCGTGGACTACCAGGGTATCTAATCCTGTTCGCTCCCCACGCTTTCGCTCCTCAGCGTCAGTTACTGCCCAGAGACCCGCCTTCGCCACCGGTGTTCCTCCTGATATCTGCGCATTCCACCGCTACACCAGGAATTCCAGTCTCCCCTGCAGTACTCCAGTCTGCCCGTATCGCCCGCACGCCCACAGTTAAGCTGTGAGTTTTCACGGACAACGCGACAAACCACCTACGAGCTCTTTACGCCCAGTAATTCCGGACAACGCTCGCACCCTACGTATTACCGCGGCTGCTGGCACGTAGTTGGCCGGTGCTTCTTCTGTACCTACCGTCACTTCCGCTTCGTCGGTACTGAAAGAGGTTTACAACCCGAAGGCCGTCATCCCCCACGCGGCGTCGCTGCATCAGGCTTGCGCCCATTGTGCAATATTCCCCACTGCTGCCTCCCGTAGGAGTCTGGGCCGTATCTCAGTCCCAGTGTGGCCGGACACCCTCTCGGTCGGCTACCCGTCGTCGCCTTGGTAGGCCATCACCCCACCAACAAGCTGATAGGCCGCGGGCCCATCCCACACCGCAAAAAGCTTTCCCCCACCAACCATGCAACCGGTAGGGAATATTCGGTATTAGACCCAGTTTCCCAGGCTTATCCCAAAGTGCAGGGCAGATCACCCACGTGTTACTCACCCGTTCGCCACTCGAGTACCCCGAAGGTCTTTCCGTTCGACTTGCATGTGTTAAGCACGCCGCCAGCGTTCGTCCTGAGCCAGGATCAAACTCTCCAAACAAAACCTAAAAAGGCCAATCAGAGAAACATCTGACCAAAGCAAGACACCAAAAACTGGCATCAAAAAACACCACACCCACAAACGGGAAAACAGGGCATGGCAAAAAACAACAACAAACAAAAACCACCAAACACACTATTGAGTTCTCAAACAACACACCCGCTTTTGGGGCAACCCTGCCAGTCTATACCGATCTGGACAGAGACGTCAAACCCCGACCGCCAGTCCGATTGGCCTGGGGCCGTGGGCTTCTCACAAGAGGATACGCCAGTTACGGCAAAGTCCCAAAAGCGCCACCTACAAAGCCGTCGGAGCGGGGAGACGGCTCAGCGACCAGCAGGGATCAAGCCACCCGCTCGATTTCGGCGCCCAGGCTCTTGAGGTTCTCGACGAACAGCGGATAGCCGCGGTCAATGTGGAACACGTCGTGAACCTCGGTGTCGCCGTCGGCGACCAGGCCGGCCAGGACCAGACCGGCGCCGGCGCGAATGTCCGAGGACCAGACCGGCGCACTGGACAACTGCGGGATGCCCCGGACGACCGCGTGGTGACCGTCGGTCCGGGCATCGGCTCCCAGGCGCACCATCTCCTCGACGAACCGGAACCGGGCCTCGAACACGTTCTCGGTGATCATCGACGTGCCGTCGGCGATCGACGCCAGGGCGATCGCCATCGGCTGCAGGTCGGTGGGGAAACCGGGGAACGGCAGCGTCGCGACGTTGACCGCCTTTGGCCGTTCGTACTGGACGACCCGGAATCCGTCGTCGGACTGCGTCACTGTGGCACCCGCGTCATGCAGCTTGTGCAACACCAGCTGCAGATGCTGCGGGTCCACGCCGGTGACCGAGATGTCGCCGTGCGTCATCGCCGCGGCGATCCCCCACGTCGCCGCGACGATGCGGTCACCGATCACCCGGTGCTCGGTGGGATGGAGCCGCTCGACGCCGGTGATCGTCATCGTCGGGGTTCCCGCGCCCGTGATCTGGGCGCCCATCTGGTTGAGCATTGCGCACAAATCGACGACGTCGGGTTCACGCGCGGCGTTGTGGATGGTGGTGACGCCCTCAGCGACGACGGCCGCCATCAGAATGTTCTCGGTGGCACCGACGGAGGGAAATTCCAACTGGATTTCGGCGCCGCGCAGATGGTCCGCCTCGGCGACGACGCAGCCGTGCTCGATGTTGCATCGCGCCCCCAGTTGGCGAAGGCCCGCCTGATGCATGTCCAGCGGACGCGATCCGATCGCGTCGCCACCCGGCAACGCCACCTTGGCTCGCTTACACCGGCCGACGAGCGGGCCCAGCACGCACACCGACGCACGAAATTGACGGACGGCGGCAAAGTCCGCGTCGTACTTCGGTTCGTCTGGCGAGGTGATCCGCACGACGTCGCTGTCGAGTTCCACGGTCGCCCCCAGGCCCCGGAGCACCTCGGCCATCAGCGGCACGTCGAGAATGTCAGGGCAATTGGTGATCGTGCTGGTGCCTTCGGCCAGCAGTGTGGCGGCCATCAACTTCAGAACACTGTTTTTGGCCCCCCCGACGGCTACTTCGCCCGATAACCGGTTTCCGCCGGTCACCACGAATCGCTCGCTCACGCGGGTTAGTTTAAACAGCGCTGCTGGCCGTGTCAGTTTCCTCGGCTACGCGTTCCGGTACGGTTTGACCATGGCGGTTCATCTGACCCGGATATATACGCGCACGGGCGATGACGGCACCACGGGTTTGAGCGATTTCAGCAGGGTATCGAAGAACGACGCGCGCCTCGTGGCGTATGCCGACTGCGACGAGATCAACGCCGCCATCGGGGTGGCAATCGCCCTGGGAAACCCCAGCGAGCAAATCTCGAAGGTTCTCAAGCAGATTCAGAATGACCTGTTCGACGCGGGGGCCGATCTGTCGACACCGGTGGTCGACAATCCCGAACATCCGGCACTGCGGATCTCCCAGAGCTATATCGACCGACTGGAAGCGTGGTGCGACGAGTTCAACGAGTCGCTGCCCGCCTTGAATTCGTTTGTGTTGCCGGGCGGTACGCCCCTGTCAGCGCTTCTGCATTTGGCCCGCACGGTAGCCCGCCGCGCCGAGAGGTCGGCGTGGGCGGCGGTGGAGTCGCACGGCGGTGCGGTCAGCGTGTTGCCCGCGAAATACCTGAATCGGCTGTCGGATCTGCTATTCATCCTGTCCCGGGCCGCCAATCCCGATGGCGATGTGCTGTGGCGGCCGGGCGGTCCTGCAACGGATTAGAAGCTACGGCGTCGTGCCCGAGGTGAGGGCCTGGACTCCACCCACGACAGAAACGCCGTCAGCGCACCGCGATCCAACGCGATTTCATAGCCGCGGCGACGTTCCGGGCTGGTGTCACGCAGTTCCAGCACCACGATCTCGTCGGTCATGATGTCGAACTCGTCGCCGCGAGGCGCACGCCGCGAGACGATCTCGAGACCGCGGCGGCTCAGTCGACGATCCGGCCACCACCGAAGGCTGGACAGTCGATAGAAGCCGGCTTCGCCGCCGCGGTAACGCATTACGCCGTGACGCCACCCATGGCCGCCGACAGCCGGGACATCCCGCAGAATCGCCGCGGTGCCACCCACCTGCCGTAGCTTCCACAGCCGATAGGACAACGCGACGACGACAAGTAGCAGCACGCAGATCAGCGCGACCATGGTGACCATGAGCGCGCTCATCGGCGGCCGCTAGTCGATCTGACCCAGGGCGCGAAGCCTCGCTCTACCCTTGGCAGCTGTTGCGGCGTCGTCGGATTCGGAGTCCCGCCGCGCGCCTTCGGCATCGATCTCGGATTCGAGCTCTGCCGACTCCGCGAGGATGATCACCCCTTCGTCGGTGACGGACATGAATCCGCCGTCGACCGCGATGCGCAGATCTTCCTCACCCTCTCGCTCGACGCGCACCATGGCGTCGTCGACGAGCTGGGCGACCAGCGGGATGTGGCGAGGCAGGATGCCGATCTCCCCCGCGGTGGTGCGGGTGAAGAGGAACGTCGCCTTGCCCGACCAGATTTCCCGCTCGACGGCGACAATGTCGACGTCTAGTTCCGCCATCGCTACTCGCCCTCGTCGGAATCGTCGCCCTTGTCGGAACCGCCGTTCGAATCCGTCTGCGCCGGCGCGCCGTCGCCGCCACCGCCGTCCATCTTCGCGCCCAAGCTCTCGGCCTTCTTCTCCAGATCCTCGAGACCGCCGATGAGGAAGAACGCCTGCTCCGGCAGATGGTCGAAATCGCCCTTGGTCAGCTTGTCGAAGGCCTCGATGGTCTCTTTCAGCGGAACGGTCGAACCCGGCTGGCCGGTGAACTGCTCGGCCGCCATCATGTTCTGCGACAAGAACCGCTCGATGCGACGGGCGCGCTGGACCAGCTGCTTGTCCTCCTCAGCCAGCTCGTCGATACCGAGAATCGCGATGATGTCCTGAAGGTCCTTGTAGCGCTGCAGGATTCGGATCACCTCTTGAGCGACGCGGTAGTGCTCGTCGCCGACGACGCTGGGATCGAGAATCGTCGAGCTGGACGCCAGCGGGTCCACCGCCGGGAAGATGCCCTTGGAGAACACCGATCGGCTCAGCTCCGTGGTCGCGTCGAGGTGAGCGAACGTGGTAGCGGGCGCCGGGTCGGTGTAGTCGTCGGCGGGCACGTACACGGCCTGCATCGAGGTGATCGAGTGCCCACGGGTCGACGTGATGCGCTCCTGCAGCTCACCCATCTCGTCGGCCAACGTCGGCTGGTACCCCACCGCGGACGGCATCCGGCCGAGCAGCGTGGAAACCTCCGAACCCGCCTGGGTGAACCGGAAGATGTTGTCGATGAACAGCAGCACGTCCTGGCCCTGCTCGTCGCGGAAGAACTCGGCCATCGTCAGCGCCGACAACGCCACTCGCATACGCGTGCCGGGCGGCTCGTCCATCTGACCGAACACCAGCGCGGTGTCCTTGAGCACGTCCGCGTCGCCGAGCTCCACCCAAAGGTCGTTGCCCTCGCGGGTGCGCTCACCCACACCGGCGAACACCGAAGTGCCACCGAAGTTCCGGGCAATGCGGTTGATCATCTCCTGGATCAACACGGTCTTGCCGACGCCGGCGCCACCGAACAGGGCGATCTTGCCGCCACGGACGTACGGGGTGAGCAGGTCGACGACCTTCAGGCCGGTCTCCAGCATCTCGGTGCGGGGTTCGAGCTGATCGAATGCCGGCGGCTTGCGGTGAATCGACCAGCGGTCGAAGTCCTTTCCGTAACCGGGCTCGTCCAGGCAGTCACCGAGCGCGTTGAACACGTGGCCCTTGACGCCGTCGCCGACCGGCACCGAGATCGAGCTTCCGGTGTCGGTGACCTCGACGCCACGAACCAGCCCGTCGGTGGGCTGCATGGAAATGCAGCGCACCAGGTTGTCGCCGAGGTGCTGGGCGACCTCGAGCGTCAGCGTCTTCGCCAGTTCCTTGTAGCCGATCTCGGCGTGCAACGCGTTGAACAGTTCCGGCACGGAGCCGCGCGGGAACTCGACGTCGACGACCGGACCGGTGACACGGACGACGCGGCCCGCGGTGTCGGTGCTGGTCTCTTTTTCAGCAGTAGCAGTCATATTTTCTTCGCTTTCTGGGGCTACTTCTTGGCGGCGTCCGCAAGCGCGTTCGCGCCACCGACGATTTCGCTGATTTCCTGGGTGATCTGAGATTGCCGTTCCCGGTTCGCCATCAGGGTCAGGTCCTTGATGAGGTCGTCGGCGTTGTCGGTCGCCGACTTCATGGCGCGTCGGCGCGAAGCCGACTCCGAGGCCGCCGCCTCGAGCAGGGCGGCGAAGATGCGGGTGGAGATGTACCGCGGCAACAGCGCGCCGAAAAGGGTTTCGGCGTCCGGCTCGAAGGAGAACAGCGTCTGCGGGCCGGTGTCCTCCTCGCTGTACTCCACCACCATCGGTGCGATCCGGCGCGCGATCGCCGTCTGCGACAGCATCGACTTGAATTCGGTGAACACGATGTGCAGTTCGTCGACGCCGAGGATGTTGTCCGCCCCGGGATCGTCGCCTTCGTCATCCAAACCGGCCGTGAAGGCGTCGACCAACGTCGACGCGATCTCCTGCGCGTTCTCGTAGTCGGGTCGCTCGGAGAAGCCGGTCCACGACTCCTGAACATCCCAGTTGCGGAAGCTGTAGTAGCCCAAAGCTTTTCGGCCCACCACGTACAGGACGGGTTCCTTGCCCTCCGAACGGAGAAGTGCGAACAGCTCCTCCGAGCGCCGGAAGATGTTCGCGTTGTATGCGCCTGCGAGCCCCCGGTCCGACGACACCACCAACACGGCGGCCCGCCGAGGGTTCTCGCGGGCGACGAGCAGCGGGTGATCCAGCGCGCTCGCGCTCGCGAGTTCGGTGAGCATGTTGGTGATCTCGCGGTCGTAGGGCCGAGCCGCCTCGACTCGAGCCTGCGCTTTGGCGATCCGCGATGTCGCGATCAGCTCCTGGGCTTTGGTGATCTTCTTGATCGAGCCGGCGGAGCGGATGCGGCCGCGCAATTCGCGCAGTGTGGCAGCCATCTGTTTCCCAGGCCTTACTTCTTCTTCGGTGCGGGCTTACGGACCTTCACCGATTCCTTCTCGACGTCTTCTTCATCCATTGCATCGACATGTTCGTCGGGCACGACCGAGCTGCCGTCAGTGGTGTCGAAGCCCTTCTTGAAGTCGTTGACGACTTTTTCGAGCTTCTCCTCAAGCTCCTCGGAGAGCTTCTTGCTCTCCCGGATCTCCTTGAGGATTCCCTCCTGTGAGCCCTTCACGTGCTCGAGGAATTCACGCTCGAACTTCTGAACGTCTTCGACGGGAACCGAATCCAGGTGGCCTCGGGTGCCCAGGAAGATCGCGACGACCTGTTCCTCGACCGGCATCGGGCTGTTCTGCGGCTGCTTGAGCAACTCGACGAGCCGGGCGCCGCGGTCCAGCTGCGCCTTCGACGTTTCGTCGAGATCAGAGGCAAACGCCGCGAACGATTCGAGTTCACGGTACTGCGAGAGATCGAGACGGAGACTTCCTGCTACCTCTTTCATCGCCTTGATCTGTGCGGCGCCACCGACACGCGACACCGAGACGCCGACGTTGATCGCCGGTCGCACACCCTGGTTGAACAGGTCGGTCTCCAAGAAGCACTGGCCGTCGGTGATCGAGATGACGTTGGTCGGGATGTAGGCCGAAATGTCGTTGGCCTTGGTCTCGATGATCGGCAGACCGGTCAGTGAGCCACCGCCAAGCTCGTCGGACAGCTTCGCGCACCGCTCCAGCAACCGCGAGTGCAGATAGAACACGTCACCGGGGTAGGCCTCGCGACCGGGCGGCCGGCGCAGCAGCAGCGAGATGGCACGGTAGGCCTCGGCCTGCTTGGTCAGGTCGTCGAAAACGATCAGCACGTGCTTGCCGTCGTACATCCAGTGCTGGGCGATCGACGAACCGGTGTACGGCGCAAGCCATTTGAAGCCGGCGGAGTCGGATGCCGGCGCGGCGACGATCGTGGTGTAGTCCATCGCACCACCCTCTTCGAGGGTCTGGCGCACGCTGGCGATCGTGGTGCCCTTCTGCCCGATCGCCACGTACACGCAGCGGACCTGCAGGTCGGGGTCGCCGGTCTCCCAGTTCTGCCGCTGGTTGAGGATGGTGTCCACACATACCGCGGTCTTACCGGTCTTGCGGTCGCCGATGATCAGCTGACGCTGGCCGCGACCGATGGGGGTCTGCGAGTCGATGGCCTTGATGCCGGTCTGCAACGGCTCACTGACGCCTTGGCGCTGCACGACAGAGGGCGCCTGGAGTTCGAGGGCACGGCGTTCGGTGGTCTCGACCTCACCCCGGCCGTCGATCGGCTGGCCCAGCGGATTGACCACGCGGCCGAGGAAGCCGTCGCCCACCGGCACCGAGAGGACCTCGCCGGTGCGCTTGACCTGTTGGCCCTCTTCGATTTTCTCGAAGTCGCCGAGGATGACCGCACCGATGCTGTGCTCGTCGAGGTTCAGCGCGACGCCGAGGACACCGCCGGGGAACTCCAACAGCTCCTGAGTCATGACCGACGGGAGACCCTCGACGTGGGCGATACCGTCGCCTGCGTCGATGACGGTGCCGATCTCTTCCCGCTCGGTGTCCGCCTCGAAGCCGGCGACATACTCCTCGATCGCGCCCTGGATCTCATCCGCCGAGATCGTCAACTCTGCCATGGTGTTCTGTCTTCCTACTTCGTGTGTCGGTCTTTGGGTGTCGTCAGGTCAGTCGGGTAGGTGCGTCTCGGCCGCCGCCAGCTTCGACGCCAGCGAACCGTCGATCACCTCGTCGCCCACGGCGATGGTCAAGCCGCCGAGCAACGCGGGATCCACGGCCAGCTGAAGCGACACGGGACGGTCATAGATACGGGTGAGCAGTTCGGTGAGCCGATCACTCTGGGCATCGCTGAGCTCAGCGGCCGCACGAACGTGCGCGACGATTTCGCCGCGGCGTGAAACGGCCAGATTCGCCAGTTCGCGAACGGCCTCGTCGGCGCGATCGCCGTGCAGCAGGTCGAGCGTCTGGCGAAGCAGATCCGCGGTGTTCTTGTTCGCTTGGCGCCCGAGCACGTTGTTCAACAAGCCGATTCGGCCATCCAGGGGTGCGGTGTACTCGCTGAGCAGTGTTATCAGACGCGGCTCTGAATCGAGGATGCGACTGAACCTGAACAGCTGATCTTCCACATCCTCGATCTGACCGTCTGTCTCAGCGCGCACCAGCAACGCCAACCTGGCGGCGTGCTGGAGGCCGTGGATCAGATCGCCCGTCGACGACCAGCGCTGCGACACAGCGGTTTTGAGGATTTCCAACGCGGAGTCGGAAACTTTTCCGGAGAGCAAACGCTCGATGACCTGAACTTTGGGGCTGGCATCGCTCGACGGGTCAGCAAGATGCCGAGCGAGTACGGCCTCGCGACGCAACAGCTTCGCGCAGGACGCCAGATCGTTCGCCAACTTCGTCAGCGCGTCGGCGTCGAGACCGGAAACGACTCCGTCGAACCGTTCGACCACCTGGGACAGCGACTCACGGCTGGCAGCACGGAGTTTCGCAGTGGCAGCATCTGAGAACGTCGTCGTCGACGGGGCCATTTCGTCGAGATCGGCGAGGAAGCGGTCAACGGTCGCCGACAGCTCGGAAGGGTCGGACACGAAGTCGCGCACGATGTCGCCGGCCCGCTGCACCGATTCCGTACCGAGGCCCTGCCGTAGCTCGCGTACAAGCTGCTGGCGCAGCAGTTGAACCTGTTGCGCTCCCTGGATTTTGATCCGCTCCAACTCCAGGTCGGCCTGGGCCCGAAGCTGTTCTGCGATCCGTTCGGCATCATGGCGGGCCTCTTCGATCACCGCCGCCGCTTCGGCTTTGGCCTCTTCCAACGCTCTTGCGTGCTCCGTGTCGGCGTCGGCAACCTTCTTCTCGGCCTCGGCATGCTCCTCGAGTTGCCGACGAACGGTGTCCTTCTGGTTGGTCATCATGCGCCGCACCAGCGGCACGACGAACCGCCACACCAGGAACACGATGACCGCGAAACCGATCAGCTGTCCGATGAATGTCGACATGCGACTACCGCCCCTGACTCGTCGAGACCGGCACAGTACGAGTCGTCACGTCGACGCCGAGCACGCGGCTCGCCAGGTTCGCCGCCAGGGTTTCGACCGATGCTTGGAGGTCGGTCGTCACCGCCAGGGACTGTCTTGTGAGTTCCTCGTTGGCCTGCTGGAGCAGACCCGATACTTCCGCGTTGGCACGGGTTCGCGCCTCGTCGACGATCTTGCGTCCCTCGGCGCGGGCTTCCTCGCGAACGTTCGTCGCATCGCGGCGCGCGGTCGCCATCACCTCGCGGTAGTCGGCCTCGGCGGCAGCCCGCAGTTGGGCTGCCCGCCGATTGTCCTCAATCGTCTTCTGCACCATGGCTTCGCGCTCGCGCAGCACCTTGGAGATCGGTGGCACAACCCACTTCGCGATCACGCCGAGCACGATCAGGAAGATGAGCAGCACGAAGAAGAAGGTGCCGTTGGGGATGAGGAAGTTGCTCTGTCCGCCTCCCTCTGCCGCCAACAGAACGACGTTCGAGTCAGCCATGGCCGGCATTAACCCCCGACCGGCGTGGCGAACACGAACAGCGCCATGAACGCCAGGTTGATGAAGTACGCCGCCTCGACCAGACCCACCGTGATGAAGAACGGAGTGAACAGTCGGCCTTGAGCTTCGGGCTGGCGAGCGATGCCGGCGATCAGCGCGTTACCCGCGATGCCGTCACCGATACCGGCGCCGATTGCGCCGCCGGCCATGATCAGTCCACCGCCGATGAGCGCGCCGGCAGCGATAGTGGGATCCATTCCTTATCCTCCTTGATAACTGGTAGCTGCGCTACCAGGCTGTGGGTCCTGCTGGGTGGGGCGGCTAGTCATGATGCTCATCGAGCTCCATCGACTGGCTGAAGTACAAGATCGTCAGCAGCGCGAAGATGAACGCCTGGATCGCGCCGACGAACAGGTCGAAGCTCTTCCAGATCGCGTTCGGCAGCCACATGATGTACGGCGGGAACAATGCGATCAGCGCCACCAGGATGCCGCCGGCGAAGATGTTGCCGAAGAGTCGCAGCGACAACGAGATCGGCTTCGCGAGCTCCTCGACGAGGTTGATGGGCGCAAGGATCGCGACGTGGCCCTTGAGCACCCGCCACGGGTGGCCCAGCGGGCCGCGGCGCCAGAAGCCGGCCGCGTGGTAGCAGATGAATACGAACAACGCGAGCGCGAGCACGAAGTTGATGTCCGATGCCGGCGGTTTGAGCACCTCGTGGATCGCGCCGCTGGAATCGGTGTACTGCCACGGGAACACCGAGAGCCAGTTCGCCACCAGAATGAAGACGAACAGCGTCACCGCCAGCGGCAGCACGAACGGCGCGATCTTCATCCCGATCGCGGCCTCGACCTGGTTGCGCGTCTGAACGGTGATCGCTTCCCAGAACAGTTGCACGCCGCTGGGCACACCGGTCGAGGTGACCTTCGCGCGCAGGTAGAAGGCCAGCCCGAGGACGATCACCGCCGCGATCGCCGTCGCCAGCACCGTGTCGGTGTTCACCGTCAGCCCGAACCAGTGGGCCTCCGTGTGGTGGCCGACCTGGATGCCGGATTCGGCGGCGAGGATCGTGGTTTGTCCCGCTTGGCCGACGACATCAAGTCCCGTCATTGCTGCGCCCCTTCGATCTCATCAGCTGGGCCTTCCTTGAGCTTCTTCATCACAGGCAGCGCGGTGGAAACAACAAGCAATACCTGGAAGAGCGCCATCCCAAACACCACGCCCAAGCCCTGCGGCCGGAAGACGAACGCGATGGTCAACCCGACTACCGTCATGATCAGCAGCCGGGTGGCGGAGTTCAGCGCCATCTTGCGCTTGAGCGGGTGCGCCTCTGCGGTGATCGAATCCACCGAGCGCTGCACCAGAACGGCGTTGAGCAAACCCAATCCGAGCCCGATGCCGAAGAACACGCCGATCATGGGATGGCCGAGCAGAGCGGCGGCTGCAGTCACCAGTCCGGCGAACACCGCGCAGATCGCAAGCAGGCGCAATGGCCGAAAGGCAACGGAGGGGAACACCAACGGCGCGTCTTGCGCTGGCGTCGTCACTACTTCACCTCAATCCGCGGTCACGGTGGCTGCCCCGATGATGTGCGTGCGTGGCGCCCTGAGCGTATCGGAGGGCGGTTGGCTCGCCAGAATCACCCACGGGGCAGCTCCCTTTGTCGGTCGTTGTTCCGTGTCGATCGGTTCTGCACCGACGACTCGGAGGCCGGCAACCCGCGAGGTTTTTTCGGGTTCTGATTGCACCCTAACACATGGTGGGAGGCATAAAAGGGGGTCTACTACTTTTCGTCGTACATTTCCTCGAACTCGCCGTTTCGGCGGCCCAGAAGGGGGATCAGCGTCGCGACGACGGCGACCAGAATCGCCCCCAGCATGACCGCCCCGCTGTAGCGCGGGTCGAAGAAAATCGTGCTGGCGGCGCCGAGCGCGACGATGCCCACCCACAGATAGATCAGCAACACCACCCGACGGTGCGAGTGCCCGATCTCCAGCAACCGGTGATGCAGATGCATCTTGTCCGGGCTGAAGGGACTCAGACCCGCGCGGGTGCGCCGGATGATGGCCAACAGCATGTCCAGTGCAGGCACGAACATGACCGCGACCACGAGCAGGAACGGCGACAGCAACGCGAACACGTCGCGCACGCCGTACGCCGTCTGCGAGATCGGTCCGGCCGCGGTGGTCGAGGCCGCGGCGAGCATCAGGCCGATGAGCATCGACCCGGAGTCGCCCATGAAGATCTTGGCGGGATGGAAGTTGTGCGGCAGAAAGCCCAGACACGCCCCGGCGAGCACCACCGAGATGACCGCGGGCGGGTAGAACAACACGTCTCCGCCGTGGTCGCGCAGCAATCCGACGGAGAAGATGCAGATCGCCGATGCGGTGATCAGCCCCAGTCCGGCGGCGAGCCCGTCGAGACCGTCGACGAAGTTCATCGCGTTGACGATCGCGACCGTCAACGCCAACGTCAGCAGGATCGACGACACCTGGTCGAGCACGATGGTGCCCACGCCGCCGACTGGGATGTAGAGGACACTCCAGGCCACCCCCATCGTGACGAGCACGCTGGCCGCGGTGATCTGCCCGGCGAACTTGGTCAACGCGTCCAGGCCCCAGCGGTCGTCGATCAGGCCGACGACCATGATCAAGCCACCCGCGACGACCACTGCCGGCATCCCCGACGAATAGACGAAACCGCGCGTCAGCGCCGGCAGCTGCGACGCCAGGAGGACGGCGGCCGCGACACCTACGTACATTGCCAATCCGCCCATTCGCGGCGTCGGCTCGTGATGGACGTCGCGATCGCGGGGATAGGCCACCGCGCCGAGCCGGCGCGCCATCACCCTGACCCACCCAGTGGCGAAGTACGTGATGATCGCGGCGGTCAGCCCGACCAGTGCGAGCTCCCGGATCGGTACGCCCGCACCGAGATCGTCGAGTGCCAGCAGTGTGTCGGTCGCGTAGACCACCGGTGAACCGTACTGCACGAAACTCACTATCAGTCCGTCAAAGTCGTGGGTTCCACGTCGAGAACGTTCGCGATCGCCTCCACGGTGACCGGACCCTGGCGCAGCACGCGCGGGTGCGCACCGGTGAGGTCGACGATCGTCGATGCCGCCTGCTGCTCGGACGGCCCGGCATCGAGATACACCTCGACGAGATCACCGAGTTGCCCGCGCGCATCTTCGGCTGTGATAGCCGCGGGCCGGCCGGAGATGTTCGCGCTCGACACAGCCAACGGCCCGACTTCGCGCAGCAGTTCGATGGCCACCGGATGCAACGGCATGCGCAGCATCACGGTGCCGTGCGCGTCGCCGAGATCCCATTGCAGCGACGGCGCCTGGCGCACCACCAGGCTCAGCGCACCCGGCCAGAATGCACGGATGAGTTCGCGCGCGGTGTTCGGCACGCTGTACACCAGGCCGTCGATCGTGTGCCACGAGCCGACGAGCACCGGCACCGGCATGTCGCGGCCGCGGCCCTTGGCCGCCAGCAGTGCGGCGACGGCTTCGCTGTCGAACGCGTCGGCGCCGATGCCGTAGACGGTGTCGGTCGGCAACACCACGAGACGGCCGCTCCGCAGCGCGCTGATCGCCGACGCGACACCGGTCGCACGCTGGTCGGCGTCGGAGCAGTCGAAAAGTTGTGTCATCAAATCCTCCGGTTCATGCCTCGACTCCTCCTCGCTCCGGTCCTCACTCGTCCCTCGCTGCGATCCTCACTCGTTGTCGTCTTCGGGCCGTCACGAACCGTGGCCGCCCGGCGAGATCGCGCCGAGCGGTGATGTCGTGGAAACGCTCTGTTCGTTCGAAGCACTCGACGGTCCGGTCCGCCGTCGTGTCGTCGTGTTCGACGGCGGACAGGCCGCCGGTGCGCAACCAGCTCGACCCGAGTTCGGCGATCGCGTCGATCACCCGCATGCCATCGGGTCCCCCGAACAACGCGTGCGCCGGATCGTGCTCGCCCACTTCAGGTTCCAGCGGGGCGCCGTCGGGGATGTATGGCGGGTTGGCGACGAGCAGGTCGACCGAACCCTCGAGTTCTGGCAGCAGTCCGGGTTCTGTGACGTCGGCGCAGACGATTTCGACGCCTGTGTCGACGAGGTTTCGCCGCGCATACTCGAGGGCCGGTGCGGAGTCGTCCACGGCGATGATGCGGGCATCGGGCCAGTTCTTCGACAACGCGAGCGCCAGCGCACCGCTGCCCGTACACAGGTCGACGATCAGCGGGCGGTTGGGAAACCGTTGTGCCAGCGCCCATTCCAGCAGAGCCTCGGTTTCCGGGCGCGGAATGAACACGCCCGGGCCGACGTGCACCTCGACCGGGCCGAACGGCGCGGTGCCGACCAGGTGCTGCAGCGGGACCCGTTGGGCGCGCCGGGCGATGAGTTCGTCGTACCGCGCGGCGAAGTGGGGCCCGGCCTCAACGAACCCGAGGCGGCCCCGGTCGGTGCCCGTGGCGTGGGCGGCCAGCAGTTCGGCGTCGACGCGCGGCGCTGCGACACCCGCCTCGGCCAGCGCCGTCGTCGCGGCGTCGATCAGCTGGCTGAGCCGGGTCATGTTATCTGCAGTCTCGCTCGCTTGTCGGCGGCCGCCAGCGCGTCGAACAGGTCGTCGAGATCACCGTCGAGCACCTGGTCGAGGTTGTGCGCCTTGAAGTTGATCCGGTGATCGGCGATCCGGTTCTCCGGAAAGTTGTAGGTGCGGATGCGCTCGCTGCGGTCGACGGTGCGGATCTGGCTGGCCCGGTCGGCGGACGCGTCGGCCTGCGCCTGTTCTTCGGCCAGTGCCTGCAGGCGCGCAGCGAGCACCTGCATCGCGCGGGCTTTGTTCTGCAATTGCGACCGCTCGTTCTGACAGGTGACGACGATTCCGGTGGGCAGGTGGGTGATGCGCACGGCGGAGTCGGTGGTGTTGACGCCCTGACCGCCCTTGCCCGAGGAGCGGTAGACGTCGATGCGCAGATCCGACTCGTCGATCTGCACCTCCTCGACCTCTTCGGGCTCCGGGTACACGAGCACGCCGGCCGCCGAGGTGTGCACGCGGCCCTGCGACTCCGTCACGGGGACCCGCTGCACGCGGTGCACGCCGCCTTCGAACTTCAGTCGCGACCACACGCCGTCGGCCGAATCGCCTTTGCTGCGGATGGACAGCGTGGCGTCTTTGTAGCCGCCGAGGTCGGAGAACGTCTCGTCGAGCACGGTGACGTTCCAGCCGTGGCGCTCGGCGTAGCGGACGTACATCCTGGCCAGATCGGCGGCGAACAACGCGGACTCTTCGCCGCCCTCCCCCGACTTGACCTCGAGCACGATGTCGTCGGCGTCGTGTGGGTCACGGGGCGCCAGGAGATCGGTCAGATGGGAGTCCAGTTGCTCGACCGTGGCCGACAGCTCGTCGACCTCGCCGGCGAACGACGGGTCGTCGGCCGCCAACTCCCGGGCGGCTTCCAGGTCACCGCGGGCGGTCTCCAGCTTGCGGTATGTCGCGACGATCGGCGATACCTGCGCGAACCGCCTGCCCACTTTGCGGGCCCGGCCGGCGTCGGAATGCAGGCCCGGATCGCTGAGCTGCCGTTCGAGGTCGGCATGCTCGGCCAGCAGCGCATCGATCTTCGGCGCGGTGTCCGTCATGTCGACCTCCTCTCCGTGGCTTTCCGCGAACGCAAACCGACGCCCGGCCTGGCCGCTGAAGCGGCAGATCGGGCGTCGGAAGGAAAGCTATTTGTCGCTTGCGCTCTTGTCGGCCGCCTTGCTTTGTCCCGTCGCTGCGCTCGCCCCGGCGCGCTTGCCGTAGCGCTTCTCGAAGCGGGCCACGCGGCCGCCGCTGTCGAGGATCTTCTGCTTGCCGGTGTAGAAGGGATGGCACTGCGAGCAGACCTCGACATGGATCTGTCCGCTCTGCTTGGTGCTCCGCGTGGTGAACGTGTTGCCACAGCCGCAGTGCACGGTGGTCTCGACGTAGTCAGGGTGAATACCCGATTTCATGGTTTCCTCTTCGATCGTGGCCCCGGGTCGCCCCTCCGTGCTGGAGGTGACGGGCGTGAACCGGGAACCGAGGGTCGGCGGTCCATTATGCCAGCTCAACCGCCAAGTGCCTAAACGCGTGCGCAGCGGCGGGTATTCCGCTTCAGCCGGGGATCGGGGCGAACCTGCTGCCATCGCGCCGCCACAGCGTCCTACCGTCCGCCGCGGCTCCGCGCGCGATCAACTCGCGCTTGAGGATCTTGTTGGTCGCGGTGCTGGGCAGGTCGTCGGCGATCCACACATAGCGGGGCCACGCTTTGGGCGAGAGATCGCGCTGAGCCGCCAGGAACTCCTCGAAGGTCTCCGGAGCGAGTTCGGCGTCGTCCTGCAGCACGAGGGCCGCCATCACCTGGTCGCCGACGATTTCGTCGGGCACCGGGTAGACCGCGACGCGGTTGACCGCCGGTAGCCGTAGCAGGATCCGCTCGATGGGTGCGGTCGCGAGGTTCTCGCCATCGACCCGCATCCAGTCGGCCGTGCGGCCTGCCAGATAGATGAAGCCGTCGGCGTCGCGGTAGGCAAGGTCACCCGACCAGTACATGCCGTGGCGCATCCGCTCGTCGGTGGCGCCGCGGTCGTTGTAGTAGCCCCGGAACAGGCCGCTGCCGTCGGTGTTGACCAGTTCGCCCACGGCGACGTCGGCGTTGATCAGCGCACCGTTCTCGTCGAACTCGGCCACCGGGCACTCGGTCACCGTCTCGCTGTTGTAGATCGCGACACCCGGGAAGCCTTGGCCGATCGAGCCTTTCGGTGTATCCGGGGTACGGGTGATGATCACGGCGTTCTCGGTCGAGCCGAATCCGTCGTCGACCGTGACGCCGAAGCGTCTGCTGAACTCCTCGATGTCGCGGTCGGTGGCCTCGTTGCCGAACGCGACGCGCAGCGGATTGTCGCGGTCATCAGGTTGCTCGGGCGTGGCCAGCACGTAGGCCAGCGGCTTGCCGACGTAGTTCATGTACGTGACGCCGTAGCGGCGGATATCGGCCAGGAAGCCGGACGCGGAAAACTTGGCCGGCACCATCGCGGCCCCGGCCACCAGGGCGGGCGCCCAGCCACCGACGACGGCGTTGGAATGAAACATCGGCATCGAGAGGTAACAGGTGTCCCGGTCGGTGAGTTCGAAACGCTCGACCAGCGCGTTGCCGGCGAACAGCGGCATCATGTGGGCGACCTGAACCGCCTTGGGGTCACCGCTGGTGCCGGAGGTGAAGATCATCATGAACGTGTCGTCGACTGCTACTTCCCGATGCGGGACGAACGCGGGCGCACCGGCCAGGAAATCCGCCCACCCGGCGCTGGACGTGTCGAGCACCGTGACGCCCGGCAGTTCCAGGCCGTCGAGCAGAGGGCGATGTTCGGCGTCGGTGACCAGGAACTGGCAGTCCACCTTGAGGATGTCGCGGGCCAGTGCTTCTCCGCGGCGGGTGGTGTTGATGCCGCACACGACATAGCCGCCGAGTGCGGCCGCCGCGAGTGCGGTCAGCATGTCGGGTGTGTTGCCCATGAGCACGCCGACATGCAGCGGACGGCTTCGGTTGGCGGCCCCGATCAGGGCGGCGGCCTGCGTCTTCGCCCCGGCTACGTACTGCCCGTATGTCCACGTGCGGCCTTCGTACCTCACCGCAACGGTGTCGCGGTCGGCGCGCTCATTCAGCAGCTGCTGAAGTGTGTCCGCCATGGCTCACCTCTCACCGTGAACAGATTTCCGATTGTGTCTACCATGACACAATGCTCCGATCGGTCCACTCGAGGGCGAGACTAACCGAGGAGTCCAGCTGGTGACGAGCGGCACCGCCACCAAGAACGTTCGCGATCGGCTGATCGACGCGGCTGAAACGTGTCTGCGCGCCAAGGGAATTCGCTCGACCACCGTGTCAGAGGTGGCAGAGGTGGCGGGCGTTTCCCGCGGCTGGCTGTACCGCCATTTTCCCGACAAGGTGTCGTTGCTGGGCGCGGCGATCGTGCGCTTGAACGACGCCTACTGGTCTGAGTCGCACGCGATGCTCGAGCGCGTCGAGGGCCTGGACCGACAGCTCGCGGCGGGCGTTCTCCATGGCCGCACCGCCTACGACGACCCGGGCGCGCTGTTGATGAAGCTGCGGGTCGAGGAGCCCGAGGAGTTCGCCGCCTGCGCCGGCGCGGGCGTGCAGGGCCTGGTGCCCGACCTCGCCGAATTCTGGTCGCGATACCTGCTGGCCGCGCGCGAAGGCGGCGAGATCCATCCCGAAACCAACATCGCCGAAGCGTCGGAATGGCTTGCCCGCGTGTTGATCTCGCTGGCGACGGTACCGGGCAACACGCTTGATCCCAGCGATGCCGACGCGGTGTTGCGGCACCTGCGCCGCTACGTCATGCCGGGGTTGCGTTCGGACCCGGCTGTGTGATTTCGGTGCCCTAACGACCGGTGAGCGACTGAATGCGCGCCGAAATCGCCGTGGGGCGACCGACGAGCACCATGAGGATGTCGCGGATCGGCGCTTCGACGAGCCGTCCCTGACCGACGCGGAAATCGGCGTCGATTGCCGCGAGTTCCACGCCGCGCAGGCGCCGTTTCGCTCTGAACGGAAAACCCGTCGTCCATACTCGTTCTGCCGCCGCGACCGCCGCGTCGACAGGCATGGGCCGGTCGATCCCGAGGGGCACCGCGATGTCCTGAGTGTGGACGAGCACATCCATCAAGGGATCGACCTCACTGGTGCCGGGCGGCCGTTTACGTGAGCCCCGCATGCCGCGCAGGACCGCGGTGAGCTCACCGGGCGATCTCTCGTCCTGTAGGGCGGCGCGGTAAACCATGGTGTTGAACCGGAAGCCGGACCGGAGCAGCTCGAGCAACATCTTCGACTTCGGCAATTGGGAATGGGTGATGTGCGCGGCCACCTCCCGCACGGTCCACCCCTCGCACAGCGACGGTGTCGACCATTGCTGGGGCTCGAGACCGTCCAGCAGGTCGGCAAGGTTGGCGCGCTGCTCGTCGATGTGCCGCCAAACGGTATCCGAATCCACCGCCGCCTCCTCGGTTAGTCAGGTCTCCTGACAATATAGTCAGGGAACCATACTAAAATCAATGGGATGACTGACTGGGTGAGCACGGCGACGTTGATGTTCATCGGCCACCGTGCTGCCGAGGCTCGCGTCATGCAGGCATTGGTCGCGGCGGGCGCCGACGACATCACGCTGGCGCAGTCGAGGCTCATGCAGCGCCTCGATCTGCGGCACGTGAATTCGAGTGGAATGCGGCTGACCGACCTGGCCGAGCAGGCGCGGGTGACCAAGCAGACCGCCGGAGCGCTGCTCGAGCAATTGGAGCGGTCCGGCTATGTGGTGCGGACGCCCGACCCGACCGACGCGCGCGCCAGACTCGTCACGCTGAGCGACAAGGGCATGGCGGTGTGCCGGGCGGCAGGCGCCGAGATAGCCAAGGTCGAGGACGAGTGGCGGTCGTTTCTCGGTGAGCGCAAATTCCAGCAGCTGCGCGAAGCGCTCACGGCGCTGCGAGAGATCACCGACCCCTACCGGTGAGGTGGTTTCGGTGTAACTCGTCGCGGTCAGCGCTACCAGCTACACCGAAATCGCTGACTCAGTCGGCGTCCGCTGAGCCCGGCGCGGTCTTGGAGACCTGCACCAGGAACTCGTAGTTGTTCTTGGTCTTGCGCAGCTGGCTCATCAACAGGTCGATGGCCTGATGCGGGTCCAGACCGGACAGCACCCGGCGCAGCTTGTGCACGACCGCGAACTCATCGGTCGACAGCAGCAACTCGTCCTTGCGGGTGCCGGACGGGTTGACGTCGACGGCCGGGAAGACGCGACGCTCGGCGATCTTGCGGTCGAGCTTGAGCTCGGCGTTGCCGGTGCCCTTGAACTCCTCGAAGATCACCGTGTCGCCGGTCGACCCGGTCTCCACCATGGCGGTGGCGACGATGGTCAGCGAGCCACCCTCTTCGATGTTGCGCGCCGCACCGAGGAACCGCTTCGGCGGGTACAGCGCGGTCGAGTCCACACCACCGGACAGGATGCGGCCAGAAGCCGGTGACGCGTTGTTGTAAGCGCGACCCAGTCGGGTGATCGAGTCCAGCAGCACCACGACGTCCTTACCCTGCTCGACGAGGCGCTTGGCCCGCTCGATCGCCAGCTCGGCGGCCTGGGTGTGATCGGACGGCGGCCGGTCGAAGGTCGAGGCGATCACCTCGCCTTTGACCGAGCGCTGCATGTCGGTCACCTCTTCCGGACGCTCGTCGACGAGCACCACCATCAGGTGGCATTCCGGGTTGTTCGTCGTGATCGCGTTGGCGATGTCCTGGAGGATCGTGGTCTTACCGGCCTTCGGCGGCGAGACGATCAGGGCGCGCTGCCCCTTCCCGATCGGCATGATCAGATCGATGACGCGCGTGGTCAGCCGCTCGGGCGTGGTCTCCAAGCGCAGCCGCTGATTGGGATAGAGCGGGGTGAGCTTGTTGAAGTCCGGCCGCTTCTTGGCTTCCTCGACCGGCTTGCCGTTGATCGTGTCGAGCCGGACCAGCGGATTGAACTTCTGCCGCTGGTTGGTCTGCTCGCCATCTTTGGGCACCCGCACGGCGCCGGTCACCGCGTCACCGCGGCGCAGCCCGTTCTTGCGCACCATGTTCATGGAGACGTACACGTCGTTGGGCCCGGCGAGGTATCCCGACGTGCGGACGAACGCGTAGTTGTCGAGCACGTCGAGGATGCCCGCGACGGGCTGAACGACGTCGTCCTCACGCAGTTCGGTGTCGCGGTCGCCGCCGCCCTCGCCGCCACCGCGCTCGCGGCGCCTGCGGTCCCGGAACCGGCGACCCCGACGTCCACCACGGCCTTCGCCGTCGTCATCGGCGCTGCCGCCGCGGTTCTGGCCGCCCTGCTGCTGATCGCCTTGCTGCTGATCGCCAGTGGACTTGGTGTCCGCCTTGTTGGTCTGTTCGTTCTTCTGCCGGCCGCCGTCGCCGCCCGTCTTGGCCTGCTGACCGGCGTCGTCGGACTGGTCGTCCGAGGCGCCGGGCGCGCCCGTTCCCCGCGAAGCACCGCGACGCTCGCGGCGTCGGGGCTGATCTTGGTCGGTGTTCGAGTCGGCGTCACCGGTCTCGCCGGTCTTCGCCTCGGCGGTTTTCGCCTCTGCGGCGACTGGCGCCTCTGCGGCGGGCGTCTCTGAGCCGGCGGGCTTCTCGGAGCCCTGTCCGCGGCCGCGGCCGTTCGACTCGCCGCGGCGTTCGCGGATCGCGGCGACCAACTCGCCCTTACGCATACCGGAAGCGCCCTCGACGCCGATCTCCTTGGCCAGTGCGCGCAGTTCGGGCAGCACCATGGTGGACAGCGAGCTGGCACGGTTACCGGATGCGACGTCTGCCGTCGGCGCGGTTTCCGCACCAGGCGAGGCGTTCGGTGCCTCCGCTGCCGCAGAAGTCGAGGTGTCTGAACTCACGGTGTTCGGCAGCTCACCGTTGTCGCTGCTGCCCCCAGCCGTGATGAGGTCCGTTTCAGTCACGGATTTCCTTTCTTTCCCTCGCAGAACGAGTCATGCGGGGGTTCGGTGCGATCAGTTGATGCACTGAACGCATGGGCCCCACCATTGCCCCTGCAACGGTGATGGCCGGGCTTCGCCGGTGTGCGGCGAACCGTCAATCCACGAGTAGCCCCAGAGGGAAATGAGTGGTGTCCTAGTGTCGGCGCAGGTAGAGACTCTGCGATTGCCGGACGACAGCGAGAATATCCCGCATCTCTGCGGGAAGCAAGAAAGACATGTGCGTCGTGTTGCTCCTGTGATCCCTGCTGCGTGGCACCGTCAGCGTCGCACTGCCGCTCCGGACGTCCATCGGACGCCATCGCCGATGCGCATTTCGCTGACGGTGAACCCGTTCGCGGCGCCGTACTCCAGGGCTTCTACAGGCAATTCCGACGACGTGCTCAATGCGAGCACCGACGGCCCCGCCCCGGACAACACCGCTGCCACGCCACAACGTCGCAAGACGCGCAGGTATTCCGCCGAGGCGGGCATCGCCCCCGCCCGTTGCGGCTGGTGCAGCACATCCTCGGTGGCCGACATCAGAAGATCGGGCCGCTCGGTGAGCGCTACCACCATCAACGCCGCCCTGCTCACGTTGAACCGCGCATCGGTGTGGCTGACCTTCTCCGGCAGCAATACGCGGGTCTCGGCGGTCGACGAGCGCTCGGGCGGAATCGCGGTGAACAGCCGGATGTCGCTGTGAATGCGGATCGGCGCGGCCGCGAAGTGCGGCGCAGGCTCCTCGGCGTCGGTCCACGACACCACGCCGCCGCCCAACACCGCCGCGGAAGCGTTGTCGGGATGGCCCTCGAATTCCGAGGCCAACTGGATGAGATCCCGCTCCGCCAGCGGACTCGAACCAGCCTGTACCGCAAGGCCGTTGACGACAGACAGGCCGCCGACCACGGCCGCCGCGGATGAACCCAGCCCGCGCGAATGTGGAATGTCGTTGCGACACCACACCGCCATCCCGGACACGCTGATGTCGAGCGCCTGCAAGCCGCGCCGGATGGCCCGCACCACCAGATGGGTGTCGTCCAGCGGCACATGGCCTGCGCCCTCGCCCTCGACTTCGACGGTGAGGCCGGAATCAGTTGTCTCCACGACGATCTCGTCGTACAGGCTCAAGGCGAGGCCGAGGCTGTCGAACCCCGGACCGAGGTTGGCACTGGAGGCGGCCACCACGGAGGTGGCCGTCAGCGCGGGCGGCAGAACACGGGTCACCGGCTAACCCAGCCCCAGCTGCTCGGCGACGGCGACAGGATCCACGGGCACCGCGATGACCGTCGGCATGTCCTTCAACGCGGTGTCCGGGTCCTTGAGCCCGTTCCCGGTCACCGTGCACACGACTGTCGAACCCTTGGCCACCCAACCGTCCTCGATCGACTTGAGCAGACCGGCGATGCTGGCCGCCGACGCGGGCTCGACGAACACACCCTCGCTCTCTGCGACCAGGTGGTAGGCCGCGAGGATCTCGTCGTCGGTGGCAGCCAGGAATCGACCGCCGGATTGCTGCTGCGCCGCCACGGCGGTATCCCACGACGCGGGCGAACCGATCCGGATCGCGGTAGCGATGGTCTCTGGTCTGCTGACCGGTTCTCCGAGCACGAGCGGCGCCGCACCGGCGGCTTGCGTCCCCAGCATGCGGGGAAGACGGTCCGAGATCCCGTCGCGGTGGTATTCGGTGTAGCCCTTCCAGTAGGCGGTGATGTTGCCCGCGTTGCCGACCGGAAGTGAGTGCACGTCGGGCGCGGCACCCAGGGCGTCGACGATCTCGAAGGCCGCGGTCTTCTGTCCTTCGATGCGGTACGGGTTGACCGAGTTGACCAGCGACACCGTCGGAAAGTCGGCCGTGAGCTTGCGCGCCAGTTCAAGACAGTCGTCGAAGTTGCCATCGACCTGGATGATCTTGGCGCCGTGCATGACCGCCTGCGCCAACTTGCCCATCGCGATCTTGCCCTGCGGCACCAGGACAGCACAGGTGATACCCGCCCTGGCCGCATAGGCCGCGGCCGACGCCGAGGTATTGCCCGTCGATGCGCACAACACCGCCTTCTGCCCGCGCGACACCGCTTCGGTGACCGCCACGGTCATGCCGCGGTCCTTGAACGAGCCGGTGGGGTTCAGGCCCTCGACTTTCAGATGCACTGTGCAGCCGGTGTATTCGGAGAGCCGCGCCGCAGGCAGCAGCGGAGTGCCGCCCTCGCGAAGTGTGATCGGCGTCCAGCCGTCTTCGATCGGCAACCGATCGCGATAGGCGGCGATCAGGCCGGGCCACGGCTGGTGCACTGCCGACGACGGTACGGTACTCATTCGCTGGTTCCCTCCATGCGGAGCACGCTGTTGATGCTCTGCACCACATCGAGATCCGCCAACGCCGCCACGGTCTCCGACAGCGCCGCGTCGGTGGCCTGATGGGTCACCACGACGATGCGTGCACCACAACGCTGACCGCCCTCGTCCACCATGCCCTCCTGGCGCACCTCGGCGATACTGACGTCCCGCTTGCCGAATTCGGCTGCCACGGCGGACAGCACACCGGCGCGATCGGCGACGTTCATGTTCACGTAGTAGCGGGTCGGGATGAAGCCGATCGGTGCGATCGGCAACTTGGCGTACTTCGATTCGCGGGGCCCGCGGCCGCCCTGCACCCGGTTGCGGGCCGCCATCACGAGATCGCCCATCACCGCAGAGGCGGTGGGCGCACCGCCGGCTCCCTGGCCGTAGAACATCAGTCGGCCGGCGGCTTCAGCTTCGACCACCACCGCGTTGAAGGCGCCGTTGACGGCGGCGAGCGGATGTTCCAGTGGTACCAGCGCCGGATAGACCCGCGCCGAAACCCGTTGTTGTCCTTCGTCGCCCGTGAGCCGCTCGCAGATGGCCAGTAGCTTGATGGTGCAGCCGAGCGCTTTTGCGGATTCGAAGTCGTCGGTGCTGACCTTGGTGATGCCTTCGCGGTAGACGTCGTCGGCGGTGACTCTGGTGTGGAAGGCGATCGAGGCGAGAATCGCGGCCTTGGCCGCGGCGTCGTATCCCTCGACGTCGGCAGTCGGGTCGGCCTCGGCGTAACCGAGGGCGCTCGCGTCGGCCAGCGCACTCGCGTAATCGGTGCCGGTGCCGTCCATCTCAGAAAGGATGTAGTTGGTGGTGCCGTTGACGATGCCCGCGACGCGCACCACGGAGTCCCCCGCCAGCGACTGGGTCAGCGGACGGATGACGGGTATCGCACCGGCCACCGCGGCTTCGAAATACAGGTCCACACGGGCGGTTTCGGCGGCCTGGGCCAATTCGCCGGTGGACACCGCCATCAACGCCTTGTTGGCGGTGACCACCGATTTGCCCTGCTCCAGAGCCGACAGGATGGCCTTGCGCGCGGGTTCGACAGGTCCCATCAACTCGACGACGATGTCGACGTCGTCGCGGGAGACGAGTTCTTCGACGTTGTCGGTGAGCATGTCGACCGGGACCCCCCGGTCGTCGGCCACCCGGCGGACGCCGACGCCGCGAAGCACCAATGGCGCGCCGATGCGTGCGGCGAGGTCGTCGGCGCTCTCCTCGATGATGCGCGCCACCTGGCTGCCGACATTTCCCAGGCCGAGCAACGCTACGCCGACGGGCTTGTCGGGGTCGGTCATGGTTACCTCACTTCCAGACTCAGCAGATCGTCGACCGTCTCCCGGCGCAAGATCAGGCGGGCCCGCCCGTCGCGCACGGCCACCACAGCGGGACGACCGATCAGGTTGTAACGGCTCGACATCGAATAGCAGTATGCGCCGGTCGCCGCGACGCCCAAGAGGTCGCCGGGCTCGATGTCATCTGGCACCCAGGTATCCCGCACCACGATGTCGCCGCTCTCGCAATGCTTTCCGACGACACGGCCGAGTGCCGGCGCAGCGTCGGTGACCCGAGAGACCAGTCGGACGTCGTATTCCGCACCGTAGAGCGATGTCCGGATGTTGTCGCTCATTCCACCGTCCACGCTGACGTAGCGGCGGTGCGCGGTCGGGCTGATGGCGACATCTTTGACGGTGCCGACCTCATACAGCGTGATCGTACCGGGGCCCGCGATGGCCCGGCCCGGCTCGACCACCAGCCGCGGTGCGGGCAGACCGACGGCAGCCGACTCGTGGCGCACGATCGCCTCGAGCTTGGCCGCGAGGTCGGCGATCGGCGGCGGATCGTCCTGGGGCAGGTACGAGATGCCCAGTCCGCCACCGAGGTCGACAATCGACATCTGGGCTGTCTTGTCGACGCCGAACTCGGCGACCACGTCACGCAGCAGGCCGATCACGCGGTGCGCGGCGATCTCGAAACCGGCGACGTCGAAGATCTGTGACCCGATGTGGCTGTGCAGGCCTTTGAGGCGCAGATGGTCGGCTTCGAAGACCCGCCGCACGGCATCCATCGCCGCACCGCTGGCCAGTGACAACCCGAACTTCTGGTCTTCGTGCGCGGTGGAGATGAATTCGTGGGTGTGGGCTTCGACGCCGACGGTGACACGGATCAGGACGTCCTGTACGACGGCGGCGGCACCGGCGATCGCGTCGAGCCGCTCGATCTCGGTCACCGAGTCGACCACCACGTGCTCGATCCCAGCCTCGACCGCAGCCGTCAACTCGCCAATCGATTTGTTGTTGCCGTGCAAGGCGATTCGCGCGGCGGGGAAGCCGCCATTCAAGGCGACGGCCATCTCGCCACCGCTGGCCACGTCGAGCGAGAGGCCCTCCTCGGCGATCCAGCGGGCCACCTCGGTGCACATGAATGCCTTGGCGGCGTAACGCACGTTCTCGCCGCCGCCGAACGCGGCGGCGATCTCGCGGCAGCGTGCGCGGAAGTCGTCCTCGTCGACCACGAACGTCGGGGTGCCGAACTCCGCGGCGATGTCGGTGACCGGCACGCCGCCGATCGACACCACACCGGCGCCGTCCCGAACGGTGCTGCGCGGCCAGACATTCGGCGCCAGCAGCAGGAGCTCCGCAGGCGACTGCGGGCGTGGCGGAGCACCGCCGTGGTGTACCTCTTCGGCATGCCGGGGACCGGCGGGATGGGCGATCACATGCGCTCCGGAGCCGAGACGCCGAGGATACCCAGCCCGTTTGCGATCACCTGGCGAGTGGCCTGACACAGTGCCAGGCGCGCGGCGTGCAGTTCGTTCGGCGCCTCGTCGCCTTGAGGTAGCACGCGGCAGGAGTCGTAGAACCGGTGGTAGTCACCGGCCAGATCCTCGAGGTAGCGCGAGACGCGGTGCGGTTCCCGCAGGGAAGCAGCGGTTCTTAGCACCCGGGGGAACTCCCCCAGGTTGCGGATCAGCGTGCCTTCCTTGTCGTGGTTCAGCAGCTGCAGGTTCGCGGTGCCGGGCACGACGCCCAGTTCGGCGGCATTGCGGGCCAGAGCGGACAGCCGCGCATGCGCGTATTGCACGTAGTAGACCGGGTTCTCGTTCGATGCCGACGACCACAGTTCGAGATCGATGTCGATCGGGCTGTCGACCGAGGACCGGATCAGCGAGTACCGGGCGGCGTCGACGCCGATGGCCTCGACCAGGTCGTCGAGCGTGATCACCGTGCCCGCCCGCTTGCTCATCCGGACCGGTTGTCCGTCGCGGACCAGGTTGACCATCTGGCCGATGAGCACCTCCACCGTGGCCGGGTCCTCCCCCAGCGCAGCCGCGACCGCCTTGAGCCGGGCGATGTAGCCGTGATGGTCGGCGCCGAGCATGTAGATGCACAGGTCGAACCCGCGCTCGCGCTTGTCGAGGTAGTAGGCGATGTCCGCGGCGATGTAGGCCGGCGCACCGTCGCGCTTGATGACGACGCGGTCCTTGTCGTCACCGAAGTCGGTGGTACGCAACCAGATTGCGTCGTCCTTCTCGTAGATGCTGCCCGCGTCGCGGAGCCGTGCGATGGCCTGCTCGACGCGTCCGGACGTGTGCATCGAGTCTTCGTGCGTATAGACGTCGAAGTCGGTGCCGAAGTCGTGCAACGACTGCTTGATGTGGGTGAACATGAGGTCGACGCCGATGGCGCGGAACGTCTCACGCATCTCGCTCTCGGAGAGGCTCAGCGCGTCGGGTTCCTTGGCGAGCACAGCGGCGGCGATGTCTTTGATGTAGTCGCCCGCATAGCCGTCGTCGGGAGTCGGTTCACCCTTGGCCGCTGCGATCAGCGAGTTGGTGAACCGGTCGATCTGCGCGCCGTGGTCGTTGAAGTAGTACTCGCGTACTACTCGGGCGCCCTGGGTCGACAGCAGCCTGCCGAGCGCGTCGCCGACCGCGGCCCACCGGGTGCCGCCGATGTGTATCGGGCCGGTGGGGTTGGCCGAGACGAACTCGAGGTTGATGTCCTGACCGCTGAGCGCGTCGGAGTGGCCGTAGTCAGCCCCGGCCGCGAGAACGTCGGTGACGATGACGTTCTGCGCCGACGCCTCGAGGCGCAGGTTCACGAAGCCGGGACCCGCGACGTCGGCAGCAGCGATGCCGGCATGCTCGGCCAGCGCGGTGGCCAGCCAGCCGGCCAGCTCCCGCGGGTTGGCGCCGACCTTCTTGCCGACCTGAAGCGCGAGGTTGGTGGCGTAGTCACCGTGGTCAGGATTGCGCGGACGTTCGACGGTGACCGTTTCCGGCAGCGCTGACGTGTCGAGTCCATGCTCGGCCAGCACCGCGGCGGCGGTGGTCTTGAGCAGGTCGGCCAGATCGGCGGGGGTCACGAGGGTCCATCCTATGGTCTTGGGTGGTCAGCCCCCGAATCCGTTTCCGGTGACCCGAATGCGTTAGGCTGTGCAGGCCCATCGGCGCCGACTCTCGTGCGCCCCCGTAGCTCAGGGGATAGAGCGTCTGCCTCCGGAGCAGAAGGCCGCAGGTTCGAATCCTGCCGGGGGCACAAAGCAAATTTCTTCAGTGAGCCGAGCCGTGTTGTCGGCAACATCGGCACAGTTGGCCAAGTCATGGGCAGGCGGAGCCAGCCTCGGGCAGGCTGAAGTGATGACGGGCGATGGCGAGCTGGTCGACGCGGTCACCGGTCTCGCTGCGGCGCTGGAGCGAACTACGTTTCCGCTGCCGACGCCGTCGTCGTGGACGGCCGAGCGGGACCGCCGTGAATTGACTGGGCAGATGGCCGACTACCTGATCCCCCGGCTGCAGAGCATCGATGCCCCGCTCCTTGCGGTGGTCGGCGGGTCGACAGGAGCCGGCAAGTCGACACTGATCAATTCGCTGGTCGGGGCGGAGGTCTCTGCCGCGGGAGTATTGCGGCCCACCACCCGGGGCCCGGTAGTCGTGTGCCACCCGTCGGACCTGCCGTGGTTCGCCAACGACCGGATCTTGCCCCAGTTGCCCCGGTCTTCAGGCCCGGATGGGCTGCGGCTGGCGCCGCATCCAGGCATCGGCCCCGGCCTCGCGCTGCTCGACGCGCCCGACATCGACAGCGTGGTGAGCACCAATCGCGAGCTGGCGGCCACCCTGCTCGCCGCCGCTGACCTGTGGATCTTCCTGACCACCGCCGCCCGGTACGCCGACGCGGTGCCGTGGCAGATGCTGCGCACGGCACGTGATCGCGGCACGGCTGTCGCCATCGTGCTCAACCGCTGCCCTCCAGAAGCGCTGAACGATGTGAGCCGGCACTTGTCGGACATGCTTGCAGCGGGTGAATTGAGCGGCGCGCCGCTGTTCGTGATCGCGGAGCAGGCGCTGCGTCATGGGCGGTTGAAAGACAAGGCGATCGCCCCCATCCGCTCCTGGCTGACAGGCCTGACCGCTGACGCGGAGCAGCGTGCTGCGGTGGTTCGCTACACGTTGGACGGAGCGCTGCACAGTCTTTCGCCGCGGACCTACACGTTGGCCGCGGCCGCCGACGATCAGGCCGATGTGCGCAGCCAGTTGGAATCATGCGTCTCGTCCGCGCACGACGGCGCGCTGGAGCGGGTGGAGTCGGCCATCCGCGATGGTGCTCTGCTCCGAGGCGAGGTCCTGGCCCGCTGGCAGGACGTGGTAGGGACGGGCGAATTCCTTCGCAGGCTCGAGTCGAGGGTTGGCCGAATTCGAGATCGCATGGTGGCCGCGGTGACTGGGCGCTCCACGCCGGTCGAGGAATTGGGATCGGCGTTGGAGACCGGCATCGCTGCCGTCGTTGTGGCGGCGGTGGAGGACGCCGCGGAGCAGTCGTACGGCTGCTGGGCTCGGCATGAGGCCGGTGCACGGCTGCTGACCGACGAGCTGGCGCGACCTGCCCCGGGGCTGGCAGAGGCGGTCGAGCGGCTGGTCCGCGACTGGGAGGACTTCGTGCTGGGACTCGTCCGAACGGAAGGCGCGTCGAAGCGGTCCAGCGCCCGATTGGCCTCGTACGGAGTCAACGGTGCCGGGCTGGTGGTGATGCTCGCCGTGTTCAGTCAGACGGGCGGGCTGACCGGCGCGGAGGTGGGGATTGCCGGAGGTACGTCGGTGGCCAGCCAGAAGGTGCTGGAGGCGATCTTCGGAGAGCAGGCGGTCCGCGGATTGGCTCGGCAAGCCAGGGACGACCTATTGGCCCGAGCGGGCACATTGTTGGCCCGCGACGCAGACCGGTATCGCCATGTGCTGGATTCGGCGTCGCCGATGGTGTCCGGTGACGAGCTGCGACGTGCAGCCGATCGGGTTGCGGCGGTGCTGACGTGACGCTCACCGACCGATTGGCGGCGCTGTCGTCGGTGGTCAGCCTCGGCGCGGGTCGGCTGCCCGAGGAGGTGCTCGACGACCTGCACCGCCTCGACCAGCGGGCGGGAGCCAGGCTGCGCCTGTCCGGGGAGTACACCGTGGTCGCACTGGCCGGAGCAACGGGCAGCGGAAAATCCTCTCTGTTCAACGCCATCACTGGGGCGCAATTGGCCACGGTCGGTGTCCGGCGTCCGACGACGTCGGCCACCCAGGCCGTTGTTTTCGGACCCGACGGCGCCCAAGAACTGCTGGATTGGCTGGAAATCGGCAATCGCCGACACGGCGGCGCGTCCGCTCCCGGGTTGTCCGGGCTGGTGTTGCTCGACCTTCCCGACCACGACTCCGTCGAGTCGTCCCACCGAGCCGAGGTGGATCGGTTGGTTCGTCTCGTCGACGCGTTCGCTTGGGTGCTCGACCCGCAGAAATACGCCGACGCGCTGCTGCACGACACGTATCTGCGGCCTTTGGCGGCGCACCGCGACGTCATGGTCGTGGTCCTCAACCAGTCCGACCGGCTGAGCGATGACGAGCTGGCCGCCTGCATGCGTGATCTCGACCGCCTGCTCGCTGACGACGGCCTGGCCGGCGTGCCGACGCTATCGACGTCGGCGGTTACGCCGGAGGGTGCGGCGCCGCTGCGCGAATTCCTGGTGTCGACCGTGGCGGTCCACCGGGCGCGGACTGCGCGGGTCAGTGCGGATCTGGACTCGATGGCTGCTCGCCTCGCGCCGTTGATTCCTCAGCGGCGAACGGAGCCCGCACTGCTCGACGCGGAGCGACAATTGGGGACCGCGCTGGCTGCGGCCGCCGGCGTGCCGGCAGTGGTCGGCGCCGTCGGTCAGGCATATGAGCGGCGGGCACTGGCCGCGGTCGGGTGGCCGCCGCTGAGCTGGATCGGGAAACTGCGGCGTGATCCCTTGCGTCGCTTGGGCTTGGGCCAGCCCGTGGAACAGCTGGAAGTGCTCCGCCGCACGTCGCTGCCGTCCGGTTCTGCGGCGTCGCGCGCGGCCGCAGACAGCGCGGTACGTGCGCTCGCCAACACCGCATCGGCCGGGCTGCCGACACCGTGGCCCCGGACGCTGCTCGAAACGGCGAAGTCGCGAGCCGCGGACGTGCCCGATGCCCTGGACAGGGCGGTCGGCGGCGCGGACCTCGGAATGGCACGCCCGCCCCGATGGTGGAGTTTTATCGCGGCAATTCAGTGGGGCCTGCTCAGCGCCGCCGTAGTGGGCGGGGCATGGCTAGGGCTGCTCGCGCTGCTCGCTTACTTGCAAATCGATCTCGACGCGCCTTCGCTCGGGCCCTTCGCTTGGCCGACTGTGCTGCTTGTCGGAGGTCTGGCATTGGGGTTGTTGGTGCGATTGGTGATCAGACCCTTCGTCGCGGTGGGCGCGGCGCGGCGCAGGCGGCGGGCAGCTTCCGAGTTGCGTCGCCGGGTGGACGCAGTGGGGGACGAATTCATTCTGGAACCGCTCCGGGCGGAGCTGTCGGTCTACGGGCAGTTGTCCGACGCGGTTCACCGGCTGAGCCACTGATGCTCACACCGGCAGACTCGTCCCGGTCTCCTTCTCGGCGAATTCCCACAGCTTCCTGGCGTCGTCGTAGTCGCAAGCGACGGCCGCCCGGCCGCTCAACGTCGGACCGCCCTTCAGGCCGTATCTGCTGTCGATCCCCACGTAACTGCCTGGCGGAATGGGTTCGGTGATGCAGTACAGCGTCGGGGCGGCGCCGGCGTCGGCGTCGTTGGCGAGCGCGCTGGCCACCGCCTTGGCCACCGAATGGAAGGCGGCCATCACCCGGGTGTCCGACACGTTGGTCAGGTTCGACGCGACCCAGCCGGGATGCGTCAGGTAGCTGGTGATCGGTGAACCGGCCTCGCGCAGCCGCCGGTCGAGTTCGAGGCCCCACAGCATCACTGCCAACTTCGAGCGCGCATAGGCCGGATAGGCCGACCACTTGCGCGACCGCAGATGCGGGTCGTCGAACGCGATCGTCGCCGCCCTGTGCGCATCGGAGCCGACGTTGATGATCTTGTCCCGCACCCGATCGAACATCAGGTTGGTCAACGCGAACGGGCCCAGAAAGTTGGTGCCGAGCGTCATCTCGAAGCCGTCGACGGTGTCGCTTCGGCCCTGCGCGACCAGGCCCGCGTTGTTGATCAGGATGTCGACGTCGCCGTCGAACAGGTCGGGAAACGCCCGCACCGACGACTGATCGGCAAGGTCGAGCTTGACCACCGAAGTGTCCCCGCCCATCTCCGCCGCACGCTGCGCGCCCAGCTCTAGGTTGCGGACCGCGAGAATGACGTGGGCACCCGCACCCGCCAGCGCCCGCGCCGTCGCAAGGCCGACGCCGTTGGTCGCGCCGGTGACGATGATCCGCTTGTCGCTCAGATTGCCGAGCCGGCTCGGCGACCACTTCGTTGCCACGGACTGAACAGTAGCGACGGCCGCGAGGCGCCGAATCGTTGACATGACACTTTGCGACTGGTTGTCTACCGCTCGATGAGCGACGCCGCCCGCGAGATCGAGAACTTGGTGTACACCTACGCCGAACGGATCGACGCCGGGGACCTGGACGGCGTGGCAGCGCTGTTCGCCCACGGTCGCATCTGCGGCATGGAGGACGGTCCTCCGGAAACCGTGTTCGAAGGCACAACCCGGGTCCGCCAGATGTACGAGATGGCGACCCGCATCCACGACGACGGCACCCCGAAGACCAAACACTTCACCACCAATGTGCGGATAGAGGTCGACGAGGCCGCAGGCACCGCCAGCGCCAGCGCGTACTACTGCGTCACCCAGGCGACCCCCGAACTGCCGCTGCAGGTCATCGTCACCGGCCACTACCGCGACACCTTCCACCGCATCGACGGCGTGTGGTGGTTCGACAGCCGCACCATGTACGTCGACCAAGTCGGCGACACCAGCGCACACCTGAAGTTCTGATCCCGTGCGACATCCCTTCGACGCTGCCGGGCTGATGGCCGCCGCGCAGCAGAAGGAAGGCCTCGAGGATTGGGGGCCGCTGCCCTTCACTGAACCGCTGACGGTTCTCGGCGACAGCTACGCCGCTGCTGACCTCAACGACATCGGCGTACACATCCTGCGCTCGGGTCTGATCCACAGCCTGCGGATGCGACTGCGCGCCCAGGAGTGGATCCGGCGGCATCCAGAGATCACCGACGAGGTCATCGGCGCGCCGATCGTGGTGGTCGGCATGATGCGCAGCGGTACCACGCTGCTGCAGCGCCTGTTGGCCGCCGACGACCGGTTCCACTGCGCCCACGGCTGGGAAGTCGTCGAGGTCGCGCCGAAGTTGGGTTACGACTTCGCCGACCGCGAGGATCCGCGGATCGCCATCAGCGAGCGGCGCGAAGCGACGTCGCGCGAGCACGCACCGGAGTTGTTCTCTATCCATCCGATGTACGCGCGCGAACCCGAGGAGGAGATCGTCTTCCTCTCCGACGCGTTCCTGTCGCATGTGCCCGAGTCGGGAGCGCACGTTCCCGCATACCGGTCGTGGATCGATCACCAGGACTTCGCTCCGGCGTACGACTACCTGCACCGCATGCTGCAGTTCCTGCAGTGGCAGAAGCGCCAGGCGGGCCTGACAGCACCGCGCTGGGTACTGAAATCGCCTGCCCACCTTGGCTATCTGGACATCTTGCGGGCCCGCTTTCCCGACCTGCACATCGTGCACATGCACCGGGACCCGAAGGAAAACATCCCGTCGGGAGCGAGCCTCAACGCGACGCTGCACGCGATGCACGCCGACCGTGTGGACCGCCACCGCGTCGGCGCGGAGTGGCTGCAGCGCATGGGATGGACCAACGACCGCGCCATGGCGACCCGGTCCCGATGGCGCGACGAGTCGGTGCGTTGCACCGACATCGAGTTCGCCGACGCTGTCGCCGATCCGATCGCGCAGGTGTCGCGGGTCTACGACGCGATCGGTGTGCCACTGACTGCCGGCGCGGAGACGGCGATGCGCCGGTGGCTGACCGACCGGCCGCGTGAACTCGCCCGGCCACCGTATTCGGCGTCGGACTACGGCCTCAGTGACGATCAGATCGACGAGCGGTTCGCGGCATACAACGACCGGTTCCGTTGCGGCGCAACCCATGGAAGGACGCGATGACCGAATTCACCGGCGATCCCGTTGCGACGGCCTCGCAGCACGAACAGGAACTGGCGGCACTCGAGCTCACGAACCACCCGACGGTCAAGGCGGCGTACCGCAGCGTCGCCGAGACCTGGCTCGGCCGTGCGAAAGCCTCCGACGCCATGCGCGAGCGCTTCGACGATGCGTTCGCCGAGGTGATGTTCTCCGCCGCGGTGTGGTCGTCGAACCAGGACAAGCTGCGGCCGAAGGTCAGCTGCATCACCCGGCTGGCTCACCCCGTAGCCGGCCGCTCGATACCCGGATCACGCTGGGGCATCGACAATCCCGACAGTGTCTACCGCGTCATCCCGATCTCCGGTGACGAACGTTACGAGATCCACGGCCGCGTCGGCGAGAACCGGATGACCGAGAACTACTTCACGCTGTGGGACGCCAACATGGGCACCGTCGCGGTGCTCAACGGCCGCACCATGGAGGTCGAGGCCGACGGCTCGTTCACCATCAACGTCGACTCCCGGCCCGCCGACGGCAGGACCAACCACGTGCAGACCACCTCCGAAGCGCACGAGTTCTACATCCGCGACGTCCTGCTGCACTGGGACCGCGATGACCCGAACCACCTTGCGGTGCAACGGCTGGGTGGCCAACCGTCGGCACCGGCCAGAACCATTGACGAGCAGGCCGATGCCACCGCGGCGATGATGTCGTACTTCGCGAACTTCACGGGAAAGCTCAGCCACGGTATCTACAAGATGCCGCCGAACCATTTCGACCTCGCATGGTCCGCCGACCGGGTCGGCGCGATGCGCAACCAGGTCTACGTGATGGGCCGGTTCGACCTGAAGCCCGGCGAGGCCTTCGTCGTGGACGTCAGCGACGGCGGCGCCGAATACTTCACCGTCCCGCTGAGCAATATCTGGGGCACGACGCTCGACATCGTCGACCGCACCGGCAGCCTGAACAAGGCGCAGTCGATGCCGAATGAAGACGGCACCTACACCTATGTCATCGCCCCGACCGACCCCGGTGTCGCCAACTGGATCGACTCCGACGGTCTGACCGAAGGCATTCTCACGCTGCGGATGGCCGAGTTCGGCGAGGAGGGTCCCAAGCCGGACCTCGGCGCCCGCGGCCGGGTCGTCGCACTCGACAGCCTGGAGAAGGACGTGCCGACTCTGCGCCGGGTGTCGGCCGCGGAACGCGCCACCGAGCTGGCGAATCGTCGCGCCGCCTATCTGCGCCGGCTACCGGAAGGAACACTGTAGACATGGCCCGCTGGCTGATCACCGGTTGCTCCACCGGCATCGGGCGTGAGATCGCCGCTGCTGCCCTACAAGCGGGGCACTCGGTGGTGGTAACCGCTCGTCGCACCGAGACGGTGGCCGACTTCGCCGAGAGCTTCGGTGACCGCGCGGTGGTCGTCGCGCTCGACGTTTCCGACAAGAGCCAGATCACCGCCGCGGTCCAGCGAGCGATCGACGCGTTCGGTGGCATCGATGTTCTGGTCAACAACGCCGGACACGGATACCTGTCGGCTGTCGAGGAGGGCGAGGACGAGAAGGTCCGCAAGCTGTTCGACACCAACTACTTCGGCGTCGTCGACACCATCAAGGCCGTACTGCCCCAGATGCGCGCCCGCCAATCCGGCCACATCATCAACATCTCGTCGATGACGGGTCTGGTGGCCAATCCGCCGAACGCGTACTACTCCTCGACGAAGTTCGCCCTCGAAGCGTTGACCGAGGCCCTCGCCCAAGAGGTCAAGCCATTCGGCATCCGGGTGACCGCGATCGAACCCGGCGCGTTCCGCACCGACTGGGCGGCCCGCTCGATGTGGGAATCGACAACCCCGATCACCGACTACGACGAGAACGTCGGCGCCCGCAAGACCATGATCAAGGAGTTCGCCAACCACCTGCCCGGCGACCCCCGCAAGGTCGCCGAGGCGGTGTTGATGGTGAGCACGCTCGACGAACCACCGCTGCGGCTACTGCTCGGCCGCGACGTGCTCAAGGCGGTCCGGGACAAGCTGGCCGCATTCTCGGCCTCCATCGACGCATGGGAAGCCGTCACCAAGGATGTGAACTTCCCGAAAGACGCCGCTGCAGAGTCCTGAGGCCTAATGGCCCCACTTCCACGGCTTGTCCCAGTGGCCTGGCGGTGGCACACCCGGAATGTGAGAGATGTGCCCCGGCGACGGGACGAAGTGGCCCGGCGGCGGCGGATCCCACCACCACCACTCATCGTCGGCGACCGCCTGACCTGCACCAAGGCCGACCGACGTGATCCCGAGCGCACCGGCCATCACGGCCCCGGCTGCGATCTTCTTCAGTGTCGTCATCGTCATCGTGAATTCCTCTCGGCTGTCTGCCTCGCCGCTGCATAAAACGCTTGCCGTTGCGTGCAACACGACAAGGCGCTCACGACTTCCCCGACAGTTCCATCGTGCCACCCCGCGCTCCGACCGGCCACCCGCCCCCCGGCCACTACGTCGTGAACTCCTTGGCCACCTCGGCGACTCTGCGCACCTGGTCGATGTCCGAACTCGTCGGGATCAGGTGGATCTCATCGGTGCCGACGTCCTCGAAGCGGTGCAGCACGTCGAGCAGCTCGTTTTCGCTTCCCGCCCATCCCGTCATGGGCGCCATCGCGTCGACGACGTCGGCGGGAATCCAGTTCATGTAGCGCCGCAGATGCCGGTGCACCTGTGCGCGCGGTCCATCGCCGTCGCCCATCGCGAACCAGAACGAGGTGGCCAGGTGTGGCGGGGGCTTTCCCACCTGCGCCCACGCGGTGCGGGCGACATCGAACAGTTCGTTCTGCCGGTCGACGTCGAGATCAAGCGTCGTACCCGCCAACCCGTCCGCCCACTGCGCAGCACTGCGAACCGTCTTCGGGCCGATCGTGCCGACCAGCAGCGTCGGCCCGCCGGACTGCATGGGGCGCGGGCCGACCGGAACGACGGACTCGGTGACCTTCTCACCTGCCCAGACCCGCCGCATCACCGCGACACGGTCGGCCATCCCCCGCATCGTCTGGGTAGCAGGGTCCGCGGCGACCGCACGGTAGTCCTCGGCCCTGCCGCCGACCCCGAGACCGACGGTCAACCTCCCCCCGCACAGCATGTCTCCAGTGGCCAGCGCCTTGGCCAGCATGACGGGGTCGTGCAGCTGCGGAACCACGACGGTCGTCACCAACCGGACCCGATCGGTCCAGGCGGCGAGCGCGCCGAGGAGCGTCAGGGTTTCCGGATTGTCGAACGCGATGCGCTCACCCCAGCACAGTGAGGAGAACGGCCCGTCGTCGATCGCCCGCGCCCATGCCTTGAGCGTGGCGGCGTCGAGGTTGGGCTCCATCACCGGCATCGTCATCCCGATCTGCACGACGGCGATTCTGGCACGGCTGGCAGCATGAGGGGCATGGCGATCACCACCACGTCCATCGCGCACATCCGCTTGACCGTCACCGACATCGAGCGGTCGCGCGAGTTCTACGAAGCCGTGTTCGGCTGGCGCGTCCTGTTCGAGCTCCCCGAAGGCGCCGACGCGGCCACCCGCGACGCGCTGAGCTTCCTGTTCGGCGGCGTGATCTACGACCTCGGCGGCATGCTGGTGGGTTTGCGGCCTGCGGCCACCGACCGCTTCGACGAGAACCGCACCGGCCTCGACCACGTCGCGTTCCGTATGCTCAGCAAGGACGAACTCGATTCCGCCGCAAGGCATCTCGATGATCTCGGTGTCGCCCATGAACCGATCAAGGACATCGGGCCGTCCTACATCCTCGAGTTCCGCGACCCGGACAACATCGCGCTGGAGTTGACCGCCCCCAAGTGACCCGGCCTGAACGGATCAGACCAGCGTGCTGAAGATTTCGGCCACCGATCCGGACCTGACCTTCCGGAAACCGCTGCCTGCCCACACATTCACGCCGTGCGCATCGCCCGCGCGGACTGCTGCTGCGCGCAACGGGCTCGTCAGATAGTGGACCTCGGGGTAGCCGAACGGTGCCTCGGGCTCGTGCTCGTCGATGAACCGGTTGCGCAGTCCGCGCGCGTAACGTCCCGAGAACGCCTTCGTCACAGCGGTTTCGGTGAACGCGTCGTCTTGCAGCGCCCCGCGGTGCACGACGCTACTGCCCGCCTCGTCGGCGAGCAGGAACGCGGTTCCGAGTTGAGCGGCCACCGCGCCGGCGCGCCGCACCCGGTCGACGTCCTCAGCGGTCATCAGGCCTCCGGCGGCGACGACGGGCACGTCGACGGTTTCGATCAGCGAAGCCAGCAGCGCGTCCAACGGGATATCCGACGGCTGCGCGGTCGGGTCGAAGGTGCCGCGGTGCCCGCCGGCCGCCGGTCCCTGCGCAGCCACCGCGTCCACGCCGCGCGCGACCGCCTGCTGCGCCTCGGCCAGCGTGGTCACCGTGCCGACCGTGGTGATACCCGCCGCGCGCAACCTTTGTATCTCCTCGGTGCTGGGCAGACCGAAGGTGAAAGACGCCACCGCGGGCCGCAGGTCGAGCAGGACGTCGAGCTTGGCCGCCCAGGCGTCGTCGTCGAACCGCGGCTCGCCGAGCGTGGTGCCGTAGCGTTCAGCGTCTCGGGCCAGCGCTTCCGAGTAGCGCGCGATCGCCTCCGGGAGGGCCGCACTAGGTTGCGGCACAAAGAGATTGGCACCAACCCGGCCGGACGCCAGCTGCTGCGCCGCGTCGAGACGCTCGGCGAACACCTCGGCGGTCAGGTAACCGGCCGGGACGAAACCCAGACCGCCCGCCCTGGTTGCGGCGGCGGCCAGTTCGGGTGTCGACGGTCCGCCCGCCATCGGCGCCACGACGACGGGGTGCACGAGGTCTCGAAAGTCGAACGTCATGCCTACATCGTGCAACGTTGCCGTCCCGCCGCCGACGGTGGTTGACTGAATCGGTATGGCCATCACTTTCAACCACACCATCGTGGCTGCGCGCGACCGCGAGCAGTCGGCCAGGTTCTTCACCGAGTTGTTCGGGCTGCCGCCCGCCAAAGAGTTCGGCCCTTTCCTGGCAGTGTCCTTGGCGCACGACGCGAGCCTTGATTACGCACAAGTCGGCACCGATGAGGAGATCCGCCCGCAGCATTACGCATTCCTGGTGTCCGAGGACGAGTTCTCCGAGATCTACGGACGTATTCGGGAGCGTGGTCTGCAGCACTGGGCCGATCCGCATGGCTCGCGCCCGGGCGAGATCAACCACAACGACGGTGGTCGCGGTGTCTACTTCCAGGATCCCGCGGGCCATTACCTCGAGATCATCACCCGTCCCTACGGATCCGGTTCCGGCTGACCCGCGACGCTAACTCAACGAGTGGCCGCGCTTGGCCTCTTGACTGCGGTAGTCGTCGGCGAGCTTTCGTACATGCTTGGGTAGCGCATCGGCGGCCACGTCGGCCACGCTGGTCTGCTCGAGCACCGAACGCATGCTTGCCCGCAGCGCCCGCCAGACGTCGGTCAGCGGGGTGGTCGGGCCGGTGTAGGGCAGATCGCCGAGGCCGATGTCTCTGACGCTGGCCAGCGGACCGTCGATACAGCGCAGCACGTCGGCGAGGCTGATGGCCTTCGCGGGCCGGGCCAACTCGTAGCCGCCTTCGCGGCCGCGGTGGCTGCGCACCAGGCGGTCGGTGCGCAGGTCGGAGAGGATGTCGACGAGGAACTGCGGCGGAATGCCCTGCGCCTTGGCCAGATCGTCGGTGGTGACGAGGACACCGTCCTCAGCGGTCGCGAGTTGCACCATCGCGCGGACGGCGTACTCGGCTTTGGCCGACATGCGCATGTGCCCAGTCAATCACGCGTGACGGCCAGCACCGCCTCGGCGAGCTCGGGCCGGCAGACGACGAGGTCGGGCAGCAACGGGTCGGGCCGGTTGTAGATCAGCGGCGACCCGTCGATACGGGACGTGTGCAGGCCTGCAGCGCGGGCGACGGCGACCGGCGCCGCGGAGTCCCACTCGTACTGGCCGCCCGCGTGCACGTACACGTCCGAAAGACCCTGCACGACGGAGGCAACCTTCGCCCCGGCCGAGCCCATCTCGACCAACGTGCCGCCCAGAGCGTCGCGCACCGCGAGCGCGATCGACGGTGGGCGCGTCCGCGACACCACGATCCGGGGCTTGTCGGGGCCAGCGGGTGGTGAGTCGACCGTCGGTGTGGCCAGCGTGACACCTTGCGCTGGAAGGGCGATCGCTCCCGCGACGAGCTCACCGGCCTCCCATAGTGCGACGTGCACCGCCCAGTCGTCGCGGCCAAGTTCGGAGAACTCGCGGGTGCCGTCGAGCGGGTCGACGATCCAAACCCGTGCGGCGCTCAGGCGGACCGGGTCGTCGGCACCCTCTTCCGAGAGCACGGCGTCGTCCGGCCGCTCGGCGGCCAGCGCCTCCATGAGGAAGTCGTGGGATCGCTTGTCCCCCGCCACCTTACGCTCGGCTTCACTCGCCTCGGCCAGCTCCGAACGGACGTCGAGCAGGAGCTCTCCGGCCGCCGTGGCCAGGCGGCCGGCGAGTTCGTGATCGCTCACCGGTGAGATTCCAGGAGCTCGATCACCATCTCGGCGAGCTCCTCGGGGTCGCGGTCGGGAGTCAGGCGCAGATCGGGGTCTTTCGGCCGCTGATAAGGACTGTCGATACCGGTGAAGTGGGTGATCTTGCCCGCGCGGGCTTTGGCGTACAGGCCCTTCGGATCACGGCGTTCGCAATCCTCCAGTGGGGTGTCGCAGAACACCTCGAAGAAATCCAGGCCCGCCTCGGTCGTCACCTGTCTGGCCAGGGCCCGGTGCTCCTCGAGCGGGCTGATCGCCGGCACCAGCACCACCTGTCCGGAGTCGGCGAGGATGGCCGCGACGTGCGCCAGCCGGCGCTGATTCTCGGCGCGGTCGGCCATCGAGAACCCGAGGTCGGCGTTGAGGCCGTGCCGCAGGTTGTCGCCGTCGAGAACGTAAGCGGGAACGCCCTTTTCGATCAGCTTCTGCTCGACCAGCATCGCCACGGATGACTTTCCCGAACCGGACAGGCCGGTGAACCACACGGTCTTGCCCTTGCTCAGTCGGTCCTCGGCCTTGCACAGCGATTCGTGGCGCACGGTGTTGGGGCTCGAGGTGCGCGCGGTGACCTGCGGCAGGATCATCCCCGCCGCGACGGTCCCGTTGGTGTTCGGGTCGATCAGGATGAACGAGCCGGTGGCCGCGTTGCGACTGTACTCGTCGAGCAACAGCGGCTGTTGCGTGCGCAGCGAGATGCGGCCGAGCTCATTGAGTTTGAGCGCGGTGGCTTCCTTGTCGCGGTGCAGCGTGTTGACGTCGAGGCGGTAGTCCAGCGCCGTGACCCTGGCCCGGGTCGTGCGGGTGGTGTGCTTGATCAGGTAATCGCGGCCTGGCTCGAGCGCGGATCCGTCGGCCATCCAGCAGACGGTGGCGTCGAACTCCTGCGTCACTCGCGGCTGGTTGTTCGGTCGCGCGATCAAGTCGCCGCGAGAGATGTCGATGTCGTCGGTGAGGCTGATCGCCACCGCCATCGGTGGAAACGCTTCGTCGACCGGTCCGGCCGGACCCTCGATCGCCGCGATCCGCGACGTCAGGCCCGCGGGCAGCACGACGACGTCATCGCCGACCTTCATCACACCGCCGGCGACAGTGCCTGCGTAGCTGCGGTGGTCGTGGTGCTCCAAGGACTGTGGGCGGATCACGTACTGAACGGGAAAGCGGACGTCGACGAGATTGCGGTCACCGGCGATGTAGACCTCTTCGAGGTGGCTCAGCAGCGGCGGACCCTCGTACCACGGCGTGTTGTCGGATTTGGTGACCACATTGTCGCCGTTGAGCGCCGACAACGGGATCGTCGTCACGTCGTGAATGTCCAGGCGTGCGGCAAAGTCATGGAAGTCGTCGCGGATCTTCTCGAACCGCTCTCTGTCCCAACCGATCAGGTCCATCTTGTTCACCGCCAGCACAATGTGCCGGATGCCCAGCAGCGACGCCAGGAATGCGTGCCGACGGGACTGCTCGAGCAGGCCGTGGCGGGCGTCGACCAGGACGATCGCCAACTGCGCGGTGGACGTACCCGTCACCATGTTGCGGGTGTACTGAATGTGGCCGGGGGTGTCGGCGATGATGAATTTGCGCTTGGGCGTGGCGAAGTAGCGATAGGCGACGTCGATCGTGATGCCCTGCTCGCGTTCGGCGCGCAGACCGTCGGTCACCAGCGCCAGGTCGGTGTAGTCGTGACCGCGTTCCTTGGAAGTGCGCTCCACCGAGGCCAATTGGTCTTCCATGACGGCTTTGGAGTCGAACAGCAGCCGTCCGATGAGCGTGGACTTTCCGTCGTCGACGGAGCCTGCGGTGGCAATCCTCAGCAGCGTCGCGGCGGGCCGCGCGCTCGACGCGGGCCGCTCAGTGGTGCGAGTCATCAGAAGTACCCCTCACGCTTGCGGTCTTCCATGCCGGCCTCGGAGATGCGGTCGTCGGCGCGGGTGGCGCCGCGCTCGGTCAGCCGCGACACCGCCGTTTCGGCGATCACTTCGGCGACCGTCGCGGCGCGCGACTCCACGCAGCCGGTGCACGTGACGTCACCGACGGTGCGGAACCGCACGGTCTTCTCGACGACTTCCTCGTCCTTGCGCGGCTGCAGGTGCTTGTGCACGGCCAGCAGCATCCCGTCGCGCTCGAACACCTTGCGGCGGTGTGCGTAGTAGATCGACGGCAGCTTGATCTTCTCGGCGCCGATGTAGGACCAGATGTCGAACTCGGTCCAGTTCGACAGCGGGAACACGCGGATGTGCTCACCCTTGTTATGCCTGCCGTTGTACAGGTTCCACAGTTCCGGTCGCTGCGCCTTCGGATCCCACTGGCCGAACTCGTCGCGGAAGGAGAACACCCGCTCCTTGGCGCGCGCCTTCTCCTCATCGCGACGGGCACCGCCGAACGCGGCGTCGAACTTGTTCTCGCGAATGGCCCGCAGCAGCGTGACGGTCTGGATCGGATTGCGCGACGGGATCGTCTCGACCACGCGGCCGGCGTCGATGTCGTCCTGCACCTTGGCCACGACCAGTCGTACGCCGAATTCTTCGACGAGTTCGTCGCGGGTCTGCAGCACCTCGTCGAAGTTGTGGCCCGTGTCGACGTGCATCACCGGGAACGGCAACCGGCCGGGGCGGAACGCCTTCAGTGCGAGATGCAGCATGACGATGGAGTCCTTGCCGCCGGAGAACAGCAGCACGGGCCGCTCGAACTCCGCGGCCACCTCGCGGATGATGTGGATGGCCTCGGCTTCCAGGGAACGCAGGTGAGTGAGCTCGTAGCGCCCTGCGCTGAGTTGTTCGGTGGTGCTGACCGCGGTCATCGTTTCCTCGTAAAGTTGGTAGGACTGACCATATTTATGACCATTGCCCGCTATTAGACACTGGGGTTGCGTCCGCTGTCAACGCTCCGCCCCTCCTGCCCGACGTCCTGCCCGACGTCCTGCGCGACCTCCTGCGCTACCCCCTGCGCGAGCGGGCGTGTTTGCACACGACACGCCGCGGAATCTCGACGGTTTGCGCACGTTGGCGGGGTCGCGAGCGTGCGTTCAGCGCTGCTTTTCGACGGCGTGTCGGCTACAAACGCGCACGCTCGCGCAGATTAGGTGGCGCCGCGGGTTACAGGGTGACTTCGTTGAGTCGGCCCGTCGCGACGTCGAAGACGAAGCCCCGCGCCGACTCGTGCCTGGTGACGAACGGGCTGGCCTCGATCCGCCGCAGCGACTGCCGCACGTCTTCCTCGACGTCGACGAAGGCTTCGGCGGCCCATTCGGGCTTGATGCCGATCTCGTCCTGGATCTGCTGCTTGAAGCCGTCGTCGGTGAAGGTCAGCATGCCGCAGTCCGTGTGGTGGATCAGGATGATCTCTTTGGTGCCGAGCAGCCGTTGACTGATCGCCAGCGAGCGGATCTCGTCGTCGGTGACGACGCCGCCCGCGTTGCGAATGACATGGGCCTCGCCGTCGCCGAGGCCGAGGATCCGGTACACGTCGAGACGAGCGTCCATGCACGCCACCACCGCGACATGCTTACTCGGCGGCAGCGGCAATGGACCGGAGAAGGTGCTGGCGTACGCCTCGTTGTTCTTCAGGTATTCATCGGTCGCAGACATTTCTCGACGATAGCCCTGCATCGGTGCCGCGACCCCGAAGAAAATCACCACGATCCGACGGTGGCAGCTCGTGTCTGCCGGGGCTCGACCTATGTCTGCGCCGTGGCGCGAGCGTGCACAAAGTGCAGAGATCTCGCGGCGTGTTGTGTGCGAACACGCACGCTGGCGGGAATGAGGTGGGGTGGTCAGCCAGGAATGGTCACGACGAAACGCGTCTCGCCGGGACGGCTGTGCACCACGATCGCGCCCCCGTGCGCCTTGACGACCGCGGCGACGATCGCCAATCCGAGTCCTGTGCTGCCGTCGCGACGGGAGCGCGACGTGTCGCCCCTGGCGAACCTCTCGAAGACCTCGGGCTGCAGCCAGGCGGGGATGCCGGGGCCGTCGTCGGCCACCGTCAGCACCACGGAGCGATCCGCGGCGACGGTCAGCGAGATGGTGACCGAGGTGCCGGGCGGGGTATGGGTGCGGGCGTTGGCGAGCAGGTTCGCGAGCACCTGGTGCAGACGGGCCTCGTCGCCGACGACGATTATCGGCTCCTCGGGCACGTCCAACGACCAATCGTGTTCCGGGCCGGCGACGTGGGCGTCGCTGACCGTGTCGACGATCAGGCGGGAGAGATCCACCGGCTCGCGCTGCAGTGGCCGCCCGGTGTCGAGTCTGGCCAGCAGGAGCATGTCCTCGACGAGTTGGGTCATTCGACGTGTCTCGGACTCCACGCGGCTCATCGCGTGGGCGACGTCGTCGGGTAGGTCGTCGCGTTTGCGTTGCGCCAGTTCGGTATAGCCGCGGATGGCGGCGAGCGGGGTGCGCAGCTCGTGGCTGGCGTCGGCGACGAACTGACGGACGCGCGTCTCGCTGGCGTGCCGCGCGGACAGCGCCGACGCGATCCGGTCCAGCATCCGGTTCAGCGCCGAGCCCAGCTGGCCGACCTCGGTGTGCGCGCTCGCCGGGTCCACCTTCACGATCGGCGTCGGCAATCGCACCTCGCCGCGGTCGAGTTCGAGATCGGCTACCTGCTGGGCGGCATCGGAAACCCTTGCGAGCGGGGCAAGTTGACGACGAATAATCAGGATCCCGGCCGTTGTTGCGACGATGAGCGCGGTCGCCCCGACCAGGCAGAAGATGATCGCGACCGTCAACAGCGTGTCGTCGACGTCCGAGGTCGGCAGCCCGGTCACGATCTTCTCGCCGGGTCGATGCCCGGGCAGCGCGATCACCCGATAGCGGCCGAGCCCCTCGAGGTCGACGGTCGTCGGCGTGTCCGGCACCACCTGTGCGAGCTGCTGCGCTGCGTCAGCGCTGATCTCGCTGCGCGTGCCGTCGGCGGTGATCACCCCGGCGTCTACCGGGGTGCCGCGCGAGACCACCGCGCCTACCGTGCGGGCTGCCTGCCCGGGCGCGTTGAGGAAGGCGGGACCCGGCCCGAGATCGTCGCGGATGATCATGCGTTGCCGGAACCCGGGCCGCGGAAATCCGGGCGGCGGGGGCGGAGGGCCGAACTCGAACAGGCCCGACGAGCGTCGACCCGTCTCCGCCAGGCGCTCGTCCAACTGGTTCATCAGGAAGTGTTGCAGTGCAAGCTCGGTGCCTATCCCGACGGCCGCACACACCAATGCCAAGAGCACGATCTGCGAGGCCAGCAGCCGCGCCCGCAGCGACCAGGTCCGCGGTGAGCGGATCCGCGCACCGTCAGCGCGCGGGCTTGAGGACATACCCCGCACCGCGCAGGGTGTGGATCATCGGCTCGCGCCCGCTGTCGATCTTCTTCCGCAGATAAGAGACGTACAACTCGACGATGTTGGACCGGCCGCCGAAGTCGTAGCTCCAGACGCGGTCGAGGATCTGTGCCTTGCTCAGCACACGTTTGGAGTTGCGCATCATGAACCGCAGCAGCTCGAACTCCGTGGCGGTCAAGGTGATCAGCTCACCGCCGCGGGTCACCTCGTGACTGTCCTCGTCGAGGACGAGATCGCCGACGAGAATCTTGGCGCCTCCGGATTCGCTCGCCACGCCGGTGCGCCGCAGCAGTGCCCGCAACCGCAGCACGACCTCCTCGATGCTGAACGGCTTGGTGACGTAGTCGTCGCCGCCTGCGGTCAACCCGGCAATGCGGTCTTCGACGGAGTCTTTGGCGGTCAGCAGCAGCAGCGGAAGCCCAGGTGTCTGCTCGCGCAGTTTGTGCAGCACCTCCAGCCCACTCATGTCGGGCAGCATCACGTCGAGCACCACGACATCGGGCGGAGTTTCGCGGGCTGACGCTATCGCCGATGCGCCGTCGCCCGCGGTCGCGATGTTCCAGCCCTCGTATCGCAGAGCCATCGACATCAGCTCGGCGAGCACCGGTTCGTCGTCGACGACCAGTACCTGAATCGGGTTCCCGTCGGCTCGGCGCATGACGACCCGACCCGGTTCGGTGACGGCTGAAGGACGGGACGTGGACACGGCCCCATTATTGGCGGCCGCGATGAGCGGAATGTGAGTGTTTCCTATGTGCCGGCTGTGAACAGCATGTGCAACGGTCAGTCGATGGTCGGTGCCGGTTCCGCGGTCACGGGCGGCGTGACGACCGTCGTCTCCGGTGCTTCGGGAATCACCGTTTCGGTGATGGTCTCGCCAGTGGTGATCTCCGAGGTTGTCACGGGACCGGGCGTGACGGTCGTGTCGTCCTGAGCGGCAGTGCTGGATGCCACCGAGAACGCACCCATTGCGAGCAGGGCGCTGGTGCCGACCGTCGCAGAGAACATCTTGATCTGTTTCGAGTTCACCTGGACCTCTCCGTCGTCTGGTGGCCGCGGCGGCCAACGCCGTGGCCTCGAACAGCGCATTTAGGCTCGTCGTCGAGTCCTTACCTCGCTGGATAACCGAACCCGCGGCCGGCGAAACGACCGGGACACGCCTCCTCGGCGATAAATATCAATCCGCGGTCTGGCTAACCTGTGCGCATGCAGCCGACGGACGGACACTCCGCATGACGCGGTTCCTGGCGCGCCGACTGCTCAACTACCTGGTGTTGCTGGCGCTGGCGTCGTTTCTGGTGTTTCTGCTCGCCTCATGGCAGTTCAATCCGCTCGACAGCCTCGAGAGCCGCAACCCGCGCCCGCCCCAGGCCGTGATCGACGCCAAACGCGTCGAGCTGGGACTCGACAAGCCGGTGCTCGAGCAGTACGTCCACTGGGCGTCCGGCGCCATCCGCGGCGACTTCGGGGTCACCGTCGGCGGGCAACCGGTGACCGACGAATTGTGGCGACGCGTCGGGGTCAGCCTGCGGCTGCTCATCATTGGCTCGGTGGTCGGCACGATAATCGGCGTCGCCGCCGGCGCGTGGGGTGCGATCAGGCAGTACCGGCTCAGCGACCGCGTGGTCACGCTGCTGTCGTTGCTGGTGATCAGCACACCGATATTCGTCCTGGCCAACCTGTTCATCCTCGCGGCGCTGGGTGTGAACAACGTGCTAGGCGTCCGGATCTTCGAGTACACCGGTGAGACGTCTACCTACCCCATCGAAGGCGCGTGGAACCAGTTCGTCGACCGGTTGCAGCACCTGGTGCTGCCGAGTATGACGCTCGCGCTTGGCTCGATCGCGATCTACAGCCGATACCAACGCAACGCGATGCTCGACGTGCTCGGCCAGGACTTCATCCGCACCGCGCGGGCAAAGGGCCTGACGCGACGGCAAGCCCTGGTCAAACACGGGCTCCGGACGGCGCTGATTCCGATGGCGACGCTATTCGCCTACAGCGTCGCGGGGTTGGTCACCGGCGCGGTGTTCACCGAGAAGATCTTCGGCTGGTACGGCGTCGGCGAATGGATCGTCACCGGTATCGGCAATCAGGACATCAACATCGTCGCCGCGATCACCATCTTGTCCGCCGTGATGATCCTGCTCGCCGGCCTGCTCTCCGATGTCGTCTATGCGGCGCTCGACCCGAGAGTGCGCGGATCATGACGGCAGAGCTGTCGACGACCGCGCGAACCGGTGTCGACGCCGCGCGGTTCACGTCGCGCAAATCGCTGGTGTTCCGCCGTTTCCTGCGCAACAAGGCGGCGGTGATCTCGTTGGTGTTGTTGGTGCTGCTGTTCATCGGGTGCTACGCGTTGCCGCCGCTGCTGCCCTACAGCTACAGCGAACTCGATTACTACGCGTTGCAGCAGCCCCCCAATCCCGAACACTGGTTCGGGACCAATGCGCTGGGGCAAGATCTGCTCGCGCAGACACTGCGGGGCATGCAGAAATCGATGCTGATCGGCGTCTGTGTCGCGTTCATCTCGACGATCATCGCGGCCACCGTCGGCACCATCTCCGGGTACTTCCTCGACTGGCGGGACCCGGCCCTGATGTGGCTGGTCGACCTGATGCTGGTGGTGCCGAGTTTCCTGCTGATCTCAATCGTGGTGCAGCGCACCAAGGGTGACATCGTCTGGATGATCGTGTTGCTGTCGTTGTTCAGCTGGATGATCAGTTCGCGGATCGTTCGCGGCATGACGATGAGCCTGCGCGATCGTGAATTCGTCGCCGCGGCGCGGTATATGGGTGTCAGCGGCCCGCGGATCATCGTGCGTCACATCCTGCCCAACGTCGCGTCGATCATCATCATCGACACCGCGCTCAACGTCGGCGTCGCGGTGTTGGCCGAAACCGGCTTGAGCTTCCTCGGATTCGGCATCCAGCCGCCCGACGTGTCGCTGGGCACACTGATCGCCGACGGCACCAAGTCGGCGACGACGTTCCCGTGGCTTTTCCTGTTTCCTGCCGGAGTGCTGGTGCTGATCATCTTGTGCGCCAACCTGGTTGGTGACGGCCTGCGCGACGCGCTAGACCCGGGCGCGCAGCAGCTGCGGAAGCGCCGGCCGCGATGACTCTGCTCGAAGTCCGCGACCTCACCGTCGCGTTCCCGACCGACACCGCGCCGGTCAACGCGGTGCGCGGCATGAGCTTCGACGTCGACAAGGGCGAGGTCGTCGCGCTGGTCGGAGAATCGGGGGCGGGCAAATCGGCCAGCGCGATGGCCGTCATCGGACTGCTGCCCGAATACGCCGACGTGGCCGGCTCGATCCGCCTCCACGGGGACGAGCTGATCGGCCTGTCGGATCAACGGATGTCGGCGATCCGCGGGAAGTCCATCGGCACGGTGTTCCAGGACCCGATGTCGGCGTTGACCCCCGTCTACACCGTGGGCGACCAGATCGCCGAGGCGATCGAGATTCATCAGCGTGGCGTCGGTCGCCAGGCGGCCAGGAAGCGGGCGGTCGAACTGCTCGAGTTGGTCGGCATCGCGCAACCCGACCGGCGGGCGAAATCATTCCCACACGAGTTGTCCGGTGGCGAGCGCCAGCGGGTGGTGATCGCGATCGCGATCGCCAACGATCCCGACCTGCTGATCTGCGACGAGCCGACGACCGCGCTGGACGTCACGGTGCAGGCCCAGATCCTCGACGTGCTCAAGACCGCCCGCGACGTGACCGGCGCCGGCGTGTTGATCATCACCCACGACCTCGGTGTGGTCGCCGAGTTCGCCGACCGTGCCTTGGTGATGTACGCCGGGCGCGCCGTCGAGACCGCGTCCGTGTCCGCGCTGTATACCGATCGCAGGATGCCCTACACCGTCGGGCTGCTGGGGTCCGTGCCGCGCCTCGACGCCGCGCAGGGTGCGCGACTGGTGCCCATACCCGGCGCACCGCCGTCGATGGCGGACCTGCCGCCCGGCTGTCCCTTCGCGCCGCGGTGTCCGCTGGCCATCGACGACTGCCGCGCCGCCGAACCTGAGCTGCTCCCGACGGGGTCGACGGAAACGGGACACCGCGCGGCCTGCATTCGCACCGAACACGTCGTCGGCCGCAGCGCCGCCGACATCTACGGGGTGTCCACCGCGCCGCCCGACACGCCGCCCGACCCCGACGCGCCGGTGGTGCTGCGGGTGGCCGACCTGGTCAAGACCTACAAGCTGACCAAGGGTGTGGTGTTCCGCCGCCAGGTTGGCGAGGTGCGTGCGGTCGACGGCGTCAGCTTCGAGTTGCAGCAGGGCCGCACGCTGGGCATCGTCGGCGAGTCCGGGTCGGGCAAGTCCACGACGCTGCACCAGGTCTTGCAGTTGACGGCTCCGGAGTCCGGTTGCATCGAAGTGCTCGGTCACGACGTCGCATCGCTGGACCGACACGCCCGGCGGGCGTTGCGGGGCGATCTGCAGGTTGTGTTCCAGGATCCGGTGGCATCGCTGGACCCGCGGCTCCCGGTGTTCGACGTGCTTGCCGAACCCTTGCAGGCCAACGGATTCGACAAGCGCAGCCGTGACGAACGGGTCGCCGAACTGCTCGCCATAGTCGGGTTGCGCCGGGAGGACGCCACACGCTATCCGACGGAGTTCTCCGGCGGGCAGAAGCAACGCATCGGAATAGCTCGGGCGCTCGCGCTGCAACCGAAGATCCTGGCGCTCGACGAACCGGTGTCGGCGCTCGACGTGTCGATCCAGGCCGGCATCATCAACCTGCTGCTGGATCTGCAGCAGCAATTCGGATTGTCCTATCTTTTCGTCTCACACGATCTCTCCGTGGTCAGACACCTCGCGCACCACGTGGCGGTCATGTACAAGGGCACCGTGGTCGAGCAGGGCGAGGGCGACCAGGTGTTCGCCAACCCCCGCCAGGACTACACCCGGCGGTTGCTCGCCGCGGTCCCGCAACCAGAAGTGCATCACAGCTAAAGTCGGAGCGCATGAGCTTGCGACGCTTCCTTGCGGCGACGATGATCACCGCGCTGACCCTGACTGCGTGTTCCGGCGGCACCGAAGAGGCCCCCTCCGCAGGCGGGGACGCAGCGGTCGGCACCAGCAACGACATCAATCCGCAGGACGTCGCCGATCTTCAGCGGGGCGGCAACCTTCGGCTGGCGCTCAATGCGTTTCCGCCCAACTTCAACCCGCTGCACATCGACGGCAACACTGGCGACAACAACTCGCTCATGAAGCCGACGATGCCGCGCGCCTTCCGGATCGCGGCCGACGGCTCTACCACCGTCAACACCGACTACTTCACCAATGTCGAGCTGACGAGTACCAACCCCCAGGTCGTCACCTACACGATCAACCCGAAGGCGGTGTGGAGCGACGGCACGCCGATCACCTGGCAGGACATCCAGTCTCAGATCCACGCCACCAGCGGGAAAGATGAGAACTTCGCGATCGCCGCCACCAACGGCAGCGACCGCGTCGCGAAGGTCGAGCGCGGCGTCGACGACCGCCAAGCCGTCATCACCTTCGCCAAGCCGTGGGCGGACTGGCGCGGCATGTTCGCGGGTACCTCGATGCTGGTCCCCAAGAGTTCGACGGCGAACCCCGAGGTATTCAACAAGGGACAACTGGACGCCCCCGGACCGTCGGCCGGACCGTTCATCGTGTCGAACCTCGACCGTGGCGCCAAGCGAATCACGTTGACCCGCAACCCCAAATGGTGGGGTACGCCGCCGCTGCTGGACAGCATCACGTTCCTGGTCCTCGACGACGCCGCGCGCATGCCCGCGCTGCAGAACAACACCATCGACGCCACCGGTCTCGCGACGCTCGACGAAATGGAGATCGCGCGGCGCACGGACGGGGTGACCATCCGGCGCGCACCAGGGCTGGCCTGGTATCACTTCACGTTCAACGGTGCGCCGGGTTCGATCCTGGCCGATCCCGCGCTGCGGCGGGCGATCGCCAAGGGCATCGACCGTCAGACGATCGCCGAGGTCACCCAGCGCGGACTCGCCGACAACCCGGCGCCGTTGAACAACCACATCTATGTCGTGGGTCAGGAGGGCTACCAGGACAACAGCGGCGCCGTCGCGTTCGATCCGGAGAAGGCCAAGCAGGAACTCGACGCGCTGGGCTGGCGGCTCAACGGCCAGTTCCGCGAGAAGGACGGGCGTCCACTCGTGATCCGCGACGTGCTGTTCGACTCGCTCGGCACGCGTCAGTACGGCCAGATCGCCCAGGCCAACCTCGCCCAGATCGGCGTCAAACTCGAACTCGACGTGCGACCGGCGGCGGGCTTCTTCACCGACTACGTCACCGTCGGTAACTTCGACATCGCCCAATTCGCTTGGAGTGGTGACGCTTTCCCGCTCGCGAGCTTGACGCAGATCTACCGGACCGGCGCGGAGAGCAACTTCGGCAAGATCAGCAGCCCGGAAATCGATGCGAAGATCGAGCAGACGGTCGGCGAGCTCGACCCCACCAAGGCTCGGAAACTCGCCAATGAGTTGGACAAGATGCTGTTCGACGAGGTGTTCAGCCTGCCACTGACCCAGTCGACCGGAAACGTCGCCGTCCGAAGCAATCTGGCGAATTTCGGCGCGTTCGGCCTGGCCGACGCGGACTACACCAAGATCGGTTTCATGAAGCCGTAGCCGGCACCGGGCCGGGCGATTTGTGGAGTTCTAGCGGCGGTGACCGCCGGTGCGGCTCCACAAATCGCAGGACTAGTTCGCGGACAAGCGCGGTCGAAGTCGCTCGGGCGCAACCGTGGCTCCAGCCTCGAGGTCGTCGATCAGCGCGTCGGCATAGCTGACCAAGCCGGTGACGTCGATGCCATGCGGCGCTTGACCGCCGTCGGTCAGGCGGGCCGACGCTCGTCGCAGCACACCGATCGCGCCTTTGGTGTTGCCTCGTTGCACATGGGTGATGCCGACCGCGAGTTGGGCGAGCCCCTGCCAGAGTGTCCGTTCGTCTTGCGGGCGGCTCTTCCACGCCGATTCCAGCACCTCGTGGGCGTTGAAGGCCAAACCGTCGTCGAGGAGTCGCTGGGCGTAGCGCAGGGTCTCGGCCGGTGAGAGGTCGAGTTCGTCGGGAATGCGCGTGACGCCCTCGCTGCCGTGGGGTAGCGGCCGGCCCAGCGCATCGCGCGGACGGGTGTTGCGGGGCCGCCCGGTTTCGTCGCGGTCACGTTCGGCCATGAACCCATCCTGGCACCCACCGCGTCGGCGCCGGCATCATCCCGCTCGGATCAGCTCGGCGGCCTTCTCTCCGATCAGCACGCTGGGCGCGTGAGTGTGCCCGCGGATGATCGTCGGCATCACCGACGCGTCGGCGACCCGCAGGCCGTCGACGCCGCGGACGCGCAGGTTTGGGTCGACCACACTGGCGTCGTCGCGCCCCATCCGGCACGTGCCGACGGGGTGGTACAGCGTGTGAGACACCGTGGTCAACGCGCGCTCCAACGTCTCGTCGTCGAGCGTGGTCGCGTCGAGCGGCCGGGCGATCCTGCCGATGACGCCTTTGAGCGCCGACGTCTGGGACATCTTCGCGCACATGCGCAAGCCGGCCATCATCGCCGCACGGTCCGCGCCGTCGGGATCGGTGAGGTACCGCGGGTCGATGATCGGCTTGTCCTTCGGATCGGCCGAGCGCAGCTCGATGGTGCCGCTGCTGTGCGGCTTGAGCAGGATCGTGCCGAGGACGACGGCATGGGTGTCGTAGGGATAGCCGACACCTTCATCGAAGAACGGGGCGGGTGCGTAGATCAGTTCCAGGTCCGGCAGCGCGAGGTCTGGACGGCTGCGGATGAATCCGTAGGCCTCCCCCACGTTGGAGGTGAGCATGCCGCGGCGGCGCAGGAAATAGTTCAGCAGCTGCAGCGGCTTCTCGGCGCCGAACAGCGAATCGTCGGGCACGTCGAAGCCGAGAGCGGCGATGAAATGGTCGAGCAGGTTGGCCCCGACATTGGGCGCGTGCACCCGCGTCTCGATGCCGTGCTCGGCCAGCCGCTCGCCGTCGCCGATGCCCGAGAGCATCAGCAGCTGAGGGCTGTTGATCGCGCCGCCGCACAGCACCACTTCGCGTCGCGCGTTGATGACGCGGCGGCGGCCGGCCTGCTCCACCTCGACGCCGACGGCACGGCGCCCGTCGAAAACCACCCTGGTCGCCAGTGCGTCGGTCTCGAGCGTGAGGTTGGCGCGCTTGAGGGCTGGCTTGAGGTAGGCGTCGGCGGCGCTCCACCGGGCACCCCGGCGCTGGGTGACGAGTGTCTCGCAAAACCCCTCAGGCGCAGCCTGGTTCGGCTTCTCGATGCGAAAGCCGGATTCTTCGGCGGCCGCCAGCCACTTGGCGGTGGAGCTGCGCGGGCTGCGCTGCGCGCTGATCGAGAGCGGACCGGCCTCGATGCGGCGCAGGTACGGCTCGAGATGCGCGTAGTCCCACTGGTCGCCTGCGGCCTCACCCCACTCGTCGTAGTCGGCGGCGAAACCGCGGACCCACATCATCGCGTTCATCGACGACGACCCGCCGACCATCTTGCCTCTGGGCCAGTAGATCTCGCGGCCGTCGAGTTCCTTCTGCGGCTCTGTGCGGTAATCCCAGTCCATCGGGCTGCGGAAGAGCTTTTGGAATCCGGCGGGGATCCGGATGAACTTGTCCTTGTCGTACGGGCCCGCTTCCAGTGCGATGACTTGAACGGACGGGTCGGCGCTCAGCCGGCCGGCCACGACCGACCCGGCCGAGCCCGTTCCCACGACGATGTAGTCGGCCTCCATTCGCGGGAGTCTAATTTCTTCTCGGCGAGCTGGGGCCCAGCTCGCGGTGGAAACTCAGCCGGCCAGCGCGATGTGGTGGGCGCCGTCGACCGCGGCGTACCTCTGCGGGCTGCAGGTCAACACGATCACCTGGCCGTCACCGCCAACCGCGTTGAACACCGCACCCATCTTGACCAGCCGGTCGGGGTCCGTGAACCCGAGCGCGTCGTCGATGACCACCGGCACGCTGTCCTCCTTGGCCACCAGCGAGGCACTGGCCAGCCGCGCCACGATGCCCAGCTGCTCCTTGGCCCCGCCGGACAGCGACTCATACGGCACCGTCCGGCCTGACAGCGTGCGAGTGCAGATTCGCAGCGCACTGTCGACCTCGACCTCGAAGTCGTCACCGAACACCATGCGGCCCAACCGCTCCACCTCACTGCGGAACGGGTCGACGTAGCGCAACCGGGTGGCGTCCCGGTGCCGCGCCAACACCGATCGCAACAGTTGCGCCGCCCGGGCACGCCGCTGCACCCGTGAGTACTCCACGAAGGCGTGCTCGCGCTCGGTTTCGGCATCGTCGAGTTTGCCCTTGCGCCCTTCGGTTCCGTAGAGCTTCAGCTGGGTGGTGACCTCGCGCAGGGCCTCGGCGACCTCATCGTGGCTCGCCGCCAAGGCATCCGCCCGGCGCGCGGCGTCGTTCAGCGCGGCTGCGACGGTATCCGGCGCGGTACGGGCCAATTCGCCGCTCAGCTCGGTGACCAGAGTGGCCGCCCGCTGCGCTTCGTCGGCATGTGCCTGCGCCGTCACCGCCAAGTCGTCGTCGCCGACTTCGGCCCGCTGCCCGTCCAGCCGTTCGCGCGCCAGCCCAAGCTCTGCCTGTGCTCCGGTGAGCTTCTCGGTCAGTACGGTGAGACGAGTCTCGCGCTGCCGCAGTCGCTTTGCGGCCTCTTCGCCGACTCTACGGTGCGTCTCGCAGTCGGCGATCGCCTGCTTCTGCGCGGCAGTTGCGGCGTCGAGTTCGGCACGGGCGGCGTCCGAGTCGACGTCGAACAGTTCGGTGACCGCCGGCTGGCCCTCGGTCAGGTCGGCCAGCCGCGCCCTGAGCTGTTCGACCGATTCGTCGCCGGCCAGTGCCTCGCTGGTCGCACACAGCCGGTCACGGGTGCCCGTCAGTTGCCGACGACGCTGGTCGAGGGCTCGTGCCGCGGCGACGTCGTCGGCCCCGCAGAGTTCGAGCGCCGATGCCAAAGTCTGCTGTGCCGCATCGAGTTTGGCCCGAGTTTGTGACGCCGGCGTACCCGGAACCAGACGGAAAGTCAACAAATCCGGCACATCGACGGCGGTCTCGGCGCTCACGCTGGTCGCCCACGTCTCACCGGCACCGAGCCTGACTGTCTCGCCGCCCACGCTCACCTCGACGTCGGCGGTCGCGGTCAGCTCGATCTGCGCCGACGCAAACTCCACCTGTCCCATCGCCACGTCGACCGCCGCCTTGGCGGCCTCGATGGCCCGCATACCCTCGTCGCACAGCCGGATCTCGTCGAGTTCGGCCTGCACCCGTTCGAGCTCACGCCGGGCGGTGTCGATCTTCGCCAACCGTGCAGCGATCCGATCCGCTTCGTCGCGATCGGCGAGCTGCTGAACCGATCGACGCGCCGCTTCGACCCGGGTCTGGGTCGCTTCCAGAGCGCTTCGCGCCTGCTCGGCCTCGACTTCGGCGGCCTCGGCCACCTCGGCGGCCGCCGACTGTTCTTCGGCGGCCGCGGCGACGGCTGCCTCCAGATCGGCGATCGAGGCGGCCCGCTGCTCGATGTCGGTGCGCGACCGCCGTCGTTGGTCGACCGCGGCCCGCGATGTGTCGTGGTTGGCCTGTGCCGCAGCGGCAACCAGCTCCGCTTCCTTGAGCTGGCGAGCCAGCACGGCCACCGCCTCTGCGGCCTCCTGCGCCGCGGCGAGTCCCGTTGCCGCGTCGGCCCGCTGCGCTTTCAGCCGGGCGAGTTCCTCGGTGAGGGCGGCGTGCCGACGCACCGCGTCGTCGACCTCCGCGACGGCGGCCGCCGCCTCGGCCAGCGCCTCCTCGGCGGCCCGCAACCGGTTGGTGGCCGCGGCCCACTCGCCGGTGGGCCTGCCGGTCCGGGTGAAGTAGCGAAGATACTCCTCTTCGACGCGGTCGATCAGAAGCGGCTCGGTGCCCGACAGTGCCACCGCCTCACCGGCGGCCACATCGAGCGCGCGGGACAGCGCGTCGCAACCGGACAGGTCCACCGCCGCGGTCGACGACGACTGCAACACCCGCTGGGCCTGCCACAGGCAGGTGTCGACGGTTTCCTCGAGCATGCCCCGGACGCGCTCGTGCGCCTCGTCGCCGGTGAGCTGCTCGCGCTGCGGCGCCAGCACGGTCAGCTCGGTCTCGAAGCGCTTGTGGAACCGCTTGCGGTACACGAATCGGTATGGCCCCGTGGAGATCTCGGCGGTGACCTCGGCGCCGACGTCGGCGTGTGTCGGCTTGACCTCTTTGACCTCTTTCTTCGATGACCGGTCCTTGGCCTCCAGCAACAGGTCGAGCGCCTCGATCATCGACGACTTGCCGATCTCGTTGGCCCCGCTGACCACCACCACACCGCGGTCGGGAAATTCGATCTCGCGGTAAGTGATTCCGCGGTAGTTGGTCAGGACCAGGCGGTGCAGTTTCACGCCGCACCTCGATCCGACAGCCGCAGCAGCAGTGCGAGCGCGGCCCGCGCGTCGTCGGCCGCCTCGCCGTCCGAACGGGCCGTCCCGACCAATTCGTCGACCGCCGACGCCGCGAATCCGCCGATGCCGAGGTCGTCGAACTCACCGTCGGCGGGCATCACCGCGATGTCGGTCTGCTTCTCCCACAGGCTCAACGCCGCGAACAACCGGTCGTACTTGTCCAGGCACCGATCCAGTGCAGCCTTGTCGGTGACGGTCAGCGATCCGGTCAGCGCCAGGCGCACCACGGTGCGTTCCTTGTCCGGCAGCAGGTCGAGGTTGATGTCCAGGTCGGTGACGTCACGGCCGCTGTCGACCCCACGGCGAAGCGTGACGAACCGCCAGCGGCCCACCTTCCGCGGTTCGACGCGAGCCGGGTGCGCCGGGTCATCCTCGTCGACGTCGACGATCAGCACATGCCCCGGGTCGGCCTCGATGTCGTCGTAGTTGGTGACCTCCGGAGACCCGGAATACCAGATCCGCCCGGTGGACCCGACCTGCATCCGAGAGTGCTTGTCGCCCAGCGCCACATAGTGCACCACGCCTCGGTCGATGGCCGCCTCGAGCGCCGCCAGCCGGATCAGCGACGGCCGGTCCTTATCGGGCACGAAGATGTCGACACCGCCGTGGCCGACGACGATTCGCACGGCACCGTCGGCGGATAGGTCGGCGAGCACATCCGCGACCGGATCAGACGACGGCGCCTTCGACGTCCATGGCGCCGCCACCAACTGCACACCGGGGCGCACCTCGTGCACGCCCGCGCGGGCGAGGACCGTCACGTTGTCGGGACATTCGGTGGTGAACAGTGCGCTGGTGTACACCGACGAGGCATCCAGCGGATCGTGGTTGCCGGGCAGCAGGTACACCGGAACACCGATGGCACGCATGGCCTCCAGCGACTGGCTGACATCGCGCGGCGCGAGCTGGTTGTGCTCGAAGACGTCGCCGGCGACGACCACGAACTCCGCGCCGGACTCGGCGGCCACGCGCCCGAGTTCGGCCACCACGTCGCGGCGCGCGGCCGAATAACGGGGCTGCGCCTCGCCATTGAGGAAGTACCGGGTCATGCCGAGTTGCCAGTCGGCAGTGTGCACGAATCGCATCTCGGCCCATCCCTTCTGCTTGCGTGTTTGCCAGGCATCGCGAGTGTAGGGCGGTGCCCCGACAAGTCCCGGGAGGTGCGTCGGCATGCCTTACCGTGAGACCGGTGACCAGTCCGGTGACAAAGGTGAATCGCACGCTTCTGCTGCTCCGGCACGCCAAGTCCGACTACCCGGCGGGCGTGGCCGATCACGACCGCCCGCTGGCCCCGCGGGGGGTGCGCGAGGCCGGGTTGGCCGGCGATTGGCTGCGGGCGCAGTCGACCCCGGTGGACGCGGTGCTGTGCTCGACCGCGACCCGCACCCGCGAGACACTGGCCCGCACCCGTGTCGCCGCACCCGTCGAGTACGTCGACCGCATCTACGACGCGACGCCGGGCACGGTGATCGACGAGATCAACCGGGTGCAGACACGTTTCGACTTCCAGGTGCAGACGCTGCTGGTCATCGGGCACGAGCCGGCGATGTCCGGCGTCGCCCTGGGGCTGGCCAACGCAGAGGACAGCAACAAGACTGCGGCCGAGCAGATCTCGATGAAGTTCCCGACCTCATCGATCGCGGTGCTGCGCACCGAGCGGCCGTGGGATCAGCTTGGCCTCGACGGCGCCGCGCTGGTCACCTTCCACGTGGCGCGTTAGGCGCGGGTGGCGAGCGTCAATTCCATCAGCTTCAGCGCCATCCCGCAGGCGTCGATCCCGGGCGCCTGCGGATTGACCCACCAGCCCACGACACCGGCGGCGTCGCTGGCCACGCCGCACGCGCCGTTCGGATCGTTGGGCTGCATCACGATCGACTGGATGCCGGCCACCCGGCGGTCTTCGATCCGGTAGTTCAGCCGCTGGGCGACCTCGCGTTCGTGGTCGAGATCGCCCATCTCGAACCAGAACCTGGTGATGTCGACCAGACCCGACGGGTTGGCCGCCTGCCACCGACACACCGCGCCGACGAATGTGCTCTGAATGTCCAGCGGATCGGCGCCCACGGTTTCGGCGAGGATGTCCTCGGTCAGCACCTCGCACTCTTTGAGCAGGTTCGGGTACTGCCGCTCGGAGTCCTCGTTGCGCGGTCCGCCACCCGAGCCCGATTTGGCCGCGGTGCCCTCCACCGTCCGCGTGCAACCGATCAGCACGGAGAGGGCGGCGAGCACCGCGAGCAGGCCCGCGAGCAGCCGACGAACGGACGCGGTTCTCATTCGGAATTCACAATCGATTGGCGGGTCAGTTCCTTGGCCACTTCGCAGGGATCCGGGAACGGCTTCGCGGCGTAGCTGATCGACCACTCGATGAAGTCGTCGTCGAACTGGATGCCGATCTCACACAGGTTGACGCCGTTGATCGGATCCTCGCTGTAGCCGATGAACCCGTCGTGGCCTTCGATGCTGATGTCCTCGACGCTGGTGCGCGACAGCTCCATGGTCTTGCGCTCTCGGCCGATGGGGCTGCCCCGGAACCAGGTGAACGAGAAGTGCGGGCCCAAGATGCTGCCGCCGGACAGCCACTGGCAGCCGACCGAGGTCTTGGCGGTGTTGACCAACCCCGGCACCCGGGTCTGCTTGGTGATCTCCTGGTCGCTGATACCGCCGCATTCCGGAAAAAACGGACCGTGCGAGACGTTCTCCGTCGGCGGCGGGCTGTCCTCGGGCACCTGCGGGCCGGCCGGTTCGGAATCCGAGCATGCGGCGACCAGCGGGATGACCGCCGCGGCCGCAACCGCCAGGCAGCGGGTCATACGCGTGCTGTGGGTCACGCCATGCACTGTAGCGGCAGCCTCCGGGGTCAACCACCGACATGTCGGTTGACCTGCTGATTCATCCGGTGTGCGACAGTAACTGGATGCTATGGGCGCTGCTGCGACAGTACGCGCGGCCATACCGGGCACCGCTCGCCGCCGTCGCCACGCTGCAGTTGATCAGCACGCTGGCGTCGCTGTACCTGCCGACCGTCAACGCGGCGATCATCGACGACGGCGTCACGACGGGCAACCTGCGCAGGATCATCGAGTTGGGCGGCGTGATGCTTGCGGTCACAGCGCTCCAGGTGGTGTGCGCGGTTGGCGCGGTGTACTTCGGATCGCGGGCGGGCATGGGAGTCGGTCGTGACCTGCGTTCCGCGCTCTTCCACCACGTCACCGGGTTCTCGGCGGAGGACACCGCACGGTTCGGTGCGCCGTCGCTGCTGACCCGCACCACCAACGACGTGCAGCAGATCCAGCTTTTGGTGCAGCTGACCTGCACGATGCTGGTCACCGCTCCGATCATGTCGGTCGGCGGCATCTTCATGGCCGTGCATCAGGATGCCGGCCTGTCATGGCTGCTTCTGGTCAGTGTGCCGATCCTGGCCCTGGCCAACTACTGGATCGTGCGCCACCTGCTGCCGATATTCCGCCGAATGCAGCGGCAGGTCGACGGCATCAACCGGGTGATGCGCGACCAGCTCTCGGGCCTGCGGGTGATCCGCGCGTTCGCCCGGGAGCCGTTCGAGCGCAACCGGTTCGCCGAGGCCAACCACGCGTTGGCCGACACCGCACTGGAGGCCGGCCGGTGGCAGGCGCTGATGCTGCCGACCACGACGCTGGTCATCAACATCTCGAGCGTCGCACTGATCTGGTTCGGTGGGATGCGCATCGACGCCGGACAGATGCAGGTCGGCTCGTTGATCGCGTTCCTGGCCTACTTCATGCAGATTCTGATGGCCGTCCTGCTGGCGACGTTCATCCTCGTCATCATCCCGCGCGCGTCGGTGTGCGCCGAACGCATCACCGAGGTGCTGTCCGTCTCACCGCACATCACCAGCCCGCAGCACCCGGTCCGGCCGGAAAGGATCGAGGGACAGGTCCGGCTCGAGGGCGCGACGTTCTCCTATCCGGGCGCTGAACGTCCTGTGCTGCAAGATATTTCGCTGACCGCCCGACCCGGTACGACGACGGCCGTGGTCGGCTCCACCGGCTCCGGTAAGTCGACGCTGGTGTCACTGATCTGCCGGATGTACGACGTGACGGGCGGTTCGGTTCGACTCGACGGCGTCGACGTGCGCGAGTACGACCCCGAGCACCTGTGGTCGGTGATCGGCCTGGTGCCGCAGCGCGGCTACCTGTTCTCGGGCACCGTCGCCGACAACCTGCAACTGGGCGCGGTCCCGGGACATGTGGCCACCGAGGACGAGATGTGGGAGGCGCTACGGGTGGCCGCGGCCGACGATTTCGTGCGCGCCCACGCCGACGGCCTGGCCCTGCGGGTCGCGCAGGGCGGGGCGAACTTCTCGGGCGGGCAGCGGCAACGGTTGGCCATCGCCCGCGCGGTCATCCGTCGCCCCGCCGTGTACTTGTTCGACGACGCGTTCTCCGCGCTCGACGTACACACCGACACCCGAGTGCGCTCCGCGCTGCGCGAGGTGTCGGCGGATGCGACGGTCATCGTTGTCGCACAGCGCATCTCCACCGTCACACAGGCAGATCAGATCGTCGTCATCGACGACGGTCGGGTCGTCGGCGTGGGAACCCACGAAACCCTGCTGGCGGAATGCGCCGAGTACGCAGAGTTCGCCGATTCGCAGTCGCTCGCCGAAGTGGGTGATGCGCAGTGACGGGACCGATGGCGCGGCCGATCCGCGGCATGGCGCAGCCACCGACCCAGCGGTCCCGCGACTTCACCGGATCGGCGATCCGACTGGTCAAGCGGCTCACCCCGCAGCGCGGCCTGACCGCGGCGGTGATCCTGCTGGGTGTCGGCGGCATCGCGATCAGCGTCATCGGGCCGCGAATCCTCGGGCACGCCACCGATCTCTTGTTCAACGGTGTCATCGGGCGCCAACTCCCCGCGGGCCTGACCAAGGGGCAGGCGATCGAGGCCGCGCGGGCCCATGGCGACGACACCTTCGCCGACCTGCTGTCGGGGATGAACGTCGTTCCCGGCCGCGGTATCGACTTCGGCGCCGTCGGCCGCACCCTGCTCCTCGCACTGTGCCTGTATCTCGTTGCCGCGCTGTTGGTCTGGCTACAGGCGCGGCTTCTCATCGTCGCGGTGCAGCGGACCATGGTGACGCTGCGCTGCGACGTCGAGAACAAGGTCCACCGGTTGCCGCTGTCCTACTTCGACTCTCGCCAGCGCGGCGAGGTGCTCAGCCGGCTGACCAACGACGTCGACAACATCCAGACCTCGCTGTCGATGACGATCAGCCAGTTGATGACGGCCGTGCTGACGGTGCTTTCGGTGCTGGTGATGATGCTGACGATCTCGCCGCTGCTGACCCTGCTGACGGTGGTGACGGTGCCGCTGTCGCTTTGGGCGACCCGGGTGATCGCACGCCGGTCGCGACGATTGTTCGTCGCGCAGTGGGCGAACACCGGACGGCTCAACGCCCACATCGAGGAAACCTACAGCGGTTTCACGATCGTCAAGACGTTCGGCCACCGCGCGGCCGCCCAGGAACGCTTCCGCGAGTGCAACGACGACGTCTACCATGCCGCCTTCGGCGCGCAGTTCTTCTCGGGTCTGGTGTCCCCCGCCACCACGTTCATCGGGAACCTGAGCTATGTCGCGGTGGCGGTCGTGGGCGGACTGCAGGTGGCCACCGGCCAGATCACGCTCGGCAACATCCAGGCCTTCATCCAGTACGTCCGCCAGTTCAACCAGCCGTTGACGCAGGTGGCCGGCATGTACAACGCGATGCAGTCCGGCGTGGCCAGCGCCGAGCGGGTGTTCGACCTACTCGACGCCGAGGAGGAACAACCCGACCCGGCGGCCGATCCGGACGGACGTTCGCGGGAGTTGGCAAGTCGGGTGGAATTCGCAGACGTCACGTTCGGCTACCACCCCGACACACCGGTCATCGAGAACGTGTCGCTGATCGCCGAACCCGGCAGCACGGTCGCGATCGTCGGGCCGACCGGCGCCGGCAAGACCACGCTGGTGAACCTGCTGATGCGGTTCTACGACGTCGACTCCGGTCGGATACTGGTTGACGGCGTGGACATCTCGACGGTGCGCAGGGCTTCGCTTCGATCGCGGATCGGAATGGTGCTGCAGGACACCTGGTTGTTCGGCGGCACCATCTACGACAACATCGCCTACGGCAGGCCCGACGCCTCGGAGGACGAGGTGCTCGCGGCCGCGAAAGCCGCGTACGTCGACCGGTTCGTGCACATGCTCCCCGACGGGTACCAGACTCACGTCAGCGACGACGGCGGCACGATCAGCGCCGGTGAGAAGCAGCTCATCACGATCGCCCGTGCGGTGCTGGCCCGGCCGCGACTGCTGATCCTCGACGAGGCCACCAGTTCGGTCGACACCCGCACCGAGCTGCTGATCCAGCACGCCATGGCCGAACTACGCCGGGACCGCACGAGTTTCATCATCGCCCACCGGCTTTCGACGATCCGCGACGCCGACGTGATCGTGGTGCTCGAGGCGGGCCGGATCGTCGAACGCGGCAACCACGCCGAACTTCTCGCTAAGCGTGGTGCTTATTGGTCCATGACGCAGGCCTGACCGCCGTACGCTCAAGACGATGAGCAAGACCGTCTACACCTTCTGCCGATACTGCCTGGCGTCGTGCGGCCTCGAGGTGACGGTCAACGACAACCGGGTCACCAAGATCGCCCCCGACAAACAGAACCCGCACAGCTGGCAGGACTTCTGCGCCAAGGGTCGCACCGCACACGAACTCGTCGAACACCCGCGACGGATCCTTCACCCGATGCGCCGCGTCGGCGACTCCTACGTCGAGGCCACCTGGGACGAGGCCATCAGCGATATCGCCGCCAGGATGAATGCCGCGATCCAGGCGGGCGGTCCCGACGCGGTCGGCGTCTATTACGGCAATCCATCGGGGTTCTCGTCGTCGAACATCATCTTCATGAACGGCTGGCTGGACGCGATCGGCACGCACAGCCGCTACTTCGTCGGCTCGGTCGACCAGAACGCGATGCACGTCGTCGCCGCCGCGATGTACGGGTCGATCCTGATGGCGCCCGTGTCCGATATCGACAACTGCGACTACTTCCTTCTGGTCGGCACCAACCCGGCGGTGAGCGCGTGGAACTGGCTGGAGACCGTGCCCGGCGGGTGGCGGCGCGCACTCGCCCGTCAACAACAGGGCGCCACGATCGTCGTGGTCGACCCGCTACGCACCGAATCCGCCGAGAAGGCCGACGTGCATCTCGCGGTGCGGCCCGGACTGGACTGGGCGCTGCTGCTGGCCATGGTGAAGGTCATCCTCGACGAGGGCCTCGAACATCGCGGCGACTGCACCGAACTCGCCACCGGCGTGGACGATCTGCGCGCACTGGTCGCCGATGCGGACCTCGATGATCTGGCCGCCCGCTGCGACATCGCCCGCGACCGGATCGAGCGGGTCGCCCGCGACTTCGCCGCTGCGCGCGGGGCCATGGTGGTCACCCGGACCGGGGTCTCGCTGCACCTGACCGGCACCGTCGCGGAGTGGCTGGGGCACGTGCTCAACGTGATCACCGGCCGGATGGACCGCCCCGGCGGGCGTCGCTACGAGCCCGGCTACGTCGACGCGATCCGGATGTCGGCGATGGTCAAGACCAAGCCGCACCACAGCCGACTGCTGGGCCGCGAGATGGTCGCGGGGGCACACGCGCTCAGCGAATTGCCCGATGAGATCACCACTCCCGGCCGCGGTCAGATCCGGGCGATGCTGATCAACTGTGGCAATCCCGTGGTCTCCGGGCCCGACGGCGCCAAACTCGACCGCGCGTTGGCCGACCTCGACCTGCTCGTCGCCATCGACTTCGTCCAGCGCGAGAGCCACCGACACGCGCACTGGCTGCTGCCGGCGGCCCACTGGCTGGAGCGCAGTGACCTGCTCGCGTTCACCAGCAACATGCACGATGAGCCGTACCTGCACTACGGGGCCAAGGCCGTCGAGCCGCCGCCGGACGTCCGGCAGGAATGGCGGATCTTCACCGACCTGGCGATCGCGATGCGCAGACCTTTGTTCCGTGCCCGCGGCCTCAACGGGTTCATCACGGCGACGCGGGCGTTGGCACGGCTGACCCGCAAGCCGGAACTGGAGTTCGGACCGCACTGGATCGACCGGCTGGTCGTCGCGACCGGACGAAAGTTCAACGGGCGCAGGATCAAATGGCGCGACGTCATATCGCATCCGCACGGCTGGGTGCTCGGCCCCCGCGAATTCGGGCATTTCCGCGAGGCGCTGCGAACCGACGACAAGAAGGTGCACGCCGCGCCGCCGGAGTTCGTCGCGCGGGCCCGCGAACTGCTCGCCGGACCGCATCCCGAGCCGCCCGTCGGCTATCCGTTCCAGCTGGCCAACCGCAGACACCGGCACTCGATGAACTCGTGGCTCAACGACCTGCCCGGCCTACATCCGGCGGGTAAGGGCAACGACGTCGTCATCCACCCGAAGGACGCCGCCGACTTGGGAGTGACCGACGGCGATCTGGTCAGGATCATCTCGCCGGTCGGAGCGATCGAGTTGAGGGCGGTGGTGAACGATCGGCCGCGTCAAGGCGTGATCATCGTCGACCACGGCTGGGGCTCAAGGGTTTTCGATCCCCGCGGCCGCGCCGAGCCGATTGTGTACGGCGCCAACCGCAATCTGCTGATCGACGGTGGACCGGTGGACCCGCTGTCGCAGACGTCGGCGCTGAGTTCGGCCTTCGTCGCGGTGGAGCGGGCGACGAGCTAGAGCTTGGGTCCCTCGGCGCGTAGGTCATCGACGTTGCGCATCGCCTCACGCAGCTTGCCCAGCCACTCCTCGGCGTGTTCGCCGACCAGTCGCACCGACCACGCCAGCGCGTCGGAACGGGACCGCGCCACACCGGCGTCCACCAGCGTGTCGAGCACCTGCCGCTCGGGCTGGCGCAGCCGGGTCATGACCGGAACGGCCAAGCGGGTGAACAGGATTTGTTCGGCGGTTTCGCCAGCGCCCACCTGGACGCCCCACGCCACTTTGCGTCCGTAGCGCGCCTCGGCCTCGTCCGCGATGTGCATGCGCTCGGCCCGGGTCTCTTCACGGAACCGCGCGACCCGTCCGGATGCGCGCGCCTCACTTTCGCCGCCCTCGGGTTCGGGCAGGCGACCGATGACCGTGATCTCCTCGCGGTCGACGACCACGGTCGGGTCGCCCGCGAACCAGCCCTCGGGAAGCCGGCCGGCGAACCAGTCTGGCGCGTCGCCGGCATCGGGTTGCTGAGCCTGTTGCCAGCCGCCCGGACGGCGCCGGCCATGGATGTTGTGTCTCATGATTACATGATTACTCTGTTACAGCCCGCTTGAGGAAAATTCATCTCAGAGCGAAACGTCCTGGTTGACCTCGACCGATGTTGAGGTCTTATTGGGCTAGTTGCGCTTGAGCAGCAGCGCTGCGCCGCCCGCCACCACCATGCCGATCAACAGGAGAATTGCCAGCGCCGGGCTGACCAGCCACCACACCAGCCCCACTGCGATGAGCGCGGGCGACGCGACGAACAGCGCCATGCCCGGATGCTGCCTGATGACCGCCACCGCGCTGCGCGCCCGCACCCGGTCGATTTCCTTTGCCATACCCCAACAATGCCAGTTGTCCGGTTAGTTTGGTGCCCATGACCGCACCGAACAATGGAAGCTGGCGACCCGACCCTGAGGGCCGCTACGAGTACCGCTGGTGGGACGGGCAGCGCTGGACCGATCAGGTGTCGCATCAGGGCCAGGTCGGCCGGGCACCGCTGGGTGCCCCGCCCCACGGTCCGGCGCAGGGCCATCCACAGGGTCCGCCGCCCCAAGCGAGCGCGGTCGGCCAGCCCGCAGGGGACGGTTTCGCCGGCATCACCGGCGATCTCGTCGACGGCAGGTTCAGCGAGAAGGAAGCCACGCCGATTGCGAACCAGAACTCGAAACTGTTGCGGGTGCGCCTCGGCGAGCCGTTCATGGCGCGGCAGGGATCGATGGTCGCGTATCAGGGCAACGTGGATTTCGCGTTCGAGGGTGGCGGCGCGTCGAAGTTCCTCAAGAAGGCGTTGACCGGAGAAGGCTTGCCGCTCATGCGCTGTCAGGGTCAGGGTGATGTGTTCCTGGCCGAGCGGGCATACGACGTACACCTGCTGAACCTGACCAATTCCGGCCTGTCGATCAGCGGCAAGAACGTGCTGGCGTTCTCGTCGAGTCTGGACTGGAACATCGAGCGGGTTAAGGGTGGCAGCATCGCGACGGGCGGGCTGTTCAACACCACCCTGCGCGGGACCGGTTGGGTGGCGCTGACCACCGACGGTCCGCCGGTCGTCCTCAACGCCGCCGAGGCGCCGACGTTCGCCGACACGAACGCGGTGGTGGCGTGGTCGGCGAATCTGCAGACGCAGCTCAAGACGAGCTTCAAGGCGGGGGCGCTGATCGGACGAGGCTCCGGCGAGGCGGTTCAGGTCTCCTTCCACGGCCAGGGCTTCGTCATCGTTCAGCCGTCGGAGGGCGTCCCGCCGGTCGCGACGCAGTAGGTCAGAGTTCGAGCAACACGGTCACCGGGCCGTCGTTGACGAGTTCGACGGCCATGTGGGCGCCGAACACCCCGGTCTCGACATCGGCACCGAGCCCGCGCAACGCCTCGGCGAAGGACGTGACGAGTGGTTCGGCCACGGCGCGGGGCGCCGCCGCGTTCCACGCCGGGCGCCGGCCCTTCGCGGTATTGGCATAGAGCGTGAACTGGCTGACCACGAGGAGCGGCGCACCGACGTCGCTTGCCGACTTCTCATCATCGAGAATCCGCAACTGCCACAGCTTTTCGGCCATCCGCGCGGCCTTGGCGTCGTCATCGTCGTGCGTGACGCCGACGAGCGCGAGCAGGCCCTGACCTTCCGGCGCGATGGTGCCGACGACCTCGCCGTCCACCGTGACCGCGGCAGACGTGACCCGCTGAACGAGAACCCGCATGGATGCCGATGCTGCCACGCTCGACGGAACGTAGCTCTGGTAGGCCATACCCTACCGGGGTACCGTTCGACCGTATGAAGCTGAACAGCATCCAACGCGCGGCGATGAACAATCCCGTGCGGGCCGCGCACCAGCACACCCGCGAGGCGGCATGGTTTCGACGGCTGGCGGGCGGCGACCTCGCGGGCCAGCACGTGCTCGAAGTGCCGCCCGCAAGACCTGATTGCATACCCCATGGGGGTATATGTATGCTTGGGGTCATGACCACTACGACAGTTACCGTCACCGGCATGACCTGCGGACATTGCGCCACTTCTGTGCGGGAAGAGATCAGCGAGATCACAGGTGTGACGAACGTCGACGTGGACGTCGCCAGCGGTGCGGTGACCATAGCCAGCGTCGTGCCCGTCGAACCGGCCGAGATCAGAAGCGCCGTGGAAGATGCCGGCTACCGGCTGGCGAGCTGATGAGGACCGGACCTCGGATCGCCGCTTTCGTCACCGCACTCGCGGTGGTGTTCGCGGTCGCGGTGTGGGTCGGCAGGTCGTTCGGACCGAAGGGCGACGTCACTGCGGCCGAGCACCCCGCCGGTCACGACGCCGGCGCAGCTGCGCAACCACCGAGCGGGTTGCAGGCGAGCCAGGGCGGCTACACCCTCGAGCTGGCTCAGTCGCTTCGCTCCGCGGAGCCGAACTCGCCGCTGGAGTTCCGCATCCTCGATGAGGCCGGCACACCGGTGGTGCGCTTCGAGGAATCCCACGAAGAGCTGTTGCACCTGATCGTGGTTCGCAACGATCTGACCGGATACCAGCATCTGCATCCGGTGCTCGACGACCGTGGAACGTGGCGGGTCCCCGTCGATTTCAGCCGAGCGGGTGACTACCGCGTGTTCGCCGACTTTCTGCCCGCCGGCGGGCCCGCGCTCACCCTGAGCGCCAACGTGCACGTGGCCGGCCCCTATCAGCCCCAGCCATTACCCGCGGTCGACGCGTCGTCGACCGTCGGCGACTACACCGTGACACTGCGCGGCACACCGAAAGCCGCTGAGCCGTCGACCCTTACGCTGGCGGTGAACCGCAACGGCACCCCGGTCGACGACCTGCAACCGTACCTGGGCGCCTACGGTCATCTCGTGGCGTTGCGGGCGGCCGACCTCGCATACCTGCACGTGCATCCGATCGGAGAACCCGGCGACGGAGTCACGCCCGCAGGACCGGCCGTCGATTTCCACACCACCTTCCCCAGTGCGGGCGAGTACCGGCTGTTCCTGGACTTCAAGCATCGTGACGAGGTCCGCACCGCCGAGTTCACGGTGTCGGTCGAGCCGTCCGGACAGCAGCACTCCCCCACCCAGGATCACGGCGGGGACGGCCATGGCCACTGACACGATCGAGCTGTCGATCGACGGCATGACCTGCGCGTCGTGCGCGAACCGAATCGAGAAGAAGCTCAACAAGATCGACGGTGTGACGGCGACCGTCAACTTCGCGACCGAGAAGGCGCGCGTCGAGTACGGCGAGGACGTGACGCCCGAGGCGTTGGTGGCGACTGTCGAAGAGGCGGGCTACCAGGCGCAACTGCCGGACGTGCAGGAAGCCGTCACCGAAGACGACCCGACGGCCGCACTTCGGCACCGCCTGCTCGTCTCGCTGGCATTGACGATTCCGGTGATCGCGATGGCGATGATCCCCGCGCTGCAGTTCACGAACTGGCAGTGGCTGTCGCTGACACTGGCGGCGCCGGTGGTGGTGTGGGGCGCGTGGCCGTTCCATCGCGCGGCGTGGGCGAACCTGCGGCACGGCAGCGCCACCATGGACACCCTGATCTCGATGGGAACCGTTGCAGCACTGGGCTGGTCGGTATATGCACTGTTCTGGGGCACGGCCGGCACACCGGGGATGACGCATCCGTTCTCGCTGGCCCTCTCGCGCACCGATGGCTCCGGCAGCGTCTACTTCGAGGTGGCCGCCGGGGTGACCACTTTCATCCTCGCCGGACGGTATTTCGAAGCGCGCTCCAAGCGGCGGGCGGGCGCGGCGCTGCGCGCGCTGCTCGAACTCGGCGCCAAAGACGTCGTGGTGCGCAGTGGCGGTGAGGAACAACGGATTCCGCTCGACCAGCTGGCGGTCGGCGACGAGTTCGTCGTCCGCCCCGGTGAGAAGATCGCCACGGACGGCGTGGTGGTCGAGGGCGCTTCGGCGGTCGACGCGTCCATGCTCACCGGGGAGTCGGTTCCGGTGGACGTCGGCCCGGGCGATGAAGTGGTCGGCGCGACGGTCAACGTCGACGGCCGACTCGTGGTGCGGGCGCGTCGGATCGGGACCGACACCCAGCTGGCTCAGATGGCGCGCCTGGTCGAGGACGCCCAGAACGGCAAGGCGCAGGCGCAGCGGCTGGCGGACCGGATCTCGGGTGTGTTCGTGCCGATCGTGATCGCCTTGTCGGTGGCGACACTCGGCTTCTGGCTGGGCACAGGAGGATCGGTGACGGTGGCGTTCACCGCGGCGGTCGCGGTGTTGATCATCGCGTGCCCGTGCGCGCTGGGGTTGGCGACGCCGACCGCGTTGATGGTCGGCACCGGCCGCGGCGCGCAACTGGGCATCCTGATCAAGGGACCGGAGGTGCTGGAGTCGACGCGCCGCATCGACACGATCGTGTTGGACAAGACCGGGACCATCACCACCGGCAAGATGACATTGGTCGATGTCGTGACCGCCGAAGACGAACGGCCCGACGAGGTGCTGCGGATGGCAGGCGCGGTCGAGAACGGCTCGGAGCATCCGATCGCGAGGGCGATCGTGAAGGGCGCGCGGGACAAGGTCGGTGATCTGCCCTCGGTCGAGGACTTCGCCAACCGGCGCGGTTTCGGCGTCAGCGGGCTTGTCGAGGGCCACCATGTCACAGTCGGCCGGCAGCTGATGCTGACCTCGCACGAGTTCTCCGACGCCTTGAAAGCAGCGGTCCGACAGGCGGAGTCGCAGGGCTACACCGCCGTCGTTGTCGGCTGGGACGACACGGTCCGTGGCGTGCTGGTGGTTGCCGATACGGTCAAACCGACGTCGGCCGAGGCGATCTCGCGGCTTCGGACACTGGGCTTGAGGCCGATAATGGTGACCGGTGACAACGCCGCTGCGGCCCGCACCATCGCAGGACACGTGGGCATCGACGACGTCATCGCCGAGGTGCTGCCGCAAGACAAGGTTGAAATCGTCGAACGCCTGCAGACCGACGGCAAGGTGGTGGCGATGGTGGGCGACGGTGTCAACGACGCGGCGGCACTCGCCAAGGCCGACCTCGGACTCGCGATGGGCAGCGGCACCGACGTCGCGATCGAGGCCAGCGACCTGACGGTGGTGCGCGACGACCTGAATGCAGTTCCCGATGCGATTCGCCTGTCCCGCAGGACATTGGCGACGATCAAGGGCAACCTGTTCTGGGCGTTCGCCTACAACGTCGCAGCGCTTCCCCTGGCGGCGGCGGGTCTACTCAACCCGATGATCGCGGGCGCGGCGATGGCGTTCAGTTCGGTGTTCGTCGTCAGCAACAGCCTTCGGCTGCGCCGCTTCACCGCTACAGCGTCGCGTTGATCGGCCCCAGCATCTGACAGTTCGGCTCCAGCGCGTCCTCGAAAACCTTGCCGCAACCGCGTCCACTCGCGATATAGGTCGCGCCCGGCTGATACGGCTCGAAGTACACCTGCGCCGCCGCCGGTCCCCTGGCCTGTGTGCACTGACCCTGCGAATCCGGCCCGGCGATGTGGACACAGGCGACGCTCATCGCCGGGCGGAACGGAGCCCCGCAAGCGATGAACGAGACCGTCGCGGTCACCTTGCTCACACCACCGGTGTTCACCACTTGTGGCGGCGACAGCGTGTAGCCGCACGCCGGTGGCGGCGGTTGGGCTTCCGCCGTCGTGGCACCCAGCAGACCGGTCGACGCCATGACCAGCGCAACCAGCACGAGTTTGACGACCCGGCGCATCCCTGGATGGTAGAACACCGCAGACAACGCCCGTCTCGAAACGAACTTTGATTCAGGCGTCGGTTCGGCGCACGCGGAACAGCTTCACGTCGGACTTGAAGCCCTTGAGGTGACGCGCGCCGGCGAATGAGCACGCGAACCGCTCGTCGTCAGAGACGGCGTCGCGGGTCGATTCCGAGACCAGGACCGACCCCGGCCGCGCAGCCCCGGTGATGCGGCTGGCGAGATTGACCGAACTGCCGAACCAGTCGCCCGCCCGGCTCACCGCCATACCCGTCGCCACGCCGACGCGGAGGCGGGGGAAGTCCTCGTCGTCGTTGGTCCACTCGAGCAGCGTGAGCACGCCCTCCAACAGCGGCACCGGTTCCGTGCTGACGAGCATCACCTCGTCGCCGATCGTCTTGACGAACCGCACCGGCGGTGCGGATACCTCGTGGGCGAGATCGAAGAGCCGGTGGGCGAGCCGTTCGAGATCCTCGGGCGGAACCGCCTCACCGAGCCGGGTGAAGCCGACGAGGTCGGCGAACGCGATCGTCACGAGCCGGGCACCGGGCAGCCGCTGGCCTTGGGCCCGCTCGGAGGCCGTGATCGCCTCGGTCTCCATCAGATGCCGCAGCTGCAACCGCAACAAGTCCTGGATCATCGGTCCGAGCAACGGGTCCGCAGTGCGCATGAGAGCTTCGGCGTTCTTGGCGATGACGAGTTCCGGCGCGCTCGGGTCGAGCACCGAAGCCAGCCCCGCGTAGCGCATCGCCTCCGCCGCCTTGGACAACCCGTCGGCGAGCACCCGGGTTATCGCAACGATCTGGTCAGGCAGAATGCCGATCTCGATGAACCGCTGCGCGAAGGCCGCGGCCTCGGCGTCGGCGCGCAGGTGGACTGCCGCGTCGGGATCGTCGACAGTAGGCAATCCCATCGCGTGTTGGATGCGCTGCAGCAGGTCGAGATCGATGCCGGTCTTCTCACTGGTTTCTCTCGCAGAGACGTACACACCGTCGTCACCGAGCACCTGGCGTGCGCCGAGCAGCATTGGCAGGTAGGCGTTTCGGATCTCCTCGACGGAGATACCCTTGCCCAGCAACCACGGAATCAGCTCGGCCCGTTCGGCGCGCGCCGCACCTTCGAGCCCGTCCAGCAACCCGGACGCGTCGACGTCGAAGTCATCGGCCACCGACTCAACGTATACCGCGTGCGATCTTGACGTCCTCCCCACGACTGAAGCCGGGGGATTCCAACCTGTTAGACGGGTTGAAGCAGTAATTCCTCGCGGTTTCCTGCTGGTTCCTGCGTCAATGTCACCGCCGCACCCACAGGTGCTGCGGTTTCTCGGCAGGCGGTGACCACAAGCCCTGCGGCCAATATGTTCTTGGCTGCGTTCACATCGGCGTGCACGGGTCCGTGTGGGCAGCTGGTGCACCGGAAAACCGCTTGGCTCTCACGGTTTTTCGGATCCACCTGCCCACACACCGAACACCGTTGTGAGGTGAACGCCGCCGCGACGTTGATCACCTGTGTCCCGGTGTAGCGGGCCACCGAGGTCAACGCTTTGTCGAACCGATTCCACCCCTTTCCCAAGATGGCCTTGTTCAGAGCTGATTTGCGCGCTGCACCGTTCGCGAGGTAGCGGCCGGGGTTGTCGGGATCTTCGACGGGCGTGGCGCGCCGGGTCATGTTACGGGTCTTGAGGTCTTCGACCACCACCACCGCGTTAGCGCGCGCCAAGCGGGCAGCGGTTTGGACACAGAAGTCCTGACGGCGGCGACGCTCACGCGCCCGCAGCCTGGCCAATTTCGACCGGGTCTTGGCGCGGTTGGCCGAACCCTTGCCCGCGCGGGATAGCTTGCGTTGCAGCGCTACCGCGCGGCGGTGTTCACCATCAGTGACGAATGTCCGGTCGAACAGTTCACCGTCGCTGGTGGCCACAGCCACCGCCACCCCGCGATCCACCCCCACCGCCACCCCAGGCGCGCGGTGTTCGTTCGGTGTGCGCATTCCGTCATCGACCAGGAACGACACAAACCAATGCTTGCCTTCCCTCGACACGGTGGCCGAGCGGATGACCTGACCATCCAGGCTCCGCGATGCCCGAAATTTCACCCACCCCAGCTTGGGCAGCTTCACCCGAGCATGGCGTCGGTTCAGTTTCTCCACCGTCATCCTGGAACCTTGAGGAAACCGGAACGACGCCACCCACCGCCGCCCAGAGCGCCACTGCACCTTGAATGTGCCGTGCTCCCGGCACGCTCGGTCCAGATCCATCAACGTCTGCTGCAGACAATGCCCCGGAACGTCTTTCAACCACGGATGCTCAAGCTTGGCCTCGGCCAGCTCGTGGGCCTGGGGCCCATAGTTCATCCACGCGCCGCGCCGGCGATACTCACGCCGCTGCTGCAGACCGGTGTTCCACACCGCCCGGCACGCCGTACCGATCTGTTCTGCGAACAACGCTTGTTCGTCGGTGAAGTCGACCCGGAACCGCCGCCCCGCCAGCACGACTCAGCGGCCTTTCTGCGTGTCGACATACCGTTTGACCATTAGACCCCCGGCACGACCCGTCGCGACGAAATGCGAATTCGTCCCCAACGACGGCAATCGCGACCGCAGCCAGGGATACTCCTCACCAAGCATTTGCGTGGACCGAGCCTTGCTCGCTCTCACCAGCTTGTGCAATCCGTAATGCGGATCCACCTCCACCAGCAAATGCACGCGATCAGGCATGGTCGGCACCTCGAACAACCACGTCCCCTTCTCCTCCATCAAAGCGACTCAGCCGGCCTCGAAACGCGATATTCGCCTTCGTTCGCAAGCTAACAGCCACAACCGACAACATCGGACAGCCATTCACTATGAATGTGCCAACACACCAGATCCACGCCGGGCCTGACCGCTCCAAGCGTGGACTTGACACGCTCACCCCCAGCCTGAAGACAGGAGTCCGCAGCACTCCCTACTTTCGATCGCGGTCTGGCACGTGCTGCGATCCTGTCGGCGTGAAGGCAGCTTGGACGCCGCGATCAAGCCGGACAGCGTGGTGCCCAACGACTTTCAGCGGTTTTCCGCCGAGCATCCGGACATCACGCCGGTGCTGTTCAACGGCGCTGCGGCGCAGAAGAATTTCATCCGTCTTGTTCCCACCGCACCTGACCTGCCGCACCGACGACTGCCCTCGACCAGTCCCGCGCAGACCATGCGATATCAGGACAAGTTCGTAACCTGGCGCGAAGCCATCACCGCACGCCGATAGCCGAAGAACCAGGCGGACGGGGAGCGTCGCGGGTCGGCCGCTACCGTGGCGGGATGTCCTGTGTGTTCTGCGCCATCGTCGCCGGCGAGGCGCCGGCCATCCGTATCTACGAGGACGACGACTATCTCGCGATCCTCGACGTCCGCCCGTTCACCCGCGGCCACACCCTGGTGATCCCGAAACGGCACACCGTCGACCTGACCGACACGCCGCCGGAGACCGTCGCCGCGATGGCGCGGATCGGTCAGCGCATCGCACGGGCCGCGCGCAAGTCGGGGCTGCACGCCGACGGCAACAACATGGTGATCAACGACGGCAAGTCCGCATTTCAATCGGTGTTCCACATCCACCTGCACGTGTTGCCCCGGCAGAGCGGCGACAAGCTGTCATTCGCCAAGAACATGCTGCTGCGTCGCGACCCGGACCGGGAGGAATCCGGCCGCCTGCTGCGTGAGGCCCTGGCGCAACTGGACTCCGCTGCGCAAGACTGACGGCATGAGCATGCCCTGGTGGGAGAAGTACGTCGGATATCCGATGCTGTTGCTGCACGACAAGCTCTACAAGGGCACCAACGGCCGGATCGGACACACGATCCCGGGTGGGCCGCCGATGCTGATCCTGCACACCGTCGGCGCGAAAACCGGCCTGCAGCGCGCTAATTCACTCGCCTATGCCCGCGATGGCGACGACTACCTCGTCGTCGCGTCCAAGGGTGGCGAACCCAAGGCGCCGGGCTGGTATCACAATCTCAAAGCCAACCCGCACGTCGAAATCAATGTCGGACCCAAGCGCATCAAGGTGACGGCCACGCCGGTCACCCGCGACGATCCCGATTTTCCGCGGCTGTGGGAGATCGTCAACAACATGAAGGGCAACAAGGACCGCTACAACCAGTACCAGAAGCGGACCACGCGGCCGATCCCGGTGGTCAAGCTGACTCCTTAGAACAGCTCCTTGGCCAACAACTCCAGCGTCTTCTCGCGCGCCGGCGCGGTCGCCGGCTCGGTGCCGCGGCGTGCCGAGGCCACCGGGTTGACCATCACCTCGTCGACGCCGAACTCGTCGGCCAGCGCGCGCACCTGGTCGGCGGCCTCCGACGGATCGCCGACGACGGCGCGCCCGAACGCGGCTTCGGCGATCCGCTGTGCCTGGGGCGCGAGTTCCTGCTGCTCGGCGTCCTCGACCAGATCCAGCGGGCCCAGCGGCTGACCGGTTCGCAGTCGCGCCATCATCTGCAGGTTCGGCAACGCCAAAGCCGTTGCTTCCTGGCGTGTTTCGGCAACAACCGCGTTGACGGTCAGGAACGTCACGGGTTCGGGGGCCAGCTCGCTGGGCCGGAACCCGGAGCGGTACGCCGCCAACGCCTCTGCGGTGCCCTGGCCCGAGAAGTGATGGGCGAACACGTACGGCAGACCCTTGGCAGCGGCCAGGTGTGCCGAATACATCGACGAACCGAGCAGCCACAGCTTGGGTTCGCTCACCGCAGCGGGCGTGGCCTTGAGGATGTAGCGCTGGTTCGGGATCGGCACCCGCACGCCGCGCGCGCCCATCAGCGCGACGACGTCGTCGAGGTAGTCGGGAAAGGCCTCGATGTCACGATCGTCGCGGCCGGCGGCGCCCCGCAACGCCATCGACGTCACCGGGTCGGATCCGGGTGCGCGGCCGATACCCAGGTCGATGCGCCCGGGGTGGGCCGCCTCCAGCAGCGCGAACTGCTCGGCCACCGCCAGCGGCGCGTGGTTGGGCAGCATCACCCCACCGGACCCGAGCCGCAGTTGCTCGGTGTGGGCGGCCAGGTGCGCGATGAGCACCGGCGGGCTGGTCGCCGCCACCGCGGGCATGTTGTGGTGCTCGGCCACCCAGTATCGGGTGTAGCCGAGGCGGTCGGCGGTCTGTGCCAGCCGGGTCGACGCCGCCAGCGCGTCCGAGGTCGACTGGTCGGTGCGCACCGGCACGAGATCGAGAACTGATAAGCGCATTACCGTGTCAACGCTGCCCTATGCCCGTGACTTCCCGCGGATCGGGTTGTTCCTGCAACAGCCGCTGTATCGGCCGCAGCGCGAGCTCGACACTGACGAATCGCATCGCCAGCTCGCGGAGCACCGCCAGGAAGCGGCTGCGGCGAAACATCATCTTGGCAAGTTGACGGGAATTGTCCTGCGCGGCCTCGACCCGGGGCCGCTGCAGGCGTTCGTACGCGCGCAGCAGATCGGCAAGCGCTGAACCGTCCGATTGGCGCAGTATCCCGGCGAGCACCCAGGCCGACTCCATCGCCATCCCCGCACCGATACCGGCGGTGGGCAGGAACCCGGCGGCGGCGTCGCCGAGCAGCACAGTGCGCGCGGTGGTCCAATCGGGTGCGCGGCAGTCGGTGAGCGACCAGTAATACGGATCGGGGTCCTCCAGCACCGCCGTCAGTGCCCGTTCCAGCCGCGGGCTGACGTCCTTGAGCTGGTGGCGGGTTTTTGCGACGAACGATGCCGGGCCGGCGGCCGTGTCGGCGCGCGGACCTCCGAAGAACACGCCGACCTCCCCCTTGACGGGATACAGACCGGCGAAATAGCCGGCGCCCCACCATTCTTCACCGAGATCCGAGTCAGCGTCTTCCGGTGCCCACACCACCCAGCCGCCCCATTTGGTGTCGACTACCTGGACTGACCGCTGCCCCAGCACCAATTGACGTGTGTCCGAATGTATTCCGTCGGCGATGATCACCAGATCGAAGTTCAGCCGGTGTGTGCCGTCGGGTGTCGACACCGACACCTCAACCCCATCGGCCCGTTCGATGAGCTCGGTGACCGTGGAACCGAAAGTCGCCGCCCCGCCCTCGTCGGTCAGCACGTCGATCAGATCGCCACGGCCGATGCCGCGGTAGTCGCCGAAGCGGGCCAGGATCGCCGACATCGAGTCCTCACGCAGCTTGCGACCGGTGTGCCCGTGGACGGCGTATCGCCCGAGCGGGGTGCTGGCTGCCCGGTACGCCTCGTGCACCCCCAGGTCGTCGAGCGCGGCGTCCACCATGGGCATCAACGCCAGCATGTAGCCCTGGTCCGACGAACTCTCGGCGCGCTCGATCAGCACCGGGTGGCGGCCGTCGCGGCGCAGCAGTTGCGCGGCCGTGACCCCGGCGATCCCGGCGCCGACCACCAGCACCCGCAGCTCGTCGGCGGCCGCCTGTTCATATTGCTTTTCGAGGCTCGTCAGCTTCAACATATTTTCACCGTACCATTGTGTGGACCAGCCGGTCCACTCTGTTAACCTGAATCGTGGCCTCGGCACGGATCGGACGTATGCCGGCAGCGCGGCGGCAACAGCTCGTGGAGGTGGCCGCCACTGAATTCGGTTCTGTCGGTTATGAACACGCCTCACTCAACCGCATCATCGAGCGATGCGGGATGAGCAAGAGCTCGTTCTACTATGTGCTGTCCTCCAAAGCCGAACTCTATGAATTCGTCGTGCGGGAATTGATCACGGATGTGTCGGCGGATATACCGGTCGTCGCGCCTGAAGAATTCGCCGGCGAGCAATTCTGGCCGCGACTCGAACAGTTCTTCGCGGACCTCGTGCTGTTCTCCCAGCGGCAGCAGAACTTCCTGTTGCTGGGGCGGATGTTCTACCTGCAGGCGCCCGACCCCGCCAGAGCCGCCGTCAGCGGGGCGCTCGACGCCGTGCGGGACTGGGTGCAAGAGGTACTGAGCGTCGGCCGTCGATGCGGCGCGGTCCGCACCGACCTCCCCGAGCCGTTGCAGGCCGAGCTGATCCTCCGGATCCTGCAGGTGTTCGACGAATGGACGCTCGCCCATTACGACGACTTTCCCGTCACCGCGCTACAGGAATTGGCCGACGCACAGTTCGCGACTATCCGACGGATGCTCGCGCCTTAGCCTGCCGGAACACGTCGTCGAACATCTGCGGCGTCAGCTTTCCCGTGAACGTGTTCTGCTGGCTGGGGTGATAGCAGCCGACCAGCGCGACGTCGCCGAGCTCGGCGGTGGCGCCGTGGCCGAACTTCGGCGCCGGTGTGGGCACCGTCACCCCGCCGGTGCGCAGCATCTGCAGCGCCGCGCGCCACGCGAACCCGCCGAGCGCCACGATCACCCGCACGTACGGCGCCGTCAACCGCCATTCGGCGTCCAGCCACGGGGCGCAGGTCGCGCGCTCGGCCGGTGTCGGCGCATTGCCCGGCGGTGCACAACGCACCGCCGCGGCCACCCGGGTTCCGTTGAGCACCAGGCCGTCAGCGGCGTCCACACAGACCGATTGGTTGGCGAGGCCAACCCGGTGCAGCGCCGCGTACAGAAAGTCGCCCGAGCGGTCGCCGGTGAACACCCTGCCCGTGCGGTTCGCACCGTGGGCCGCGGGCGCGAGGCCGACGATCAGCACCCGGGGCCGTGCCGCTCCCCAGCCGGGCGCCGGACGGCCCCAGTACGGTTCGTCGGCGTACGACTTGCGCTTGACGATGGCGACCTCCTCGCGCCACTCCACCAAGCGTGGGCAGGCCCGGCACACCGACACCGCGGCGTCGAGTTCCTCTAGCGACTGCACCTCCGGGGCCATCGACGCCACCTGTGCGGCCGTCGACGCCACCGCGGTGCGCGGCGTGGCGGGATCGCCGGGCCAGCCCGAGCCGGGCGGCACCGGCGATGAGAACCGCGCACCGGTCCGCGGGTGAGGCAGCTGCACGCCCACCACTTTGCCCGCGTGCATAATTCGGATGCCGATCGGCCCCGGCCGCTGTTACATTCTGCCGCGGTAACCATGACGCACAGCAGGCGCGGCCCCCTTCTGTTGATCCTGTTCGCCGCGCTGATGGCCGGTGCAGGCAACGGCATTTCGCTGATCGCATTTCCGTGGCTGGTGTTGCAGCGCAACGGCTCTGCGCTGGACGCCTCGATCGTCGCGATGGCGGGCACGCTGCCGTTGCTGGTCGCGACGCTGATCGCGGGCGCCGCGGTCGACTATCTGGGCCGGCGGCTGGTCTCGATGATCTCCGATGCCCTGTCCGCGCTGTCGGTGGCCGCAGTCCCGGTACTGGCGCTGACCTTCGGCGTGGAAGCCGTCAACGTCGCGGTCCTCGCGGCGCTGGCAGGCCTCGGCGCCTTCTTCGACCCGGCAGGGATGACCGCGCGCGAGACGATGCTGCCCGAGGCGGCGGCCCGCGCCGGGTGGACGCTGGACCGCGCCAACAGCGTCTACGAGGCCGTGTTCAATCTGGCCTACATCGTCGGTCCCGGCATCGGCGGCCTGCTGATCGCGACGCTGGGCGGCATCAACACGATGTGGGTCACCGCGCTGGCCTTCGGGTTGTCGATCGTCGCGATCGGCGTCCTGCGACTGGAGGGCACCGGCAGGCCCGACCGCGCCTCGCTGCCCGACGGGGTGTGGGCGGGCATCGTCGAGGGCCTGCGGTTCGTCTGGCACAACAAGGTGTTGCGCACGCTGGCGTTCGTCGACCTGGCGGCCACCGGCCTGTACATGCCGATGGAAAGCGTGCTGTTCCCGAAGTACTTCACCGACCGCAATGAACCGGCGCATCTCGGTTGGGTGTTGATGGCGTTGAGCGTCGGCGGTCTGGTGGGTGCGCTTGGTTACGCGGTGTCCTCGAAGTACCTGAGCCGGCGGGTGACCATGCTGGCCGCGGTGCTGACGCTGGGGGTCGCGATGACGGTCATCGCGTTCCTACCTCCGCTGCCGGTCATCCTCGTGCTGTCGGCGATCGTCGGGCTGGTCTACGGGCCGATCGCCCCGATCTACAACTACGTCATGCAGACCCGGGCGCCCCAGCATCTGCGCGGCCGGGTGGTCGGGGTGATGGGGTCGCTGGCCTACGCCGCCGGGCCGCTGGGACTGATTGTGGCGGGCCCACTGGCCGACGCCGCCGGCCTGCACGTGACGTTCCTGGCGCTGGCGCTGCCCATGCTGCTGCTCGGGATCGTCGCGGTGTTCCTGCCCGCGTTACGTGAGTTGGATCGCCCGCCGACGGTGTGAGCGCTCAACGCTTGCCGGCGAGTCTTTCGGCTTTGCGTGCCTCGCGCTCGAGGCGGCGCTGCTTGGACTCCTCGAATTTCTGCGAGGCCTCCTCCAGCTCCTCGACGAGCACACCGAGGTCGTCGCGCATCCGGGCGGCCTCGCCGGTGAAGTCCTCGCGTTCGAAGATGCGCCACTTCTTCAGCACCGGCATCACCACGTCGTCGAGGTGGATACGCGGGTCGTAGACGCCGCCGACCGCGATGATGACGGCCTTGCGGCGAAACTCCGGAACCGTGTAACCGGGCATCTTGAAGTTGCGCAGCACATGGTGCAGCGAATGCATCGCCTGGTCCGGGGCGATATCAAACCCAGCAGCCGACACGTCGCGATAGAAGATCATGTGCAGGTTCTCGTCGGCCGAGACCCGGGCCAGCAGTTGGTCGGCGACGGACTCGTTGCACGCCTTGCCGGTGTTGCGGTGCGAGACGCGGGTCGCCAGTTCCTGGAACGTGACGTAGATGACCGAATCGAACAGGCTGGTCGCAAACAGGTTGCTGTCGCCCTGATCGTTCTGGCCCGGCGAAAAGCCGCGGGTCATCTGCTCGATGCGCAGCTGTTCCAGTTCGACGGGATCGATGGCGCGGGTGACGACGAGGTAGTCGCGCAGCGCGATGCCGTGGCGGTTCTCCTCGGCCGTCCACCGGTTCACCCACTGTCCCCACGCGCCGTCCAGGCTGAAGTTCATCGCGATCTCACGGTGATACGACGGCAGGTTGTCCTCGGTCAGCAGGTTCTGCAACATCGCCACCCGGGCGACCTCGGAGAGCTTCGACTCATCTGGATGCCAGTCCTGGCCGCCGAGCGCGTAGTAGTTCTTGCCGTCCGACCACGGGATGTAGTCGTGCGGGTTCCAGTCCTTGCGCATCGACAAGTGGCGGTTGAGGTTCCTCTCGACGACGGGCTCGAGCTCGCGTAAGAGCTGCACGTCGGTCAGGTCAGGTCGCATGGGCTCTCTCGGTTAAGTGTGTCTGCTGGTTGCACTAACCTATAGCATCGCGCGCCGGAGCTGCTCGTACCATTGGCGTGTGGAGTCCGCCCTGGCCGATCTGGTCGACGCGCTGCCCGAGGGCGGCGTCGTCACCGATCCGGACATCCTGGGTTCCTACCGGCACGACCGGGCGTTCGACCCGACCGCGGGCACACCGCTTGCGGTCGTGCGGCCCCGCAGCACCGAGGACGTGCAGGCCGTGCTGCGCTGGGCCACCGCCCACAAGGTCGCGGTGGTGCCGCGCGGAATGGGCACTGGCCTGTCCGGCGGCGCGTCGGCCCTCGACGGCGCCATCGTGCTGACCGCCGAGAAGATGCGCGACATCACCGTCGACCCGGTGACCCGCACCGCCGTCGTCCAGCCCGGGCTGCTCAACGCTGAGGTCAAGAAGGCGGTCGCGGAGTTCGGGCTGTGGTATCCGCCGGACCCCTCGTCGTTCGAGATCTGCAGCATCGGCGGCAACGTCGCCACCAACGCCGGCGGCCTGTGCTGCGTGAAGTACGGCGTCACAACCGATTACGTGCTCGGACTACAGGTGGTGCTGGCCGATGGCACCGCGGTGCGACTCGGCGGTCCGCGGCTCAAGGACGTCGCCGGGCTCCCGTTGACCAAGTTGTTCGTCGGCAGCGAGGGCACGCTCGGCGTCGTCACCGAGGTGACGCTGAAACTGCTGCCTGCCCAGTCGGCGGCGTGCACAGTGGTGGCGAGCTTCGATTCGGTGGAGTCGGCCGCCACGGCCGTCGTCGCGATCACGGCGAAGATCCGGCCCTCGATGCTGGAGTTCATGGACTCGGCGGCCATCAACGCCGTCGAGGACAAGCTGAAGATGGGCCTGGATCGCTCCGCCGCCGCGATGCTGGTGGCCGCCTCCGACGACCGCGGCGCATCCGGCGCCGAGGATGCCCGGTTCATGGCCGATGTGTTCACCGAACACGGCGCCAAGGAAGTTTTCTCGACATCGGATCCCGACGAGGGCGAGGCGTTCGTCGCCGCCCGGCGCTTCTGCATTCCCGCCGTCGAGTTGAAGGGCTCGCTGCTGCTCGAGGACGTCGGAGTTCCGTTGCCCGCGTTGGCCGATCTGGTCGGCGGCGTGGCGAAGATCGCGGCGAATCACGAACTGCTGATCTCGGTGATCGCGCACGCCGGCGACGGCAACACGCATCCGCTGATCGTCTACGACCCCGGCGATGCCGCGATGACCGAACGCGCGCATCTGGCGTTCGGAGAGATCATGGATCTGGCCGTCAGCCTCGGTGGCACGATCACCGGCGAGCACGGCGTCGGCCGACTGAAGCGGCCCTGGCTGGCCGGGCAGATCGGACCCGAGGCGATGGAACTCAACCGGCGGATCAAGCAGGCGCTGGATCCGGAGGGGATTCTGAACCCGGGCGCCGCCTACTGACTCGGCCCGCGTCGAGACCGACGTAATGGCTGTTATCCACCTCGGCTAGCGACCAATTCGTCGGTTTCGACGTCGATGCTATTGACAGGGTCCCTGGTTCTGTCGTACCAATGAGACATGACGGCTACTCTGTCTCATGGCACGCCGGTTCGATTCCAGCTCGCGAACGCCGACACCTGGGCTGATCCGTGGCCGATGTACAGGGCGCTGCGTGACCATGATCCCGTCCACCACGTGGTGCCGCAGGACAGGCCCGATGACGACTACTTCGTCATGTCGCGCCACGCCGATATCTGGGCCGCCGCGCGCGACCACGAGACGTTCTCCTCCGCGCAAGGGCTGACCGTCAACTACGGCGAACTGGAACTCATCGGCCTGGCCGACAACCCGCCGATGGTCATGCAGGACCCGCCGGTGCACACCGAGTTTCGCAAGCTGGTGTCGCGTGGTTTCACCCCGAGGCAGGTCGAGGCGGTCGAGCCCAAGGTGCGCGAGTACGTCGTCGAGCGAATCGAGCGCATCCGAGACAACGGCGGCGGCGACATCGTCGCCGAGTTGTTCAAGCCCCTGCCGTCGATGGTCGTCGCGCATTACCTCGGCGTTCCGGAAGAAGACCGGGGCCAGTTCGACGGTTGGACCGACGCGATCGTCGCGGCCAACACCGCCGACGGCGGTATCGGCGGGGCGCTGGAGACGTTGGGCGACAAGCTCGGCGAGATGATGGCCTACTTCACCGCGCTGATCGAACGCCGCCGCGTCGAACCGGAGGACGACACGGTTTCGCATCTGGTGGCCGCCGGGGTGGGCGCCGACGGTGACATCGCCGGTGTGCTGTCGATCCTGGCGTTCACGTTCACCATGGTCACCGGCGGGAACGACACCACCACCGGCATGCTCGGCGGTTCGGTGCAGCTGTTGCATCAGCGGCCCGACCAGCGTCGTCTGCTGGTCGAAAACCCCGAGCTGATACCGGATTCCGTCGAGGAGTTTCTGCGCATGACCTCGCCGGTGCAGGGGCTGGCCCGCACCGTGACCCGCGACGTGGAGGTGGCCGGTACGACGATCCCCGAGGGGCGACGGGTGCTGTTGCTCTACGGTTCGGCGAACCGCGACGAACGCCAGTTCGGCGCCGACGCCGCCGAACTGGATGTGACCCGCAAGCCCCGCAACATCCTGACGTTCAGTCACGGCGCGCATCACTGCCTCGGCGCGGCCGCGGCGAGGATGCAATCTCGCGTCGCGCTGACCGAACTGCTTACGCGGATACCGGACTTCGAGGTCGAGGAGAGCAAAATCGTCTGGGCCGGCGGCAGTTACGTGCGTCGACCGCTGTCCGTGCCGTTCGTGGTGAACCCCTGATGGCCGGCGACTGGCTGGCCGCGCGACGCACCGAAGTGGCCGCCGACAGGATCCTCGACGCGGCCGGCGAACTGTTCGCCCACAAAGAGGCCGCTACCGTGGGTATGCACGAAATCGCCTCGGCAGCAGGGTGTTCCCGAGCGACGCTGTACCGGTACTTCGAGAACCGCGACGCGCTGTACACCGCCTACGTGCACCGGGAGAGCTACCGGTTGTATCGCGAGATGACCGAGCAGATCAACGCGCTGACAGATCCACGCGAGCGCCTGATCGAGGGGATGCTTGCCTCGCTGCGCAATGTGCGCGAAAGTCCCGCTCTCGCATCCTGGTTCGCGACGACACAGCGGCCCATCGGGGCGGAGATGGCCGAGGAGTCCGAGGTGATCAAGGCGCTGACCGAGGCGTTCGTCATCTCGCTGGGTCCTGACGATCCCGAGTTGGTGGCGCATCGCGCCCGGTGGCTGGTGCGGGTGATGACCTCGCTGATGCTGTTCCCCGGCCATGACGAGGACGACGAGCGCTCGATGCTCGAGGAGTTCGTCGTACCGATCCTGCTGCCGGGTCAGCTTTCCTCGTCGCGCGCCGACGCCGTCATGCCACCCAGTAAGCCTGCGCTTTGATCGACTTCTTCGAGATCTTGTACTCCTCGCGGAAGATCTTGGCCACGGCGCGGGTGGTGCGGTTGTCGCATGCCACCCAGCCGAAGTGGTCGTGCGCGTCGAACGCCGCCGCGGCCACGGCTTCCACCAGTGCCTCGCCGGCGTTCTTGCGATCCACCCACACCACGTCGGTGCTGCGGGCCACCGGTAGCTGCTTGTCGTCGTCGTGGCCGGCCTCGAGGAACACCCGGGCTGGGGCGTCGCCGATCGCGGTCAGCAGCGAGTTGATCGCGGGCAGCGATGCGGTGTCCCCGACGATCACGTAGCCGGCGGGCGGCGGTTCGGGCAACGTGAAGTTGCTGCCCAGCACCGTCACCTCGATGGTGTCGCCCGGTTGGGCGTTCTCCGCCCAGTGCGACGCGATGCCATCGTGCAGCGCGAACTCGATGTCGACGGTATCGGTCGCGGGATTGGGGTCGACCAGCGTGTAGCCGCGCTGATGCAGTTTCTCGCCGTCGGCGAACCACATGCGGATCCACATCGTCGGGTGCAACGGAGAACCCTCGAGCATGCCGCCCGCGTCGAAACTCAGCCGAAGGTAATGCGGGCTGATCTCCCGCTTACCCGTCACGGTCAGCTGGTAGTCGCCCGCGCGCAGCAGCTTGAGCACCGCACCCTGGAAACCGCGCGTTGGCTTCTTCTCCGACATAACTGGCCCTCCGTGTCGCCGTTCTGGTTAGGCTACCCTAAGCCGCTTAACAGGTTGATTGTTCGCACCACATGCCTGCGATCAACCCGTTAGCGCGAGCGTTCGTCGAACGGTCAGGCGGTCCGCACCCGGGTGAACCGGTGCAACAGCCAGGCCAGCGGGACGGTCACCACGAAGGTGACGACGAAGAGCATGACGATGGAACCGGTGTAGATCGGATAGTGCAGGATCTCGACCATCACCAGCTCCATCGTGATCAGGTGGATCAGGAAGATCTCGTAGGAGATCTCGCCGAGGAACACCATCGGCCGGCTGGAGAGCAGCCTGGCGTAGAGTCCCCGATCGCCCAGTGCCAGCGGCGCGACCGCAAGTGTGGCGATCACCGCGTAGAAGAACGCTTTCGCCAGTCCCTCGCGTAACTCGTTCGGCGACGTGGTGGGCTCCCCGGCGATGGGTGTGGACACGATGAAATAGCACGCGATCGCCAACGGGACACACGCCAGCGCGTAGGCGCGTATACCCAGTGGCTGCAGCGCCGCCAGCATCATCCCGCCGACGAACCAGGCCAGATACGACGGCAGCCACAGCCGCGCGCCGTCGGGTAGAAAACCGGTGGTGTGTACCAGGATCAGCCACGCCGGGGTGAGCAATGCGAGCGCGCCCAATCCGCTCATCAGCAGGCCCGGCCGCCACCGTCGCCGGCACAGCACCACCAGCAGCAGCCACGCCAACAGCGGCAGCACAACGTAGAACGCGACCTCGACCGCCAGGCTCCACATCTGCGTCAGGCCCTGATGCAAGAACGAATAGAGATAGTGGTCGGTGTAGATCTGGGTCAGTGTGAGGTTGCGGAACAACCCCTCCCAGGTGTGCCCGGGATTCGGGCCCGCGGTCCGGAAGTGATAGACGAGATAGGCCACCAGCACGGTCACCACGTAGGCGGGCATGATGCGGCGCACGCGGTGCCATGCGTATCGACGCACCGAAGGCGCCGGTGCACCCGATGCGGCGGCCTTCACCCACGGCGCGAACAACAGAAATCCGCTGAGCACGAAGAAGATCGGCACCCCGATCTCGGCCCGTGAGTACACCAGCCCGACGTAGCCCTGCGGATACTTTCCCGTCGTGTAGGCGGCGTGGGTGAGCATCACCAACAACGCCGCGACGGCGCGGATGCCGGTGAGCGAGGCGACTCGTTCAGGCTTGCCGACGGATTCCAGGCCGCCCTGCGCGTCCAGCCCGCGCGACAGCGTCATCTCTGCTGCTTGCGCCGGGCCTTGTCCGGCCGCCGGTCGGGCTGCAGGTTGATCTTCACCCCCGAGATACGAGTGTTCTCAAGGGCTTTGAGCGTCTTTTGGGGCAGATCGGCGGGCAACTCGACGAGCGAGAAGTCCGGCCGGATGGTGATGTGGCCGAAGTCGCTGCGGTGCAGGCCGCCTTCGTTGGCGATCGCGCCGACGATGTGCCCCGGCCCGACCTTGTGCCGCTTGCCGACCGCGATGCGGTAGGTGACCAGGCCGTCCCGCGACTTGCGGTCGGGCTTGTCGCGGCGCGGCCGGTCGTCGCGCTCGCGACGCTTCTCCGGCGGCGGCTCGACCATGAAGAACTGGTCCCCACCGCGCGCCTGCGCGGCCAGCGCCGCGGCGATGTCGGCGATCGGCACGTCGTGCTCGCGTTCGTAGTCCTCGATGATGTTTCGGAACACGTCGGTCCCCGGGGCGTTGAGCGCCTCGGTGATCGAGTCGCGGAACTTGGCCACCCGCTGGGCGTTGACGTCTTCGACCGTCGGCAGTTCGGCCTCGATCAGCTTGGACCGGGTGGCCTTCTCGATCGCCCTGAGCAGGTGGCGTTCCCGGGGTGTGACGAACAGCAGCGCCGCCCCGGACCGGCCGGCGCGGCCGGTGCGCCCGATCCGGTGCACGTAGGACTCGGTGTCGTTGGGGATGTCGTAGTTCAGCACGTGGGAGATGCGCTCGACGTCCAGGCCGCGCGCGGCGACGTCCGTGGCGATCAAGACGTCGATGCTTCCGTCCTTCAACGCGGCGATGGTGCGCTCGCGCTGCGCCTGCGGGATGTCGCCGTTGATCGCCGCAGCGGCGAAACCCCTGGCCTTGAGCCGTTCGGCGACCTCTTCGGTGGCCTGCTTGGTGCGGACGAAGACGATCATCGCGTCGCCCTCTTCGACCTCGAGCACCCGCGTCAGCGCATCCATTTTGCGGTGGCCCGCAACCTGGATGTAGCGCTGCGAAATGTTCTCGGCGGTGGCGGTTTTCGCCTTGACGGTGACTTCGACCGGGTCGTGCAGATACTTGGTGGTGATCTTGCGGATCGCGGGCGGCATGGTCGCCGAGAACAACGCAACCTGCTTGTACTCGGGGGTGTCGGACAGGATGCGCTCGACGTCTTCGGCGAAGCCCATCTGCAGCATCTCGTCGGCCTCGTCGAGCACCAGATAGTCGAGCCGCGACAGATCGAGCCGGCCCTTCTCGAGGTGATCGATCACCCGGCCCGGCGTTCCGACGACCACCTGGGCACCGCGCTTGAGTCCCGCCAACTGCGGGCCGTAGGACGACCCGCCGTAGATCGGCAACACGTTGACCTCGGGCAGGTGCGCGCCGTAGCGACCGAACGCCTCGGCCACCTGCAGCGCCAACTCGCGAGTGGGCGCCAACACCAGCGCCTGGGTGACGCGACTGCCGGTGTCGATCTTGGACAGAATCGGGATGGCGAACGCCGCGGTCTTGCCGGTGCCGGTCTGGGCCAGGCCCACCACGTCGGAGCCGGCCATCATCGCCGGGATGGTCGCCGCCTGGATGGCCGAGGGCGTCTCGTAGCCGACGTCGACAACGGCCCGCAGCACCGACGGGTGAATTTGCAGGTCATCAAAGGTCAGCTCGGTGCCAGTCGCATCCGGCTCGGAGGGCGTCATCGGTAACCGAGTCTAATGCCCGCGACACGCCCGACTTGCCAAGCGGTGTGTCGGCGCGACGTGCTCGACACGATTTGCAATGGTGGCTCAGGTGACTCGCTCGGTTCGGCTCAGCAGCCTCGTCGGTTTGGTGGCGGCGCTCTCGGTGGCGTGCGGGGCAGGCGACTCCACCGTCTCCAAGACCCCGTCGGCCGCACCCGCCGCTCCCCCGGCAACGACGGCGACGCCGGCGCCTGCTCCGACGATCGCGCCACCCAGCGCCGCGGCGGCCGCCGATCCGTGTGCGGTCAATCTCGCCGCGCCGGAGATCGCCGAAGCAGTCAAGGAGTTGCCCCGCGACCCGCGCAGCAACCAGGGCTGGAACCCCGAGCCGCTGGCGGGCAACTACAACGAGTGCGCGCAGCTTTCGGTCGTCATCGTCAAGGCCAACACCAACGCCGAGAACCCCAACACCCGCGCGGTGATGTTCCACCTGGGCAAGTTCATTCCGACCGGGGTGCCGGACACCTACGGGTTCAACGGCGTCGACAAGTCTGAGACCACCGGCGACACCATCGCACTGCGCTACTCCAACGGTGTGCCGGGCCTCGACAGTGTCGTGCGGTTCCGGTGGAACGGCAACGGTGTCGAGCTGATCGGTAACACCGCCGGCTGACGCGGTACCTGTTGCGTCGAACGCGGGTGGCAACTCGAGTCGCGGGGCCATCGAGATGTCGCCCGGGTCACATACAGTGGCACCGTGTTCGTGGCCTCTCAAGGCGCCGAAATCCGCGTCATTTACAGCGCATCCGACCTCGCTGCGGCGGCCCGCTGCGAGTACGCGCTGCTGCGTGCATTCGACGCGAAGCTCGGTCGGGGTCCCGACGTCGCGGTCGCGGACGAGCTGCTGGCCAGGACGGCCCAACTCGGCGATGAGCACGAACAGCGGCATCTCGATCAGCTGCGCGACCGGGCCGACGTCGCGATCATCGGCAGGCCCCCGTACACGGTCGAGGGTCTGACCGCCGCCGCCGAGCAGACGAGGCGCGCGGTCGAGCGTCGCGCGCAGGTGATCTACCAGGCCGCGATGTTCGACGGCCGGTTCGTCGGTTTCGCCGACTTCCTGATCTTCGACGGTGAACGGTACCGACTGCGTGACACCAAGCTCGCGCGCTCGGTGAAGGTGGAGGCGCTGCTGCAGTTGGCGGCGTATGCGGAGACGCTTGCCGCCGCGGGAGTTCCGGTGGCCGAGGAGGTCGAGCTGGTGCTCGGCGACGGCGCCACCGCGACTTACCGCGTCGACGAACTTCTTCCGGTGTATCGGCCCAGACGCGACGCCCTGCAGCGGCTGCTCGACGACCACTTCGCGTCCGGCGCGCCGGTCGACTGGGCGGACGAGACGGTGCGCGCCTGTTTCCGCTGCCCTGAATGCGAAGTCCAGGTTCGCGCCAACGACGATCTGCTGCTGGTTGCGAACATGCGGGTGAGCCAGCGGGCACGCCTGCTCGACGCGGGCATCACCACGGTCGCCGAGCTGGCGCAGCATGAGGGCCCGGTGGCCGAGCTTCCGGCTCGGACCGTCGCCTCCCTGTCGGCGCAGGCCCGGCTGCAGCTGGCCCCGCGGGTCGACGGCAAGCCGCCGTATGAGGTCGCCGACGCGCAGCCGCTGAAGCTACTGCCGGATCCCGATCGGGGTGACCTGTTCTTCGACTTCGAGGGTGACCCGCTGTGGACCGCCGACGGTCACGAGTGGGGCCTGGAGTACATGTGGGGTGTGCTCGAGGCGGGCGGTGCATTCCGGCCGCTGTGGGCCCACGACCGCGCGAGCGAGCGCAAGGCTCTGCTCGACTTCCTCAAGCTGGTCCGCCAACGCCGCAAGCGGTTCCCGAAGATGCACATCTACCACTACGCGGCGTACGAGAAGACCGCGCTGCTGCGGCTCGCCGGACGCTACGGCGTCGGCGAGGACGAGGTGGACGACCTGCTGCGCAGCGGTGTCCTTGTCGACCTCTATCCGTTGGTACGCAAGAGCATTCGCGTCGGCACCGAGAACTACAGCCTGAAATCGCTGGAGCCGCTCTACATGGGCGCCGAACTGCGCAGCGGCGACGTCACCACCGCAACGGAGTCGATCACCATGTACGCGCGGTTCTGCGAACTGCGTGCCGAGGGCCGCCACGACGAGGCCGCCAACATGCTCAAGCAGATCGAGGACTACAACCGCTACGACTGCCGCTCGACGCATCGCCTGCGCGACTGGTTGATCAAGATCGCCATCGAGTCGAGCGTCCCACCGCTGGGGCCCCAGCCCGTCGCAGACGGCGTCGCCGTCGAAGACACCGATCAACTCGCACGCACGCTGACCGAATTCGCCGGCGACGGTGTGACGCAGCGGAGTCCGGAACAGACCGCCGTGGCGTTGATGGCCGCCGCCCGCGGTTATCACCGCCGCGAAGACAAACCGTTCTGGTGGGCGCATTTCGACCGGTTGAACAACCCGGTCGACGAATGGGGCGACACCAGCGACGTGTTCCTGGTCGATACCGATGGCGCGACGCTGGTCAAGGACTGGCACCTGCCGTCGACCCGCGCACGCAAGCAGCAGCGCTGGGTGACGCTCACCGGCGCGCTCGAAAGCGGCGGCCTGAACAAAGAGGTGTTCGCACTCTACGAACCACCCTCACCGGCGGGCATGGCCGACAACACGGACAGGCGCGCCGCAGGCAACGCCGATGTCATCGACGTCGACGACGGCAATGTCCCCACCCGTGTGGTGATCTGCGAACGCGAAACCCAGGCCGGGACGTTCACACAGATGCCGTTCGCCCTCACACCCCGCAACGTCGTGGGAACGAAGAAGCAGCGGGAGGCCATCGACGCCGCGGCCGCCGAAATGGCCGCCGCGCTGCCCGACCTGCCACGCACCGCCGTCGTCGACATATTGCTGCGCCGACCACCGCGCACCCGCAGCGGGGCGCCAGTGCCCCACACCGGTGACGTGACCGACGACATCACCGCCGCACTGCTCGACCTGGACTCGTCCTACCTGGCGGTGCACGGCCCGCCCGGTACCGGTAAGACATACACGGCCGCACGGATCATCGCCCGTCTCGTCAACGAACACCAGTGGCGCGTCGGCGTCGTTGCCCAGTCACATGCGGTGGTGGAGAACCTTTTTCGTGACCTGGTCCAGGCCGACGTGGATCCGGCGCGCATCGCGAAGAAGGATTGCCCCGCCGACGTCGGCTGCCAGGCGATCGACAAGGACGAGTACGCGGCATTCATCGCGGCGCACGCCGGCTGCGTGATCGGCGGAACCGCATGGGATTTCGCGAACGACACTCGCGTCGACGCCCACAGCCTCGACCTGCTGGTGATCGAGGAGGCGGGCCAGTTCTGCCTGGCGAACACCATCGCCGTGGCGCGGGCGGCCGACAACCTGATGCTGCTCGGCGACCCGCAGCAGCTGCCTCAGGTCAGTCAGGGGCATCATCCCGAACCCGTCGACGCGTCGGCGCTGGGCTGGCTGGTGCAGGAAAACCGCACGCTGTCCGAGGAACTCGGCTACTTTCTCGACCGCTCCTACCGGATGCATCCCGCGGTGTGCGCGGCGGTGTCCCGGCTGGCTTACGAAGGCAGGCTGCTGCCTGCTGAGAGCGGCCCGGCCGAGCGGCGCCTCGAGGGTCAACACCCCGGTGTGCGCGTGGTGTCGATCGCCCACGACGGCAACTCCACCAGCAGCCCCGAGGAGGCGGACGCGATCGTCGCGGCAATCCAGGCGCTTCTCGGCGGCGATTGGACCGACGAGGACGGCACCCGCCCACTGACGCAAGCCGATGTCCTCGTCGTCGCACCCTACAACGCGCAAGTGATGCTGCTGCGCGAGCGATTCGACGCCGTCGGGCTGCCCGACGTCTCGGTCGGCACCGTCGACAAGTTCCAAGGCAGACAGGCGCCGGTGGTGTTCGTATCGATGACGGCGTCGTCCATCGATGACGTGCCGCGCGGGATATCGTTCCTGCTCAACAGGAATCGACTCAACGTTGCGATCAGCCGCGCGAAATACCTCAGCGTGATCGTTCGGTCCGAGACGCTCACCGAATATCTGCCGAGCACACCGGACCGGCTGATCGAGTTGGGGGCGTTCCTGTCGCTGTCGCCGTGTGATACACCGACGGCATGAGCCTGACCGCCCAGCTGGCCGGCATCGTGGGAAACACCTACGTCAGCACCGATCCCGACGTGGTGGCCGGGCGCAGCGTCGACCACACGGGCCGCTACCGCGGCAAGGCCGGCGCGCTGGTGCGGCCCGGGTCGGTCGACGAGGTCGCCGCCGTGCTGCTGGTCTGTCGCGATGCGGGGGTTTGCGTCACCGTGCAGGGCGGCCGCACCTCGCTGGTGGCCGGGACCGTGCCCGAACACGACGACGTGCTGCTGTCCACCGAACGGCTGCGCGACCTCGGCGAGGTCGACACCGCCGAGCGCCGTATCTCGGTGGGCGCGGGCGTGACTCTGGCCGAGGTGCAGCGCGCGGCCGCGGCCGCCGGCCTGGTGTTCGGTGTCGACCTGGCGGCGCGCGACACCGCAACGGTCGGCGGCATGGCATCGACGAACGCGGGCGGTCTGCGCACCGTGCGCTACGGCAACATGGGCGAGCAGGTCATCGGTATGGACGTCGCGCTGCCCGACGGCACGGTGCTGCACCGGCACAGCCTGGTGCGGATGGACAACACCGGCTATGACCTGGCGTCGCTGTTCGTCGGCGCCGAGGGCACGCTGGGCGTGATCACCGGGCTCGACCTCAGGCTGCACCCCACGCCGCGACACCGGGTGACCGCGATCTGCGGATTCGCCGACCTCGACTCGCTCGTCGCCGCCGGCCGAACCTTCCGGGACCTGGACGGCATCGCCGCGCTGGAGCTGATCGACGCCCGCGCCAGCGCGCTGACCGCCGAACACGCAGGCGTGCCCGCGGCCGTCGACGGCGCCTGGCAGCTGCTGGTCGAGCTGGCCGGCGACAGCGACCAGGCCGAGCGGCTTGCCGAGGCGATCTCCGACGCGGAGCTGACCGGCGAACCCGCCGTCGGTGTGGACGTGGCCGCACAGCAGCGGCTGTGGCAGGTACGCGAGGCCGTCGCCGAGGTGCTCGGCGTGTACGGGCCGCCGCTGAAATTCGATGTGTCGCTGCCGCTTTCGGCTATCGCATCGTTTGCGGCCGAGGCCGCCGACGTCGCCGCCACCCACGCCCCGGCGGCGATTCCGGTGCTGTTCGGGCACATCGGCGAGGGCAACCTGCATCTGAACCTGGTGCGATGCACGATCGACGGCGAGTCGGAGCATGCGCTGTACTCGGCGATGATGGACCTCATCGCCCGCCTCGGCGGCAATGTCAGCTCCGAGCACGGTGTCGGCACCCGCAAGCGGCACTACGTCGGAATGTCGCGCACCGACGCCGATATCGCGGCGATGCGGACGGTGAAGGCGGCGTTCGACCCGTCGGGTTACCTCAACCCCCCGTGCTCTTCGGCTAGCGTTCGTCGGGGTCGTAACGAGAATGCCTGCCGTTGGACTCGAACCAGGACTGCCGCTCGTCGGACCTCCGATGAGACCCGGAACGCTGCAGCCGATTGAGTCGCGGCTCATCGTCGACGTGCAAACCGTTGTGCGCCAACCCGATCGGCTCGACCGTGGGTTCGGTCGGTGGCGCCGGAGGAATGTCGGCGAGCAGTTGGTCGAGGATCGCGCGCCACGAGTCACCGGCCCTCTCTGGCTCGGGTTCGGGCCGGACGCCCAACGGGTCGGTCGGCGGGTCCCGCTCGGCCGACCGCGACGGCGAGGGATCGGCATCACCCCAGTCGACGGTGTATTCGAGGTAGTCGTCATCGTCGTCGACGAACGCTTCGTCACCGCCGTACTCGACTGCGAGGGTCGCGGCGGCGTCGTCGTCGAGGGGCCGACGGGCGTAACCGAGCAGGAACAGCGCAGCGCCCACGCCGAACAACGCGACGAAGGCGGGCAGTAGCAGCGTTTGCGACATGGCCGCGGCGAACGGTGCGTGCAGAACCGACGGCAGTTGCGTCGCACCGGCTTCGCCCTGCGTCGAATCGGCTGCCCACGGCGGCATCTCGGAGTCGACCTGCCACGTCATGAACGCCGCCATGCCGGCGCTGCCCAGCACGGCCCCGACCTGGCGGGTGGTGTTGTAGACCCCCGAACCCGCACCGGCCAACTGCGGTGGCAGGTTGCGGGTGGCGGTGGCCGCCAGCGGCGACCAGATGAACGCCATGCCGATACCCGTCGCGGTCAGCGGCAGCACCAGTCGCCAGATCGGGGTGACGGGCGTCATCTCGATCGACAGCCAGGTCATCGCGATCGCGAGCAACGAGAAACCGAAGCCGACCACCGGGCGCGGATGCCACCGGTCGACGACCCGGCCGACGTACGGCGCGAGCACCCCGGTCGCGATCGCCATCGGCGCCGTCAGCAGCGCCGACCGGGTCGGCGACAGTCCGCACACCGTCTGGGCGTAGAACATGACCGGCACCATCATCCCGGTCGCCACGAACCCGATGGTCGCCACGCCGAAGTTCGACAGCGAGAAATCACGGTCCCGGAAGACCACCAGTGGCAGGAGCGGGTCCCTGGGGTTGACCGACTGCCAGTACAGGAACGCGGCCATCACTCCGATGCCGAGCGCCATCAGTCCCCACACCCAGTGCGTCCACTGGTGCGCCTGACCCTCCTGCAGCGCGAACACGATCAAGAACATCGCGACCGCCGACAACGCCACCCCGGGCAGGTCGAACCGCTGCTTCTGCCGGGGTAGCTCGGGCACCAACCGGATCGCCACCGCGACGCCGAGCACGCCGACGGGCACATTGACGAAGAAGATCCACTGCCAGCCCAGCGCGTCGACCAGGATTCCGCCGGCCAGCGGGCCGACCAGCGTCGCGACGCCGGCCGTCGCACCCCACACGCTCATCGCCATGCCGCGCCGCTCGGCCGGGAAGATGCGGGTCACCGTCGACAGCGTCTGCGGCGTCAGCAGCGCTGCGCCCACCCCCTGGACGACGCGCGCCGCGATCAGCATCCCGATCGTGTCGGACAGCCCGCACCACAGGGAGGCGACGGTGAACACCGTCAAGCCGAGGAGGTAGAGGTTCTTCGGCCCGAAGCGGTCACCCAGGCGGCCCGCCACCAGCAACGGCACCGCGTAGGCGAGCAGGTAGGCGCTGGTGACCCAGAGGACGGCGTCGTAACTCGCATCGAACCGGGCCATGATCGCCGGATTGGCGACCGAGACGATCGTCGCGTCGACCAGGATCATGAAAAAGCCGACCATCATCGCCCAGAGCGCATGCCACGGGTTCGGGGAGGCGTCCTGCCGGGGAATGAGGGTTGAGAACATCTGGGCTCGACTAGTACTCGGCGATCCCGCCGACGCTACGGAGCCTGGCAGGCCCCCGACAAGTCGGGACCCGCATTCAACGAAGCATCAGGCCGGTTCGGGCACGGCGTCATCGATGACGTCGTGTTCGGAGTCGTCCGCGCGTTCGGTCGTCGACACACCGACGGCCATGAGCGCGAGCAACGCGATCACCATACCCACCGTCATCACCGACGCCAGCGCGAACTCGTCGTTGCCGAGCGCGCCGACCAGCGGAGCGATGGCCGCGCCCAGGCCGAACTGCGCCGCGCCCAGCAGGGCCGCCGCGGTGCCCGCGGCATCGGGGTGCCGGGTCAACGCCACGGCGGGCGCGTTCGGTATGACCAGTCCCATCGCCGCCAGGACCACCCAAACGGGGACGACGAAACCCGCCAACCCGCCGAGATGGGCAAGCGACAAGCCGACGAAGACGGCGCCGGCAACCGCGGCGACCACCAGCGCCCAGAGCACGATGGTCTGCGGTGAGAACCGGCGCAGCAGCGCGACGTTGCACTGCGTCGCCGCGATCAACGCGATCGCGCCGGCACCGAAAACGAGGGCGAATGCCTGCTGATCCAGGCCGTAGCGGCCCTGCAGCACGAACGGCGCGGCGGCGATGTAGGCGAACAACCCGGACATGCCCAGCGCGGCCACCAGGACCAGCACCACGAACCGGACGTCACGCAGCAGCTCCAGATACGTCGCGGCGATGCCACGCACCTTCAACGGACGGCGATGCGAGGTGGGCAGCGTCTCGGGCAGGGTGAGCGCGGCCACCAGCAGCAGCAAGCCCGCGATCACCACCAGCGCGGCGAACACCCAGTGCCAGGAGGCCTTCAGCAACACCGCGGCGCCCAGCGACGGCGCCACCACCGGTGCGACGCCGAGCACCAGCATCAGCCGGGACATCACCGTCGCCGCGGCCGAGTCGGTGAACAGGTCCCCGACGACCGCGATCGCCACCACCATCGCTGCGGCGGCGCCCATCCCCTGCAGTCCGCGAGCGATCCCGAGCAGTTCGATGTTCGGCGCGAAGAGGCACAGCAGCGACGCGACCATGTGCAGCACGATCCCGGCCATCAGCGGCCGGCGTCGGCCCAGCGAGTCCGACAGCGGGCCGACAACCAGCTGGCCCAGCGCCAGCCCGGCGAGCGTCCCGGTGAGCGTCAACTGCGCCACCGACGAGGACACCCCGAGCTCGTCGGCGATCTTCGGCAGCGCGGGCAGGTACATGTCGATGGTCAGTGGACCGAGCGCGACCATGACCCCGAGCACGATGATCATCCGGATGCGGCTCGGCGTCCTTTCCTCCTGTGTCGAGGTCGGGGCGGTTGTCACGTCCACAGCCGGTGATGTTGCCATGAGAATGGTTAGCGTCGCTTCTCAATATTTTCTTCCCGATTCAGTACACAGTGAGCGCGATCACGGCCGGGCACCGACGGCCGTCGTCGTTCGTTGGCGAGGCGTTAGCCTGGAGGCCAATCGCTCGGACAGGAGGCCCACATGAGTGCCCGGTCGAAGGCCAAGAGCCAGTTGCCGGCGGTCAACGATGGCGCCGCCGAAGATCCGGGCGTCGCCGCCAAGGTGCTCTCCCAGATCATCGAGCGCGGCGCGCGCGTGCAGGGTCCCGCGGTCAAGGCCTACGTGGATCGCCTTCGCAAGCAGAGTCCCGACGCGTCGCCGGCCGACATCGTCGGCAAGCTCGAGAAGCACTACCTCGCCGCGGTGATGGCCAGCGGCGCGGCCGTCGGGTCGGCCGCGGCGTTCCCCGGCATCGGGACGCTGGCTGCGATGTCGGCCGTTGCGGGCGAGACGGTGGTGTTCCTCGAAGCGACGGCGGTCTACGTGCTGGCCGTCGCGGAGGTGCACGGAATTCCCGCCGAGCATCGGGAACGTCGCCGCGCCCTGGTGTTGGCGGTACTGGTCGGCGAGGACAGCAAGCGTGCGATCGCGGACCTGGTCGGCCCGGGCCGCACCAGTGGCGCATGGCTGGCCGACGGCGCTGCGACGCTGCCGTTGCCCGCGGTGTCGCAACTGAATTCGCGCCTGCTGAAGTACTTCGTCAAGCGCTACACCCTCAAGCGCGGGGCGATCGCGTTCGGCAAGATGCTGCCCGTCGGCATCGGGGCCGTCGTCGGCGGCGTGGGGAACCGCCTGATGGGCAAACGCATCGTGACGAACGCGCGCAAGGCGTTCGGCAATCCGCCACCGCGGTGGCCGGCGGCACTGCACGTGCTGCCCGCACCCCGGGGCTAGTGGCGTGGCGACGACCATAAGCCCGTTGTCATGGCTTGGCCGTTGCTTCAGCGCTAGCCTTTAGGCGGCGGAATGCGGGGTAACCGTAGAGAACCTGGCGAGCGTGTGAGACGCGCTCGCGCGAAGCGAAGGAATCGAGGCGAGTAGCTACCGTGAGCTCACCTTCACCATTCGGACAGAACGAGTGGTTGGTCGAGGAGATGTACCGCAAGTTCCGCGAGGATCCCTCGTCGGTGGATCCCAGTTGGCATGAATTTCTGGTCGACTACTCTCCCGAGCCGTCGTCCGAGAGCCAGACCGGTGGCCCCAACGGTCAGGCCGCGGCCACGCCGGTGAGCCCGCCAGAGCCGGCGCCCCCTCCGGCGCCCAAGCAGACCGACAACGACAGCGCACCGGCCAAGGAATCCGCCAAGGAATCCAAGGCTTCCGAGGCGAAGGCACCGGCAAAGGATACGAAGGCCTCCGAGTCCAAAGCGCCGGCGAAGGAAGACACGGCGCCGAAGAGCGCAACCAAGGCCAAGGCCAAGGAACCAGCGACCAAGGAACCCGCGACCAAGCAGTCCACCGACGGCCAGGAGACACAGGTGCTGCGGGGTGCCGCCGCGGCGGTCGTGAAGAACATGGCGGCCTCGTTGGAGGTGCCGACGGCGACCAGTGTCCGCGCGATACCCGCCAAGCTGATGATCGACAACCGGATCGTCATCAACAACCACCTGAAACGGACTCGCGGCGGGAAGATCTCGTTCACGCACCTGATCGGCTACGCGGTCGTGCAGGCGGTCAAGAAGTTCCCGAACATGAACCGCCACTTCGCCGAGACCGACGGCAAGCCGACCGCGGTCACCCCCGAGCACGTGAACCTCGGGCTCGCGATCGACCTGCAGGGCAAGGACGGTAACCGCCAGCTGGTGGTGGCCGGCATCAAGGGCGCCGAGGCCATGTCGTTCGGCCAGTTCATCGCGGCCTACGAGGACATCGTGCGCCGCGCTCGCGACGGCAAGCTCACCGCCCAAGACTTTGGCGGCGTGACGATTTCGCTGACCAACCCCGGCACCATCGGCACCGTGCATTCGGTGCCGCGGCTGATGCGCGGCCAGGGCGCGATCATCGGCGTGGGCGCAATGGAGTATCCGGCCGAGTTCCAGGGCGCGAGCGCGGAACGCATCGCCGATCTCGGTGTCGGCAAGCTGGTCACGTTGACGTCGACCTACGACCACCGGATCATCCAGGGCGCCGAGTCCGGCGACTTCCTGCGCACCGTGCACCAGCTGTTGCTCGACGACGAGTTCTTCGACGAGACCTTCCGTGAGCTCGGCATCCCGTACGAGCCGGTGCGGTGGCGGACCGACAACCCGGACTCGATCGAGGACAAGAACGCCCGCGTCATCGAGTTGATCGCCGCGTACCGCAACCGCGGTCACCTGATGGCCGACATCGACCCGCTGCGTTTGGACAAGAACCGGTTCCGCAGCCACCCCGACCTCGACGTGCAGACCCACGGCCTGACGCTGTGGGACCTGGATCGCGAGTTCAAGGTCGGCGGCTTCGCCGGCGCCGAGCAGAAGAAGCTGCGCGACGTGCTCGGCCTGCTGCGCGACTCCTACTGTCGCCATGTCGGCGTCGAGTACACCCACATCCTCGAACCCGAACAGCAGCAGTGGCTGCAGGACCGCATCGAGAAGAAGCACGAGAAGCCGACGGTCGCCGAGCAGAAGTACATCCTGAGCAAGCTCAACGCGGCCGAGGCATTCGAGACGTTCCTGCAAACAAAGTACGTCGGCCAGAAACGCTTCTCGCTGGAAGGCGCCGAGACCGTCATCCCGACCATGGATGCGGTGATCGACCAGTGCGCCGAGCACGCACTCGACGAGGTCGTGATCGGCATGCCGCACCGCGGCCGGCTCAACGTGCTGGCCAACATCGTCGGCAAGCCGTACTCGCAGATCTTCAGCGAGTTCGAGGGCAATCTGAACCCGTCGCAGGCGCACGGCTCCGGCGACGTGAAGTACCACCTCGGCGCTACCGGCAAGTTCATCCAGATGTTCGGCGACAACGACATCGACGTGTCGCTGGTGGCCAATCCGTCGCACCTCGAGGCCGTCGACCCCGTCCTGGAGGGTCTGGTGCGCGCCAAGCAGGACTTGATCGCCAAGGACGACGACGACATCGAGACCTCCGAGGCCTTCAGCGTCGTGCCGCTGATGCTGCACGGCGACGCGGCGTTCGCCGGGCAGGGCGTCGTCGCCGAGACGCTGAACCTGGCGCTGCTGCGGGGCTACCGCACCGGCGGAACGATCCACATCATCGTCAACAACCAGATCGGTTTCACCACATCGCCTTTCGATGCCAAGTCGTCGGAGTACTGCACCGACGTAGCCAAGATGATCGGCGCGCCGATCTTCCACGTCAACGGCGACGATCCCGAAGCTGCGGACTGGGTAGGCCGGCTCGCGGTCGACTTCCGGCAGAAGTTCAAGAAGGATGTCGTCATCGACCTGCTGTGCTACCGCCGCCGCGGGCACAACGAAGGTGACGACCCGTCGATGACACAGCCGGCCATGTACGACGCGATCGACGTCAAACGCGGTGTGCGCAAGAGCTACACCGAAGCGCTGATCGGTCGCGGCGACATCTCGATGAAAGAGGCCGAGGACGCGCTTCGCGACTATCAGGGCCAGTTGGAACGGGTCTTCAACGAGGTCCGCGAACTCGAGAAGCACGAGATCGCGCCGAGCGCCTCGGTCGAGGCCGACCAGATGGTGCCGGCCGGCACGAACACCGCGGTGGACAAGTCGTTGCTGGCCCGCATCGGAGATGCGCATCTGGCATTCCCGGAAGGCTTCGACGTGCATCCGCGCGTCAAGCCGGGGCTGGAGAAGCGCCGCGAGATGGCCTACGAGGGCAAGGTCGACTGGGCCTTCGCCGAGCTGCTTGCGCTCGGCTCGCTGGTCGCCGAAGGCAAGACCGTGCGGCTGTCCGGACAGGACACCCGTCGCGGCACGTTCAGCCAGCGCCACTCGGTGATCATCGATCGCAAGACGGGCCAGGAGTTCACCCCGCTGCAGCTGCTGACCGTCGACAAGGACGGCGCCCCGACGGGCGGCCGGTTCATGGTGTACGACTCGCCGCTGTCGGAGTTCGCCGCCGTCGGCTTCGAGTACGGCTACTCGGTGGGTAACCCCGACGCGCTGGTGCTGTGGGAAGCGCAGTTCGGCGACTTCATCAACGGCGCACAGTCGATCATCGACGAGTTCATCAGCTCCGGCGAGGCCAAGTGGGGCCAACTGTCCGACGTCGTGCTGCTGCTGCCGCACGGGCACGAGGGCCAGGGTCCGGACCACACGTCGGGCCGCATCGAGCGGTTCCTGCTGCTGTGGGCCGAGGGTTCGATGACCATCGCGGTGCCGTCCACCCCGGCCAACTACTTCCACCTGCTGCGGCGACACGCCCTGGACGGCATCCACCGGCCGCTCATCGTGTTCACACCGAAGTCGATGCTGCGAAACAAGGCCGCTGTCAGCGACATTCGCGACTTCACCGAGCAGAAGTTCCGCTCGGTGCTCGAGGAGCCGACCTACACCGACGGCGACGGCGATCGCAGCAAGGTCAAGCGCATGCTGTTGACCAGCGGCAAGATCTACTACGAGCTGGCCGCCCGCAAGAACAAGGAGAAGCGCGACGACGTGGCGATCGTGCGGATCGAGCAACTTGCTCCGCTGCCGCGGCGCCGACTGGCCGAGACGCTGGACCGCTATCCCAACATCGAGCAGTACTTCTGGGTGCAGGAGGAACCGGCGAACCAGGGCGCATGGCCGACGTTCGGGCTGACCCTGCCGGAGGTGCTGCCGGAGAAGCTGTCCGGTATCACGCGCATCTCGCGGCGGGCGATGTCGGCGCCGTCCTCGGGCTCGTCGAAGGTGCACGCCGTCGAGCAGCAGGAGATCCTCGACGAGGCCTTCGGCTAGCTCCCTTTCCGGGCGGGTGCTTGACGGGTGGATCACCCGCATGTGGTGCATGCGATCAACCCGTTAGAGGGCGGACCAGCGGTACCGGCTAACCTCAACCGCGAGCAACTGACACGAGGAGTGGATATGCAGGGCTTCGCCGGAAAGGTCGCCGTCGTGACCGGCGCCGGATCAGGCATCGGACAGGCGCTGGCGCTCGAACTGGCGCGCTCTGGCGCGAAGGTGGCGATCAGCGACGTCAACACCGAAGGCCTGGCAGAGACGGAGGCGCGCATCAAAGCCATCGGCGCGCCGGTGAAGGCGGACCGGCTCGATGTCACCGAGCGTGAGGCCTTCGAGCTGTACGCCGACTCGGTGGTCGAGCACTTCGGGACGGTCAACCAGATCTACAACAACGCGGGCATCGCCTACGTCGGCGACGTCGAGGTGACACCGTACAAGGACTTCGAACGGGTGATGGACGTCGACTTCTGGGGCGTGGTCAACGGCACCAAGGCCTTCCTGCCACACCTGATCGCGTCGGGCGACGGGCACATCGTCAACGTGTCGAGCCTGTTCGGTATTTTCTCCGTTCCCGGCCAGGCGGCGTACAACTCGGCGAAGTTCGCGGTTCGCGGCTTCACGGAGGCGCTTCGTCAGGAGATGGCCGCGGCGCGCCATCCGGTGAAGGTGACGACGGTGCATCCCGGCGGCATCAAGACTGCGATCATGCGAAACGCCACGGCCGTCGAGGGTTTCGACAAGGAGAGTCTGACCCGGACCTTCGACAAGTGGCTCACCATCACCACACCCGAGCGGGCGGCGCACATCATCCTCGAGGCGGTGCGCAAGGACAAGGCGCGCGTGCTGGTCGGTCCGGACGCCAAGGTGCTCGACTTCATCGTGCGCATGAGCGGATCGGGATACCAGCGGTTGTTCTCGACGGTGATGCCACGGTTGGTGCCGAACGCGCACTGACCGGGCGCGCGCTCACGAAATTGCTAGCTGTCGCCTAACGGGTGTTCGGCGAGGAACGCGTCGGCCACCTGACCCGGCTCGGCTCCGTCGGCCACCTCTGCGCGCATGTCGGCCAGCGCCGCGGTGTCCAGCACGCCGGCCACCTCGTTGAGCGCCAGCACCTGCGACTCGTTGAGCTCGTTGCGGCGGTAAAGCGGCACCAGGTTCTCGGCGCGGATCAGCGAGGTCTTGTCGGAGAGCGTCAGCAGTTCGGGCGGAATGCCGGGCGCCGCGGTCGTCGTCCACGCCGCGCGGAATCGGCCGGCGAGCACAGCCGCGAACACCTTTGCGCTGTCCGGATATTCGGTCACCTTCGGCTTACACGTTCCGATCTCTGCCGGCCGCGGCGCATCGGCGACCGCGACGACGGTCAGCTCGTCGCAATGGCGTAGAGCCGCGGTGACGTCGCGTCCACCCCACGCCTCGGCCGTCGCCTCGGTGACCGCGAGCGCGGGTTTGTCCTCCGCCGACGTGGTGTAATCACCCGCTGCGATGCCTTCGGGCAACGCCGACACCATCTCGCGGTAAACCTGCACCGCCGCCCGTGCCGTCGACTCGGGATTGAACCTGTCCAGCAACCGCCCGGTGAGGCCGGGAACGACGCGCACATCGCCGGAGTCCAGTTCGATCAGTGGGTGTTCCCCGGTCTCGACGTGGGCCGGATGGCCGTAGGAGCGCAACGCCGCGGCATACAGATGCGCGATCAGCGTCGACTCCGAATCCGGTGTGGTACCGACCGCGATCGACGGCGGCGCGTCGGGCCGGCCGCATGCGGCGGTGCCCGCCACGATCAGCGCGACGAGCGCCAGCGCCACTCGCCGGCCCACGTGCGACCTAGCCGCCGGACGCGTTGTCGGACGCACTGGCGACCGCCCGCGCCACTGCGGGCGCGACCCGGGGGTCCAACACGCTGGGCACAATTCGGTCGGCCGCCACGTCGTCGCCGACCACGGAGAAGATCGCTTGGGCGGCAGCCACTTTCATCTGCTCGGTGATGCGGCGCGCCCCGGCGTCCAGGGCGCCGCGGAACACCCCGGGGAAGGCGAGAACGTTGTTGATCTGGTTCGGGAAGTCGCTGCGACCGGTCGCGACGACGGCCGCGTACCTGCTCGCCTCGTCAGGGTGAATCTCCGGATCCGGGTTCGACAGTGCGAACACGATCGAGTCCGGCGCCATCGACGCGATCAGATCGGCGGGCACGACGCCGGCGGACAGCCCGAGGAACACGTCGGCACCCGCGAGCGCCTCGGCGATGCCGCCGGTCAACCCCCTCGGGTTGGTCCGCTCGGCCATCTCGGTCTTGTAGGAGTTGAGGTTCTCGCGGCCCTTGTGCACGATGCCCTGCGAATCCAGCAGCGTGATGTCGCCGACCCCGGCGGCCATCAGGATGTTCGCGCACGCGACGCCGGCCGCACCTGCGCCGGAGACCACCACCCGAAGCGAGGCCATGTCACGGTCGACGACCCTGGCCGCACCCAGCAGCGCGGCCAGCACGACGATCGCGGTGCCGTGCTGGTCGTCGTGCATGACCGGGCAGTCCAGCGCCTCGACCAGGCGCCGCTCGATCTCGAAGCACCGCGGCGCCGAGATGTCCTCGAGGTTGACCGCCCCGAACGTCGGGCGCAGCCGCACCAGGGTCTCGACGATCTCGTCGGGATCCTTGGTGTCGAGCACGATGGGGATCGAGTCGAGGTCGGCGAACGCCTTGAACAGCGCGCTCTTGCCCTCCATCACCGGCAGCGCCGCCGCGGGGCCGATGTCGCCGAGGCCCAGGACCGCGCTGCCGTCGCTGACGACGGCCACCATCCGGTTGGCCCAGGTATAGCGGGCGGCCAGGGTGTGATCGGCGGCGATGGCCCGGCTTACCTGAGCCACCCCCGGCGTGTAAGCGAGGGACAGCGCCCGCTCGGTGTCGAGGGGCGCGTTGAGCGCCACCGAGAGCTTGCCGCCGACGTGGGCCGCGAAGATCTCCTCGTCACTGACGACGATGTGGGATCCGGTCACTGGTAGGTCTCTCACCGCTTGCGACACGGCGCTCAGGGTAACGACGAACTGGTAGGTAACCTAATCGCTCCCCGAGCCTCGTGGTCGCCTCAGATGAGGCCCAGATCGGTGACCGCCTTGCGTTCATCGGCGAGTTCGCCCGTCGTCTTGTCGATGCGGCCGCGGGAGAAGTCGTCGATCTCCAGGCCACCCACGATCGTCCAGTTGCCGTCCTTCGTCGTCACCGGGAACGACGAGATCAGGCCCTCCGGCACGCCGTAGGACCCGTCGGAGACGACCGCCATCGACACCCAGTCATCGGCCGGGGTGCCCAGCAGCCAGTCGCGGGCGGCATCGACGGTCGCCGACGCGGCCGAGGCTGCAGACGAGGCACCGCGCGCATCGATGATCGCCGCACCGCGCTTGGCCACGGTCGGGATGAAGTCGTTCTCGATCCAGTTCTGGTCGTTGACGGCCTCGGCGGCGTTCTTCCCGCCGACCTCGGCGTGGAAGATGTCGGGGTACTGCGTGGCCGAGTGGTTGCCCCAGATCGTCATCTTCTTGATGTCGGTGACCTTGGCACCGGTCTTGCGGGCCAGTTGGCTGATCGCCCGGTTGTGGTCGAGGCGGGTCAGCGCCGAGAACCGCTCGCGCGGAATGTCGGGGGCGTTGGTCATCGCGATCAGAGCGTTGGTGTTGGCCGGGTTGCCGGTGACGCCGATGCGCACATCCTCGGCGGCGACCTCGTTGAGCGCCTTGCCCTGGGCGGTGAAGATCGCACCGTTGGCCTCGAGCAGGTCACTGCGCTCCATGCCAGGGCCCCGCGGGCGGGCGCCGACGAGCAGCGCCAGGTTCGCGCCGTCGAAGATCTTGTTCGCATCCGCGCCGATCTCCACGCCGGCGAGCAGCGGGAACGCGCAGTCGTCGAGCTCCATCACGACACCCTCGAGCGCCTTGAGCGCCGGCTCGATCTCGAGCAACCGCAGCTCGACAGGCCGGTCCGGACCGAGCAGTGAACCGCTCGCGATGCGGAACAGCAGGCTGTAGCCGATCTGGCCGGCGGCACCGGTGACGGCGACCTTGAGGGGAGTTGTGCTCACGTCAGATGCTCCTTGGACAGTCCTACGTTGCCCGCACCGCGGGCGAAATCGGGTCGGGACTGAAACTAGCAGGACGCCGATGTCACCGGCCGCGTAGCATCGGCGACGGCCCGGATACGGGTCCCGCGCTGTCCCGGGAGGCTGATGCGATGCCGTCGTTTCGCTCACTGCCTCCATCACTGCGGCCCACCGTGAAAGCCAACTCCGGCAGCGTGGACGCCGGCTCGATCCCCGTGCCGGTGGCGCAGGCGACGGTCGACTGTGGCATCTACTGCGAGGGCACGCGGCTCGCCGGCAAGTACACCCACGCCGCCGCCAAGGGCAAGGTGCAAGAGTTGCGCGCCGACGGCAGGGACGCGTTCGTCTGGATCGGCCTGCACGAACCCGACGACCGCCAGATGCAGGTCATCGCCGACAAGTTCGACCTGCACGAGCTGGCCGTCGAGGACGCGGTCCACGCACACCAACGACCGAAATTGGAGCGCTACGACAACACCCTGTTCCTCGTCCTCAAGACGGTCACCTACGTCGAGCACGAATCCGTCGCGTACGCGCGCGAGATCGTCGAAACCGGCGAGATCATGATCTTCGTCGGACCCGATTTCGTGGTGACGGTCCGGCACGGCGAACACGGCGGGCTTGCCGGGGTGCGGAAACGGCTCGACGCCTCCCCCGGGCTTCTCAAGCTGGGGCCGTACGCGGTGATGCATGCGATCGCCGACCATGTCGTCGACGATTACCTCGACGTCACCGACTCGATCGAGACCGACATCGACACGATGGAGGAGAACGTCTTCTCGCCGGCCACCCAGACCAACATCGAGAGCATCTACCTGCTCAAGAGGGAGATTGTCGAGCTGCGCCGGGCGGTCAGCCCGCTGACGCTGGCGCTGCAGCGGATCATGAGCGATCACGACGATCTGATCTCGATCGAGGTGCGGCGCTACATGCGTGACGTGCTGGACCACAACACGCAGGCCGCCGACCGGATCGCCACCTACGACGAGGTGCTCAGCTCGCTGGTGCAGGCCGCGGTCGGCAAGGTCGCCATGCAGCAGAACGTCGACATGCGCAAGATCTCGGCCTACGTCGCGATCGCCGCGGTGCCGACGGCCATCGCCGGCATCTACGGGATGAACTTCGACTACATGCCCGAACTCAAACAGCCGTGGGGCTATCCGGCGGTACTGGCCGTGATGTTGATCGTGTGCACGCTGTTGTTCCGCGCGTTCCGGCGCAACCGCTGGCTCTAGTTTCCGCTCAGCTGGGTTTGGCGGCCCGCCGCTCAGCTGGGTTTGGCGGCCCGCCGCTCAGGTGGGTTTGGCGGCCCGCCGCTCAGCTGGGTTTGGCGGCCCGCCGCCGTGGGTCGAGGACGTCGACGCCGTCCTGCACCCACGCCTCGCGCATCGCGTCGGCACCCTTGAGCCGCACCCATGCCGCTTCGGTGGCGGTGATCGGCGTCGCCGAGAGGATCGCCACCGGCTGCAGCGGCCCGGTGAGCGAGACGTCGTCAATGTCGCTGCGGCTCAGCACAAATGCGGTAAACGGCGCGCCTTCCCACAGCGGCGTTTCCAGATCGATCAGCGCGTCGGGTTCGAGCATCAGCCCTTCGACTGCAGGCGCGGCGGCGACGATCGCGATCGATCGGGACAGCCCGCGCGGTGCCGGGCCGCGCAGCGCGACCGTCACCTCCGCACGCGGGCCGTGCAGCACGTCGGTCACCATCTCGGATGGGTCGAGCATGGGATGGCGCGAACAGCCCAGCGAGACATAGTGGTACACGTGGCGGTTGACGTCCGGGCCGCCTCGGACGTCGGGGCCGAATCGCAGCACGTCGATCTTCTCGGTGCCGAGGAACGTGACGCTGGCCGTGGCGGGTTCAGCGGTGATACCGGCCCGGGCGAAATGTTCGCGCAGGTGAACCCGAACCTCGGCCAGGACGTCGATCACTCGGCCGGGGCTGCCGGTGCTGCGGACGTGTCGTCGGGCAGCGTGAGGTTGCGCCCGGAGTCGGGATCGAAAACCACCAGCTTCGACGTGTCGAACCCCAATTGGATCGTCTCGCCCTGCCGGGCCGTCGACTCGACCGAAACCCTTGCCACGAACTCGTTTTCGCCGACACCCGACTCCGCGGCCAGCTCGGCGAGTTGCGCCGACCTGGCCCCGGCGCCTTCGGTCTTGAAGTGGACGTACTTGTCGGCGCCCAACGACTCCACCCTGTCAACCTGCACCTCGAAGGTCAGGGCGCGAATCCTCGCATACCCGTCGAGCACCGCCGCGTCCTCGAAATGCTCGGGCCGGATACCGACGATCACATTCGCCGGCGGGTTGTGCCGGGTGAGCCGATCGTAGTTCTCCTGGGTGAAGGTGACCTCGCCGAACGGCAGCCGCACCCCGATGTCGGTGATCGTTGCGGGGAAGAAATTCATGGCGGGCGAACCGATGAAGCCGGCGACGAACAGGTTCGCCGGGCGGTTGTAGAGTTCGTCGGGCGTGCCGATCTGCTGAGCCACCCCGGCGAGCAGCACCACAACGCGGTCCCCCAGCGTCATCGCCTCGGTCTGGTCGTGGGTGACGTAGACGGTCGTCGTGCCCAACCGGTCCTGCAGGCGCGCGATCTCCGAGCGCATCTGCACGCGCAGCTTGGCGTCGAGGTTCGACAGCGGTTCGTCCATCAGGAATGCCTTGGGATCGCGCACGATGGCGCGGCCCATCGCGACACGCTGGCGCTGGCCGCCCGAGAGCTGGCCCGGTTTGCGATCCAGAAGTTCGCTCAGGTCAAGGATTTTCGCGGCTTCGGTGACCTTGCGGGCGATTTCGTCCTTCTTCAACTTGGCCAGGGTGAGCGGGAACGCGATGTTCTGCCGGACGCTCATATGCGGATAGAGCGCGTAAGACTGGAACACCATCGCGATGTCGCGGTCCTTGGGCGCCTTCTCGTTGACCCGCTCGCCCGCGATGCGCAGTTCGCCCGACGTGATGTCCTCCAGGCCCGCGATCATGTTGAGCGTGGTCGACTTTCCGCAACCCGACGGGCCGACGAGGATGATGAACTCGCCGTCGGCGATGGTCATCGACAACTCGTGCACGGCCGTCGCGCCGTTGGGATAACTCTTCGTCACCCGGTCCAACACAATTTCGGCCATGGGACTACCCCTTCACCGCGCCGGATGTCAGTCCGGCGACGATCCGTCGTTGGAAGATGAGGACAAAGACGATGATCGGAATCGTGATGACCATCGCGCCCGCCGCGATCGATCCGGTCGGCTCCTCGAATTGCGAACTGCCGGTGAAGTTCGCGATTGCCACGGGCGCGGTGATCGCCCGCTGCGTCGCGGTCAGCGACAGCGCCAGCAGCAGGTCGTTCCACGCGAAGATGAACACCAGGATCGCCGCGGTGACGATGCCGGGCGCGGCCAGCGGCGCGATGACTTTGCGGAAAGCCTGCGAGGGTGTGGCGCCGTCCATCTTGGCGGCCTTTTCCAAGTCCCAGGGGATCTCGCGAAAAAACGCCGACAGCGTGTAGATCGCCAGCGGCAGCGCGAACGTGATGTACGGGATGATCAAGCCGGGCCAGGTGTCGAACAGCCCGACGGCGCGTTCGATGTTGAAAAGCGGTGTGACGAGCGAGATGTGGGGAAACATCGCGATCAGTAGCGCGACGCCGATCAGCAGCTGCTTGCCGCGGAAATCGAGCCGCGCGACCGCGTATGCGGCCATGCCGCCGATCACCACCGCGATGGCGGTGGTGATCAGGCCGATGCCGATCGAGTTGATCAACGCCGAGGTGAAGGCCCCGTTGTTGCCGCCCGCGAAGATCGCCTTGTAGTTGTCGAACGTGATCTCGGCCGGAATCAGCTTGCCGTCCTTGACACTCGACGTCGGTTTCAGCGACAGCGAAAGGATCCACAGCACCGGAAGCAGGGCATAGACGATCACCAGGATGTTGACGACGGTCCAACCGGTCGCACGCGTCGCACCGACCCGCTGCGCCATCAGCGACGCTCCTCCGTCGCCCCGGGCGCCGCTGCGCCGAAGATCTGGATGTAGATGAACGCGATGAGCGCCACGCACAGGAAGATCAGCACGCTGATCGCCGATCCCAGGCCGACGTTGAACGCCTTGAACAAGTTGTCGTATCCGAGGATCGACACCGAACCGGTGTTGTTTGCGCCGCCGGTGAGGATGTAGATGTTGTCGAAGATTCGGAACGCATCGAGCGTGCGGAACAGCAGCGCCACCAGGATCGCCGGCTTGATCAGCGGCAGGATGACCTTGATGAGCCGCTTCCACGCACCCGCGCCGTCGACCTGGGCGGCGTTGAGCAGATCCTGTGGCACCAGCGCCAATCCGGCCAGCAGCAGCAGCGCCATGAACGGCGTCGTCTTCCACACCTCGGCGAGCACCACGATCGCCAGCGACGGGATCTGTTCGGTCAGCGGGGCGCTTCCCTCCGGCAGCAGGTTCGCCAGATAGCCGGTGCCCGGTGTCCACGCGTAATACCAGCTGTACGACGCGGCGACCGTGACGATTCCGTACGGGATGAGGATCGCGGTGCGCACGACGCCCTTGCCGAAGATGGTGCGGTGCATCACCAGTGCCAGCGCCATGCCGAGCACGAACTCGATGGCGACCGAGACGACGGTGATGGCAAGGGTGACGGAAAGCGCGGTCCACCAATACTGGTCGCTGAGGATGGTGACGTAGTTGGTCAGGCCGATGAACTCGGTGTCCTGCGGCGCCGCCATGTTGTTGCGCTGCAAGCTCAGCCAGACCGCGTAGCCGATCGGATAGGCGGTGACCGCGAGCATCAGCAGCACCGCGGGAGCGACCAGAAGGAACGCCAGCCTGCGCTCCGAGCGGGTGTTCTGGCTGCCGGTCGTGGTCGGAGCCGGGGTGGTCTGCGCTGTCGCGGCCATCGGTGGCGCGGTCATGGGATCAGTCCCTTACCGTCGATGGCCTTCTGCACCTGCTCGGTGAGTTCGTCGGCGGTGTGCTCGGGGTCGATGTCGGTGATCGGCGCCAGCGTGGCCGAGATACGCGTCGACACCGCTTGGTAGACGGGCGTGGCGGGCCGGACCGCCGCGTTGGTGAGTTGTTCGCGGATGATCTCGTACTGCGGATATTTCATCTGGAATGCGGGATCGCTGTACAGCGACGTCCGCACGGCCGGCAGACCGCCTTCCACCGACGTGAACCGCTGGTTCTCGACATTGCGCAGGCACCGAATGGCCTCGAACGCTTCGGCTTTGTGCTGCGTCGTCTTCGCGACGGCGAGGTTCAGACCACCGATGGTGACCTTGGCCTGCTGACCCGGTTGCACGCCCGGATAGGGGGCGAACCCGAATACCTTCTTGCTCGCCTGGAACGCGGCCTCGAACTGCTCGTCGGTCGGGGAGAACGTGCCGACGTCGTCGATGCTGTCGGCGAGTGCGGGGTCTTCGTTGAGCGGCAGGAACGGCACCCCGCCCTTGACCGCGTTCTCGAGCAGCGACGGCAGTACATACGGCCAGTTCACCTCGAGCGCCGCTTTGCCTTGTTCGAGTGCCAGGCGCGCGGTGGTTTCGTCTGTCTGTGTCACCGACGGGTCCGCACCGGGCGCTGTGGCAACGTCTTTGATGATCTGCAGCGCCTTGACGGTGGCCGCTCGGTGCTCGGGGGTGTCGGTCAGGGTGACGGTTTCACCGTCGTCGGAAAGGACCTGACCGCCGGCGCTTTCCAGCAAGGTGTTGAACCAGACGACCAGACCCTCGTACTGCTTTCCTTGTACCGCAATCCAGCTCGGCTCGCCGGCCGCGTGCAGCCGCGTCGCCTCCGCCACCATGGCATCCCAGGTTGCCGGTGGCTGCGACATGAGATCGGCGCGGTACCAGAGCAATTGGGTGTTGGTGGTGATCGGCGCGGCGTAGAGTTTGCCTTGCCAGGTGGCAGTCTCCACCGGACCGGGCAGCGTGTTTGCCGTGGCGTCGGCCTCGGCGAGACCTGCTGGGTCGTCGGAGAGTGGCAATGCCCAACCGGCCTCGGCGAACTCGGCTGTCCACACGACGTCGAGCGCCATCACGTCGAGGGTCTTGTCGTTTCCGGTGAGCCGCCGCGCGAGCTGGAGTCGCTGGTCGTCGGCGCTCTTGGGCAAGCTGATCTGTTGGATGGTGAACCGGCCACCGAGTTCTTCGTTGCACCGCTGGGCGACTGCCGTGAAGGTCTGCGCCTCGTTGGCCGGCGTGTAGTAGTTGATCACGATGCCGCGGCTGTCGGAACCGCAAGCCGTCAGCATTGACGCCGTCGTCAGGGCAGCGACCGCCGCAGCGCCTAGCCGCCGTGGGCCCCCACGCACGCTGGGGAAGCGCACCACCCGCCTCCGTCCGCCTCCGATGTCGCCGCCGGAGCGACTCCGTCGGGAATGTCCCGCGCGCAAACCGTATTGCCACAACCACGTGGTTTGCAACACTTCAGGGCCGCGCGTCGGGCACCGTTACGCAATTGCGTTGGGGTGCCACATGCATCCTCGGGGCAGGAGGAGCCGTCAGATGGTCAAGCGCGCCAGCAGATCCCGGCCACGCTCGGCGTTCTGCGGATCACAGAGTACGTCGTAGCGTCCGGCGACCAGTTGCAGAGTCGAGCTGAAATCTCTTGTGCCGCGTGCCATCGCGTACGGGATGGCCGATGTGATGAGGCCGAAGAACACACCGGCGATCAGCCCGGTGGCCAACGCACCCCACGGGCTGGGGCTGAAGAATCCGAGGACCAGGCCGATGAACAGGCCCAGCCAGGCGCCGGTCAGCACACCACCGCCGAGCACCTTCGGCCACGACAGCCTGCCGGTGACCCGCTCGACCTGCATGAGGTCCACGCCGACGATCGTCACCTGCTGCACCGGGAACTCCTGGTCGGACAGGTAGTCCACGGCGCGCTGGGCCTCGGCGTAGGTCGGGTATGAGCCGATCGGCCAGCCCTTCGGCGGGGTCGGCAGGCTGGCGGGGCCACGCCCGGCGCTCGCCGCGCCCGGCGTGGCGCCGGGGGTCTGTCCAGGCTGAAACGGACTGGTCATCGCTGCTCCATCTCCTCTTTTCGCGCCCGATCGCACTGTGTGTTCCACCAGAATCAACGCCGCGAGAGCCGCGATCGTGCCCGGCGGGTGCGCTAGGTTGACAGCATGACAAATCCCGGCGACGACGCAGGAAAAACGGCATCATCCGGCGCCAGCAGCGGTGCGTCCGAACCGACTTCCAGCGGCTCCGAAGCGCCACCTATCGAGCAGTCCACGGACCAGTCGGCGGCGCAGGACCAGGGCGGGCAGACTGAGGGCGGGCAGTCCTCGGCACCTTTCGAGCCGCCGGGGCAGCCCGGCTACAGCCCACCGGCTTACGGCGCACCGTACGAGGCTCCGTCCGGTTACGATCCCTCGGCCGGCTACCCGCCGAGCTATCCCCCGCCGTCCGGTTACCCGCCACCACCCCAAGGTGGCTACCCGCCCCCGCCGGGGGCCTATCCCCCGCCGTCAGGCGGCTATCCGTCGTACTCCGACCCGTCGAACTTCGGGCAGTCTTATCCGCCGCCGCCCTACGGCGCATCGCCGTACGGCGGATCGCCCTACGGCGCACCCGCCGGGTATGGCGCGACCGGCTATACCGGCGGCTACGGCCAGCTGCCGCAGGACAAGACGAACGGGATGGCCATCGGCTCGCTGGTGGCCTCACTGGTCGGCATCCTGTGCGGCATCGGCGCCATCATCGGCATCGTGCTGGGCATCGTCGCGCTGAACCAGATCAAGGAAACCGGCGAAGGCGGCCGCGGGTTGGCCATCGCGGGCATCGCCGTCGGCGCAGCGACGTTTCTCTTCAACGTCGTGCTGGCCATCGCCATGCTGGGCACTTGAGCACGCAGGCGTAACGTCACTGCGGTGGGCGAAACGGCTCGCCCTGGCGTTGCATGCCTGCAGCGCGGCCCTTTCCGGCGATGACCAACGCCATTTTCCGGCTCGCCTCGTCGATCATCTCGTCGCCCAACATGACGGCTCCCCTCGCCCCGCCCGCGCGCGAGGTGTGCCACTCGTAGGCCTCGAGGATCAGCTCGGCGTGGTCGAAGTCCTCCTGCCGCGGGCTGAAAATCTCGTTGCCCGCGGCGATCTGGTCGGGGTGCAGCACCCATTTGCCGTCGTAGCCCAGCGCCGCGGAGCGACCGGCAACCCGGCGGAAGCCATCGACGTCGCGGATCTTCAGATACGGGCCGTCGATGGCGAGCACACCGTGGGTCCGAGCGGCGATCAGGATTCGCATCAGCACGTGGTGGTGCGCATCGCCGACGTCGTAGCCCTCCGGTTGCTCACCGACCTCCAGCGTGCGCATGTTCAGGCTGGCGGCCATGTCGGCGGGTCCTAGCACCAGCGCCTGCACCCGCGGTGCGGCAGCAATCGCGTCAATGTTGGTGAGCCCCTGCGCATTCTCGATCTGCGCCTCGATCCCGATGCCGCCGACCGGCAGCCGATGGGTGGTCTCGAGTTGGCTCAGCAACAGGTGCAGTGCGTGGATATGCGAGGCGTCGGTGACTTTGGGCAGGACCACGATGTCCAGCGCCGCGTCCCGGGACGAGGCAACCGTCGACACCACCTCGATGATGTCGGCGTACGTCCACGGCGTTGTCCAGTCGTTGACCCGCACACCGCGCAGTTGACCGGCCCAGCCCGGCTCGGCCAGCGCGGTCGCCACCCGGGTGCGGGCCTCGGCCTTGGCGTCCGGCGCGACGGCATCCTCGAGGTCCAGAAACACCTCGTCGGCGGCCAGGGATTTCGCCTTCTCGACCATTTTCGCGCTGCTCCCGGGAACGGAAAGCACCGTTCGGCGGGGTCGATACCGGTTTTCCACAACAACACTCTCTACCCTTTGAGTCATGGCGGCGGTGAACAGGGTCTATGCGGCCCGACTCGCGGGAATGGTGGTGTTGGGCCCCGACGGGGAGTCCATCGGCCGGGTCCGCGATGTCGTGATCAGCATCAGTCTCGTGCGCCAGCAGCCCCGCGTGCTCGGCTTGGTCGTCGAAATGCTCACGCGGCGAAGGATTTTCGTACCGATTCTGCGGGTGACGTCGATCGAGCCCGGCGCCGTGACGCTTGCCACCGGCAGTGTGTCGCTGCGCCGGTTCGCGCAGCGCCCGGGTGAGGTGCTGGTGCTGGGGCAGGTCATCGAAACACGCGTGCGCGTCGACGATCCCGACCTGCCGCAGCTGGCGAACCTCGACGTGATCGTCGTGGACCTCGGCATCGAGCAGACGCGCACCCGCGACTGGATGGTCACCAAGGTGGCGGTTCGCCCGCATCGACGGCTCGGCCGGCGCAGCAACGTACACGTCGTCGACTGGCAGCATGTGCATGGCCTGACGCCGTCCGGTCTGGCGATGCCCGGTCAGGGTGTGGCGCAACTGCTCGAGCAGTTCGAGGGCCAGCGGGCGGTCGAGGTCGCCGAGGCCATCCGGGAACTGCCGAACAAGCGGCGCTACGAGGTGGTCAACGCCCTGGACGACGAACGGCTGGCCGACGTGCTCCAGGAGTTGCCCGAAGACGATCAGACCGACGTACTCAAGCGGCTGCCCGCCGACCGGGCCGCCGACGTGCTCGAGGCGATGGATCCCGACGACGCCGCCGACCTGCTGGGGTCGATGACGCCGGTGGATGCCGAGCAGTTTCTGCGGCGGATGGATCCCGAGGACTCCGAGGACGTGCGACGGCTGCTGTCGCACTCCCCCGACACCGCCGGCGGGCTGATGACGTCCGAGCCGGTGGTGCTGGCCCCCGACACCACCGTCGCCGAGGCGCTGGCCCGCGTCCGCGACCCCGACCTGACCCCCGCGCTGGCCTCGCTGGTGTTCGTGTCGCGCCCGCCGACGGCCACGCCGACCGGCCACTATCTCGGTTGCGTGCACCTGCAGCGGCTGCTGCGTGAGCCGCCCGCCGATCTGGTCAGCGGGATCATCGACACCGATCTGCCGAATCTCGGCCCGGAGGACTCCCTGGCGGCGGTGACCCGCTACTTCGCCGCCTACAACCTGGTTTGCGGGGCGGTCGTCGATGAGCAGAACCATCTGTTGGGCGCCGTGTCGGTCGACGACGTGCTCGACCACCTGCTGCCCCATGACTGGCGCGACACCGAAGAGCCGGAGCTCACGGGCGCCGAGGGGGGCACATGACCGACCGCGGCCGGCTCGACACGCCGCTGGAGTCGCGGCGGCGGTTCTCCTTCAACGTCGATCCCGAGGCGGTCGGGAACTTCAGCGAGTCGATCGCCCGGTTCCTGGGCACCGGGCGCTACCTGGCGTGGCAGACGATCCTCGTGATCGTCTGGATCAGCCTGAACCTGTTCGCCGTCGGCCTGCGCTGGGACCCGTACCCGTTCATCCTGCTCAACCTCGCGTTCTCCACCCAGGCGGCGTACGCGGCGCCGCTGATCCTGCTGGCGCAGAACCGCCAGGAAAACCGGGACCGGGTCTCGCTCGAGGAGGACCGCCGGCGCGCGCTGCAGACCAAGTCCGACACCGAGTACCTGGCCCGCGAGCTGGCGGCGTTGCGGTTGGCGGTCGGCGAGGTCGTGACCCGCGACTACCTGCGGCGCGAACTCGAGGAAATGCGCGAGATGCTGGCCCAGCTGCAGCCCCCGGCAGCCGATCCGGCCGACGACGGTGCCGGCCGGGCCGAGGCGGGTGAACGACGGGCCAAGAAGTCGAGTGCGGGCAGCTAACACCATTGCTCAACGCGCGCGGGGTCGAGTAGGTATGGTGACTTGGTTCACAAGCGATCGCAGACCAAGGACGGTTGAGTGCACATAAGGGGAGGAGCCGCCCTCAGGGCCGTGCGGCGCCGAGCGGCGGGCGTGGTGACCGCTTCGGGTCCCCGACTGCAGAAGCTAGCTACCGCCAACCGCATGCGTGCCGGCTTCGTCCTCGCGATCATCGCCCCGGTCGTGCTGGCCGGCAGCGTCGGCGCCTCCGCCCCGTCGCCGCGCACACCCTTCAGCGATGCCGCGGTGACCCCGCTGGCCGCCGTCGAACCGTCGCCGAGCAACAGGTCCGGCGCGTCGGTCGTCGCGGTCACCAAGACCCCCTCGGCCTTCCACATCGCCACCTCGACGGGGTCCGCACCCCCGCCCGCGGCGGTAGTGAATTCTCCTGGCGCACTTGGTATTCCAGCGATGGCACTTTCGGCGTACCGCAACGCCGAACGGATGATGGCCGCGGCCTACCCAGGCTGCGGCGTGAGCTGGAACCTGCTGGCGGGGATCGGCCGCATCGAGTCGATGCACGCCAACGGCGGTGCCACCGATGCCCGCGGCACCGCGATCCGGCCGATCTTCGGACCCGCGCTGGACGGCACGCTGCCCGGCAACGAGGTCATCGTGCAGAACCGCACGGCCGATCGCATCACCTACGCCCGCGCCATGGGCCCCATGCAGTTTCTGCCGGGCACCTGGTCGCGCTACGCCTCCGACGGCGACGGTGACGGCAAGGCCGAAGTGCAGAATCTCTTCGACGCGAGCCTGGCCGCGGCGCGCTACCTGTGCAGCGGCAACCTGAACCTGCGCGACCAGTCCCACGTGATGTCGGCGATCCTGCGCTACAACAACTCGGTGGCGTACGCCCGCAATGTGCTGGGCTGGGCGGCCGCCTACGCCACGGGTGTGGTGCCGATGGACCTGCCACCGATCACCGGATCGGTTCCGACTTTGAGTCAGACCGGTGAAGACGTCCACCTCACAGACCTTCGCGAGTACGAAGGTCTGGGCCCCGGCCTGCCGATCAACGCGCTCGGCCTGCCCGCCAATGATCCGTTGGCGCTGATGCCGCTGCTCGAACGCGATTCGGTCGCCAGCCAGATGGGTGCGCCCGGCCAGCAGCGGCTCGGACCGCCGCCCGGCCCCATGCCGCAGGGACTGGCGACGCCGCTGGCCCCGCCGCAACCGCCGCCGTGGACGCCGCCGTGGATGCAGCCGCCGCCGCGGCCCGAGTGTGCGGTGTTCTGCATCGAGGACAACCCGGCACCACTGCAGCCTGCGCTCGCCGGACCACCGGTCGCCCAGCCGTTGGCCCCGCCCGGTCCGGCACTACAGGCGCCGCAGCCACCGCCGAATCCGTTGGCGCCTCCGCCGCCGGGTCCCGCCCCGGCCGTCGGCCCGCCGGCACCCGCGCAGGCACCGGCCCCTGGACCCCAGCCAGGCCCGGCGCCCGGACCGGTCAGTTAAAGACCGCCGTCGAGTCGGCCTAGACTCGACGGTGATGTCTCAATCACCCTCTGACTTGGAAGCTGCGGTTCGTCGCGCGCTGGCCAAGGTGATCGACCCCGAGCTGCGGCGGCCGATCACCGAACTGGGCATGGTCAAGAACGTCACCGTCGAGGCCGACAGCGCGATCCATGTCGAGGTGTATCTGACGACTGCCGCGTGCCCGAAGAAGACCGAGATCTCCGATCAGGTCACCCGCGCGGTCGCCGACGTCCCCGGCACCGGCGCCGTCCGGGTCAGCCTCGACGTGATGAACGACGAACAACGCACCGAACTGCGCAAGCAACTGCGCGGCGATGCGCGCGAGCCGGTCATCCCGTTCGCGCAACCCGGCTCGTTGACACGGGTCTACGCGGTGGCGTCCGGCAAGGGCGGCGTCGGCAAGTCCAGCGTGACCGTGAACCTTGCGGCGGCGATGGCCGCCCGCGGGGTGTCGGTCGGCGTCCTGGACGCCGATATCTACGGGCATTCCGTCCCGCGCATGATGGGCACCACGGACCGGCCCGTTCAGGTCGAGTCGATGATCGTGCCGCCGGTCGCCCACGACGTGCGTGTCATCTCGATTGCGATGTTCACCCAGGGCAACACCCCGGTGGTGTGGCGCGGGCCGATGCTGCACCGCGCGCTGCAGCAGTTCCTCGCCGACGTGTACTGGGGCGATCTGGACGTGCTGCTGCTCGACCTGCCGCCGGGCACGGGCGACGTCGCGATCTCGGTGGCCCAGTTGATCCCGGGCGCGGAGATCCTGGTGGTGACGACTCCACAACTGGCCGCCGCCGAAGTGGCCGAGCGGGCCGGAGCGATCGCGCTGCAGACCCGTCAGCGCATCGTCGGCGTGGTGGAGAACATGTCCGGGCTGCTGCTGCCCGACGGTACGACCATGCAGATCTTCGGCGAGGGCGGCGGCAGGCAGGTCGCCGAGCGGCTGTCGCGCGCGGTCGGCGCCGACGTGCCGTTGCTGGGCCAGGTGCCGCTGGACCCGGCCCTGGTGGCCGCCGGCGACTCCGGTGTCCCGCTGGTGCTGTCGGCGCCGGACTCGACTGCCGGCAAGGAGTTGCGCAGCGTCGCCGATGCCCTGTCCAGTCGCAGACGCGGTCTGGCGGGCATGTCGCTGGGGCTGGACCCTGCCGGCCGATAACGGTTCCGGTATCCGGCATCGAAGTAGGTCACACCATGTCGGGCCGGGCGTTAAAGTGCTGTTCGTGGGTAGGGCGATGTTAGCCAACGGGCGTGGCAAGTTGCTGGCCCTGGCGACCTCGATCGCGCTTTCGGCCGCGTTGTTCTACGCCCAGACCGCAGAACCGCCGAAACAGAATGCCGCCGCAGCGCCGGCGGAGAGTCAGCAAGACGCGCCTGCAGGCGCGCCGCCGCCGCCGGTCCCCCGTCTCACCGAAGCCGAGTTGATGGCAGCCAGCGCTCCGGTCGCCAGCACGGCGACCCGGTTCGCGTTGCCCGCCGGCGTCGCACCCGAGGACGGTTTGCAGGTCAACACGATCCGGGTGGCCCGCGCCATCAGCGTGTTGTTCCCCGAGGTCACCACGATCGGCGGATATCGCCAGGACCCGCTGCAGTGGCATCCCAACGGCTTGGCGATCGACGTGATGATCCCGAACCACGGCAGCGAAGAGGGCATCGCGCTCGGCAACCAGATCGCCGGATACGCGTTGGCAAATGCGAAACGCTGGGGCGTCATCCATGTGATCTGGCGCCAGGGCTTCTATCCGGGCGTCGGCGCCCCGAGTTGGACGGCGGACTACGGCAACGAGACCGCCAACCACTTCGACCACATCCACATCGCCACCAACGGCGGCGGCTACCCCACCGGGGACGAGCAGTACTTCATCTGAAATCTGAGCCCGCGGCGGCGCTATGTGGCGTCGCTGTCGAACGGTGTCGGCGCGGACGTCTCCGGCTGGCCGGGTGCGGCCGGTGGTACCTGTGGAGTCGGCGCGTGTGGGCTGACCGGTTTGTCGTCCGTGTCATCCACAGGACGGTCGAACTTCCCGGTGAACAGGGAGTCGTCGCCGTCGAGCAGATGCTTGGTGAGCGCCGCGCGCGGGCTCATGCCTCGGAGCTTGTTGAGCTCGCTCAGCGGCTCACGCAGGTCCTCGAACTCCGGTCCGAGGTCGTCGCGCAGCTGGCTGGTGGCACCGCTGATGTAGTCGCGGGCCTGCCGCAGCGCACCTGACGTCCAACGGATCGCACCGGGCAGCCGCTCCGGCCCCAGGATCACCAGACCGGCGATCACCAGGATCAGCATCTCGCCCCAGCCGAGGTTGGCGAACATCGGCTAGGCGGTGTTGTCGGGACCCGGGTTGACGGTCAGCGTCACGCGCCGACCGTCGCGCATCACCTCGATCGGCGCGTCCTGGCCGATCTTGAGCTGACGCACCGCGACGACGAACTCGTCGGCGTCGGCGACGGTGCGATCACCGACCTTGACCACGACGTCGTTCTCGAGAATGCCCGCCTTCTCCGCGGGGCTGCCGGCCTTCACGTTGGCCACCTGTGCGCCCGAGGCGATGTCGTTGCTGACCGAGCGGGCGGTCAGGCCCAGCGTCGGGTGGGCGATCTTGCCGTCGCGGATCAGCGACTCGACGACGGCTTTGACCTCATTGACCGGGATCGCGAACCCGAGACCGCTGGCGCTCTCCGACAGCGACTTGCCCGCGGTGTTGATGCCGATCACGTTGCCGTTCATGTCGATCAGCGGACCGCCGGAGTTGCCGTGGTTGATCGGCGCGTCGGTCTGCAGGCCGTCGATCACGGTGTCGGTGTCCGAGCCGTCGCCCGACAGCGGCACCGGGCGGTGCATGGCGCTGATGATGCCTGCGGTGACGGTGCTGCGCAGGCCCAGCGGGGCGCCGGCGGCGATCACCTCGTCGCCGACGCGCAGCTTGTCCGAGTCGCCCATCTGCGCGACGGTCAGGTTGTCGACGTTGTCGACCTTCAGCACGGCGAGGTCGGTCTTGGGGTCGCGGCCGACGAGGTTGGCGGGCACTTCCTTGCCGTCGTTGAAGACGACCTTCATCTTGTACTTGCTCGGGTTGTTCGCCGCCTCGGAGATCACGTGGTTGTTGGTCACGATGTAACCGCGGCCGTCGATGACGACGCCGGACCCCTGCGAACCCTCCTGATCGCTGGTCGCCTCCACGGTGACGACCGAATCGGCAACAGCGGCAGCGACTTTGGCGATCCGGCCTTCGGGTGGCGGGCCGCTGTCGGAGGTGTTGAGCGTGACCTTCGACGTGGTGAACGCCTCGACCACCTCGGCGGTCTTGCGGCCGACCCAGCCGCCGGCCAAGCCGATCACCAGCGCGACGATGGCGAGCACCGCCAACGCGACGTAGGACACCCGGCCGCCGAACAACACATCGCGCACGCCCAGCTTGCCGGTCATCGCGGTCGTCGGAGCGCGCGGCGGCTCGTGCACCGCCGGAGCGCCGAGGGCAGCCGGAGCGGACGGGTCACGCCATGGATCGGCGACCTCGACGGGCTCCTGCGCCTCGCGTTCGGCGTCGAGGGCCCCCGCGTCGGCGGGATGACGCTGCAATGACTCACCGTTGGCATACGGCCTACCGAACGCCTCGGCCAACACCGGGTCGGGCGGCTGGTCCGTCGGGGTGAACTCGCCTTGGTCGCGGTACTTCTCCAGGCCCACGAACGAACCTCGAACCCCGTCGGGTCTGCCGAACGCGCGCTGCGCCGCCGGGTCGACGGGCGGACGGGAGACAGGACGCGGCTCCAGGCGCTCACGCCCGGTCTGGTCGAGATTGGTCACCCGTGTATCACCCTCTGTGAAGGCGCCCGCGATCGCCGGCGCAGAACCCTGCTCGTGTTCGCATTTACCCTACCGGCGCTTACGCCGTGGGCGCTCTGCGCTGTCAGCAAACTGCGACCGCTGCGTCTCGACGGGCGGCTCCGGCGGCGCGTGGTGCGGGATCTCGGACAACAGGCCCAGCAGGGAGCTCGGCACGTCGATCGGTAGCGAATCCCGCAATGCCGCGCGGGCCTGGCGCTGGGCGTCCACCTCGGCTGCGCACTGGGGGCACAGCGACAAGTGGTGGGCCGCGCGCAGATGTGGGGTCAGCCGCAGTTCGCCGTCCACAAAGGCCGCGATGGCCTCGGTCGACAGGTGCTCGGTGGAGCCGAACTGCCGCGGCCCGACCGGCGCGTCACTCTGGGAGGCGAACTGAGTGGGCAACCATGAGAAGGCACGGCGGAACACGTGTCCCGGCTCGACCATCGCCCAGCTCCTCTCGCGTCGTGTCACGGTGCTCACTCGAATGTAGCGCGGCGCAGGTCCGGAACGCCGCGAACCTCAGGCCGTCTGGGCCGCGATTTCGCTGTGATTGGCCAGATAGTCGCGAAGCGCCTGCCTGCCGCGGTGGATGCGGCTGCGCACGGTGCCCAGCTTGACGCCGAGCGTGGCGCCGATCTCCTCGTAGGACAGGCCCTCGATGTCGCACAGCACGACCGCGGCGCGGAACTCCGGCGGCAGCGAGTCCAGCGCGGCCTGCAGATCAGGGCCGAGCCGCGAGTCGTGATAGATCTGCTCGGGGTTGGGATCGTCGGCGGGGACCCGGTCGTAATCCTCGGGCAGCGCCTCCATGCGGATGCGGCCGCGCCTGCGGACCATGTCGAGGAACAGGTTCGTGGTGATCCGGTGCAGCCAGCCCTCGAACGTGCCGGGCTGATAGTTCTGCAACGACCGGAACACCCGGATGAACGTCTCCTGGGTCAGGTCCTCGGCGTCGTGCTGGTTGCCCGCCAGGCGGTAGGCCAGCCGGTACACCCGATCGGCGTGCTGGCGCACCAGTTCGTCCCACGACGGCATCGTCGCCTTGTCGCCGGTGGCGTCGAACACCGCGGTACCGGTCAATTCGTCGGAAGGCTCGACCCATTCCCCGTCCGCGAACTGCTCGAGGTGGGCCATGGAAGTCGGGGCCATCTTGATGGTGGTCGTCAGATCCTCCTGGTCACAGCCGCCATCACGGCGCGGCGGCTCGTTATTGGCGGCAACGGTCAGACCCACACAGGTATTCCCGGTAGTCCCCGGTTCGTCCCTGCAGAGCCAGCGTCCACCGTTTTCCATGGGACATACCGTCGCCGACCGTTCCGTGCTTGGCATATGAGCAAACTGAACATTTCCTGAGAATGCTTCTCTACCCATTTTCGACCTGCGCGAATCCATCGAAATCTGCTCGATCCGGCATTCGGCGACGGGCGTGTCGCGGTGCTGGCCGATACGGGTTGGCTACGCTGCGGGCATGGCCGGCACCGACGACGTCATCGGACCGCACAGCCGTGCCGATGCCATCGTCTCTCATGCCGAGCAGTCCATCTCCGAGGACGCCATCGTCGCCGCCGCCCGGGAACGCGCCCTCGACATCGGGGCGGGCGCCGTCTCCCCCGCGGTCGGCGCGCTGCTGTGCGTGTTCGCCAAGCTGACCGGCGCCAAGGCTGTCGTCGAAGTCGGCACGGGCGCCGGGGTCAGCGGCCTGTGGCTGCTGTCGGGCATGCGCGAAGACGGCGTGCTGACCACCATCGACGTCGAACCCGAACACCAGCGCATCGCCAAGCAGGCGTTCACCGAAGCCGGTATCGGGCCGGGACGAAGCCGGTTGATCAGCGGCCGCGCCCAGGAGGTGCTGACCCGCCTCGCCGACGAGTCCTACGACCTGGTGTTCGTCGACGCCGATCCGTTGGATCAGCCGCAGTTCGTCGCCGAAGGCGTCCGGTTGCTGCGCCCGGGCGGGGCGATCGTCCTGCACCGCGCGGCACTCGGCGGGCGGGCCGGTGACGCCAGTGCCAACGACGCCGAAGTCATGGCCGTGCGGGAGGCTGCGCGGCTGATCGCCGAGGACGAGCGACTCACCCCGGTGCTGGTGCCGCTGGGCGACGGCCTGCTCGCGGCCGCCCGCGACTGAACTTCGGGCGCACTTACCCAATCGGCCACATGTAGGCGTGGAAGGCCTGGAAGGCCGCGAGCGCTCAATCACGTACGCTTTTCGGCCCCCAAGCCGTACCAGCGTGAGCGCTCGCGCGGCTGAGCTGTGACGCGTTCCATCCTTGACCGACGGCTGAACGCGCGTTTAGTCTACTGAACATGCGTTCAGCTTCGAACGACCGGACGGCCGTTGCGCGGATCCGCGACGCCGCGATCGAGCAGTGGGGCGCGCACGGGTTCAACATCGGGCTGCGGGCGATCGCTGAGGCCGCGGGGGTGTCGGCCGCGCTGGTCATTCACCACTTCGGCTCCAAGGAAGGCCTGCGCAAGGCGTGTGACGAGCACGTCGCCGAAGTGATCCGCGAAGCCAAGACAGAGTCGCTGCAGAACGGCGATCCGGCGACCTGGCTCGCGCAGATGTCCGAGATCGAGTCGTACGCGCCGCTGATGGCGTACCTGGTGCGCAGCATGCAGTCGGGCAGCGAGCTCGCGAACACCTTCTGGCAGCAGATGATCGACAACGCCGAGCAGTACATGGATGAGGGCGTGCGCTCCGGTCTGCTCAAGCCGAGCCGCGACCCCCGCGCCAGGGCCCGGTTTCTGTCGATGTCGAGCGGCGGCAGCTTCCTGCTGTATCTGCAACTGCACCCCTCCACGGACCTGCGTGAGGTGCTTCGCGACTACGGCGAAGAAATGATGCTGCCCGCGCTCGAGCTTTACACCAACGGCCTGATGACCGACTCGACGATGTACGACGCGTTCCTCGAGCAACGCGAAAAAGGTATCCCGTTCAGCACCCCCAGAGAAGGAGACGGCTATGACGGCTCAACCAGCCAGGCCCCTGCAGCGGGTTGACGCAGGCGGTGGCCCGGCAGTCGAAATCCGCGGGCTGTCCAAATCATTCGGTCGCACCAGGGCGCTCGACGGGTTGGACCTGACCGTTGCACCGGGCCAGATCGCCGGTTTCCTCGGGCCGAACGGCGCGGGCAAGTCGACCACGATCCGCGTGCTGCTCGGCCTGCTGCGCGCAGACAGCGGCGCGGTGCGACTGCTCGGCGGCGATCCCTGGCACGACGCGGTGGAGTTGCATCGCCGCATCGCCTACGTGCCCGGCGATGTGACGTTGTGGCCCAACCTGACCGGGCTGCAAGCGATCGACTTCCTGGTCCGCCTGCGCGGCAACGGAGTCGACACGACCCGCCGGGATCAGCTGATCGAGCGCTTCGAGCTCGACCCGCACAAGAAGGCCCGCACCTACTCCAAGGGCAACCGGCAGAAGGTCGCCATCGTCGCCGCGTTCTCGACCAACGCCGAGCTGTACATCCTCGACGAGCCGACATCCGGCCTGGACCCGTTGATGGAGAAGGCGTTTCAGCAGTGCGTCGGCGAAGTCGCCGACCGCGGTGCGGCGGTCCTGCTGTCCAGCCACATCCTGGCCGAAGTCGAAAAACTCTGCGACAGCGTCACGATCATCCGCGCGGGCCGCACCGTACGCTCCGGGCCCCTCGACGAGCTGCGGCACCTGATGCGCACGACCGTGACGGTGCGCACCCGCCACGACGGCCAACGCCTTCAGGGCGCCCCGTTCGTCCACGACTTCGCGGTCAGGGACGGGCACTACGTCTTCTCGGTCGACCGCAACGACCTCGATCACGCGATGGACTTCGTCAGCGATCTCGGGATCATCGACCTGACGGTGACGCCGGCCTCGCTGGAGGACATGTTCCTGCGCGAGTATCAGGGGGTCGATCGATGACTGCCACGATCGACGCGCCGGTCACGACGCGGCACGGCACGCCAAACGCCGCGTGGACCGGAACCGCCAAGCTGCTGCGCCTCGCGCTGCATCGCGACCGGGTTCGACTCGGCGTCTGGATAGCAGTGCTGACGTCGCTCATGGTCTACGCGCCAGGCGCGATAAAACTGGCTTACCCCGAAGAGGCGCAACGCCTTGCCCGGGTCGACCTGATGAAAACACCCGCCGCGATCATGATGGGCGGGCCCATGTTCGGGAAGAACGAGACCGACCTCGGCGCGATGATGGCCAACGAGCTGATGCTGACGTTGATCGTGGCGACGTCGATCCTCGCAATTCTCACCGTCATTCGTCATACCCGCACCGAGGAGGAAAGCGGCGCAGCGGAGTTGGTGTTGTCGTCTGTCGTCGGCCGGTATGCCCGCACAGCGGCCGCGCTGATCCTCGTCGGCGCAGTCAACGCCGTGCTGGCGGTGACGATGACTCTGGCGATGGCGGCCACCGGCTTCGGGCTCGTCGACACCGCGGCGATGTGCCTCGGTGTCACCGGGGTGGCGATGGTGTTCGGTGCGGTGGCCGCCGTCACCGCGCAACTGTGGCGACAGGCGCGCACCGCGACCGGCGCAGCGATGGCGGCGTTGGCGGTCGCCGCGCTGGTGCGCGGGATCGGCGACGTCATCGACAACTCGGGCAGCGTGCTGAGTTGGTTCTCCCCCGTCGCCTGGGCACAGCAGATGCGCGCGTTCGTCGACCTGCGGTGGTGGCCGTTCGCGCTGCTGGTCGCACTGACCGTGGCCCTGATGGCGCTGGCCGCCGTGCTGGAGAGCAGACGCCAGTACGACGACGGCACCCTGCCGTCCACCGGCGAGCACCCCGACGCCCCTCCGATCACCGGCGTGCTGGCCCTGCACCTGACGCTGCAGCGCGGCCAGACCGTCGGCTGGACGGTCGGACTGTTCCTGGGCGGGCTCGCGTTCGGGTCGATGACCAAGTCGCTGCTGGACGCGGCGGAGAACAACGAGATGATCCAGCGCGTCATCGCGCAGCAGGGCACCGACAGTGTCCACACCACCATGACGCAGTTCCTCGCGGCGGCGGCAAGCGCGTATGTCGTCGGCGCGGTGCTGCGGGTGTACGCCGACGAGGACAAAGGGTTCGGCGAGGCGGTGCTGGCCGGTTCTGTGTCACGGTGGCGCTGGCTGTCGACGGCGATCGGATCGGCGCTGCTGGGCTCGACTGTGCTGATGTTGGCCGCCGGTCTGGGCAACGGCCTGGGCGCGGGTATCGCGGTCGGTGAACCGGCCACCGTGCTGCGGCTGACCCTGGCCGGGTTGGCCTTCGTGCCCGCGATGGCCGTGATGGCAGGGCTGGCCGCGTTCGCCGTTGCGGTGCGCCGACCCTGGATCGGGTGGCTGGCGGTAGCTTTCGTCGTCACCTCGCTGTATCTCGGCGCACTGCTGCGCTTGCCGCAATGGCTGATCGACCTCTCGCCGGTCGGCCGCACCACCGCGCCGACGGACTATCCGGTCACCGCGCTGGCCGTCATGGTCGTCGTCGCAGGGGCGTTGACGTTGCTCGCGGGCGCGCTGTATCGCCGGCGCGACGCGGTCTGAACCAGAAGGAGGAACAGTGAAAGTCGTTCTGCAACTGCTGGCGTCGACGATCGGCGGAATCCTGTTCATGGGCGTGCTGTTGTTCTTGCCCGCAGGCACGTTTGATTATTGGCAGGCATGGGTCTTCATCGCGGTTTTCATCGTCGGCACCATGGGGCCGACCGTGTATCTGGCGGTGAGGTCTCCCGCAGCGTTTCGGCGTCGCATCACATCAGGGCCCTGGGCGGAGACCCGACTCGCACAGAAGTTCATCATCGTCGGCATCGTGCTTTCGTTTGTCGCCGTCGGTGTCATCAGCTCGCTTGACCACCGGTTCGGCTGGTCGACGGTGCCGACGGCGGTTGCCGTGATCGGCAACGCAGTGGTGTTCGCCGGCCTCCTGTTGTCGGAGTTCGTGGTGATCCAGAACAACTATGCGGCAGCGACGATCACTGTCGAGGCCGAGCAACCGGTCGTGTCGACTGGACTGTATGGCGTTGTACGTCATCCCATGTACGCCGGAGCGCTAGTCATGTTTCTTGGGACGCCGCTTGCTTTGGCCTCATATTGGGGCTTGCTCACGGTCATTCCCGGCTTCTTCGTGTTCGCCGCCCGTATCACCGACGAGGAGAAGGCGCTGCGACGGGAACTCGACGGCTACGACGAGTACACCAAGAAGGTGCACTACCGCCTGGTCCCCGGGGTGTGGTGACGATGAAAACCACTGTCCAGGCGTCAGTTACGTCTCTTGCCGGCTTCGTCGTGTTCGGCCTTCTGGTGTTTGGATTCGCGGGGACGTTCGACTACTGGCGCGGTTGGGCGTTCATTGCAGTGTTCGCCACGGCCACGTTGATACCGAGTGGATATCTGGCAAGACGGAATCCAGAGGCGCTGCGCCGACGCATGCAAGCGGGTCCGCAAGCCGAGACACGACCTCTGCAGAAACTCGTCATCGCCATCGCCTTCATCTCGATGGGCGCGATGATCGCGGTGAGCGCGCTGGACTTCCGCTTCGGTTGGTCCTCGGTACCCGCCGTCGTTTCGATCGTCGGACTCGTCCTCGTCGCAGGCGGACTCACGATCGCGATGCTGGTCACCATCCAGAATGATTACGCCGCAGCAAATGTCACCGTCGAATCGGGCCAACAGCTGTCATCCACGGGCTGGTACGGATTCGTCCGGCACCCGATGTACTTCGGCAATGTGATCCTGATGATCGGCGTCCCGCTCGCTCTCGGCTCCTGGTGGGGTTTGGTGTTCGTCCCCGTCGGCCTCGCTGTCCTCGTCCTTCGGATTGGTGACGAGGAGGCTCTGCTCACACGCGATCTCGCCGGCTACCGCGAGTACACGCAGAAGGTCCGCTACCGGTTGGTGCCCTATGTCTGGTGAAGTTGGTGGTCTGCCCGGCGCATAATGCCGATGTGGAACTGCTGACCGGCCTGGGCCTGGCCACCGCCGCAGGACTCAACGCCTACATCCCGCTGCTGGCGCTCGGGCTGCTGTCGCGGTTCACCGACCTCGTCGCGCTGCCGCATGGCTGGGCCTGGCTCGAGAACGGCTGGGTGATGGCGATCGTCGCGGTGTTGCTGGTGATCGAAATCGTCGCCGACAAGATCCCCGCCCTCGACAGCGTCAATGACGCCATTCAGACCTTCGTGCGACCGACGGCCGGCGGCATCGTGTTCGGATCCGGCACCGCCGCGCAGACGTCTGCGGTCGCCGATCCCGGCGCGTTCGCACAGTCCGGGCAGTGGGTCCCGGTGGTCATCGGGGTGGTCGTGGCCCTCGTCGTGTCGCTGACGAAATCGGCGGTGCGCCCCGCTGCCAACGTCGCCACCGCGGGGGTCGCGGCGCCGGTCCTGAGTACCGTCGAGGACGGCGTGAGCGTCGGCCTGGTCTTTCTGGCGATCCTGCTGCCGGTGCTGGTGTTGGTGGCCGTGGCGCTACTGGTGTGGGCGGCGGTCCGACTGGTGCGCAGGCGACGCCGCGCCCGAGCAGGCCGCGGCTAGATCCAGACGCCCTTGCCGACCGCGACCACTCCCCCGGCGCTGATCGCGAACCGTTCGCGGTCCTTGTCCAGATCCACCCCGACCATTTCGCCCGGGCCGACGACGACGTTCTTGTCCAGGATCGCGTGGCGCACAACTGCGCCGCGGCCGATCCGGGCGCCGGGCATGATCACGCTGCCCTCGACGATCGCTCCGTCGTCGACGACGACGTTCGACGACAACACCGAATTACGCACGGACGCCGCGGAAATGATGCTGCCCGCGCCCACCACCGACTCCTGCGCCGAGCCGCCGTTGACGAACTTGGCCGGCGCAAGCATCTCCGACTCGCCGCGGATGGGCCAGCGCTTGTTGTAGAGGTTGAACACCGGGTGCACCGACACCAGGTCCATGTGTGCGTCGTAGAACGCGTCGAGGGTTCCGACGTCGCGCCAGTAGCCGTGATCGCGCTCGGTCGCGCCGGGCACCTCGTTGTTGCTGAAGTCGTACACCGCCGCCATGCCGTCGGCGACGAGACGGGGAATGATGTCACCGCCCATGTCGTGGTCGGAGTGGTCGTCGTCGGCGTCGGCGCGGATCGCGTCGATGAGCACCTTGGTGGTGAAGATGTAGTTGCCCATCGACACGAACGTCTGCTCGGGATCGTCGGGCGTGCCCGGCGGGTCGGCGGGCTTCTCGATGAACCCGCGGATGCGTCCGGACTCGTCGGAGTCGATGCATCCGAACGCGGTGGCCTCGGCGCGTGGCACCCGGATGCCCGCGACCGTCGCGCCCGCGCCGCTCTCGATGTGGAACTGGACCATCTGCTCGGGATCCATGCGGTAGACGTGGTCGGCGCCGAACACCACGATGTAGTCCGGATCCTCGTCGTAGATGAGGTTCAGCGACTGATAGATCGCATCGGCGGAGCCGGTGTACCACCGCGGGCCCAGCCGCTGCTGAGCGGGCACCGGTGTGATGTATTCGCCGGCGAGGCCGGAAAGCCGCCAATTCTGCGAGATGTGACGGTCGAGCGAATGCGACTTGTATTGCGTCAGCACGCAGATGCGCAGATATCGCGCGTTGACCAGATTCGACAGCACGAAATCGATGAGCCGGTAGGCGCCGCCGAAGGGAACAGCGGGCTTGGCCCGATCCGCGGTCAACGGGTAGAGCCGCTTGCCCTCACCGCCGGCCAGGACGATGCCCAGCACGTGTGGCAATTCCCTCATGCTTCAAACCTATCGGCCGGTTCTGTCCGGGGCCAGGCATTGGTGTGCTGAGTCAGTCACTTGCAGGCGCGGCACAAGCCTGCGGCGGCCCGCCGCCGTAACTATCGTCTACAACCATGCGGGTGGCGATGATGACCCGGGAGTACCCACCCGAGGTTTACGGCGGGGCGGGGGTGCACGTCACCGAGTTGGTCGCTCAGTTGCGCCACCTATGCGACGTCGACGTGCACTGCATGGGCGCACCGCGGCCCGACGCGATTGTTGCCCAACCCGACCCGGCGCTGCTGGGCGCCAATGCCGCGCTGACCATGCTCTCGGCGGACCTGAACATGGTCAACGCCGCGGCCCAGGCTCACGTCGTGCACTCGCACACCTGGTACACCGGCCTGGCCGGTCATCTCGCCGGCTTGCTCTACGGCGTCCCGCACGTGCTGACGGCCCACTCGCTGGAGCCGATGCGGCCGTGGAAGGCCGAACAGCTCGGCGGCGGCTACCGGGTGTCGTCGTGGGTGGAGAAGACGGCAGTGGAGGCCGCCGACGCGGTGATCGCGGTCAGCTCCGGCATGCGCGACGACGTGTTGCGCACCTATCCCGCACTGGATCCGAACCGGGTCCATGTCGTGCGCAACGGAATCGACACCGAGGTCTGGTATCCCGCGACGCCGGAGCCGGGCGAATCGGTGCTGGCCGAACTCGGCGTCGACCCCACGCGCCCGATCGCGGCATTCGTCGGGCGGATCACCAGACAGAAGGGCGTCGCGCATCTGATCGCTGCGGCACACGATTTCGCCCCCGACATCCAGCTGGTGTTGTGCGCAGGAGCGCCCGACACCCCGGAGATCGCCGCCGAGGTGACCCAGGCCGTTGCTCAGCTCTCGCGGGCCCGCGCCGGGGTGTACTGGGTACGCGAGATGCTTCCGATCGTCAAGATTCGCGAAATATTAACCGCAGCAACGGTTTTCGTATGCCCGTCGGTCTATGAGCCGTTGGGCATCGTGAACCTGGAGGCGATGGCGTGCGCGACGGCGGTGGTGGCCTCCGATGTCGGCGGCATCCCGGAGGTGGTGGCCGACGGTCACACCGGGCGGCTGGTGCACTACGACCCGCAGGACCCGACGGGATACGAGACCCGGTTGGCCGCGACCGTCAACGAGCTGGTGGCCGACCCGCAGCGGGCGCGCCGATACGGTCGGGCCGGGCGGCAGCGTTGCATCGACGAGTTCTCCTGGGCCCACATCGCCGAACAGACGCTGGAGATCTACCGCAAGGTGTCCGACAGCGAGCTCACTAGCTTGTGACGTTCTTCAGCTCGTCCCCGAGCGCGGCGGCTTCGTCGGGAGTGAGCTCAACGACCAGTCGCCCGCCGCCTTCCAGTGGTACCCGCATCACGATGCCGCGCCCCTCCTTGGTTGCTTCCAGTGGACCGTCGCCGGTCCGGGGCTTCATCGCCGCCATCGAGTGCTCCCTCCACATGAGCCGGCCCGCTTGCGGGCTCGGTCGGGGCCGAGACTGCCCACCCGTTTGACAGCTCCCGGCACTGAACTGCTACTGAACTCCCCTATTGTTCCCTATCGGCGGTGTTCGGTGTGCAAAGACCCGGCTATGGCCGTCTCCGGAGACGGTGGCGACGTCGCCGGCACCCAGCAGTTCGCGGTGTGGTCGTCGACCATTCCGGTCGCCTGCATCAAGGCGTAGGCGGTCGTCGGGCCGACGAAGCGGAAGCCGCGACGCTTCAGTTCCTTGGCCATCGCGGTCGACTCCGGGGTGACTGCCGGAACGTCGGCGAACCCGGCGGGCCGCGGCCGGGGCGGCGGCGCAAATGACCACAACAACTCGGCGAGCTCCACCCCGGTGTCGGCGAGGGCGACCGCGGCCCGCGCGTTGGCGATGGTGGCCTCGATCTTTGCGCGGTTGCGCACGATCCCGGCGTCGGCCATCAACCGCGCGATGTCGCGTTCGGTGTAGCGGGCGATGTGCTCGACGTCGAAGCCGTGAAACGCGCGCCGGAAGTTCTCCCGCTTGCGCAGGATCACCAGCCACGACAGCCCGCTCTGAAACGCTTCCAGGCTGACCCGTTCGAACAGCGCGCCCGAGTCACGCAGTGGTCGCCCCCACTCGGTGTCGTGATAGTCGCGATAGAGCACGAAATCGGCGGGCGCAAGCCGTGATTCGTCGATCCAGGCGCACCGGCTGCGACCGTCGGGTTCGGCGGCGAGCTCCGTCGTGGCGGTCATGATTCCGTTCCCTCCTCGGACGGCAGCGCGTGCGCACCACCCTCGACGGGCTCGTCGTCATCGATGCCATGGGTGGCGCGCAGCGTCGCGAGCTGGCCGCGAAGCTGGTCGAGCTCCTGGCCCAACCGGTCGAGCACCCAGTCCACCTCGCTGGTCTTGTAGCCGCGCAGCGTCTGGGTGAACTTGACCGCGTCGACGTCGGCGCCCGTCACACCCGATGCGGGCAGCACCGTGGCGGTGGTCTCCCGCGGCAGGGGCGGCAGCGGTTCACCGCGGCCGAACAGCACGCTGCCCACGGCGAACAACACCACAGCGATCAGGACCAGTACGACCAGATACAGCAGAACCAGGGTCACGCTGTCGATACTGCCTCAGGGCTGCGACAAAATCGGCCGACTACCCGCGGGGGCGCAGCGTCGCCATCGGTGGGCGGTCGGCGAGCGACACCGCCGAGGTCCGCGGCGTGTAGTCGTCGCCGTCGGCGAAGAACTGCGTCAGCCCTACACCGGAGTCGGGCACCCCGCACCGCGACAGCAGCGTCGCGATGACCTGCCTGCTCATCGTGGCGAGCTCGGTCAGCGGCCGGTTGCGATGCGTCCGCACGCCGAGGTTGACCTGGGCGATCCCATCCAGGCCGAGCCGGTCGTAGGCGTCGATGAGCAGCCCGATCTCCACTCCGTAGCCGGGCGCGAACGGTACGGACGTCAACAGCTCACGGGTGCCGGCGTACTCACCGCCCAGCGGTTGCAGAATGCAGCTGAGCTCGGGGCGCAGCGAGGCGAGCAGCGGCCGGGCCACCAGCTCGGTGACGCGCCCGCCACCGTTGGCGTCCTGGCTGCCGCTGACCTTCAGCGGCCTGCGGTAGAAGCCCTTGACCAGGTGCACGCCGTCGGCGGTGAGCAGCGGGCCGACCAGTTTGGGCACGAACATCGGGTCGGGGTCGATCAGGTCGGAGTCGACGAACACCACGATGTCGCCGGTGGTCGCGGCCAATGAGCGCCACAGCACCTCACCCTTCCCGGGCTGCGGGGCCACCTCGGGCAGCGCGGCCTCCCGGCTGACCACCCGGGCGCCGGCGGCCAACGCGCGGATCTCAGTGTCGTCAGTGGAACCCGAATCGAGCACGACCAGCTCGTCGACCAGCCCACCCGCCAGCGGCGCGATGGTCTCGACGACGCTGCCGACGGTGTCTTCCTCGTTCAACGCGGGCAGCACCACCGAGATGGTGCGGCCCCTCTTGGCGGCCTCGAGTTCGGCGATGGTCCACGACGGACGGTTCCAGCTGTGGTCGGCCAGCCACCGTCCAGTGCGGATCGCGGTGCCGGGCAGTTCCGGAGTGAGTGTCATGCCAGTCCCCTCACCGTGCGCGTCGGCGGCCGTCCGCCCTGGATCGACGCGACCATCTCCAGTACGCGCCGAGTCGGTGCGACCTCGTGCACCCGGAACATCGCGGCTCCGGCTGCGGCCGCCAGGGCGGTGGCTGCAAGGGTGCCCTCCAGGCGTTCGGTCAAACCCACACCCAGAGTCTCCCCGACAAAATCCTTGTTGCTCAGCGCCATCAGGACCGGCCACCCAGTTTTTACAAGCTCTTTCACGTGGCGCAACAAAATAAGACCGTGGTAAGTGTTCTTGCCGAAATCGTGGGTTGGATCGATCAGCACCGCGTCGCGCGCCACACCGGCCGCGACCGCCCGTTCGGCGGCCGCGGTCACCTCGGCGATCACGTCGTCGACGACGCCGCGTTCGGAGATCCCGTAGTTGACCCGAAATGGCCTTGTCCGCGGTTGGGCGCCTCCGGTGTGCGAGCACACCAGCCCGGCGCCGAATTCCGCGGCGACCTCGGGTAACGCGGGGTCGTGGCCGGCCCAGGTGTCGTTGATCAGGTCTGCACCGGCCGCACAGGCTTGTTTCGCGACCACCGAGCGCCAGGTGTCGACGCTGATCAGCTGGTCGGGATAGGTGCCGCGCAGCCATTCGATGAACGGCACGACGCGGGCGACTTCTTCGTCCGCATCGACGAGTCCGCCCGGTCCTGCCTTGACCCCGCCGACATCGACGACGTCGGCGCCCTCCTCGATCACCCGGTGCGCAGCGGCCTTGGCGGCGTCGTCGGTGAACGCGGCGCCGCGGTCGTAGAACGAGTCCGGCGTCCGGTTCACGATCGCCATGATCAGCGCCCGGTCACCGGCGACCGGTCGGCCGAGGAACGTCGACTGCACGCTTCCAGGCTACGGCCGGCGTGATTTGTGGAGTTCTAGCGGCGCTCACCGCCGTGTGGCTCCACAAGTCGCTAGTTTTTGGGCTTCTTTCCGTCGGCGACCTCTTTGGGGTACTCGTCGTAGAACTCGACGTAGCCCTCGTCGCGGCCGGACAGCACGTAGATCGGGTCGTCGATCTCCTCGACGTTGTAGCCCTCCTTGCGAAGGTCGACCTTCTGGCTCTTGAACGTCGACGTGTGCGCGAGCTCCTTGACCACCCGAACGAACAGCGGCACCGCATACCCGGGCAGCTTGCGGTAGGCGGCCTTGGCCAGCGCCTTGCCGTCGAATTCCTGGCCCTCCTTGAGCTGGATCGCCGCCATCCCCGCGCGGCCGCCGGTGCCTTCCACCTCGACGCCGAACACCGTGCACTCCTCGACCTGCGGGTCGGCCGAGATCGCCGACTCCACCTCGGTGGTGGCCACGTTCTCGCCCTTCCACCGGAAGGTGTCACCGAGCCGGTCGGTGAACGACGCATGCCCGAAACCCTGCGAGCGCATCAGGTCGCCGGTGTTGAACCAGACGTCGCCGTCACGAAAAGCGTTGCGCACCAACTTCTTCTCCGACTCCTTCTTGTCGGTGTAGCCGTCGAACGGCTGGAAGCTGCTCACCTTGGACAGCAGCAGCCCCGCCTCACCGTTGCGCACCTTCTTGACGCGGCCGTTGTCGTCGCGCAGCGGGTCGCCGGTCTCCGGGTCGTACTCCACGAACGCCACCGGCGTCGGGCAGATGCCGGTCGACTGCGGAACGTTGAAGACGTTGACGAACGCGGTGTTGCCCTCGCTGGCGCCGTAGAACTCGCACACCCGCTCGATGCCGAACCGCTCGGTGAAGTCGTCCCAGATCGCCGGGCGCAGACCGTTGCCGCACATCACCCGGACCTTGTGGGCGCGGTCGGTGTCCTTCTCCGGCTGGCTGAGCAGGTAGGAGCAGATCTCGCCGATGTAGACGAACGCGGTGGCGTCGTAGCGGATCACCTCGTCCCAGAACTTCGACGCCGAGAACGACTTGCCCAATGCCAGCGTGGCACCCGAGTTGAGCACCGACGACAGCGCGACCGTCAGCGCGTTGTTGTGGTACAGCGGCAGGCAGCAGTACAAGGTGTCCTTGCTGGTCAGCCGCATGCCGAGGCCGCCGAACCCGGCCAGTGCGCGCAGCCAGCGGTAGTGGGTCATCACGCTGGCCTTGGGCATGCCGGTGGTGCCCGACGTGAAGATGTAGAAGGCCTTGTCCTTGGCCAGCACCGCCGCGGTGGTGGGCGGGTTGCCGGTGGGCGCGGTGGCGGCCAGGCGCTTCAGCTCGTCGACGGTGATCAGGCCCGAGGTGTCCGCGCCGGACTCGGTGATCGGCTCGACGAAATCGGTCTCGGCGACCACGGCCTTCGCGTTCAGCAAGCCGAGGCTGTGCTCGAGCACATCGCCGCGCTGGTGGTAGTTGAGCATGCCGGCGATCGCACCGCACTTGACCGCAGCCAGCATCAGCAGCACGGATTCGGGCGAGTTGCGCAACATGATGCCGACGACGTCGCCGTGCCCGACACCGCGGGCGGCCAGCACCGCGGCATAGCGGTTCGCGGTCTCGTTGGCCTCACGGTAGGTGACCTGCTCGTCGCCGAACTTCAGGAACACCTTGTCGGCGTGGCGGGCGGCGCGCTCCTGGAACACCCTGCCGATCGACGTCTTCGCCGACGGCCGCGCGCCGAAGCCGGTGACCACGCCGCGCAGGATTGTCGGCACGTCCACGATCAGGCCCGGCATCCTGGCAGCGATGTCCAGCAACCCGACGCTGCTGCGGCCCCCCGACTTCTCGGTCATGTGCGTTCGTCCCTCCGCTTTTCGTTTGTCGCACACCCTAGTGACCCTGGTCATGCCGCGGCGCGCACGCTGCCATGGCCGACTCGACGTCGGACACGACGACCAGTCGGTCCAGTGCCTCCCGCGCGACGTAGCCGGTGTCGAGCAATCCGTGCAACCAGGCCAGCAGACCGTCGTAATGCCCGATCGGATCGAGCAGCACGACCGGTTTGGCATGCATACCCAAATAGCCCGCTGTCCAGGCTTCGAAGAACTCCTCGAGGGTGCCGATGCCGCCGGGCAGCGCGATGAACGCGTCCGCGCGTCCTTCCATCACCTGCTTGCGCTCACGCATCGTGTCCGTGACGACGAGTTCGTCGGCGTCCACGTCGGCGACCTCGCGATGCACCAGCGCTTTGGGGATGACGCCGATGGTGTGCCCCCCGCGGGATCTGGCCGCGACGGCGAGCGCCCCCATCGCCGAGACGTTTCCGCCGCCGGAGACCAGGCTCCAGCCCCGCTCGGCGATCGCCCCGCCGACCTCCTCGGCCAGCGCGAGAAGTTCGGGGTGCGCCGGCCCCGACGCGCAGTAGACGCATACCGCCCATTGACGGTCAGGTTCGCCGGACACGAGCACAACCTAGCCGGATTTAGCCGGACGACGATCAAGCGGCCCCGGCCGCGTTGTGGGGGCACCTCCCGCTTGCGGGGGAGAGTGCGGCGATCGATTTAGCCGGACGACGATCAAGCGGCCCCGGCCGCGTTGAGGAGTGCGGCGATCGATTTGGCCATAGACTCCGGCGGTGCCGATTGAGTGGGTCACCTCGCCGCCCGGACCGGCACTCGATTCGATCGGCGCCGGGCTGCGCAACCGTTCCGGTGCGGTGTTGATAGGGCCTGCCGGCGTAGGCAAGACGACGCTGGCGCGCGCGGCCGTGGACCGGTTCGGAGCGGAGTACCCACGCGTCGACTGGGTGACCGCGACCACGCCGATGGCTGCGGTGCCGTTCGCGGCGGTCAGCCACCTGATCGAGGTGCCCGAAACTGGTAAGACGGCAGACGTGTTGCGCTGTGCGCGTGAGTCTCTCGGTGACGGACGCCTGCTGGTGATCGACGACGCCCATCTGCTCGACACGCTGTCAGCGGCGCTGGTGTATCAGCTCGCGGTCGGTGCAGCCGCGAAGTTGATCGTGTCGGTGGCGCCGAACGGCGTGATGGCCGAAGGGGTCTCGGCGTTGTGGGAGGACGAGCTCGTCGAGCGCATCGGGCTGGAGCCGCCGGGTCACGACGACAGCCGGCTGGCCGCTCGGGTCGCAGAGTTCGTCGCGGCCCTGCCCACTGTCGCACACCGCGTGCTGGAGTACCTCGCAGTCGACGACCCGCTGGCCCTCGCCGAACTCGAAGCCCTCGCCGGACGCGACGCCGTCGACAACGCGTCGACTCATGGCGCAGTCGTCGTCGACGACGGCTGGGTGCGTCCGGCACATCCGCTGTTCGCCGACGCGGTGCGCAACGCGTTGGGTGGCCCGGAGCTGCGGCGGTTGCGCGGTGAGGTCGTCGACCGGCTCGCGGCGCGGGCCGGCGACACCGCGGTCGACCGGTTGCGCCGAGCGGTGCTGGCGGTCGACAGCGACAACCCGCAGCAGCCCGCCGAGGTGGCCGCGGCCGCCGCGGAGGCACTGCGGCTTGGCGATCTGGCGCTCAGCGAACGGCTCGCCCGCGCCGCGCTGCATCGCGCACCGGATCTGTCGACGCGGCTGACGCTGGGTTATGCGCTGGCTTGGCAGGGCCGGGGTCGTGACGCCGACGCGGTGCTCGCGGAGGTGGACAGCGCCGCGCTCTCGGAGGACGAGTTGATGGCATGGGCGCTGCCGCGGGCCGCGAACCAATTCTGGATGCTGTCCGAGCCGGAACGGGCGACGGCGTTCCTGCGTGCGACGCGCAATCGGGTGACGTCGCCGATGGCCCGCACCACGCTGGACGCGTTGTCGGCGACGTTCGCGATGAACGCCGGAAGCGTGTCGCGGGCCGTGGAACTCGCCGACGAGGTGCTGGCATCGCCGGCGGCCGACGACACCGCGGTCGGCTGGGCCGCGGCCGCCGCGGCGTTGAGTTCGGCGCGGACAGGCCGCTTCGCCGAGGTCGACGCGTTGGCCGACCGTGCGATCGCCGCCGGACACCCGGGGCTGCTGCGGTTCACCAGTGGCTTTGGCCAGACGACGGCGTTGGTGATGGCCGGGAAACTCGACCGGGCGCATGAGCTTGCCCGGCAACTCACCGACTTCGCGCAGCTGCAGCAACCGGGCCGGGCGATCGGCGAGGTGTTGGTGGCCGACGTGCTGATCGCCAAGGGGCAGCTCGACGACGCGGTGCGGCTGCTGCGCCGCGCGGCCTCCGTCCTGTCGCCGACCGGCTACTCGTGGGCTCCGTTGGCCTGGATGCTGCTGGCCCAGGCGCTGGGCCAGCTCGGCGCCGGCGTCGAGGCGGGAAGAGCGTTGGCGCGCGCTGAATCTCGACATGGCCTCAAGTCGATGCTGTTCGCCCCGGAGCTGGCGGTGGCGCGGGCGTGGACGATGTCGGCGCGACGCGACCGGCACGGCGCCGTCGCCGCGACCCGCGAGGCGGTGCGCAGCGCGGAGCGGGGCGGGCAGACGGCCGTCGCGTTGCGCGCCCTGCTCGACGCGGTGCGGCTGGGCGACGTGCGCGCCGGCGACGCCATCGGGCGGCTCAGCGCCGAATGCGACTGCGCGACCGGACGGTTGGCACTGGCGCACGGCCGGGCGCTCGCCGCGCGTGATGCGGCCGCGCTGGCCGAGGTGTCGCAGAGCTACGCGGCGGCCGGGTGGCACGGTGCCGCGGCCGACGCGGCCGCGCAGAGCGATGAGCACCGTTGAATTGGCGTCGGAGACGCTTCGGTCGCGGCCCTAGACTGTGACTTCGACGGAGGTGCAGATGAGCCAGTTGAATGTGCAGACCGACGGGGTCCGGTCCTACGCCCAAATCCACGACCGGGTCGCGACGGACCTGTCGCAGGTGATCGGCACCGACGCCAGTGAAGCGGCCGGTGTGCAGGCCAGCCACGGCACCATCGCCTCCGCGGTGGGCGCCGCGCTGTCGAGCGCACTCGGCACCCGACGCGGCACCGTGCAAGCCACCGCCCGGTCCGGCGAGACGATCTCCGAGCTGCTGCGCGAGGCCGCTCGCAGGTACGACGAGGGTGACCAGGCGGGCGCCGACAAGTTGCGCGCCGCCGCCGAAGCCCTGGAGTCACCACAGGGCGGTGCCGGCCGCCCTGCGGCCCCGGCCGGGCCCGCGGCAGCAACCACAAGTCCGGCGGGCGGCGATCAGATGGCCGGCCAGCTGCTCGGCCAGGTCGGCCAGCAGGTGGGGCAGGCGGTCGGCGGGCTGACGGCGTCACTGGCCGGCCTCGCGCAAGGGTTGGGCCAGGTTCCACAGCAGGTCATGCAGGCCGTGCAAGGCGCCGCCGGCTCGACGGCCGACGCCGAGACGCGCCGTGACGCGTACGACGAAGACATGCGCGACGCCGCAGACGACCGCGCTGAGGAGTCCCGGGCGCAGGATCGGACGCCGCATACCGAGCGCGCGATCGACGACCAGCCGGTCGGCCACGCTGATGCGGGCGCGGCGGCGAGCGGTCGGGCGCCGGACGTACCGGCCGAGCCACAGCGGCCGCAGCCGGCGCAGACGCGCCCGCAGGTCGACTAGCAGCCGCTATACGTTGCGGGCGATCTCGTCGTCGCCTCGTCCAGGCTCCCGCGGCGTCACCGGGACCGGGCCCGCTCCGGTGCCCTCGGGCCCGGCCGCGCCGGCCCACGGACGGTCGTCGGCGTGGTGCAGCGGTTGGCGTTCGTCACGTTCGTCACGCTCACCCGGTTCGGGTTCCCTTGCGCCGCCAGGTGTTTCGTCGCGCGGTTGCTGCGCGGTCGCGCCGGCCGGACCGGCAGCCGTGCCGCCCGAGCCCGGACCCTGACCGCCTGCGGACTGGCCGCCCGCCCCTTGAGCGCCCTGCATGGCCTGCTGCATCAGCGATCCGAACATCCCGGTCTGGCCGCCGAGCGCCTGTGCGGGCGCCCCCGCCATCTGCCCCATCTGACCGGCCTGCTGGCCGACCTGGCCGAGCATCCCGACGATCTGGCCGACCGACTGCGAACCGGCGTCTTCGGAGTTCTGATACGCGACCTGCGCGGCGCCCACCTTGCCGGAGAACGTGTTCTCCTTCGCCGACAGCGCTGCGACGTTGGCCGTCAGCTCGGCGGCCAGCGTGGGCAACACGGCCGAAATGGTGGCGCTCATCGCATCCTGCCCGGCGGGAATCATCGGGATCTCCGGCAGTTCGACCGCCGCGGCGTTCCAGCTGATGCTCTCGGGCTTTCTCAGCGGGCTGCTCATTCGCGCTCCTCGTCACCAGTCGTCATCGTCGTCTTCGTCGAGGTCATGCTCGAGCGGGTCGGGCACGATCAGGCCCGCCACGGTGCCTCCGCTGTCACCGCGCTGACCCATCATCGGGGCCATCCCGCCCATCCCGCCGCCTGCGGCGATCGGCGCGGCGCCGGCAGCCACAGCGGAGCCGGCCATCGCGCCTTCCGCGGCGGGCGCCGTGCTGACGGGCTTGCTGCCGACCAGATTCGCCATCTGCGGCGTCTGCAGAGGCGCGCCGCCGGAGCCGGGAAGCGACGCCGCGCGCACCATGCCCGAACCGCCGCCCGCACCCGATCCGCCGGCCAGCGGATGGTTGGAGAACGACGAGAACGGCAGCCCGGCGGCGCCCAGCGCGTCGGCCTTGCCGCCCTGGCCGAACATCGACGTGAGTTGCTGCAGCGGTTGCGAGAGCTGCTGAAGCTGCTGGCCCATCTGCTGGGGTAGTTGCATCAGCGACTGGCCGATCTGCATGGGCAACTGCGCGGCCATCGACCCCATCTGGCTCATCATCTGCATGGCCTGCTGCGAGCCGTCGCCGGCCTGTTTCGCGGCCTCCTCGCCGCTGTCCTCGGCTTCTTTGCCGCCCGGCACAGGCGGGGCACCGAAGAGCGGGATGCTCGGCGGTACGGCGAGGGTGCTGGCGAGTTCGGTGGTGTTGGTCGTCACGTTGGCGATGTTCTGCGACAACCCCATCTTGACGCGGCTCTGCACCAGCTCCTGTGTATTGCTGAACGGCATCGCCGCGATGGCCTCGCACTCGTGCTGGACTTCCTGCGCGATCGTGTTCGCCAGCATCTTCGTCTTGACGACGGTGGCCTCCATCGCGCGCAGCTTGACCGCGATCGCGGCCGCGTGCGCGGCATTGGCCTCGTGGCCGCCGATGATGGTGGTGGCCTCCCCCGCCGCGGCGAGCGACCCGGCGCCCTCCCACGAATCGGACATGTGCATCAGCTGGCTCTGCTGTTGTGGCACCACGCTGCCGCTGATCTTGGCGGCCAGCGCCTCAAACGACGCCGCGGCCGCGGCCAGCGTCTCCTCGTCGACGTTCGGCCAGCCGGGACCGGTCACGGTCTGCGAGCCGTACGGACTGGAATCGGGAGCGATTCCCATGATGCGACCCCCTTTCGTGACGCGCTACGGGCGTCAAATTTACCGTGCCCTCGACACCCCTCGGTGCGCTGATTCGAGGTGGCCGTCGGACAGCTGCAGCCGACGTTGCACCCCGATGTCGGCGAGGAACCGCTCGTCGTGGCTGACGACGATGAACGCGCCCCGGTAAGCGTTGAGCGCCGACTGGAGTTGCCCGACGCTGACCAAGTCGAGGTTGTTGGTCGGCTCATCGAGCAGCAGCAGTTGTGGCGCCGGTTCGGCGTAGAGCACGCAGGCCAGAGTCGCGCGTAGCCGCTCGCCGCCGGACAGCGCACCCACCCGCAGGTGGATCCGATCACCCTGAAACAGAAACTGCGCCAGCAGGTGCATACGACGGGTGTGCGAAAGGCTCGGCGCATACGCGGCCAGGCTCTCGGCGACCGTGCACCGCGGATCCAGCAGGTCGAGCCGCTGTGACAGGTATGCCACCCGACCGTCGGCGCGCTGCACCGTGCCGTCGTCAGGTTCCAGATCACCGCTGAGGATGCGCAGCAGCGTCGACTTGCCCGTCCCGTTGCGCCCGGTCAGCGCGATGCGTTCGGGACCGCGGACCGACAGGTCGACGTCCGCGAGCAGCGTCCGCCCGCCTGCGCGGGCACGTAGTCCGTTGGCGCTGAGGACAACACGTCCGGTGGGCACATCGGTATCGGGCAGATCGAGGACGAGGACGTCGTCGTCGCGCACCTCCCGCTCGGCCTCGTCGAGGCGGGCTCTGGCGTCGCTGACGCGCGCCGCGTTGACCCCATCGATGCGGCCCGCCGACTCCTGGGCCCGCCGCTTCCTCGCCCCCGCAACGATTTTCGGCAGGCCGGCGTCCTTGAGGTTGCGCGCCGCGGTACCGGCTCGCCGGGCCGCCCGCTCGCGCGCCTGCTGCCGTTCCCGCTTCTCGCGTTTGAGGTGTTGTTCGGCGCTGCGCACCTCGCTCTCGGCGACACGTTGCTGTTCGCTCACCGACTCGGCGTACATGGTGAAATTGCCGCCGTAGAAGGTGATTTCACCGTTGTGAAGCTCGGCAATGCGGTCCATCCGGTCCAGCAGCACGCGGTCGTGGCTGACCAGCAACAGGCAGCCGGTGAAGTCGCCGAGCGCGTCGTAGAGCCGGTGCCGCGCGTCGACGTCGAGGTTGTTCGTCGGCTCGTCGAGCAGCAACACATCGGGACGCTTGAGCAGCTGACCGGCGAGCCCGATGGTGACGACCTCGCCGCCGGACAACGTGCCGAGCCGCCGGCCGAGCGAGACGTGGTCGAGGCCGAGCCGGTCGAGTTGGGCCCGCGTCCGCTCCTCGATGTCCCAGTCGTCGCCGATCGTGGTGAAGAGGTCGGCGTCGGTCTCCCCGCCGGCCAGCGCGTTCAACGCCTCGACGACGGGGGCGATGTCGAGTATCTCCGCGACGGTCCGCTGGCCGTCGTACGGCAGCGTCTGGGGTAGGTAACCGAGGGTGCCGTCGACCGTGACGGCGCCGGCCGTGGGCGTGAGCTCGCCGGCGATGAGCTTGAGCAGCGCGCTCTTGCCCGCACCGTTCGGGGCGACCAGACCGGTGCGGCCCTCGCCGACGGTGAAAGACAGCTGCTCAAAGAGCGGCGTGTCGTCGGACCACGCGAAGGACAGGTTGGAACAGACGATGGAAGACATGCGTGAGATCTCTCGTACCTAGACGACTGGGGACACCGGAGTCGTCGTCTCACCGCATGAATCCAGAGTAGGCGCGCGGTCAAGCGGTTATATACCGGCGCAGCATGTCGGTCGTCGCGGTGATCTTCTCGACCTCTACACGCTCGTCGGCGCGGTGCGCGAGGTTCGGGTCGCCCGGCCCGTAGTTGACCGCCGGGATACCGAGCGCGGCGAACCGCGACACGTCGGTCCACCCGTACTTCGCGCGCACCTGGCCACCGGCGGCGGCCACCAGCGCGGCAGCAGCGGGCCTGGTCAATCCGGGCAGCGCGCCGGCTGCCGAGTCGGTCAGCTCGATCTGCACGTCGAGTCCGCCAAACACCTCGTGCACATGTTGCAGCGCATCGGCGACGCTGCGGTTCGGAGCGAACCGGAAGTTGACCGTCACGGACGCGGCATCGGGGATCACGTTGCCCGCGATGCCGCCGTCGATGCGCACCGCCGACAACCCTTCGCGGTAGGTGCAGCCGTCGATTTCCACGCTGCGGGCCTGATACGACGCGAGCCGGTCCAGTACAGCGCCGAGCTTGTGAATCGCGTTGTCCCCCAACCAGGAACGCGCGGAGTGGGCGCGGGTGCCCGTTGCGTTGACCACCACACGCAGTGTGCCCTGGCAGCCGGCCTCGATGTAGCCGCCGGACGGCTCGCCGAGGATGGCGACGTCGGCCTGCAGCCATTCGGGCAGTTCCCGCTCGATGCGGCCCAGGCCGTTGGCGGACGCCTCGATCTCCTCGCAGTCATACATCACCAGCGTGATGTCGTGGGTCGGCGCCGTCACGGTGGCGGCCAGATGCAGGAACACCGCGTCGCCGGATTTCATGTCCGACGTGCCGCAGCCGTGCAGTTCGCCGTCGACGAGGCGGCTCGGCAGGTTGTCGGCGGCAGGGACCGTGTCGAGGTGGCCGGCGAGCAACACCCGCGACGGCAGGCCCAGGTTCGTGCGGGCCAGCACGGCGTCGGCGTTGCGGACGACCTCAAGGGAGGTCTGCTCACGCAGCGCGGCCTCGACCTCGTCGGCGATGCGCTTCTCGTTGCGCGACTCGCTGGGGATGTCCACCAAGGCGGCGGTCAACGCGACCGGGTCACCGTGCAGGTCGAGGCTCACGGGCTCGACGTTAGTCTTACCCGTGTGACTTCTGCTGCAGGTATCGGGCTGGCGACCATCGCCGCCGCCGGATCGGTCCTCGACACATGGTTTCCAGCACCCGAACTCGGCGCCGACGGCCCGTCGGGCACCACTCGCCTTTCGGTGGCTGAGGTCCCGCCCGAGTTCGCCGAGCTGACAGGTCGCGACGACGACCGCGGGGTCCACGTCGTGGTGGTCCGCACCGTCATCGGGTCGCTGGAGGACAAAGCGGCCGATGCCTATGACGCCTATCTGCGGCTGCACCTGCTGTCGCACCGGCTGGTGGCGCCGCACGGCCTGAACGCCGACGGTTTCTTCGGCGTGCTGACCAACGTGGTGTGGACCAACCACGGGCCGTGTGCGGTGGAGGGTTTCGAGAGCGTGCGGGCGCGACTGCGCAAGCGCGGGCCGGTGACGGTCTACGGCGTCGACAAGTTCCCTCGGATGGTCGACTACGTGTTGCCGGCTGGGGTGCGGGTGGCTGACGCCGACCGGGTGCGGCTCGGGGCCCACCTCGCGGCCGGCACCACGGTCATGCATGAGGGCTTCGTCAACTTCAACGCCGGCACGCTGGGCAGCTCGATGGTCGAGGGGCGGATCTCGGCGGGCGTCGTCGTCGGAGACGGGTCCGATGTCGGCGGCGGCGCGTCGATCATGGGCACGTTGTCCGGCGGTGGCACCGAGGTGATTTCCGTCGGCGAGCGCTGCTTGCTCGGAGCCAATGCGGGGCTCGGCATTTCGCTCGGTGACGACTGTGTGGTCGAGGCCGGTCTCTACGTCACGGCGGGCACCAAGGTGCAGACCGGCGACGGTCAGACGGTCAAGGCGCGGGAGTTGTCGGGCGCGAACAACCTGTTGTTCCGGCGTAATTCGCTGTCGGGCGCCGTCGAGGTGGTCAAGCGCGACGGCACCGGCATCACGCTGAACGAAGCACTACACCAGAACTGACCTGCCCCCTCTTTTTTCCGCGTGGGCCCACGCGCAAGCTGGGGACGTGCGTGTTTGCACACGACACGCCGCGCAAATTCCGCTCTTTGCGCACCCTCGTCGGGTTGCGAACGTGCTCAACCCGCCGCCGCGTTCGGCTTCAGCGGCGGACAGCGCCCGTCGACAGCGGCCAGTTCGAAGTGCCATATCTCGTTCGCATAGATCTGACAGAGCCCGAACTTGCGCCCGTTGGCGATCAGCCACCTGTCGGCCTCGACCGGCGCGATGTCCACGGCTTCGCCGGTGACGTGTTTCGACTTCTCTGGGGATGCTACGAATTCCCTTGCCACGTCCACACTTCCGTATCGGTCGACACCGTCGGCGAAGAGCCGCTCCTGAAATCCCTTCGATCGCCAACCCGAGTTGATGCGGATCTCGATGCCCTCGGCTCGAGCCCGACGGGCCGCCTCTTGGACCGCCGCGAGCAGTTCGGGGTCCAGCCAGCCGACGATCGGGTCGTCCACGTCAAACGGGCTCAGCGTCGTGCCCTCGGGAAGCCAACCGCCGACGGTGTCCTGCGCGGCCGGTCCGATGCTCAGCGGTTCCTGACCGACGGCGGGTCCTGGAGTCGGCGCCGGTTCGGGTGTGCTGCACGCGGCAATTGCGCACACTGAAGCGAGCGCGAGCGTGCACATGAGGCTGATTTTTCGCGGCGTGTCGTGTGCAAACACGCACGCTCGCGCAGAACAAGAGGTCAGGGGGCGGCGAGGATGCAGAATTCGTTTCCTTCCGGATCGGCCAGTACGACCCAGCTTTCGTCGCCCTGACCGATGTCGACGCGCCGAGCACCTAGGCCGATGACACGCTCGACCTCGGCGCGCTGATCGTCGGGACGGAAGTCGAAGTGGATCCGGTTCTTGACGACCTTGTCATCGGGCACTGCCAGAAACAACCAGTTCGGACCCGCCCCGGGCGGCGCGTGCAGCACCACGTCGCCGTCGTCGTCGATCTCGTGTGCCCAGCCGAGTACCTGCGACCACCACCGCCCCAGCGCGGACGCGTCGTGCGAGTCGATGCAGATCTCGTCGAACCTGAGCGTCATCCTGACAACTCCTTCTTGAGCACCTTCCCCATGGCGTTGCGCGGCAGCTCCTTGACCAGCCGCACCTCGCGCGGACGCTTGTGCGCCGAAAGTTCCTGCGCCACATAGTCGATGAGCGCCTTGGCGGTGGCGTCACCCACGACGAACGCAACGATTCGCTGCCCCAGGTCGTCGTCGGGAACACCGACGACGGCCGCTTCCCGCACCCCGGGGTGTCCGAGCAGCGCGGCCTCGATCTCACCGGCGCCGACACGAAAGCCGCCCGTCTTGATCAGGTCGACGGACTCGCGACCGACGATGCGGTGCATCCCGTCAGGCCCCACGACCGCGACGTCGCCGGTGCGGTACCAGCCGTCGGCGTCGACCGCCTCGGCGGTGGCGTCGGGGCGGTTGAGGTAACCGTCGAACAGCGTGGGACCGCGAACGTGCAGGCGCCCAATGGTTTCCCCGTCGTGCGGGACAGCGCCACCGTGCTCGCCGACCAGCCGCGTCTCGACACCGGTCAGCGGTAGACCCACCCAACCGGGCCTGCGTTCACCGTCGGCCCGGGTGCTGATCGTGATCAGCGACTCGGTCGAGCCATAGCGTTCGACCGGCCGGTGTCCGGTCAACTCAACCACCTTGTCGAACACCGGTACCGGCAGCGGCGCGCTGCCCGATACCAGCAGCCGCGCCGACCGCAGCGCCGTGGCCGACGCGCGGTCGTCGGCCACCCTCGACCACACGGTCGGCACGCCGAAGTACAACGAGCCGCCGGCCGCCGCATACGCCTGCGGGCTCGGTTTTCCGGTGTGCACGAACCGATTCCCGATCCGCAGCGAGCCAAGCAGGCCCAGCACCAGCCCGTGCACGTGGTACAGCGGCAGGCCGTGCACCAGGATGTCATCGGCCGTCCACTGCCAGGCCTCGGCAAGCGCGTCGATGTCGGCGGCGATGGCGCGGCGGCTCAGCACGACGCCCTTGGGTGGGCCGGTCGTGCCCGAGGTGTAGATGATCAACGCCGTCGAGTCGGCGGGCGGTTCGGCGTAGCGGTGCCACGAGCGGGCGTGCAGCCGAACCGGCACGTGTTGCAGGCCGTCGGTCTCGGCCGGCTTGTCCCCCAGCCACGCCTGCGCGCCGGAGTCGGTCAGGATGTGCCGGCGTTCGGCGGCGCCGACGTCGGCGGGCACCGGCACGACGGGCACCCCGGCGATCAGGCAACCGGTCACCGCCAGCACGGTCGACACGGTCGGGGTGGCCAGCACCGCGACCCTGCGCGCACCCCCCACCCGCTCGGCGACAGACGTGGCGGCCCCGACCAGATCGCTGCGGCTCAGCACCGCCCCGTCGATACGGACCGCGTCTGCGATGTCGGCGCCGCCCGCCACCGCGGCGGGGTTCAGCGAAGCCAGCAGCATGGTTAGCGAGGTTACCCACAACCGCTCGGCGATACTGGCTCGCGTGACTCACATTGAGCGGCTGGCGACGCGCGAGGTCTACCGGAACAACTGGATGACGCTGCGTGAGGACGACATCCGCAGGCCCGACGGCAGCGACGGCATCTATGCGGTCGTCGACAAGCCGACGTACGCATTGGTGATCGCCCGGGACGGTGACCGGTTTCGGCTCGTCGAGCAGTTCCGCTACCCGCTGGGCATGCGGCGCTGGGAGTTCCCGCAGGGCACCGCGCCCGAGCGGCGGCACCTCGAGCCGACCGACCTGGCAGCACGCGAACTGCGCGAGGAGACCGGACTGCGGGCGTCGCAGCTGACCGCCCTTGGCCGGCTCGACGTGGCGCCCGGGATGAGCAGCCAACGCGGCTGGGTGTTTCTGGCGACGGGCATCACCGAGGGCGAACACGACCGCGAGCACGAGGAGCAGGACATGCACAGCGAATGGTTCAGCCGCGCCGAGGTGGAGCAGATGATGCGGGACGGCGTCATCACCGACGCCCAGTCGATCGCCGCGTGGGCGCTGCTGCTGCTCTCCGAGCGCTGACCGATCCGAGCCGAGGCGATGAGTTTCGAACCGAATGGGGGTCTGTCTCGTTGTAACCAGTAAGACGAACGGAAAGGGGTGACACGATGACCGCGCTCTACGGGATGATGGCGATGATGCCCCTGTTGTTCGGCGGCGCCGGCTACGTTCTCGTGGCCTCGGCGGGCTGCGACGAAACCCGGAAGCGCCCGCCACGGTGAGTGACGACGACGCCATCCGCGAGCTCATCGTCCGGTGGGCGGAGGCGGTTCACACCGGTGACCTGGATTCCGTTGTGGCCGATCATGACCCGGACATCGTGATGTTCGACGTGCCACCGCCGCACCGCGGGGTGCGCGGTATCGTCGAGTACCGGGACTCTTGGCCGCCGTTCTTCGAATGGCAACGACAGGGCGCGGTGTTCGAGATCGTCGAACTCGACCTCACCGTGGGAAACGACGTCGCCCTCGCGTGGGCGCTGCTGCGCTGCGGCAAGCCCGCCGACCTGGCGGCCGACCCCGAGAGCCGGCTACGGCTGACCATCGGATTGCGCAAGCGCGACGGTCGCTGGGTCGTCACCCATGAGCACCACTCGTTCGCCGATACGGATCCGTGATGGTCTCGTAGCCGTCGGCAAACCGTGTCGTGACGCTTTCGGGCGGTTGGCCGATTACTGTTTCTGCCATGTCTGCCCGCCGTCTGACCAGCGCGCTGTTCGGCATGACTTGTGCTGCGGCGACGAGCTTTTCGGTGCTGCCGTCGGCCGTCGCAGCGAACCCGGCCTGGAATGGGCGCTATGAGATCGTCACCTACGCATCGGACAAAATGGGCAGCAGTATCGCCGCCGCTCAGGCCGAACCCGACTTCAGCGCGCAGTACGTTCTGGTGACCGACTGCTCGACGGGACTGTGCGTGGCCACCGTCGTGGAGGGACCGGCGCCCAGCAACCCGACCATCCCCCAACCGGTCCGCTACACCTGGGACGGCTCACGGTGGCAGTACGCGTACAACTGGCAGTGGGAATGCTTCCGCGGCGACGGCGCGCCCAGCGAGTACGCCCCAGCGCGGTCGCGAGTGTTCTACGCCCCCGACATCGACGGATCACTGTTCGGGACCTGGCGCACCGAGATTCTGGCCGGTACGTGCCGCGGGACCGTCGTGATGCCCGTCGCCGCCCGCCCCGTCTAGCTCGACCCGCGTTCGGTCAGCGCCCGCACGAAGAACGCCAAGTTGGCGGGACGTTCGGCGAGCCTACGCACGAAGTAGCCGTACCACTGGGTGCCGAACGGCACGTAAACCCGCACATGGTCGCCCGCGTCGGCGAGCCTGCGCTGCTCGGCGTCGCGAATGCCGTACAGCATCTGGAATTCGAAATCGTCACGGCCGCGGTTGTTCTCACGCACCAGTGCCGGAACCGCGGCGATGACGGCGGGATCGTGGGAGGCGACCATCGGATAGCCGTCGCCGGCCATCAGCACCCGCAGGCAGCGCAGGTACGAGTCGGTGACGTCGTGGCGGTCGCGGTAGGCCACTGACGCCGGCTCGTGGTAAGCGCCTTTGCACAGGCGAATCCGCGCGCAGGACGCGGTGAACTCCTCACAGTCGGCCAGGGTTCGCTTCAGGTAGGCCTGCAGAGCCGTTCCCAGCCAACCGAACTCGGTGCGCAGATCGCGCACGATCGACAGTGTCGAGTCGGTGGTGGTGTGGTCTTCGGCGTCGACCGTCACCCATACCCCGGCTCGCTGTGCCCGCTCGCAGATGGTGTGGGCGTTCTCCAGCGCGATCTTTTCCCCGTCGCGGGCCAGCGCCTGCCCGAGCGCCGACAGCTTCACCGATACCTCGAGCGGCGGCACCCCCGGTCGCCGTTCCCCGCGCCGCGCGAGGCCGTCGAGCAGCCTCAGATACGCCTCGACGTTCGCGCTCGCCGCGTCGACGTCGGTGACGTCCTCACCGAGGTAATCGATCGACACCAGGCGGTTCGAGTCACGCAGCCGCGCAACGGAGTCGAGCACCTCAGGCACCGTTTCCCCCGGGACGAACCTGTGCACGACGTCGCGCGTCAGGGGCAGCCGTTCGGCGGCCCTGCGCAGACCGTCGCGTCGACCGGCGGCCATGATCGCCGGACGCACCACGCGCTCGAAAACGCGCATTCAGACCCCCATGTGGGGATAGTTGTGATCGGTGGGCGGCACGAAGGTCTCCTTGATCGAGCGCGCCGAGGTCCACCGCAGCAGGTTCAGCGCCGAACCGGCCTTGTCGTTGGTGCCCGAGGCCCGCGAGCCGCCGAACGGCTGTTGCCCGACGACCGCGCCGGTGGGCTTGTCGTTGACGTAGAAGTTGCCCGCCGCGTGGCGAAGTCGCCGTTGGGCCTGCAGCACCGCAGCGCGGTCATCGGCGATCACGGCGCCGGTCAGCGCGTACTTGACGCCGGTTTCGACGACGTCGAGGATGCGGTCGTAGTCGTCGTCGGGGTAGACGTGGACTGCGAGGATCGGCCCGAAGTACTCGGTGCAGAACGCCTCGTCGGTCGGGTCGTCGGACAACAGGACGGTCGGCCGCACGAAATAGCCTTCGCTGTCGTCGTATTCGCCTCCGACGGCGATCGTCACGTGGGCGTTCTTCGCTCTCTCGATAGCCTTGACGTTCTTGGCGAAGGCTCGGTCGTCGATCAGCGCGCCGCCGAAATTCGACAGGTCGGCGACGTCACCGTAGCGCAGCTCTTCGGTCGCCGACAGGAAGTCGTCGCCCATCTGCTGCCAAACCGAGCGCGGGATGAACGCTCGCGACGCCGCCGAGCACTTCTGCCCCTGGTAGTCGAAGGCGCCGCGGATCAGCGCGGTCCTCAGGACGTCGGGGCGCGCGCTGGTATGCGCGACGACGAAGTCCTTGCCGCCGGTCTCGCCGACGAGTCGCGGATAGCCGTGGTAGCGGTCGATGTTGGTGCCGACCTCCCGCCACAGGTGCTGGAACGTCCTTGTCGACCCGGTGAAGTGGATGCCCGCCAGCCGCGGATCGGCCAGCGCCACCTCGGAAACCGCCACCCCATCGCCAGTGAGCAGGTTGATCACACCGGGCGGCAGTCCGGCGGCCTCCAACAGTTGCATGGTCAGGGAAGCCGCGAACGTCTGCGTGGGCGAGGGCTTCCACACAACGGTGTTGCCCATCAGCGCGGGTGCCGTCGGTAGGTTGCCCGCGATCGCGGTGAAGTTGAACGGGGTGATCGCATAGACGAATCCGTCCAGCGGCCGGTAGTCGGTCCGGTTTCGGACGCCGCGCACGCTGATCGGTTGCTGGGCAAGGATTCCGCGCGCGAAGGCGACGTTGAACCGCCAGAAGTCGATCAGTTCGCACGCCGCGTCGATCTCGGCCTGGTACGCCGACTTGGACTGGCCGAGCATGGTGGCGGCGCAGATCTTCTCGCGCCACGGCCCTGCGAGCAGCTCGGCTGCACGCAGGAGCACCGCCGCGCGGTCGTCGAACGGGGTGGCCTCCCAGTCCGCTTTGGCTGCCATCGCGGCGTCGATGGCGGCGACGGCGTCGGCGTGCGTGGCGTTGGTGAGGGTGCCGAGCCGCCCAGCCGGGTCAGAGTGGCGGTGCGGCTGCACCACGTCGACACGGTCACCGTCACCCATGCGGCGCCGGCCGCCGATGACGTGCGGCAGGTCCACCGGATCGGCGGCGACGGATCTCAGAGCTTCCAGAAGCCGGGTGCGCTCACCCGAACCAGGCGCATAGTCGCGTACCGGCTCGTTGGCCGGAAGGGGCACGTCGATGATGGCGTCCATGCCGAAATGATGCTCGGATGCCACGCCCCTGCCGATGGTCGATCCGACAAGACGGCTGCCGGTCTATAGTCGGATCAGACAAAGGGGTGTGTGATGGACCCGCGGACCACCGGTCTCGGCCTGGGCCAGCTGCTGCTGGCGCTGGACCGCACCATGGTGACGCTGATCGATGCCCCGCGCGGCCTGGACATGCCGGTCGGATCGGTCGCCCTCGTCGACACCGACGACGTCCGGTTGGGATTGGCCGTCGGTCCGGGTTCGGCGGACATGTTCTTTCTGCTCGGCGTCTCCGATGCCGATGCGGTGCGCTGGCTCGAGCGGCAGTTCACCGGCGCCGGCCGGGTGCCCGCGGCGGTCTTCGTCAAGGAACCATCCGACACTATTGTCGAACGGGCGGTCGCGATGGGCGCCGCGGTGGTGGCCGTCGAGCCGCGGGCCCGTTGGGAGTCGTTGTACCGCTTGGTGAACCACGCCTTCGACCACCACGGCGATCGCGGCGACCCACTCCATGACCCGGGCGCCGACCTGTTCGGTCTCGCCCAGTCCATCGCCGACCGGACGCGCGGAATGATCAGCATCGAGGACGAGGACTCCCACGTGCTCGCCTATTCCGCATCCAACGACGAGGCCGACGAACTGCGCCGGTTGACCATCCTCGGCCGCGCCGGCCCGCCCGAACACCTTGCCTGGATCGGGCAGTGGGGCATCTTCGACGCCTTGCGTTCGAGCGCCGATGTCGTGCACGTCGCCGAGCGACCCGAGTTGGGGTTGCGACCGCGGCTGGCGATCGGTGTCCACGTGCCCGACGCGATTGCACCGCGAGGGTCGCGGTTCGCGGGAACCATCTGGCTGCAACAGGGTTCCGCGCCGCTGGCCGACGACGTCGACGACGTGCTGCGTGGCGGCGCGGTGCTGGCGGCCCGCATCATGTCCAGGCTGTCAGCCTCTCCGGCCACGCACACCAGACAGGTGCGAGAGCTGCTCGGGCTCTCCGGCGACGATGTCGATGTCGCCACGCTCGCCCGGGAACTGGGCATCGCGACCGACGGCCGCGCCGCACTCGTCGGCTTCACCGACCCCGGGTGTCCGGCGCCGCCAGACGTCATCGCGCTGAGCGCCGGCGCCTTTCGTGCCGACGCACAAATCGCGTCAGACAGCGGCCGGGTCTACGTGCTGCTGCCCCAGACCGGCGCGCCGTCGTCGGTGATGTCCTGGGCGCGCGGTGTCGTGTCGACCCTGGACCGCGAACTCGGCCGCTCACTGCGGGCGGTCGTGGCCGCTCCGCTCGCGGGTTTGGCGGCCGCCGCGAACGCCCGCGCCGAGGTGGACCGCGTGCTCGACAGCGCTGCGCGTCACCCCGGTGCGATCGGGCGCGTCACGTCGCTCGCCGACGCGCGTACCACCGTGCTTCTCGACGAGATCGTGGCTCAAGTGGCCGCGCAGCCGCGGCTGGTCGACCCGCGGGTACGTCAACTGCGCGAGCAGGATCGGGTGCTCGCCGACACGCTCGGGGCGTATCTCGACGGGTTCGGCGACATCGCCGCCGTCGCCGCCCACTTGCATGTGCATCCGAACACGGTGCGCTACCGAGTCCGTCGCATCGAGAAGCTGTTGTCGACCTCGTTGGCCGATCCCGACGACCGCCTGGTGCTCGCGCTCGGGTTGCGCGCGACCGAAGCCTAAGCGGTAAGTCGCTGCGCCGCTGCGGAAATCCGTTCATCAGTCGCCGTCAGCGCCACGCGCACGTGCTTGGCGCCACGGGGGCCGTAGAACTCGCCGGGCGCGACCAGGATGCCGCGCTGCGCCAGCCATGCGACAGTCTCCCGGCACGGCTCGCCGCGGGTCGCCCACAGATACAGCCCCGCCTCGGAGTCGTCGAGGGTCAGCCCGGCGGCACGTAGGGCGGGCAGCAGGACGTCGCGCCGCCGCGCATAGCGACCACGCTGTTCGCGCTCGTGCTCGTCGTCGTCGAGCGCGGCGACCATCGCGGCTTGTACCGGCGTCGGCACCATCATGCCCGCGTGTTTGCGGACGGCCAGCAGTTCGGCGACGACGTTCGGGTCGCCGGCGACGAAACCGGCCCGGTAGCCCGCCAGCGACGACGTCTTGGACAACGAATGAACGGCGAGCAGTCCGGTGTGGTCCCCGCCGCAGATCGACGGGTGCAGGACCGACAAGGGTTGCGCGTCCCAGCCCAGTCCGAGGTAGCACTCGTCGGAGGCGATCAGGACGCCCCGTTCGCGCGCCCAGCCGACGACCTTGCGCAAGTGGTCGGCACCGAGCACCTTGCCGGTCGGATTGCTCGGCGAGTTGAGGTACACCAGCGCGGGCGTTTGCGGGCCGAGTTGGGTCAGCGAGTCGGCACGCAGGAGCTGTGCGCCGGCCAACCGCGCGCCGACTTCGTAAGTCGGATACGCGAGTTCGGGCGCCACCACCGTGTCGTCGGGACCGAGGCCCAACAACGTCGGCAACCAGGCGATGAGCTCCTTGGTGCCGATCACCGGCAGCACCGCGCCATCGGCGAGCCCCGACACGCCGTAGCGCCGCGCCAGCGCATCGACCGCCGCCGTCCGCAACGCGGGGGTACCTGCGGTGGTCGGGTAGCCGGGCGAGGAACCGGCCGCGGCGAGCGCCTGCCGGATGACCGGTGCCACCTCGTCCACGGGCGTGCCGACCGACAGGTCGACAATGCCGTCGGGGTGCGAGCGGGCCAGCGCGGTGACGTCGGCCAGGGTGTCCCATGGGAAAACCGGCAGCGACGCCGAGACGCGCCTACGAAGCCCGGCGCGAGCCGTTATCAGTCCTCACCTTGCGGCGGCAGGCTCTTGACCGCCTCCGGATCGTTGTCGGTCTGCCCCACCTTGGAGGCGCCGCCGGGCGAGCCGAGCTCGGCGAAGAAGTCGGCGTTGATCTGGGTGTACTGGCTCCACTGGTCCGGCACATCGTCTTCGTAGTAGATGGCCTCGACCGGGCACACCGGCTCGCATGCGCCGCAGTCGACGCACTCGTCCGGATGGATGTAGAGCATGCGGGCGCCCTCGTAGATGCAGTCGACAGGGCATTCCTCGATACACGCCTTGTCCTTCACATCGACACAAGGTTCGGCAATCGTGTACGTCACGAAGGTCTCCTCGATCTCCTGTCCAGTGGGCTGCTGGTCTGGGCGGGCCCGCCGAAAGTCGGTGCAAGTGCTCCGCAAGTATCCCAGCGGTTACTTGGACGCTCGTCTCAGTGTGCCCTAACTTCACGCGCAACCCGATTTAGGGTTGCGCGTGGTTACTGATACTAGACGTTGCACATACAACCGCCCAACAGACACCCCGGATTTGCGCGGATCTGCTGGTCGACTGCTCAGCATCGCCCCTTGTCGCCCCCGACCTTGCTATACCTGCGTGATGGAACGCTGTGCACCCCCCGCCGACAGGACGGCCGTCCTTCATGTCCGCCAACTGACCGCCGACGAACTCGACGCCGTGCGCGCCGCGAAAAGGTTCTTCAAGGAGAGCGCGTGGGATGAGTGGCGAACCACCCAGCCCCTGCGGTTCGAGGGGCCCAACGAGCGATTCGAGGTCCCCGCCGACTTTCCGACCGACCTGGTGTCGGTGCCCGGCGTGGTGGCCTGGTTCATCCCTCGCGCCGGCCGCTATGCGCGTGCTGCCGTGCTTCACGACTATCTGTGGCGCTTCGCCGAGCGCACCGGTTGCGATCGACGGGCGGCAGACCACCGCTTCCGCCTGCAGATGCAACGCGATGGCGTGAGCCTGCTGCGGCGCTGGATCATCTGGGCCACCGTCCGGTTGTCCGCGATCCTGCAGGGCAAGGGCGGTGCGGGGTGGTGGAAGGACCTGCCCGGCGCGACGCTTCTGGTGCTGCTCGTCGCCGCGCCGATCGTCGCCTTGCCCGCGGCCGCGATCCTGGTTTCGACGGTGGTGTTCTGGCTTCTCGAATCGGCCGTCGCGGTGGTGGTGCCCGACGAGACCCCACCGCCGCTGCCGTTGAAGACCTGACGCGCCTGGCGCTCAGGCGGCCAGCGGCGCGTAGGTCGTAGAGCGCTGGCGGGCCGGGCGGCCGATGCCCTCGGCGATCGCGACGAGGTCCTCGACCGTCTTGTAGGAGCCGAACTCCGAGCCGGCCATCCGCGAGATCGTCTCCTCCATCAGCGTGCCGCCGAGGTCGTTGGCACCGCCGTTGAGCATCACCTGTGTGCGCTCCACGCCTAGCTTGACCCAGCTGGTCTGGATGTTGGCGATCCTGCCGTGCAACATGATTCGCGCGAGCGCATGCACCGCGCGGTTGTCGCGGTGCGTGGGGCCCGGCCTGGCGCCCCCGGCCAGGTACAGCGGCGAGCTCTGGTGCACGAAGGGCAGCGGCACGAATTCGGTGAACCCGCCTGTGCGGTCCTGGATTTCGCGGAGCACCCGTAGGTGGCCGACCCAGTGCCGCGGCTGGTCGACGTGGCCGTACATCATCGTCGAACTGGACCGCAGCCCAAGCTGGTGCGCGGTGGTCACGACCTCGATCCACATCGATGTCGGCAGCTTGCCCTTGGTCAGCACCCAGCGCACCTCGTCGTCGAGGATCTCGGCGGCGGTGCCGGGAATACTGCCCAACCCCGCCTCCCGCAAGGCGATCAGCCATTCTCGAATGGACAGCCCGCTGCGGGTGACGCCGTTGGCGATCTCCATCGGCGAGAACGCGTGCACATGCATCGACGGCACCCGCTTCTTGACCGCCCGCACCAGGTCGGCGTAGCCGGTGACCGGAAGCTCGGGATCGATGCCACCCTGCATACACACTTCGGTCGCGCCGGCGACGTGCGCTTCCCAGGCGCGGTCGGCGACCTCGTCGACCGACAGCGAGTAGGCGTCGGCGTCGCCTTTGCGCTGCGCGAAAGCGCAGAACCGGCAGCCCGTGTAGCAGATGTTGGTGAAGTTGATGTTGCGGTTGACGACGAACGTGACGTCGTCGCCGACGGTGTCGCGGCGCAGCGAATCTGCCAGCGCGGCAACGGCATCCAGTGCGGGGCCGTCGGCACACGCCAACGCCAGATACTCGTCGTCGGACAGGCCGGCCGGGTCGCGCTCGGCCGAGCGCAGCGCCGCCAGCACATCGGTGTCGATACGTTCGGGCGCACGCGCGGCCAGTTCGGAGACCTTCTCGCGGATCGACTCCCAGTCGCCGAACGCGCTGTCGAGGTCGCTGCGGGTGTCGGTGAGCCGGCCCGTCGCGTCAATCGCAGAGTGAAGATCAGTGCGCCCCAACGACTCCGACGCCTCGTCGGGCTCCTGCCATGGTCGGCCCGCCGGCTTGACGTCCAGCGCGAACCCGGACTCGGGGTCGGCCAGCGCGTCGACGTGGCCGCGCACCCGCGGATCGATCCACGCCGCGCCCGCCTGCACGTACTGCGGTTGCGCCGTCAACCGCTGAACCAGGTCATATCCCGCCTCGCCGGTCACGGTCGCCAACTCGTCCAACGCCGGCCACGGCCGCTCCGGATTGACGTGGTCAGGAGTCAACGGCGAGACGCCGCCCCAGTCGTCGACGCCGGCGCCGATCAGGGCCAGACATTCGGTGCGTGACACCAGGTTCGGCGGCGCCTGGATGCGCATCTTGGGCCCTATCACCAGCCGGGTGACCGCCACCGTCGCCAGGAAGTCCTCGAACGCCGCGTCGGGGGTCGACGCCATCGCGGTGTGATCCTTGGCGCGGAAGTTCTGCACGATCACTTCCTGCACGTGCCCGAACTCCTTGTGCGACCGCCGAATCGCGTGGATGGTCTCGGCGCGCTCGTGAAGCGTCTCGCCGATTCCGACCAGCAGGCCGGTGGTGAAAGGGATCGACAGCCGACCCGCGTCGGCCAGCGTCCGCAGCCGTACCTCGGGGTCCTTGTCGGGGCTGCCGTAGTGCGCGAGCCCCTTCGTCTCGAACAATCGTCGCGACGTGGTCTCGAGCATCATGCCCATCGACGGCGCGACCGGCTTGAGCCGCGACAACTCCGACCAACTCATCACACCGGGGTTCAGGTGCGGCAGCAGGCCGGTCTCCTCGAGCACGCGGATCGCCATCGCGCGCACGTAGTCCAGCGTCGAGTCGTAGCCGCGCTCGTCGAGCCATCGGCGGGCTTCGTCCCATCGCGCTTCGGGGCGGTCGCCGAGCGTGAACAACGCTTCCTTGCAACCGAGTTCGGCGCCGCGACGCGCCACGTCGAGAATCTCGTCGGGCTCCATGTACAAGCCCATGCCCTGCGCGCGGAGCCGGCCCGGGACGGTGACGAAAGTGCAGTAGTGGCAGGTGTCGCGGCACAGATGCGTGACGGGGATGAACACCTTGCGCGAGTAGCTGACCGGCAGCCGCCCGGTCGGTCCGCGCCGTCCTGCGGCCTCGAGACCCGCGTCGCGCACCCGCGAAGCGCTGGCGCACAGGTCGGTGAGGTCGTCACCGCGCGCGGTCATCGCGATCGCGGCTTCGTCGACATTGAGCGCGACCCCGTCACGGGCGCGTCGCAGCACCCGCCGCACAGCGGCAGGACTGGGTTGATCGGACGTCGGTGGGGTCACCGGGTCGGGCAGATCGGCGCCGCGCTGAGGGTTCAGGGCCACTCCCCTGTAACCCCGGCGTCGATGAGAATCATCCGCGCGTCTCACATTCTGAAACAACATGCGACAGCCATACACCCGACATACGGGTCACCCTAGTCCCCAAACGATCGGGTCGGTGCTCGCATGTGCGGGCTCGGTTGTCAGTTCGATTTTCGCAGGCGTAAGTTGGTTGCCGAGTCGGGGTTCGGGAAGCGTGAAGGAGCGGTTTGACCTGAGGACTCTGACTCGAGCGTGTCTGTCCGCGGGTGTTGCTGCGGTGACGGCGACGGCGTTGACCGTCGTCCCGTCGGCGGCCGCGGCACCATCGTCCCCATCACCGGTGGCGTCGACACGCGTCGCCACACCACCGTTGCGGTTGACCGCCGCGGCGCGGCCGTTGGCGGTGACCGAACTGCCGGACCTGCTCGGCGACTGGCTGCAGCGCGTGGTCGTGCCGGCACGCGCCGCCGCGCCGTCGCCCCCCGCCGCCGAACCGGTCGTCGGGGCCACCTCGCTCGGCAATGCCGTCGTCAACGCCTGGAATGCGGTTCTGCCCTGGATCGACTACGGCGTCGAACTCGCCGATTATGTGCTGGGCTTCATCCCGTTCGGCTCCCTGATCGGCGATCAGATCGACATCGTCTACTTCAGCTTGGTTCGGCCCGTCGCCAACAGCTTCGTGGTGGACCTGGTCGGTCCGGTTCTCAATGAGCCGCTCAACCCCGCAAGCTATGTCAACGGCCTGTTGACCCTCGGCTCGGTCACCGTGACCTCACTGATCAACCTCGGCATCAACGAGTTCAACTACTTCTTCGGCTGGCTCGTTCCGCCCATTCCGCCCCTACCCCCGCGGCTGCCGCTGGTCGCCGAGACCACAGAAGACGAGTTCACCATGGCCGCATCGATCGAGTCGGCAGAAACGACGGTCACCGACAACGTCGACGCCAAACTTCTGGGCGAGCCGCCTGCATCCGAGGACACCTTGCGGCCGGACGACGAAATCGTCACCGGCGCAGAAGACGCATCAACCGCGAAAGACGACGAGACCGCGAAAGACGACGAGACCGACGAGACTGCAGACTCCGGGCCGACCACGTCCACGTCGGGAACCGTTACCGCCCAGGGCGAAGTGCGCGATAGCGGCGCGCCGAAAACTGGACAGACAACCGATGAGGAAACCGAAGAAGAGTCGAAAGAGGTGACGGATGAGGCCGAGGACGTCACCCCGGCCGACCCCGATGCCGACGTGACGACGCCGGCTTCGCCAACAGATGATGACGCCGCGAGCACCGACACAACGACGGGGAAAAACGACACGGGCGACACGAGCGACGCCGGCGACGCCAGCACCGACTAGCGCGTCAGGAATTCACGTGCCGCCACAGCACCGCGGCCGGCGGCAGGGTACCGAGCACGATCAGTAGCAGCGCCGCGTACTCCATGATCCCGGTCCCGCCGAACACGATGTCGTCTCCCGGCCCGGGCAGTGTCATCAAGGCCACCGCGAGCAGCCATGTCCACAGCGGCAGCGTCGCCACCCGCGGCGAAGACGTCCAGTGCAGCGCGGCCCACACCAAAGCGGCGTTGAGAAGGCCGGCGATCAGCGCGCTGACGGGAAACGGGACGGAGCCGATGCGCAACGGAAGGAAGAAGGCCGCCGCGACCGCGCAGAGCGCCCCGTCGACGGCCAGCAGCGTTAGCACGGCCACGCGTCGACGGTCCGCGGCGGGAGTAGTCGAGCTCAGGTCGGGATGCTGTCCAGCACTCCGGTCAGCGAGCCGATCACCCACTGAAGGCTGTCGAACCGGTCCTGCCAGTGCTGCAGGTTGGGATCGAGGTCCTGATCCATGTGCTGTCCCTTCGTGGCGCCGCCGACTGTCCGGAGCTTACTCCCCGCGACAGCGCTATTGAAGGTTCAGCCCGGCGAGCAGGTCGGTTTCCCAGCTGCGGCCGTCGCGCTCGCCGGCCGTGCCCGCCGCCAGGATGTAGTGCTCCACCGCGCCGATCGGTAACGCGATGTTGTTGGACAGTGCGAAGGACCGACCGTCCGGGGCGACGCTGATCTGCGTGGCGTGGGCCCGCATCGCCGCGACCTTGGCGCTCAACTGCTCGGGGACGTCTATCACCGCGTCGATCGCGTCGTCGGGATAGCCGAACGGCACCTCGTCGACCGTCACCCGGGTCCACTCCGGCGGGGGGTCGCCGATTCCCGCGAGCCCCTCGGCGATCGCGGTCTTCGACATCACCGCCCAGTAGACCTTCGGCACGGTCCAAGGGTCACCCGCAAGGTCGGCTGCGCCGGCGGCCCTGACCGCGGCCATCGTCACCTCATGACTGTGGAGGTGGTCGGGGTGGCCGTAGCCGCCCTGCGGGTCATAGGTGACGACAACGTGGGGACGCAATTCACGGATGACCGCCACCAGCGCGCCGACCGCCTCGCCGGGGTCGGCGTCGATGAACCGCTGATGGTGGCGCAGCGGCGTGCCCGCCATCCCGGAGTCGCGCCAGCGTCCGGCCCCACCGAGGAACTCCGGTTCGTCGATCCCCAACGCGCCCAGGGCCGCGGTCAGCTCGCCGATGCGGTATCCGCCGAGTTGGTCGGCGGCGTCCACGGCCAGACCCGCCCACCGCTGCCCGATCACCTCGCCCTCCTCGCCCAGCGTGCACGTGACGACGCGCACCTGCGCGCCGCGGGCGACGTAGTGGGCGATCGTGGCGCCCGTCGTCAGCGTCTCGTCGTCGGGATGGGCGTGCACGAACAACAGCCGCCCGGTGCCGCAGTCAATCGTGTTGAGTTCCATTCGCACCAGCTTGCCTGGGCCGCGTACGCCGCGCTGCAGGTGCTACTGCTTGGTCTTCACCCATTGACCCGCGTCGCCGACGATGCCGACCGGCACGGCGCCCGACAGGCTGACGTTCTGAACGCTCGGGCCGGCCGCCACGATCGTGGTGTCCTGCAGGATCGGCAGCACGGTCGCCATGTTCCACAGCCGCGGTTCGACCGCGGTGATCACGTCTGCGATGTTCGCCGAGCCGTCGAGCGCGGCGTCGATCTTCGGCTGGATGCTGCGGTCGCAGATGCCGGTGATGTTGCTCGGAGCTTGGACGAGCTCGCCCGGTTCGGGCGCCGGACTCGGCGTCGTGGCCGTCGGCGTGGGCCGCGGCGCGGTCGGTGAGGTGGCGGTCGGCGTCTTCGGCGCCGTCGCACCGGGTTGCACCGTCGCGACCGGCGTCGCCTCCAGCGCCCGGCAGCCGTAACGCGACGCGAGCGCGGTCGCGAGGTCTCCGCCCGCGTGCCGCCAGCCGACCACCGCGTCGACCCGGTTGTTGGTCAGGGCGTCGCCGTAGAGCACGACAGGGTCCAGCGCCGACACCGATGCCGTGATGCCGACGTTGCGCAGTTGGTCTGCGGCCGTGTTGGCGACGGCGATCGAAGTCGGGTCGTTGGCCGCCACCCCAATCACCAACGACAGCGGCACGCCGTCTTTCGCGATCCGCCCGCGGTCACCGTCCGGCGGCGGGGCACCCGGAGTGGGTGGAGCGGTGGTCACGACCGGCTCCAGCTCATAACCGGCGTCGGCGAGCAACCCGAGCGCGTCTTCTTTGGCCATCGCCCGGGGGGCGGTGGGCACGTAGCCCGGATCCGACGGCGATCGAACCTGTGCCTGCGCCAAGGTCACCGTGTTGTCGTCACCGGCGCCCACAGAGGCGAGCAGGTCGACGTCGAGCAGACCCAGAATCGCCTTGCGCACTTGGGAATCCGCCAACGCGGGCTGCTGTGCCCGCAGGGTCAACTGCATCACGCGCGGCGTGACGATCCGCGCGGTGCGCACGTCGGGGATCGCGGACAGTTGAGCGAATGTGGCTGCTCCGCCGTGCACTTGGGCGACCTGCGTGTCGCCGTTGCGGATCGAGTCGGCAAGCGCAGCGGAGTCGCCGCCGCGACGCAGCAGGATGAGGTCGGGCTTCGCGGGTGGGCCCCAGTACCTGTCGTTGCGGGCCAGCAGGATCTCGTCGCGCTGCGGGTCGATGTTCTCCACCCTGAACTGCCCGCCGGTGACGGGCAGGGTTCGCGCCAGCCCCGCGGCGAAGCCGCCGGGCACGTCCTTGACGATGTGGGCGGGCAGGATGTCGTTGAACAGCTCGCGCCACGCCGGATACGGCTGCGAGAACGTCACGACCGCGGTCTTGCCGCCCTCCACCGACTGCACGCCGGTGATCAAGTCGTACCCCGCAGGGTCGACGACGCCGGGCTGGCTGACCATCTGCTGCCACAGGTACCAGTAGTCGTCGGCGCCGATCGGCGCGTTGTCGGTCCACGATGCCTCGGGCCGGATCTTGTAGGTGACCGTGAACGGGTCCTCGCTCGTCACCTCCGCCGACTCCAACAGCGTGGGGTCCATCTCCCACCGCGACCCGGTCGGGGTCTTCGCATCGGGAATCGGTCGGAACGAACTGGGCAGCACCAGCGCGCTGACCGCCGCGTTGACCGGCGACTGGTCGGACAGCAGGTGCGGATTGAAGCCGGGGCCGATCCAGTCGATCGCCATGATGATCTGCGTCGCCTTCAGCGGAGGAGGCGCCACCGTCTCCGTGGTGTCGGTGCTCTGCGGTGCAGGCGGGGGGCTGACGGTGCAGGCGGCTACCAGGGTCACCATCGCCGATAGCGCAGCGATGGCGCGTAGGGGTCCCGACACGGTGTTCAGGGTATCGGGCAGCGCCGGAGCCGCTCGGCCGGCGACATTCAACCTCAGCCCCGGGCTTTGGCGCGCGCCTTGGCGCGTGCACGCAGGCTCGCGTTCAGCTCCACCTTGCGGACGCGAACGACCTCCGGGGTGACCTCCACGCACTCGTCCTCGGCGCAGAACTCCATCGCTTGTTCGAGGGTCAGTTCCAGCGGACGGGCCAGCGTCTCGATGACGTCGGCCGTCGAACTGCGCATGTTGGTCAGCTTCTTCTCCCGGGTGACGTTGACGTCGAGATCCTCGGCGCGCGGATTGATGCCGACGACCTGACCCTCATAGGTGTCCTGCCCGGGTTCGACGAAGAACTGGCCGCGGTCGGCAAGCTGGATCATCGCGAACGGTGTGATGCTGCCGCTGCGGTCCGACACCAGCGACCCGCTGTGCCGGGCCCGGATCTCCCCCGCCCACGGCCGGTAGCCGTCGAACACCGCGTTGGCGATGCCGGTGCCGCGTGTCAGCGTCAGGAAGTCGGTGCGAAAACCGATCAGCCCGCGGCTGGGCACGATGAAGTCCATCCGAACCCACCCCGCGGCGTGGTTGGCCATGTCCTCCATGCGGCCCTTGCGCGCGGCCATCAGTTGGGTGATGGCGCCGACGAACTCCTCGGGGCAGTCGATGGTCATCGCCTCGAAGGGTTCGTGCAGCTTGCCGTCAATGGTGCGGGTGACCACCTGCGGCTTGCCGACGGTCAGCTCGAAGCCCTCGCGGCGCATCTGCTCGACGAGGACGGCCAGCGCCAACTCGCCGCGGCCCTGCACCTCCCAGGCGTCCGGCCGGCCGATGTCGACGACCTTGATCGACACGTTGCCGACCAGTTCCTGGTCGAGCCGGTTGCGCACCATCCGCGCGGTGAGCTTGTGGCCCGAAACTTTGCCCGCCAGTGGTGAGGTGTTGGTGCCGATGGTGACCGAGATCGCCGGTTCGTCGACCGTGATGCGCGGCAGCGCATGCGCATGCTCGGGGTCGGCGAGGGTGTCGCCGATCATGATCTCGGGAAGACCGGCCACCGCGACAATGTCTCCGGCTGTCGCCACCTCGGTGGCATTGCGCTCGACGCCGATGGTCGCCAGCAGTTCGGTGATCTTGGCATTGGTGATGACGGGCACGCCGTCCACCTCGCGCATCCAGGCCACCTGCTGACCCTTGCGCAGTTTGCCGTTGTAGATGCGGATCAGCGCCAGGCGTCCCAGGAACGCCGACGCGTCGAGGTTGGTGACCAGCGCCTGCAGCGGGGCTTCCGGGTCGCCGCTGGGCGGCGGGATGTGCTCCATGAGGACGTCGAACAGCGGATCGAGGTTGGCGCCATCGGGATTCTCGCCGTTGGCCGGTTGGGTGGTGCTGGCGATGCCGGCTCGACCCGACGCGTAGAGCGTCGGCAACCCGAGTGCCTCCTCGGCGGCCTTCTGCGCGTCCTCATCCAGGTCGGAGGCGACGTCGAGCAGCAGGTCGTGGCTGTCGGAGACCACCTCGGCGATCCGCGCGTCCGGTCGGTCGGTCTTGTTGACCACGAGGATGACCGGCAAGTGGGCGGCCAGGGCCTTGCGCAGCACGAACCGGGTCTGCGGCAGCGGGCCCTCGGACGCGTCGACCAGCAGCAGCACGCCGTCGACCATCGACAGGCCACGCTCGACCTCACCGCCGAAATCCGCGTGCCCGGGCGTGTCGATGACGTTGATGATCGTCACGCTGCCGTCGGCGTGGTGACGATGGACCGCGGTGTTCTTGGCCAGGATCGTGATGCCCTTTTCCCGCTCGAGGTCACCGGAGTCCATGATGCGTTCGGTGGCGTCGTCACCACGGTGGGTCAGGGCGCCGGACTGGCGCAGCATCGCGTCGACCAGGGTCGTCTTCCCATGGTCGACGTGTGCCACGATGGCGACGTTTCTGAAGTCAGGCTCCGAATTCACTTCGGAATCATCCCAGTGCGGTCGGCCAATCACGAAAACGAGAGATACCCGTCACTTGAAGCCAAGCAAGCTCGCCGACCTCAAGCCGAAGAAGAAGTGCTGCCGGAGTAAGCCGCGGTGCAAGCGCTGCCCGGTCGTCGTGCACCAGGTGCGCAAGGCCGAACGCAACGGCATCCGCGGCAAGAAACTCGAGAAAGTGTTCAAGCGGGCGCGTCGAACGTGACCGCCGAGACTGCGGCCAGATCGCGAAATTTCCCGGGATCGCGATCTGTACGCAGTCTCGATGCGGGAGTCATTGCGTCAACGCGGCCTTGAGTTCGGCCAGCCATGTCCTATCGGCAGGCACCCAGGCGAGGTCATCGAGTTCACCCACGCCGATCCAGCGCAGAGCGCGATGGTCGTTGGGGTGTAGGGTCCCGCCGGTCTGGGTGACGACGTAAGCGCGCAGGACCGTGGTCGGGCTGAGCGCGACGTCTGTGCCGAGTCGCGCGCCGACGCTCACGACGACGCCGAGTTCCTCGTGCAGTTCGCGGGCCAGCGCGGCTTCGTCCGTCTCGCCGGCCGCCACCTTGCCGCCGGGCAGCTCCCACAGGCCGGCCAACTCTGGCGGCCGGTCGCGCTGGGCGACGAGCAGCTGCGGGCCCGAAATCAGCGCTCCCGCAACGACGATCTGATTCGGCTTCGGGTTCAACACTGCGGCCGACGGTATCCCGCCGACGCCGGCCTCGTTGAGACTTCGGACCCACTCCAGGAGGATGTCGCCATGCCGGACGACGTTACGACGTTCGAACTGAGCGAGTCCGAACTACGGATCGTCACCGGCTACGCGGCGGCGTGCGCGCGGCCCGCGCTGGCGATCTTCGAACGCGTCCGTCCCGACGACCCCCGCCCACGCGCCGCGATCGAGACCGCACAGGGGTTCGCCGACGGTGCCGATCGGACGAAGGCGCTGCGCGACACCGCGTGGGCGGCGCAACGTGCGGCTCATGAGGCCCGCGACGCGGGACAGGGGGCGCGTCGGTGAATTAATCCGCCAGCTCGACGCGTCGCTGCGGTGATGCGCCGTACGGTGGAACCATGGCTGTGTTAACGGATGAACAAGTGGACGCCGCACTGCCCGACCTGCCCGGCTGGGAGCGCGCCGACGGCGCACTACGCCGCTCGATCAAGTTTCCCGCGTTCCTCGACGGTATCGACGCCGTGCGCCGAGTGGGCGAGCACGCGGAGGCCAAGGACCATCATCCCGACATCGACATCCGCTGGCGGACAGTGACTTTCGCGTTGGTCACGCATTCCGCGGGCGGTATCACGGATAAGGACGTCGAGATGGCCCGCGACATCAACGCGATCGTCGCCCAGTAGTGGCGATCCAGCCCAGGGTCGCCAGCGTGGCGACGATGTAGATCAGCCCCGCCCACGCCAGATACCACGGTCTGGAGACCACCCAGATGGTCGGCTGCGCGAAACTCAGCAGCCACGGCACCCCGATCAGGGTCAGCGCCAGCCAGCCCCAGCCCAACACCCGCGCGCCCAACCGGTCGCGCAGCGGCCCGTGCAACAACCAGATCATCAACGGGATCAGCCAAACCCAGTGATGGGTCCACGAGATCGGCGACAGTAACAGGCCGAACAACTGCACCACCACGATCGCGCCCAGCCGATCCGACGCCCCGCCGATCGCGCGCCACGCCAGCACCGCCAACACGGCGGTCACCGCGATGCCGCAAAGCACTGCAGGCCCGTAACCGGCGTCGTGCCCGAGGATCCGGGACACCCCGCCCCGCCACGACTGGTTGAACGACGTGCCGATCGGGCCCACACGATCGGCGTCGCCGAGCAGTTCCGTGAAGTAGTACCGGGTCTGGTCGCCGACGACCATCGCCGAAACACCCACCGTGGCAAAGAAAACGACCGCCGAGAACGCCGCCGCACCCCACCGCCGCGCCCCCACGAAATACAACCCGGAGATCGCCGGCGTCAGCTTCACCCCGGCCGCCAGCCCGATCAACAATCCGGACAGCCACCAGCGTGTGCTGTATACCGCGCCCAGGACCGCCAGTGCCAGCAGCACGTTGATCTGGCCGTAGTCGAATGTGCTGCGCATCGGCTCGATCCAGATGCCGACCGCCGTCCACAGCATCGCGACGGGCCGATCGTCGGCGCCCAGTAGCCGCTGGCTGATCCGCACCACCCCGTACAGCGCGGCGATGATGCCGAGTTGCCACAGGAACGCGACCAACCCGAACGGCAGCAGGTGCAAGGGATAGAACACCACCGCGGCGAACGGCGGATAAGTGAACGGCAGCGGAAAGTCCGGCGTCTGGTCGGCGTAGACGTAGTCATAGAGCGCGCCGGGGTGGTCCAGCGCACCGGCGCCACCGACGTAGACGTGCAGGTCGACGAAGTTCGCGCCGTTGGGCACCAGATAGGTCCACGCCAGTCGCGCGGCGATGCTGAGGACCAGCAGCACCGGCGCCGCAACGGCCAGTCGGGCGGGCGTGCGCTTCGGTGACGGATCGGCGCTCGTCGAGGTCTCTATCCGCCCGACTCTATCGGCCGGTCACCGAAACCCTTCGCTTGCGTAACGGTTGAGTCACCGCCACACGTGTCACTTGAGTACCACCAGTAACTCCGTAGCTTCGGCCGCAGGCGTGCCGAAACAACCGATTGGGAGAACCATGCACAGCACCAGAAAACTGTTCGCCACCACGATGATCGCCGCGGCGGGAGCGGTCTCGGCCGCGCTGGCGCTGAGCGCCACTGCGACCGCACAGCCCGCTGCCCCGGCGCCCGCGCCGAGCGTCCCCGGCCTGCCCTTCATCCAGCAGTTGGCGTCGAATCCGGCCGCCGCGACGCAGCTGATGCAGGGTGTCACGTCGCTGCTCGGCAGCGCCCAGGCGCCCGCAGCGCCGGCCGCGACACCTCCGTCGGCGACCGCGTCGGTCACGTTGCCGCAGCCACCGGCGGCGTTGGCCGGCACGCCGGCACCCGCCGCGCCCGCGACGACCGCGCCGGCCAACCCAGCCGGCAACTTGTTGTCGAACCTGCCGACCGGCCTCGCTTCGCTGATGCCGCAGAACTCGCCGTTGTCGGGCCTGCTGCCTGCCGCGGCGACCGCAGCCACGCCGAGCGCACCGGCCGCCGCCGCACCCGCGGCCGTCGCACCCGCGGCCGTCGCACCCGCGGCGGCGGCAGCACCAAGCGCAGGTATGGCGCCGCTGCTGATGCCGCTGTCCGCCCTTCCGTGATCACCGCGGCGACGCCGAACTACCAACTGGCCGACACGACCACCACAACACGAACCGAGGGAGCCATGTCAGCTCGAAGGATGTTCGCCACCGTCGCCATCGCGATCGGCTCATCGGCCACGCTGCTCATCAGCGGCGTGACCGGTGTGGCCGGCGCGGAACCTCCGCCCCCGCCGCCGATCGACAGCGTGCAAACGCCGGGCCTGGAGGCAGTGCAGGGCATCAGCCCCGCGATCCAGCAGGCCGCCGCCGATCCGACCAATGCGGCCTCGACGCTGATGGCTGCGGCGGCGGTATTCGCCGGTGATGCCGTCGCACCTGCCGACTCGCGCAATGTCGCGACGGCGGTCAACCAGTTCGTCGCTCACAATCCCGCACCCGGCGCCGTGCCGGGCGCGCAGGCGCACCTGCCGGCGGGTGTCGACCCGAGGCATGCCGTCGGACCCGTGCCGGAAGCACTGCCGGCCCCGGCACCGGAAGCGGCCGTCGCGCCCGCACCGGCCCCCGCGCCCGCGCTGGCCCCTGCGGCCGCTCCCCCGCCTGCTCCTGCACCGGCGCCCGCGCCCCTGGCCGCGCCGGTGGCCGCTCCGGCGCCTGCGCCACAAGCCGCGCCTGCACCCGCTCCTGCGCCGGCGCCGGCTCCCGAGGCCGCGCCCGGTCCGGCGTTCGGACCGGACGCCCCGCCGACGCAGGACTTCATGTACCCGTCGATCAGCAACGGCTGTCTCGCGGACGGCGGAAATGTGCTCGCCACCGCGATCTCGGTGGCCGGGCCGGCGAAGATCCCGACACCGGGACCCGGACCCGGTCAGACCGCCTACGTGTTCACCGCGGTCGGCACGCCGGGCCCGGCGGCGGAGCAGAAGCTGCCGCTCAACGTCACCTGGGTCAACCTGACCACCGGCAAGTCAGGCAGTGCCACGCTCAAGCCGCGGTCGGATATCAACCCGCAGGGGCCGACCACGTTGACCGCGATCGCCGACACCGGGTCGGGCAGCATCATCTCGACGATCTTCGGACAGGTCACGACCACCGAGCGGCAGTGTCAGTTCATGCCGACCATCGGCTCGACGGTCGTTCCGTAGGTTTCTCGTCGAGTGCACGGTCCCTGTACGGCCACGCGTGATTTGCGTACACCGACCGTGCACTCGGCGCAGGGCGATCAGTAGGCCATGAAGAGGATTGCGTCCCGGTCGTACTCGCGACCGGGATGCGCCTCGGAGAGGTGCGCCTGCGCCTTCTCGACCAGGTCCTCCTCGTCCTTACCGACTATCGCTTCGCCACAGGGGCAGTTCAGGTGCGTCTTCATATCCTCACCTTCGCACAGGTCGGCGCCGACAGGCCCAAGATATAGCCATGGACCTCTACAGCGTCATGCGCACGACGGCCGCGGTGCGCGAATACACCGGCGACCCGTTACCCGACGACGTCCTCGAGCGCATCCTCGACAACGCCCGCTTCGCGCCCAGCGGCGGCAACCGCCAGGGCAACCGGGTCATCGTGGTCCGCGATCGGCAGACCCGCGAGGCGCTGATCGAATGCGCGATACCCGGCACCAAGCGCTACATCGCGCAATTGCGTAACGGCGAGAGCCCGTGGAATCCGCTGTCCCCGTGCCGGGTTGACGCGCAGACCATCGAGGCGGTGAACGTGCCGGACCAGTCGCCGCTGCGGACGGCCGAGGCGGTGCTGGTGGTCTGCGTCGACCTCGGTGTCGTGGCAGCGTTCGATCAGCACCTCGACCGGGTCGGCCTGATCGCGGGCGCCTCGGTCTATCCGTTCGTCTGGAACATTCTGCTGGCCGCCCGAAATGAGGGCTACGGCGGCGTGCTCACCACGGCCGCGATTGCCGAAGAGCCCCGCGTCCGGGAACTGCTCGGCATCCCCGACAACTACGCGGTCGCTGCGCTGCTGCCGCTCGGCAAACCGGTCCGCCAACTGACCAAGCTGACCCGGCGACCCGTCGCCGAGATCGCCACCAAGGAACGCTTCGACGGGTCCCCGCTGCGCACCTGATGCCCTATGCATGTTGACGTCCGGTAACAGTTCGGTCGGCAACGAGACTCGATGTCGTGGCGTCGGTTTCCGCGCCGCGTGTGTCGTGCGACCTTGGATAGGTGACCTGCACGCTGGGCTACGCCACAGCAAGCACCGCCGAGCAGGGCCTCGAGGGTCAGCTCGCGGCGCTCAACGCTGCAGGCGTCGACCCGCGGCGCGTGTTCACCGACCGGCTGTCGGACTCCGCGGACCGAATCGGCGCGGGACTGCACGCGATGCTGAGCTATGCGCGCTCGGGCGACACCATCGTCGTGGTCGCGCTCGACCGACTCGGTCGCACCGGCGCCGACGTCACCCGCATTATCGCCGAACTCTGCGACCGCGGACTTCGGCTACGCACCCTCAAGGAGGGCCTCGACACCGGAACCACCACCGGACGCGTCGTCGCCGGGGTCATCAAGACGCTGGCCCGCCTGGACTGCAACGACTCCGCGGTAGCTAACCCTTAGCGGCTTTCGCGGCCGCCTTCGCCTGCTTCTTGTACGAGCGCACCTTCTCCAGCGAACCGGCGTCCACCACGTCGGCCACCGACAGGAAAGAACCCGCCTTGCCGTAGTCCCCGGCGGCCTCGCGCCAGCCTTGCGGCGTCACCCCGTACTGCTTGCCCAGCAACGCGAGGAAGATCTTCGCCTTCTGCTCGCCGAACCCGGGTAGGGCCTTGAGCCGCCGCAGCACCTCCGCACCGTCCGGCTGACCGGCGGTCCACAACGCCGACGCATCCCCGTCGTACCGGTCGACGATCAATTCCGCCAACGCCTGGATACGTTTGGCCATGGAGCCCGGGAACCGATGTATCGCAGGCGTTTTCGAACACAGCGCGGCGAACTTGTCGGGATCGTAGTCGGCGATCTCGCGGGCGTCGACGCCGCCGATCCGATCGGCGATCTTCTTCGGCCCAGCGAACGCCGCCTCCATCGGATACTGCTGATCGAGCAGCATCCCGACCAACAGTGCGAACGGATTGGACTCCAGCAGCGCATCGGCCGCGGGATCTTGAACCAGCTGCAGTTTCGCCACTCGGCCAGTTTAGATCCGACGCTGCGCTTACAGTTGCGTGGCAACCAGTTCAGTGTGACGCGCGTCCATGGCTGCGCACGCACAACTACATCGAGATCAGGAGTCGCCGGTGCCCGAGACGCAACAATCTCCCTCGGACACCCCGATCAGCGGCGAAGAATATCGAGCCGTCCAGGCCAGCCCGGAATTTCAGGAACTGCGTAGTAGGCTGCGCCGCTTCGTCTTCCCGATGAGTGCACTGTTTCTCGTCTGGTATTTCGCCTACGTGATGTTGGGTGCGTTCGCCCACGACTTCATGGCGATCAGGGTGTGGGGCGACATCAACGTCGGGATCCTGATCGGTCTGGGTCAGTTCGTTTCGACCTTCGTCATCACCGGCCTGTATGTCCGCTTCGCCAACCGTGAACTCGACCCGCGGGCCGAGGCGATCCGCACCAAGCTGGAAGGCGGGGCGGTATGACCATGCTGCTGGCCGCCGACTCGGGTGTGGGCAACCCCGTCGCCAACATTGGCATCTTCGCGTTGTTCGTCGCAGTGACGCTGTACATCGTGATCCGCGCGAGCAAGAGGAACGCCACCGCCGCCGAGTTCTTCACCGCGGGACGCGCATTCACCGGCCCGCAGAACGGTATCGCGATCTCCGGGGACTACCTGTCGGCCGCCAGCTTCCTCGGTATTGCGGGCGCCATCGCGGTCTACGGCTACGACGGCTTCCTGTACTCCATTGGTTTCCTGGTCGCCTGGCTGGTGGCGCTGCTGCTGGTCGCCGAATTACTGCGCAACGCAGGCAAATTCACGATGGCCGACGTGTTGAGCTTTCGGCTCGAGCAGCGTCCGGTGCGGCTCGCCGCGGCGACCGCCACGCTGGCCGTCTGCCTGTTCTACCTCCTGGCCCAGATGGCCGGCGCCGGCGGTCTGGTCGCCCTGTTGCTCAACGTCACCAGCGACCTCGGCCAAGCCCTGGTGATCGCGGTCGTCGGTGTACTGATGATCGTCTACGTGCTGATCGGTGGCATGAAGGGCACCACCTGGGTCCAGATCATCAAGGCCGTGCTGTTGATCGGCGGTGCCGCGCTGATGACAGTGTGGGTGCTCGCCAAGTTCGGGGCGAACTTCTCCGAGATCCTCGGCGCGGCGCAATCGGCGGTATCCGGGTCGGCCAACGAGGCCGTCGCCGGCCGCGACGTGCTGGCCCCCGGCGCGCAGTACGGCGCTTCGCTGACGTCGCAGATCAACTTCATCTCGCTGGCCCTGGCGTTGGTGCTGGGCACTGCGGGTCTGCCCCACGTGCTGATGCGGTTCTACACGGTGCCGACGGCCAAGGAGGCGCGGCGCTCGGTGGTCTGGGCGATCGCGCTGATCGGCGCGTTCTACCTGTTCACCCTCGCGCTGGGTTACGGCGCCGCGGCGCTCGTCGGACCGGACACGATCCTGTCCGCACCGGGTGGTCAGAACTCGGCGGCGCCGCTGCTGGCTTTCGAGCTGGGCGGGGTGATCCTGCTGGGCATCATCTCCGCGGTCGCCTTCGCGACGATCCTCGCGGTGGTAGCCGGGCTGACCATCACGGCGGCGACGTCGTTCGCCCACGACATCTACGCCAGCGTGATCAAGAACAATCAGGTGTCCGAAGACGAACAGGTGCGGGTTTCGCGCATCACGGTGGTGGTGCTCGGTGTCTTCGCGATCGGCCTGGGCGTGCTGGCCGCCGAGCAGAACATCGCGTTCCTCGTCGCGCTGGCCTTCGCGGTGGCCGCCGCGGCGAACCTGCCGACGATCCTGTATTCGCTGTACTGGCCTCGGTTCAACACCCGCGGCGCGCTGTGGAGCATGTACGGCGGGTTGATCTCGACGATCGTGCTGATCGTGTTCTCTCCCGCCGTTTCGGGCTCCAAGACCGCGATGCTGTCCGACGTCGACTTCGCGTGGTTCCCGCTGGCCAATCCAGGCATCGTGTCCATTCCGCTGGCGTTCGTGCTCGGCGTCGTGGGCACGCTGACGTCACGGGACCGCGGTAATCCCGACATCAACGCCGAATTCGAGGTGCGGGCGCTCACCGGCGTCGGCGCGGAGAAAGCGGTCGCACACTGACCCTTCGCGTCGGTTAGCCGCTCTTGCGCCGGAACTCGCGACGATGCTCGACCGGCCCGTGCGCCCGTGGCTGCTTGGCTCCGCCGTCCTTGTGCCCCGCGCCGCCGCCCGCCTTGGCCTTCTTGCGCTCCAGCGCTTCCCGGAACTTGCGCTTCGTCTCGTCGTCCGGTTCGTTCGCCATGACCGCAGCCTAGCTCTACCGCCTACCCGGCGGCATCCCATATAAGTGCGAGATCGGCAGCGTCATCGCCACCCGGCGGTCGTCGACCATCGCGCGCCGGTAGTCGTCCCAGTCGGGGTGTTCACCGGCGATGTTGCGGTACAAGGCAATCAGCGCCTCGACGGTGTCGTCGTCCGGTGCGGCTGCGGGCGGGGTGAGGATGGCATCGCCCTCGGCGACCGCGTAGGACCAGCCGTCGTCGGAGCTGACGTGGATCGAGGCCCGCGGGTCGCGCCGCAGGTTGCGAGTCTTGGCCCGCGGTTCGGTGATCGACACTTGGATGGTCAGTGCGCGCGGATCGAAATAGTAGGACACGTTCGACAGCTGCGGACGGCCGTCGCGCTTGATCGTCGCCAGGACGCCCAACGAGTTCCCGCCGATCAGCGCGAGCAGCTTGTCGTCGAACACATGGCGTCCCATGTCCCGAGCCTACGTCTCTACCATCGACATGTGACCGGTGCAGCACCTCGAGTCGACGGCAATGTGCCCGACGGCGTCTCCGCGACGACGCTGTGGACGCTGCACAACCGAGCCAGCGAGGCCAAGCGGTCCGACGGGGTCATCCGCGACCCGTGGGCGGTTACGCTGTTCGACGCGATCGACTACGACTACCGCAAGTTCGGCAAACCCAACCAGTCGCATGCGTTGCGCGCCGTGGCCTTCGACACGGCCGCGCGCGAGTACCTGACCGCGCACCCGAAAGCGTCGGTGGTGGCCCTCGCCGAAGGTCTGCAGACCAGCTTCTGGCGCTTGCAGCGCCACGGCGTCACTGACGAATTGACTTGGTACTCCGTCGATCTCCCTCCCGTCATGGCGTTGCGGGACAAGCTGTTGCCGCACGACGACCGCATCGTGCCGCTGGCGCAGTCGGCGCTGGACCGCAGCTGGATGGACCGGATCGACGCGACCCACGGCGTGTTCATCACCGCCGAAGGCCTGCTGATGTATCTCGACCCCGCCGACGCACTGGGCCTGATCGGCGACTGCGCGGCCCGCTTCCCCGGCGGCAGGCTGATGTTCGACTCGGTCCCGCCGTGGTTCAGCCGCCGCACGGTGAGCGGAAAACTCAAGCTCTCCGACCGATATGTCGCTCCGCCCATGCCGTTCGCGCTGTCGCCGGACGAGGCCGTCGCGCTGGCAGGGCGCATCCCCGGGGTGCGTGCCGCTCGCGACATCGCGATGCCGCCGGGACGGGGGTTGTTCAAGGTGCTCGCGTCACCCGTCTGGGATCGCGTCGGGATCGTGCGCCGGGGCCGTCCGAGCTTCACGCTGCTGGAGTTCGAGTCGTGACGCGCTATGCCGCCTTCCTGCGCGGGGTCAACGTCGGGGGCGTCAACCTCAAGATGGCCGACGTCGCAAAGGCCTTTGAAGACGCCGGTTTCGGTTCCGTGCGAACGATTCTCGCCAGCGGTAACGTCCTGTTCGACAGCAAGGCCGGGGTCGAAGCGGTGCTACGGAAGGCGGAGACGGCGTTGCGCGACAGATTCGGCTACGACGCCTGGGTGCTGGCCTACCCGCTCGACGTGGTGGCGGCGATCTCCGCGGCGTACCCCTTCGAGCGCGAGGTGCCCGAACACCACTCATACGTGACATTCGTGACCGACGAACAGGTGCTCGACGAGCTCGCCGCACTGGCCGACGGCGCCGGACCCGAGGAGAAGATCCGGCGCGGCGACGGGGTCATCTACTGGCAGGTGCCCAGAGCCGCGACGCTCGAGTCGGCGATCGGCAAGACCATGGGCAAGAAGCGCTACAAGTCGTCGACGACCACCCGCAACCTGCGCACGCTGGACAAGGTCTTGCGATAGGTACATTCGGTCAGGTGAGTTCCGAATCAGGCGCGCAAACTTCCAGGCCCCCGACTTCAAAAGCCGACGGCACCGTGCTCACCGGCGTCTCCGAGACCGCACTGATGACCCTGCGCGTGCGGGCAACCGAGGCCCGCCGACCGGATGGGCGCATCGAGGATCCGATGGCGATCCAGCTCGCCGACTCCATCGACTTCGACTTCGCCAAGTTCGGGCTGTCGCGCCGCCAGGACATGGCGGTGCGGGCGCTGGCGTTCGACCGGGAGGCGCGTCGTTACCTCGGTGCCCATCCTCGCGCGACCGTGGTGGCGCTGGCCGAGGGACTGCAGACCAGCTTCTACCGCCTAGATGCCACGGACGTGGGGCATGAGTTCCGTTGGCTCACCGTGGATCTGCCCCCGATGGTCGAGTTGCGCCGCAAGCTGCTGCCCTCCTCTGACCGGGTGCAGATGCTGGCCCAGTCGGCGCTCGACTTCAGCTGGATGGACCAGGTGGACACCGAGCACGGCGTGTTCATCACCGCCGAGGGGCTGTTGATGTACCTGCAGCCGGACGAGGCGCTCGGCCTGATCACCGAGTGCGCCGGCCGCTTCCCCGGCGGACGGATGATGTTCGACCTGGCGCCGGCCTGGTTCGCCCGGTTGATCACCCGCGGCCTGTTGCGTCCGTCGTTGCGCTACCGGGTGCCGCCGATGCCGTTCAGCATGACACCATCAGAGGTCGCCGGCTTGGTCGACGAGATCCCGGGAATCCGCGCGGTGCACGATGTGCCGTTGCCACCGGGGCGCGGCAAAGTGCTGAACACTCTGATGTGGGGCGCTCAACGACTTCCGCTCTTCGATTCCGTGCGACCGGTGTTCACGCTGCTCGAATTCGGCTGAGTCGGCTAGCCGAACGCCGTCTCCACGTAGCGCAGCGCGTCCGCCTTGTCGACGCCCAGCGCCTTTGCCGCGGACACGAAGGTGTTCGCAGCGGTCGCCATCGCGGCATCGGCCGGGTCCGCCCGGGCCACGAATGTTCCGAAGCGGCCACGGGTTTCGAGGATTCCGGCGGACTCCAACTCGCGGTAGGCCCGCGCCACCGTGTTCACCGCGAGACCGAGCTGACCCGCCAACTCGCGCACCGTCGGCAACCGGGTCCCCGGCGCCAGCCTGCCGTCGCGCACGCCGTCGATGATCTGCGTCCTGAGTTGGTCGAACAAGGCGCCTGACGAACGCTGGTCGATGCGTACCCAATCCCCCAAGTTGGCCACGTGCTCAGTATTGCCCACACCGGCTAGTTTGGTCATGTGCAGGTAACGGTTCTCAGTGGTGCCGGCATCTCGGCCGAGAGCGGGGTGCCGACGTTCCGCGACGTCGAGACCGGACTGTGGGCGAAGGTCGACCCGTACGAAATCTCCAGCTCGCAGGGGTGGCGAGCAAACCCGGAGAAGGTGTGGGCGTGGTACTTGTGGCGCCACTACATGATGGGGGCGGTGCAGCCCAACGACGGCCACCTTGCCGTCGCGGCCTGGCAGGACCATGCCGACGTGCACGTCGTCACCCAGAACGTCGATGACCTGCATGAGCGCGCGGGCAGCAAGAACGTCTATCACCTGCACGGCAGCTTGTTCGAATTCCGCTGCGATCGCTGCCAAGCTGCCTACGCCGGCGACCTACCGGCCATGCCGGAACCAGTGGAAACCGTCGACCCGCCGCGGTGCGCATGCGGCGGGCTCATCCGGCCGAACGTGGTCTGGTTCGGCGAGGCGCTGCCCGAGGACGCGTGGCAGCGGTCGGTCGAGGCGGTCACCGGGGCGGACCTCGTCATCGTCGTCGGCACGTCGTCGATCGTCTATCCCGCGGCCGGGCTTCCCGAGATGGCGCTGGCCAACGGCACCGTGGTCATAGAGGTGAACCCCGAACGCACACCGCTGTCCGACGCCGCGACGGTCTCGCTGCGGGAAACAGCGGCGGGTGCATTGCCGAATCTGCTGCAGCGACTGCCCGCCTTGCTCGGCTAGGCGTCATATCCGTCGATTTCGAACGTTCAAGATCGGCGCTGTGTAAGATCCGGAATACTCTGCTGATGAGAGGGTTCCGAATGGTCAATACCCGTTTGGTTTCGGTGATCGCGGCTGCGGGCTTAATCGGCGCGGGAATCTCGGCAGGCACCGCTTGGGCGGGCGGTCAAGGTGGTGTTGTCGAGGATCCCGAGGACATCTCCGCGGCAGTCGGTACCGGTGTGTTCGAAGGCGCCGTGGTGGGCTTCACCGCGACCGGCGACACCAACGAAGAGGCCTCGGCGGCCGTGATCGCGCAGTGCGAGCAGGCCGGTGGCGTGGAGTGCACCAGCGACGAGGTGACCAACGATCGACTCTGCATCGTGTCCGTCGCTGACGACGTCAGCGATGTAGTGGCAGGCGGAGCCGGAGTGACTGTCGAGGCTGCCCGCGCGGATGCGTTCAATCGGGCGGCGGCCAACAATACGCCACTGAGTCCGACCGCCCCCGTTGTCATATCGGCCTGCCCCTGATGACCGCCGGCTGTCGGGTCTTGCAGCGCATGACCATTCCGCTACCGCGGTTCTCGCCGGCAAGGGGAAGGACACCATGATGGGCCGCATCAAGGCAGCACTGCTGATCGTGAGTTTCGTTGTGATAACGGGCATTTCGGCCCCGACAGCCGATGCTCGACCCACCTGCCAGAATACGCAGTTCCAGTCCATCTGCCAGACCAACGGCAGCGTGTCGATCAAGACGCGGCCCGGGACGGTGGCGCCTCCGGCGAACCAACCCCAGCTTCCGTTCGGGATGGGCAGCGGCGTCCCCGGTCGTCGGCGGGGGTAGCCGCCCTCGGCTAGGGCTTGACCGCTCGCCCGATCGCAACCTCCGCGACCGGCAGCGGCAGCCATCGCGGAATCGTCCATTCCCGTCGAGCGCCCGCCACCTCGAAACCGGCGCCGACGATGCCCTCCTCGGTATGACGATGGGTGTGGCAGTTGCCGAACAGCCGCGGCCACACTGTCGCGTCGGCGATCTTCTGCAGCCGCGCCCGACCACCGGTAGCGGCGATGTGCTCGAGGTAGCGCAGTTCGCCGCCCGGTCGCAACAGCGAGCGCAGTTGCCGCAGAACAGTTTCAGGGTCTTCGATCGAACACAGCACCAGTGAGCACACCACAGCGTCGAACGGTTCGCTGCCGGACGCCATGAACTGCTCTACCGTGTCGGTCCTGACCGTGACCGGGACCCGCGTGGCCGTGGCCGCCCGCTGAGCATGTTCAGCCAGGCGACGCTCGGGTTCGACGGCCACCACCTCGGTGACCGTATCGGGGTAGTACTCAAAATTCGTCCCAGTACCCGCACCGACCTCCAGCACCCGGCCGGACAGGCCGGCGAGGTTCTCGCGGCGCAACTGCCGGATGGCGTCGGTCTCGTGGGTGGACATCACCGTCCACAACTTCGCGAAGAACGGGTTATCGATGGTTTGACTCATCCAACAGTCCCTTCAGTCTGGCCACGACGTCCTGCGGCGCCGCCTTCGGGTCGATGCCGCCCGCCACGATCTCGCCGACAACCACGGCCCGTAGCGCACGATCGGTGAATTCCTCGACGTTACCCCACGGCAAGTACGGCCTGGAGATGAGCATCGCCGCCATCCCATGCGCCGCCGCCCATAATTCCAACGCGACGACGGTCGGATCGCCGGGAGCGAAAAGGCCTTCGGCCATCAGCAACTCGACCGAATTTCGGATATGCGCGAACGCCGAGCTGTTGAGCGCGACGTCCACGTCGCTGCCGGGCCGACCTGGTCCCATCGTGGCAATGCGGTACAGCTCAGGGGTTTTCATCGCGAATCGGACATATGCGAGCCCCTGCGCGCGCAGCACATCGATCGTCGACGGTTGGTCCGCAGCCGCCCGTTGCATCTCTTCGTCCAGCTTTTCGAAGTACCGGGCACACACCGCGTCGAGCAGCGCGTCCTTGTCCGCGAAGTGCAGATAGATCGACGGCGGCGTCACACCGACCCGCTGTGCCACCGACCGGATCGACACCTCCTTGGCGTCGCCGCTCGCGAGCAGCAGATCGGTTGTCGCATCGAGGATCTCGTCGCGCAGCTGCTCCCCCGATCCGCGCGGCGCACGGCGTCGTTTCATCGAGTTCCCACGGGTTCGGTCGACGGCTTTGTTACAGGCGGCGGGGTTTCGGCGGTCTCGCTGAAGCCGATCCGGGCGTGCAGCTTGGCCAGCGGCTTGGGCGCCCACCAGTTCCAGCGGCCGAGCAGATGCATGAACGCAGGCACCAACGCCATGCGCACCAGTGTGGCATCCGCGAGTATCGCGAGGGTCAACCCGACACCGAACATCCGCATGAACGCGACTTCAGCCGCGATCAGCGCCGCGAACGAGATCGACATCAGCAGCGCCGCCGCCGTGACCACGCGGCCCGTCTTCGCCAGGCCGAGCGCCACGCTCTCGTCGTTGCGGGCGCGGGCAGAGGCGTCGCCGGCCTTGCCGGACTCCAGCCAGAACTCACGAATCCGCGACACCAGAAAAACCTCGTAGTCCATCGACAACCCAAAAGCGATGCAGAACAACAACACCGGCATGTTCGCCACGAGTGTCCCGGTCGGTGTCGTCCCCATCGCGCCGAGATGGCCCTCCTGGAAGATCCACACCAGTGCGCCGAACGCGGCCGTCAGCGATAAGACGTTGAGCACCAAGGCCTTCAGCGGTAGCACCACGCTGCCGGTCAACAGGAACAGCAGCACGAAGGTGATCGCGGCGATCACGCCGAGCACCAGCGGTAGCCGTGACGTGATCGCCGAGGCACTGTCCCGGTTGATCTGTGCGACACCGGTCAACTGGACCGGGACATCGGCAGGAGTGCTCACCGCCCGCAGTCGATCGAGTTGCGCCTCGGAGGCGTCACTGAACAATGGCGCCGTGCTGGCCACCGTGAGGAACGCGCTGCCGTTCTCGACGGCGGTCGCAGCCGATGGCGGGCCCACCACCCTGCCGTCGACGAACGTGCCGCCGGGCGCCGAAACCGAGGACACGTCGGCGACGCGCGACAGGTCGGCGGCATAGCGGTCCACCTGCGCGGGCGTGATCCCGCCGGTGTCCGGTATGACGACCGTGACGTTGCGCGCCGAGTCGACGGCGAAGTCGGCGCGCAGGTCGTCGCCGACCTGTCGCGCCGACGCCGACTCCGGCAGCACCCGGTCGTCGGGGAAACCCCACTTCGCCCCGAGGAACGGGGCCCCCAGCACCAACAGCAGCGCGACGATCGCGATACCGATCGGAACTGCCCGGCGCATCACGTATTTCGTGCACCGGTACCAGAATGTCTGCTCGACGGGCTTGCGCACCGGGTCCGGCCGCCTGAACACCCAACGCGCAAGACGACGCGCGTCCAACGAATCCATCCGGTCGCCGAGCAGCACGATCGCCGCGGGCGCGACCACCACCGCGGCGACCGCCGCGAACGTCACCACCGCAATTCCCGCGTAGGCGAACGACTTCAGGAAGTACATCGGAAACAGCACCATCGCGACCATCGACAGCGCCACCGTCATCGCGGAGAACAACACGGTTCGCCCGGCCGTCGCCATGGTGCGCACCAGCGCGCGGTCCCGGTCCGCCCCGTCGGCGATCTCGTCGCGGTATCTGCTGATGATCAGCAGCGTGTAATCGATCGCGAGCGCCAATCCCATTGCCACGGAGAGGTTCAACGCGAAAATCGACACGTCGGTGAAGTAGGTGACCCCCCGCAACACCGCCATCGAGCCGAGAATCGCGAAGCCACCGATGGCCAGCGGCAGCGCGGCGGCCAACAGCCCGCCGAACACCCAGACCAGCGCCACGAAGCTCAACGGGATCGCGATGGCTTCCATCATCAACAGGTCTTTTTCGCTCTGGCCGTTGATCTGCACGTAAAGCATGGCCTCGCCACCGGCGCGCACGGTGACGCCGTCGCGGTCGTGCACGAGTCGCTCGGTGAGGTCCTTCGCGTGCTTCTGCGCCCCGCTCTCGCCGCCGGTGATGCCCGCGACGATCAACCCCGTCTTGCCGTCGCGACTGATCAACGCCGGAGCGGCCGTCGGCGGCGCGGCCCACAACGACGTCACGTCGACGACGGACGGCGCGGCCCGCAGTTGTGCGACGATGTCCTCCCCGACGGCACGGGCCACGGCGCTCTTCGCGCCCTCGTCGGAGTGCACGCTGATAATCAGTTCCATATCGCCCTGGCCGAACTTGTCCACCAACAGCCGGGTCGCCTGCGCCGACTCCGAGGTCGGGTCCTGGAATCCGCCGGCGGACAGATGCTTGGCGACGGGGATCCCGAACACTGCGCACGCGACCATCACCAGGACCGCGATCGCGACGACGCGCCGAGGCGCCGCTATGGCCAGATGTGCGATTCGTTGCAGCACGCCGCATCCTCTCGGTCCATCGGACTAACGTCGATAACTTAACAGCGGTAAGTCACTGGCGTCAATGCGCCCGTTCGGAACACGGTTCACCTACCCGCGGCGTTCACCGCGATGAGTTCCGACTCGTCTGGTAGTCGTAATCGGCATGACAACGACGGACGTGGCCACCACCACCACCACCACGCGCGACACCGCTGTGGACATCGGCCTGCTGATCCTGCGGATCGGCGTCGGCGCGGCGATGCTTCAGGCCGGGCTGATCAAGGCTTTCGACTTCGGCACCGCGGTCGGCTTCATGGAGTCGGCCGGCTGGCGACTACCGGGCCTGGCGGCGTTCATGGTGACGACGGCCGAGACGCTCGGCGGCCTGGGCCTGATCTTCGGCGCGGTTACGCCGTTGGCGGCATTCGCGGTGATCGCAGCGATGGTCGACGCATGGGCGGTCAACGTGTCGGGAATGGCCTTCTGGTCCGAACCGTTCAATGCGCCGTTCCTGATCGGCATCGGGGCGACCGCGCTGTTGTTTCTCGGCGCCGGCGCGTACTCGCTCGACGCGAAGGTGCTCGGCAGAACGACGTGGGGAACCCGCATAGCCGCAGGCCTGCTCATCGCGGCCCTGGCCGCGGCGGTCCTGACGTGGGTGGCGCTGCTCGGAACGAACCCGATCCACTTCAGCGCACCGGCCTAGGACGCTCGCTCGGCAAAACCTACCCGGCGGTAAGATTGCCACGATTTTCCGAATCGTGACTCAACGATTCCTTAGACGTGACCCCTACTGTCGAGTACATGTGGATCGACGACACCAGTGCCGATGTCATCAAGGTTGACTTCGAGGCCCTCTACCACGGCGATGTCCTGGTAGAAGGCGACACCTCGGAGCAGCTCGACGACGAGCACCCCCTGCGCACCGCCGTCTGACCGAGCGCGCGCCGAGGGGCCGCGCGTTCGATCTGACGGGTTAGCCCGTCCCGCGAGGACCGCTCGGGCGCTGCCTCACGCCACGTTCTCTTCCTCGTCGTCCTCGAGCATTCCGCTCAGCCGTTCGCTGATGATCTCCTCGGCTTCGCCGACGATGCGCGCCACCAGTTCCCCGCACGTCGGGATGTCGTTGATCAGGCCCATCGCGGTGCCCACACTCCAGATACCGGCGTCGAGGTCGCCGACCTCGTAGACCTTCACGCCGCGCTTGCCCGCCACGAGGTCCTTGACGTCCTCGAACTGACCGCCGCGGTTGAGGATCTCCACGACCTCGCGGGAAACCGCGTTGCTGGCCACCCGGGCGGTGTTGCGCAGCGGCCGGAAGATCAGCTCCGTGTCGAGCTCGGTGCCCGCGACGATCGCTTCCTTGACGTTCTGGTGGATCGCCGATTCGACGGTGCACATGAACCGCGATCCCATGTTGATGCCGTCGGCGCCCAGCGCCAGCGCGGCCACCAGACCCCGGCCGTCGGCGAACCCGCCGGAGGCGATCATCGGGATCTCGATCTTGGCCGACGCGGCCGGAATCAGCACGAGTCCCGGGATGTCGTCCTCACCGGGATGCCCGGCGCACTCGAACCCGTCGATGCTGATGCCGTCCACGCCCAGGTTCTGCGCTTTGACCGCGTGCCGCACCGACGTGCACTTGTGCAGCACCTTGATCCCGTTCTCGTGGAACATCGGCAGGTGCGGCGCCGGGTTCGAGCCCGCGGTCTCGACGATCTTGATGCCGGAGTCGACGATCACCTGGCGGTACTCGTCGTAGGGCGGCGGGTTGATCGTCGGCAGGATCGTCAGGTTGACGCCGAACGGTTTGTCGGTCAGCTCGCGACACTTGGCGATCTCCTTCGCCAAGTCCGCCGGCGTGGGCTGAGTCAGCGCGGTGATGAAGCCGAGGGCGCCCGCATTGGCCACGGCCGCAACGAGTTCCGCGCGGCCGACCCACTGCATCCCGCCCTGTACAACGGGGTGCTCGACCCCGAAGGTCTCGGTGAACTTCGTCGTGATCGTCATCGGGGGGCCATCCTGATCGCGCCGTCCAACCGGATCACTTCACCGTTGAGCATCGGGTTCTCGACGATGTGCACGGCCAGCGCGCCGTACTCGTCGGGATCGCCGAGGCGAGCCGGATGCGGCACCTGCTTGCCGAGCGAGGCCTGCGCTTCCTCGGGCAGCGAGCCCAGCAGCGGCGTCTTGAACAGACCCGGCGCGATGGTGACGACGCGGATCAGATCACGGGACAGGTCGCGCGCGATCGGCAGCGTCATGCCGACCACACCACCCTTGGACGCCGAGTACGCGGCCTGCCCGATCTGACCCTCGAACGCCGCGACGGAGGCGGTGTTGACGATGACGCCGCGCTCGCCGTCAACCGGCTCGGTCCGGGCGATGCGCTCGGCCGCCAGGCGCAGCACGTTGAACGTGCCGATCAGGTTGACCTCGATCACCTTCTTGAATCCGTCGAGCGGGAACGGCCCGTCCTTGGAGAGCGTCTTGATCGCGTTGCCGATGCCCGCGCAGTTCACGTTGATGCGCAGCGGGCCCATCTTCTCGGCCGCGTCCAGGGCCGCGCTCACCGCATCGGGGTCGGTCACGTTGGTCTCGACGAACTGGGCGCGATCGCCGAGTTCTTTGACCGCGTCCTCGCCTTTGAGGTCGACGACGACCACCGACGCGCCCTTGTCGAGCAGGCGCTTGGTGGTGGCCAGGCCGAGGCCCGATGCGCCACCGGTGACGACGGCTACGGCGTCCTTGATCTCCACTTGAGGGTGTTCCTTTCTGTCAGGCCCAGTCTCGTAAGACGGCTTCGGTGTCGGCTCCGGCTGCGCCGGGCGGTGTCGGCGCGGGTGGCTGGCTGCGGGAGAACCGCGGCGCTGGGTTCGGCTGCAGGTAGTCGCCGTCGCGATAGAACGTGTCGCGCTCGGTGATGTGCGGTTCGGACTCCACCTCACCGAACGACAGCACCGGCGTCACGCACGCATCGCTGGTCGCGAACACCTTGGCCCAGTGGTCGCGGTCCTTGGCGGCGATGACCTCGCTGAACCGCGCACGCAGCTCCGGCCAGCGGCTCATGTCGTTCTGGTCGGGCAGGTCCTTACCCGCGAGGCCGAGACCCTCGAGGAACGCGGCGTAGAACTGCGGTTCGATGCAGCCGACGGCGATGTGGCGGCCGTCGGCGCAGGTGTAGGTGTCGTAATAGGGCGCCCCGCCGTCGAGGATGTTGACCCCGCGCTCGTCGGACCACAGGCCGTCCTGCCGGAAACCCCAGATCATCTGGGCCAGCACGCTGGAACCGTCGACCATCGCCGCGTCGACCACCTGCCCCTTCCCCGACGTCTGCCGCTCCCACAGCGCGGACAGGATGCCGACGAGCAGGAACATCGAGCCGCCGCCGAAGTCGCCGGTCAGGTTCAACGGCGGAACCGGCCGCTCCCCCGCCCGACCGATCGAGTGCAGCACGCCGTTGAGCGAGATGTAGTTGATGTCATGGCCGGCCTGCAGTCGACGGGGTCCGGTCTGGCCCCAACCGGTCATGCGCCCGTAGATCAGCCGCTCGTTGACCTTCGCGCAGTCCTCCGGGCCGAGTCCGAGTCGCTCGGTCACCCCCGGGCGAAGACCCTCGATCAGCACGTCGGCCTTGGCTACGAGCCGCAGCACGAGTTCGCGTCCCTCATCGCTCTTGAGGTCGGCCGCGACGGACCGCCGGTTGCGCAGCGTGGCCTCGCGCTTGCTGGTCGGAACTCCGCCGAGCTTGCCCGGCCGTTCGACGCGGACGACGTCCGCCCCGAGATCACCGAGAATCATCGCGGCGTGCGGGCCCGGTCCGATGCTCGCCAGTTCGATGACCCGCAGTCCGTGCAGTGGTCCCGCCATGCTCAACCGCCTTCCGTCCGGGGAACGCCTCGATCGCCGACATAGCTTACTTGTATAACCAAGTCGTCCGGTTCTAGGGTGCAGCCATGACAACCCTCGATTCGGGCGCACCCACATATACCGGAATCGACGCACTGTCGGTCGACCTCACCGACGGGGTGCTCTCGGTGACGATGAATCGGCCGGACAGCCTCAACTCGCTGACCCAACCGATGCTCGCGACCATCGCGGACACCCTGAACCAGGCGGCCTCCGACTCGAGGGTCAAGGTCGTGCGGCTGGCCGGCGCCGGCCGCGGATTCTGTTCGGGCGCAGGCATCAGCGAAGAGGACCACGCCAACCCGGGCGCGAACGGGACACCTGCCGACGTGCTCGACGCCGCCAACCGTGCGGTCCGGTCCATCGTGAACCTGCCGCAACCGGTGGTGGCCGCGGTGCACGGCCCGGCCGCCGGTGTCGGGGTATCGCTGGCGTTGGCCTCCGACGTCGTATTGGCTTCGCAGAAGGCGTTTTTCATGCTGGCATTCACCAAGATCGGCCTGATGCCCGACGGCGGCGCCTCGGCGCTCATCGCCGCGGCGATCGGGCGCATCCGCGCGACCCGGATGGCACTGCTGGCCGAACGCATCCCGGCCGACCAGGCCTACGACTGGGGTTTGGTGACCGCGGTCTACCCCGCCGACGTGTTCGACTCCGAGGTGGACAAGGTCATCGCGACGCTGAAATCCGGTCCCGCGGTCGCACTGCGCAAGACCAAAAACGCGATCAACGCCGCCACACTCACCGAGTTCGAAGGCGCACTGGAACGTGAGAAACAGGGCCAGTTGTCGCTTCTCGACTCCCACGACTTCCGCGAAGGCACCAAGGCCTTCCAGCAACGCAGGCCGGCGAACTTCACCGACTTCTAACCCTTCCGGCGCAGAGAAAATCGGTGGACTCGGCACCCGCACGTCGGCAACCATCGACGGGTGAGTACGCAGTTCGACATCCAACAGCCGGTGCACAACGCCGGCGGGTGGCGCGTACTCGCACCGTTCCGATATCGCGAGTACCGCCTGCTGATCGCAGCGGTCTCACTGTCGATCTTCGCCGACGGCATGTTCGCGGTGGTGTTGGCCATGCAAGTCATCGAACTCGACAACGATCCCGTATCGCTGTCGATCGTGACGACGTGCTTCGGCGCCGCCCTGGTCGCGTTCGTGTTGATCGGCGGGATTGCCGCCGACCGATTCCACCAACGCGCGATCATCATCGCGGTCGAGACGGTCAACGTGCTCGCCTCGTCGGCGATCGCGGTACTCGGACTGCTTGGCGCGCTGCAGATCTGGCACCTGGCGGTGGGCGCGGTCGCTCTGGGCGCCGCGGCGGCGTTCTTCTTCCCCGCCTACAGCGCGATCCTGCCGCGGATTCTGCCGCCGGACCAGCTGCTCGCGGCCAACGGTGTCGAAGGCGTGGTGCGTCCGGTCTTCCAGCGGGCGGTGGGTCCGGCCGTCGCCGGCGTCGTCGTCGGTGCGACGTTCCCAGCGCTGGGCGCCGTGGCGGTGGCCGCGTTGTTCGCCGTCGGCCTGGCGTTGCTCATCGCGACCCGGCCGGCCATGAAAGCCCCTGCGCCACAGCAGCACCCGCACGCGCTGCGTGATCTGCGCGACGGCTTCGTGTTGGTACTCCGAACACCGTGGCTGTTGTGGACGCTGCTGTACGCGAGCATTTTCGTGCTGGTGGTACTGGGCCCGATCGAGGTGCTGTTGCCGTTCATCGCCAAGGACCGCTTCGCCGACGGTGCCCGGATGTACGGGTTCATCCTCGCGTTCTTCGGCGTGGGCAGCGCCTTGGGCGCGCTGACGGTGTCGTCGCGCCGGATGCCTCGTCGCTACCTCTCTGTGATGCTGGCGATGTGGAGTCTGGGCGCCATCCCGCTCATCGTGTTCGGCTTCACCACCTCGTTCCCGGTGATGGCGGCCGCGACGTTCGTCGTCGGGTTCACGGACGGCGCCGGCATGGTCATCTGGGGCACGCTGCTGCAGCGACGGGTGCCGACGGCGATGCTGGGCCGCGTCTCGAGTCTGGACTTCTTCGTCTCTCTGGCGTTCATGCCGCTGTCGTTCGCGATCGTGGGGCCGCTGTCGAAAGTCGTGTCGATGCAGACGATTTTCCTCGTCGCCGGCATCGTCCCCGTGTTGGTGGCGGCGGTCGCGGTGTGCGCGGCCGGGATGCGTCGCGACGAGGTGGCCACCCGCTGCGGTGAACTAGACGCCGAAGATCGGCGGCAGCGCGAGCACCATGACGAGCCCCCAGAAGAAGTGGGTGAGCATCGGTGCGAGTATGCCGCCGGTCGCTCGGCGTTCCAGCGCGCAGACCGTGCCCAGGATGATCGCCGCGAAGCCGAGCATCGGGTTGCCGGTGGTGACCGACGTCGCGATGACATAGAGCGCGGTCGAGATCAACACGGGGTGAAACCGACCCAGCGCGGTGTACATCGCGCCGCGGAAGAACATCTCCTCTGCCAGACCGTTGATCACGGTGATGAACGTCACCACCGCCAGCGGTCCGTAATCGGCGAATTCCAGTACCCGGGTGATGTATTCGCGCACCCCGGGAATCTCGCGCGCGATCAGACCGCCGACGACGAACGTCGCGCCCAACGCCAACCCCACGCCGGTGCCGGTGATGACGGGCCGCTGGTTTCGGCCGCGGAACCGCACGCAGCCCATGTGCAGTGGTCCCGACGCGAACGCGCCCAATGCCCATACGCCGGCCAGCGCCAGCGTCAGCCAGTAGAACGAGTCGTCACCGGGCGGCCGGGTCAGCGAATAGCCCAGCAGCGCAGCGCCGATCACCAGCACGACGGCGACGACGATGCGCCTGCGCCTGATGACTGCGGGCGGTTCGTGGTGGGGAACGGCGGCGGTGGTCGCGATGTCGCGGATCTCGTGCAGGAGTCCGGCTCGCGTCTGCGTCGGCTCCGTCATGCCGGGCTCGCCTTCGGCACCAGGTTGAGCAGCGCGTCCAGGCCGGTGCGGACCACCCCGGCAACCGGTCCGGGCACCCCGCCGATGAGTCCGAGCGCGGGCCGGACGATCCCGGGTGTGACCGCACCGGCCATCTGCTTCAGGCGCAGTGTGTCCCCGCCGGCCCAGTCGGGGTCGGTGTCGGCGAGGTGGTGCGGATCGGTGAGCTCGTCGACGGGCTTGCGCCGACGACTGCCCAGGGACCGCCTGATCGCATCGTCGATGCCGACCAATCCGCCCGGCGGGTCGGGCACGAGCTCGCGCAGCCGCGTCTCCGAGGCGATCATCGGATGATCAAGGGACTGAACCAGATCCGCCGCCAGACCGCCCGGCACGGGCAACACCGCCGCCGTCACCCACGACACCAGCCCGGTGTCGAGGGCGTCGACCGGCAGTTCGGCACGCCACTTACCGGATATCCGCGCATAGGTCCGAAGCAGCTCGGCGTATGACGTCGTCTCCGCGCCGGTGATGTCGTAAGCCCCCGCCGGCACACGGTCGCTGTCCGCGGCAGCGATGAGGTAGTGCAGAACATCGCAGATCGAGATCGGGTCGATCGGGTTCGTCGACCACGACGGCAGCGGGAAGACCAGGAACCGGTCGCCGACATAGCGCAGCATCTCGAACGACGTCGACCCCGCCCCGATGATGATCGCCGCGCCCAGCCACACCACGTCGGCACCGCCGTCGATGTGCAGCGCTTCGGCCACTTCGGCCCGGCTGGTCAGGTGCTCGGACAGGTCGTCGCCATCCGGCACGAATCCGCCCAGGTACACGATCCGCCGAACGCCGGCGTCCTTGGCGGCCTGCGCCACGGTGGCCGCTGCGCGGTTGTCCGCTTCCCTGAAATCGGGTTCCCCGATGCCGTGCACGAGGTAGTAGAGCACGTCGATCGGACCCGCATCGGCGAACGCCGACCGCGTCGAGGCCTCGTCGTGCGCGTCCAATGCGACGGCGGTGACGCGGTCGTGCCAACCGAAATCGGCCAATCTGTCCGGGTTTCGGCTGGCGGCGACGACGTCATGACCCTCCGAAAGCAGGGCGTCGACGAGCCGGGAGCCGACGTAACCGGTCGCGCCGGTCACCAGGGTGCGCACACGTTTCACGGTACGGCTGTACCCGGATCGGTCCCGACGGAATCTAGGTCGTCGCGTCGCGGTGCAGATCGATGAGCCGCTGGTACACCTGCGCGTTGTGCCGGTTGTGGGCGACCTCGGCGTCGCTCAGGTCGCGTCGCACCTTGCCCGGTACCCCCGCGACCAGTGAGCGCGGCGGCACCACGAATCCCTGAGGCACCACCGCGCCAGCGGCGATCAGCGAGCCCTGGCCGATCGTCGCGCCGTTGAGGATGACCGCACCCATGCCGATGAGCGCTCCGTCCTCGACGACGCAGCCGTGCAGGACGGCGTTGTGCCCGACGCTGACCTCTGCGCCGATGCTCACCGGGAACTCCGGATCGACGTGGATGGTCACGCCGTCCTGAATGTTGGTGCCGAAGCCAATGTCGACGGGTTCGGCCTCCGCACGCAGCGTCGCGCCGTACCAGACGCTGGCCCGTGCGGCGAGCGTCACCTGACCGATCAGGCTCGCGTTGGGGGCCGCCCACGCTTCGGCGTGCAGCGACGGCGTACGGCCACGAATGGAGACGATCAGCGGCTCGGGCATGCGCGTCATCGTACGGTCTCCAACAACATGTGGGCAGATTCGCAAAGTGCAGGTCAGGCCGTTGCGGCGGCAGTTCGGCGAGGTGACGACTTTGGCACTGGCGCAGCACTGCCTCTAACATCCCTTGCGACCTGTCTAGCTGAGGAGCCGTAAGTGAAGACCCGCACCAGCAAAGCCATCGGTGCCACGGCCGGGATCGCCGCGATGGCGCTCTCGGTGCCGCTGGCCGTCACCGCCTACGCCGATCCGCCCGCACCCGCCCAACCGGCCGAGCCGACCACGACCCCGGTGATCGAGATTCCCAACCCGGAAGGGTCGGGCTGCGACGCGTTCAAAGAGGCGGTGCCCAACTGGAAGTCGCTGAACACCCTGCCGGTCGGACAGGCGCTGCAAGCCATTCCGGACGCCAGCACCTTCTACTCCGCGATCTCAGGCGGGTTCAACCCGGCGGTCAACGTGGTGCCGGTCCTGGAGAACGGCCCCTACGTCGTGTTTGCGCCGACGAACGAGGCGTTCGCCGCGATGCCGCCCGCCCAACTGGACGCGCTGAAGGCCAACCCGGCCGCGCTGACGGACTTCGACTACTACCACGTGTTCCTCGGCGTCCTCGGACCCAAGGATGTCGAGGGTCAGCGGCCCACCCAGCAGGGCGCGGAGATCAAGGTGACCGGTGAGAACGCCGACATCAAGATCAACGACACCGCGAAGGTGGTCTGCGGTGGCATCCAGGCGGCGAACGCCCGGATCTACCTGATCGACACGGTGCTCGACCCGGCGAAGGCGCCGACGGCGGTCACCCCGTCCGCGACGTCGACCACCGAGACGACGACCACCACGACCACCACGACCACCGAGCCGACCCCGGCGGCGGACGCTCCGATCGGCTGACGCCTCGGCTAGATGCCACGCCGGCCGAGCCGGCTAGATGCCCAAGTCGCGGCCGATGATCTCCTTCATGATCTCGGTGGTGCCACCGAAGATCGTCTGGATGCGTCCGTCGACGTAGGCCCGCGCCACGCGGTACTCCATCATGTAGCCGTAGCCGCCGTGCAGCTGCACGCAGCTGTCGACCACCTTCTTGGCGACCTCGGTGGCCCACCACTTGGCCTTGGCCGCCTCGACCGCGGTCAGTTCATCGTCGACGACTGCGCGCAGGCAGCGGTCGATGTAGTTCTCGGTGACCTCGAGCTCGGTATCCATCTCGGCGAGCAGGAACCGGTTGTGCTGGAAGCTGCCGATCGGCTGTCCGAATGCCTTGCGGTCCTTGGCATATTGCAGCGTCTCCTCCCAGACCGCGCGGGCCCCGGCGATCGCCGAGATTGCGATCGACAACCGCTCCGACGGCAGGTTGGTCATCAGGTGGTAGAAGCCACGGCCTTCCTTGCCCAGCACATTGGCGGCGGGCACGCGGACGTTCTCGAAGTGCAACTCCGACGTGTCCTGCGAGTGCAGGCCCATCTTGTCGAGCTTGCGGCCGCGGCTGAAGCCCTCCATGTCGCGCTCGACGACCAGCAGCGTGAAACCTTTGTGGCCGGCTTCGGGATCGGTGCGGGCCACCACGACGCAGAGGTCGCAGTTGATGCCCGAGGAGATGAATGTCTTGGAGCCGTTGACGATCCAGTCGTCACCGTCGCGGACCGCCGAGGTGCGGATGCCGGCCAGGTCGCTGCCCGCGCCGGGCTCGGTCATCGCGACCGCGATGATGGTCTCCCCGCTGGTGATGCCGGGCAGCCAACGCTGCTTCTGCTCGTCGTTGGTCAGGTCCTTGAAGTACGGGCCGACGACGTCGTTGTGCAGGCTCAGCGCTGGTCCGGCCGCGCCGGAGCGGGCCATCTCCTCGTCGATGATCGCGTTGAACCGGAAGTCGTCGGAGCCGCCGCCGCCGTATTCCTCGGGCATGTTGAACCCGATGAGCCCGTACTTGCCCGCGGCGGTGTATGCCGACCGGTCGACGATGCGCTCGGACTCCCACTTCTCCTGGTGGGGAACGAGTTCGCGTTCGATGTACTCCCGCACGGTTTCCCGGAACGCCTCATGTTCGGCGTCGTAGATCGCTCTCTTCACTATGGTTACTTGGCCTTCCAAATAGGCTGGCGCTTCTCCGCGAAGGCCAGCGGTCCTTCCTTTGCGTCCTCGGAACGGATCACGGTCCCGATCTCGCGCATGGTCCTCGTCCACCCGGCTTCGTCGTCGGTGATGACGCCGTCGTCGACGCCCATCGCCACCCGCTTGCTCGCCCACACCGCCAGCGGCGCATTGCAGGTGATCCGTTCGGCGAGCGCGAGGGCCGCATCGACCGCGGTGCCGTCGGGCACCACCTCGTTGATGAGGCCCCACTTGAGCGCGTCGGCCGACGACATCGGCTCGCCGGTGAACAGCAACTCCATCGCGACCTTGCGGGGAAGATGGTCGACGATGCGGAACACGCCGCCCGCTGCGGCGATGAGGCCCCGCTTCACCTCGGGCAGGCCGAATTTCGCACGCTCCTCGGCGATCACCAGATCACTGGCGAGCGCGAGTTCGGTGCCGCCGCCCAGCGCGGTACCGTTGACCGCGGCGATGGTCGGCTTGTCGATGTAATGGTGCACGTAGCCCGCGAAGCCCCACTCACCGTGCTCGGGATGGAAGAGATTCTCCCGCCGCGAGATGGCCTTGAGATCTGCGCCTGCGCAAAAGGATTCGCCTGAGCCGGTGATCACCACCGCGCGGACCTGGGGATCGTCCTGCGCCTCTTGCAGAGCGTCGCCCACCGCGGTGCTCACCGCGCTGTTGACCGCGTTGCGAGCCTCCGGCCGGTTGAGCGTGATCACCATGACGTTGCCCCGCCGCTCGGTGAGAGCGGCGGGGACCGCAACGTCGGACGGCACAGAGGTCACAGCAGTTCGATGATGGTGGCGTTGGCCTGGCCGCCACCCTCGCACATGGTCTGCAAGCCGTACTGAATTCCCTTGTCGCGCATGTGGTACAGCATCGTGGTCATGATGCGGGCACCGGAGCCGCCCAGCGGGTGGCCGATCGCGATCGCGCCGCCGTTGGGGTTGAGCTTCTTCTCGTCGGCGCCGATGTCCTTCAGCCATGCCATCGGAACCGGCGCGAATGCCTCATTGACCTCGAACACCCCGATCTGGTCGACCGACAGCCCCGAGCGCTTCAGCACCTTCTGGGTGGCGGGGATCGGCGCGGTCAGCATGATCACCGGGTCGGCACCGGCCAGTGCGGCGGTGTGCACCTTCGCGATCGGCTTGAGACCCAGCTCGCCGGCCTTCTCGGCGGACATGAACAGCAGGGCGGCCGAGCCGTCGGAGATCTGCGACGAGTTGCCCGCGTGGATCACGCCGTCCTCGCGGAACGCCGGCTTGAGCTGCCCCATCTTCTCGATGGTGGTGCCCCGGCGGATGCCCTCATCCTTGAGCACTGGATTGCCGTCCTGGTCCTTGATCGCGACGATTTGATCGTCGAATGCACCGGAATCCTGTGCAGCGGCGGCCTTCTCGTGTGAGCCGAGGGAGAACTCGTCGAGCATGGTGCGGTCGAGGCCCCACTGCTCGGCGATCATCTCGGCGCCGATGCCCTGGTTGGGGGTCTGGCTGTAGCGGTCCTTGAAGCTCTGCGGATACGGGTTGCCGCCGCTGGCCAGCGAGGCGCCCATCGGCGTGCGCGACATCGACTCCACACCGCCCGCGACGACGACGTCGTAGTGGCCGGCGATCACGCCGGCAGCGGCGAAGTGGATGGACTGCTGGCTCGACCCGCACTGACGGTCGACCGTCACGCCGGGCACGCTCTCGGGCCAGCCCGCCGCGAGCAGCGCGGTGCGGCCGATGTCGAGCGCCTGCTCGCCGGCCTGCATGACGCAGCCCCAGATCACGTCGTCGACGAGCGCCGGGTCGACCCCGGCCCGCTCCACGAGACCGTTGAGGACCTGCGCGGACAGTTCGGCGGGATGCACGCCAGACAGTCCCCCGTTACGTTTGCCGACGGGCGACCGCACTGCCTCGACGATGACGGCTTCAGCCATGGAACAACTCCTTCGAAAGGTTTGGTGGGATCTCCCACAAAGGTCCACCATCGAACGTAGAGGAACAAAGTTTACTAGGTCAACCTACTGGTTGGTAGGCCGCCGCGACACATACCCGAGGCTCCCTGGAACCGCCAATCCGCCCTTTATCGCACATGGTTTACTGAGTTGCATAGCTGGACCACCGTCCAGTCGCAACGTCGTGGGAGTGGGAGTGGCTCGAAATACACCGCTGGCGCCGATGATCGGCCCGGACGGCGTCGGCGCGGGAACAGCGGTGCGGTCCCCGAAGACGGCCGAGCTCGTCGCGGGAACGCTGCGCCGGATGGTGGTCGACGGCAAGCTCAAAGACGGCGACTTCCTCCCCAACGAAGCCGAGTTGATGGCCCACTTCGGCGTGAGCAGGCCGACCTTGCGAGAGGCGGTGCGGGTACTGGAATCGGAGCGCCTCGTCGAGGTCCGCCGCGGCTCGCGGACCGGCGCCCGCGTCCGGGTGCCCGGCCCCGAGATCGTGGCCCGTCCCGCCGGTCTGCTGCTCGAACTGTCCGGCGCGACCATCGCCGACCTGATGACGGCCCGGTCCGGCATCGAGCCGATGGCGGTTCGGCTGCTGGCGGAATCGGGGTCGGCCGAGGCGTTCGACGAACTCGACAAGATGCTCGAAGAGCATGTGCCGTCCGGCTGGCAGAACGACACCCTGGCCGAGACCACCGGCGACTTCCACCTCCGCGTCGTCGAGCTGTCGGGAAACGCAACGCTGAGCATCATCGCCGGGATGCTGCAGGAGATCACCGTGCGGCACAACGCTTTTCTGTTCAAGGAGCGGCGTCCCGTCTCCAGAGCCGACTACGACAAGCTGATGCGGTCGTATCGAAAGCTGATGCAGCTGTTGCGATCCGGGGACGGCGCCGCCGCCGAGGCACATTGGCGCAAGCATCTGGACACCGCGCGCGATCTGCTTCTGCAGGGCCTCGAGGACGTCAAAGTCCGCGACGTCATGGGCTAGACGTCGTCTCCTTCTGCCAGGTCACGTGAACCGGCACGGTGTCGTCCCAAGGCTGACGCGTCACCATGTCGGCGACCTGGATGTGGCCGCGCTCGAACTCGCCGGTGGCGGCGTCGACCAACCGGTACTGCTGGCGCTGCCGGTGTATCGGCTGGCCGTCAATGAGCACCACCCGTACTTCACCGGGTTCGAACTGGCAGCGCTTCTGCAACGCCGCGATCAACTGTTCGTTGTGCATGTGACCGTCGCCGAAGTTCCAGCCGATCGCGGTGCTGCAAATGCGCTCGCCGTCGGTGAGCACGTAGTCGTCCTCGTTGTGGCCCGCCATCGCGCGGTGCGCGAGCGTGAACATGGCACGGCCGTGAGTGTTGAAGGCGCGGAACGCATATCCCATATACAGGTACATCTGCGCGGTTTCCGGGCTGCCGTAGTACCGCTCCATCTGCGCCTGCGGCATGCTCGCGATCGAGACGACGTTCTGCTCGATCTTCGCCGAGGCCGACGGTTTGACGCACCACAGCCCGGTGTCCCAGTTGCCCGCGTAGTAGCGCATCCCGGGCAGGAAGGACACCTTGCGGGGGAACAGGTTTCCCAACACCACGGTGCCCGCGACGATCGCGAACAACACGATCGGCCACGGGCTCTGCAGATCGCCGAGACCGATGTCGGACTGCCCGACGAACAACGCCAGCACCGCGAACATCATGAAGACGTTCCACTCCAGCGGCACACCCATCGGGATCGAGGACAGGATGCCGAAGTGGAACACCAGCATCACGAACGCGGCGATGTACGTGGGCCAGCCGCCGTTGGAGAAGAACAGCACCAGCGGGACCAGTCCTTCGATCGCCGTGCTGAAATGGGCCAGCCAACGTGACAGCGGGCCCGGCCGCAGATCGTCCGGGAAGTGCTCGAAGAACTTGCGTTTGATCCACTTCGGCCGGAAGACCGGATTGTTGCTCATCATCGTCGAGATGACGAACGGAAAATGCTTGTTGAGCTTCGACGTCGCGGCGCCGAGCCAAATCGTCAGGCACACGAGCTTGGCCGCGACGATGATGTCGGGCCCCGCGAACAAAAAGCACGCCGCCAGACTCGCGTAGACCTCGCCACGAGCGGCAAGGAAGATCACCTTGTCGCGCAGGCCCAGCACGGCGAGGACACCGAGGATCGCCCCGACCTGCCATACCGGCAGCACACCGACCGTCGTGCCGAGTTCGGGTATCGGGCCGGTGCCGTCGGAGAACAACGCCACGACGAGCAGCACCAGGAGCGCGCCGTACAGCAGCGCGTCGAACGGTGTGCGGGTGTCCCCTCTGGTCAGCGGGATGCGGGTCGGCCACGGTGGCAGCCGGATCGTGTTCGGCCGCAACCAGTACAGGATCGAGCCCATCGGCGGGAAGAACCGGTTGTTGAGCGGGCCGAAGCCGCAACCGAGGCCGACGACCTCGAACAGCATGGTGTACAGCACGACCTTCTCGAACACGATCGGCTCGTCATACCAGGAGGTGACGTTGGTGAATCCGTCGATCCCGGTGGTGGTGAGTACCACCAGCCATGCACCCAGGATGTAGAGCAGGATTTTGACGACGTAGAACAGGTGCAGGACGACCGGCGTCCCGAACCCCACCTCGGCCCAGTGCCGGGCCATCGGCACGATCTTCTCGGCGCGAGTGCCCTTGCTCCATTGCTCGAAGTCGACGACGGGCGCTTCCTGCTTCAAGAATCCCATGGCATCACAGATTAGAACGTGTTCTAGCTAGGGAGGTGTAGTTCGGGGTCGCAGCGGTCAGGCGTCGGCCTTGGCCGGCGGCCGGTAGAAGATCGCCAGCTGACCGATGCCGCCGAGAAGGCCGAGGCCCAACGAGATGACCAGACCCCACCAGCCGTGCAGCAGGTCGTAGAAGCCGGTCTCACTGAACAGCAGATGGTCCAGGCTGATCTTGCCGGCGCCGATCGTGGCGATGCTGACGGCTGCGGCCGCGAGCACCAAGTTGTACTCCCAGCCCTCCTTGACGATGAAGAAGCCGTTCGGCCGGTGCACGGTCCACGCCGCGACAAGCATCAGCGCGACGAAGCCCGCGGCCGGAATCGGCGTGAGCAGGCCTACCGCGAGACCGATGCCGGCGGCCATCTCGGTCGTCGCGGCCACCCGGGCGTGAAACATGCCCGGCTTCATCCCCATACTGTCGAACCAGCCGGCGGTGCCCTTGAGCCCGCCGGGCCCGAAGAACTTGTTGTAGCCGTGGGCGGCCATGGTCAGGCCGAGCACCACCCGCAGAATCAGCACTCCGACGTCGTAGGCAGTCATAGCTACAAAATCTAGGCCATGTGTTAAGTCGCTGCCCAGCCCCCATCTCCGCATGACGGGTTATCCCCAAGTGGCAATTCATCCACAGCCTTGCAGCTTCCGGCGTCGGTTGCGCTGCCGCGTCGCCAGCACCGGGTAGCTTCGCTCATATGTTCGAATGTCTAGTCGACGCGGCGGTGACCGCTCGCGATGCCGCCGCCGAGGTGGGCGGGTGGGCGCGGGTGGAGAACGCCGCCTGCGCGCGACGGCTGTCGGCCGGCGTCGAGATTCTGGACCGGCTGATTGCCGCCGATGGTTCGGCCGATCGGGAGCAGTGGTGTATCGACAACTGGGATGCCGCCGCCGCCGAGGTCGGCGCCGCGCAGAACGTGTCGTTGGGCGTAGCTTCGCACCAGTTGTTTGTGGGCTTGCAGTTACGGGATCGGCTGCCGCGGGTGGCCGAGGTGTTCGCCGCCGGCGCCATCTCCTATCGCCTCGTCGAGGTCGTGGTCGCGCGCACCCGGCTCGTACGCGACCCCGACGCGATGGCCAAGATCGACACCGAGGTCGCCGCCCAGATCGCGGGGTGGACCACGTTGTCGAAGAGCAAAGTTCAGACCTCGGTCGACTACTGGGTGGATCGCTACGACCCGGCCGCGGTGCGGCGCAGCGAATCTCATGCTCGCGACCGCTACGTCGATATCTACGACCCCAACGACGGATCCGGCACCGCCTCGATCCAGGGATCGTTGCTCGCCACCGACGCTGACGCCTTGGATCAGCGCCTCGACGCGATGGCCGCCGCGGTCTGCGACGGTGATCCCCGCACGGTCGAACAGCGCCGTTCCGATGCGCTGGGCGCGTGGGGCCGCGGCGCGGACCGTCTGCAGTGTGCTTGCGGCAGTGAGGACTGTGAGGCCGCCGTTGCGACCACGAGTGCGGTGGTGGTTCATGTGGTGGCTCGCGAGGAGTCATTGACCGATGCCACCCCGGCGCACTTGGACGGTGAAGCGCTGCGCCCGCAGGACGAACCGATGAGCCCGGCCGCCACCGACCCGGCTTATCTGATGGGCGGGGGAATGCTGCCCGCTCCTATGCTGGCGTCGAAACTGGCCGGCACCGCCAAGATTCAATACATCCACCATCCCGGCGACAGCCCGCCCGAACGGCGCTACACCCCGTCGGCGGCGTTGGCGTGGTTCGTGCGATGCCGTGACTTGACGTGCCGGTTCCCAGGCTGTGATGAGCCAGCCGATCATTGCGATCTTGACCATACGATCGCCTATCCGCACGGGCCGACCCAGGCGTCCAACCTCAAATGTTTATGCCGAAAACACCACTTGCTCAAGACGTTTTGGGGCTGGCGCGATGTGCAGCATCCCGACGGCACCGTCGAGTGGGTCGCCCCGTCGGGTCAGGCCTACACCACCCGCCCCGGCAGCGAGCTGCTTTTCCCGACGCTGTGCCGGCCCACCGCACCCGTCGTGGTGAACCGGTCCCCCGACGACCACCTCGACGATGCTGCCCGCTCGCTGAAGATGCCCCGCCGCAAGCGAACCCGAGCTCAGAACCACGCCAGAGCCATCGAAGACGAACGCCGCGCCAACCAACCCTACGTCGACGAACGCAACAAACCCCCACCCTTCTAAGGGCGGTCAGCGGTCAACGCCGCATCCAATCTCTCGACATACGCGTCGATGTCACCGATCGCGGACTCCGCGGCGTGGACGCTGATCGCAATGGTTTCGCCGATGCCGTGGACACCGTGCGTCAAGCCCATCATCGGCGACAGGCTGGGGTAACCGGCAGTCATCACGACGGGTATACCGCCGAAGTGCAGGTCGGCCGGGCCGCGGTTGACGCTCGACACCACGGTGTTTCCCGTGACCGTCGGTGAGCGCAGCGTCGGGTCGAAACGCCCGACGCCCCAACGCAGTAGCGGTGCGGGCACCGCCCTAGACGCCCGGTCGGCTTCGAGCATCGCCGGATGGGCTGCCCGCCGGCGTCGCTGCTCCAGGTCTTCAGCGATGCGAGCCATTCGCTCGTCCGTGGAGAGATCCGGATACAGGCCGACGCCGACGTTGCCGAAATGGTTGTGCGAGATCCGCTCACCGGGCTTGGCCATCGGCACCTCAGCGCGTAATTGCGACGGATCGTCGCCGAGCTCCCGCAGATGAGCGGCCAGCGCCGTCGACACCGCGGCCAGCACCCTCACGGTCACCGTCGGACCCGCGAGCTGCGACCGCTTCCTGAGCAGGGTGCGGACACCACGCATACCTTCGGGCTGAGAATTGCTCCGCAACGCCGGGCACGAACCAGCTTGCGGCGGAACCAATCCGGCATCGGTATCGCGCAGCAGCTGACGGTGCGCGCGGGCAGCGCGGTAGCTCCGCCACGGCAGCGTGAGGCCTAAGAACGGCGGCCGGCCGTCGACCGCCGACACCCGAGCATCCCGCCCGAACAACCACGCCGCCAAGGCCGACGACCGGACGCCGTCTCCCAACGCGTGCGCGACCTGTACCACCGCGACCGTGCCGAGCCCTGAGCCGGGCACGCCATCGACGGCCGGAAACACATGCAGTCGCCACGCGGCAACCCGCGGGTCGAGTTGGTCAGAGCCGAATCCGGCAACTGTCGCAAGGCATTCCGCCCAACTGCTGCCTGCGGCGTGCATCACGAACTGGTTCGCCAACACGTCAGCAGCCACCCACTGCGGATAGGTCAGCGGACCGCCGTCGCGCACCCGCAGTCGCAGCTCCGGGCAACCACGCGCCCGGTCACCGAATCGGGCCACCGCCGCAGCAAGGTCGGGGACGGTCCCCGCAAAGCCGTAGAGCAGAAACTGGTCGCTCGGGACCTTCGCCGACATCCAATACGTCTGCGCATCAACCGCAGCGAGTCGACGTGCCGTCATAACCCCTGGGTCGGTCCGATGAAGTCGATGATGTGTCCGGCCACTGCCTGCGACTGTTCCAACTGCAGGAAGTGCCCGGCCCGTTCGACGGTCGCCACCCGGCTTCCCTCCGGCAGTACGGGCTGCACCCACCGCACGTAATCTGCTGAGGCACAACCATCCTCTGTGCCGTGCAAATACAGCGTCGGCAGCTGCGGCGCGGACAGCCAATGCCGATGCAGTTCGGCGTATTGCGCGGGCGGCTTTGTGTTGCGCACGGTGACCCGGTCGTAGCCCAGCGCGGCGCGCCAGTTCTCCGGCGCCCCGATCGCGTCGCGCACATGAGCGACGTCCTCGGCGGCGTCGTATCCCGGCGACCATTGCCGCCACAACCGGGGCACCACCCAGGACGCGGACCGCTCCGGCAGCCCCGGCAATTGGAAGTACATGATGTACCAACTGCGCAGCAGCTGACGCGGCAGTTGGGCGGCCAGTCGCATACCGTCCGGCACCCGGCCCAACGGCCGGAACGCCGCGGCGAACGGCACCGACATGATCACGGCTTTCGAGAACGGGGTGGAGGGCATCGCGGCGAGGCCCGTGCCCGCGATCGCGCCCCAGTCATGTCCGATGAGCACGTCACGGCCCGTCGGTCCGGCCGCGTCGAGCACCCGCAGCGCGTCGTCCATCAGCGCCCCGACGTGGTAGCTGCCGTCCGACGCGATCGATGACGGCGCATAGCCGCGCATGAACGGCGCGACCACCCGCCACCCGGCGTCGGCCAGCAGCGGCGCCACCTTGCGCCAGCCGTACGCGGTGTCGGGAAAGCCGTGCAGGCACAACGCAATCGGCGCATCAGCGGCGCCCCAGCTCAGCGCGCGAAGCCGCACACCCGGGGCCTCGACGTCGATGAGTTCGGGTTCGGCCACGAAGGTTCCTATACCGGGTCGAACTTAGAGATGAGCCAGCGGCCGTCGACCTTCTCCAACGTCACGCGCACACTCGAGGCGCTGTCGGTGGGAGGATCCTGGCCGACCACCACGGTCTGGTTGACGAACACCAGCACCACCGCCTCGTCGGGGTCGGCCGACACCGACGCCGCCGCCGGCACCGACGCCACCGCGGAGATCTGCTTCTGTTTCGCGCCGGGGATCACCACGTCGTTGATCAGTCCTGTGTAGGACTCCTGGAACTCCCCGGTCAGCAGGGAGCGCGCGTCGTTGAGTTGCTGTTCGACGGTGTCCGGCTTGTACGAGAGCATCGCGATGGTGCTGTCCTTGGCCACCTGCACCGTCTCGTCGCGGACGTTTTCGGCATTGCGCACCGAGTTGTCCACCCACTTCAGACCGGCCGCTGCCCCCGCCAGCAGCAGCGCGACGGCGGGCAGCACCCCGTATGCAAAGACGCGCGCCCAGTTGATTTTCTGCTTCGGAGCTGCCGCCGCGGGGGCGGGGGTTTCTGCCGCTTCGGCCTCTGCGACATCGGGCTCGGCGTCTGAGTCGGCACCCGTTGCAGGGGACTCCGCGGCGACCGGTTCGGCGGGACTCGATTCCTCCACGACGGCTGCCTCGGTCAGCTCCACCGCTTCGGTCTGCTGGCCGTCAGCCTGCTCGACCGAATCATCCACGGTGGCGTCGTCGCTCTTGCCGCGTTTGGGCAGCCTGTGTCTACTACTCACGGTACGAACTCCACATTCGAGACCTTGGCCTCATCGTCGCCGGTCTTCTGCACCGAGATCCTCATCCTCCAGGCCCGCGGCTGCTGCTCGGGCGCGCCGGCGTTCGTCGTGTTGACGGTCACCGCCACCAACACCTGCGCCTCGTCCTCGGAGTACGACTCCAGGCCCGCCTCGGAGATCGTGCCCACCGACTTGGACTTCGCCTGCTTGACGACCTCGACGAAGGGCGCCGCGCGCTGCTGAAAGTCGTCATAGAACGTCCCGGTCGACGAATCGAGGACGCGCTGCACATCGGCCTCGGCGTGCTCGTGGCTGATCGTCGTCAGGTTCAACGCTCCCTGCCGCCCGACCTGCAGGAACAGGTTCCGCAAGTCCTCGGCCTGCCGCGATTCATATGCCCGGTAACCGAGCCAACCGGTCAGTCCTCCGAGCGCCAGCACCAGGACGAGACCCGCGATGGTCGCCAGCCGGACATGCGACATTCGCGGTTTGGCGGGGACGGCTTCCGCGGTGTCGTCGGCGCCCTCGACGTCGTAATCCTCGACGTCACCGGCGTCTTCTGCCGGTTCAGTGACCGATGTGGTGGACTCGTCACCGTCCGCTGCGGCATCGACCTCGGATGTCGATTCGCCCGCTTTCTCTTCGGCGGGAGTGGTCTCGTCTGCCATCTACGTTCCTCTACGGCCCGCGGGCCAGGTCTGGGTCGGGGTACACAGGTCGGCTCAAACCTACGTGCCCGACACCCTATCGTCGGTTCCTGTTCGCGAAACGGCGCCGCGTCCGCGTGTAGCGCTCGCTCAGCCCCCCGGCGGGATGAGCATCGATTGCCACGGCCGCTCCCCCGACGCGCCGGCCGCCAGATTGGACTGCGTGTACACCTTCCCGTCCGGGCCGACGTACTTGCCGGTCGCCGGGTCGTATTCAACGGCCGCGACGGGTAGCGGCGGCGTACCCGGCGGTGGAGGCGTTATCGCGACCGGTACATCCGGCGGCACATGCGGGATGGGCTGCCCGGACAGGGTGGCGTTCGGGTCGCCCTTCCAGTTGTAGCCGTCGTTGAGCGGCACGTACTGCTCGTCGCTCTCGCACTGCTGCCACGTCGGGGCGCGCTTGCCCGGCACAGTGATGCACGGCAGGTTGCGAGCGCCGCGGACGTTGAACGGCGCGTCCTGCGGCGTCCGGCAGTAGAGATCGCCCGGCGGCCGGTCTGGATAGTCCTGGAAGGTCGGCACGCGCTGCTGCTGCGCGGGCAGGAACCCGGTCGTGCACGGCGGCGGCAGATTCTGTGGTGGCAGCGGCAGCGGCGCCGGGAACGCGGGCAGGATCGCGTTCAGGTTGAAGATCAGGGCGTCGCCTTCGTAATCCTGCTTTGTGTTGCGCTTGTGCACGCCGACGGCCTGCGTGACCGCAGTGCCCTGGGGCAACAACACCAGCAGCTGCTCGAGGCTGGGGTGATAGTCGACGGCGACCTCCCCGATGCTGACCAGGTTGGCCAGCACGATCGGCAGCGTGGGCTGCAGCCGGTCGAACAACGCCCGCACCTCGTCGGCAGCCCCCGGCCCCTTGGCGAGGATCCCCGCCACCGCCGGGTCCTGGTTCTGCAACTGACCGGTGATGCTCGCCAGATTCGCGGCCCACGCCTGGATCGAGCCCCGGGTGTCGGTCTGGGTGTCCAGCACCGGCTTGGACTGGTCGATCAGTGTGGTCAGCGGGTCGAGATTCTTGCGGGCGTCGATGGCCAGCGTGGCGCTTCCGGCGACCAGCCGGCGCAGTTCCGGCCCCAGTCCGCCGACCGCGAGGTAGGCCTCGTCGACGACGGTCTTCAGGTTCTCCTGCGGGATCGCCTGCAGGCCGCGAGCCGTATCGTCCAGCACCGTGTTGATGTCGGTCGGAATCGTCGTGCGTCCCACCGGGATCACGTCGCCGTCCTGCAACTCCGGACCGTCTCCGCTGCGCGGGAGCAACTGGACGAACTGCTCGCCGACGGCGGACACGCTGTGTACCTCGGCTTCGAGGTCGGCGGGGATCCTGATGTCGGAGTTGAGCGACAGCACCGCCTTGACTCCGGTGTCGGTGAGCTCGACGCTTTTGATTTCGCCGACCTGCACGCCGCGGTAGGTGACGTTGCCCCTCGGATACAGCCCGCCGGTCTCGGGCAACTCGAGGGTCACGCGGTACTGCCCGACGCCGAGCAGCGTCGGCAACCGCATGTACCCGAAGACCATGACCACGAGCGCGGTGATCGCGATGACGGAGAAGATCGCCATCTGAATGAGGATTTGCCGTGTCATTCGCATGCTAGGGCCCCTGATCCCAGCGGTATGGAGCCACCAACGGGTTGCCGCCTGGTGGCGGCACGTTGTGGTTGCACGGGCTGGGGAACTGGCCGATGGTTCGGCCCCACTGCAGCTCCAACCAGGTCAGGTTGCACTCAAACCGCGACCCGGTGAAGAAGCCGGAATCGATCCGGCTCAACGTCAGGTCGACGACCAGCGTCAGGTTCGCGTAGTCGCCGCGCATCCAGTTGAGCAATGTCTCCTTGGGGAACGGAAAGGTCGGCAGGAAGCTCAGCGCGCGGGTCAACGCGGGACCGGCGTCGGCCAGTTCCTCCAGCACCACGCCCAGGTCCTTGAGCTCCTGCACCAAAGCGTCCTTGGTCTGGTCGACAGAGTCGGCGGCCAGCGCGCTGAACCTGCCGAGCTGGGTCAGCGCGTCGGCCAGGTTCTCCCGTTGATCCCGTAGCACGGCCAAGGCATCGGGCACAGTGCGTAATGCCTTGTCCACCACCGGCTTCTGCTCCGCGAACTGCCCGATCAGATTGTTCAGACTCTCCGTCGCGGCAATGATGTCCTGCTTCTGGTCGTCGAGGTGGCCGATCGCGATGTCGAGCTGCTCGATCAGGCTGCGCAGGTCGTTCTCGCGACCGGCGAAGGCGACGCTCAAGGCTTCGGTGATGTCGTGGATGTTGCCGATCCCGCCGCCGTTGAGCAGCAGCGCCACGGCGGCCAGTGCCTGCTCGGTGCTCGGATAAGAACTCGACGACGCCAGCGGAATCAGCGAGCCTTCCTTCAGCTTGCCTTCCGGTGGCACGTCGGTCGGCGGCGCCAACTCGATGTGCAGGGAACCCAACAAGCTTGTCAACCCGAGCTTCGCCGTCGCGTTCGCGGGCAGCTCGACGTCGCCGTTGAGCTTCATCGTCACCAGCGCGTGCCAGTCCTGACGCTCGATCTTCGTGACGTGGCCGACGTTCACATCGGCGACCCGGACACGGGAGTTCGGCTCGATGTTGTCCACGTCCGGCATCTGCGCCTGAACCGTGAATGCGTTCGGCCCCGTGCCCTCACCGCCCGGCAGCGGAAGCGAGTTCAGCCCCTGCCAGTCCGAACAGCCGGACAGCAGGCCGGCCGTCACGACGACGACGGCGACTCTGCGAAACACCCTGCGCCGCATCATGGTCCCACTCCAGGCGGCACCATCAGCCCGTGCAGACCGTCGGCGGGATTCGGCGTGACGGGCATACCTCCAGTCGCCTCGGCCGGAAGCGGCGGACCCGCGGGAGGCGCCTGCGCAGCCGGCGCCTGTGCTGCCTGCGGTGGGGCTGACGACGGAGCAGGTTGCGGCGGAATGTAGTTCGGCCGCAGCCAGTCCTCGCTGTAGGTCAGCTCGTTCGGCCGCGTCGACGCGCCGGAGAAGACGTTCTGCATGATGGGCAGGAAGTTGTACTGGCGGTTCTTCATGATCGGCGCCAGGTACTGCACACACAGCTTCGCCGACTCCTCGGCACCCAGCCGTGACGCCGCCTGAATACCACCGCACAGGAACGAGATCGGGTTGGCGAAGTTGTTGAGCATCGGCACGCTGCTGACGGCTCCCTGCGCCGGCTGCCAGATGTTCACGTAGTTCTGCAAGGTGTTCGGGGCCACGTGCAGGAACTGCTTGACGTCGGCGAGGCTGTCGGTCAGCGCCTGGGTCACGCCGGCCAACTTGTCCGACGTGGTGCCAAGCGATTCGCGATTGTCGGCGACGAAGGTCTGGACCTCTCCGACGACGTTGTTGAGGTCACGGACCGCGTTGGCGACCTCGTCGGGATCGTTGGCCAGCAGGCCGGTCACCGTCGCCAGGTTCTGATTGAGCTGGCGCATCACGTCGGTGCTGTCCTGCAGTGCCGACACCAGGATCGCCAGGTTCTTGACGGTGGAGAAGATATCGGTGCTGTGATCGCCCAACGCCGTCACCGCCTGCGACAGCTTGATGACGGTGTCGCGGATGTTGGCACCTTCACCACGTAGGTTGTCTGCGGTGGTGTTGATGACCGAGCCCAGCGGGCTCACTCCGCCCGGCTCGGTCGGCTGCAGCGTCTCGGCGAGCTTCTCCAACTGTTGGCGGACCTCGTCCCACTCCACCGGAACGGCGGTGCGCTCCCGCGGAATGACCGCGTCGTCCTTCATCACCGGCCCGCCGGTATAGGCCGGGGTGAGCTGAATGCTGCGCGCGGTCACCAGCGTCGGCGACAGGATCGCGGCCTTGGCGTCGGCAGGAACCTTGTACTTGCTGTCGTACCAGAACGAGACCTTGACCCGCTCGGGCTGCGGCTCGATCGACTCGATCCTGCCCACGCCAACACCGAGGATGTTGACGTCATCGCCGGGGTAGATGCCGTTGGCGTTCTCGAAGTACGCGACGACGTGGGTGCGGTCGATCCGTTCGACGTCGCGCAACAACAAGATCGCGCCGCCGGCCAGTATCACGACCAAGGCAACGGCCAAGATGTTCCTCGCGGTGCGCGTCACTGTCCGGCCCCCGCGGGTGCAAGGTGGGAGTCCCCACCGGGCGCGGGCACCATCACCGGTGCGGGCGTCGGCTCCGGGGTCGACTGCAGCCCCGGCGGCGCCGCGGCGGGCGGCCCTGGCGGCGGCCCTCCGGGCGGCGGCGCCGGCGGCGGCTGGCGGTACGGGTAGCAGCCGGGGCCGGGCAAGGGCAAGCCGGGCAATCCGCACGACTGGTCGCCGGGATTGCCGGTGATGGCGTCGGGAACGGTCAACCGCGGTTCGCCGCCCTGACCCGTCCGCGGGAAGGGCACCGGCAGCGCCGGCGTGCCCGGCTGACCGACCTGTGGGTCACTGCGTTCCGACGGCAGCAGCACATTGGGATCCAGACCCAGGTCAGAGAAAGCAGCGTCGACGAACGGCTGCAGGAATTGGCCGGGCAGCAGGTTGGCGACGTAGGTCTTGAAGAACGGGCCGCCGGACACCGATTCGCCCAGCGACATCGAGTAGTCGGTGAGCAACGTCAGCGACCGCTGCAGACGTTCCTTGCGGTTGTCGATGATCGTCAGCACGCCGTTGAGCTTGTCCAGAGCAGGTCGCATGGTTTCGCGGTTCTCGGCGATGAAGCCCTGCAACTGCTCACTGAGAGCCGAGATGTTGCCGGAGACCTGATCGAGTGCGGCGCTTTGGCTTTCGAGCTCGGCCAGCAGCGCGTTGGTGTTGGTGATCAGGCTGACCACCTGGCCGCTGCGCTCGGCGAGCACCGTGGTGGCCTTGTCGGCGTTGACCAGCAGACCTCGCAGCTGCGCATCACGTTCGTTCAGCGTCTCGGAGAACCGCGCCACCCCTTCGACCGCGATGCGCAGCTCCGGTGGGGTGTCGGAGAACGTGTCCGCCAACACGCGCAGCGAGTCCGACAACTGGTTGGTGTTCAAGCCGCTGATCGTCGTCGCCAGATCGCCCAGCGCATCAGGGAGTTGGTACGGGGAAGTCGTTCGATCCATCGGGATCGTGCCCTCCAGTTGGCCGTCGCCGCGGGAGGTGACTTCGAGGATTTTCGTGCCCAAGAGGCCTTCGGTCTTGATCGCCGCCTCGGTGCGGTCGCCGAGCCGGATGTCCTTGGCGACGGTGAACTTCACCAGGGCGCGCGGCCCGTCCAACCCGATGGACTTGACCTGCCCCACCTCGAATCCCGAAACCTGCACCTCCTCACCGACAGTCAGCCCACCCACCTCGGCGAAGTAGGCCGAGTACTCCTTGCCCTGCAGGAACGGCAGCCGGTCGTAGTTCAGCGACCCCACCACGATGCCGATCGTCAACACCAGCCCGATGGCACCGATGACGGTCTGATTGCGTTCAGAGAAGGACTTCACCTCGGCGCACACCTCCCGGTGGACTGCCCGGCGACTTTCACATACACCGGCTGGCCGCCCTTGCCGTTGAGCTTGAGCACGATGTCGCACAGGTAGAAGGTGAAGAAGTCGCCGTAAATCCCTTGCCGCGCCAGCGCTTGGTACGCATCCGGAAGGGTGTTCAGCAGGTTGTCGAAGTACTCGTGGTCGGCCACCACGATCCCCGCCGCACGGTCCGTCTCCTGAATCGTCTTGGCGAACGGCGGACGAGCCTGGACCAGGAGGTCGGTGATGCTCGCGGCGGCGGCGTTGGTGTACGCAACTCCGCTGCTGATGTCCTCTTTGCGCGCCTGCAGCGTTCCCACCAGTTCGGTCAGCGAGTCGACCGCCTTCGCGAACTGGTCGCTCTGGTCGCCGAGCGAGCCCAGCACGACGTTGAGGTTGACGAGGACCTCGCCGATCAGCCGATCACGGTCGGCCAGCGTGCTCGTCAGCGTCGCGGTCTGGGCCAGGAACGAGTTGATCGTCGCGCCCTGACCCTGCAGGGCCGAAATCAGCTGGCCCGACAGCGCATTGACTTGTTCTGGATCCAGAGCCCGGAACAGCGGCCGGAAACCGCCGATCAGGGCGTCGAGGTCCAGCGCGGGCGACGTGCGGGCCAAGGGAATCGTGCTGCCGGGCTCGAGCTTCTTGATTCCGCCGGCACCCTCTTCGAGCGCCAGGTAGCGGCCGCCGATGAGGTCGTCGTATCGGATGACGGCCCTGCTGCCCTCGGTCAGCACCACCGACTGGTCCGCGGTGAACTCGACCCGCGCCGTGGTGTCCGGTTGGATCTCAACGTTTTCCACCTTGCCGGCCTCGACGCCGGCGATGCGGACGAAGTCGCCGTTCTCCAGCCCGGTGACATTGGTGAACTCGGCTACGTAGCTGTTGGTGGCTTCCCCGAAGCGCAGCTCCCCGAAGATCGCGAACAAACCGAAGACGCCGAGCAGGCACACAGACAAGAACACGGCGAGACGCACGGCGTCGTGTCGAACCCTGGCTGTCACGCTTGACACTGCTCATCTCCTTTCATGGCTTGCTCGGTGGGCGGTCGCTGGCGGTCACGGGAACGGCGGGCCCGGCCGGGCCGGGGTGGGTAACGGTGTCGGTCGTAGCGGGGTGGGCTGCATCTGTGCGGGCGAATGCACGATGAACGGCTCCGAACCCGGCGTCGGACCGGGTTCCCGCGGCGCCATCGGCGGCGGCGCGGCGGGCAGGCCCGGCCACAGCGGGGTGCCGTCGTCTGCGTACAGGTCCGCACCGTAGGCAGGGGCGCCCGGGTACGGGATCGGACCGATCGCGGGCCCACCGAAGAGGTTGCGGACGCTCGGTGGTTCGGGCACGGCGCGGGTGACCGGCAGGTAGTTGGCATATCCGGGGAAGCCGATGCCCGGGTTCGGCCGCCAGTCGATTCCGGTGCCGAATCCGGTGTTGGTGACCAGGTTTCGGACCGGCCAGTTCTGTGCCACGTCGGGCAGCGAGCCACAGCTGGGTTTGCCGCCCGGGCCGCCCTTGGCGCCGACGATCGGCAGGTGATCGGGGTACCGGTACGGGTCGTCGCCGAGTGCCAAGCCGACATCCAGCACCAGCGTGCGGCCGTTACCGCCCGGCGCGTCGTACCCGCCGGTGTCCAGCAGCGTTTTCGCGCCGGTGAGCAGGCAGGTGTACTCCGGGCTGTACTTGTAGAGCAGGTTCGTCGTCGGCTCCAGCACGTTGATGGCCTTGATCAGGTTGGCCTGGTTCGGTGCGAGCAGGTTGATGCCGCTGTTGGAAAGCCCGATGGTGGCCAGCAGCAATGCGTCCAACTGGCTGGCGCGGCCGACGATCGTGGTGCTGGTGGTACTGACCGCGTCGAGAGTGGTCAGGATGTCCTGCGCCGCGACGCTGTACGTGTCGTTGAAGTCCCGCAGCGCCCGCAGGTCGGCGGTCACCGTCTCGTGGCGCGGATTGAGCTCCAGCAGAACCTGATTCGCGGCGGTGGTGGCCTCACCGATCCGCTCGCCCTGGCCTCGGACACCCTGCGCGAGTGCGGACAAGGTGCTGTTGAGCTTGGCCGGGTCGATCTGCTCGAGCACCTCGACGACGTTCTGGAATACCGTGTTTGCCTCGACGGTGACGTTGCGCGACTGGATCACCTGGCCGGCCGTCAGTCGCTGCGAGCTGGGGTCGCTCGGGTAGATCAGGTCGACGAACTTGGCGCCGAACACGGTGGTGGCCCGGATCTGCGCCTCGACGTTCGCCGGGATGTACTCGAGCTTGTCCTCGTCGATCTCCAGCTTCAACGCCACCGGCTGGCTGCCACCCTGGATCTCGGCGACGCGCCCGACCTGCACGCCGCGCAACTTGACCTTGGCGTTGGTCTCCATCACCAGACCTGCCCGATCGGAGGTCAGCGTGACCGTCTCGGTGGACCTGAAGCTGCCGCGGAACAAGGCATACGTCAGCCAGACGGAGATCGCGATGAAGATCACGAGGATCAACGTCCACCACGCGGGATGCAGGCCTTCGTCGTGTTCGTCCATGTCAGCCAGCCAGGTTGAAGTTGCCGGATTGGCCGTAGACCGCGAGCGAGAGCATCACGAGCACGACTGCGGAGACGATCAGCGAGGTGCGCACCGCACGCCCGACCGCTTCGCCGACACCCGCCGGCCCGCCCCGTGCGGTGTAGCCGTAGTAGGTGTGCACGAGCATGATCACCACTGACAGCGCGATGGTTTGGCCGAACGACCACAGCAGGTCGGTGGGATTGAGAAACGTCCTGAAGTAGTGGTCGTAAACCCCCGTCGACTGACCGTAGAGCACGGTGGTGCCGAACCGCGCCGCCCAGAACGCGGCGATCACGCCGACGCAGTACAGCGGGATCACCACGAGAAATCCGGCTACCACCCGCGTGGAGGCGAGATAGGCGACGCTGCGGATGCCCATCACCTCGAGCGCATCGATCTCCTCGTTGATGCGCATCGCACCGAGTTGGGCGGTGGCGCCGGCTCCGATGGTCGCGGACAACGCCACCGCGGTGGTGGCCGGCGCGATGAGGCGCACGTTGAAGAACGCCGACGCGAAACCGGTCAGCGCCTCGACACCGATCTCCGAGAAGTCGGTGTAGCCCTGCACCGCCACCAGCGCGCCCGTCGTCACGGTGAGGAAGCCGATGATCGCCACCGTGCCGCCGATGATGATGAGTGCGCCCGCCCCGAGGCCCATTTGAGCGATGATCCGGATCAACTCGACCTGGTAGTGCACGATCGTGTACCGGATCGAGCTCAGGGTGCGACCGAAGAACTTGGTTTGCATCCCGATTCGGTTCCAGGGGTCGGCGACGCTGCGGAACCGGCTTTTCAGCCAGGGGAACTGGGAATGCGGCCTCGATACAGTCACATCGTCACCTTCACCGCGACGGCCGTCGCGACGATGTTTATCGCGAACAGCGCCATGAACGTGAAGACCACGGTCTCGTTGACCGCGTTGCCGACACCCGCCGGGCCGCCGCCGACGGAAATGCCTTTGTAGCAAGCGATCATGCCGGCGGACAGCCCGAACAACGCGGCCTTGAGCAACGCGATGACGACGTCGGTGGTCCCGATGATCAGAGTGAGACCGGACGCGAACGCACCCGGTGAGACGTTCTGGATGTAGACGGTGAAGAAGTACGCGCCGGCCAGTCCGACGAGGATCACCGTCGCGGACAGCGCCAACGACACCAAGGTTGCGGCCAGTACGCGCGGAACGACAAGGGCTTGAATGGGATTCACGCCCATCACCCGCAGCGCGTCGAGTTCTTCGCGGATGGTCCGCGCGCCGAGGTCGGCGCACATGGCGGTGGCGCCGGCGCCGGCAACGACCAGGACGGTCACGATCGGCCCGATCTGGCGCACGGTCCCGAGCGCGGCACCGGTGCCGGAGAAATCCGCGGCACCGAACTCGACCAACAGAATGTTGAATGTGAAGGTCAGCAGGACCGTGTACGGAATCGTCAGCATCAGGGTCGGAAGGATCGACACCCGAGCGACAAACCATGCCTGGGAGATGAACTCGCGCCACGCGAAGGGGGGCTTGAACATCCACACGAAGGTGTCGAGCGCCATCGAGTAGAACCCGCCGAAGGCGCGGACCGGCTTGGCAATTGCGTTGACAGCGACCATCAGTCGGCTCTCACCCGCGTGCTGTGCATCGCCATCTGCACCGCCATAGCCCGCCGACCTTCCCTGACACCAACAACACGCGCCCGTGATGGCTGTGGCGCAAGGGTACACAGGGGCGGACGCCCGGGAACCGTATATCAGTATTTTGCGGCCGGGCAACAGGGGACGCCGGATAGGTGAGGTTCCCCACTAAGGAAGCGACTGGCTAACTTCCGCGCACGGCTGCTTCCAATTCGGCGATGACGATTTTGCGCATGCCGAGCATCGCCTTGGTCGCGGCGGTGGCCCGGGCGGGATCCGGATCGTCGAGCAACTCGTAGAGCCGGTCGGGCACGATCTGCCAACTCAACCCGAAGCGGTCCTTCAGCCACCCGCACTGCGACTCTTCGCCGCCGTCGACGAGCCGGTTCCAGTAGTAGTCGACCTCCTTCTGGTCGACGCAGCGAACAAGGAACGAGACCGCTTCGGTGAAGGCGAACTGCGGGCCGCCGTTGATTCCGACGAAGCGGTTGCCGTCCAGCACGAAGCTGGCCGACACAACTTCTCCGGGCGTGCCCGGTCCAGCTTCGGTGTAGCGGTTGAGCTTCTCCACCGATGAGTTCGGGAAGATCGAGGTGTAGAACGCAGCGGCTTCTTCGAGGTTGTCGTCGAACCAGAGGGAGGGCGTGATGGAGGGCATGCAGTGAAGACTGCCGCGGCGGCCGGAACTCATCGCCTGCCGGCGACGGGCTCCTTGGCGCCCAGGGCGCGCAGCGCGAAGTCCAGGACGGCGGCCTTGGCCCGGCGCAAACCGTCGTGGTCATCGTGGGTTTGGGTGATCATCACCCGGCTGATGATCGCGTTGATCGCCACCGCATCCTGCTCGGGGTCGGCGAGCGGGAACGAGCCGTCGTCGCGGCCACGGCGCAGGATCTCCGCCAGTGATCGCTCGCGATCGGCGTGTGCCTTCTCCCGCGTCTCGCGGTAGCCCTTCGCGGCGCGGACCTCGTCGGAATCGATCACGGTGAAGTGCATCCGGGTCTCGTCATCGTGGATCAGTTTGAACATGCCCTCGATCCACGCCGCGAGCTGTTCGTCGGGTGTGCCCGACTCGTCTTCGGCGACGCCGTCGAGCCGTCGCGACAATGCGTCGGTCTCCCGCCGCAGCATCGCCAGGAACAACTCGTCTTTCGATTCGAAGTGACGGTAGAAGGCCCGCGTCGACACCCCCGCGCGCTGCAAGATCGCGGCGACGGGAACGGGGCCGGCATGCGGCTGCGAAAGGCAGGTGTAGGCAGCCTCGATGATGCATTCACGGTCGTCGGCGACAAGGTCGGGCTGCACGGAGCAAAGTATATTGACGCTCTCATCAATGACGCCGGGGAACTGCCGATTTTGCCGGCTGGGTAACGTGAGCCACCGGGGTGAGCCGGAGAGGACGTCCGTGAACGCGACTGGTAGCGAACCGCAGACCGTGAAGTTCCGCGGAAGCGACGACATCACCCTGGTGGCCGACGAGTGGAACCGCGGTGTGGAATCGGAGCGTTCCTCAGTGCTGCTCCTGCACGGCGGCGGGCAGAACCGGCACTCGTGGAAGCAGACCGGACAGATCCTGGCCGATCGTGGTCTGCACGTGGTGGCGCTGGACAGCCGAGGACACGGCGACAGCGACCGTGCGCCGGATGCGAACTACACGGTCGACGCCCTGTGCTCGGACACGCTGCAGGTGGTGGAGCAGATCGGCCGTCCGGTCGCCCTGATCGGGGCCAGCATGGGCGGGATGACCGGCATGCTGGTGGCCGCCGCGGCCGGTCCGGACAGGGTGACCCAGCTGGTGCTCGTGGACGTGGTGCCGCGGTACGAGAAGGACGGCAGCGCCCGCATCCGCGAATTCATGTCCAGCGGCGTGAACGGTTTCGAATCCCTCGACGAGGCGGCCGAAGCGGTTGCTGCGTATCTGCCACACCGGAAGCGGTCGCGCAACCCCGAGGGGTTGAAGAAGAATCTGCGGTTCCGCGACGGTCGGTGGTTCTGGCACTGGGATCCGGCATTTCTCACCGCACCGGCAGACAACCGGTTCGTCCGCGAGGAAAAGCTGGAGCAGGCGGTGATGGGCTTGACCATCCCGGTTCTACTGATCCGCGGGAAGTTGTCCGACGTGGTCAGCAGCGACGGCGTGAAGGACTTCCTCGAGAAGGTGCCGCACGCGGAGTTCGCCGAACTTTCCGCGGCCGGCCACACCGCCGCCGGTGACGACAATGACGCGTTCTCCGAAGTCGTGGTGCAGTTCGTCAGCCGGTGATCGTCGGCTGGTGTTCAGGCCAGCAGTGGCACCGATTCGTGGCGGGTGTCGGTGAGGATCTCGAACATCGTGCGGCGGGTGGCCGTCAGTTCGGCACGCTCGAAAGTCTTGCCCGCCAGTTGTATCCGGCATGTGGCGATCGCCGAGTTGTAGCAGTACTTCGTCATGCCGTCGGTGTCGGTGTAGGTCAGCCCGATGACACCGGCCGGCTCGGTGACGATCTCACCCTCGATCATCTGGTCGTCGATCCGGCCGCCGAACGTCCACGCGAACGGCCGGTAGCGCCCGTGCGTGTGCAGGCTGCCACGAATCGTGCGCACCGCGAACTCGCGTCCGGCGTGGCGGAACACGAACAGCGTGACACCGGGCAACAGCAACGGACCGAGAGCAGCTCTCGCCGTGACGATTTCGAGGGTCGTCTCCGGCGCGTCGTCGAACCCGCAGACCTGCCCGTATGCGTAGGCCGGTGTATGCCGGCTGCCCCAGTTGTGGTTGACGCTGCCGGACCAGCCGTCGACCACGAGACGGACGTCGTCGAGTTCGAGCAGCCCGTCGAACCGGGCCAGGGGATGTCGCACGGTGGGCTTCGCGGTCGGTAACCGGGCCGCGTAGGCGCGTTCGGTGAGCAGCTTGACCGGATGCTCGTCGCCTGCAGTGATGCGCAGGTCCCACCGTGCCGAGCGCCCGCCGGCCGAGCCGGCGATCAAGCTCGGGCCGCCGGTGACGACGCCCTGCGCCGACCGGTCGTCGAGGACGGTGGCGGCGATGCGGGCGGTCCAGTTGTCGTAGTCGAATTCGGCCGAGTCGATCGGATAAGGCTCCTTGAGCGCCCGGTTGCCGGCGCCGTCGGGATCGAAGGTCATCACCCACACGTCGGCGACCGGCTCGCCGGCGCTCGGCAGCAGCAGCGTTTCCCGCAGCCACAGCGCCTGCGGCAGGTCCGGGTGGTTGGCGCGGATGTAGCGACTCTCGTAATACGGGGGTTCCGCAAGCGTCACCGCTTCAGCATCCAATACTTGAGCGGTGACCGGAGCGCAGATCGCGGCTTACATACTCGGGTTCGTGGCGGCCGCGGAGGCCGTTGCGCTGGCTGTGCTGTGGATCCGCTACACCCGCCAACGCGAGGAACTCGACGACGCTCGTCGTCGCGTCGACACCAAGAACATGCTGCTCACCGGGGGCCGCGAGGCGGTCAAGCAGGTGTGGCAGACCGCCAATATCCTGCGCAAGGACGGCTTCGGCGCTGCAGTGCGGTCCTCGATCGAGGACCTTGCGGACTGGGCGGAGGTCGAACGGCCGGATCTGGCCCGTCTGGCCCCGAGCGGCAAGATGGTGATCCTGTTCTCCGACATCGAGGAGTCGACCGCGCTCAACGAACGCATCGGTGACCGGGCCTGGGTGAGGCTGCTCGGTCGGCACGACAAGATGGTGCGACGCCACGTGGACAAGCACTCGGGTTATGTGGTGAAGAGCCAGGGCGACGGGTTCATGGTGGCGTTTGCGCAACCGGAGCAGGCGGTGCGGTGCAGCATGGACGTGCAACGGTCACTTCGCAGACAGCCCAACGGTATTCGGGTCCGGATGGGAATCCACATGGGTAAGTCCGTGCGTCGTGGCGACGATCTGTTCGGCCGAAACGTCGCGATGGCGGCCCGGGTTGCGGGTGAAGCCAGCGGCGGCGAGGTGTTGGTCAGCGAGGTGGTGCGCGACGCCCTCGCCGAGGTCGAGGACGTCACGTTCGACGACGGTCGCGACGCCGAACTCAAGGGCTTCAGCGGGTCGTACCGGCTCTATGCCGTGGAGGCCTAGCCTTCGGCGTTGCCGGCCTCGGCCGCCCGCTGGTGCAGCCGTGCCCGGATGTCTTCGGGCGTGTACGAATTGCGGCGTCGTTGGTCGCGGGCGACCAGCACTCCGCCCGCCACCACGCCGGCGACGCTCGCCAGCCCGACCCACTTCCATATGCCGCGCATAGCGGCCAGTCTGCCTAAGCTGCGGGGGTGAAACCAGCCGCGGTGTCACTCGAGCGGGCCCTCGACGCGACCAGGACCGGGGACCTCTGGCTTTTTCGGGGGCGGTCCGGGCCGGATCGGGCCATCCAGTCGCTGACCAACAGCCCGGTCAACCACGTCGGGATGACGCTCGCGATCGAGGATCTGCCGCCGCTGATCTGGCATGCCGAGTTGGGCGACAAGCTGACCGACATGTGGACCGGCCGCAACCAACGCGGGGTGCAACTCAACGACGCCCGCCAGGTCGTGGAGCGGTGGATCAACAACTACCATCAGCGCTGCTGGCTGCGGCAGCTCACACCGATCGCCAGCCGGGAGCAGGAGGACCGCGCACTGAAGGTGGTCGCGCGGATGGACGGCACGCCGTTTCCGAGCACGGCGCGCTTGACCGGCCGGTGGTTCCGCGGCCGGTTGGCCGTCGCGGACCTCACCCGCGGAATCCCCTTCGTGCACAGCAGGGTTCGCGATGCGACTCTACGTAGAAAGCAACAAAAGCTTCAAGTGGGGCTCGAGACCGCGTATTGCGCCGAGACCGTCGCCATCACCTACGAGGAGATGGGGTTGCTGAGTACGGAAAAGCACTACAACTGGTTCGACCCGGGCTCGTTCTGGAGCGGCGACACGCTGCCGCTGGCCCCCGGCTATCAGCTCAGCGCCGAGATCGCCGTGGACCTGGACTGATCGACGGGGACCGCCGAGCTGCCTACGCTCGATGAGGTGTCGCTGTCCACCGCCCTGCGAGTCGCCTCGATCGTCATCGTCGTCAAAGCGGTGCTGATCGGCGCGGTCTACTGGCGTCGCGCCGTGCTCATGGGCCGCCCCGTCGACGCCGGTGTTATCGCGTCGACCGTGCTGGCGGGTGTTGTCGGGGTAGCCGTGGTGATCACCGCGATCGCCGTGCTCGCGCGCTATCTGAGGGATCACCGCTAAAGGCGCGCGAAGCAGGGGTTGGCGTCCTCTTCGGGGATCGAGGCGTCGTCGCTGGAAAACTTCCCGACGACGCCGGAGTCGGTCACCTCGACGCCGTCGGCGTGGATCCCGAGCGGGTAGTTGTCGTTGAGCTTCTTGGTCAGCTCGTTGAGCGCCGTCTGCACCGCGTCCTTGGGCAGCGGACCGGTGACGTCGAGGACCTCCAGGTTCAGGTCGCCGTCGCTGACGACGGGCTTGGCGGTGACGCTGTTGTCGCCGGCTTCCAGAATCACCGTGCCCGCCGCGGCGTCGGTGCGCACGCCGGTGATCAGGTTGCCTACTCCCGGCAGGTTCGCGGCGACGGTGTCCTTGATGCCCGCCGACTTCCAGCTCAACGTCGCGTCGAGTCTTCCGATGGTGCCTTTGGAGTCTCCCGAGTCCTGCAGGCGGACGTCGGCGAGCACCACCTCGGCGGTCATGCCGTCGGCGCTCTGCACGCGGTTCCCCTCGGTGGTGACCGAGATGTTGGTGTAGTGCCCGGTGATGTGCTGCCACAGAAACGGCGGGTTCACACCGAACGAGATCGTGACGCCGTCCTCGGTGACGCATTCGGCGACGTCGGTCAGGATGGTGTCGGCGCGGTGCCGGGCGTACAGCTCGGTGCCGGCAAGTCCGCCCGCCAGCAGGGCGATCACGATGACGACAATCAGGATGATCGACGTTTTGTTCAAGCTCCTTGCGCGACGCGGTTTTTCGTCAGTGCCGGGCGTCGGCCCGAAGTCCGGCGGTGGAGGCGGTGGGGGCGACTCGTGCCGGAAGAGCTGCTCGGTCGGTCGCACATCGGCAGGTGAGGGAGGCTTCGGATATCGCTGAGCCGGCCCCACGTTCGGCGGTGGCGACGGTGGCCCGAACCGATCGGTCGGCGGCTCGGGCGGCTGATTCGGCGGCTGCCTCGGCGGAGCCGGCCGTCTCGGCGGCGATGGCGGTCGCTGGCCCGGGTTGGGCGGTGGTGCACCGCGGCCTCGCCAGTCAGGCGGCCCTGGGCGTTGCGGCGGCTGCGTCACTTGCGCGATTCTGCCCTATGCCCGTCCGGGCGAAAGACGGCCTGACGCCTGGCGAGGTAGGCGGCCAGCTTGTCCAGCGATGAGTTCATTCCCGCTTCGTGGTCAGTCGCCGAAATCCCCGGCGGCACGTCGTCGGCGCGCAGCTCGACCCTGGTGCCGCCGTCCACCCGTGTCACTGTCCACGTCATCGTCATGGTCCCGCCGAAAGCCGCGTCATCCGAAGCGAAGTCGACTGCTTGCACGACGCGGTCGTCGGGCGCGATTTCCAGGAAGCGACCCTCGACGACATCCGAGCCGCCGGCGGCGGGCGGGTCGGTGTAGGTCAGGATCTTCCGATAGGAGCCGCCCGGGCGGGCGTCGAGGTGATCGAACCGACCCATCATGCCGGCCGGCGGCAACCACTCGGCGAGCGCTTCGGGGTCGACAAGCGCTTCGAAGACGCGGGTCAGTGGGGCCTTGACCACTCGCGACGCGACATCCGTACGAGCCATGGCACCCTCACTTACGGCGCTTCGACGCTCGATTGGTGCGGTTGACCTCGACCGCCTCGTTGATCAACTTCTTGAACGCGCCCGGATCCAATTCGTCGTCTTCGCGTAGGTCGATGGAGCGCCCGACCGGCGCCTGCAGACTCGCGTTGAACAGGTTGTCCGAGTCGTTGATGGACGAACCCTTCGCGAAATTCACCTTCACCTTGCCCTTGTACATCTCGAGCGTGCAGATGAGACCGTCCAGGGAGAACGCCGGCACGCCATCGGGGTTCGATGGTTTACGCCACTTGATCTCCTCGACGACGTCGGGTTCGGCTTCCTTGATCAACGACCGGATCTCCTCGACCCGGGCTACGCGCCAGTCCTCAGTCATGCCCCGAATCTACTCAAACCATCGCTTGGAGCCTGCCAAGCCAATCACCGATAGACGTCGCGACGGTGCGCGATGTGAATGACCCGCACGACGATTCGGTCTTCGAAAATCTGGTAGATCACCCGGAATTCGCCGCGCCGCGCGGAGTACCGACCTTCCAACTGACCACGAAGCGGCTTTCCGACTCGGCGCGGACTTTCCGCCAGCGGCCCGCGGATGAATTCCCAACATGCGACGGCCACCGCTTCGGGAAGGACGTGGGTCAACGCGTTCTTCGCCGCCCTTGTCAGCTCGATGCGGTAGGTCACCGCGGCAGCCGCCCGGCGGCGCGCATCTCCTCTGTCACCTCGTCAAGCGAATACGTCTCACCGTTGTCGGCTTCTGCCTCGGCGTCGCGCAACTCGCGAAGCAGCTGCTGGTCGCTGAGAATCGCCAGGGTTTCCATGATCGAGTCAAAGTCTTCTGCACTGAGGATCACCGCCGCCCTGCGGCCTTGCCGGGTGACCTCGATCCGCTCGTGGGTACGGACCGCCTGCTCGATCAACTTGGAGAGGTTCGCACGGACCTCCGCCAGCGGCAGCGTAGACATGTACAGAATCCTAGCGCGATTGCATGACACCCCTCGGATACCCTAGGGCTCCCCGCGCCAGCCTTTAGTACTACCGTGCGTAGTAACTGATGATGGAGGGAGATCGGATGCGGTGGCGCGGTGTGAGTCACGTCGAGTTCGCTGTTCTGAACTACGACGACTCCATCGCGTTCTACGACGCGCTGTTCGGCTGGCTCGGATACAGCAGTTTCTCTTCGCTGAACATGGAGTACCAGTCGACGTATTACATGACGCGGTACGTCAACCCGCACAGCTACATCGGCATCCAGCCAGCCGGCACCGGAAACAAGTTGACGCACAGCGACCAGGCGGTCGGCATCAACCACATCGCGCTGTGGGCGCGCAGCAGAAGTGAAGTCGACTGCTTCCATCGCGAATTCCTGATCGGGCGGGACATCTCGGTCACCGACGAACCGGAGGACTATCCGCAATACTGGCCCGGCTACTACGCGGTGTTCTTCGACGATCCCATCAACGGCATCCACTGGGAACTGGCATGGATCCCGAAAGTCCCTTCCCCACGCCAGATCTGGTCGTCCTATAGCGCGCTCCGCGGATTCGCCAAAAGCCGGCCGGATCTGGCAAGAACGGTGCCCGGGGTCGCCAAGCAGGCGACGCGCACTCTGCCGTCGGGATAGGCAACGCGCGAGAGCTACACGTTGAAGCGGAATTCCACCACCCCGGCGCCTATCCGATGGTCTGGTTGGTTGATGTGAACGCCAACAATGGAATCTTTCGATCCCCGGAGGACGCGTCGTACGTGTTGTAGCCGGGATTCCACTGTTTGGCCAACGCCCATAGGCGGTCATACTCGGCGGCCGTAACTTCCTGGCCCACAAACTGCCCTTCGAATCCGCCCCCCCATAGCGTCACAACGGGATTGGCTTTGACGTTGTGATACCACGCCGGATGCCGGGTACCGCCGTAGTTCGATGCGATCAGAATCACGCGGTCGCCGTCGGTGAAATAGATCAGGGGCGTGACTCGCTCGATTCCCGATTTCGCGCCGGCATGGGTCAGCAGAAGGAATCGCGGCCATGTCCCTATGGAACTGACGCGACCGCGCGTGCGACGCATCAGGGTTGGGTCAACTCGAGGGGAGATGTGCCGCAGATACCACTGGCCGCTCGGTGAACCTGCGATCTTGCAAACGACGCCCTTGATCAGGCCGGTGCCATCGCTGGTGGGATCCACTGCCGGAATCGGCATGGCAGAACTGTAGCGGTGTAGGTCTGAATTATCCCGAGAACGGCGGAGCTACGACCAGCGGCTTAGCCTCTACACATTGAAGCGGAATTCGACTTGGTACCGACTTGCCACACGACGTGAGGTATCACACATATCGAGCCATCTCTGCTGGTGACGGGGCACCTTCGCCTCATGTCGAACCGGCATGCGACGCCTGACGCCAAGCTGTCCACATCCGGCTGTCGGGTTGGAATACCCCCCGGGGGTATATAGTTATCACCGGTACCTGCCATTGCGTCGTCATGCCAGGCGGCACCGCGCTGGAGGTAGGCACGGGGATCCTGATCGCGGCGGCGGTCCTGGCACTGCTCACCCTCAGCGGGCGCGTGAACACCGAGGAATCTGCTGCAATCGCGCCCGGACGCAACGAAATCAGGGAGGTCCGCACCTGATCAGAGGACCGCGGACTGCCCCTGGGTCTACCCACCGGCGTCCGTAGACCGTGGCACGACCAGAAAGCGCTGCCTCATCCTGCGCCGCCGCGCCTGAGGCAGCACCAACGAACAAGCAAAGGATCAGCAATGCACTCTCACAACGACGAAGCAAAATTCATGGCCGACATCAAGGCCGCCGCACCGGAGATGGTCTCGGCGTTCTTCGGATTCGACAAAGCCGTGTTCAACAAGAACACCGGCAACCTTGATCTGGCCACCAGGGAGCTGATCGCAGTCGGTGTCGCAGTTACCACTCAGTGCCCGTTCTGCATCGAGGACCACGCCAAGCGCGCCGTCAAGGCCGGCGCTTCCAAGGCCGATGTCGCCGAAGCAGTCATGGTTGCCGCCGCCTTGCGCGCCGGTGGCGGCGTCACGCACGGTTGGAAGGCGATGAAGAGCATCGCCGATGACGAGTAGCCGCCGCCGGACGCTTACACGTTGAAGCGGAACTCGACCGGATTGCGTCGCCGATAAACACCACGACGGTGGGCGATGGTTGATGACCCGGACGTAACTCAACGCTTAAGAGGTTGATCACCCGCAAATACGCAGGGCAATCCACCCGTTAACGTCCTCGGCTGCGACCCATGCGAACAGCGGGACGCCAGTGGCAACGCAGCTACACATGAGAGCAACTACACGTTGAAGCGGAACTCGACCACATCGCCGTCGGCCATGACGTAGTCCTTGCCCTCCATCCGAACCTTGCCCGCCGCCTTCGCCGCGGCCATCGACCCGGCCTCGACCAGGTCGTCGTAGGAGACGATCTCGGCCTTGATGAAACCCTTCTCGAAGTCGGTGTGGATCACTCCGGCCGCCTTCGGCGCGGTGTCGCCTTGGTGAATCGTCCACGCACGCGACTCTTTCGGTCCCGCGGTCAAGAACGTCTGCAGCTTCAGAGTGTGAAAACCCGCCCGCGCCAACGCATCCAGGCCATGCTCGGTCTGGCCGATCGACTCGAGCAGCTCCGCGGCCGACTCGTCGTCGAGCTCCTGCAGCTCGGCTTCGATCTTCGCGTCGAGGAACACCGCGTCGGCCGGCGCCACCATCTCGCGCAATTCCGACTTTCGCGCGTCGTCAGTCAACACCGCCTCGTCGGCGTTGAACACATACAGAAACGGCTTGGTCGTCAGCAGATTCAGTTCCCGCAACGGCGCAGTGTCCACGCCCGCCGCGAACAACGTCGTCCCGCCGTTGAGGATTTCCTGCGCCGCCGCGGCGGCCTCGTGCGCCGGCCTGCGCTCCTTGTGCGTCCTGGCTTCCTTCTCCAACCGCGGCAACGCCCTCTCCAGCGTCTGCAGGTCGGCGAGGATCAGTTCGGTCTCGATCACCTCGATGTCGGACTTCGGGTCGATGCGGCCGTCGACGTGCGCCACGTCGTCGTCACTGAACACCCGCACCACTTGGCAGATCGCGTCACTCTCGCGGATGTTGGCCAGAAACTTGTTGCCCAACCCGGCGCCTTCGGATGCGCCCTTGACGATTCCGGCGATATCAACGAAGGTGACCGGCGCATGAACGATCTTTTCCGACCCGAAAATTCTGGCCAGCTCGGCCAATCGCGGATCGGGCAGCGGGACGACTCCCTCGTTCGGCTCGATCGTGGCGAACGGGTAGTTGGCGGCCAGCACGTCGTTTCGCGTCAACGCGTTGAAGAGCGTCGATTTTCCGACGTTCGGCAGGCCGACGATTCCCAGGTTCAAGCTCACAGGGTCCAGAGTCTAGGAGACTGTGACGGGCGCGCCCGAACCGCGCTGACCGCCACATGTAGCGATAGCCGGTACGGTCTACCTGTGTCAGCACAGCGCGCACGGTCGGCGGTCGTCGCCGACCATCGGTCCGCGCACCCCAACTTCCCCGGTGTGCCCGGGTGGGGTGCTGTGCTGGTCGCGATCACGGCAACCGCGATCGGATTCGCGTTCGACGCCGGCTCGGGCGGCAAAGAACTCAGCTCGGTCTTCGCCGCGTGCTACCTCCTCGGCTGCCTCGCGGCCGTGCTGGCCGTCCGGCAGGAAGCGGTGTTCACCGCGGTCATCCAGCCGCCGCTGATTCTGTTCGTCAGCGTGCCGGGGGCCTACTTCCTGTTCACCGGCGGACAGTTCACCGGCGTCAAGGATCTGGCGATCAACTGCGGCTACCCGCTGATCGAACGCTTCCCGCTGATGTTCTTCACTTCGGCGGCCGTGCTGCTGGTCGGCATGGTCCGCTGGTACGTCGGCATGGCGACCCGCCGCACATCTCCACAAGCCGCCGACGACCGCAGCGAGTCGAAGCCTGGTCGCGTGGCGGAGTTGGCGACGGCGTTGATGAACAAAGGGGTGGCGAAGGTCTCGGCACTGCTGGCGCGCCCATCGCACGATGACGCCGAGGAGGTTGCTCCGCCCCGCCGTAAGCGCGCCGAGAGTGTGAGCCGGCCCACCCGCACCGGCAGAACGGCGTCGAATCGCAGCGGTCGGCCAACCAGCAGGACTTCGACGCCACGACCGCGCCACGTCCGCCCGCCCGAGACCGAAGTCATCGAGCCCGTCGCCGAGCGCCCGCGGCGTCCCCGCTCGGGCAGGCACGCCGAACCGCCGTCATCGGCCGAGCCGCGCCGCAGACCGCGCGCGTCGAACCCGCGGCAGCCCGGCCCTCCCCCATCGGAGCGCCGCGTCGGCTACGAGCGCACCGGGCGCGACCGAACCGGGGAGCGCCCCGAACGTCGCCGTCGCTTCGACGACTACCAGCCTCGCGAGCCGCACCGCAGCAACGGCAATGGGACACACCACCCGGTGTCGCGGGTGCGCTACCGAGGTGAAGAAACCGACGACCGCGCGGAGTACCGGACCCGTCGCCGGACGCCCCGTGACTGGGAGGCCGACTCCTGGGAGTACGACATCTGACGCTGTCGCTCGACGGCTACGCGCGGGCGGGGCGGATCTCCCTTGGCAAGGCGAAAACCAGCGTCTCGTTGGCCGTCGTCACCGGCTGCACCACGTCGAAGCCGTACTCGCCCAACCGCTCCAACACGCCGCGCACCAGAATCTCCGGCACCGACGCGCCGGAGGTGACCCCAACCGTCGTCACCCCATCGAGCCAGGCGGGGTCGATGTCGTCGGCGTAGTCGACGAGGTGGGCGGCGTCGGAGCCGGCGCCCAGCGCGACCTCGACCAGCCGGACCGAGTTCGACGAGTTGCGCGATCCGACCACGATCACGAGCTCACACTCCGGGGCCATCGCCTTGACCGCCACCTGGCGGTTCTGCGTGGCGTAACAGATGTCGTCGCTCGGCGGGTCCTGCAGGGTCGGGAACTTCTCGCGGAGTCGGCGCACCGTCTCCATGGTCTCGTCGACGCTCAGCGTGGTCTGCGACAGCCAGATGACTTTGCTCTCGTCGCGCACGGTGACGTTGTCGACGGAGTCGGGCCCGTCGACGAGCTGCACGTGGTCGGGTGCCTCCCCGGCGGTGCCGACGACCTCCTCATGGCCTTCGTGGCCGATCAGCAGGATGTCGTAGTCGTCGCGGGCGAACCGCTTGGCTTCGTTGTGCACCTTGGTGACCAGCGGACAGGTCGCGTCGATGACCTTGAGGTCGCGCTCTTTGGCGGTCTGGTGCACCGTCGGGGCGACGCCGTGGGCGGAGAACACCACGATCGCGCCTTCGGGCACCTCGTCGGTCTCCTCGACGAACACCGCACCCGCCTTGGCCAGCGTCTCGACGACGTGCCGGTTGTGCACGATCTCGTGACGCACGTAAACCGGGGCGCCGTGCTTTTCCAGCGCGCGCTCGACGGTTTCGACGGCGCGGTCGACTCCCGCGCAGTAACCACGCGGCTCAGCCAGCAGCACCCGCTTGCCGGAGACACCACCGGTGACCGAGCTGGAGGCGCCCGGAATCCCCATGTTGATCGTCGTCGGCATGAGACCCAGGGTACGCACAAAGTCGTTCGGTGGCCCTCCCGGACCAGCCGAGCGGCCGCCCGTAGGCTAGGGCCATGGCAACCGCACCTTATGGGGTCCGTCTGCTGGTTGGCGCGGCGGTAACCGCCATCGAGGAAACCCGTAAGCTCCCGCAGACCATCCTGATGTACCCGATGACCGTCGTCAGCCAGCTCGCGCACCTCGTGATGAAGATGCAGCAGGACGTCGCCGACCTGGTCATCAAGGGTGACGAGACGCTGGAGTCGCTCTTTCCGCCCAAGGATGAACAGCCCGAGTGGGCGACCTTCGACGAGGACCTCGACGACGGCGCGGCACCGACGCCCACCACCGACGGTGAGCGCCTGACCGAGGGCCGCTTCGCGCTGTTCAGCAACGGCGAACCGGGGACGTCGACGGCTGACCGGGAAACCCGCACGGCGTCACCGGACCCGGGCGACACCCCAGAGATCGTCACCGAACTGGACTACGAATCGCTCACGCTCGCGCAGTTGCGGGCTCGACTGGGCACCCTGCGGGTCAACGACCTCGAGGCGCTGCTGGCCTACGAAGAGGCCACCAAGGGCCGCGCACCGTTCCAGACCCTGCTCGCGAACAGAATCACCCGCGCGTCCGCCAGGTGACGTCGCCCAGCGGGCGCCGAAGATGACAGAAGCCGAGCCGGGCAAGTCTCCGGACAACCCATGGCCGGTGCGCGCTGTGGCCACGCGCGTCGCAAAGTACATCGACCGGCTCGGCACCGTGTGGGTCGAGGGCCAGCTGACCGAACTCAAACTGCGCCAGTCGACCGCCTGGATGGTGCTGCGCGATCCCGCCGCCGACATGTCGCTGTCGGTGAGCTGTCCGCGTGATCTGGTCGCGAATGCGCCGGTGCCGCTGACCGAGGGCACGCAGGTGCTGATGCACGGCAAGCCGCAGTTCTACACCCGCAATGGCTCTTTCAGCCTGCGCATCGACGAGATCCGCGCCGTCGGCCTCGGCGAGCTGCTGGCCCGCATCGAGCGGCTGCGCCGGTTGCTCGACGCCGAAGGGCTGTTCGACCCGCGACTGAAGCGGCCGCTGCCTTTCCTGCCGCGCACTATCGGGCTGATCACCGGCCGGGCCAGCCACGCTGAGCGCGACGTGGTCACTGTTGCTCGAGACCGTTGGTCCGCAGTGCATTTCGCGATCCGCAACACCGCGGTGCAGGGTCCCAACACCGTGCCGCAGGTCGTCGAGGCGTTACGCGAACTGGACGCAGATCCCGACGTGGACGTCATCGTGATCGCGCGCGGTGGCGGCAGCGTCGAGGACCTGCTGCCGTTCTACGACGAAACACTGTGCCGCGAGATCGCCAAGTGCACCACGCCGGTGGTCAGCGCGATCGGTCACGAACCTGACAACCCGCTGTGTGACCTGGTCGCGGATCTGCGGGCGGCCACCCCCACCGACGCCGCCAAGCGCATCGTCCCCGACGCCGCCGCCGAGCAGGCGTTGATCACCGACCTGTGTCGACGCGGTGGGCGCGCGCTGCGTAACTGGGTGCACCGCGAACAACGCACCATCGACCAGTTGCGCAGCAGACCCGTGCTGGCGCAGCCGATGGCCGCGATCAATGCACGCGCCGACGAGGTCGAGCGTGCACGCACCGCCGCCCGCCGCGATATCACCCGCCTGGTGGCCGCCGAGGCCGACCGCATCGGACACCTGTCGGCGCGCCTGAGCACACTGGGGCCGGCGGCGACGCTGGCGCGGGGCTACGCGGTGGTGCAGACCATGCCGGACGCGGCGGTGCTGCGCACGACGGCCGACGCCCCGAAGGGTGCGCGGCTGCGGGTGCGGGTGTCCGACGGGGCGATTGCCGCGATCAGCGACGGGCCGGAAGGGACGACTCAATGAAGCCCATTAGTGAACTCGGCTACGAAGAAGCGCGAGAAGAACTGGTCGCGGTGGTTCAGCAACTGGAGCAGGGCGGCTTGGATCTCGATGCATCGCTGAAGCTCTGGGAACGGGGCGAGGAGCTCGCCAAACGTTGTGAAGAGCACTTAGCTGGGGCCCGCAAGCGGATCGAGGATGCGCTGGCCGCAAAGGAGCCTGAAGAAAGTTGACGCGGCAACGACCCTGGCGACAAGGGGTCGAAACTGTAACACGTTTCAGTTATGCTGCCCGCCATGGGTGACTCAACGCTGACCACCGAATTGGATCGGGTGCTTGTGACGGGCGGATCGGGATTCGTCGGCGCCAATCTGGTGACCGAACTGCTCGAGCGCGGACATGAGGTCCGCTCCTTCGACCGCGCCCCCTCGTCGCTACCGGCGCACCCGCGACTCGAAGTGCTCGAAGGCGACATCTGTGACGTCGAGACGGTGGCTGCCGCCGTCGCCGGTGTCGACACCGTCTTCCACACCGCGGCCATCATCGACCTGACGGGCGGCGGCGCGGTGAGCCAGGAAAGTCGCGAGCGCAGCTTCGCGATCAACGTCACCGGGACCGAGAACCTCGTGCGGGCGGCGCAGGCGGCCGGCGTGCCGCGCTTCGTCTACACCGCCTCGAACAGCGTCGTCATGGGCGGGCGGCGCATCTCCGGTGGCGACGAAACCCTGCCCTACACAGAGCGGTTCAACGATCTCTACACCGAGACCAAGGTGGTCGCGGAGAAGTTCGTGCTTTCACAGAACGGCGCCGGCGGACTGCTGACGTGTTCGATCCGGCCGAGCGGCATCTGGGGCCGCGGCGACCAGACCATGTTCCGCAAGGTGTTCGAGAGCGTGCTCGCCGGGCACGTCAAGGTGCTGGTGGGCAGCAAGAACGTCAAGCTCGACAACTCCTACGTACACAACCTGATTCACGGTTTCATCCTGGCTGCACAGCATCTGGTGCCCGGCGGTACGGCCCCTGGGCAGGCGTACTTCATCAACGACGGCGAACCGATCAACATGTTCGAGTTCTCCCGCCCGGTGGTGGAGGCCTGCGGACAGAAGTACCCGAAGCTCCGCGTGCCCGGTCGGCTGGTGTGGTTCGTCATGACGGTGTGGCAGTGGCTGCACTTCAAGTTCGGTGCGCCCAAGCCGATGATCGAACCGCTTGGCGTGGAACGGCTTTACCTCGACAACTACTTCTCCATCGCGAAGGCCGAACGTGACCTCGGTTACCGGCCGCTGTTCACCACGGAGCAGGCGATGGCCGAGTGCCTGCCCTACTACGTCGACCTGTACCGCCAGATGGAGAACGCGTCGAAGGAACCGGCGGTCAGCATCACCACGGCGCCGCCCGAGGGCTGAGCTCAGCGGTACAAGTGGACCGGCTGATGCGTGGTCTGCTCGATCCGTGAGGACGCGCGCTGCAACAGTTCCGCGCCGAGCGCGATCAGCCCTCTTGCCGCAGCGATCTCCTCACCCACCCGTGGCTGCACGGAATCCTTCGGGTTGCGGTAGGCGTCGCCCAGCGCGGTGACCGTTTCACCGTCGTCGCGGGTGGCCCGCACCGTCGCGTGGGTGTGCGTATCGTCCTCAGCGAACTCGACGTCGATGTGCCAGATGTTGTCCATGACCTTGTCGTACATTGCCATCACCCTCCACTACCAGGGTGCTCCCTCGCCGGATGCTTCGCACCCATTTCGCACACGGTGCAGCACGAGATTCGGCATGGTGATGTGCGATGGTCGAATCGCGCTTCACAACCAACGGCGGCGTACGCCTTCACTACCTCGACTCCGGCGGGCAGAGTCGACGTGCACCGGTCGTCTTCGTGCCGGGCATGACCGATGTCGCCGAGGACTACGTTGAGGTGCTGGGGCTGTTCGGCCGACGGACGTTGGTCGTGGAGCTGCGGGGGCACGGGCGTAGCGGCGCACCCGAAACTGGTTATGACTCAGCGTCACTCGGCAGCGATGTCGGCGCGGTGATCGACACCGTCACCGACGGTCCGGTGCACCTCGTGACGTTCTCGCGCGGCACCGCGTATGCGCTGAGGTGGGCGCTGGGGCATCGCGGCCGGGTGCGGTCGATCTCGATCGGCGACTACATCCCCGAGGAGATCACGCTCGCCGAGCACATCTTCGTCCGACTGTTGGACGGTCGCTGGCGGGGAACCCCCGTGCACGAGCGTCTCGACCGCGACGCGGGCGTCGCCACGTTCCGCGCCGCGCGCTCGCAGTCATTCTGGGAACCGCTGGCGCAGTGGCAGCCGCCGCTGCTTGTGGTACGAAGCCCCACCAGCCCGTTGATCGACGACGCCGCGTGGGACCGCTACCGATGTCTGTTCCCGGCGGCCCGGCTGCATGTCTTCCCCGACTCCCCGCACGACATCTTCCGGCCGGACCGCGGCCGGTTTCCGGCACTGGTGCGTGCGCACGTCGACGCGGTCGACGAAACCGTCAGGGCAGCGTCGCGAGCTCAGTGACTTCGCCTGTGCCGCTGTTGATCAGCGCCGCATGATCCACCCGCGCGCGAAGCGGCAGGATGTCCATCACCGTGGCCGCCACGGTCGGCAACTGCGCCAACGTCGCGCGCGGTGCAAGCGAGCAGTGCGGCAGCCAACTGCCCGGGCGATAGTGCTTGTGCAGATCGGCACCGCTCGCCGCAACGGCTTCGACCACCCGCTGCTGCCGCGTCACCAGGTCCGCGCTGACACCTGCGACGAGCCACACCCGGCCCCGCCGGAACACGCCTACCCCGTCGAAGTGCAATTCGACCGGTTCACCGTCGAGACCTGCGAGCGCAGCGGCGACTGCGGCGTCGTCCCAGCGACGCAGCACCGCATAACTCACATGCGGCAGGTGCTTGCCGTGGGTGTGTGAACGCAGGCTCGGCACGCCGACGTCTTCCAGCCGGTCCCACAGCGAGCGCACCGCCCGTTCGGAGCGACGATCGAAAAGCAGGCAGACGGCCAGGGCCATGCCCTAGCGTATGGCGGCTACGGCGTCACGATGTTGAACCAGAACGGGAACGTGTCCAGCAGACCCATGAACTCCTCGACCGATTGGCGATTACCCTCGAGCGTCACCTTGTTCTGGTCGATGCCGTCGGTGAGCTTCAACTTGCCCAGCTGAATATCGTTCATAACCGGCTTGGTGAGCTTGAGATTCGCATTGGCGTTCGGTCCCGGCGGCCCGTAGTTGAGCACACCGTTTTCCACGATCAGCCCATACTGCTTGTTCAGGTCGGTGAAATCGACGTTGAGGGTTATGTTCTTGCCCGCGGCCTTCGGGCCGTTGAGCCGCACCGCCAGGTAGTCGAACATCATTTCCGGCGGCATCGCGTTGATGGTGTCCGGGCTTGCGGTGTTCGTCGCGGCCACGTCGGGCACGCCATTGCGCAACTCATAGGCACCCTGCAGGTACACCGATCGCCAGGGTCCCGATTCGGCCTGGTACCCCATCTGCTCGTAGCTGTCGGCGAGCAGGTTCTTGCCGTGCACACTGTCCGGATTGGCGAAGACGACCTGCTTGAGCACCATCGCCGTCCAGCGGTAATTGCCATTGTCGAAGTCGTTCTTCGCCTTCTCGAGGATCGCTTCCTCACCGCCCATGTATTCGACGTACTTCTTCGCCGCATCGGCAGGAGGCAGATCGTCGAGGTCGGACGGGTTGCCGTCATACCATCCCAGGTAACGCTGATAGACCGCCCGGGAGTTGTGTTTCACGGTGCCGTAGTAGCCGCGGTCGGGCCAGTACTGATCGAGCTCGGGCGGCATCTTGATCTCTTCGGCGATCTCGGAGCCCACATAACCCTGGTTCAACAACCGCACGGACTGGTCGTGAATGTACTTGTACATGTCACGCACACGCTTGAAGTAGTCGATGACGTTGGCGTTTCCCCACTTTGGCCAGTGGTGGCTCTGGAACTTGACCTCGATGTTTGGGCCATACAGCCGAATCGTCTCATCGAGGAACTGCGACCATTTCAGCGGATCACGCACCTGCGCACCCCGCAGGGTCAACAGGTTGTGCATCGTGTTGACCGTGTTCTCGGCCATCCACATGGCCTTGAACTGCGGGAAGAAAGTGTTCATCTCCGACGGCGCCTCTGTGCCCGGAGTCATCTGGAACTCCATATCCACACCGTCGACCGTCATCTTGGTACCGGTGGTGTTGATTACATCAGTCGGAATGATGAGGGTGGGAATGCCGTTCGAAATCGTCTGCCCCAGACCCGCATTCACGCCGCCCTGGGCGTTGCGTGGCAGTTGCGCGCCGAACATGTAAACCGCGCGGCGCGACATCGCATTGCCGGCGATCACGTTCTCGCTCACCGCATGATCGACGAAACCCGCGGGCGCGATGATCTTGACCTTGCCGGAGTCGACGTCCTGCTGCGAGACGACCCCTCGAACGCCTCCATAGTGATCGGTGTGCGAGTGACTGTGCACCACCGCGAGGACGGGCCGGGGGCCGAGCTCTTGGTTGGCCAAGTCCAGTGCGGCCCTCGCCGTCCCGGGCGAGACCATCGTGTCCATGATGATCCACCCCGTGTCGCCGCGGACCAGCGTCAGATTCGACAGGTCGTACCCACGCACCTGATAGATCCGGTCGGGCACCACCTCGAACAAGCCGTACTGCATGTTGAGCTGCGCATTGCGCCACAGACTGGGATTGACGGTGTCCGGTGCCGGCTTGTCGTCGGCGATGTACTTCTTGTACTCCTCCAGGTCCCACACGACGTTGCCGTCGGCGTCTTTGATCGTCAGCGTGTCGGGCTTGGCGATGAGACCTCGCTTCGCATCCTCGAAGTCGCTGCGGTCGTTGAATGGCAGCGTGTCGACGAGTTTCTGATTCGCTGCCTTGGTGGCGTCCGTGGCGCCCTTCGGCTTGTTGTCTGTCGTCAGCGTCCCGTTGCCCGATGATCCCGACTCTCCCGAGTCGTTGTTGCATGCCGACAGAATGGTGGTTGCTCCGACTGTGCCCAAACCGGCGAGGCCTAGGCGACTCAGCGCCGTCCGGCGGGACAGCGTTGCGCCCAGAACCGCGGCGCGTGTGGTGGCTGCTTGCGATGCGTCTTCACTCGGATCCATGCGAGGGAATTATTGCCTCGTGTGAGCGACGCGATGGGCAGAACGGTGAGTCCTAATGAACTTCACACTGAGTCTCGTCTGACGAATGAGTGAAAGTTTCCCCAAGGCATCGCATCGGACGACGCGGCGACATACCGTCGACTTCAGGAAATTGACGCCCAAATAGGAGGCAAGGAGTCGACATGCCGGACGGCAAACCCAACATCTTGGTCATCTGGGGGGACGACATCGGCATCAGCAACCTGAGTTGTTACAGCGACGGGCTCATGGGCTACCGCACACCGAACATCGATCGCCTTGCGAACGAAGGCATGCGCTTCACCGACTCCTACGGCGAGCAAAGCTGCACCGCCGGACGCGCGGCGTTCATCAGTGGGCAAAGCGTGTACCGCACCGGCATGAGCAAGGTAGGCATACCCGGCGCGGACATCGGTTGGGCGGCAGAGGATCCGACCATCGCCGAATTGCTCAAGCCACTCGGTTACGCCACCGGTCAGTTCGGCAAAAACCACTTTGGTGACCTCAACAAGTACCTGCCAACCGTGCGCGGCTTCGACGAGTTCTTCGGGAACCTGTATCACCTCAACGCCGAGGAGGAGCCCGAGAGTTTCGACTACCCGCACGAGGATCGGTACCCCCGGCTCTACAAACTGGCCAAGCCGCGCGGCGTGCTCAAATGCAAGGCCACCGACGAGGTGTCCACCGAGCCCGACGACCCGACGTACGGACCGGTCGGCAAGCAGACGATCGAGGACACCGGGCCTCTGACCTCCAAACGGATGGAGACCATCGACGACGACGTCGCCGATGCGACCGTCGACTACATCAGACGTCAGAACGAGGCAGGCAATCCCTTCTTCGTCTGGTGCAACTTCACCCACATGCACCTCTACACCCACACCAAGCCGGAAAGCACCGGCCAGGCCGGTTTATGGCAGTCGCGCTATCACGACACGATGATTGATCATGACCGCAACGTCGGCACCGTGCTCGATGTCCTCGACGAACTGGGCATCGCCGAGGACACCATCGTCATCTACTCCACCGACAACGGGCCACACCGCAACACGTGGCCGGACGCAGGCACCACCCCGTTCCGCAGCGAGAAGGACACTAACTGGGAGGGCGCCTTCCGGGTGCCCGAGTTGGTTCGCTGGCCGGGCAAGATCCCCGCCGGCGTGGTCTCCAACGAGATCATCCAGCACCACGACTGGCTGCCCACCCTGCTCGCGGCGGCGGGCGAACCTGACATCAGCGAGAAGCTGAAGAATGGCCACAAGGCAGGAAACAAGGACTTCAAAGTTCATATCGATGGCTACAACCTGCTGCCCTACCTGACGGGCGAGGTTGAGGAGAGCCCGCGTCGTGGGTTCTTCTACTTCTCCGACGACGGCGATCTGGTCGCCATGCGCTTCGAGAACTGGAAATCGTCTTCGCCGAACAGCGCTGCCAGGGCACGTTGCGGATCTGGGCAGAGCCGTTCACACCACTGCGTGTGCCCAAACTGTTCAACCTGCGCACCGACCCGTTCGAATACGCCGACGTCACCTCCAACACCTATTACGAATGGCTGTTGCGCCACGACTACTTCGTCTTCTACGCGACCGCGATGGCGACCAAGTTCCTCGAGACGTTCAAGGAGTTCAAACCGCGACATGCGCCCGCCAGTTTCAGTGTCGATCAAGCCGTGGAAAAGCTCCACGCATTTCTAGCGAAGGACTGACGCCGAATCACCTGCAGCAGAACACAACACAAGAGGAGTAAACATGCCCGACGGCAAGCCGAACATTCTCGTAATCTGGGGCGACGACATAGGCATCTCGAATCTGAGTTGCTACAGCATGGGTTTGATGGGCTATCAGACACCCAACATCGACCGCATCGCCAGAGAGGGCATGCTGTTCACCGACTCGTACGGCGAACAGAGCTGCACGGCAGGGCGTTCGTCGTTCATCACCGGGCAGAGCGTGTACCGCACGGGGCTGTCCAAGGTCGGCATGCCGGGTGTCGATGTCGGCATGTCCCCGGAAGACCCCACGATCGCCAGTCTGCTCAAGCCGCTGGGCTATGCGACCGGCCAATTCGGCAAGAACCATCTCGGTGACCTGAACAAGTACCTGCCCACCGCGCACGGCTTCGACGAGTTCTTCGGCAACCTGTATCACCTCAACGCCGAGGAGGAGCCGGAGAACCCGGACTACCCCACCGCAGAAGAAGCACCGCAGCTACGGGCGAACATGTTGCCGCGCGGCGTCGTGCACTCCTGGGCGACCGAGGAGTCCTCCGATGAGGTGGACGAAAGGTTCGGCCCAGTCGGAAAACAGCGCATCGAGGACACCGGCCCGCTGACCAAGAAGCGGATGGAGACCATCGACGACGAGACCACCGAGGCGTGCATCGACTTCATCAAACGCCAGAAGGAAGCCGACACACCGTTTTTCGTGTGGATGAACACCACACACATGCACTTCCGGACTCACACCAAGCCGGAATCGCTGGGTCAGGCGGGCCGGTGGCAGTCGCCTTACCACGACACCATGGTCGACCACGACCGCAATGTGGGTCAGTTGCTGGACGCCCTCGACGAGCTGGGCCTGGCCGAGGACACCATCGTCATCTACTCAACGGACAACGGTCCGCACGCCAACACGTGGCCGGACGGCGCGACCACCCCGTTCCGCAGTGAGAAGAACACCAACTGGGAAGGCGCCTTCCGCGTACCGGAGATGATCCGCTGGCCAGGAAAGATCCCGGCGGGCGCAATCTCCAACGAGATCATCCAGCACCACGACTGGCTGCCGACATTCCTGGCCGCGGCCGGCGAGCCCGACATCGTCGAGAAGCTCAAGAAGGGCCACAAAGCCGGCGATACGAAATTCAAGGTGCACATCGACGGCTTCAACCTGCTGCCGTATCTGACCGGCGAGGTCGACAAAAGCCCCCGCCGCGGCATGATCTACTTCTCCGACGACTGCGATGTACTGGGTGTCCGCATCGACAACTGGAAGATCGTCTTCATGGAGCAGCGCTGCCAGGGCACGTTGCAGATCTGGTTCGAACCTTTCACACCACTGCGGGCACCGAAGATCTTCAACCTGCGCACGGATCCGTACGAACGCGCCGACATCACGTCGAACACCTACTGGGACTGGTTCTTCGACCACGACTACATCGCGTTCATGGCCAATGTGGTCGTCACCCAGTTCCTCGAGACGTTCAAGGAATTCCCGCCGCGGCGGGAACCGGCATCGTTCACCATCACCAATGCGGTCGAGAAGCTCCATGACTTCCTCGAACGGGTCGGCGGCTGAGTTGGCCGTCCTGGACAGCTGGCGCGACGGGCCCACGAAGTCGGCGATTGTCGACTTCGTGGGCCGCGCAGTCAACGATATCGCCCCGGAAGAACGTGTCGCGGTCTTCGACAACGACGGCACGCTGTGGTGCGAGAAACCGGCCTACATCCAGCTCGACTTCCTGGTCCGCCGCATGGCCGAGCAGGCCAAGGCAGACCCTGCACTGGCCGAGAACCAGCCCTACAAAGCGGCCGCCGCCGGCGACCTGGCCTGGTTCGGGGACGCGGTCACCAAGCATTACAACGGCGATGACTCCGAACTCAAAGTCCTTGCCGGCGGCATACTCTCGGCCTTCGCCGGCCTGACCGTCGAGGAACATGCCGAGCGGGTCAAGGGGTTCTACGCGACGGCCGAACACCCGACGTTGAAGCGGCCGTACACAACCTGCGGGTATGCACCGATGATCGAACTGCTTCGCTACCTGGAGGCCAACGGGTTCACCAACTACATCGCCTCAGGCGGCGGTCGCGACTTCATGCGCCCGGTCACCACGCAGATGTACGGCATACCGCCGGAACGGGTCATCGGAAGCTCGGTCGGCCTCGACTTCGCCGATGGCGACCTGCGCACCACGAACCGTCCGGAGTTCCTCGACGACGGACCGGTCAAGCCGGTACGCATCTGGGGGCGAACCGGGCGGCGACCGATCCTGGCCGCGGGCAACTCCAACGGTGACATCGAGATGCTGGAGTTCACCCGGGGGTTGCGGCTGCTGGTGTTGCACGACGACGCCGAGCGCGAATTCGACTACACCGCAGGCGCAGAGAAGGCACTCGAGCGAGCGTCGAAGGATGGCTGGTCCGTGGTCAGCATGCGTAACGACTGGGCGACCGTCTTCAGTGGCTGACCAACCCCCGTCGAAACTGCACACAGATCGCGTTTTCGGACGAATCGACGATCTCTCCGCAGTCTCGGCGGAGCATAGGAGCATGAGCGACGACCTTCTCTGGATTCCGGGGCAGACGGCCGTGCTGGGATCCGACCGCCACTACCCCGAAGAAGCGCCCGCGCGGGAGCTCAGCGTCGAGGGCTTCTGGATGCAGACGCACCTCGTTACCAACGCCCGATTCGCCGAATTTGTCGATGCTACAGGCTATCTCACCGTTGCCGAGCGACCCGTGAACCCCGCTGATTTTCCCGACGCACCCCCGGAGAACCTCCAACCCGGTTCGATGGTGTTTCATCGCACCCCGGGCCCGGTGGACTTGCGGCACTTGAATCAGTGGTGGACGTGGACACCCGGTGCATCGTGGAAGCATCCCGTTGGACCGTTGTCGTCGATCGACAAACGCGCCGAGCACCCCGTTGTCCATATCGCCTACGAAGACGCCGAAGCCTATGCGGCATGGGCGGGCATGGCGTTGCCGACCGAGGCGGAATGGGAGACCGCTGCCCGCGGTGGTCTGAGCGGGGCCGAGTTCACGTGGGGGGACGATCCCGAACAAGCGGGCGAGCGCCTGGCGAATTATTGGCACGGCGAGTTTCCCTGGAAGCCTGAGAAGGGGTACGGCCGTACCACTGCCGTCGGGACCTTCCCGCCCAACGGCTACGGCCTGTACGACATGGCGGGCAATGTCTGGGAGTGGACAACGGATTGGTACGGTGACACCCGAGACGACCAACCCTGCTGTGCCGCAGACAGTTACGATCCGCAGCAGCCGCAGTTCCGGGTGCCGCGCCGAGTCGTCAAGGGTGGCTCCTTCCTGTGCGCCGACTCGTATTGCCGGCGCTACCGGCCGGCGGCCCGCCGCCCGCAACCGGTCGACACCGGCATGAGCCACATCGGTTTTCGCTGCGTCAAGCGCTAACCCCGGCCGTCGCCCTCCCCCGCGATCCACCGCTCACCGCGCCGCACCGCCTCCTCGACGGGACCGAACACCCGGTCGCTGGCGGGCACGATGCCGTCGTCGCCCAGGACGTTGCCGAGGCCTCCCGCCTCCAGCACCTTCTTGGTGGCGGGGGTGGCACCGGCGATGATCAGGCGTCCGCCGTTGTCGCGGAGGTCTTGCGCCCACCGCCGCAGCGATTTGATCACCTTCGTCGACGGGACATCCGGCAAAGTTCTCATGGATAGCACGACGACGGCACGATGCGAATCCGCCACCCGGGGCCACTCCTCGTCGATGCGCGGCACCTCGGCGAACAGGCCCACGCCCGAGTACTGCAACACCGTGACAGCATCGCTTTCGACCTTCTCCGGTACCGGAGCGATCAGCCAGCCACCGTCGTCCGCACGGACAAGCGCTTCGAGACCCGCTGCCTGCGAGGCCTTTACGCAGTAAAGAACCAGCGAGGTGATCGCGCCGATGAGGATGGCGGTGTGCAGTGGAAGTTGGGTGGTCGCCAGGAAGGTCACGACCATCGCCACCGCCGACAGCGGCGCGGTGCGCAGCACCAGCAAGATGTCCGCCCACCGACCGGCGACGAGTTCCGCGCCGATCACCAGGATCAGCCCGCCGATCACCGGCATCGGGATGAGTTCGGCCAACGAGCCCGCGACGACCACCAGAGCGGCCAGCCACAGCCCGGCGAAGATGCCCGCCCACCGTGTCTGCGCACCCGCCGAGACCGCCACCCCCGTGCGCGAAAGCGACCCGCCGGTCGGCAGGGCGCCGAAGAACCCGCCGGCGAGGTTGGCCGTACCCTGCGCGATGAAATCGCCGTTGGTGCTGGGACGGGAGCGGTCCGGATTCGGCACCGCCGCCGAAATGCCGGCCGCCTGCGCCAGCCCCACCAGCGCCACGGCCAGCCCGCCGGCGAGTAGTTCCGTCATCGCCGCGAAGTTCGGCATCGTCAACGGCGGAAGCGCATTCGGGATGGAGGCGATGTCGCCCACCGTCTCGACCTCGACGCCGATCACGGTGACCACGACCGTCACCACGACGAGAGCGATCAACGTGGCGAAGGCTTCCAGCGGCTTGATGAAGTGGAACACCGCCCACACCGCGACGGTGCCGAGCGCGACAAGGCACGGGGCAAGTTGCCAGGACCCGATGTGCGCGAACGCGTCGACGAACTTTCCGATGGTGTTGTGGCTGTCGGGCCGATAGCCGGTGGAATCGTGGATGACCCCGGCGATGATCTGTAGCGCAATGCCGGTGGTGAAGCCCGTCATCACGGCGTTGGAGACGAAGTTCATCATCGCCCCGAACCGCAGGAGACCGAAGAGCAGCATGATCGCGCCGGCGACGATCACCAGCGCCGCGATGTTCGACGGGTCGGTCGGATCGAGTCCTGCTGCGTTCAACACGCTTTGCGACGTCAACGCCAGCGCGCTGGTCAGCGTGGTGACCATGAGCACGGTGCGGGCGAACATCGATCCGACGATCGTCGAGACCACACCGGAGTACAGACCGGCGACCGGATTGAACCCGCCGATGCTGGCGTAGGCCATGCCCTCCGGGATGGAGAACAGCCCCGTCACCAATCCGGCGATCACGTCGCGGAAACGAGGACGTCCGAGCGACGTCGCGGCGCGCCGCAGAGATCTGGCCACGGGTCAACCTTGCCATTGCTCAGCGGCGCGCGACCCGTTTCGACGGGATCGGCGGCACCCCACCTGCGAGCGTGTCGAGTGTGTCAAAGCGCTACGTTGTAACACGTTCTACTTCGACGTCGAAGGGCCAACTGTATGAGCAACGGGCACACCGCCAGGAATGCACTGGTGATCGGTGCGGCGTCGGGCATCGGCTGGGCGACGGCCAAGGCACTGGCCGCCGAGGGCGACCGCGTCACGCTCGCTGACCGCAATCTCGACGGCGCGCAGGCTCGGGCCGCCGAACTCGGCGATCCGCACACCGCCGCGCACGTCGACGTCACCGACGAAGCCTCGGTACAGGCGTTGTTCGACGCGACAGATCCACTCGAAATCGTGGTCAACTGCGCGGGTTTCGGCAGCCTCGGGTTGATCACCGATCTGGCGGTCACCGAGTTCCGGTCGGTAATCGACGTCTGCCTGAACGGCGCGTTCATCGTCACCAAATACGCGGGCCAGAAGCTACGTGAAGGCGGCTCGCTCGTCTCGATCAGCTCGCTGAATGGTCGACAACCGGCCGTGGGCATGAGCGCGTACTGCTCGGCCAAAGCGGGACTGTCGATGCTCACCCAGGTGGCGGCACTGGAGATGGGGCCGCGCGGTATCCGGGTCAATGCCGTGTCGCCCGGCTTCGTCGAGACGCCACTGACGGAGGGCTCGTCACTGATCCCCGGCCTCGTCGAGGACTACGTCGACAACACCGCGCTCGGCCGCGCGGGACGACCGGAGGAGATCGCCGACGCGGTCGTGTTCCTGTGCAGCCCGAACGCGTCCTGGTTGACCGGTGAGGTGCTCGACCTCAACGGCGGTGCTCACCTCAAGAAGTACCCCGACGTGCTTGGACATGTCATGAGAATGGCGGAATCGCAATGAGTTTCAGCGGCAAGCTGGCCGGCAAGACAGCACTGGTCACCGGCGCGGGCTCGGGCATCGGCGCCGCGCTGTGCCGCGCACTGGTCGCCGCGGGCGCCGACGTGGTGTGCACCGACATCGACGGCGATGCGGCCCAGCGCACGGCGGCCGCCCTGGGATCGCGGGCCCGCGCGGCACGCCTGGACGTCACCGATGCGGACGCGGTGCAGGCCGCCGTCGACGAAGTGGTGAGCCGCGCGGGGCGGCTGGACCTGATCTTCAACAACGCCGGCATCGTCTGGGGCGGCGACACGGAACTGCTCACGCTGGACCAGTGGAACGCGATCATCGACGTCAACATCCGCGGCGTGGTGCACGGCGTCGCCGCCGCCTACCCGCTGATGGTGCGCCAGGGCCACGGTCACATCGTCAACACCGCGTCGATGGCCGGGCTGACCGCCGCCGGGCAGGTCACCAGTTACGTGATGACCAAGCACGCCGTCGTCGGGCTGTCGCTCGCGCTGCGGTCGGAGGCCGCCGCCCGCGGAGTCGGGGTGCTCGTCGTCTGCCCGGCCGCCGTGGAAACCCCGATCCTCGACAAGGGCGCGATCGGCGGGTTCGTCGGCCGCGACTACTTCCTGCCCGCTCAAGGCGGCAAGCCCTACGACGCCGACCGGCTGGCCACCGACATCCTGCGCGCCGTCGAGAAGAACAAGCCGATCCTGGTCAAACCGCGCATCGCGCACGCCCAGTGGTTGTTCGCCCGGCTCGCGCCGAGGCTGATGAACCGGTTCTCCATGCGGTTCATCGCCGACCAGCGGGCCAAACAAGCGCAAGCCAGGGCCGACACGCTGTAGACATAGCGGCGTGGATACCGAATTCACGGTTACGCAGAAGCGTTCGCTGGCCGTCGCCACCGTCGTCGCGATCGTGTTCGGGGCGTACTTCCTGCGCGGCTACTTCATCCTCGTGGTGGTCGCCGCCGTGGCGGCATACCTGTTCTCGCCGCTCTACATTCGGCTCAACAGGCGGATCGGCACCGGGCTGGCGGCGACGGCGACGCTGCTGGCCGCGACCGCAGCGGTGATCGTGCCGTTGAGCCTGTTCGTGTTCCTCGCGGTCGTGCAGATCACCACCATGGTGGAACGGGTGGCCGAATGGGTGGCCCGCACCGATCTGTCGACCCTGGGCGACCGTGCGCTGCAGTTCGTCAACGACCTGCTGGACCGGGTGCCCTACGTCGACACCACCGTCACCCCGCAGTCGCTGCAGGGTTCGATGACGCGGGTGGCTCAGGATGCCGGCCAGTGGCTGCTCGGCCTGCTGCAGGGCGCCGCGGGCGGCGTGTTCGGCGCCGTCACCGCCCTGATCCTGTTCGTGTACGTGTTCATCTCATTGCTCGTCAACCGCGACCGGGTGGTGACGATCATCCGGCAGCTCAACCCGCTCGGCGAGGAGACCACCGACCTCTACATGGCGAAGATGGGCGCGATGGTCAAGGGCACCGTGATGGGCCAGTTCGTCATCGCGGTGTGCCAAGGCGTCGCGGGCGCCCTGTCGATCTATCTCGCCGGATTCCACCAGGGCTTCTTCCTGTTCGCGGTGCTGCTGTCCGCGCTGTCGGTGATACCCCTGGGCAGCGGCATCGTCACCATCCCGTTCGGGATCGGAATGATCCTGTTCGGCAACATCTTCGGCGGCGTGTTCGTCATCCTGGTCCACCTCATCGTGGTGACCAATATCGACAATTTCCTGCGGCCGATCCTGGTACCTCGCGAAGCGCGGCTGGACCCCGCGCTGATGCTGCTCGCCGTGTTCTCCGGTATCAGCATGTTCGGCGCTTGGGGCATCGTGATCGGTCCGGTGCTGATGATCGTCATCGTCACGACGATCATCGTCTACCTGTCGGTCTACAAGGGTGTGCCCATCCAGGACCGTGAGGAGGACGAGAAACCCAAGCGGCGCAACCCGTTCTGGTGGTTGGGCCGTCGCATCAAAGAGGCGCTCCGGGGCAAGACGGACGACGCCAAGGAGCCCGAAGAAACCGACGAGCCTAGGTCAGCCGCTCCGTGAGGAATGCGATCACGCGCTTGAGCGCCGCGTCGGTCGGATGACCGTCCCGCTGGCGCAGTTCCCGCGTCAGTACCGAGTGCGCCATCTTGGTGAATCCGTGCTCGTTGCCCTTGCGAGAGTCGATCTCGATCACCTCGAACGCGTCGCCCAGCCGGTCCTTGAGCGTCTTGAACCGCGTCGCAGGCACCAGCGGGTCCTCGGTGAAACGCAAACCCAGCGCGCACAATCCGTCGGTGGCGGCGCGCCGTTCGACGATCTTGAGCTCGGCCTCGGACAGTCCCGGGTCGCGGCGCTGCTTCGGGGTGATCGGAAGCGGTAGCGACGGCTGGCTGAGCACCGGCGCGAGCACGCTGTCGTCGACCGCCGCGGCCAGCGCGAAACCACCGGTGAAGCACTGGCCGATCACGCCGACGCCCTTGCCCGGTGTCTTCTCGTTGAGGTCGCGGGCCAGCGCGCGCAGGTAGTGGGCGACGGGCCGGTCGGCGTTGGTGGCCAGGCCCGCGAATTCCCGTGCCACACAACCGCGCAACATCACCGGCACGGCACCGGGCCGCATTGCGGGTGCACCCGGCGTGCCGAACAGCGACGGAATCGCGACTGTGAAGCCGTTGTCGACCAGGTGATTACCGAGCGCGAGCACACCGGGATGCGCGCCGGGCATCTCCGGGATCAGCACGACGCCCGGGCCTTCGCCTCTGCGGTAGACGTCGTGCGTGTAGCCGGCCGCGGAGAACGGTGCGACGGTCCACCCGGTGAGGTCTGCTTCCGGAGCCGCCGCGCCGGCGACACCGGGATCCGGAGCGGTCATGGCGTCTCCGTCCGTTACTTGGCGGGTAGCGGCGATGCGGTCTGCGTCGCCGCCGCCAGCGTACGGTACTCGTCGGTACCTGCGGCGCCGGTCAGCGCGACCTGGGCGGGCCCGGTCGGACCGGCCAGCCGCGTCGTCCACACCGGTTCGGCAGGCTCGCCGTCACCGTCGCCGCCCTCGTAGACCACCCACGTCACGCCGTCGACGTCCTGCACCCCGGTCGGCACCACGTCGGGGTTGATCGAGCCGACCAGCTTGTCCTCGTCGGCGTTGCTCTGCGTCAGGCTGAGGTACATCCCGCTCGGGGCCAGGTACCCGACCGTGGAGCTGACCGCGCGGACCGGCTGGCCGGACGCGGGATCGGTGCGCCCGCCGTCGATGCCCTTGCGGCTACCGGAGTTGGACTGCCAGCCCTCCGGCAGTTCGGGTACTCGGATGGGAATCTTCAGCGCATCGGCGTCGGCCTGCAGCGCGGCCGCTGCGTCGTAGGACGGGACCGGACCCTGGCCCGGGCCGGCCGCCTGGAACGAGCACATGCCCAGCAGACCTGCGAGAACGATGCAGGCCAGCACCAGCGGTGCCATCGACCAGAACATGTCCCGGCCGTCCTGCAGCAGCCGCGACTTGGCGGGCCTGGGGTGCGGCGCCGGTTGGGCGCCGACCTGGGCGCGGGGTTCGGGCTGTTCTTCCATTGCCGCCAGTATCCCAGCTCTCACAGGCCGACCGTCTAATGGGACAATCTGCGCATGAGTCCGGCCCGCGGGGAAGCCCCCGATCGAAATCTCGCCCTCGAACTCGTCCGCGTCACCGAAGCCGGCGCGATGGCGGCCGGCCGCTGGGTAGGCCGCGGCGACAAGGAGGGTGGCGACGGCGCCGCCGTCGACGCCATGCGCGAACTGGTCAACTCGGTGTCGATGCGCGGGGTCGTAGTGATCGGCGAGGGTGAGAAGGACAACGCCCCGATGCTCTACAACGGCGAGGACGTCGGCAACGGCGACGGCCCGGAGTGCGACTTCGCCGTCGACCCGATCGACGGCACCACGTTGATGAGCAAGGGCCTGTCCAACGCGATCTCGGTGCTCGCGGTATCCGAGCGCGGCACCATGTTCGACCCGTCGGCGGTGTTCTACATGAGCAAGATCGCCGTCGGTCCCGAAGCCGTCGACGCGATCGACATCACCGCACCGATCGGGGAAAACATCCGCAAGGTGGCCAAGGCCAAGAACGTCTCGGTCTCCGACCTGACCGTCTGCATCCTGGACCGGCCCCGCCATCAGCAGCTGATCGCCGATGTGCGGGAGGCCGGCGCGAGGTGCCGCCTGATCACCGACGGCGATGTCGCCGGCGCGATCTCAGCATGCCGCCCGAACACCAGCACCGACATGCTGGCCGGCATCGGCGGCACACCGGAAGGCATCATCGCCGCGGCCGCCATCCGCTGCATGGGCGGCGAGATCCAGGGGCAGTTGGCGCCCAAGGACGACGAGGAGCGCCAGAAGGCCCTCGACCGCGGCCACGACCTGGATCGCGTGCTGACCACCGAGGACCTGGTCTCCGGCGACAACGTGTTCTTCTGCGCGACCGGGGTCACCGACGGTGACCTGCTCAAAGGCGTCCACTTCTACAGCGGTGGCTGCACCACCCAGTCGATCGTGATGCGGTCGAAGTCGGGCACCGTGCGGATGATCGAGGCGTACCACCGGTTGTCCAAGCTCAGCGAATACTCTGCGATCGATTTCACCGGCGACAGCAACGCCGTCTACCCGCTGCCGTAAATCTCCGAGGAACGTAAGGACATATATGAGCGTCGACTCGTCTTCAGACGTCGAGTACCGCGTCGAGCATGACACCATGGGCGAGGTCCGGGTGCCGGTCAACGCGCTGTGGCGCGCGCAGACCCAGCGCGCGGTGGAGAACTTCCCGATTTCCGGCCGCGGTCTCGAGCGCACCCAGATCCGGGCTCTCGGCCTGCTGAAGGGCGCCTGTGCGCAGGTCAACAAGGACCTCGGCCTGCTGGCAGCGGACAAGGCCGACGCGATCATCGCCGCGGCCGGTGAGATCGCCGACGGCAGGCACGACGACCAGTTCCCCATCGACGTCTTCCAGACCGGTTCGGGTACCAGCTCGAACATGAACACCAACGAGGTGATCGCGGGCATCGCGGCGCGCAACGGCGTGACCGTGCACCCCAACGACGACGTGAACATGTCGCAGTCGTCGAACGACACCTTCCCCACCGCGACACACATAGCCGCGACGGAAGCCGCTGTGCGTCACCTGATTCCGGCGCTAGAAGTACTGCACGAGTCGCTGGACTCCAAGGCGCGGCAGTGGCGCACCGTGGTCAAGTCCGGTCGCACCCATCTGATGGACGCCGTTCCGGTGACCCTGGGCCAGGAGTTCAGCGGCTACGCCCGTCAGATCGAAGCGGGCATAGAAAGGGTGCGGGCCACGCTGCCGCGGTTGGGTGAGCTGGCCATCGGCGGCACCGCGGTCGGCACCGGACTGAACGCGCCCGACGATTTCGACGAGCGCGTCGTCGCGGTGCTCAGCGAGCAGACCGGGCTGGCCGAATTACGGGTCGCGGCCAACCATTTCGAGGCGCAGGCCGCCCGCGACGGCCTGGTGGAAGCATCCGGTGCGCTGCGCACCGTCGCCGTGTCGCTGACCAAGATCGCCAACGACATCCGGTGGATGGGCTCGGGGCCGCTGACCGGTCTCGGCGAGATCCAGCTGCCGGATTTGCAACCGGGCAGCTCGATCATGCCCGGCAAGGTGAACCCGGTGATCCCCGAGGCGGTCACGCAGGTGGCCGCGCAGGTGATCGGCAACGATGCCGCGATCGCGTTCGGCGGCGCGTCGGGCGCCTTCGAACTCAACGTCTACATCCCGATGATGGCCCGCAACATCCTCGAGTCGTTCAAGATCCTGACGAACTCCTCGAAGCTGTTCGCCGAACGCTGTATCGACGGCTTGGTGGCCAACGAGGAGCGGTTGCGCGAGCTGGCGGAATCGTCGCCATCGATCGTGACGCCACTGAACTCGGCGATCGGCTACGAGGAGGCAGCAGCCGTCGCCAAGCAGGCGCTCAAGGAGAAGAAGACCATCCGCCAGACCGTCATCGACCGAGGACTGATCGGCGACAAGTTGTCCGAGGAAGAATTGGACAAGCGTCTCGACGTGCTAGCGATGGCCAAGGTGAAAGACGACGACCGCTAGTCAGCTGTGACGTCGTGATCGGCCAGTCGACACACCTGCGCGCCGTCGTCACCTTCCTGGAGTCGGCGGATGTCGGCCCGTCGGCGTTGCTGATCGAAGGTGAGGCCGGAATCGGCAAGACCACCTTGTGGTCGGCTGCCGTGGAGCACGCGCAGCAGCGCGGTTTCCGGGTGCTCTCGACGCGAGCGACGGCCGCCGAATCGGTGCTCGCCTACACCGCTCTGGCAGATCTGCTCGACGACGCCGACACAGCTTCCTGGGCCGAGCTGCCGACACCTCAACGACTCGCGCTCGACCAGGTGCTGCTGCGGGCGGACAACGATGCGGTGACCGACCAGCGTGCCGTCGCCGCCGCATTCCTGTCGGTGCTCGAGCGACTCTGCGACGAGCGGCCCGTCCTGTTGGCCATCGACGATCTGCAGTGCCTCGACCCGTCGAGCGCGCATGTGCTCGCTTTCGCGGCGCGCCGGCTCACCGGGCGCATCGGACTGCTGGCCAGCCTCCGGACTGACCCCGTAGATGGCGCGGGCACCGCCTGGCTACAGCTGCCGCGGCCCGAGGCGGTCCATCGAATCCGGTTGAGCCCGTTGAGCGTTCACGATCTGCATGCCGCAGTGTCGACGCGGCTGCGACGGCCGTTCTCCCGCCCGACGATCGGGCGGATCCACCAGGTGTCGGGCGGAAACCCGTTCTACGCAATCGAATTGGCCCGCTCGATCGACGAACGCGCCTCGGGCATCGATCCGTCGCTGCCCCAAACGCTGACCGACGTGGTACGTACCCGGCTCGACGGCCTCGATGCCCATGTGCACGACGCGCTGCTCGCCGCCGCGTGCCTGGCGGTGCCCACGGTGGAACTGGTGTCGAAAGCGACGACCGGCGACGACGACCGGCTCGTCGAGCTGTTGGAGATCGCCGAGGGCAAGGGCATTGTCGCGATCGACGGCAACCGGATCCGGTTCGCCCATCCGCTGTTGGCGACAGGCGTCTACACCCAGGCCGCGCCCGGTGACCGCCGGTCGATGCACCGCCGGCTCGCCGAGATCGTCGACGAACCCGAGCTGCGGGCAAGACATCTGGCGCTGGCCGCCACCCGCGGCGACGAGATCACGTTGCGGGCGCTGGACACGGCGGCGGATTCGGCGCGGGTGCGCGGAGCGCCTGCGGCGGCGGCCGAACTGATGGACCTGGCGATCGGGCTCGGCGGCGACACCCCCGAACGGCGGCTGCGATCGGCGCTGCACCACTTCGACGCGGGGAATTCCGAACGGGCGGCTGCGGTGCTCGAGGAGGCGATCGAGCGCCTGCCGTCCGGCGCGCTGCGCGCGGAGGCGTTGAGCCGCCTGGCTGTCGTGCGGCTGTACGGGGACGGCTTCATCGAAGGCACCCGCCTGTTGTGCGACGCGCTCGACGAAGACCACGACAACCGCGCGCTGCGGGTACAGACGCTGATCACGTTGGCTTACACGCTGTTTCACGGCAATGACTTGCAGAAGGGTGTCGCCACCGCCGAGGAGGCGGTCGCGTGTGCCGAGGGCGTCGACAACCCGCACCTGCTCGGCATGGCGCTCGGGATGCTGGCCGTGATGCGGTTCGCCGCGGGCCAGGGTTACGACGACGAGTTGCTGCGGCGGGCGGTGGAGCTGGAGGACCCGGAGGCGTATACGCCGTTGGTGTTCCGACCCGCCGTGCAGCACGCGCTGCTGCTGGAATGGACCGGCCGGCTCGACGAGGCGCGCGAGGAGCTGGACAAGATCCGCGCCCGCTGCCTGGAGAAGGGCGAAGAGGGCGAGCACGTGTTCGTCTCCCAACATGTGGTGATGAACGCGATCTGGCGGGGCGACTTCGTCTGGGCCAACCTGGTCGCCGAGCATGCGCTGGAGAAAGCGCGGCAGATCGGCGGCGACACCCCACAGTTCCTGACCCAAAGCCTGCGCGCGCAGCTGACCGCGTTCGCCGGCCAGGAGGACGCCGCGCGTCAGGCGATCGACGATGCCCTCGAATGTGCCAGGCGCACCGGGGCGTTCCGGCTGGCGGAGCGGGTACTGGCCGCCCTGGGCTTCCTCGAGGTGTCGCTGGGCAACTACCGAGCCGCGGTGGACGCGCTGCAGCCGATGCTGTCGGAGTTCGATCCGGAGAAGACGCCGACCGAACTACCCAATGCCGCTTTTCTGCCGGACGCCATCGAGGCGCTCGTCCAACTGGACCGCCTCACCGAGGCCGAGCCACTCATCGCAGCGCTGGAGAACAACGGCCGCAGGCTCGACCGCCAGTGGATGCTCGCGGTGGGCGCGCGGTCGCGCGCCATGCTGCTGGCCGCCCGCGGCGACCTCGACGGCGCCCACGACGCCGCGCGTCAGGCGATGACCGCACACGAGGAGCTGCCGATGCCCTTCGAGCGCGGGCGGACGTTGCTGACCCTGGGCCGGCTGGAGCGTCGTCAGCGCAGAAAGGAGTCGGCATCGGCGCACCTGCAGGAAGCAGCGGAGATCTTCGAGCGCCTGAACATCCCGCTGTGGGCCGCCCGGACGCGTGCCGAGCTTTCTCTCGCGAGCGTGGGACGACACGGCACCGGCGAGTTGACGCCGTCCGAGCAGCGGGTCGCCGAGCTCGCCGCTTCGGGAATGAAGAACCGCGACGTCGCGGCCGCGCTGTTCATCAGCCCCAAGACAGTCGAGGCCAACCTCGCCCGCATCTACCGCAAGCTCGGCATCCGGTCGCGGGCCGAGCTGGGCCGTCACCTCGGCAGGCCGCAGGCGCCCGAAACAACCGCCGGGGCATAGGGAAATTCCCTATTCCCCTGTGGCGCCGAAAGATTTACCGTCAAAGGGCTGCCCCGTCACCCGATCGACAGGAGGACCGGTGCGTCTCGACGAAGCTTCCGCGGCCCTGACCGACAAGAACACCGCGCTGGTCACGACGGCCACCAGCCAGCCCGCCCTGCGCACCGGGTTCGCGGTGCTGGGCCTGGTGTCGCTGCTCGACCTGCCGCGTGGCGACCGCGCCGATCGGGTCGTGGCGCTGGGCGGGGCGGCGGCCGCCGGGTGGTATCTGGCCCGCAGCAGCCTCCACCGCCAGGGGTTTGGGCGCGCTACCGATCGCTGAACGACTGGTAGCGCACCGAAATCACCATCACGGCAGGGCGCCGGGGCTGATCTCCTCCAGCATCTCGGTCACCAGCGCGGCGATCGGCGAGCGTTCGCTGCGCAGCAGCGTGATGTGGGCGAACAGCGGGTGGCCCTTGAGCTTTTCGATCACCGCGGCGACGCCGTCGTGCCGGCCGACGCGCAGATTGTCGCGCTGGGCGACATCGTGGGTGAGCACGACGCGCGACCCGGCGCCCAGTCGCGAGAGCACGGTCAGCAACACGTTGCGCTCCAGCGACTGCGCCTCGTCGACGATCACGAACGAGTCGTGCAGCGAGCGGCCCCGGATGTGCGTCAACGGCAACACCTCGAGCATGCCGCGCGCCAGCACCTCCTCGAGCACCGCGGGGCTGGCCAATCCCTCGAGCGTGTCGAAGACCGCCTGCGCCCACGGGCCCATCTTCTCGCTCTCGCTGCCGGGCAGGTAGCCGAGGTCCTGCCCGCCGACCGCGTACAGCGGACGGAACACCACGACCTTGCGCTGGGTGCGGCGCTCGAGCACGGCCTCCAGCCCTGCGCACAGCGCCAGCGCCGATTTTCCGGTGCCCGCCTTGCCGCCGAGCGAGACGATGCCGACGGATTCGTCGAGCAGCAGGTCCAACGCCACCCGTTGTTCGGCGGAACGGCCGCGCAGCCCGAACGCCTCCCGGTCCCCGCGCACCAACTGCACCCGCTTCTCCGGCGTCACCCGGCCCAGCGCGTGCGAGGTTCCACCGAGCAGTCGAATTCCGGTGTGGCAGGGAAGGTTTCGAGCCGACTCCAGATCCGTCTCGCCGTCGGCGAACAGCGCATCGATGTCGTCGACGCCGACCTCGACCTCTGCCATTCCGGTCCAGCCGGACGTGATGACGTCCTGGGCGTGGTATTCGTCGGCCGACAACCCGACCGCACCGGCCTTCACCCGCAGCGGGATGTCCTTGCTGACCAGCGTGACATGCTTACCTTCGGCGGCGAGGTTGGCCGCGACGGTCAGGATCCGTGCATCGTTGCTCTCGGTCCGGAAGCCCGCGGGCAGCACCGTCGGATCGCTGTGGTTGAGCTCCACGTGCAGCGAACCGCCTTGTGCGCCAACGGGAATCGGCTGATCGAGCCGGCCGTATTCGAGCCGAAGGTCGTCGAACATCCGCAGGGCCTGACGCGCGAACCAGCCGAGTTCATGATGGTGACGCTTGGCTTCGAGTTCGCTGATCACCACCAGCGGAACCACGACCTCGTGCTCGGCAAAGCGCGTGCAGGCCCATGGATCTGACAGCAGCACCGAGGTATCGAGCACATAGGTCCGAATGGCCGATTCAGTCACGTGGCGCTCCTCGCGTCTCACTTGGCTTCATGCGGCCCCGCACGAACCTTCGGCGGACACCGCGGCACTGAGACCGGGGCCGGTCCCTTCATGATCGAAACGATCGGTACCGCCCGGACAGCAAAGCAAGTCGCTAGCCATCGGAAGCGACGCTACTCCCGTTGCGGCACATGCGCGGTGCAGGCGCGCCGTAGTGTTCGCCGCTGCTCGCGGGGTGGGGTGACCGGTCGGTTACGCGGAGGCGAACTCGCGCAGTTTCGGCTCGTCGGCCAGCCCCCAGGCGGCGATCCGGTCGGCTCTCACCTGACGCAACTGCTCGGGCCCGAAGATGCCGGCCTCGGCGACGCGCTGCAGCTTGTCTGCGTAGGCGTCGATGTCGCCGCCGACGACGTCGAGTTCGGTGGCGCGGCGCGCGATCGCATCCACGGTTTCGTCCCGGCTGGAGGACAGCAGATGCGCGACGAGGTTGGCGAAGAACTCCTCATGGCGCTCCTCGTCCTTGGCGATGCGACCGATGAGGCGCTTGAGCACCGGTTCGGTGATCTTAGCTTCGAGGTTGCGGCAGAAGACGGCGTGCGCGCGTTCGAAGAACGCCATGAACACCAGGCGCTCGACCTGGCTGTAGGTGTCGGCGCGGTAGCCCTTCATCACGTGCTCGACGCGCACGTCCTCGTTGGCGGCCGGGTCGATCTCGCGGGTCACGACGAGGTAGTTGCGCAACGCGATCGCGTGCAGATGCTCCTCGGCGGTCCACCGGCCGATCCAGCGGCCCCATTTCTCCTCGAGGATGAAGCTGAACACGAACTCGCGATGGAAGCTCGCGAGGTTGTCCTTGGTGATGAGCAGGATCTCCAGCGCATCGGTGACGTCTTTGGGCAAGGTCACCTGCGACGGGTCCCAGTCCTTACCGCCGAGAAACGCGAAGTTCTCGCCCTGGTCGAACGGTACGTAGTCGTGCGCGTACCAGAGGTCCTCGGAGTCGATGTGACGACGCAGCTCCTGCTGCACGACCGGCTCGAGTTCGAGGATCAGCGCATTCGGTACAGGTTTCTGTGCCATAAAAGTAACTGTAACCCGAGTTCACATGTTCTCTGAAATCGGCTCGCCACAGAACGGAGACGTCAGGCCATGGCCCGCAAACGTTCCAGCAACGACAAGCCACCGCCGCGCACCGACGGCGACGAAAGAGAGGTGCTGCAAGCTTTCCTCGACTACCTTCGCGGCTGCGTTGTCGACAAGGTGTACGGCGCGCCGGAGCCGCAGGTGCGTAACCCGGGTGTGCCGTCGGGAACCAATGTGCTGGGCCTTTTGAACCACCTCATCAACGTCGAGCGGTTCATCTTCCTCGGCGAGACCGTCGGTGAGTGGCAGGAGACCTTTCACGCCGCGCCCGAGGCCACGACGGCTTCCCTGACCGCGGAGTACCGCAGCGTCGTAGCGAACGCCAACGACGCGATTTCCGGATGCGCCGACTTGAATCTGCCTTGCGCGCGGCAGAGCCGCGACGGCAATTCACCGTCGATGCGATGGGCGCTCGTTCACATGATCGAGGAGACGGCACGTCACGCCGGCCACATGGACATCCTGCGCGAGCTCATCGATGACGCGACCGGGCGCTGATCCCGCGTCCCGATTACAGCTGCAACCCCGGGTACAGCGGATTGGCGTCCAGCAGCTCGGCCGACGCGGCGTGCACACGCTCGGCGGTGCCGTCGGCGAGGGTGTATTTGGCCTTGGAGAGTTTCCCCGCGGTAGCGGAAGGCTGAGTGTTCGACAGCACGTCGACGATCAGCTCGGCCACCCGGTCGAAATCGTCGACACCGAACCCGCGCGTGGTGAGCGCCGGCGTGCCCAGCCGGATGCCGCTGGTGTACCAAGCGCCGTTCGGATCCGCGGGCACGGAGTTGCGGTTGGTGACGATGCCCGCGTCGAGCAGCGCGGACTCGGCCTGCCGGCCGGTGAGGCCGAACGAGGTGACGTCGAGCAGCACGAGGTGGTTGTCGGTGCCGCCGGTGACCAGCCCCGCGTCGCGTTTGAGGAAGCCGTCGGCCAGTGCCTGCGCATTGTCGGCGACGCGCTGCGCGTACACCTGGAACGCGGGCTGGCGGGCCTCGGCGAGCGCGACGGCTTTGGCCGCCATCACGTGCGACAGCGGTCCGCCCAGCACCATCGGGCAGCCCTTGTCGACGGCGTCGGAGAACTCCGGCTGGGCCAGCACCATCCCGCCGCGCGGCCCGCGCAGCGACTTGTGGGTGGTCGTGGTGGTGACGTGGGCGTGGGGCACCGGATCCTCTTCGCCGGTGAAGACCTTGCCCGCGACCAGGCCCGCGAAGTGCGCCATGTCGACCATCAACGTCGCGCCCACCTCGTCGGCGATCTCGCGCATCGTGGCGAAGTTGACGCGCCGCGGATAGGCCGAATACCCCGCCACGATGATCAGCGGCTTGAACTCGCGGGCGGCTTCGGCCACCGCGCTGTAGTCCAGAAAGCCGGTGTCCGGGTCGGTGCCGTAGCTGCGCTGGTGGAACATCTTGCCGGAGATGTTGGGCCGGAAGCCGTGGGTGAGGTGGCCGCCGGCGTCCAGCGACATGCCCAACAGCCGCTGGTTGCCGAGCTTGTTGCGCAGCGTCTCCCAGTCGTTTTCGGACAGCTCGTTGACGTGCTTGGCGCCGAGTTCGGCGAGGCTGGGTGCTTCGACCCGCGTGGCCAGGATCGCCCAGAACGCAACGAGGTTGGCGTCGATACCGGAGTGCGGTTGCACGTAGGCGTACGGCGCTGAAAACAGTTCGCGGGCATGCTCGGCGGCGAGGCTCTCGACGGTGTCGACGTTCTGGCAGCCCGCATAGAACCGGTGTCCGATGGTGCCCTCGGCGTACTTGTCGGAGAACCAGGTGCCCATGGTCAGCAGCACCGCCGGCGAGGCGTAGTTCTCGCTGGCGATCAGCTTCAGCGAATCCCGTTGATCGGCAAGCTCTTTGCGCGTCGCAGCCGCGATCCTCGGCTCGACGGATTCGATTACCTGCAGCGCGGCCCGGTAGGCGGCGCTCGCGGTCTCGGCGTACTCCGCGCCCGGAGCAGCGGCTTTCGAGGTCACGGGGTCTGCAGTCATGGGCCTAGCCTACTTTCCGGTCCTTCGCGCGCCCTCACGCCGCCCGCAGCGACGACGGGATCAGCGGCTCGTCGAGCAGCGTGCCGAACCGTTGGGTCAGGCTGACGTCGTCGGGCCGTCCGTCCAGCCACCCCCGCAGCAGCCGGTACCCCTCGACGTAGGTGCTGGTGTAGGCGCGCCACAGCGGCGAGGACAAGAACCGCAGCATCTGGCGGGCGCGCTCGTCGTTGACCAACAGCCACCGCTTGAGGAACTCGACGACCTCATCGACGTCGCGGTGCTCGTCGTGCAACATCAGGGCCGCGTCCTGCCGCACGTCTGCCAACGCAGCCGTCGCCTCCGACACCGCCTGAGCGCGGTCGCCGTCGAACCGCAACCCCAGGTCGGCGTAGATCTCGCCTGCCCACGTGCCCCAGTCGGGACCGATCGCCGCGTACAGCGCCAGGTCGGCCAGGCCCTCCGCCATCAGGCACTGCGGGGTGTTGACCAGGAAGATCGTCTGCTCCGCCTGGCCCCTTAGTTCGACCAGACCCGCTTCCTTACGGCAGTGCTCGGTGTGGTGGCCCGGATAGGACTCGTGGGCGACCAGCCGCGGCAGGTTCGACATCTGCTGCCTGAGGTCGGCATTGACGGCCACCGTCGACTTGTAGTCACCGTGGTAGTAGTTGAAACCCGACCACGGCTTGTCGGTGACCACCTCATAGGTGACGGTCTCGGCGTCGGGCAGCGGATACTCGGCACGCACGCGGTCGCGCAGCGCGCTGGAGAACACGTGGATGCACTCCTCGAGGCGGGCGGGCGGGATCTCCTCCCCCGCGCGGTAGGACTGCATCCGGTCGGCGAGCGAACCGGTCCCGCCCAACACTTCGTCGAGTCGCCGATGGGCCTGCCGGTATTGCTCTGGATCGCCCCTGCTGATGCGCACATCGAAGTACGCCTGCACCTCGTCGACGAAGCCGACGTCCTCGCCGGCGAACTTGCGCCCGGCGCAGGCCAGCGCGCGCAAATGGGCGCCGACGTAGTCGGCCCGCTGCTGGTCGAGGCCCGCGGGCAGTTCCGCCAGCAGCCGCTCAGCCTGCCTGGCCAGGTCGGCGGGATCGGGCGGCGGCTCGGCGGCCACTGCGCGCCGCAGCGCCGGATCGCCGGTGAACGAGTCGACGTAGCCCTCCTCCACCCGGTCGAAGCGCAAACCGAGCAGCAGATACTCGCGGACTGACGAAACCGAGGTGCTGGCGACCATGGCCTCAACGGTAAATGCAAGACTGAGCGCATGGCGCGGCTGAGTGAACCCAGCCCATATGTGGAGTTCGACCGGAGTCAGTGGCGGAATCTACGTATGTCGACTCCGCTCAAACTCAGCGAAGACGAGCTGAAGAAGCTGCGCGGTATCGGCGAAAAGATCGACCTGCTGGAAGTCGAGGAGGTTTATCTGCCGCTGGCCCGGCTGATTCACCTTCAGGTCGCCGCGCGCCAGCGGTTGTTCGCGACGACCGCCGAATTCCTCGGTGAGCCCCAGCAGAATCCGGACCGGCCGGTGCCGTTCGTCATCGGCGTCGCGGGCAGCGTCGCGGTCGGCAAGTCCACGACGGCCCGTGTGCTGCAGGCACTTCTAGCCCGCTGGGAACACCATCCGCGGGTAGATCTGGTCACCACCGACGGGTTCCTCTACCCGAACTCCGAGTTGGTGCGCCGGAACCTGATGGGTCGCAAAGGTTTTCCCGAAAGTTACGACCGTCGTGCGCTGATGAGGTTCGTCACGACGGTCAAGTCCGGTTCGGAATACGCGTGTGCGCCGGTTTATTCGCATCTGCTGTACGACATCGTGCCGGGCGAGAAGCAGATCGTCCGTCATCCGGACATCCTGATCCTCGAGGGCCTCAATGTGCTTCAGACGGGGCCGACGCTGATGGTGTCCGACCTGTTCGACTTCTCGGTCTATGTCGATGCCCGCATCGACGACATCGAACAGTGGTACATCGACCGGTTCCTGGGGCTGCGGTCGACGTCGTTCGCCGATCCCGCTTCACACTTCCACCACTACGCCACGCTCACCGACGAGCAGGCGGTGTTCGCCGCCCGCGACATCTGGCATTCGATCAACCGGCCGAACCTGATCGAGAACATCCTGCCGACCCGCCCGCGCGCGACGCTGGTGCTGCGCAAGGACGCCGACCACTCGATCAACAGACTGCGCCTGCGCAAGCTGTAGCACTCGCGCAGGCGCAGCGGTCAGCGGTCACGCTTTGATGCGGCGCACGCCTTGATATTGCAGTTCGGCCATGCCCAGCGTGTAGACACCGGCGGCCAGCGTGAGCACCACACCCGTGGTGGTCAACGGAAACACGTCGGCGAGCACCAAGCCGACGGCCGCGATCGTGAACACCACGTTGCCGACGGCCACCGCGATACCGGGCAGTTTCACCGACGGCAGTGCGGCGAGCGCGAACACCGCCACCGCGAACACCATGAAGAGCGCGCTCACGGAGTACTCGAACGCCTTTGTGGTGCCCGATATCTCGGCCATCCAGCCCGCCAGCGGAATACCGGCGATACCCATGAGCAAGCTGCAGGTCGCGTCGGCGCGCAGGGCGAAGCGCAGCAGTGAGTCGGTCGACTCGTTCAATCGCATAGTGCTGAGTGCGGTCATCGGTGTGATTCCTTTCGGTGGGGTGGTGAGGGACCGTTCCGGAGCCGACGCCGCAACCTCTGACGACGGCGGCTCCGGACCAGTCATGAGGGGGTCACGTCAGGCGACGCACCCCGAGGTACTGGGCATAGGCAAAGGCGAGGGTGACGGCGGTGAACGCGACGGTGCCGACGACCCCGAGTTCTGTCAGCGGCAGCCAGCCGGCGACCAGCACCACGCCGATCGCCACCGCGAACACGACGTTGCCGACGAGCACGCCGAGGCCGACGCGCCGGACGTCGTGCACTCCGGCGGCCAGGAACAGCGCGGCGCCGTAGCCGACGAGCGCGGCACCGGCGATCCACTCGCTGGTGGCCGACAGACCGGACACTCGGGACAGCGGGTCGGCGGCCATGGCGATGACCAGTCCGATGCCCGCGCACAGCGTCGCGTCGGCCCTCAGCGCGAAACGCAGTAGGGCGTCGCCGGCGACCTCATCGCTGCGGTCCTCCAGGGGACGGGTGGTTGTGGTGGTCATGTCACCGACGATGCGCAGATACCGCTGCCAGATCGACGCAGAACGCTGCCAGTTACTGCCAATTGCAGGTCAGGGCGGTAGTCAATCCTGGGCGGCGACCAGGCTGCCGCGTAGGTCGGCGGCGATCAGGCGCGCGGCAGCGTTCTGCCAGTTGTGCAGCGAGCGCTGCGGCACCTCGGTGACGAACCACTGCCAGGCCTGCCGCGCCACCGGGTCGAGCCCCGCCGCCGTGGCGTTCTGGGCGTAGGCCCGCACCCCGACGACGTACGGGAAGTACAGCGAGTTGTAGTACCGCCACTGTTCGGTGGTGCCGAACTCGCTGCCGTCGCGCGGTTTGAGCCGGGCGATGCGGTCGGCCAACAGCGCCTTGAGTTCGTTGGCACGCTCCAGCGGTTGGTCGGGCGCGCCGCGGGCGGCCAGGCGCTCGTCGATGATCGGCAGGGCTGTCAACGGGCTGGCGACCAGCTTGGACAGATCGCCGTAGTGGCCGAGCGCGCGCCGGGTGAGCCGGGCGAAGGTGTCGTCGTCGATGCCGTCGAGCGGGTTGGCCGACCGCAGCGGCAGCGCCGCCTCGGTGCGGCGCAGCGCGGCCCGATCGGCGCGCAGGGCGGGCGACCGGGAGAACGCCAACCGGTCGAGGACGCCGGCCAGCGGATCGGCGAGCACGTTGATCGCGATCGCGATGCCCAGGCTGGTGAACAGCAGCACCGTCAGCGCGGTGTCGTGCCCGGTGACGGCCAGCCCGATCAGCGCCTGCCCGCCGAACAGCACCGCCACCACGGCGGTCGCGGCGAACGAGCGCAGCATGTCGGCACGCAACGCCTGACCCTCGTCAAACGCGTCGCCGATGGCGACCGCGATGCCCAACAGTGCGACGTCGAACCCGGTGGACGCCAACGCCAGCCAACTCGGCACCAGGCCCAGCGGGATGACCAGGTTCGCGTTGCCCAACGCGAAGAACAGCGTCGCGATGACGACGAAACCCACCACCGGGCCGGGTTGCCACCGGCGTAGCACCGCGTTGATCATCGCGCCCAACACCGAAAGCGAGATCGCGGCGAACATCACCCAGTGCCCGAGTCGCACCGGACCGTCGACGCTGCCCGCCATTGCGGCCCCGGTGAGCGCCACGGCCGCGACGCCGACGACGAGCACGATCTCGCCCGCGCGGCTACGCCACGTGTCGCGTGGCCGCGACAGCTCCACGAGCACCGCGAACCACGCGACGCCCGGCACAGCGACAAGGTAGATCTCGATGCGGCTGAGCACCTCGGAGCCGCTCGTCGTCCGCACGGCATCCAGCGCGACGACCGCTGCGAAACTTGTCAGCCCGATCGCGGCCAGGACCAGCTCGGGTTTGCGCGGGTCGCGCGCCAGCAGGTACAGGCCCAACCACCAGCTGAGCGCGAAGACCACTGCTGACAGCGCAGCCATGGGTTCAGTGTCCCATCACATGCCACATCGGCTGAGCCGATCACATGCCATAGCGGCGGTGGCGCGCGGTGTAGTCCCGCAGGGCACGCAGGAAGTCGACGCGCCGGAACGCCGGCCAGTAGGCCTCGGTGAACCACATCTCCGAATACGCGCTCTGCCACAACAGGAAGCCCGACAGCCGCTGCTCCCCCGACGTGCGGATGACGAGGTCGGGGTCGGGTTGTCCCGAGGTGTAGAGGTTCTCCGAGATCGCGTCGATGGTGACGGCCTCGATCAGCTGTTCCCCGGAGACGCCGTTGGCCAGTTCCTTGCCGAGCAGTTGCCGGACGGCGTCGACGATCTCCTGGCGTCCGCCGTAGCCGACGGCGAGATTGACGTGAAAGCATCCCGGAGCCGCATCCGTCGATTCAACGGCGTCACGCAGCCGCCGGGCGGGCTCCTCGCCGATCAGCTCCAGGTCCCCGACGGTGCGCACGCTCCAATGGTTGGCGGGCGCACAGATCTCCTCGACGACGTCGGTGATGATCTCGATCAGCGGGGACAGCTCGTCAGGTGCGCGCTGCAGGTTCTCGGTGGACAGCAGATACACGGTGGCCATCTCGACCCCTGCGTCCTGGCACCAGCGCAGCATTTCGGCGATCTTGCGGGCGCCCATCCGGTAGCCGACGCTGACGTCATCGTGGCCAAGGTCACGTGCCCACCTCCGGTTGCCGTCACACAACACGGCAATATGGCGCGGCAGTTGGGATTTGGCCCGCGCCAGCTCCTGGCGCAACCGCAGCTCATACAGCCGGTAGGCCGGCTCTTTGAGGCGCGGCGGAATGAGCTCCACGAGGATCCAGACTACTGTGAGGTTCACAAACCCCCATGGCATTAGTGGAGGTGACATGACCCGATCCATCGACGCCACCGATTCCGACCGGTCCCGCAAGCCGCACGGCCACGCTGAGGATCTCCCGGAAGCCGTCGTCGACGGCGTCGCCAATTTCATCGGCAAACCGCGCGCCCGCGGCTGGATTCACGTGTACGCGGCGGTGGTCGCGGCGATCTGCGGCGCCACGCTGGTGTCGGTGTCGTGGTCGCTGCAGTCGACCCGCGCCGGGATCGCGACGCTGATCTACACCCTGACGATCGTCGCAATGTTCACCGTCAGCGGTGCCTACCACCGGGTGAACTGGAAGAACGAGACGGCGCGTAAGTGGATGAAGCGCCTCGACCACTCGATGATCTTCGTGTTCATCGCGGGTAGCTACACGCCGTTCGCTCTGCTGGCGCTGCCCTCGGGCGACGGCATGGTGTTGTTCTGGATCGTCTGGGGCGGCGCGATCGCGGGCGTGCTGCTCAAGTGTTTCTGGCCGTCGGCGCCGCGGTGGGTGGGCGTGCCGCTCTACATCCTGCTCGGTTGGGTGGCGGCGTGGTTCGTCGGCCCGATCACCCAGGGCGCGGGCGTCGCCGCGCTGGTGCTGCTGATCGTCGGCGGCGCGCTATACAGCATCGGCGGTGTGCTGTACGCGCTCAAGTGGCCCGACCCGTGGCCGTCGGTGTTCGGCCACCATGAGTTCTTCCACGCATGCACCGCGGTCGCGGCGATCTGCCACTACATCGCGATGTGGTTCGCCGTCTTCTAAAGCTGGGTGACGTTCTCCGGTGTCCAGTAGGCCTTCATCGACGCGATCTTGCCGTCCTCGTTGAAGGTCATGACGCTGATGATCTCGATGCGCATCTTGTTCTCGCCGAGATTGATCGTGAGCGCCCAGAAGAACGCGGCCTCGTTGCCGAGCGTCCGCAGCGTCACGACGTCAGCCTGTGCGCCCATCGTCGGAAGCGCGTCGTAGAAGCCGCGGATCGCCTGGCGGCCGATGTGCACCTCGCTGCCGACCGGGTCCTCGACGGTCGCATCGTCGGCGTAGAGCTCGGCGATATCATCGGCCTTGCCCTGGGCGGCCAGCTCGAGGTAGCGGTTGACGGTCTTGGCGTTGTCCTCGGGGGTCGACATGCGCCGAAGGCTACACGGAGGCACTCAGTGCAGCAGCCAGTTCCGACGCGGACGTGACCGGCCGGTCGCAGGTCCTGCCGCGGCAGACGTAGGCGGCGTCGGCTCCGTCGACGCGGTCGCGGTCGATCAGCAGCTGCGACGAGTTCACCGGCCCGCCGACGACGACAGCTCCTCCCGGGGCGAGTCGGCGCGCGGCCGCCAGCAGCTCCGAGTGTCCGGGCTCGCACGCGACCGCGATCTGGAGCGGCCCGCGCACGGCCGCTTCAGCGACGGCGAGCCAGTGCCCGCCCGAGCGCGGCAGCCGGGTCAGAATCGGCGTGGCGGCAGCCAGGGTCGCCTCGGCCGCAGCGGCGTAGCGGTCGGCCGACTCCGCCGGTGCGAGATGGGCGGCCACGAGCAGCGCCTCAGCGATCAGCGAGGCACCCGAGGGCGTCGCGCCGTCGAGCGGATCTGCGGGCCGCACCATCAACGCCTCGGCGTCGTCGGCGGTGTCGAACCACCGGCCGGGGCGGTCCGGGTCGGCGAAGTGGTCGAGCGCGATGTCGAGCAGCGTAGATCCCGCATCCAGCCAGGCCGCGTCACCGGTCATCTGATGCAGGGTCAGCAGCCCGGTGGCCAGCGCGGCGTGGTCCTCGAGGATCGCCGCACTGTCGCCGACCAGGCCGCCGAGGCTCGCACGCCGCAGTCTGCCGTCGGACATGTGCAGATTCCAGACGGCGTGCGCGCATTGCGTTGCGGCGTCGAGGAATTCGGGCCGGTCGAGCGCGACGCTCGCTTCGGCGAGTGCGGTGATCGCCAGCCCGTTCCACGCGGTGACGACCTTGTCGTCACGGCTCGGTTGCGGTCGGGTGACCCTGGCCGCCAGCAGGGCAGTCCGCACCTTGACGAACCGTTCCGGGTCGTCGGGGTCGCGAGGTAACTGCAGCACCGAGGCGCCGTGTTCGAAGGTACCCTCCTCAGTGACTTCGAAAAGTTCCGCGGCCCAACGTCCGTCGTCGGCACCGAGCACTTCGGTCAACTGCGCGGGGGTAAACACGTACGTCAGGCCTTCCACCCCGGCGGCGTCGGCGTCCAGCGACGAAGTGAACATGCCGTCGGCGCCGAGTTCGCCGATCATGAAAGCTGCGGTCTCAGCAGCCACCTTGTGCGCCAGAGGATTTGCCGTGCGCCGCGCCCAATGTGCGTAGGCCCGCAGCAGCAGCGCGTTGTCGTACAACATCTTCTCGAAATGCGGTACCACCCAGGACGCGTCGACACTGTAACGGGCGAACCCGCCCGCCAACTGGTCGTAGATGCCGCCGCGGGCCATTGCGCTACAGGTGCGCTCCACGGTCTCCATGGGCATGATGTCGCCGGTGCGTTCGTGGTTGCGCAGCAGCGCCTCGAGCAACGCAGACGGCGGAAACTTCGGCGCGCCAGCCGGATTGGTGGCGAATCCGCCGCGCACGACGTCCTCGTCCTGCAGCACCGTGGCGACGGCGTGATCACACAGGGCCGGCTGCATCGGCGGACCGCCGCCCGGAAGGCCCGACGCCATCGACCGCAGCTCGTCGGTGATCTTGTCCGACGCCTCCTCCACTTCGCCGCGACGGTTGCGCCAGGTGTCGCTCACCGCGGCCAACAGTTGCAGGAAAGTGCGCTTGGGGTAGTAGGTCCCGCAGAAGAACGGCCTGCCGTCGGGGGTGAGGAAGCAGGTCATCGGCCAGCCGCCCTGTCCGGTCAGGGCGACGGTTGCGTTCATGTACACCGCATCGAGGTCGGGGCGCTCCTCGCGGTCGACCTTGATGCAGACGAACCCGTCGTTCATCGCCGCAGCGACCTCGTCGTCGGCGAACGACTCGTGCGCCATCACGTGGCACCAGTGGCACGCGGCGTAGCCGATCGACAGCAGGATCGGCACGTCGCGACCGGCCGCCTCGGCCAGCGCCTCGGGCGTCCACTCCTGCCAGTGCACCGGGTTGTCGGCGTGCTGGCGCAGATACGGACTGGTGGCCCGGGCGAGGTGGTTCGGCATACCTCAACCCTGCCACTCGGAAGTCGTGCGCTCTAACGGGTTGATCGCCCGCAGCAGGTGCGGGTGATCAACCTCTTAGCGTCCGCAAGACCGCCCAACTATCAGCCGCCGGGCTCACGTTTCGTCTCGTCGGGCGGCGCTTCGGATTCGCTCGGCGCCTCGGAGTCAGTCGGCGGCCCAACGGTCGGATCCGCGTCCGCGCCACCCGGCTCGAACGACTTCGGCACCTTTCGCAGGTGCCGGTTCATCGACCGGACCAGGAGGAACGTTCCGATCAGCAGCAGGACGATGACCAGCAGGCCGAGCGGGCTCGCCTTGCCGAAATCCGGACCGGTCTCCCGGGGCTGCTCCTGCGCCAGCAGGACGACGGTGAGCATCAGGTTCATCGGTCCTCGATCCCGGCGAAGAGGTCGTCCTCCGGCAGCGACACCGGCACCCGGGACCGGGCCAGCTCGAACTCCTCGGTCGGCCAGAGCCGCTGCTGCCATTCGATCGGCGCGCGGAAGAAGTCGCCGTTGGGATCGATCTGGGTGGCGTGGGCGCGCAGCGCATCGTCACGCAGCGCGAAGTACTTGGCGCACTCGATTCGGGTCGTCACCCGCTTGGCGAAAATGTCGTGATCGGGATCCCAGTGCTTGAGCCACTTCTCGAACGGGCCCACCTCACCGTGCTTGGCGAACTCGTCCTGCAGCAGTTGCATCCGTTGCCGCAGGAAACCATGGGTGTAGTAGAGCTTCTGGATGTTCCACGGTTCACCGGCGTCGGGGAACAAACGATAGTCACCGGCGGCCTCGTAGGCGGCCATCGACACCTGATGGCATCGGATGTGATCCGGATGCGGATAGCCGCCGTTCTCGTCGTAGGTGGTCATGACGTGCGGCCGAAACTCGCGGACGACGCGGACCAGCGCCTCGGCCGGCTGCTCGAGCGGCACGACGCCCAGGCAGCCGTCGGGCAGCGGCGGTGGTGGATCGCCTTCGGGCAGGCCCGAGTCGACGAAACCGAGCCAGTGATGCTCCACCCCGAGGATCTCGGCGGCCTTCGCCATTTCGTCGCGCCGGATCTCGGCCATCCGGCCGTGCACCTCGGGCAGGTCCATGGCCGGGTTGAGGATGTCGCCGCGCTCGCCTCCTGTCAGCGTCACCACGAGCACGCGGACACCCTCGTCCGCGTATCGGGCCATCGTGGCGGCGCCCTTGCTGGACTCGTCGTCCGGGTGGGCGTGCACGGCCATCAACCGCAGTTCGCTCAACCTGCTCTGCCTCACTCTCGCGACTATCGCGATCCGTCGTCTCCGGGGGATAACAACCCATCGGGACAGCCCTATAGTTCCAGTTCTGTAGATCCATCCGACGGGGAGCCCAGAAAACCAGATGATCGAGCGTCCCGCCGAGCGCTACGGCCGCCAGCGGCTGTCCCGCCGGCACCGCCGGTGGATCACCGTCGGGTTCACGGTGCTCGCGCTGGCGGCCGGTGTCGCAGTGGCGATAGTGGCGTTCGGTCGGTTCGGCAGCGACGATGTCACGGGTGAGCTGAGCGCGTACCGGTTGATCGACGACGAGACCGTTTCGGTGACGATCAGCGTCACCCGCGAGGACCCGTCTCGGCCGGTGGTGTGCATTATTCGGGCCCGGTCGATCGACGGCGCAGAGACCGGCCGGCGCGAGGTGCTGGTGCCTCCGTCGACGCAAACGACCGTTCAGGTGACTGCGCCCGTGAAGGCCACCCGCCAGCCCGTCATCGGGGATATTTACGGATGCGGCACCGATGTGCCGCCGTATCTGGTGAGCCCCTGAAATCACGATGATTCGAGCGGCACAACAAACGGCGAACTGCGAATACATGACGAACAGCTGTCTTCGCGGTGCTATCATGGTTCGAGTACACGGTTCCTGCTGGGGCCGTGTATTGCTGCATTTGGTGCTCTGATCAGCCCTCTTGATTAGGACCTCAGGAACGCGGCAATACACGTCAAGCTTCCGGCGCCGTACCACCAGACTTCTTACGCGAGAACAGCGCGAGAACACCGCAAGACCTAGATAGACAGGAGCGCGACGACATGACCGACACGCAGGTCACCTGGCTGACGCAGGAGGCATACGACCGGTTGAAGGCGGAGCTCGACCAGCTGATCGCCAACCGGCCCATCATCGCCGCCGAGATCAACGACCGCCGCGAAGAGGGTGACCTGCGCGAGAACGGCGGTTACCACGCCGCTCGTGAGGAACAGGGTCAGCAGGAAGCGCGAATCCGTCAGCTGCAGGAGCTGCTCAACAACGCCAAGGTCGGTGAGGCGCCCAAGCAGTCCGGCGTCGCGCTGCCCGGTTCGGTGGTCAAAGTGCAGTACGGCGACGACGAGAGCGACACCGAGACGTTCCTGATCGCCACCCGCCAGGAGGGCATCAGCGACGGCAAGCTCGAGGTGTACTCGCCGAAGTCACCGCTGGGCGAGGCGCTCATCGACGCGAAGGTCGGTGACGTGCGCACATACACGGTGCCCAGCGGCAGCACGGTCAAGGTGAAGCTACTCGAGGCCGAGCCGTACCACGCCTGACACAGCCGCCAGCTGAATACGCGCCCCGGCGCCCCAGCTGAATACGCGCCCCGGCGCCCCAGCTGAATACGCGCCCCGGCGCCCCAGCTGAATACGCGCCCCGGCGCGGTGCGGTTTAGCATCCGCTCATGGCGCAGATCGCCGAGGACCTGTTCCTCCTGTTGGTCGACAACGCGTCCGCGCAGCCGGTTCTGGACCGTCACCGCCGCGAGCGGGTGCTGTCGGCCGCGGTCCTGCTCGATCTGGCGCACGCCTGCCGCATCCGGCCGTCGATCGACGGTGAGGCCGTCGAACGCGGTTACCTGATCGCGTTGTCGGTGCCGGGCGTGATGGACCCGGTGGCCGAGCCGGCGTTCCAACTGTTGCAGCGTCGCCCGCTGCGCCCAAAAACGGCGGTGAAGCGGCTGGCCAAGCACACCGAGGGCCATATCGCCGGCCAATTGGAGCGCACCGGGCAGATTCGGTGTGTCCCATTGCCGGACAAGCGATTCGGCCACGACTTCGCGTGGCCGCTGACCAACCGCGACCGCGCCGGGTGGGCCCGTTCGGCGCTGTTGTCGGCACTGTTCGACCGCCAGCCGCCCACACCGACGACGGCGGCGATCATCTCGCTGCTGCATGCGGTCGACGGACTGGGTGCGCTGCTGAGCCTCAACGACCGCGGATGGCGGTGGGTGCACGCGCGGGCGGGCGAGATCTCACTGGGCAGTTGGGTCGACGAGTACCCGACCGGGCTGCCCGAAGTGAACCTGGCGATCACCGCGTCGGCGTTGCGGCAGGCGCTGGCGTAGTCCCGTTGTTGCGCAGCTAACTGTACTGACCACGGACGTTAGGTACGGCGTGGCGAGGTGACATGACGAAGACCTCCGAGTGAAGTGCGAGCTGCTAAGAAACGCACCAACTCATCTCGGAGGTCTTCGTGTCCCACAGTAATGCCCCTTTATCAGAAACCGGTCGTCTGCGCCTGGCCCGTTGCGTGGTCGACGACGGCTGGTCGTATCGACGCGCCGCTGAGCGATTCCAGGTCGCGGTGACTACCGTGCAGCGTTGGGTTCGTCGGTACCGCGAGCAGGGGCCGGCTGGCATGGTTGATCGCAGTTCGCGCCCGCATCGCAGCCCCAACCAGACACCGACACGTACCGAGCGGCGCATCATCAAGGTCCGGGTGCTGCGCCGCTGGGGACCAGCGCGCATCGGTTACCTGCTGGGTATCCATCCCTCCACCGTGCATCGGGTGCTGACTCGCTACGGCCTGGCCAAGTTGCGGTGGCTCGACCGGCCGACCGGACGGGTGATCCGCCGGATGGAGTCGGCTCGCCCTGGCGATCTGGTGCACATCGATGTCAAGAAGCTGGGCAAGATCCCCGCCGGTGGCGGCTGGCGCATGCTCGGGCGGACTGTGGGCAATCGCCACTCGCAGGCTGACAAGACCTCGGGGCAACTCAGCAAGTATCGCCATCCGCTGCGCGGCTATCACTTCCTGCACACCGCCATCGATGCGCACTCTCGCCTGGCCTACAGCGAGCTACTCACAGATGAGCGCAAGGAAACCGCCGCGGCGTTCTGGCAACGCGCGAACGCCTGGTTCAACCAGTGCGGCTTCACAGTACGAAAAGTGTTAACAGACAACGGATCATGCTACCGGTCGCACACCTTCCGGGATGCCCTCGGCGAGATCGAACATCGCCGCACCCGCCCCTACCGGCCGCAGACCAACGGAAAGGTCGAGCGCTTCCACCGCACCCTGGCCGATGAATGGGCCTACGCCCGCCTCTACCGCAGCGACGCCGAACGCTGCGAAGAGTTCCCCAGATGGCTACACACCTACAATCATCACCGCGGCCACACCGCACTCGGCGGCCAACCACCCGCCACCCGCATACCTAACCTCTCAGGTCAGTACAGCTAACTGAGCGCTTGCTCCACATCGGCGAGCAGGTCCGCGATGTCCTCGATACCGACCGACAGCCGCACCAGGTCGTCGGGCACCTCCAACTGCGAACCGGCCGTGGAGGCGTGGGTCATCGCACCGGGATGCTCGATCAATGACTCGACGCCGCCCAACGACTCGGCGAGGATGAAAACCTCTGTCCGCGAACAGAACTTACGTGCCGCATCCGCTCCCCCGCGCAGCCGCACCGATACCATGCCGCCGAACCCGGTCATCTGCCTGGCCGCTACCTCGTGCCCCGGATGCTCGGGCAACCCCGGGTAGAGCACGGTCTCGATCGCGGGATGACCGTCGAGGAACTCGGCGATCACCGCCGCGTTGTCGCTGTGCCGCTGCATGCGCAGCACCAGAGTCTTCAATCCGCGCAGCGTCAGGTAGGCGTCGAACGGACCGGGCACCGCGCCCGCACCGTTCTGCAGGAATGCGAACGCCGAGTCGAGTTCCTCGTCGTTGGTCAGCAGCGCACCACCCACCACGTCGGAATGCCCGCCGATGTACTTGGTGGTGGAGTGCAACACGATGTCCGCCCCCAACAGCAGGGGTTGCTGCAGTGCCGGCGAGGCGAACGTGTTGTCCACCAACACTTTCGTGCTCGAGGTCGCGGCGAGTTGGGCGATCCCGGCGATGTCGGCGATCGACAACAACGGGTTGGTGGGCGTCTCCACCAGGATCAGCCGGGTGTTGGGCGTGATCGCCGCGCGCACCGCGTCGAGGTCGGCAAGCGACACTGCGCTGTAGTCGATGCCCCATTTGGTGAACACCTTGTCGATCAGCCGGAACGTTCCGCCGTAGGCATCGTCGGGCATCACGACGTGATCGCCGGGCCGCAGAATCGCACGCAGCGCGCAGTCGGTGGCGGCCATACCGGACGCGAACGCCCGCCCGTAGGTGGCCGCTTCGACTGCGGCCAGCGACGTCTCCAGCGCCGCCCGGGTCGGATTGCCGGTCCGGGCGTACTCGTATCCGTCGCGCAATCCGCCGACGCCGTCCTGCGCGAACGTCGAACTGGCATAGATCGGGGCGTTGACCGCCCCGGTGGTCAGGTCGGGCCGGACGGCGTGGATGGCCCTGGTGGACAGGCCGTGCCTTCTGTTCTCGGTCATCACCGCTCAGCCTAGCGACGCCGGGGGTACGCACGGGCCGGTGTAGACATGGACCATGAGCCCCGTTACCCGCCTCGACGATCTGCTCGAGTTGGATTCATACCTGTCGCCCGAGGACGTCGAGTTGCGCCAAACGGTGCGCCGCTTCGGCGAACAACGGCTCCGGCCCTACATCGCAGAGTGGTTCGAGACCGGTCAGGTACCGGTCCGCGAGCTGGCCTCGGATTTCGGTGAGCTCGGGCTGCTGGGTATGCACCTGAAGGGGTACGGCTGCGGCGGCTCGACGGCGACGGCGTACGGCCTGGTCTGCCAAGAGCTCGAGGCCGTCGACAGTGGTCTGCGCAGCCTCGTGTCGGTGCAGGGCTCGTTGGCGATGTTCGCCATCCACCGCTGGGGCAGCGAGGAGCAGCGCAACCAGTGGCTGCCGGCGATGGCGACCGGCGAGGCCATCGGATGCTTCGGATTGACCGAGCCCGACTTCGGGTCGAACCCCGCGGGAATGCGCACGACCGCAAAGCGGGACGGCACGGACTGGATCCTCAACGGATCGAAGATGTGGATCACCAACGGCTCGGTCGCCGACGTGGCGGTCGTGTGGGCCCGCAGCCACGAAAATTCCGGCGAGGGGATCATCGGATTTCTGGTGCCCGCCGGCACGTCCGGCTTCTCTGCCACCGACATGACACACAAGTTGTCGCTGCGGGCCTCGGTCACCTCGGAACTTCACCTGGACGACGTCCGGCTGCCCGCCGACGCGAAACTGCCCGAGGCACGCGGGTTGTCGGGTCCGCTGAGCTGCCTTTCGGAAGCGCGGTTCGGCATCGTGTTCGGCAGCGTCGGCGCGGCCAGGGACTGTCTGCAGACCGCGCTGGATTACGTCGGTAGCCGCGAAGTGTTCGACAAACCGCTGGCTGCCTACCAGCTGACCCAGGCCAAGATCGCCGACATGGCAGTCGAACTCGGCAAGGCGCAGTTGCTGGCCCTTCACCTGGGCCGGCTGAAGGACGAAGGCAGAATCCGACCCGAACAGGTGAGCCTCGGCAAGCTCAACAACGTCCGGGAAGCGATCCAGATCGCCCGTCAGTGCCGAACACTGTTGGGCGCCAACGGGATCACGTTGGAGTATCCGGTGATCCGGCATGCCAACAACTTGGAGTCGGTGTTGACCTACGAGGGCACCTCGGAGGTGCACCAGATGGTTATCGGAGAGGCGCTGACCGGTGTCAGCGCCTTCCGGTGAGCCTGGTTGCGAACCCGGTGACTACTGCTGCGGAGTGGTCTGCGGCGGCGGCCCGGGCGGAAGGGGCTGCGGGTTGAGCTCGGCGACCTGACCACCGCTGAGCTTGCGCCACGCATGCACCAGGAACAACTCGGCCAGCGGGACGGCAACCAGCAGTCCGATGCCGCACAGCAGCGCGCCCACGAACGTGATGACCGCAACCATCAGATACGTGAGAAGGCCGGGTACGAAATTGTCCTTCACCGTCTGGAAACTCGCCTTGATGCCGTCGATCGGTGAGAGGTTGCGATCGACGATGGCGACGATGGCGAAGACCGTGAAGAGTCCCACGACCAGCCCGCCGATGATGACAATCTGGCCGATCGCCGTCAGGATACCGATGATCAGCGTCGCCAGAATGACGCTGACGATGTTGCGCGGCTTGAAGAACGACCCGATCGTGACCCGTCGCCCGTCCGCGATGTCGAGCACACCTGCCAGGTACGCCGAGTGGATCGCGGCGATAACCACCAACCCCACCAGCGAGCCGACGATGAGGACCAGGATACTGGTCCCTCCCAGCGACGAACTCGTCTCGTACTCGAATCCGTATTCAGAGGACTCGTAAGTGGTCACCGAGTCCGGCGCGGTGGCGAACATGAGGCCGACGACGATGGCGGAGAGAATCCCGATGACCAGGACGTAGACCAGCATCGGGACGATCAGCGCTGCAGGGTTCTCCTTGAACTTGGCGAACGCCCAGTTGAAACTATCGCCGACGTTGACCTGCTGCCCTGCACCATGACCCGGACCCCAGCCCGGTGGATAGCCGCCCGTCGGCGGCGGGTAGCCGGCGCCGGTCGGCGGTGGCGGGTATCCACCCGCGGGCGGCGGCGGGTAGCCACCCTGCTGCGGAGGCGGCGGATAACCGCCCGGCGAGGGTGGCGGCGGGTAGCCCCCTGGCGGGGGCGGCGGCGGATATCCTCCCGGCGGCGGCGGGGGGTTGTTTCCCGGCGGAGGGGGCGGTTGATCGGACATGTGGCCTTCCCGGTTGACTACTACAACGGTAAGCAGACGGTGCCGATGACTTTATCGGCGATCGTCTGCCGCTTGGCGTCCCACAACGGGAACAAGAAACCGATATAACAGATCACGGCGTCGATGATGTGGGCCAGTTGCCGGACGATCGACATCGCGAAACCGATTGGTTCACCGGTCTTTTCGCTGACTACCTTGAATCTCAGGATCGACTTGCCGACGCTGGAGCCCGTGGTGCCCTGGCGGTGGCCGTAGTTCCAGATCACATAGGTCAGCACAAGAATCGAGGTGACGCCGATCGTCAGCAGGCCGACGGTGGACGCCCCCCTCGCGCAGGATTCACTCAGGCCGTACCCGGAAACCTCGGTGAGGCAATCCGTTTCCTGAGTACCGAGCAGCACGCCCCACCCGATCCCCAGTAGGCAGAGGATCGGAATGTAGTCGACCAGCCACGCCACCACCCGGGTGAACCACTCGGTGTAGGCCTCCGTCGGTAGCACCGTCGCCGGGTCGTCGCCAACGAATGACGCGCCGCCCTGTGGCGGTGGCGAAGAGCCACCCGCCGGGGGTAGCGGTGCATCGGTCACGAACGCTTCCAGTCTGTGTCCTAGCTGAAACGAGCGTGCTTACCCTACCTGAGAAGTGATCTTGTGCAGGGTGTTCTGACCGGAACGTGACCCCCTGACCAAACGCCTGCGAACCGTTAGCGGACGCGGCGTCTACTGCCGTCGGAGAGGAATCCGAGCAGATCGTGGCGAGTCAGTACGCCGACCGGCTTGCCCTCTTCGACGACCATCACCGCGTCGCATTCGCGCAGCTGCTTCGCCGCAGCGCTGACCAGTTCGCCGGCACCGATCAGCGGCAGCGGTGGACTCATGTGCTCGGCCACCGCATCGGCGAGGTTCGCCCGCCCCTCGAACACCGCGGACAGCAGTTCGCGTTCCGACACGCTGCCCGCGACCTCCCCGGCCATCACCGGCGGCTCTGCGCCGACGACGGGCATCTGCGAGACGCCGTACTCGCGCAGGATCCCGATAGCATCGCGCACCGTCTCCGAAGGGTGGGTGTGCACCAGGTCCGGCAGCGCCCCCGACTTGCCTCGGAGCACCTCGCCCACCGTCGACTCCTCCACCGAACCGTCCAGTCGGCTCCGCAGGAACCCGTACGAGGACATCCAATCGTCGTTGAAAACCTTTGACAGATAACCTCTTCCGCCGTCCGGCAACAGCACGACCACCAGCGAGTCCGGGCCGGCCTGCTCGGCCACCTTGATCGCGGCGACGACGGCCATGCCGCAGGACCCGCCGACCAGCAAGGCCTCTTCGCGGGCGAGTCGCCGCGTCATCTCGAACGAGTCGGCATCCGAGACCGCGATGATCTCGTCGGGAACCGAGGGATCGTAGGCGCCGGGCCAGAAGTCTTCGCCGACGCCCTCGACCAGGTACGGCCTGCCGGTGCCGCCGGAGTACACCGAACCCTCCGGGTCGGCGCCGACGATCCGGACTGTTCCGCCGGACACTTCCTTCAGGTAGCGCCCTGCGCCGGTGATGGTGCCGCCGGTGCCGACGCCGGCCACGAAATGGGTCACCTTGCCGTCGGTGTCGGCCCAGATCTCCGGGCCGGTGGTCTCGTAGTGCGACTCGGGGCCCATCGGGTTGGAGTACTGGTCGGGTTTCCACGCGCCGTCGATCTCCCCGACGAGCCGGTCGGACACGCTGTAGTAACTGTCGGGATGGTCGGGTGGCACCGCTGTCGGACATACCACCACGTCGGCGCCGTAGGCGCGCAGCACGTTCCGCTTGTCTTCGCCAACCTTGTCGGGGCACACGAAGATGCACTTGTAGCCGCGCTGTTGGGCGATCAGAGCCAGCCCCACCCCGGTATTGCCCGAGGTCGGTTCGACGATCGTGCCGCCGGGCTTGAGTTCACCGCTGGCTTCGGCGGCGTCGATCATCTTGATCGCGATGCGGTCCTTGGCGCTGCCCCCGGGGTTGAGGTACTCGATCTTCGCCGCGACCGTGCCGGCTCCCTGGGGGACAACAGAGTTCAGCCGAACCAGGGGGGTATTGCCAATGAGCTCACTGACGTGCCGGGCGATCCGCATGACTCCATCGTGTCAGGCGGCGTTCCCCGTTACCAGCTGGGTTACCAGGTGGCCTCTCTGATGTAGTCGCCGATCTGACGCAACGAGCGGGTCGCCTCCGGCACCGCCGGCGCCGCGAGCTGGAACACGTGCATCTGTCCCGGCCACACCCGGACCTCGACCGGTACGCCGGCGGCCGCCAACCTTCGCGCGGCCTTGCGCGCGTCGCTGATCAGCACCTCTGACCCCGACACGTGGATCAGCGTGCGGGGCAGCCCGGGTTCGATGTGGTCGAGCGGCTCGTAGACCTCCTCGGGCGTGCCGTCGGTCACGTGCCTGCCCGCGGCCTCCTTGACCAAGTCGACGAGCGCACAGAACGCCCGCGGCGGGAACATCGCGTCGCTGCGGATGTTCGGGTGGTTGGCCCTGGTCTCGTTGTCGATCTCGAAGAGCGGCGACAACGTCACCATCGCTGCGGGCACCTCACCCTCGAGGCCGTCCCGCTGCAGGCGCTCGGCCAGCGCGAGCGCGAGGTAACCACCTGCCGAATCACCGGCCAGCACGATCTGGTCGGGCTCGTAGCCCCTCAGGCGCAGCCATTTGTAGGCGTCGTAGCAGTCGTCGATCGCCATGCCGACCGAGTGCTTGGGAATCATCCGGTAGTTGACCACCAGCACCGGACAGTCGGCGTAGCCCGACAGCGCCTGCACCAGTCGGCCGTGCGAGTTCACCCCGCAGGTCAGAAACGCCCCGCCGTGCATGTAGAGAATGACACCGCGCTTGCCGTCGGCGGGCAGCACACCGGGCGCCCGGACAAGCTGCGCGGTGCAGTCCGACAGCGAGATCGTCGCGCGCACGGTGCCGGGCGCCGGGCGTGCGATACGTGCGGCGAAATCCACCAAACCCCATGGCCAGGGCAGCCTCGGCGCATAGCTTCCGATAGCTAGGGTGGGCCGGACAGTTAGCAGTGCGGCCAGCGCCGTGAGCCGTCCGGCCAGGCTGGGACCGTCTTCGACGACCTCGACGGGCGCGCCGTCACTGACTGGAAACTTGCGCGGCTTACGCGCCTGACCAGGCGATACCCGCGAATAGTGAGCATGTCTCACCTTGCTCGGTGCGGTCATGACAACCACTCCCTACGCCGTTGTAGTGCCGAGTACGCCTAATTTTCTGAGCGCGACCCGCAATCTTAGCTTGACACCATCTGTTCACTTCAAACAATCAGCGAGTCATATTCGATACCGGAGTTGATACCGCAATGTGACCCCGCCTCGCTTCTCGCCACGCGGGTGGTCCGGGAAACGGACATAAACTTTTACCCGTGGGCACACCGCGACGGATGACCACCATGACCCTTGCGGCCGCGGCCACGCTCGGTTCGGTCGGTTCGGCATACATCGGGGTGCGGAACCTACTGGTAGGGCAGGCTGACCAGGCCCGCAGCGTCATTCCGCAGGCATGGGACATCCCGCCGCGCGCGGACGGCGTGTACGCGCCGGGCGGCGGCCCCGTCGAGCGCTGGCATCGGGACGTGCCCTTCGACCTGCACCTGATGATCTTCGGCGACTCCACCGCGACCGGCTACGGAGCCGCCACCGCCGACGAAGTGCCCGGGGTGCTGCTGGCCCGCGGGCTGGCCGAGATCTCGGGACGACGGATCCGGCTGAGCACCAAGGCGATCGTCGGGGCGACGTCGAAAGGGTTGTCGGGCCAGATCGACGCGATGTTCGTCGCCGGACCACCGCCGGACGCCGCGGTAATCATGATCGGCGCCAACGACATCACCCGTCCCAATGGCATCAGGCCGTCGGCGCACCGACTCGGCGAGGGGGTGCGCCGGTTGCGAGCGGCGGGTGCCGTCGTGGTGGTCGGCACCTGCCCGGACTTCGGCGTCATCACCGCGATCCCACAGCCGTTGCGCTCGGTCGCCCGCAGTCGGGGCTTGCGGCTGGCTCGGGCCCAGGCGGCCGCGGTGCGGTCCGCGGGCGGGATCCCGGTGCCGCTGGCCGACCTGCTGGCGCCCCACTTCCGCACCACTCCCGAAGCGTTGTTCTCCCCGGACATGTTTCACCCGTCCGGTGCGGGCTACGCGCTGGCCGCCAACCAACTGCTGCCCGCGCTGGGTAATGCCTTGAGCGAGTGGATCGGTGGCGCGGCGCCGGAATTGCCGTGGCAGTCGCAGCCGGGCGAAGGTCTCGCGCTGCTGGCCCGAGTCGGCGGGTTGAGCAGGCTATGGCGGCGGTCGACTGGGGTCCCCGCACCCATCGTCGTGCCCGCCAGCTAGGTTTTCCTCATATCCACCGATGCGAGGAGACACCATGCCTGAAGCCGTCATTGTCGCGACCGCGCGGTCGCCGATCGGGCGCGCCGGAAAGGGTTCGCTGGTCGACATGCGGCCCGACGACCTGGCCGCGCAGATGGTGCGCGCGGCGTTGGACAAGGTGCCCGCGCTCGACCCGCGCGAGCTCGACGACCTGATCATGGGCTGCGGCCAGCCCGCAGGCGAGGCCGGCTTCAACGTCGGCAGGGCGGTCGCCGTCGAACTCGGCTACGACTTCCTGCCGGGTACCACGGTCAACCGCTACTGTTCGTCGTCGCTGCAGACCACCCGGATGGCGTTCCACGCGATCAAGGCCGGCGAGGGCCACGCGTTCATTTCCGCTGGGGTGGAGACGGTTTCGCGCTTCCCGAAAGGCACGGCCGATGGCTGGCCGGACAGCAAGAACCCGGTGTTCGCCGACGCGATGAGCCGCTCGGATCAGGCCGCGGCCGGCGCCGAGGAATGGCGTGACCCCCGCGAGGACGGCGCGCTGCCGGACGTCTACATCGCGATGGGCCAGACCGCGGAGAACGTCGCGTTGCACACCGGGATCAGCCGCGAGGACCAGGACCACTGGGGCGTGCGGTCGCAGAACCGCGCTGAGGAGGCGATCAACAGCGGCTTCTTCGAACGCGAGATCACGCCGGTGACACTGCCCGACGGGTCCACGGTGGCCAAGGACGATGGCCCGCGCGCGGGCACCACGTACGAGAAAATCAGCCAACTCAAGCCGGTCTTCCGGCCTAACGGCACCGTGACCGCCGGTAACGCCTGCCCGCTGAACGACGGAGCCGCCGCGCTGGTGATCCTGTCGGACACCAAGGCTCGCGAACTCGGATTGACCCCCTTGGCGCGCGTCGTCTCGACGGGGGTGAGCGGGCTGTCGCCGGAGATCATGGGTCTTGGCCCGATCGAGGCGACGAAGAAGGCGCTCGCGAACGCCGGGATGACGATCGGAGACATCGACCTGTATGAGATCAACGAGGCGTTCGCCGTGCAGGTGCTGGGTTCGGCGCGGGCGCTGGGCATGGACGAGGATCGGTTGAACGTGTCCGGCGGCGCGATCGCGCTGGGCCATCCGTTCGGCATGACAGGCGCGCGGATCACCACCACGCTGCTGAACAACCTGACGACGCACGACAAGACGTTCGGGCTCGAGACGATGTGTGTCGGCGGCGGGCAGGGCATGGCGATGGTGATCGAGCGCCTGAGCTAACTCCCGCTTTTCGTCGAAACTGACCGGAAAATACCTAAGGTGAGTGGGCAGGCGACAGCGACCCGGCGGAGCTTGCGGAGCCGGGTGTCGTTGCGGGACTTGTAGTTGGTGGTTAGGCGGCGGGTTCGAGAGTGACCTGGTAGCCCATGGCGGTGAGTTGGGCGATGTGGTTGCGGAGCTTGCGTTCGATGGCGATGCGGTTGGTGTGATAGTCAGGGCCGAGATCGCGGAAGCGGGCGAGCGGGTTGGCGAGTAGGTGCCAGATGACGACCAGGATGGAGCGGGCGACCGCGACCAGGGCTTTGAGCTTGCCGCGGCGTTTGGCGAGGCGCCGGTAGCGTTCGCCGAGGAAGGTATCGGTCTTGGCCGCCGCGGCGGCGGCCTCCCCGAGCGCACCCTTCAGATACGGGTTGCCCTTGCCGGTCTTGCTGGCGCGGGTCACCGGCCCGGACTGGATGGTGCGCGGGCACAGCTTGGCCCACGACACCAGGTGCTCTGGTGTTGGGAACCGGCTCATGTCGGTGCCGATCTCGGCCAGGATGTCTTGCGCGTTGGCGACGCTGATACCCGGGATCTCGTCAAGGCGATCGACGGTGCGCAGGGCGCGTTCGGCCTGGATCGCGGAGTCGGCCTCGATGGTGGGATCGACCCGGATCGGGTTGGTGCCGCCGCCGCTGGCAGAGCCGGGATCGGCATCGCTATCGGCACCCGCGCGGGCGCCGGGCCCCTCGTCGCTGCCGGTGTGCTCGATGGCGTGAGTGCCTTCGGGTAGCTCGTTGATGAGTTCCTCGATGCGCATGGTGAGGGTGTGGATCTGGGTGTCCAGTGCGTCGATCTGGCTCAGCAGCATGCGTGCCAACTCGGCGTGATGTTCATCGAAACGCCCGTCGAGCGCAGTGATCAGCTCTGACCGTTTGGACCTCATCTTTCCGCGGGCCAGCTCGGCCAGTCGATACGGGTCGTGCTCGCCGGCGATGAGGGCCTCGACCATGTCCCGCGTCGACAGCGTGATCATCGTGGAGGCCACCGACGAAATTTTGATCAGTGCGTCCTCGAGCAGCTTTTCCAGCCGCTGCCAGTAGCGGGTGCGGTCGCGGGTCAGATCCTCGCGCATCCGGGTGTAGTCGCGTAGCCGCCTGATCTCGGGCGGCGGCACGAACGACGGCCGCAGCAGGCCTTTTCGGTCAGCTTGGCCAGCCAGACCGCGTCGAGTTTGTCGGTCTTGGGTCGGCCCGGCACGTTCTTCACATCGCGGGCGTTGACCAGCTGCACCGACAGCCCGACCGCTTCCAGCAGGTAGTACCAGATCCGCCAGTAGTCGCTGGTGGACTCCACGGTGACCTTCTCGATGCCCAGGTCGGTCAGCTGATCGCCCAGCTCAGTAATGGCGCCGGTGCGCGCGGGCAGGTCCCATACCCGACTGAACCGCCGCCCCGTCTTGCCGGGTAGGCGCACGCACACCTTGCCTGTCGCCTTGGCCACATCGATGGCCGCGACCCGTTCGATAACCAGTTCATGCTCGGCGTCGGGAATCTCCACCGGCCCCGCCACCCCTGCCGCTGGCTTCTGCTTGCGTTTGCGCCGTGCTGCCACTTCGCTTGCCCTCCAATCGAACCCATCCCAGAACATCGGGTGGATCGCCCGGGGGCCTCGGTCAAGGAAACCGAAATTCTGACCGGCGTGCTCAAGGCAACAGTACGTGACCCTGCAAGGTCGGGCCCCGGCGCCAAGCTGCACAACGGGCTACAAGCCCAGAGTCTCGTCGGCGTCGACGAGGCGACCCGACCCCATTTTCACGCCTACGAGGCGTCCCACAATGAAAAAGGAAGCTGCACACAGATCGCGAATTCACGAGATTTCGCGATCTGTGTGCAGTTTCGATCGCCAGGCTCGGTCAAGTCGGCGGAGGATGTCGGCCCCCGAGTGCGCCTTGACCGCTCGGATCCGGGTCCAGCCCAGCGCCGCGACGTCCTCCGACCGTCGGATGTCGTAGGCGTACTCGCGCGGGTCGAGTCGATGTTGTTCGCCGTCGTACTCGAGCGCCAACATCAGGTGGGGCCAACCCATGTCGAGGTAGTACTGGCGTAAGCCGTCGGGGCTGCGCACCGGGATCTGCGTCTGCGGCGGCGGGTAACCAGCGCGAATCACCAAGAGCCGCAACCATGTTTCTTTCGGCGACGCGGCGCCGGCATCGTAGAGCCGCAGCGCTTCTTCCAAACTTCGAAGACCGCGTGCCCCGCGATGCGACCGAGCAACCGCGAGCACATCGTCGACACTCAACCCGGTGGCGTTGCCGAGTGCATCGAGACGAGCGACCGCTTCACCCAGCGGTTTGCGACGCCCGATGTCGAAGGCCGTGCGCGCGAGTGTGGTCATGCGAAACCCCGGCCCGAACTGGTATTCCGCGGAGGGCACTCGCATGTCGTAGGTTCGCATGCCTTGGGGCGCACGCGTGTTGCGCCATACCATTTCGATCGGAGCATCGTCATCGACCCACTTCGCTCCGTGCAACGCCGACGCCGTCAACCCCACCATCACGCCTTCGCGATTCGACCACAACCATGCCGCCTTCGCGCGGTCGTACAGTGACGGCACAACGTCTTTCGACATATACACATCTGGGAAGACGGTGCGGTAGCGCGACCGCAACTCGTGCTTGCGGAGCACACCATTGATTACGGCTTCACTTCCGATGAAGGGCTCGTTGAGGATCGCCATGGCTCGACTCTCGCCGAAATCATGCGCCGAAACTGCAGCCAGATCGCAATCTGTGGATGAATCGCGATCTGTGTGCAGCTTCCTTTTTCATTGTGGGACGCCTCGTAGGCGTGAAAATGGGGTCGGGTCGCCTCGTCGACGCCGACGAGACTCTGGGCTTGTAGCCCGTTGTGCAGCTTGGCGCCGGGGCCCGACCTTGCAGGGTCACGTACTGTTGCCTTGAGCACGCCGGTCAGAATTTCGGTTTCCTTGACCGAGGCCCCCGGGCGATCCACCCGATGTTCTGGGATGGGTTCGATTGGAGGGCAAGCGAAGTGGCAGCACGGCGCAAACGCAAGCAGAAGCCAGCGGCAGGGGTGGCGGGGCCGGTGGAGATTCCCGACGCCGAGCATGAACTGGTTATCGAACGGGTCGCGGCCATCGATGTGGCCAAGGCGACAGGCAAGGTGTGCGTGCGCCTACCCGGCAAGACGGGGCGGCGGTTCAGTCGGGTATGGGACCTGCCGCGCGCACCGGCGCCATTACTGAGCTGGGCGATCAGCTGACCGACCTGGGCATCGAGAAGGTCACCGTGGAGTCCACCAGCGACTACTGGCGGATCTGGTACTACCTGCTGGAAGCGGCCGGGCTGTCGGTGCAGCTGGTCAACGCCCGCGATGTGAAGAACGTGCCGGGCCGACCCAAGACCGACAAACTCGACGCGGTCTGGCTGGCCAAGCTGACCGAAAGGGCCTGCTGCGGCCGTCGTTCGTGCCGCCGCCCGAGATCAGGCGGCTACGCGACTACACCCGGATGCGCGAGGATCTGACCCGCGACCGCACCCGCTACTGGCAGCGGCTGGAAAAGCTGCTCGAGGACGCACTGATCAAAATTTCGTCGGTGGCCTCCACGATGATCACGCTGTCGACGCGGGACATGGTCGAGGCCTCATCGCCGGCGAGCACGACCCGTATCGACTGGCCGAGCTGGCCCGCGGAAAGATGAGGTCCAAACGGTCAGAGCTGATCACTGCGCTCGACGGGCGTTTCGATGAACATCACGCCGAGTTGGCACGCATGCTGCTGAGCCAGATCGACGCACTGGACACCCAGATCCACACCCTCACCATGCGCATCGAGGAACTCATCAACGAGCTACCCGAAGGCACTCACGCCATCGAGCACACCGGCAGCGACGAGGGCCCGGCGCCCGCGCGGGTGCCGATAGCGATGCCGATCCCGGCTCTGCCAGCGGCGGCGGCACCAACCCGATCCGGGTCGATCCCACCATCGAGGCCGACTCCGCGATCCAGGCCGAACGCGCCCTGCGCACCGTCGATCGCCTTGACGAGATCCGGGTATCAGCGTCGCCAACGCGCAAGACATCCTGGCCGAGATCGGCACCGACATGAGCCGGTTCCCAACACCAGAGCACCTGGTGTCGTGGGCCAAGCTGTGCCCGCGCACCATCCAGTCCGGGCCGGTGACCCGCGCCAGCAAGACCGGCAAGGGCAACCCGTATCTGAAGGGTGCGCTCGGGGAGCCGCCGCGGCGGCCAAGACCGATACCTTCCTCGGCGAACGCTACCGGCGCCTCGCCAAACGCCGCGGCAAGCTCAAAGCCCTGGTCGCGGTCGCCCGCTCCATCCTGGTCGTCATCTGGCACCTACTCGCCAACCCGCTCGCCCGCTTCCGCGATCTCGGCCCTGACTATCACACCAACCGCATCGCCATCGAACGCAAGCTCCGCAACCACATCGCCCAACTCACCGCCATGGGCTACCAGGTCACTCTCGAACCCGCCGCCTAACCACCAACTACAAGTCCCGCAACGACACCCGGCTCCGCAAGCTCCGCCGGGTCGCTGTCGCCTGCCCACTCACCTTAGGTATTTTCCGGTCAGTTTCGGCGCAGAGTCCACGCACGAGAAAGGCCCGGCACATTTCGTGCCGGGCCTTCTCGTCAGGCTGCTAGTCGCTGTTGAAGTACGACAGCAGCCGCAGGATCTCGATGTACAGCCAGACCAGCGTGACGGTCAGGCCGAGCGCGACGCCCCACGCCGCCTTCTCCGGCGCGCCGGCGCGGATCATCTGATCGGCCGCGTCGAAGTCGATCAGGAAGCTGAACGCCGCCAGGCCGATGCACAGCAGCGAGAAGCCGATCGCAAGCATGCCGCCGTCGCGAAGGCCCAGCCCGGCGCCGTCATTGAGGCCGAACATGGCGGTCACTAGGTTGACGAGCATCAACGCCACCACACCGAACAGGCCCGCGACGATCATGCGGGTGAACTTCGGCGTCACCCGAATGGCACCGGTCTTGTAGACGACCAGCATGCCGAAGAAGACCCCAAAGGTACCGACGATCGCCTGCGTGATCATCGCGTAGCCGCCGTCGGAGATGACGTTGGCGAACAGGTACGAGATGCCGCCGAGGAACAGACCTTCGAGCGCGGCGTAGCTCAGGACGATCCCGGGGTTGTCCTGCTTGCGGCCGAAGGTGGCGACCAGCACCAGGACCAGACCGCCGATCGCACCCACCATCGCGAGCGGCATTGCGATGCCGGGGTTCACGGTGGCCAGGAAGTAAGTCACGACCGCGACGGCCGTCAGGAGCGCAAGCGTGATGCCGGTCTTGGTGACGACGTCGTCGATGGTCAACGGCCGGGCGACACCGGCCTGCTGCTGATCGGGGTACTGCGTCACATAGGGGTCGGCGTGTACCGCCTGCGTACCGTAGCCAGCGGCTCCGGTACCGAACTGCGCATATCCGCCCTGCGACTTCGGCAGGGATCGGAATACGGGGTTGCTGGATTCCCGCACCGTCGGTTCCTCTCCTGAGATGTGGTTCGACATTCGGCGAACACACCGTCAACGTCTCGATCCTCTGGTTGGTTCCCGGCTGCACCGCCGAACTTCCCAGCGTCTTCAGCAGAAACCCTACCCGGAGACACCGCAGGCCGGGCGACGTTCTACATTGCATATCCGTGGGTGAAAACGAGGATGTCCTAGTAACTGTTGACCGCGGCGTCGGCCTGATCACCCTCAACCGGCCCAAGGCCATCAATTCGCTGAACCATCCGATGGTCACCGCGATGTCGCGCACACTCGCCGACTGGGAGCACGACGACGCCGTCACCGCCGTCGTGGTCGACGGGGCCGGCGAACGTGGCCTCTGCGCGGGCGGCGACATCGTCGCGCTGTATCACAGCGCCAAGGCCGACGGCCCCGAAAAAGGGCGCGAAGCGCGGGCGTTCTGGTACGACGAATACCTGCTCAACGCCCAGATCGGCCGGTTCGGCAAGCCGTACGTCGCGCTGATGGACGGCATCGTCATGGGCGGCGGTGTCGGGGTCAGCGCCCACGGCAGCGTGCGCGTCGTCACCGACACCACCAAGATGGCGATGCCCGAAGTCGGCATCGGCTTCGTCCCCGACGTCGGCGGCACGCTGATCCTGTCGCACGGGCCCGGCCTGCTCGGCTACCACGCCGCGCTCACAGGCGCGAACTTCGACGGCGCCGACGCGATCGCGATGGGCTTCGCCGACCATTTCGTCCCCCACGACAAACTCCCCGACTTCAAGGCCAAGCTCATCGATGACGGGATCGACGCAGCGCTGGCCGCGTTCGCCACCGAACCGCCGCCCAGTAGCCTTGCCGCGCAGCGCGACTGGATCGACCACTGCTACGCCAACGACACCGTGGGCGACATCGTCGCCGCCTTGCGGGGACACGGCACGCCCGCCGCCGTCGACGCCGCCGATCTGATCAACACGCGCTCCCCCATCTGTGTGAGCGTCGCACTGGAAGCCCTGCGCCGCGCCGCGAAACTCGACACACTCGAGGACGTGTTGGGCCAGGAATACCGCACCTCGTGCGCCTCGCTGCGCTCCCACGACTTCGTCGAGGGCATCCGCGCCCAGGTCGTCGACAAGGACCGCAACCCGAAATGGTCGCCTGCCTCGTTGGCGGCGGTCACCACCGCCGACGTCGAGGCCTACTTCGCGCCGGCCGATCGCGAATTGGAGTTCTCATGAGCTACGAAACCATTCTGGTCACCCGTGAGGACCGGGTCGCGACGATCACCCTGAACCGGCCGAAGGCGCTCAACGCCCTCAACAGCCAGGTGATGCACGAAGTGACCTCCGCGGCAGCCGAATTGGACAACGATCCCGCGATCGGCGCGATCATTCTCACCGGAAACGAGAAGGCGTTCGCCGCCGGCGCGGACATCAAGGAGATGGCCGGCCTGTCGTTCGCCGACGTGTTCGGAAGTGACTTCTTCGCCGCGTGGAGCCGCTTCGCCGCCACCCGCACCCCGACGATCGCCGCCGTAGCCGGATACGCTCTCGGCGGCGGCTGCGAGTTGGCGATGATGTGCGACCTGCTGATCGCTGCCGACACCGCGAAATTCGGCCAGCCCGAGATCAAACTCGGTGTGCTGCCCGGCATGGGCGGCTCGCAACGGCTCACCCGCGCCATCGGCAAGGCCAAGGCGATGGACCTGATCCTCACCGGCCGCAACATGGACGCCGAGGAAGCCGAACGCGCCGGCCTGGTGTCGCGCGTGGTGCCGGCCGACAGCCTGCTCGACGAAGCCAACGCGGTCGCCAAGACCATCGCGGACATGTCGCTGTCGGCCTCGCGGATGGCCAAAGAGGCCGTCGACCGCGCGTTCGAGACGACCCTCACCGAGGGACTCCTCTACGAGCGCAGGCTGTTCCATTCGGCATTCGCCACCGAAGACCAGACCGAGGGCATGAACGCGTTCACCGAGAAGCGCCCCCCGAACTTCCGCCATCGTTAGTCTGCGGGGGTGACCGACACCCGCGACGACACCGACCCGACAGTCGAAGCGCCGCCGCAGGACAAACCCGCGAAGCGAGCCGACAAGCCGTGGTGGCTGCGCCACTACACGTTCACCGGAACCGCGCTCGGGCTGGTGTTCATCTGGCTCTCGCTGACCCCGTCACTGCTACCGCGCGGCCCGCTGTTCCAGGGGTTGGTCAGCGGTGCCGCCGGCGCTTTCGGCTACGGCCTCGGCGTGTTCGTGGTCTGGCTGGTGCGCTACATGCGGTCGAAGGACAGCAGTCCGCCCGCGCCGCGACAGGCCTGGATCGCGCTCGTGATCGTCGGCGTCGTCGGGCAAATCCTGATGATCATCTACTTCCGCATCTGGCAGGACGAGGTACGCGACCTCAACGGCGTACCGCGACTGGGCTTTTGGGATCATCCGTTAACCGCCGTGCTGTCGATCGTGACGCTGTTCGTGCTCGTCGAGATCGGCCAGCTGATCGGCAGGCTGGTGCGCTTCCTGGTGCGCCAGCTCGAACGCTTTGCGCCGCCGCGGGTCTCGGCCGTAGTGGTGGTGGTGTTGCTGATCGCGCTCACCGTCGCGCTGCTCAACGGCATCGTGGTGCGCTTCGCGATGAGCACGATCAACAGCACGTTCGCCGCGGTCAACGACGAGACCGATCCCGACTTCGCCGCGCCGACATCGCCGTTGCGCTCCGGCGGGCCACAGTCGCTGGTGAGCTGGGAGTCGCTCGGCCACCAGGGCAGGGTGTTCGTTGCCGCGGGCCCGACCGTCGAGGAGTTGACGGCGTTCACCGGGCGCCCTGCCGTCGAGCCGATCCGCGCCTACGCCGGTCTGCATTCCGCCGACGGGATCAAGGCCACCGCCGCGTTGGCCGCCCGGGAATTGCAGCGCACCGGCGGTCTGAACCGCGAAGTGGTCGCGGTGGCGACCACCACCGGCACCGGGTGGATCAACGAGGCGGAAGCCTCGGCGCTGGAATACATGTACAACGGCGACACCGCGATCGTGTCAATGCAGTACTCCTTCCTGCCGAGCTGGTTGTCGTTCCTCGTGGACAAGGAGAACGCGCGGCAGGCCGGACAGGCGCTGTTCGAGGCCGTCGACGCGCTGATCCGCGAGATGCCCGAACCGCAGCGGCCGCGCCTGGTGGTGTTCGGCGAGAGCCTCGGCTCGTTCGGTGGCGAGGCACCGTTCCTCGCGCTCAACAATCTCATCGCGCGCACGGACGGCGCGCTGTTCAGCGGCCCGACGTTCAACAACACGATCTGGACGCAGCTCACCCGCGACCGCGACCCGGGTTCGCCGATGTGGCTGCCGATATTCGACAAGGGTGAGAACGTCCGCTTCGCCGCCCGCGCCGAGGATCTGGGCCGGCCCGACGAACCGTGGGGCAATCCCCGGGTCGTGTATCTGCAGCACGCCTCGGACCCGATCGCCTGGTTCGACCCGGATCTGCTGTTCGCCGAACCTGATTGGCTCAAGGAGCCTCGCGGATACGACGTCTCCGGGCGGATGCAGTGGATCCCGGTGGTGACGTTCCTCCAGGTGTCGGCGGATATGGCGGTCGCCGTTGACGTTCCCGACGGGCACGGCCACGTCTACGTCAAGAACGTGGCCGACGCATGGGCGGCGATCCTGCAGCCCCCCGGCTGGACACCGGAGAAGACGCAGCGTCTCCGCCCGCTGCTGTCCAACGACGAAAACGCCTAGACGAGAACGCCTTCGGCTTTCAGCGCGCGATACCCGCCGATCACGTCGGTCGCCCGGCGCAGGCCGAGGTCGAGCAGCGATGCGGCGGCCAGGCTCGAGGTGTAGCCCTCCGAGCACAGCACCACCCACTCGACGTCGTCGTCGACGGCCTGCGGCAGCCGCGCATTGCTGGTCGGATCGCAGCGCCACTCGAGCACATTCCGCTCGATCACCAGCGCCCGCAGAACACCGCCCTCGTGCGCGCGCTGCGCCTGCGGCCGGATGTCGACCAGGATGGCTCCCCGGTCCAATGCGGCGGGCACCTCCGAAGCCGGCAACCGGCGCAACCGGGCGCGAGCGTCGTCGAGGACCCGTTCGATTCGGCTGCTCATGTCATCCCTCCGGCGCATCTGTGAGCTCGGTGCGCTTGCGGCGCAACGTCTTCCGTTTCGTCACCTCGTAGTAGGACATCGCGGTGAGCGGCGGCGAATAGGCGTGCACGCTCAGCGTCGACGCGACCGAAGCTGAGGCGGCACGCTCGGGTGCCCGAACCACGTCGTGCACCCATCCCAGCGGAAAGGCCGCCTGATCGCCCGCGGACAGCCGACGATGCCGCAAAGACCCACCGTCCCAACGAGTCTCCCGCAGTGCGCCGGACACGACAGTCAGCGCACCGAGGGACCCACCGTGGTCGTGCAATTCGGTCGACCGGCCCGGCGCCCAGCTGATCAACCAGATGTCGAGTTCATCGTCACCGTGTAGGCGGGTGAACCACCGCTCGTCGGTGGGCGGACCGCCGACGGGCATCAGGTGGTCGTAGCGACCGGTGAGCACATCGTCGGCACCGCGGTCGGCGGCGAACAACAGATCGGGCAACCGCAGCCGCGTCGGCGCGGAAACTGCCGGCACGGCAGAGGGCAGGACTGCAGGGGCGACCATGAAAGCTCCAGAAAAGAGGCGAGACGGGCAGGGCGGGGCGCTAAGCCCCACAACACCCCTGGCGTCCGGTCGTCATGTACTCAAGTGTCGCTGTCGACCCGTGACATCAGGCGTCGCGACCGGCTTGCGAAGCGGATAACTGCTGGCCAGCGGGGTGGTACGGCTCAGATTCACGCTGAGTCGAAGTCAGCAGAACAGCGCGGCTGGGGAACCCGCCCGGTCGATTGCCTTAGATTGGCGGGCATGCGCAGACACTCTGGTCATCTCGTGGCGGCCGTCGCGATGGCGGGCGTCATCGCGGCATGCTCGTCGGGCGCCGAAACCACTCCCGACGAGCCCTCATCCCCCACCACCACGGAATCCAGCTCGGAAACACCAACTGCGGCACCGGGTTCCGTCGCGGTTTCTCCTGGCGGTGTCACCACGGCGGTGGGCGCTCCCGCCGACTCGACCGAGGAGGAATACTCCAAGGCCTGCATGACGGCCAGACAGTGGATGGACGAGCGGGGTGGTGACCCGAAGGCGCAGATCGAGCCGTACCTCGGCATGCTGCAGTCCACGGATTCGGCGGGGCCGGGCACCTACGACACCGCGTGGTCTGCGTTGCCGCCGCCGCGCCAGGCCGCGGTGATCGTCGCCGTGAGGGCGGCCGCCGACGGCCTCTGCGGATAGCACCGTCGCCCGCGCGCGACAATGGCGGTATGGCTGGCAAGCGGGTTGCGCTGGCGCTGGGCAGCGGCGGCGCCCGCGGATACGCCCACATCGGGGTGATCGAGGAACTGCAGGACCGTGGCTACGAGATCGTCGGCATCGCCGGATCGTCCATGGGAGCCCTGGTCGGCGGGTTGCAGGCGGCGGGAAAGCTGGACCAGTTCGCGGAGTGGGCGCAGTCGCTGACCCAGGGCGCGGTGCTGCGCCTGCTCGATCCCTCGATCACCGCTGCGGGCGTGTTGCGTGCCACCAAGATCCTCGACGCGGTCCGCGACATCCTCGGCGAGGTCAGGATCGAGGACCTACCGATCCCCTACACCGCGGTGGCGACCGATCTGATCGCCGGCAAGTCGGTGTGGCTGCAGCGGGGGCCGGTGGACGCCGCGATCCGGGCCTCGATCGCGATCCCTGGGGTGATCGCACCGCACCTGCTCGACGGCCGCCTACTCGCTGACGGCGGCATCCTCGAACCGCTGCCGATGGCGCCGATCGCGGCCGTCAACGCGGACCTCACCATCGCGGTGTCTCTGGCCGGCAGCGAATCCGGTGGCGCCGAGGAGCCGGCCGAACCCGGATCGCGCATGACCAGCGAATGGTTGGCCCGGGTGTGGCGCAGCACCACGTCGCTGTTCGAGTCCAATGCGATGCTGGGGCGCTTCGGCGCCGGCCCCGACGAAGACCCTGCGCCTGCAGACAGCGGCGAGGAACTCGTCGACGCGACCAAGGAAGCAGCCGTGGTCCCCAAACTCGGCAGCTTCGAGGTGATGAACCGCACCATCGACATCGCGCAGGCGGCGCTGGCGAGGCACCAATTGGCCGGCTACCCGCCCGATCTGCTCATCGAGGTGCCGCGTTCGGCGTGCCGGAGCCTGGAGTTTCACCGCGCCGCGGAGGTGATCGATGTCGGTGTGGAGTTGACCGCGGCGGCACTCGACGCGCTCGAGAAGCCCCAGCGTCGCGAAATCCCCTCTGCCACTGAGGATTAGAGCTCGAGGTACGCGGCCACCTGGGCGACCACTCGCCTGCCCTGCCGGCGACCGGCGTGCGCCGACGGGATACGGCATGCGGGGTCGAGCGGGTTGGCCCCGAAGGCAGCCAGCGCCTCGTCGTCGGCGAATACGGCGAAGGCGTTCCGAGCGGCGACCTCATCCCTGGTTCCGGTCCCGAACGGCGACGGCGACGAGATGCCCTGCGGGATCAGGGCAACCGCCACCTCGCAGTCGTCGGCGAGCGCGAGGTTGACCGTGCTGCCGACGCCGCCGTCCATGAAGCGCCGGCCTCCGATGGTCACCGGCGGCCACACCCCCGGCACCGCGCAACTTGCTGCGACCGCGTCGACCAGAGAGACGCCCGACTTGCGGTCGAACGCGACCAGTTCACCGGTGGCGGTGTCGATCGCCGCGATGCGCAGGTCGTTATCCGGCCAGTCGTGCGACGGCAGCCGCTGCTCGATCACCGCGCGCCGTACCGGTTCGGCGACGGTCTCGGTGGCCACCGCGATCGCGCCGATCCGCTGCAGTTTCTCGGTCTTCGAACCGGCCTCCGTCATCGCGGCGAGGAACACCTCGGTGATCTCCTCGATGCCCGCACCCGGGTTGATCTCCGCGGACCTCGCCGCGGTCTGCCTGTCGAACAGGGCGGACAACCCGAGGCCGCTGCCGAGTTGCGCCGCGACCGTCGAACCCGCCGAGGTGCCGACCATGACGTGGGAGGCCAGCAGCGCTTCCGCCACCACGGGCGACTCGTCGGCGATACCGGTCAGGATGCCGGTTTCCCATGCGATCCCCGCCACCCCGCCGCCGGCGAGTACCAGTGCTCGTCTGCTCACAGCCCGTGAGTGTGCCAGGCATCAACCGAGCCGGGGCGCCGCCCTCCCGCCGATCAACGGCAGGTCCAGATACGTCGCGATGCCGGGCGCGGCGGCACACACCGCGGGCACCGAGTTCACACAGTGCGCCGCGGTGCCGACGATGCCGTACTCCGGCCCCTCGCCGCCGACCGCCGACTGGAAGCCCTTGACGACGATGTTGACGTCCGGGTTGCCACGGACCTCCATCTCGTACCGTTGGCCTTCCGGGCCGAATGTCCAAGCGGGATCGAGGTTCTGCTCACCCATCAACCAGTTCACGGTGACCCGCACCGCCGGCTCGTCGGCCACCAGGGCTTCCCAGTGGAACTTGCGGCCCGCGACCTGACCCGGCTCGATGACACCGATCGGTGATTCGATCGGCGCTGTCGCGACCGCGATCTCCTGTGTGGACCGGACTTTGGGGTCGGTGCGGAAGCCGACCTTGTCGACGATCATGTTCACGGCTTGGATGAAGCCACCGTCGAGCAGCTTCTGCATCGGTCCGCTGAGCGCTTTGTCCGGGACTTCGCCGAAACCCATCACGTGCCGCACGACGTCGGGGGCTTCGTAGGTCCGTAGGTCGGAGAACTCCTCTGCGCGAACGAAAGTCACGCCCGTCGAAAACGCGGAGAACAGCAGCGGAAACTTCTCGCTGATCCCGCCCGGAGCGATGCCGGTGCCGTGCAACGTCGCGTTGCCTGCGATCGCGGCCTCCCGCAACGGCGCGCCCTGCCGGTCGCTCGGGTACACCCAGCCGACGGGTGTGACGACGTTCTTACCGGACCTCAGCAGGGCCGCCACCACGTCGGGATCGGGCAGCAGCGGTGAATAGATCACCGCATCGGCGTCGAGGGCCAGGATCTCGTCGAGGCTGTCGGTGGCGGTGACGCCCAGTGGTTCGGTGCCGACGAGCTCGCCGACGTCCTTGCCCGCCTTGTGCGGTGAATACACCCAGCAGCCGACGAGTTCGAGTTCGGGATGTTCGAGCACGCCCTTGATCGCTGCTACACCGACCCCTCCGGTTGCCCACTGCACGACCCGCAGCCCCATACCGACTCCTCACCAGGAAACTAGAACACGTTCTACTCTTGCAGGTCTACACCACGGCCGGGCCTGTGCGGGTCACATTGCAGACCGCGGATCCAGCAGCATCCGGCTCAGCTGGGGATTAGGGTGTCTTCGCCGGCTACCGCACCGCCCTAGGAGCATCCGATGACCGAGCCGCAGCGGGGGGAATCACGTGTCGGTTCCCAGATCGGTCCGTATCGGCTGCGCCGGCTGTTGGGCAAGGGCGGCATGGGCGAGGTGTACGAAGCCGAAGACACCGTCAAGGACCGCATCGTCGCGCTGAAGTTGTTGCCCGAGTCCGCCTCCAACGACCCGGTGTTCCGCAAGCGGTTACAGCGCGAAGCGCACTCGGCGGGCCGGTTGCAGGAGCCGCATGTGGTGCCGATCCACGACTACGGTGAGATCGACGGGCTGCTCTACGTCGACATGCGCATGATCGACGGCACCGACCTGCGCAAGGTGCTCAAGAACTACGGTCCGATGACGCCCGCCCGGGCGGTGGCGATCATCAAGCAGGTCGCCTCGGCGCTCGACGCCGCCCACGAAAGCGGCATCATGCACCGCGATGTCAAGCCCGAGAACATCATTCTGACCCGCGACGACTTCGCCTATCTCGTCGACTTCGGCATCGCCAACGCCGCCACCGACGAAAAGCTCACCGAACTGGGCACCGCGGTCGGCACCTACGCCTACATGGCGCCGGAACGGTTCACCAACGACGAGGTGACCTACCGTGCGGACGTGTACGCGCTGAGCTGCGTTCTGCACGAATGCCTCACCGGCTCACAGCCGTACCCCAGCGACAGCGTCAGCGTGGTCATCACCGCGCACCTGATGCAGCCCATCCCCCAGCCCAGCCGGCAGCGGCCGGGCGTTCCGGTCGCCTTCGACGCGGTGATCGCCCGCGGCATGGCCAAGAGACCGGAGGACCGCTACGCCAGCGCCGGAGACGTGGCCGCGGCGGCGAACGACGCACTGACACAACGGGATCAGGACAAGGCCGCGACCATCCTGCAACGCAGTGAGGCCGCGACACCGTATCGTCCGCCACCGCCGCCTGTGCCGCAGGGTCCGCCGATCTACCAGACGCCTGCCCCGACGCCGGCCTCTTTCCACACGCCGTCCGGTCCGCCGAGCGGGCCGATGTGGAGCAGCACTCCTGCGCCCGGGCGACCGGGACCACCGACCCGTAAAAGCACCGCCTGGATCCCGGTCGCCGCGGCGATCGCGGTGTTCGTGTTGGTGCTCGGCGCAGTCGGAATCTGGTTCCTCATCAAGCCCGACGAGGATGCGCCGTCCGCGTCGGGCACCACGACCACCGAGCCGACGCAGACGAGCGAGCGCACCACCCGGCGGACCCCGCGCAGCACGACGCCGAGCGCAGGATCGTTGGACGCCAAGCTGCTGGGCCTGCTGCCGGCCGGTTACGACGACGGCGTGTGCCAGCCGGTGCACCCACCCGCAACCGACGCGTTGGCGACCGTCGACTGCGGCCAGGCCACACCGGAGGGCGGCCCGCGGAACGCGCGGTACTCGCTGTACGCCGATCAGCCGACACTCGACAAGGCCTTCGACGACATCATCGCCCTGTACACGCCGATGCTGCGATGCCCCGAAAGCAGCACCGACTCGCCGGCCACCTGGCACTTCACCGAGACACCGGACACCGTGGCCGGCCGCATCGCGTGCGGCACCTACAAGGAGCAGTCCGGCGTGACGTGGACCAGGAACGCCGAGTTGATTCTGGGCGACACGCTGAGCGGAAACCTCGTCGATCTGCACAATTGGTGGCTGAAGTACGGCTGACGGCGCTGGACAGGTGCCGCGCTGTGTGTTTCTGTCATCGCAGCGCAGCGAAAGGATTCATCACATGCCCACCGTCAATAACAGAGTTTTCGTCGTCGGCGTCGGAATGACGAAGTTCGAGAAGCCCGGCCGCCGTGAGGGCTGGGACTACCCACAGATGGCCAAGGAGTCCGGCACCAAGGCACTCGAGGACGCCGGCATCGACTACTCCGAGGTGCAGCAGGGGTTCGTCGGCTACGTCGCGGGCGACTCGACGTCAGGCAACCGGGCGCTCTACGAACTCGGGATGACGGGCATCCCGATCGTCAACGTCAACAACAACTGTTCGACGGGTTCGACGGCGCTGTTCCTCGCCGCACAGACGATCCGCGGTGGGCTCGCCGACTGCACGATCGCGCTCGGCTTCGAGAAGATGCAACCCGGGTCGCTGCGGGGTGGTCACGACGATCGCGAATCTCCCATGGGCAAGCACGTCAAGGCGATGGCCGAGATCGACGAGTTCGGGTTTCCCGTGGCGCCGTGGATGTTCGGCGCCGCGGGCCGCGAGCACATGCGTCAACATGGAAGCACCGCAGAGCATTTCGCGAAGATCGGATACAAGAACCACAAGCATTCGGTGAACAACCCGTACGCTCAGTTCCAGGACGAGTACACGCTCGACGACATCCTGGCCGCCAAGATGATCTCCGATCCGCTGACGAAGCTGCAGTGCTCGCCGACCTCCGACGGCTCGGGCGCGGCGATCGTGGCCAGCGAGGCGTTCGTCGACAGGCATGGGCTGGCCGGCCAGGCGGTGGAGATCGTCGGCCAGGCGATGACCACCGACTTCGAGTCCAGCTTCGACGGCAGCGCCAAGAATCTCATCGGCTACGACATGAACGTGCAGGCCGCCCAGCAGGTCTACGACCAGTGCGGGCTCGGACCGGCCGACTTCCAGGTGATCGAGCTGCACGACTGTTTCTCGGCCAACGAGCTGCTGCTCTACGAGGCGCTCGGCCTGTGCGGCGAGGGCGAGGCTCCCAAGCTGATCGACAACAACGACACCACCTACGGCGGACGTTGGGTCGTCAACCCCTCCGGCGGCCTGATTTCCAAGGGCCACCCGCTCGGTGCGACGGGCCTTGCGCAGTGTGCCGAGCTGACCTGGCAGCTGCGCGGAACGGCCGACAAGCGGCAGGTCGACAACGTCACCGCCGCGCTGCAGCACAACATCGGCCTGGGCGGTGCTGCGGTAGTGACCGCATACCAGCGCGCCGAGCGCTGATGGCGCATGATTGACGCAGGACGAGAGGGAGGCCGGTCATGCGGACGATTCGGGTAGCGGCTGCCGCTGCGGGCGTCTGCGGGTTGCTGGTCGCACCCGCCGCGTCGGCCTGGGCTCAGCAGGAGTCGGCGGCCGAGGTGATCGAGAAGCTGCAAAGCGAGGGCTACACGGTCCGCATCGACAAGATCGGTACCGCACCGCTCGACGAGTGCGTCGTCACCAGCGTCCGTAACCCGCAGCAGTTCACTCAGTTGCGGCCGGTGCTCGGCGGCAATCAGGACGGGGTGCTGTTCCCGGTGGTGATCAGCCAACCCATCTCGGTGTCGCTGGACTGCAGCCGCCGCTAGAGCACGCTCACCGCCGCGTGCAGTCGGCGGTGACCACGGGACCCTTTGCGCTGCAACCTAAGCGGTGACCGGCTCCAGCTCGCGGATCTCGGCGGCGACGATCGGATCGGTCGCCGCGAACTGCGGATACAGCAGCGGCATTGTCGAGTCGGCGGCGAATACCGTCACCCCGCCCGCGTAGTCGGCGACATACATCCGACCGGCGTGCGCGTCGACCGTCACGCAGGACGGCCGGGCGCCGACGGCGATGGTGTCGACGACCTGCAGGGTGAGGGTGCACAACACCACGACGTGGTCGTAGTCGACGATGTACGCCCTGGCCTTGTCCGCACCGACCACGAGCTGAGTTGGAGCGCCGCCGAGTTCGACGATGTCGGTGACGCGTCCGGTCGAGAGCTCGACGACGTGCACCACACCGCCGCGGGTCCGGTCCGAACTGAGGACGTAAGCGGTGTCGTCGGCCACGGCGATGTCGCGAATGGGTGCGCCGATCCGCACTGCCCGACCGAGTCGCCCGGTTTCGAGGTCGACGGTCACCACGGCGCTGCCGCGGGCGTCGGTGGTCGCCACGTGAAGATGCGTGCCGCTCGCGTCGATCGCGAGGGCGTCGATACCGATGCCCGCGCCGGTCGCGACGTCGATCGTGTCGACACGGTCGGCGGGGATGTCGATCACCGCGACATCGATGTGTCCGTCTCCGGTTCTTCCGGCGTAGACCCGCTTGCCGTCGGGGCTGACGGCGAGCGCCGTGACATTCTCTGAGAGCGGATACGCGCCGATCACCGTCTTGGTGGCGGTGTCGATGACGGCGACCTCGTCCTTGTGGCTCCAGGAAGAAGTGCTCACGTAGGCGCGGTCCTCGTGGACCGCGACGGCGAACGGCTCGCCGTGGACAGCGATGATCGCCTCGACCGCGAGCGTGCGGGCGTTGAGCACCGCGACGCTGTCGTCGCCGGGATGTGTCACCAGGGCCGCACCGGTTCCGGTCGCCGCGATGTCGCCGACCGGTCCGCGGTTCAGCTCGACGGCGCCCAATGCGGTGACGCTCGGGTCCACCCGCGTTGGGGTTGTCGCCTTCGCAGGCGGGGCATGTTCAGGCATCAAAACGCTAACCATTGTTATTCGGTACCTCCGCCGGTAATGACGTTCACCGGCCCTAGACTCCAAGTCGCAGCGCGCCCCTCGGCGCGGTCTCGCAATGAGTCTAGCGACGGAAACCGACACGATTCGGCGGCGAGAAGCACGGCTTGAGACAATCCGCCAAAAGCTCTCAGACACCGCTTAGAAATGTGCTCGTCATCCGGTGGTCACCTTCGAAGAGCACGGGACGCAGTCCGCTGACCTGTGGAAACGACGATGCCGCAACAACTTCCGAACGCTGTGTCCGGCGTCACGAGATAACGGTTTCTTAGCTTTCAAGCGCAAAGTGAGCGGTAGATCACAGGCGGACACGTCAGCAAACCGACATCAGGCGCCACGAGCGTCACAACCGCAAGCTATGCGGAGTCCGCGTAACACTCTTGGGAGATGAGCGGGCAATCGCCGAAGTCGAGTTGCACGCGCGTGCCGGATGCAGCGCGGTCGATCGTCACGCGGTCAGACAGCGCGCGCATCAGCTGGATACCGCGACCGCGGGTGTTGGGCTTGCCGTCCGGCGTCTTCTCCAGCCACGTCCCGTGGTCGGAAACCATCGCCACCAGGCGGCGGTCCGCGGCATCGTAGCGGGCGGTCACCGACATCGTGCCTGGTTGTTGGGCCTGGACGTAGGCGAACTCGGCCGCGTTGGTCAACGCCTCGTTGACCGCCAGCAGCACGTCACTGAGCCGGTCCGCATCGAGCGCGAAATTGGCGCGCAGCCACTGCGCGAACGCGTTGCGGAACTCGGCAACGGTCTCAGCGTCTGCGGGGCCGTTGCTCGAAAAACCAAGTTCCGTCGTACTGTTCATGGTCCGAACTGATTACCCCGCCCAGGCCGTGCTCACGCAGTGAGGTTGCCGAGCGCGTCATCCAGCGAGGAGAACAGGTCGATCAGATCGGCGATCCCCGTGATCTTCAGCGGCCGGCTGGTGGCAGGGCCGTCCGCGACGACGGCGAACCGCGTCTGCGCGCCGTCGGTCTGGTTGTGGGTCTCCATCAGCACCTGCATCCCCGCGGACCCCAGGAACTCCACGCTGGTCAGGTCGACGATCAAACCCGTCGGATCCTTGGCCAACGCCGCCTGCACGGCGTCCCTCAGCTGAGGCGCCGTGAGCATGTCGAGATCCCCGGAGGCCGCGACGACAGCGACGCGTCCCACCCAGTTCTCGGTACAAAGTTGTCCGTCCAAGACTCACCTCTTGTTTGGCAACCACCGTAGCGGTCATGGCCGATCACGAGGCTGCGGTCTTAACCCGCGCAATAGGGTAGCGAGTAGGCCGGTTGCACGCATCGGCGGGACCCATCAGCGCCGGTCAGCCGGCAATTGTCCGATGAGCGCCGCCTGTCAGGGTCGGGGGGCGGGGGCGAGGATGCGCAGCAGGTCCGGTTTCATCGCCTGCAGTTGCGAACCCCAGTAACCCCAGCTGTGTGTTCCGTCGGTCGGGAAGTTGAAGACCGCGTTGCGTCCGCCTGCCGCGAGGTACTTCTGCTGGAACTCCTTGTTCGTCGACAACGTGATGTTCTCCAGGAACTGCGCGCTGTACTGCGCCCCGAAGTCCGCCCCGGCGTCGAGTTCCGAGATCGCGCCGTTGCCGCAGTAGATCCACAGCGCAGTGTTGTTGGCCACCAGCGTCTTGATGTTGACCATCGGATCGTTGCGCCGCCACGCCGGATCCGACGTCGGGCCCCACATGTTCGTCGCGCTGTAGCCGCCCGCATCCTTCATCGAGAAGCCGATCAGCGTGGGCCACAAGCCGCTTGACGGGTTGAGGTAGCCCGACAGTGAACTGGCGAAGATGAACTGCCTCGGATGCCAGATCGCCAGCGTCAACGCCGCGCTGCCCGACATGGACAGCCCCACGACGGCGTTGCCGGTCGGCGACTGTCCGCGGTTGGCCGCCAACCATGCGGGCAGTTCCTGCGTCAGGAAGGTCTCCCACTTGTACGTGACGGTGCCGGCGCTGCCCGTCGCCGGCTGGTACCAGTCGGTGTAGAAGCTGGCCTGCCCGCCGACGGGCATGACGACCGAGATGCCGGACTGGTAAAACCACTCGAAGGCGGCGGTGTTGATGTCCCAACCGCTGGCGTCTTCCCGGGCCCGCAGCCCGTCGAGCAGATACACCGAATTCGGCCCGCCGCCCTGGAACTGCACGCGGATGTTGCGACCCATCGAGGGGGACGGCACGTCGAGGGTCTCCACCGGCAAACCGTCACGCGAATAAGCTGCGGCCGTGGGTGTTTGGACCGCGACGCCTACGAGAATCAGCACCGCGGACAGCATTGCGCAGACAGACGACCTCACGCAGGCAAGCTAACAATCCGAGTCTCGTGTTTCAGTGCGCCACGCGCCGCTTGACCAGCTTGTTACCAAATAGAGGTCGCGTTCGGGTCAGCAGCCGAGTTCGACGACGGCAAGGCTGACGATGTCGCCTGCGGCCGGAACCGAGACCCCGAGATCGTCGCGGACCATCATCACGGCGTCGGAAGCGGGCACCCCACTGGCCGTGGCGGCGCAGACCTTGTTGCCCGCGGCGATCAGCTGGTCCGCGGTCAGGAAAACGTACTGCTCCTGCAGCTTGCGGACGAACTCCGCCTGGTCGGCCGCTGCAGGCGCAGCGAAGCCGACCGCGGTGACGGCGGCGGCAATGAGCGATCCGACGATGCGTCGCACGAAATTTCCTCCAATAGGTCAACAAGTCGTTCGTCCCGCGGCGCTCACGGCATGGCCGGGCGCGGAGAAAGTGCGCTAGAAGCGGACCCCCGAACGCTCCGGATGTCACTGTCGTCCGCATTGACGGTCGCGTAACACGGTACCCGTTGTTAGTGCATCGAATCATCTTCGCGCGCGAACGATAACGATTTGATAACAGATCGATCTTGGCGGCGCCCGCCGCCCATCGCACATCCGCGCAGGTAATTCCGGCATCGACACGCCGCCACGTGCTCAGGAAGCGACCGTCGAAACTTGCTTGCCATTTTTTGCTGGCATACGGTCACGTCGCCGATGACGTAACTGATGAGACTCGATGAATTTGTTCGGTGGTGACAACGCAAGTGACGATTCGTGCACGTCGTGAACGGAGCCCAGTCCTCGACCAACGGGCTGCAACTTCGAAAGCGACAGCACCGCAAACTATTTCCTGGAAGCACTTTCTTCGGCCTCCAGCCGAGGGCGATGCCATCGCGATGCACCGTCTGGTCGCAGAGACCGAAGTGCTCGATCTGAATTCCACCTATACCTATCTTCTGATGGCCACGGACTTTGCCAGTACCTCGATCGTGGCGGACAGAGACGGTGATATCTGCGGGTTGATAACCGGATACCACCCGCCGGCACGACCGGAGGTGTTGTTCGTCTGGCAGGTGGCCGTGGCCTCTGCGGCCCGCGGGACCGGCCTGGCCGGCGCCATGCTCGACAACCTCGTCCACCGCGTCCGCAGCGACCGGCGGGGTCATCCGGTCACAGTGGAAGCCACGGTGGCCCCCAGCAATTCGGCCTCGCGCGCGTTCTTCGGCTCCTTCGCGCGGCGGCACGGGGTACCCCTGATCGAACAGCCCCGCTTCACCGCCGAACAACTGGACGCCGATCGGGCCCACGAGGACGAACCGACTCTGCGGATCGGACCGATCGCCATGCCACTGGCCGACTGACACCGGAAAGGACACATGTCAACGCCTGCAACACTCCCCCGTCCCGATGAATCCGACCTGCCCGAGGTCTACAGCTCGGTCGAATCGGAGGTGCGTAGCTACTGCCGGGGATGGCCGACCACCATGGCCGTCGCCCAAGGCTCCTGGCTGACCGACGCCTCGGGCAATCGATACCTCGACTTCTTCGCGGGTGCCGGCGCGCTGAACTACGGCCACAACAACCCCGAACTAAAGCGCCCGCTGATCGACTATCTGGCCAACGACATGATCGTGCACTCGCTCGACATGGCGACATCGGCCAAGACCGAGTTCCTGCAGAACTTCGAACAGCTGATCCTCAAGCCTCGCGGGCTCGACTACAAGGTGCAGTTCCCCGGCCCGACCGGCGCGAACTCCGTCGAGTCGGCACTCAAGCTCGCCCGCAAGGTCACCGGTCGTGAGTCGATCATCAACTTCACCAACGCATTTCACGGCATGACCCTGGGTGCGCTGTCGGTGACGGGCAATTCGATGAAGCGGGCGGGGGCGGGCATCCCGCTGGTGCACGCCACGCCGATGCCGTACGACAACTACTTCGGTGGCGCCACCGAGGACTTCCAGTGGTTCGAGCGGGTGCTCGACGACTCCGGTGGCGGACTCAACCGTCCCGCCGCGGTGATCGTCGAGACCGTGCAGGGCGAGGGCGGTCTCAACGTCGCCCGGATGGAGTGGTTGCAAGCGCTCGCCGAATTGTGCAGCCGGCGTGAGATTCTGCTCATCGTCGACGACGTGCAGATGGGCTGCGGGCGAACCGGCCGCTTCTTCAGTTTCGAGGAGGCCGGCATCGTTCCCGATATCGTCACGCTGTCCAAGTCGATCAGCGGATACGGGCTCCCGATGGCGCTGACGCTGTTCCGCAGAGACCTCGACGTGTGGGCGCCCGGTGAGCACAACGGCACCTTCCGTGGCCACAACCCGGCGTTCGTCACGGCCGCCAAAGCCCTCGAAATCTACTGGCAGACAGAAACGTTCGCCGACGACACCATCGCCAAAGGACAGCAGGTCAGGGCGAGGCTGGAGGAGATCGCCGCACGGTATCCGGGCATCACTGCGCGAGGACGCGGAATGGCCCAAGGACTCAAGTTCGACGACGAACCGATGGCGTCGGCCGTGTGCCGGACCGCGTTCGACCGCGGGGTACTCATGGAAACCAGCGGTCCGTCGGACGAGGTCGTCAAGCTGCTTCCGCCGCTGACCACCTCCGAGGCGGATCTCGATGCCGGCATCGATATTCTGGCCGAATCGATCGCCGCGACGCTGTCCTGACCGTCGTCATCGCAACCCCGAAAGGAGCACGACCGTGATCGTGCGCACCACTGACGAGATCACCGGCACCGAACGCGATGTGTCGGCGAAGGACTGGAGATCCAAACGCATCGTCCTGGCCGGCGACGGCGTCGGTTTCTCGTTTCACGAGACCACCATCAACGCGAACTCCGTCAGCGAGTTCCACTACCGCCACCACGTCGAGGCGGTCTGGGTGGTCGAGGGCTCCGGCACGCTCACCAATCTGGAGACCGGTGAGCAGCATCCGCTGCGGCCGGGCACCATGTACCTGCTCGACGGCCACGAACGTCACCGAGTCGCATGCGACATCCAACTGCGGATGCTGTGCGTGTTCAATCCCCCGGTGACCGGCCAGGAGGTGCACGACGAGACCGGGACCTACCCTCCGGCGGTGCAAGCGAGTTGAGCGGCAACTGTTTTCCCGATCGCGTGGACAGGTATCCCACCCGGCTCGAGAAACCGTCCGCGCCCATCCCGCGCGCCGAGCCGACGGTCTGGGGTGGCGAGCCCGACGGTCCGCTCTGCGATGCCGACCTGAAAACGATCGCTGCGAACGGCTACCTGGTACGCCCCTCGGCCGTCGGCGACAACTGGTTGTCGCCGCTACGCGATGAGTTGAACCACATTGGGGCTCAGGCTGATCCCGCCGATCCCCGGATCATCCGCGAGCCCGGCGGCAGCATCCGGTCGGTGTTCCAGCCGCACTTGTTCAGCGACGTGATCGCCGAGGTCGTCACCCTCGACTCCGTGCTGCCCGTAGCCCGTCAACTGCTCGGCAGCGACGTGTACCTGCACCAGGCGCGGATCAACCTGATGCCGGGGTTCACCGGCACCGGGTTCTACTGGCACTCCGACTTCGAGACCTGGCATGCCGAGGACGGGATGCCGATGATGCGGGCCGTTTCCTGCTCGATCTCCCTGACCGAGAACTTCGCCTACAACGGTTCGCTGATGGTGATGCCGGGATCGCACGAGATCTTCTATCCGTGCGTGGGGACCACACCGCCCGATAACCACACCTCATCGCTGGTCAAACAGGAGATCGGGGTGCCGAGCCAGGCCACGCTCACCGAGGCCGCCGCGCGCTTCGGCATCGACCAGGTCACCGGACCCGCCGGCACGGCACTGTGGTTCGACTCGAACCTGATGCACGGGTCGGGTTCCAACATCACGCCGTTCCCCCGATCGAACATCTTCCTGGTGTTCAACTCGATCGAGAACCGACTCGTGGCGCCCTTTCGGGCCGAAACACCGCGGCCCGAGTACTTGGCCGCCCGAGACGGCCAACCGTTCAGCACCCCATCGCTCGTGCAGTGAGCCTTGCGCCGCGCTGCGCGATACGGTTGTGGCGGCAGCCAAACTCACGAGCGAAGGGTGGCCGATGAGGTCGATCTCCTTGTCCGCGCGACGATTGATCCTCGCCGGCGGGTTCGCGGTCGCGGCAGCAGCGCCAGCGCTCGGGATGGTCGCCTCCGTGCCGTCAGTCGCGCCGGTCCACCTCGCCAACTGCCCGGCCGGCGAGGAAGAGGACCTCTACGCCGGACAGTGTGTGCCGTATCTGGTGCCGAACTCGCCTGCGAGTGCGGCAACTCCGGCGAATTCCGCGTGTCCGCCGGGAGTGAGCGGTGCGGAATGTGGCGGCTCGACCGGTAACGAGGTCGGCTCGCCGCGGCCCCGGATGCCCGCGCCCGTGCCGCCACAGGAGCCCGAGCAGGAACTCGCCGAGGTCGTCACACCGGGGTACTGAGGCGCTCAGCGTTGACGTTTGCTGTTCAGGCAGGCGGTCGCCGGCGCAGCCACCGGCATGAGCGCTCGAACTAACTACTTCTACAGTCGGCCGTCCGCCTGCTTCGCAAATCGGATAGCGGGATACGGTCGCCACGCCGATTCTCGACGTTGCGGTGCGCAGCATTCCCAACGTGCACGAGTCGCGTCGGGCTCGCGCCAGAACGTGATGAGTTTCGCGGTTTGCGGAGATTGATGGCGTCTCAGCGCCTGGCACGCGGGTACCGAGTACACGGCGAACTCTTGTGGCTGACATGACGGCCGGGCACTGCCGATGTAGATGTCGAAAGTCCGTTGCAGACCGGGATATGCCGGGAGGTATGCGGCTCTGGAGGTCCATTTTTTCCTCATACAGCTACTTCTGATCGACAATATTCGCGGGAAACTGGACACCAGTCTGACGCAAGCGTAAGTTGCTGCCTGATTCGCCACAGCTATCCGGGGAGGGGCTTATGAAAGCCAGCGCCAAAACGTACATGACGACGGGAGTCGCACTTGTCGGTGCGGGGGTCATCGCCGCGACCCCCATCGCGCCGATGCCAGCGAATGTCGCCGAGGCGAGCCGGTCGCATGAGGTGAGGCTGATGGCTGCCGCCGAGCCCACGAACACCCAGCGCGAGATCGACGCTGCTCTTGCTTTGCTGGAAAGTTTCGGGCCGGGTGGGGTGCTGAACTCGTTCATCGGGGGCACGCTGGAGGCGTTCAATGCGAAGGCGCCGGTGCCCTACGCCCCGGTTTCCGGACCCCTCGACGGCGTCGGCCGCATCGGTCAAGGCATCGCCGCGTCCGGGCTGCGGCTCGGTGGCGCGACGATCCTGAGCCCACTGCGCCTGGTCGAGCTCGCCGCCGCCATCGTCGAGGGCAACGGCGCCGAAGGCTTCGGCAACCTGGTGGAGAACATCGTCGACGCGCCGTTGTGGGTCGTCGACCCAGCCCTGTATGCACTGCGGGACGCACTGCCCGCGCCGCTCGGCGGTCCGGACGGCATCATCGAGAACTTCCGCGACGAATTGTGGAAAGTCACCGAGGAGATCAACGCGGGGTTGCAGGACCCGGGCGCGGCGCTGCAGGGCTTCCTCGAGCGGACGATGAATGCGTTCGAGCGGCCGGGACCGGTCGAATACACACCGGTCACCGGGCCGATCGACGGGCTTTCCCGGATCGCCGAGGGCGTGGTTGCGACCGCATTGCGGCTCGCGGCCGCCACGGTCCTCACCCCTGTCGGGGTCGTTCAGGCGGCGGCCGCGCTCGCTCAGGGCGACACCGCCGAAGCGCTCGATCTGGTGGAGAACATCGTCGACGGGCCGCTGTGGGTGGCCGACCCGGCGCTCTACGGATTGCGCGATGCCCTGCCCGCACCGCTCGGCGGGCCGAACGCGTTCGTGGAGAACTTCCGCAACGGACTGTGGGGCGTCACTGAACAGATCAACGCCGCACTCCGTGGCGCCTTCGAACCGCAGACCGCCGAAGCGGAAGAGGACGCGGTCGTCGAAACCAAGGAGTTCGACGGCGCGCCGATCAACTCCGTGCCGGATCGACAAGCGCGCTTCGTCGGCCTGTCTGAGCAGGGACAGGAGCTAAAGCAGGACGACCAACTGGAGCAGAAGAAGGACGCTGATCAGGTCGAAGATCTCCAGCGCGATGATCAGAAGCTCGACGCGACGGGCGCGACCAACTCCCCGGTGTCCAAAGAGGAGGAAGAGCAGCCACCCGCGCACAACGTGGTGAGGGAATCGCCGAACTACTCACCGAATGCTGGTCAGACGGGTGACAAGAACCCGACCGGTGCCGCAGCCGATGAGGTTGTGACCACCACCGAGCCGGTGGTGACCGCCCCGGCGACCGGCGCCGCCGGTGACGACGCGCCGACCGACAACGCGCCGGCTGACAACGCCGAAGGTTCGGAGAAGGGTAATTCCGAAGGCGGCGAGAAGTAGCTGCGCTGACTCGACAGCCCCGGGGCACGCTCGCTCCGGGGCTGTCGGTCGTTTTGCCGAACTGACGCCAAACGGCGGTCGCGCTCAACTACTTTGGCTGTTGTGGAACCACCCCACAGCTACATACGGGAGTCATCCGCCTCGGTGGTGCACCACAGTGACTACCTGAACCGCCGCGATGACCACGCGCTCTGCGGCATGGTGCTGGAAAGTCCGACGACGCTGGGCCAAGCGGCGGGAGCAGTCGCGATCTGCCCCGACTGTCAGGCAAAGCTGGCCGAGTATCACCTGGCGTGGTGGCGTGACAAAGCGCGGGCAGTCGCAGCGGAACTCGAGGACCTGCGCGTCAAGTACCAGGAGTTGATGGAGCGCAGCGGGGACTCGGACAGCGAGACCGCTCCGCGGATCGAGCCAGAGCCGCAGGGAGACCCAACCGTTGGGCACGATGAAGCGGAGCCGGTGTCCCTGCTCGACCATGCGCGAGTGGAACTCTTGAGACTCTGCCGGCAATGCCGAGAAGAAGCTGTCCCCCACTGGCGTTTGAAGACCACGATGCAGGCGTTCAGTGACAAGCTGAGCGCCGACGAGAGAGTGCGTCTCGCCCAGGAGATCGGCGCTGACGGATCTCTGATCCGGTGGTGCACAACGGAAGTCGTCAACCTCGGCTGGCAGGTCAGCAACAGCCCTGTCCAGGGCGAACCAGAGGAGATGTGGGACGCCTGGACCCACGATTCGTACCAGACGCCGAAGAAGACCAAGTGGCGACTGGGCAGGCCCCGATCGCAAGACGCCAGTTGAGGCCGCGGCATACTCAGCGCCCTTCGGCCGCCTTCGCCATCGCGATTCGCTGCATGGTGGTCGGGTGCGTGCCGAGGATGAACAGTGCCCATGCCGGCGGGTCGGGATCGTTGAGGCCCGTGAGCGCGAACCGCCGCTGCGTCGCGATGTCACTTGCCGGATCGTTCGTGACGCGCAGCGCAAGCCAATCGGACTCCGCCTCATAGCGGCGTGAGATCGAGTTCTGCGCCGGCAGCACCAGCAGCGAGAGAACGAATGCGCACACCAGCGCCAGCGGGACGCCCGCCGGGTCGCGTAAGCCCCCTCGTCGCTCTGTGATCCAGGCGATCGCGGCCAGGCCCGGGGTCGCAAAGAGTGCGAACCACGCAACGTTCTTCCAGACGTGACCGCGCGCGACGTGGGCCAACTCGTGAGCGGACACCCACAGGATCTCGCCCTCCGTGAAGCGGCCGTCGAGCACTGTGTCGTACAGGACGACGCGGCGTGTCGGACCGATCCCGGTCACCTTCGCATTCGCGGTCGTCGTGCGACGGCTCGCATCGGAGACGTCGACGGACTCGACGCTCACGCCGAGCCGGTTCCCGAGCGTCTCGATACGAGCGGCGAGGTTCTGGTCGCCGACCGGCGTGAAGCGGTTGAACAAGGGTTCGATAACGAGTGGCTGCGCGAGCACGCCGAGCAAGCCGAACACCGCGATTGCGGCACTCCCCGCCAACCACCAGCGCCGTCCGAACCGGACGGCGAGGTAGACCATCCCGGAGACCACGAGCACGATGACGACCGTCGTCACCAAGAGCTCGAGCGCCTGGTCCCCCAGCCAGGCCCGGTAATCCTGCTCCCTCAGGCCGTAGCGCCGGTACCACCAGTGCCGGACCGCCCCGACGGGAAGGACCGTAAGCCACAGGATGAACCAACACGACGCCGCCACCGCGGCGCCGCACCACACATGCGCCGACGGCGGAAGCCGCAGAATACGGCGGACAGCGAACGCGAGCCGGCGGCCGCGCCATGCGAGCAGAGTGAGCACGCCAAGTTGGATCAGCGTCGACGCGATCCAGAACCAGAAGGTGACCCGACGGAATTCGTGGATTCTGTCGAGCTCAACCGGCGAGAAATAGCTTGCGGGGCTAAGCCTTTCGAGGTCGAGTGCCGGTACCTGCGTACGAAGGAGCAGAAAGGCCGACGCTCCCCAGAGGGCGGCACCCAATGCGAGACCTGTCCAAACGCGCATCCGCGGGCCGTGCACGCCGCGATCGACAGAAGACGGCGCGATGCGGTCGGGTGTCTCGTAGACGTCATCGGCTATGGGGCGAGCCTAGCTGCTCGTCTGCCCTGGTCGCTGCAACGCCTCGGTGATCGGGACGTCGCCGTTGTTGAACTCGATGGTGCGCCCGATGGTGGTGTCGTCGGCGAGGCAGGCGGCGGCGACCAGCGCGACGTCGTCGCGGGAGACGTCACCGTCGGCGGCGTCGGCGCCGACGGCGATGCGCCCGGTGGCCGGTTCCAGCGTCAGGCGGCCCGGCCCGAGGATCGTCCAGCGTAGGCCACTGGCCCGCAGGTGCTCATCGGCAGCGGCCTTTGCCTCGGCATAGGGGAAGAATGAATTATCTTTCGGCACACCGTGACCCGGTCCGGCGCCGAAGTAGGACACCATGATGAATCTGGGCACTCCCGCGTGCGCGGCGGCATCGATGACGCGGATGGCGGCGTCGCGGTCCACCGCATAGGTGCGCGGCGGATTGCCGCCGCCGGCGCCCGCGGAGAACACGACCGCGTCATGCCCCGCAACAATTCCGGCAAGGGCGTCGGTGTCCAGCTGCTCGATGTCGGCCACCACCGGATGGGCTCTGGTTACCAGAACTTCCTCGGAGTGATCCGGGTTGCGGAACACCGACGTCACTTCGTCGCCGCGGTCGGTGAGGATTTCGGACAACCGCAGGGCCACCTTGCCGTGGCCACCGATGATGAGAATGCGCGCCATGGCTCCACGGTAGCCGCGTCGACATATTCCTTGACAGGAATATGTCAGGGACGTATGTTCGTCAGCGTGCAGTCGACGACCTTCGGAGCGCTTGCCGAGCCGAGCCGCCTGAGAATCGTCGAATTGTTGCGCGCAGGACCGCTTTCGGTGGGCGAGATCGCCGAGACACTCGAGATTCGTCAACCACAGGTGAGCAAACACCTTCGAGTGTTGGGTGATTCGGGGATCGTCGCCGGCCAAGCTCTGGCTCGCCAGCGGATCTACCATCTCGAGGCCGCGCCGTTCGAAGAGATCGGTCGCTGGGCGGAGTCTTTCGCGCAACTGTGGGAGACGCGACTCGACTCGCTGGGCAGCTATCTCGAGTCCATCACCGAGAGGACGGACGACTTGACCGACCACTGATCGCTTTACCGACGAGACCGCCTCTACCGAGAACCTGAAGGACTCACCATGCTGATGCAAATGTTCAAGAAGACCAAGAACCTGCACCTCGAACGCTCATACCGCGCCCCGCTCGAAACGGTATGGCAGGCGTGGACGGAGCCGGACATGCTGCGGCAATGGTGGGGCCCCGAAAAGACTTTCGTGCCGGAATGCGAGATCGACCTGGAGGTCGGCGGCAAGGTCTACATCGTCATGGAGGCGGGTGAAGCCATGGGCAAGTACCAGGGCACCCGCTGGCCGATGGCGGGCACGTTCACCCGGATCGAGGAACCTTCTCGGCTGACCTACGACGCCCGATCGTGGACCGAAGGCGATGAAGAGGGCTCGACGATCCAACACACCAACGACGTCACGCTCACCGAAAACGACGGGATGACCGTCGTACATCTGCACGTCACGATCACCGACATCGGCCCGAAGGCCAAGATGGCCGCGTTCGGCATGAAGTGGGGTTACAAGGCGCAGCTGGACAAGCTCGAGAAGTACCTGTCGACACGGTGACGGTGCCCCCAGTCGGACTCGAACCGACACTGGACGGATTTTAAGTCCGCGGCCTCTACCAATTGGGCTATGGGGGCGTCAGCCGATGAGAACGCTACCCAACGCGTCGAGTATCGGATTGAGGACCGTCCCAGCGACGACAACGTGCGTCAACCAAACACTCGGCGCATCGAAGTCGTAAAGGCCGGCGACCGGAACGTCAAGAAACCGTCAAGGCCCCGCCCGCGCCGCTGAACTCCACGTTTGCTTGGAAATGGCGCCGAAATCCGGCGCCCTGTAAACGTCTCGGAGTGCCATGTCCGTCGTGGTCTACATCGCGCTGACGGTGGCGGTCTTCGCCGTCCTCGGCTTGGTCCAGAAGTTGGTCGAGCGCCTGTGAGCTACGGCAACGCCGTCGGCCTCGTGCTGGCCATCCTCGTCGCGGTGTTCCTTTTCGCCGCCCTGCTGTTCCCGGAGCGGTTCTGATGAGCACGACCACCGCGGGCGTTCTCTTTCTCATCTCGCTAATCATCGGGTTGGCCCTCGTCCACGTGCCCCTCGGCGACTACATCTACCGGGTCTACTCCTCCGAGAAGCACCTGCACGGTGAGCGCGTCCTCTACCGGCTCATCGGCGCCGACCCGAACGCCGAACAGACCTGGGGCGCCTACGCCCGCAGCGTGCTCGCCTTCTCCGCGGTCAGCCTGCTGTTCCTGTTCGTCCTTCAACTGGTCCAGGGCACGCTGCCGCTGCACCTCGGCGACCCAGGCACCCCGATGACCCCCGCGCTGGCCTGGAACACCGCGGTCAGCTTCGTCACGAACACCAACTGGCAGGCCTACTCCGGCGAGTCGACCCAGGGCCACCTCGTGCAGATGGCCGGCCTGGCGGTGCAGAACTTCGTCTCCGCCGCGGTCGGCATGGCCGTCGCGATGGCGTTCGTCCGTGGCCTGGCCCGACGCAATACGACCGAACTCGGCAACTTCTGGGTCGACCTCACCCGCGGCTCCATCCGAATCTTGTTGCCAATCTCCATCATCGGCGCGACGATCCTCGTCGCCGGCGGGGTGATCCAGAACTTCGGCCTGCACGATCAGGTCGTCACCACGTTGACCGGTGCCCAACAGACCATCCCCGGCGGTCCGGTCGCCAGCCAGGAAGTCATCAAGCTGCTCGGCACCAACGGCGGCGGCTTCTTCAACGCCAACTCCGCGCACCCGTTCGAAAACCCCACTGCATGGACCAACTGGGTGGAGATCTTCCTGCTGTCCTGCATCGCGTTCTCGCTACCCCGCACCTTCGGCCGCATGGTCGACAGCCGTAAGCAGGGTTACGCGATCGTCGCGGTCATGTCGACCATCGCGCTGCTCAGCGTCACGCTGATCCTGACCTTCCAATTGCAGCACCACGGAACGGTTCCCACCGCGCTCGGCGCATCCACCGAAGGCGTCGAGCAGCGCTTCGGCGTCGCGAACTCCGCCGTGTTCGCCGACCTGACGACGCTGACGTCGACCGGCGCGGTCAACTCGTTCCACGACTCCTACACCAGCCTCGGCGGCATGATGACGCTGTTCAACATGCAACTCGGCGAGATCGCCCCCGGCGGCGTCGGTTCGGGCCTCTACGGCATGCTGATCCTCGCGATCATCACCGTGTTCATCGCCGGACTGATGGTCGGCCGCACGCCGGAGTACCTCGGTAAGAAGATCACTCCACACGAAATCAAGCTCGCCGCAACCTATTTCCTCGTCACACCCCTTATCGTACTGACCGGCACTGCCCTGGCGATGGCGATGCTCGGTCAGCGCGCCGGCATGCTCAACACCGGACCACACGGCCTGTCGGAGGTGCTCTACGCGTTCACCTCCGCCGGCAACAACAACGGTTCGGCGTTCGCGGGTCTGTCGGTCAACACCGAGTGGTACAACACCGCACTGGGGCTAGCGATGCTCTTCGGCCGGTTCCTGCCGATCATCTTCGTCCTCGCGCTGGCCGGATCGCTGGCTCGCCAAGGCAAAACACCAGAGTCGGTCGGCACGCTGCCCACCCACCGGCCCCAGTTCGTCGGCATGGTCGCCGGTGTCACGCTGATCCTGGTCGCCCTCACCTTCCTTCCCATGCTCGCGCTGGGCCCACTCGCCGAAGGAATCCATTGATGTCCGCAGCCACCATTGCCCCCGCTCCAATGGAGCAGAGACCCAAGGCACCCACGCGAATCCAGGGTGGACTGCTCGATCCGAAGTTGTTGTGGACGTCGATACCCGACGCACTGCGCAAACTGGACCCGCGCACACTGTGGCGCAATCCGGTCATGGCCATCGTCGAACTCGGCGCGGTGTGGAGCAGTCTGCTGGCCCTTACCGAGCCCTCGTGGTTCGCGTGGCTGATCGTGTGGTGGTTGTGGCTGACGGTAATCTTCGCCAACCTCGCCGAGGCGGTGGCTGAGGGCCGCGGCAAGGCGCAGGCAGAGACACTCCGAAAGACCAAGTCGGCCACCATGGCCCGGCGCCTGACCGGCTGGTCCTCCGGCGCACCCGGCCGCGAGGAACTCATTGCCGCGCCGCTCCTGCAACAGGGTGACGTCGTCGTCGTCGAAGCCGGCCAGACCATCCCCGGTGACGGCGATGTAGTGGAAGGCATTGCGTCGGTGGATGAGTCGGCGATCACCGGCGAGTCTGCGCCCGTAATACGCGAATCCGGCGGCGACCGGTCCGCGGTCACCGGCGGCACCACCGTGCTGTCGGATCGCATCATCGTGCGGATCACCCAGAAGCCGGGTGAGAGCTTCATCGACCGGATGATCGCGCTCGTCGAGGGCGCCAACCGGCAGAAGACGCCCAACGAGATCGCGCTGAACATCCTGCTGGCGTCGCTGACGATCATCTTCGTGTTCGGCGTCGCGACACTGCAACCCCTGGCCATCTACTCCAAGGCCAACAACCCCGGCGTCCCGGACAGCCTGGCGCTGACCGGTGACGGCATCAGCGGCATCGTGATGGTCGCGTTGGTCGTGTGCCTCATCCCGACCACCATCGGCGCGCTGTTGTCGGCCATCGGCATCGCCGGGATGGACCGGCTCGTGCAGCGCAACGTGCTCGCGATGTCGGGCCGTGTCGTGGAGGCTGCCGGCGACGTGAACACCCTGCTGCTCGACAAGACCGGCACCATCACGCTCGGCAACCGTCAGGCCGCCGCGTTCGTCCCGATGACCGGTGTCGCAGAGGAAACGTTGGCGGACGCGGCGCAATTGTCCAGCCTCGCCGACGAGACGCCGGAAGGCCGTTCGATCGTCGTGTTCGCCAAGCAGCAGTACGGGCTGCGCGCCCGCACCCCCGGCGAACTCGAACACGCCGACTGGGTGCAGTTCAGCGCCACGACCCGGATGTCGGGCGTCGACCTCGGCGGCGGGCACAAGCTGCGCAAGGGCGCCGCCGGTTCGTTGGCCGATTGGATCCGCGCCGAGGGCGGCCGCGTCTCACCGCAATTGGATGACATCGTCGACGGCATCTCCGCCGCGGGGGGCACTCCCCTGGTCGTCGGTCAGGTCCGCGACGGCACCGCCTCGGTGCTCGGCGTGATCCACCTCAAGGACGTCGTGAAACAAGGTATGCGTCAGCGGTTCGACGAGATGCGCCGCATGGGCATCCGCACCGTCATGATCACCGGCGACAACCCGTTGACCGCCAGAGCGATTGCCGACGAGGCCGGCGTCGACGACTTCCTTGCCGAGGCCACCCCCGAGGACAAGATCGCACTGATCAAGAAGGAGCAGGCCGGTGGCAGGCTCGTTGCGATGACCGGCGACGGCACCAATGACGCGCCCGCACTCGCGCAGGCCGACGTCGGCGTCGCGATGAACACCGGGACGTCGGCGGCCAAAGAGGCCGGCAACATGGTCGACCTCGACTCCGATCCGACCAAGCTCATCGAGATCGTCGAAATCGGCAAGCAACTGCTCATCACCCGCGGTGCCCTGACCACGTTCTCGATCGCCAACGACATCGCGAAGTACTTCGCGATCATCCCCGCCCTGTTCGTCGCGCTGTTTCCCGGCCTGGACCTGCTCAACATCATGCGGTTGCACAGCCCGCAGTCGGCGATCCTGTCGGCGGTGATCTTCAACGCGTTGGTCATCATCGCGCTGATTCCGCTGTCGCTTCGCGGCGTGCGCTACACACCGAGCAACGCGTCGAAGTTGTTGAGCCGCAACCTCTCCATCTACGGGCTGGGCGGCATCGTTGCCCCGTTCGTCGGGATCAAACTCATCGACCTCGTCATCCAACTCTTCCCGGGAATGTGACGTGAACTTTTCTCAACTCGTTCGGCAACACACCGCCGCCCTGCGGGCGCTGCTGGTGCTCACCGTCATCATCGGCCTTGCCTACCCGGTGCTCATCTGGTTGATCGCCCAGATCCCCGGCCTACGCGCCAACGCCGACGGTTCTCTCGTCCAGGCGGACGGAAAGGTGGTGGGCAGCAGCCTGATCGGACAGTCGTTCACCGACGCCGACGGCAACCCACTGCCGCAGTACTTCCTGAGCCGGCCGTCCGCAGGCAATTACGACCCCCTGGCCACCGGCGCGAGCAATCTCGGGCCCGAGAGCATCGTCGACGCGCCCGACAAACCGAGCTTGCTCACCCTCATCTGCGAACGCAGCAACACGATAGGCGAACTGGACGGTGTCGACGGGTCGCGGCCGTTCTGCACGGGCGGCGGTGTCGGCGCGGTGCTTTCGGTCATCGGGCCCCGCGACGCGCGCGGCAACGTCGTGAATCCGACGCGGGTCGTCAGCGTCAACGAGCCGTGTGACACCACGCAGACACCGTTCCTCGACACCTACGAGGGCGTGCGCGTCGAATGTAGGCAGCCCGGCGAGGATTACAGCATCGGCCAGATCGTGCCGATCCGCGGCAGTGCACCCGCCGATCCCGCGGTGCCCGCCGACGCTGTCACGGCAAGCGGTAGCGGACTCGACCCCCACATCTCGGTCGCCTACGCCGACATCCAGGTCAACCGGGTCGCGGCGGCACGCGGTGTGCAGACCGACGAGATCCGCCGGCTCGTCGCCGAAAACACCGACGGCCGGGTGCTCGGGTTCCTCGGCGAGCCGACCGTCGACGTGCTCGCCCTCAACACCGCCCTCGAGAAGCTGACGTCAGGTGGATGATGGGCATGTGACCGATCCGTCCGACCACCGCAAGAAGCGCGGTGAACTGCGCATCTACCTGGGCGCGGCACCCGGGGTCGGCAAGACCTTCGCGATGCTCGGCGAGGCACACCGGCGGCTGGAACGGGGCACCGACGTGGTCGCCGCGGTGGTGGAGACGCACGGCCGCAAGAAGACGGCCGATCTGCTCGACGGCATCGAGACGATCCCGCCGAAGACGATCGAATACCGCGGCAAGGGCTTCGGAGAACTCGACGTGGCAGCGGTGCTGCGCCGTCGACCGCAGGTGGTTCTGGTCGACGAGTTGGCCCATACCAACACCACCGGCTCCAAGAATCCAAAGCGATGGCAAGACGTCGACGAACTGCTCGACGCCGGCATCACCGTCATCACGACGGTCAACGTCCAGCACCTCGAGAGCCTCAACGACGTCGTCACCCAGATCACCGGCATCGAGCAGCAGGAGAAGGTGCCCGACGAGGTGGTCCGCGCCGCGGACCAGATCGAGCTCGTCGACATCACCCCGGAAGCATTGCGGCGCAGGCTGGCTCACGGCAACGTGTACGGGCCCGAGCGCGTCGACGCGGCCCTGTCGAACTACTTCCGCAAAGGCAACCTCACGGCGCTGCGCGAACTGGCGCTGCTGTGGCTCGCCGATCAGGTCGACGCCGCGCTGGAGAAGTATCGCGAAGAGAACCAGATCACCGCCACGTGGGAGGCCCGCGAGCGGGTGGTCGTCGCGGTGACCGGCGGTCCGGAGTCGGAGACCCTGGTGCGCAGGGCATCTCGGATCGCCTCGAAGTCCAGCGCGGAACTGTTGGTGGTGCATGTTGTTCGCGGCGACGGCCTCTCGGGTGTCTCCGCGCCGCAGATGGGTAAGGTTCGCGAACTCAGCGCCAGCTTGGGCGCCACGGTGCACACCGTTGTCGGCGACGACGTACCGACCGCCTTGCTGGATTTCGCGCGAGACGAGAACGCGACGCAGTTGGTCATCGGCACGTCGCGCCGGTCACGGTGGGCGCGGATCTTCGACGAAGGCATCGGCGCGTCGGTGGTTCAGCAGTCCGGGTCGATCGACGTGCACATGGTCACTCACCCGGAGGCGCACCGGGAGTCGGTGTGGGCGCGGACCGCTCCTCGCCACAGATATCTGACCTCCTGGCTGGCTGCGGTGTTGGTCCCGTCGGCGCTGTGTGCGGTGCTGGCTCTGGTCTTGGACCCCATGCTCGACGTCGGTGGCGAAAGTGCGCTGTTCTTCGTCGGGGTGCTGGTGGTGGCTCTGCTCGGCGGTGTGGCGCCCGCTGCGCTGTCGGCGGTGTTGTCAGGCCTGCTGCTGAACTACTTTCTGATCGAACCGCGCTACACGCTGGATATCGCCCGGCCCGACAACGCGATCACCAGCGTGGTCTTGCTGGCTGTCGCTGTTGCCGTCGCTGTGCTGGTCGACAATGCCGCCAAGCGCACGCGGGAGGCCAGGCGGGCGTCCCAGGAGGCCGAACTGCTCGCATTGTTCGCCGGATCCGTGCTGCGCGGCGCTGATCTCGTCGCGCTGTTGGAGCGCGTTCGGGAGACGTATTCCCAACGCGCGGTCAGCTTGTTGCGGGTCACCGACCAGCACCCCGACGGTGACCTCGTCGCCTGTGTCGGAACCGATCCGTGCGTGACGGTCGAATCCGCCGACACTGCAATCGAAGTCGGCGACGACGAGTTCTGGATGTTGATGGCCGGCCGCAAGCTGCGCGCCCGCGACCGCAGAGTGCTGACAGCGGTCGCGAAACAAGCGGCGGGTCTGGTCAAACAACGCGAACTCGCCGAGGAAGCCGGTAAGGCCGAAGCGATCTCCCAAGCAGACGAACTGCGGCGCTCCCTGTTGTCGGCGGTCAGCCACGACCTGCGCACCCCACTGGCTGCAGCCAAGGCCGCCGTGTCGAGCCTGCGCAGCGATGACGTCGAGTTCTCCGCCGAGGACACCGCCGAATTGCACGCGACCATCGAAGAGTCGATCGACCAACTGACCGCGCTCGTCGGCAACCTGCTCGATTCGTCACGGCTCGCCGCGGGTGTTGTGAAACCGGAACTGCGGGCGGTGTATCTCGAGGAGACGGTGCAGCGAGCGCTGCTGGGAATCAGCAAGGGTGCCACGGGCTTCCGTAGGCGCGGCGTCGAACGGGTGAAGGTCGACGTGGGTGATGCCGTAGCGCTCGCCGACGGCGGCCTGCTCGAACGGGTGCTGGCCAACCTCCTCGACAACGCATTGCGGTATGCCCAGGACAGCGTGGTACGGGTGACGGCCGGCCAGGTCGGCGAGCGGGTGCTGATCGCGGTCGTCGACGAGGGTCCCGGCGTTCGCCGCGGCGCCGAGGAACGCATGTTCGCACCGTTCCAGCGGTCGGGTGACCACGACACCAGCATCGGTGTCGGGCTGGGGCTTTCGGTGGCGCGCGGTTTCGTCGAGGCGATGGGCGGCACGATCGCCGCCACCGACACCCCCGGCGGCGGGCTGACCATCGAGATCGAACTGGCGGCACCGACATGACGGTGAAGACGAGGGTGCTTGTCATCGACGACGAACCGCAGATCCTGCGGGCGCTGCGCATCAACCTGTCGGTGCGCGGCTACGAGGTGTTCACGGCCGCCAGCGGTGCCGAGGCACTCAAGACCGCGGCCGACCACCGTCCCGACGTCATCGTGCTCGACCTTGGCCTGCCGGACATGTCCGGCATCGAGGTGCTCGCCGGACTGCGCGGTTGGCTGTCCGCGCCGGTGATCGTGCTGTCGGCGCGCACCGACTCCTCCGACAAAGTCGAGGCGCTCGACGCCGGAGCCGACGACTACGTGACGAAACCGTTTGGCATGGACGAGTTCCTGGCCAGGTTGCGGGCGGCGGTGCGCCGCGCGTCGGCAGCATCGGACACCGACGAGCCCGTCGTCGACACGGCGTCGTTCACCGTCGACCTGGCCGCCAAGAAGGTCACCAAGAACGGCGCGGAGGTGCACCTCACGCCGACCGAGTGGGGCATGCTCGAGATGCTGGTTCGTAACCGCGGCAAGCTCGTCGGCCGCGAGGAGCTGCTCAAAGAGGTGTGGGGACCGGCGTACGCGAAGGAAACCCATTATCTCCGGGTGTATCTCGCGCAGTTGCGGCGCAAACTCGAGGACGACCCGTCGCATCCGGTGCATCTGCTGACCGAAGCGGGGATGGGATACCGCTTCCAGCAGTAGCCTCACCGCGTCAGCAGCGACAGGATCGCGCGGTTGAGCTGCCGGCGCGGCCAACCCCGCCGACCGTCCCCGGCCAGCGCAGCGCGGGCGGCGTTTCGGCCGCACACGCCGTGCACTCCCCCGCCCGGCGAGGCACCCGCGCTGCCGAGATAAACGTTCTCGACCGGCGTTTCGGCACCGCCGAAGCCCGGCAAAGGCCGGAAGATCAACTGCTGGAACAACTGCGATGTGCCGCCGTTGACGGCGCCCGCATGTAGGTTGGCGTCGCTGGCCTCGAGGTCGGACGGGCGCTGGATCGACTTGCCGACGATGTGGTCACCGAACCCCGGAGCATACTTCTCCAGCACCATGTCCACCGCCGCCGACAGCTGGTCGGCCGATGCATCGTCGGCGACACCTCGCGGCAGATGCGTATAGGCCCAGGCACTTTCGGTACCCTCCGGCGATCGGCTGGGGTCGGCAGTCGTCATCTGCCCGAACAGCATGAACGGGTGCAGCGGCACCGTGCCCGTGTTCAGATCGGCCATCCACCGGATCAGGCCGTCGTGGTCGGCGCCGATATGGACGGTTCCGGCGTCGCTCAGGCTCTTCGACCGCCACGGGATCGGTGCGTCGAGCGCGTAGTTGATCTTCAATACCGGTGTGTCCCAGACGAAGCGGTCGATGCTCTGCACCACCGAGTCGGGAAGGGCGTCGGCGGGCAGAAGCCGGCGGTACAGCACCGGCGCCGAGGTGTCGGCGATGACTGCACGCCGCACCCGAACGGTGTCACCGCCTGTGGCGCGCACGGACACGGCGCGGCCGTCGCGGACTTCGATCGAGTCGACCTCGTGTCCACACTCGATGTGAGCGCCCGCCGATCGTGCTCGGTTGACCAGCGCCGCGGCCAACTGTCCTGCGCCTCCGACCGGAACCGGAAATCCGCCGTCCTGCGCCATCATGATCAGCATGTAGCCCATGACGCCGCTGCCGGGCGCGTCGATGGGCACGTCGGCATGCATCGCGTTGCCCAGCAACAACAGTCGGGCCGCCTCACCGTCGAACAGGTGCTCACCCATCACACCGGCGGGTAGCAGCAGCAGGTGCGCCAGCCGCAACGCCTCGGCGGTGCCGAGTTTGCGCAGCAGACCCACCGCCCCACGCACGGGCGGAAACGGCGCGAACAATGTGTCCAGGAGCGGTTCCTTGATCTGGCGCCACTGGTCGAAGAGTCCACGCCAACGCGCTCCATCACCGGGCGAGCGTCGGTCCAGATCTTCGGCGGTACGGTCGATGTCGCGCCAGATCACCGGCGCGTCGTCGTCATCGGCCGAACGCGCGTGGCCGACCACTGCGGGTGCATGCGCCCAGCGCAGCCCGTGATCCTCGAGATGCAGCGCACGCAGAGCGGGAGACACCACGGACAACGGGTAGAAGGCGCTGTAGAGATCACTGACGAATCCCGGGAACAGTTCGGCGCTTTTCACCGCGCCGCCGGGTTGCTGCTGTGCTTCCAGAACGAGCACATCCCACCCCGCATCGGCAAGCATCGCCGCAGCGACCAGACCGTTGTGACCCGCTCCGATCACCACGGCGTCGGCGGTGGCGGACACACTCACTTCGAGATCAACCTGTTGGACGCCGCCTTCACCGAATCGGGAAGGACCCGGTTCACCAGTCCCATCGCCTTCGAAAGTGGCGACGATGCAACCACTTTCTTGTCTCCGCGCATCAGCGCGTCGTACCCCTCCTTGGCGGTTTTGCCGGGGTCATCTTTCGGCATCCGGCCGACGAGGGTGTCCAGCATGCCCGCGCGGCGGAAGAAGTTCGTGTCGGTGGGGCCCGGCATCAGCGAGGTGATGGTGACGCCGGTGTCGCGAAGCTCGTCCTGCAACGCTTCGGCGAACGACTGGACGAACGACTTGGACGCGTTGTAGACGGTCTGGTACGAGCCGGGCATCGCCGCCACGATCGAGGAGGTGAACAGCAGCTTGCCGGAGTCGGCGCCGACCATGTCTGCGAGCACGAACTTCGCCAGCTGTGTGGTTCCGCGGACATTGAGGTCGATGATGTTGAGATCCTCTTCGAGTCCCCGGTCGACGAACCGACCGGCACCGCCGGTGCCGGCGTTGAGCGCGACGGCGTCCAAGCGGCGACCGCCTTCGGTGGCGCTGCTGTAGAGCCGATCGACTTCGTCCTCTTTGCGAAGATCGACCTGCACCGCGCGCACAGCAGTTCCACCCGCGGCGAGTTTGTCGGCGCTGGCGTGGATCGCATCGTCATCGGCGGCCACGACGAGGTCGTATCCGTCGTCGGCGAACAGCTTCGCCAACTCGAAGCCGATACCGCTCGAGGCCCCGGTCACGAGCGCAAGTGGTCGTCCATCTGCCATGGTGGCGGGCTACCCGACCGGGCCTTTGTCAAACGCGCGCGACGATACCGCGGCGTCAGCTGGTGTCAGGGTCTTCGTCGTCGGGGATGAGGTAGCGCTGGGGGTGGTGGTAGTTGTTGATGCGGGCTTGGCCGGTGTCCAGTTGTGGTGGGGGAAGCCATTCGGTGCGGCCGTCTTTGCGTTTTCGGGTGCGCCAGCCGCCGGGTTTGACCCGCCGGTTATCGGGCCCACACGCCAGCGTCAGATCGCTGATGTCGGTCTTGCCATCATCGGCCCAGTCAGCGACCGCGTGATGCACCTGGCAGTGATAGGCCGGCGCGGTGCATCCGGGCCGGGTGCATCCGCGGTCCTTGGCGTAGAGCACCAGTCGTTGTCCAGTGGTGGCCAGGCGTTTGGCCCGCCCCAGATACAGCGGCTCTTCGGTGTGCTCGTCGAACACCGCCAGATAGTGAAAGGCCGCCGAGGCCTGGCGGATCACCTCACTCATCGGCACCAGTGTCCCGCCGCCGGTCACCCCGTGACCGGTCCCGGCCTGCAGCTCCCGCAGCGTGGTGGTGATCACCATGGTGGCCGGCAACCCGTTATGGCTACCCAGGGTGCCCGAAGAGAGCAGCGCCCGGCACATCGCATTCAACGCATCGTGGTTGCGCTGCCCGGTGGTGCGGGTATCGGACGACACCGCTTCGGGTGAGGGGTCGCCGTCCACGCACGGGGTCTCGTCGTCAGGGTTGCATTTGCCTGGGGCGCCGGCGGTGGCCAGAACGGCTTCCAGCGCCGCGCCGGTCGCCGGATCGAGCAGTCCACGCACCTCGCGCATACCGTCGCTGTGCTGGCGCCCCAGCCGCAGCCAGCGTTTACGGGGCGTGTCATTCCATCTGTGTAAGTCCGGGGTGGTCCATCATCGGACCGCCGTTTGGGCGGACAGAAGGAGTGTTTTGTGATCAAGACCACGCAGGTGCCGGCTGAGGACAAGTCGGCGGCGCGGCAGCTGGCCGAGACGTTCTCGGCGGAGACGTTGGATTCGTTGATCAAGGATGCGGTGAAGTCGGGTACCCCGATCGATGGCGCGGATGGTTTGCTCAACGAGTTGACCAAGGCGGTGCTGGAGCGGGCGCTGAATTCGGAGTTGACCCATCATCTGGGCTATGAGTCCGGTGATCCGGCTGGGCGCGGCTCGGGCAATTCCCGCAACGGCACCACGTCCAAGACGGTGACCACGGTCAACGGCCCGGTGCAAATCGACGCGCCGCGCGACCGCAACGGCTCCTTTGAGCCGGCGATCGTGCCGAAGAAGGCCCGTCGGCTCAACAACATCAATTCCGTTGTGCTGTCGCTGTATTCGCGCGGTATGACCACCCGCGACATCGAGGCCCACCTGGCGGAGGTGTACGGGGCTGCGGTGTCGCGGGAGTTGATCTCCAATGTCACAGACGTCGTCGTCGATGAGATCAAGGCCTGGCAGTCCCGCCCGCTCGACGAGGTCTATCCGATCCTGTATATCGACGGGCTGCGGCTGCGGATCAAGGACAACGGTGTGGTCACCACCAAGGTGGCCTATCTGGCCATTGGGGTGGATCTGGAGGGCCGCAAACATGCCCTGGGGGTGTGGATCCAAGACTCCGAGGGCGCCAAATTCTGGCAGAAAGTCGTCATCGATCTGCGCAACCGCGGGGTCCGTGACATCCTGATCGCCTGCTGCGACGGGCTGACCGGGCTGCCCGATGCGATCCGCTCGTGCTACCCCGACACCGTGGTGCAGACCTGCGTGGTGCACGTGATCCGCAACGCGATGCGGTTCGTGTCCTACAAGGACCGCAAGAAGGTCGCGACGTCGATGCGGGCGATCTACGGCGCGGCGACCGTGGAGGCCGCCGAACTCGCGCTCAAGGACTTCGACACCGCATTCGGCGCCCAGTATCCCGGCGCGATTGATGTGTGGCGCAACGCCTGGCCTGAGTTCGTGCCGTTCCTGGACTTCCCGGTGGAGCTGCGCAAGATCGTCTACACCACCAACGCGATCGAGTCGATCAACTTCCAGCTGCGCAAGATCACCAAAATCGCGGTCACTTTCCCGACAAGGACGCCGCGATGAAGTTGCTGTATCTGGGATTGCGCAACATCTCCAGCGAGAGAGGAGGCTTCTCAGGCACCGGCACTTACAACTGGACTGTGGCATTGAACACACTGGCTAGGCTGTTCCCCGGTCGAATCCCGTTGTGCTAGAGTACAACTCGTAGTCAAATCACCTCTGACTTACACAAAATTCGTGACAGGCTCCGTTTACGCGCGCGCTCCTCATCACTGAAATCCCCGTCGGGGTTCAGCAGCGCCGACAACCGCTCGGTGGCCTCGCGCAACTCCTCGGGAGTGTGCTCACTGGCGATCTGAGCCAACTGCGCTTCTGCTGCCTCGCGCACGTCGTAGGGCACCGACACCGGCAGCTGCTTGTCGAAGAACTTCGCGATGATGCGTACATGCTCGACACCGATCTGCCCGCGCGCCTGCGCAGCAGCGGTCCGGGTCAGCACCGGGTCGAGCACTTCACCGGTCATCGCGCGCCGCGGCGCCAACTCGCGCGCCTCCCGCACCCGACGCTGCGCATCGGCCTTGGAGATCCGCAACAACACCGTCAACGCCGCAGCCACACTCGGCTCACCCAACTCGGCGATCGGCGCGCGCTCGAGCTCGGCAATCAACCGATGCCCCACCGCAGCCTGCTGACGCACCAACGTCTCCCACTGCGCCGCCACCGCAAACTGCTCGCCGGTACTCAACGAATCGAACGACTCGGCAAGCAACCCGGTCAACTCGCGGCTCATCACCGCGATCCGCTCACCGATCCGCTCGAACGACATACCCGAACACTAGTTCGAACCACCGACACATCCGCCTCGGTTTGTGACTCATGAAACCACTGTGTCGCAAGGGATTACGGGCGTTAGGCCCGGGCTGTCTCCTCCGCCAGCGCGACCAGCGCGGCCCGCACCACGTCCGGCCGCTCGTCGACGACGAAGTGGCTGGCGTCGACCATCGAGACGGTGTAGTCGTCGGCGTCGGCCGTCTCCTCCGCGACGAGCGATGGATGCACTGCGGTATCGCCCGACCCGAACACGCAGCGGATCGGCACCGTGGCCCGCGGCGGGGCGGGCGCCCTGGCCGCGGCTGGTAGTTCGCGAAGCAGGAACGTGCGGTAGGTGTCCCGGCCGGTGCGAGCGACGACGGGGTCGCGGAAGCGCTCGACGTAGACGCGAACGGTTTCGGGATCGAGCTCGGAGGCGGTCCTGAACACCCGCGCGACGAAATCCGTGCGGCGTTGTAGCGGTGCGCCGACCGTGGCCAGCGGCACCTGGTACCAGAGCCGCCACAGATGCGGCGCCAGCACTTTCGGGCTCACCCACGGGTGGGCCATGTTCATCGGCAGATAGCCGTCGAAGCGCTCCGGAGCGCCGAGCACCATGCGGTACCCGACGAACGCGCCCCAGTCATGGCCGACCAACAGCACGCGGTCGAGGCCGAGCGCGTCGAGCAGAGCCAGCGCGTCGGCGGCGACGTCGTCCTTCGCCCACCGGTGCGGCGCGGGCCCCGACCAGCCGTAGCCCGGCAGATCCGGCGCGATGATCCGAAGCCCTGCGGGCGGGTCCGCCAGCAGATCCCGATACACCCAATGATGTTGCGGCCAGCCGTGCAACGCGACGACGGGACGCCCGTCGGCGGGGCCGGCTTCGGTGACGTGGAAGCGCACACCGCGGGCGTCGATAAACGACCGTCGCACTCCGTCGATGGGCGGCGGCGCAGAAGTCATAACGGGACTATAGGCGTCGCGCTACCGTGCCGGTATGGCCGGATATCGAGAACTGTTCGACGCCAGCGTCGGCGATCCAGCAGCATTTTGGGCCGACGCCGCACGCGCGGTCACGTGGACCCGGGAGCCGAAGCAGATCCTCGACGACTCCAATCCGCCGTTCTACCGCTGGTTCGCCGACGGTGAGCTCAACACCTGCGCCAACGCTCTCGACCGACACGTCGAACATGGCCGCGCCGACCAGCCCGCGCTGATCTACGACTCGCCGGTCACCGGTTCGCAGCGGACCTACACCTACCGCGAATTACTCGATGCGACAGCACGATTCGCCGGAGCTCTGCGCCGCCTCGGTGTCGGCAAGGGCGACCGCGTGGTCATCTACATGCCGATGGTGCCCGAGGCGGTGATCGCGATGCTGGCGTGCGCCCGGCTCGGCGCGGTCCACTCGGTGGTGTTCGGCGGATTCGCCGCACACGAACTCGCGGCCCGCATCGACGACGTCCGCCCGTCCGTCGTCGTCTCGGCATCGTGCGGTGTCGAGCCGACGCGCACCGTCGAATACAAGCCGATGCTCGACACGGCCCTGCAGATCGCTGAGCACAGCACCCCGAGTTGCGTGATCCTGCAACGCGACCAATGTCGTTGCGACTTCGTGCAGAACCGCGATCACGACTGGCATGAGCTGATGGCCTCCGAGGACAAAGCCGACCCCGTGCCCGTCGCCGCCACTGATCCGCTGTATGTGCTCTACACATCCGGCACCACCGGCAAGCCGAAGGGCATCGTCCGCGACAACGGCGGACACGCCGTCGCGCTGCTGTGGAGCATGCGCAACATCTACGACACCCATCCCGGCGACGTGTTCTGGGCCGCCTCCGACGTCGGCTGGGTCGTCGGCCACTCCTACATCGTCTACGGACCGCTGCTGCTGGGCGCGACGACCGTGCTCTACGAAGGCAAACCCGTTGGTACGCCGGACGCCGGTGCGTTCTGGCGCGTCGCCGCCGAGCACGGCGTGAAGACCATGTTCACCGCGCCGACCGCGATCCGGGCCATCAAGAAGGAGGACCCCGACGGCCTGCATGTCGGCAAGCACGACCTCTCGACGCTGCGGTATTTGTTCCAGGCCGGTGAACGCCTCGACCCCGGTACCTACCACTGGGCTTCGGAGAAACTCGGGGTGCCGGTGGTCGACCACTGGTGGCAGACCGAGACCGGATGGTCGATCGCGGCCAACCCGATGGGCGTTGAGCCGCAACGCATCAAGCCGGGCTCGGCTGCGCTCGCGATGCCCGGCTACGACGTCCGAATCCTGCGTCCGGACGGTTCGGAGTGCGAGCCGAACGAGGAGGGGGCGATCTGTGTCAAGCTGCCGCTGCCGCCGGGCACCCTGCCCACGCTGTGGGGCGACGACGACCGCTACATCGCCTCGTATCTGTCGGCGTTCCCCGGCTACTACCTGACCGGCGACGGCGGATACATCGACGAGGACGGCTTCCTTTTCGTGATGGGACGGACCGACGACGTGATCAACGTCGCCGGGCACCGGATGTCGACGGGATCGGTCGAGGCCGTGCTGGCCGCCCATCCCGCGGTCGCCGAGTGTGCGGTGATCGGCGTCAGCGACGAGATCAAGGGCCAGGTGCCGCGCGGCTTCGTCGTACTCAAAGCGGGCGCCAAGGCCGACCGGTTGGCCGAGGAACTGGTCGAGGCGGTACGAGAGTACATCGGCGCGGTCGCGTCTCTGAAGGTCGTCGACGTCGTGGCGGCGTTGCCCAAGACCCGGTCCGGCAAGATCCTGCGCAAAACCATGCGGGGCATCGCCGAAGGTCGAGACGAACCGGTCCCCTCGACGATCGAGGACCCAGCGGTGCTCGATGCGCTGAAGCCTATCCTGCGCGGCGGCGCCGGTTAGCCCGCGCAAACATCGTCATATCGGCATATATTCGTTGTTGCGTCCGTGTTTTCGCCGTCGCGATCGGGGCGTCACGACAAGAGGAGTTGATCTGCGATGCGTACACCTCCGGCCAAGGCCAAGACCGGCTGTTCCTGCAACTGCCACAAGTGCGATCAGGGTCATCACTGCGGAAACGCCCCCAACTGCTACGTGAGGAAGTAGCCCGAACCACGTTTGCCGCGCCTTTCCCCGGGTAGTTCTCGGCTCACCCGATGAAAGGAACAACGATGGTCAGCAGTCACCCGCCGGGGCCGACGGCGGCATCCCGATACGGCTCACCTGTTCAAAAGGCCGCCCTCGCCGTCGGTGCGGTATTCCTGCTCGTCGGCATCTTGGGCTTCATCCCCGGAATCACCACGAACTACGACACCATGACGTTCGCGGGCCATCATTCCGACGCCCACCTGCTCGGCATCTTCAACGTCTCGATCCTGCACAACATCGTGCACCTGCTGTTCGGTGTGGCCGGAGTGCTGATGGCACGCACGTTCGCCGGCGCTCGCGCTTTCCTGATCGGCGGCGGCGTGATCTACCTGCTGCTCTTCGTGTACGGCCTGGTCATCGACCATGACAGCGCAGCGAACTTCGTGCCGTTGAACACCGCCGACAACTGGCTGCACCTGGCACTCGCGGTCGGCATGATCGCACTCGGCGCGCTGCTGTCACGACAAGTCATCGACGGGAACTCGCCGATCAGACGCAACACCCGCTAGCGACGACGACGCCGTTCCCGACCCGGTTAACGTCCGGCCGGGCGGGGTATCACCTGCAGGTCCGTCAATAACAGGTCCGGACGGAGGCGAGGGATGGCGAGGGCTCCCAAGTACATGGCTGTGCAGGCGGCAGCGTTCTTCATGGGCGCCGCGTTGATCATTTTCGGTGTCCTCGGGTTCATTCCGGGCATCACGCAGGACTACGACCGGCTGGACTGGTTCGGCCCCGAGTCCGGTGCCCGCCTGTTCGGCGTGATCGCGGTGTCCGGGCTGCACAACGCGGTCAACCTGGTGATCGGCGCGCTCGGGTTGGTGATGGCGCGTAGCTACGCCGCGGCCCGGGCGTACTTCCTCGGTGGCGGCCTCGTGTACTTCGCGCTGTGGGCTCACGCGTTGAGCGTGTTGCACGCGTTCGACTGGATGCGGTTCAGCCTGGGCGTCGTCATGGTCATCCTCGGCTTGACACTGGCGGGCCAGCGCGACCCGACTCGGCGCCACAGCAGGATTCGCGCCTGAACGGGCCACAAACGAAAACACAAGAGAACGGCCGGGTTTGACCTCGCGCCGGGGGATGTCGTGGCCCGCTGACCGACCGGGCCCGGCGGTGTCGACTGTGCCGCAGCGCATTTCCTGAAAAGTAACGTGCGCGTTGCATACACATGGTTGTCTGGGTGGGTGACCACGGCGACCACGCCGGACACCGGCGTTCGACGCACTCTGAACTTGGCCCTGGCCACGTGGGTCTCCGCCATCAACTTCTGGGCCTGGAACATGATTGGCCCGCTGTCAACCACCTATGCCGCCGACCTGACGCTGAGCAGCACCGAGGCCTCGATGCTGGTCGCGACGCCGATCCTGGTCGGCGCGCTCGGCCGGATCGTCGTGGGGTCACTCACCGACCGGTTCGGCGGCCGGGCGATGTTCATCGCGATCTCGGTGATCTCGATCGTGCCGGTGCTCGCGGTCGGCGCCGCCGGCTCGGCCGGGTCCTACCCGATGCTGCTGGTGTGCGGGTTCTTCCTGGGCATCGCCGGCACCGTCTTCGCCGTCGGCATCCCGTTCGCGAACAACTGGTATGACGCGTCGCGGCGCGGGTTCGCCACCGGCGTGTTCGGGATGGGCATGGTGGGCACCGCGCTGTCGGCGTTCTTCACCCCCCGGTTCGTCAGCTGGTTCGGGTTGTTTGCCACCCACGTCATCATCGCGGTCGCGTTGGCACTCACTGCCGCCCTGTGCCTGGTGCTCATGCGCAACTCGCCGACATTCGCGCCGAACACCGACCGCGTTCTGCCCAAGCTGAGGGCCGCCGCCAAACTGTCGGTCACCTGGGAGATGTCGTTTCTCTACGCGATCGTGTTCGGCGGGTTCGTGGCGTTCAGCAACTACCTGCCGACCTACATCAAGACCATCTACGGCTTCTCGGCGGTCGACGCGGGCGCGCGCACCGCGGGGTTCGCGCTGGCCGCCGTGCTCGCCCGGCCCGTGGGCGGGGCGCTGGCCGACCGCTTCGCGCCGAAGTACGTGGTGCTGGCGTCGTTCGGCGGCACCGCGCTGATGGCGCTCATCGCCATGCTGCAGCCACCGCCGGACGTGTTGTCGGCGGCTACCTTCATCACGCTGGCGGTGTTCCTCGGCATCGGCACCGGCGGCGTGTTCGCGTGGGTCGCGCATCGCTCGCCGCGCAATTCTGTCGGTTCGGTCACCGGAATCGTCTCGGCCGCAGGCGGTTTGGGCGGTTACTTCCCGCCGCTGGTGATGGGCTCGACCTACGACGCCGCCGAGAACGACTACTCGGTCGGGCTTGTTCTGCTGGTGGCGACCGCGCTGATCGCGTTCGGCTACACCGCACTGCGGCTGCATGCCCACGAGCCGCAACCCGAGGAGGCGCCAAAGTGACCATCACGCCGCACATCGGCGGCCGGATCGAGGAACTGCTCGAACGCAGCGGCCGGTTCTTCACCCCCGGTGAGGCCTCCCCCGACGGGCGTACCGTGCACCGCCGTGGCGGCCGTGAAGGCGACATCTTCTACCGCGACCGGTGGAGCCACGACAAGGTCGTCCGGTCCACCCACGGCGTGAACTGCACCGGGTCGTGCTCGTGGAAGATCTACGTCAAGGACGGCATCATCACCTGGGAGACGCAGGAGACCGACTATCCGTCGGTCGGGCCGGACCGTCCGGAGTACGAACCGCGGGGCTGTCCGCGCGGTGCCGCGTTCTCCTGGTACACGTATTCGCCGACGCGGGTGCGCTACCCGTATGCGCGCGGGGAACTGGTGCGGATGTACCGCGAGGCCAAGTCGCGGCTCGCCGATCCGGTGTTCGCGTGGGCCGACATTCAGGCCGACCCTGATCGTCGCCGGCGCTACCAACGGGCCCGGGGCAAGGGCGGCCTGGTGCGGGTGAGTTGGGCCGAGGCCACCGAGATGATCGCGGCCGCCCACATCCACACCATCAAGCAGTACGGACCCGACCGCGTGGCGGGATTCTCGCCGATTCCGGCGATGTCGATGGTGTCGTTCGCCGCGGGCTCGCGGTTCATCGAGTTGGTCGGCGGCGTGATGACGTCCTTCTACGACTGGTATGCCGACCTTCCGGTGGCCTCCCCGCAGGTTTTCGGCGACCAGACCGACGTACCGGAATCCGGTGACTGGTGGGACGCGTCGTATCTGATGATGTGGGGCTCCAACGTGCCGGTGACCCGAACGCCGGACGCGCACTGGATGACCGAGGTGCGCTACCGCGGGACGAAGGTCGTCAGTGTCAGCCCCGACTACGCCGACAACACCAAGTTCGCCGACGAGTGGATGCCGTGCGCGGCGGGCACCGACGGCGCGTTGGCGATGGCGATGGGCCACGTGGTGCTGTCGGAATTCTTTGTCAAGCAACGGGTTCCGTTTTTCGTCGACTATGTGCGCAAGTTCACCGACCTGCCGTTCCTGGTCAAGCTCGAGGACCGCGACGGCAGGCTTGTCCCGGGTAAGAACCTCACCGCGGCCGATCTCGGCGGCGAGCCGGCGGCGCAGGAGAACGCGGCGTTCAAACCGGTGCTGCTCGACGGGGCCACCGACAGCGTCGCGGTGCCGCAGGGCTCATTGGGCTTCCGGTTCGGGGACGACGGGATCACCAAGTGGAACCTGGAACTCGGTGACCTCGTGCCGGCGTTGACGGTGCTGCGGGCCGAAGGCGGTGAGGCGGCAGAGGTCTCGTTGCCACGCTTCGACACCTTCGACGGGCACGGCGAGACGCTGATCCGCGGCGTGCCGGTGCGACGGGTCGGTGAACACCTGGTGTGCACGGTGTTCGACCTGATGCTGGCGCAGTACGGCGTGGCCCGGCCAGGGCTGCCCGGCGACTGGCCCACCGGTTACGACGACCCCAGCCGGCCCTACACCCCGGCCTGGCAGGAGCAGGTCACCGGAGTGGCTGCGACACAAGTGATCCGAATCGCCAAGGAGTTCGCGCGCAACGCCGAGGAATCCAACGGCCGGTCGATGATCATCATGGGCGCGGGCATCTGCCAGTGGTTCCACGGCGACGCCACCTACCGCGCCGTACTCGCACTGGTGTTGCTCACCGGTGCGATGGGGCGCAACGGCGGCGGCTGGGCCCACTACGTCGGGCAGGAGAAGTGCCGTCCGGTGACGGGCTGGTCGGCGTTGGCGATGGGCACCGACTGGTCGCGGCCCCCGCGGCAGGTGCCCGGCACCTCTTACTGGTACGTCCACACCGATCAGTGGCGCTACGACGGTTATCGCGCCGACGCGCTGTCCAGTCCGCTGGGCCGCGGCCGGTTCCGGGACCGGCACACCATGGACGTGCTCGCCTCGTCGGCGGCGATGGGCTGGAGCCCGTTTTATCCGCAGTTCGACCGCTCGAGCCTCGACGTGGCCGACGACGCCCGCGCCGCCGGGCAGGACGTCGCCACCTACGTCACCGAGCAACTCGCCGATGGCCGGCTCAAGCTGGCCGTCACCGACCCCGACAACCCGGCGAACTGGCCGCGGGTGTTGTCCGTCTGGCGGGCGAACCTGCTCGGCTCGTCGAGCAAGGGCAACGAGTACTTCCTGCGTCATCTGCTCGGCACCGACTCCAACCTGCAGGCAGAGCCGACGCCGGAGGCGGTGCGGCCCAACGACATCGCGTGGACTCCGGACATCCCCGAGGGCAAGCTCGACATGCTGATGTCGATCGACTTCCGGATGACCTCCACCACGTTGCTCTCGGACGTGGTGCTGCCCGCGGCCACTTGGTATGAGAAGCACGACCTGTCGAGCACCGACATGCACCCCTACGTGCACGCGTTCACCCCGGCCGTCGACCCGCCGTGGGAAACGCACTCCGACTTCGAGGCGTTCGGTGCCATCGCCCGGGTATTCAGCGGGCTGGCGGCCAAACACCTCGGTGTGCGCAGCGACGTGGTGCTCGGCGCCTTTCAGCACGACACCGCCGGCGCGATGGCCTATCGCGGCGGGACCGAAAGCGATTGGCGCACCACCGGAGACGCGCCGGTGCCCGGTAAGACCATGGGCCCGCTGGCGGTGGTGGAACGCGACTATCCAGCGGTCGCGGAGAAGTGGGCGACGCTGGGTCCGCTCGTCGAGCGCCTCGGCCTGACGACCAAGGGCGTCACCGTCCACCCCGACGAGGAAGTCGAGCAACTCGCGGCCAAGTTCGGGGTGATGAACTCCGGTCGGGCCGAGGGCCGGCCGGCGATCAACACCGCCGAGCGGATGGCCGAGGCGATCCTGGCGCTGTCGGGAACAAGCAACGGGCGCCTAGCCGTGCAGGGGTTCCGCGAGTTGGAGCGCCGGACCGGGCGGCGTCTGGTGCATCTGGCCGAGGGCAGCGAGGAACGCCGAATCACGTTCGCCGACACCCAGGCCCGGCCCGTCCCGGTGATCACCAGCCCCGAGTGGTCGGGCAGCGAGACCGGTGGGCGCCGGTATGCGCCGTTCACGGTCAACATCGAAGAACTCAAACCGTTTCACACGCTGACCGGGCGAATGCACTTCTACCTCGACCACGACTGGTTGGAGGAACTCGGCGAGCAGTTGCCGACGTACCGTCCGCCGCTGGACATGTCGCGGCTGTTCGGTGACTCGGCGGTGGGTGAGCACGACGGGGTGGCACTGACCGTCCGGTATCTGACACCGCACTCGAAGTGGTCGATCCACTCCGAGTACCAGGACAACCTGTTCATGCTGTCGTTGTCGCGCGGCGGCCCGACGATGTGGATGAGCCCTGCCGACGCCGCGAAAATCTCGGTGCACGACAACGACTGGGTCGAGGCGGTCAACCGCAACGGCGTGCTGGTGTGCCGGGCGATCGTGTCGCACCGGATGCCCGAGGGTGTGGTGTTCGTCTACCACGTGCAGGAGCGCACTATCGACGTGCCGCTGAGCGAGACCACCGGTAAGCGCGGGGGCATCCACAACTCGCTGACCCGCCTGCTGATCAAGCCCAGCCACCTCGCCGGCGGATACGCCCAGATGGCGTTCGCGTTCAACTATCTCGGCCCGACCGGCAATCAGCGCGACGAGGTGACGGTGGTGCGGCGCCGGAGCCAGGAGGTGACCTACCAGTGAAAGTCATGGCGCAGATGGCGATGGTGATGAACCTCGACAAATGCATCGGCTGCCACACCTGCTCGGTGACGTGCAAACAGGCCTGGACCAACCGGCCCGGCACCGAGTACGTCTGGTTCAACAACGTCGAAACCCGTCCCGGCCAAGGGTATCCACGCACCTACGAAGATCAGGAGCGCTGGCGTGGCGGCTGGATACGCGACCGCAAGGGCCGGCTGCGGCTGCGCGACGGCGGCCGGCTCAGCAAGCTGCTGCGGATCTTCGCCAACCCGAAGATGCCCAGCATCAGCGACTACTACGAGCCGTGGACCTACGACTACGAGAACCTGACCAAGGCGCCGCTGGGCGAGCACATGCCGGTGGCGCCGCCGCGCAGCCTGATCAGCGGCAAACCGATGAAGGTCGAGTGGTCGGCGAACTGGGACGACGACCTCGGCGGCTCGCCGGAGATCCTGTCCGGAGATCCGGTGCTGCAGAAGGTGAGCGAACAGGTCCGACTCGAACTCGAGCAGACGTACATGTTCTATCTGCCCCGCATCTGCGAGCACTGCCTCAACCCCTCCTGCGTGGCGTCGTGCCCGTCGGGTGCGATGTACAAGCGCTCCGAAGACGGCATCGTGCTGGTCGATCAGGACCGCTGCCGCGGCTGGCGGATGTGTGTGTCGGGATGTCCTTACAAGAAGGTGTATTTCAACCACAAGACCGGCAAGGCCGAGAAGTGCACGTTCTGCTATCCGCGCATCGAGGTCGGCCTGCCGACGGTGTGCTCGGAGACCTGTGTGGGCCGGCTGCGGTATTTGGGCCTGGTGTTCTACGACGTCGACCGGGTGCTCGAGGCCGCCTCGGTGGAGAACGACACCGACCTGTACGAGGCACAGAAGTCGATCATCCTGGACCCGCACGACCCCGCTGTGATCGCCGGCGCCCGGGCCGAGGGCATCTCGGAGGAGTGGATCGAGGCCGCGCAGCGCTCACCGGTGTACGCCCTGATCCACCGCTATCAGGTGGCGCTGCCCCTGCATCCGGAGTACCGGACCATGCCGATGGTCTGGTACATCCCGCCGCTGTCACCGGTGGTCGACGCCGTCGCCCGCGACGGCCACGACGCCGAGGAACTGGGCAACCTGTTCGGCGCGCTGGAGGCGCTGCGCATTCCGATCGAGTACCTCGCCGGGCTGTTCACCGCCGGCGACACCGCTGTGGTGGAAGGCGTGCTGCGGCGACTGGCCGCGATGCGGTCCTACATGCGCGACATCAGCCTGGGCCGGGAGACCCAGCCGCACATCCCGCAGTCGGTGGGAATGACCGAAGAGCAGATCTACGAGATGTACCGTCTGCTCGCGCTCGCGAAATACGAAGAGCGCTACGTCATTCCGACCGCGTATGTCGCCGATGCACACGCATTGGAGTCACAGGCGCTCGAGGAGCCCGGCTGCTCGCTGTCGTTCGAGGGCGGGCCGGGTATGTACGATTCGGGGCCGTTCGGCGAGGCGAGCGGGGGCCCGGTACCGGTGGCGGTGGAGAGCTTCCACGCGCTGCACCACCGGCAGACCAGTGAGGGAATAGCCGTCACCGAGTCGCGCCCGTCACGGGTCAACCTGCTCAACTGGGACGGCCGTGGCGAGCCCAGCGGGATCTTCCCCGACCGGAAGCTGGAGCAGTGAAACTCCGCAGAGGCCAACGGGAATCGACGCTCGAGCATCGACTGGTGTGGCAGGCCGCCGCGCTGCTGTTGGCCTACCCGGACGATCAGCAAGCCGAGCGGCTGACCACCGTCGAGGAACTGCTGGCCCACCTGTCGGGCAGACCCGCAGATCTCCTCGGCGACACCGTCGCCGCGGTGCAGGCGATCGAGCCGATCCAGGCGCAGATCGACTATGTCGACACGTTCGACATGCGGCGCCGCGCCACGATGTACCTGACCTACTGGACCGCCGGCGACACCCGTAACCGCGGCAACGACATGCTGGCGTTCACCCGCGCCTATCGGGAAGCCGGGGTCGACCCGCCGCAGCGCGAGGCCCCCGACTACCTCCCGGTGGTGCTGGAGTTCGCGGCAACCGTCGATCCGGCGGCGGGACGACGTCTTCTCATCGAGCACCGGGTGCCGATCGACCTGCTTCGCGACGCGTTGGAACAGTCGCGGTCGCCCTACCTGCACACGGTGACCGCCGTCTGCGAGACGCTTCCACTGCGCACCGACTCGGAAACCCTGCGGGCGCAGCGGCTGGCCGCCGCCGGTCCGCCGACCGAATCCGTTGGGCTGCAACCATTCACGTTGACCGTGCCGCCACGACGCACCCAGGGAGTTTGACATGTCGGGTTGGGAGATCTTCTGGGACATCGTGCCGTACGTGACGTTGGCGATCGTCGCGGTCGGGATCTGGTGGCGATACCGCTACGACAAGTTCGGCTGGACCACCCGTTCGTCGCAGCTGTACGAATCACGGTTGCTGCGCATCGGCAGCCCGATGTTCCACTTCGGCATCCTGGTGGTCATCGTCGGACACATCATCGGTTTGGTGATCCCCGAATCATGGACCGACGCAATCGGACTCAGCGATCATGCCTATCACCTTCAGGCAATGGTCCTCGGCGCCATCGCCGGTGTCACCACGCTGACGGGAATCGCGTTGCTGGTATTCCGCCGCCGCACCACGGGCCCGGTCTTTCTGGCCACCACCGCCAACGACAAGGTCATGTATCTGGTGCTGGTTATGGCGATAATCGCCGGCCTGGCCTGCACCCTGATCGGCGCGACGCCCGTGGGCGCCGAACACGATTACCGCCAGACCGTGTCGCCGTGGTTCCGGTCCATCTGGATCCTGCAGCCACGCGGCGATCTGATGGCGCAGGCGCCGCTGTGGTTCCACATCCACGTGATGATCGCGCTGGTGCTGTTCTGCCTGTGGCCGTTCACCCGGCTGGTGCACGTGTTCAGCGCGCCGATCGGCTACCTGTTCCGGCCCTACATCGTCTACCGCAGCCGCGATGTCTTCGACGACGGTGAGCTCGTCGGTTCGCGCCCGCACCGGCGAGGCTGGTGACTCAGTCGTCGGCGGCGCCCTGACGGGACGCGCCGCGCACCAGCACACAGCACCGGCCCTCGCGCGGACTCAGCTCTGCGCGCGCGCCGGGACTCGAGCTGCCCTCGATGACGCCCTCGACCAACTGAAGGTTCAGTCCGCACACGACTTCCAGGTGGTCCTTCGCGACTGAGTGGAACGGACAGTTGCGCAACGTGACACATCCGTCGGCGTCCGCCTGGGGTAGGTAGCCGCAGTCGCGCAGCGCTTCCATCACGTCGCCCTCGGCGTCGACGGCGGCCCGTCGCCCGGTGTCGCGGGCGGCCCTGGTCAACGCCGACCGGACCGCCCCGCCGGCGTCCTGCTCGATCGACGAGACAAGCAACCGCGCGAGCAACAGGTAGTCGCGCGGCGGCACGCTGACGACGATCTCGTCGGCCGTACCGGTGTAGAGCTTGGCGGGACGCCCGGCGCCGGGGCCGCCGCGGCCGGGCGGCCGCTCGTAGCTGACGTCCAGCAGGCCGGCGTCGGCGAGCTTGTCCAAGTGGTAGGCGGCCAATGTGCGGCCGATTCCCACCGCGGCGGCCGCCGCGTCACGCGAAACCGGCGCGCCGTGCTCCACGACGTAGTCGTGCAGGCGGCGACGCAGAGGATCATCCAGGCTGTTCAGCGCCGTCAGGGAGGCGGGGTCCGCGAACCGGCGAGCCATCTGCGAATTCTAACACCAATAACTCTTGACAAATGCGTGCGGCGGGTGTGGTCTAAAAGACAGAAGTCTGCGTTTTAGAAAGGAATCGCCATGGCCACCTCGAACGTCCAGCCGGCGCCGGATCACGCCCCGACGGGCCCGCTGCAACGCGCCCGCACCGATCCCGCCTACGCGGCCTACCTGCTGCTGCGAATCGGATTCACCGCGCTGCCGATCCTGTTCGGCCTGGACAAATTCACCAACCTGCTGACCGACTGGGACGGGTACCTCGCGCCGTGGATCGTCGACCTCAGTCCTTTCACCGCGCATCAGACGATGCTGATCGTCGGGGTGGTCGAGATCGCGGCCGGCGTTGCGGTGGCGGTCAAACCCCGGTACGCCGCCTACGTCGTCGCGCTCTGGCTCGCGGGAATCATCGTCAACCTGGTGAGTTACCCCGGGTTCTACGACGTCGCATTGCGGGACTTCGGCCTGCTGGTGGGTGCGTTGGCCCTCGGGTGGCTGGCATCGGTGTACGACACGCCCCTGCACCGTCGCGCCACACGGTGACCAGGTAGGGACCTAAGGCCCTACTGCCGCGTCCGCCGACGGCAGACAGTGGACGTATGGAGCAGCTCACCACCTTAGATGCGGGATTCCTGCAAGCCGAGGACTCCGACCCACACGTGAGCCTCGCGATCGGAGCCATCGCCGTCCTCGCCGGCCCGATGCCCGACTTCGACTCGCTCGCATCGGGTCTGGCCGAGCGGTTGATGGCGGTGCCGCGCTTCAGGCAGACCCTGCGCACGCATCCGCTCGATCTCGGTGCCCCCGAGTGGATGGACGGCGCGGACGTCGACATCTCCCATCACATCCGTCGTGCGGCGTTGCCGCGGCCGGGCGACGATGCGGCGTTGTTCCGCTGGGCTGCCGAGGTGATGGAGCGACGACTGGACCGCGACCGCCCCCTGTGGGAATGCTGGATCGTCGACGGCCTGGCCTACAACCGGTGGGCGATGCTGATGAAGATCCACCACTGCATCGCCGACGGAGTGGCAGCGACCCATCTGCTCACCGGCCTCTGCGATGACCACGGCGGCGAGACGTTCGCGACGGCGATCCGCGCTGCGCATGCTCCGGCGGCGGGGGGACTGCGGCTGCCCGCGCTGACGTTGAACCCGATCGATTGGGTGACCTCGGCGTGGCGGACATCTCGAGGGGTGACGTCCGCCGCCGGCCAGGCGCTGCAGGGGGCCGTCGAAATCGCGGGCGGACTGCTGCGGCCCGCCGCATCGTCGTCGCTGACCGGGCCGGTGACGAACATGCGTCGTTACGCCTCGGTCGAGGTGTCGCTGGGCGACGTGACGCAGATCTGCGAACGCTTCGATGTCACGGTCAACGACGTTGCGCTGGCAGCGATCACCGACAGCTTCCGCACCATGCTGATGCGTCGCGGCGAGCAGCCCCGCAGCAACTCGCTGCGCACCCTGGTGCCGGTGTCGGTGCGGTCCACCGATGCGGCCGACAAGCCCGACAACCGCGTCTCGGTGATGCTGCCGTACCTCCCGGTCGACAAGGCCGACCCGATTCAGCAGCTGCAGACCGTGCACGCTCGGCTGACCAGGACCAAGTCGAGCGGACAACGCGAGGCGGGGAGCATCTTCGTCGCCGCCGCGAACGCCATCCCCTATGCGCTCACGGCGTGGGCGGTTCGAACGTTGACCCGGCTCCCTCAGCGCGGTGTCGTCACGTTGGCGACGAATGTCCCGGGTCCCCGCAAACGGTTGCGGCTCATGGGCCGAGAGGTGATCCGGTTGCTGCCCATCCCGCCGCTGGCGCTGCAATTGCGGACCGGCATCGCGATGCTGAGCTACGCTGACCACCTCGCGTTCGGCATCATCGGCGACTACGACGCCGCACCCGACGTCAACGAGCTCGCCGACGGCATCGAGCGGGCGGTGAGCCGACTGGCCTGCCTGAGCGGGCATTGGCGCGCCACCCCCGTCGGCACCCTGGCTCTGGTGCAAGGAGGATGATTGCGGTGACCACGGGACATCAGCTGGAGGCCCTCAACCGCAGGCAGTGTCTGGACCTGCTGCAAGGAGTCCGGGTGGGCCGGCTGGTTTTCACCGAGGACGCGTTGCCTGCGGTGCAGCCGGTGAACTTCCGGCTCTGGCGTGACGACGTGGTGATCCGGGTCGCCGGCGGGCCGAAACTGGCTGCGGCAACCGACAATCAGGTCGTGGCGTTCCAGGCTGACGAACTCGATGCCGACCTGCGCACCGGCTGGAGTGTCACCGTCGTCGGGCACGCCGAGCCGATCACCGACGTCGAGGAACTCGTCGAATTGTCCGGAACTTTTCTCCAGCCGTGGGTCGACGGGCGCCGGGATCACTTCGTGCGGATCCGCACCGAGAAGATGACCGGACGCCGCTTCCGGGAACGCGGCCTGCCGCAGTATCGCGGAAGGGACGAAGATGTCGTCTCGTCCTGACACCACGACGGTTCACATCGACGTGATCGCCAATGCCGTCGACTTGGCATGCCGCGCACCGTCATTGCACAACAGCCAACCGTGGCGGTGGGTGGTCGGCAAGACGACGGTGGACCTGCACGCCGACCGCAGTAGGGTGATCCGCTCGGCGGACAACTCGGGGCGCGAGGCCCTCATCGGCTGCGGCGCGGCCCTCGATCACTTCCGTGTCGCGATGGCCGCCGCGGGCTGGAACACCACCGTCGAGGCGTTCCCCGACCCGGACAGGATCGACCACCTCGCGTCGGTGCGCATCAGTTCTCCGGGAGCCGTCACACCGGCGTCGCGGGCGCGTGCCGATGCGATCCTGCGCCGGCGCACGGACCGGCTGCCGTTTCGACCGCCCGGCGAATCGCTGAACCTGGTGCTACCGAACGCTTCCGACGAAAGCTACTTCGTCGACGTCCTCGCCGGACAGACGCATGCCGAACTGGCCGAGGCGGCCCGGCTCACCGAGTCGCTACGCTCTGCCGACGATCTCTACCATCGCGAACTTCAATGGTGGACCGCGCCGTTCCGGCTCTCCGAAGGTGTTCCGCCGAGCGCGCTGGTGTCGGAATCGGAGCGGCGGCGGGTGGGGGTCAACCGCAACTTCCGGCCCAGTGGTCACCTCGACCGCCGGTCCGTGACGGCGCACGACCAAGCCGAGATCCTGGTTCTGTCGACGCCGGCGGACACCCGCGAGGACGCCCTCACCTGCGGACAGGCGTTGTCGAGGTTGTTGCTGGACCTCACGGCCGCCGGGATGGCGACCTGCCCGATGACCCACCTCACCGAGGTGGAGGTCGGTCGCGATGCCATCCGCGGGCTGACGGGCCGCAACGCGGTGCCACAGGTGTTGATTCGCGTCGGGAAAGCGCCGACCATCGAAGACACGCCGGCACCGACACCGCGGCGGTCGGTACGGGAAGTCATGGAGACTCGCCGCTAACGGTGCGCAGTTGGGAGGGCTTCGCGTGGTCACGGTGTTCTTGGTCGACGACCATGAGGTCGTCAGGCGCGGCCTGGTGGACCTGCTGGCATCCGATCCGGAACTCAAGGTCGTCGGCGAAGCCGGGTCCGTCGCCGAGGCCATGGCCAGAATCCCCGCCCTGCGCCCGGATGTCGCCGTCCTCGATGTGCGCCTGCCCGACGGCAACGGAATCGAATTGTGCCGCGACCTGTTGTCCGACCTGCCCGAACTGCGCTGCCTGATATTGACGTCGTACACCTCCGACGAGGCGATGCTCGATGCGATCCTCGCCGGCGCCAGCGGGTTCGTCATCAAGGACATTAAGGGAATGGAGCTCGCGCAGGCCATCAAGGACGTCGGCGCGGGCAGATCGCTTCTCGACAACCGCGCTGCGGCGGCGTTGATGGCGAAGCTGCGTGGCTCGACCGACCGCAAGGACCCGCTTTCCGGATTGACCGAGCAGGAGCGGACACTGCTCGGGTTGCTCGGCGAAGGGCTGACCAACAGGCAGATCGCGGCACGGATGTTCCTGGCGGAGAAGACCGTGAAGAACTACGTGTCGCGGTTGCTCGCGAAACTCGGCATGGAGCGCCGGACGCAGGCCGCGGTCTTCGCATCGAAGCTGGACCGCAAGCCGTGACCGACCCGACTGCGGCGGATGGGTCGCGCGGCGGCCGGTCTCTGCGTGACGCGTTGTCGCAGTTGCGGCTTCGCGAGCTGCTGGCGGAGGTGCAGGACCGGGTCGGTCAGCTCGTCGAGGGCCGTGATCGCCTCGACGGACTGGTGGATGCCATGCTGGTGGTCACCGCGGGCCTCGAGTTGGACGCGACGCTGCGCACGATCGTACGCACCGCAAGCGATCTCGTCGACGCTCGGTACGGCGCGCTGGGCGTTCGCGGCGACGGCCACGAGTTGGTCGAGTTCGTCTACCAGGGAATCGACGAACCGACGCGGGAGCTGATCGGGCACCTGCCCGAAGGGCGCGGCGTACTCGGCGTGCTGATGGACGATCCGAAACCCATTCGGCTGAAGGATATTCGGCAACATCCGGCGTCTGTCGGCTTCCCACCGAATCACCCGCCGATGCGCACCTTCCTCGGGGTTCCACTGCGCATCCGCGATGAGGTGTTCGGCAATCTCTATCTCGCCGAGAAAGCCGATGGACGACCGTTCAGCGAAGACGACGAGATCCTGGTCGAAGCGTTCGCCGCCGCAGCCGGTATCGCGATCGAGAATGCGCGCCTGTACGAGCAGTCCCGGGCCCGCCAGTCGTGGATCGAGGCGACCCGCGACATCGCCAACGAGATGCTCTCCGGCGCCGAGCCTGCGGCGGTGTTCCGGCTCATCGCGGCGCAGGCGCTGAACTTGACCGGCGCGGACGCCACGGTCGTCGCCATGCCCATCGACGCCGACCTGCCGCCGACGGATGCCGGCGAACTGACGGTGGCGGCCACCGCCGGCGCGCTGGGCGGCGAACTGTGCGGCACAATCGTTCCCGTCCCCGACTCACCGATCGGTCAGGTGTTCCTCGACGGGATTCCGCGCAAGTTCGGATCGGTCGACATCGGCGTCGGTACCGGCGCCGGACCCGCACTCGTGCTGCCACTTCGCAACACGGAGACCATCGCCGGCGTGGTCGCCGCCCTCCGAGGCCCCGACGCTTACCCGTTCACCTCAGAACAGCTCGAGATGATGGCCGCCTTCACCGATCAGGCCGCGCTCGCCTGGCAGCTCGCCACATCGCAGCGCCGGATGCGCGAACTCGACGTGCTGACCGATCGGGACCGCATCGCCCGCGATTTGCACGACCATGTCATTCAGCGGCTGTTCGCGGTCGGATTGTCCTTGCAGGGCACGATTCCGCGCGCGCGGTCGGTGGAAGTCCAGCAGCGGCTGACCGACTGCGTGGACAATCTGCAGGAGGTCATCCAGGAGATCAGGACCACGATCTTCAACCTGCAGAGCGCACCGTCGGTCGCGACGCGACTGCGTCAACGGCTGGACGCGGCGGTCGACGAGTTCGCCAATCCGGGCATGCGAACCACGGTGCAGTTCGCCGGACCGCTGTCTATCGTCGACGCGACGCTGGCTGATCACGCCGAAGCCGTTGTGCGCGAGGCCATCAGCAACACAGTTCGACACGCGAAGGCGACCACGATGACCGTCGATGTCCGGGTCGACGACCACCTCACCATCGAGGTCACCGACGACGGCCGTGGCGTCCCCGACGACATCACCGGCAGCGGGCTGACGAACCTGCGCAAACGCGCCGATGAGGTGGGTGGGGAGTTCACCCTCGAGCACCGTCCGCAAGGCGGCACCCTGCTGCGGTGGCGGGCGCCACTGGCCAGGAACTAGTCGGGCCAGTCCACGACGTCGGCCAACGCACGCCGCGGTGTGGACGGCAGCGGATCGGCATTCACCGGCGCCCAGCCGATGCGCAACAGCATCTGCGGGTAGCCGCTGTCGCCGAACACGTCCTCCCGCAACGCCTCCCGAGTTTCGGCGACCTCGAGGGGCTCGGTGACCGGGCAGCTCGCCAACCCCAGCGCGGTCGCCGTGAGCAGCGTCAGGCTGGTCGCCTCACCGGCGCGCAGCCGCGCCAGCGGGCCGTCGTCCTTGGTCCCCAGCGCCAGCACCGTCGCCGAGTCGTCCTCAGGCGACACCTCGGGCGGTTGGGCCAGCGCGGGACCGGCGAAGAGGCGGCCAGGGAGGGCGGCGCGCGGATCCGACTGCGGAATGTTGCGGGCGGGCACCCCGCCAGCGATGCGTGGCGTCCGCTCCACGTGGTCAGCTCACGCAGGTAGTCCTCGTTCGAGACATGCTGTTGAACAGCTTGGGCGACAATGTGTTGCAGCTTCGGAAGCATCGCGACCTCGCGCAACATCACGCCGCACCGGGCGGCCCGTGCGCCCATCAACGCGATGTCGGCCTCCGGGACGCACCAGGAGTTGTAGAGCCTGCGGTCGGTGCGTCGCCTCGGGATGGCCGCCGCCAGTACCACGTCCACCTCACCGGCGGTCCGGGGACGCACCTCGATGGCGGCCAGGTGCTGCGGTTGCGCGGGATTCGGGAACCGGTGAACCTTGGCGTGCCAGCCGAGCGCCGCCAACGCGACCACCGCGTGGTGTAACGCGATTCCGCAACTCAGCAGCAGGTCGCGGCTGTCGGGATCGGCGTTGGGCAGCTGCCGGTCCGGATCGGCGTACAGGTGCAGACTTTCGTCTCCGACCCGCCACCGCCACGGTTGCGTGTTGTGGATGGAGGGCGCCCTGGTGGCGAGCGACAACGCCGTGCGGATGGTGTCGTGATCCGGAAAGTGAGCGTTCATGGCGGTTCGTGCGCTTCCTGTGTGAGAGTTCGTTCTCGTACTCCACAGTGGCTCGCGGCGACCGGGCCGGGCTAGGGACGAAGGTCCTCGATGTGAGAGGAATGCGTCGGTGGTCAGTCGGCGATCGAGAGCGCGATACCGTCGAGGATGTCGTGTTCGCTGACCGTGAGCTCGTCGATGCCGGCCCGCAGCCGCAATGCCTGCGCCAACTCCTCGACGATGATCGCGCCGCCGCCGATGACGTCGACGCGGCCCTCGTGCATCGGTCCGAGCGCGGCGCGCCGGCTACGCGGCATCGCGATCAGCTCGTCGCACACCGTCAGCAGTTCACCGAACGGAACCCGGGACAGGTGAATGGCATCCGAGTCGTACACCGGCATCCGGTGCGCCAGCGCCGACAGCGTGGTCATGGTGCCCGCCACCCCGACCCAGGTGCGGGCCTGTTCGACCGGCACCGCACCGAACGCCTCGCTCAGCCCGGCGCGGACCACCTCTCGCGCGGAGGCGACCTCGGTGGACGTCGGCGGATCGGAGTGCAGGCACCGTTCGGTCAGCCGGACGCAGCCGATGTCGGCCGAATAGCTGGCGGTCACGTCGGAGCCGCCCCCGACGCCCAGCACCACCTCGGTCGAACCACCGCCGAGGTCGGCGACCACGAAAGGCCCTGCGGCCGCGTCCAGTTCGTCGACCGCGCCGCGGAACGACAACGCGGCCTCCTCGGTGCCGGTGATCACCTCGGCGACGGCCCCCGACGCGACCGCGCCCAGCACCTCGGCCGTCATCGCGAAGAACACGTCCCGATTGGCGGCATCCCTCGTCGCTGAAGTCGCGACCATCCGGACCTTCGACACGCCGTGGCGGCGCATCAGCTCGGCATAATCGACCAGCGCCGCCCTGGTCCGGTCGAGTGCCTCCGCGGCGAATTGCCCTGTGGCGTCGACGCCCTGGCCCAGCCGGACGATCCGCATCTCGCGGTGCACGTCGACCAGCTTGCCTTGCACCCGATCGGCGATCAGCAGCCGAATCGAGTTGGTACCGCAGTCAATGGCGCCGACCCTACTCATCAGACCACCTTCCAGGCTCGAGGATGCCCTCCATCGCCGGGTCGTCGGCCAATGCGGCTAGCGCTTCGTCGCCGAGCGGGTTGGTGCCGGGCCCCTTCGCCAGTGAGTGGGCGATCAGCACGTGCAGGCACTTGACCCGGTCCGGCATGCCGCCGCCGGAGAACGTCGTCCCCAACGGTTCGATCGCGTCTCGTTCGGCGAGGTATTTTTCGTGCGCCTTCCGATATGCCTGCGCCAGTTGCGGGTCGGTCTCGAGGCGCTCGGTCATCTCCCGCATCAAACCGGAGGACTCCAGCCTGCTGGCGGCCGCGGTGAGCGTCGGATGCGTCAGGTAGTACAACGTCGGAAACGGTGTTCCGTCCGGAAGTTTCGGCGCTGTCTTGACGACACCGGGCTCGCCGTTGGGACACCGGTAGGCGACCTCGAGCACGCCGCGGGGTTCACGGCCCAGTTGCCGCGCGACGGCGTCGAGGTCCGAGCGCTCAACCACCGGGAGCGGGCGGGGCGGGAGACGGTGGTCGCGGTGCACCGGGCACAGGTGGCACCCCGGGCAGTGGGGCGGGCGAAACCCCGTGCGGCGCATCGGCGATCGTGTGCCACAGCGCCGTGTACCACGGCTGGTCGCGGTGCGCGGTCGTCGGCTCTTCGTCGGGTTGGCCCGGCACCGCGACGTTCGCGGGCAGCTGTACCTGGTACGGGATCTCCCCGGGCATGACGAAGCCCAGGCGCTCGCGGGCCTGCGCCGCGATGAACACCGGGTCGGCCAGTTTCTCCTTCTGCTGCTCGAGGTCGGCGATCTGGGCGCGCAACTGCTCTTCGGTGGCCTTGAGTTGCTTCATCTCGGTGCGCTGCGCGAAATAAGTACGCACCGGCCCGGCGATGGTCAACGTCAGCACGCACACCACCGCCGCAAGGATGGCCGCGCGCCGCGCCGCGGAGCCGAACCGCTGCTCGGACTGCTGTTCCGCAGAGTCCGCGATCGCGCGCCGGATGACGACGCCGGTGTCCTTCGGCTGCGACTCCGTCGACGCCTCGGCGGCGGGACGCGATTCGGTACCACGCGGCTCACGGCGCGCCGCCGTGCGTGGACGGCCCTTCCCGACTGCGCCGGCCTTGCCCGACTTACCTGGTCGGGAGGTCGGTGACCGACGCTTCGGGTCGGGCCGTTTCGCTTCGGGCACGGGCTATTTCACGGCCTATTTCGAGTCCAGCGCAAACCGTGGGAACGCCAGGTCACCGGCGTAGCGGGCGGCGTCGCCGAGGTTCTCCTCGATGCGCAGCAGCTGGTTGTACTTGGCGACGCGTTCGCTGCGGGCGGGCGCGCCGGTCTTGATCTGGCCGCTTCCCACCGCGACCGAGAGGTCGGCGATCGTGGTGTCCTCGGTTTCGCCGCTGCGGTGGCTCATCATCGTGCGGTAGCCGCTGTTGTGCGCCAGCGCCACCGCGTCGAGCGTCTCGGTCAGCGTGCCGATCTGGTTGACCTTCACCAGAAGCGCGTTCGCGGCGCCCTTTTGGATCCCCTCCTCGAGACGCTCCGGGTTGGTGACGAACAGATCGTCGCCGACCAGCTGCACGCGATCCCCGATCGCCGACGTCAGCGCGATCCACCCGTCCCAGTCGTCCTCCGACAGCGGATCCTCGATCGAGACCAACGGATAGGTGTCGAGCAGGCCCGCGTAGAACTGACCCATCGCCTCAGCGGTCCGTACCTCGTTCTCGAACGTGTAGCCCTGCCCGTCGGAGTAGAACTCGGTGGCGGCGACGTCGAGCGCCAGCGCCACATCGGTGCCGGGTTTGAAGCCGCTTGCCTCGATCGCGGTCAGGATGAGGTCTAGGGCGGCCTTGGTGCCCGCCACGTCGGGGGCGAACCCGCCCTCGTCGCCGAGACCGGTCGCCAGCCCCTGCTTCTTGAGCACCGACTTCAGCGAGTGGTACACCTCGGCACCCCAGCGCAGCGCCTCCTTGAACGACGCCGCCCCGATCGGCGCGACCATGAACTCCTGCACGTCGACGCCAGTGTCGGCGTGTGCACCGCCGTTGAGGATGTTCATCATCGGCACCGGCAGGATGTGGGCGTTGGGGCCGCCGAGGTAGCGGAACAGGTCGAGATCGGCTGCGTGCGCCGCGGCCTTGGCCACGGCCAGCGAGGCCCCCAGGATCGCGTTGGCGCCCAGGCGCGACTTGTCGGGCGTGCCGTCGAGATCGAGCAGCGCCTGGTCCACGACCCGCTGATCATCGGCCTGCAGTCCGATGATCGCCGGGCCGATCTCGTCGAGCACGGCTTCGACGGCCTTTTCGACGCCCTTGCCGCCGTAACGGGAGCCGCCGTCGCGGAGTTCGACGGCCTCGTGCTCACCCGTCGAGGCGCCCGACGGCACAGCGGCGCGCGCGAACGAGCCGTCTCCCAGCAGAACCTCGACCTCGACCGTCGGGTTTCCCCGGGAGTCGAGGATTTCTCGGGCTCCGACCTGATCGATTGTGGGCACTGGCGTCTCCTCGGGATGTCTTGGTGGTATCGGGCGTGAAGTGCGCGTCAACCGACGAGCCTAAAGCCTCGCTGTTCGCCCGGCGTGTTTAGAGGGGGTGTCCGTTGGCGTAGGCGGTGGCCCAGTCGCGCACCGTGCGCGCGTACTGGTCGGAGTGGTTGTAGGCGCGTAACGCGTTCATCCACCCGCGCGGCGTCGCGAGGTCCTTGCCGGTCCAGCACAGATAGCCCGCCGCGGACAGCGCGGCGTCGTCGATGTTGTCGGCGCTGATGTGGCCGTCGTTGTTGGCGTCGACGCCGTAGTGCTGCCAGGTCTCGGGGATGAACTGCATCGGCCCCATCGCGCGGGCGAATTGCGAGTCGCCGTCGTGGCTTATCGCGGCGTCGTCGAGGATCTCCAGGTTCCCGTTGGTGCCGTCGAGCCAGACGCCCCGGATGGGCGGGTTGACGTCGCCGTTGGCTTCGATCGCCGCGCCGCGGTAGGTGCCGTGGTGGCTTTCCACCTGTCCGATGCCCGCCAGCGTCGTCCAGGTCAGCTTGCAGTCGGGGTTCTCCACCTCCGCTACCCGGGCCGCGTAGGCGTACGCCTCGAGGGCGGCGACGGGAATGCCTAGTTTGGGGGAACGTTCGGCGGCCCAGTCGCGGAGTTGGTCAGCCGGGCGGCCCTTGGCGTAAGTGTCGATCTTGGGCACCGGATCGCCCGGTGGCGGTGGCACACCCTCGGGGATGGGTGTACCCAGCTGCCATGAGCAGCTGGAAGCCAAGAGCAGCGCCGTCGCACCCAATACGGCGACAGCACGCAACCAACGCACCGGCGACACTAAATCCCCTCAACCAACTTCGGTTGCTGCCAATGTTCCCATGCGTTCGGGACACGGCGACTCAGCGGAGCGAGCGATTCGGGCGCGCAAATGATCGTTCAGCGGTTTTCAGCGCGCCGAATCCGCTGCTTGTTCGACCTCGGTCTGGGCCTCGTCGGCCCCTTCCGCTGCGCCAGCCTCATCCGCCTCCTCCGCCGCATCCGTCTCATCTGGTTCATCGGTCTCGGTAACTTCATCGGTCTCGGCGTTCCGGTCGTTTCCGTCCTGTTCGCCGGACGGCCAGTGCTGGCGCCACTCCGCCTCGCTCACCTGGCCCAGCGACGTGGCGTCGAGTTCCTCCGGCACGTCGTCGCCGCGGCGGCTGACCGCGACCGCGTGCTCGGCCCGCCGGACGGCTTCCATGAACTCCAGCACCGCAGACCGCAAGGTGTTCTCGGCGTCGCTGCCGGCTGACACGGACACCGACGTCATCGCCGCCGGGATCAGGTCTGCGGGCAACCCGGCGGCGCTGACCCGCTCAATGACCTTCTGCGCCAAGGCCAGAGCGGGCTGACCTGTCGGCACATCATCCATCAGCGAGCCACGCGATTTTTCTAGAGCCTTGCGCTCCTCCCACTGGGCGAGCTGTTCGTCCAGCGAGACCGGCTCACCGGCGAGCACCGCAGGCACCCGGTTGCCCAGCTTGCGCACCAGCGAATCGGCGACGTCGTCGATGCTGAACGGATTCTGCGGTGCATCTTCGGCGATGCGGGCGTGAAAGAGCACCTGCAACAACACATCTCCGAGTTCCTCTCGTAACGCATCGGCGTTACCGCTGTGCACCGCGTCGAACACTTCGTAGGTTTCCTCGAGCAGGTAGCGCCGCAGCGAGTCGTGCGTCTGCTCGCTCTCCCACGGGCCGGCGGTACGCAGCTTGTCCATCATCGCGACGGCGTCGACCAGGCGCTCCCCGGGAGCGGCGTCGGGCGCGGAGATCACCTTCTCGCCGGCGGCCAGTCGGGCCTTGACCGCGGGGTGCTCGGAGTCCGAGGACAGCAGCACCGGCGCCTGGTCGCCGTCGTAGGCGGGCCGCGCCGCGGGCAACGACCACGGCACCTTGATCGGCATCTCCTCGGTGTACTGAACGTCACCGGCAAGCAGATCGATCGCGTCGATGGGGATCAGTGACGGGCGGCGGGGGTCGACCAGTACGACGGTCATCGGGCTGCACCCCCTCACGCTTGTCGACGAGACCGCTGTTCACTCGGTTATATCAACACATTGTCGGGCCTCGACGCCTGGCGAGAGCCGGTAACGCGCGCTTGGCCGTCACCGGGTGGCCCCGACAGGGGATGGCCGCCCTGCCGGGAAGGCAAGGCGGCCATCGTGTCACATTCTGTGACTCAGGACTCCGGCGGGAACGGGTCGTCCGGAATCTCCCAGTGCCCCGGCGCCTCATCGAAGAACGGGTTGACGATGCCGTTCACCTCGGGCAGCTTCTTGAGCTGGCCCGGAGGGATTCCGAAGAACGGGTTCGGGACCCCGTTGATGAACGCCGCGTTCTTCAGCTGCCCCGGCGGGATGTGTCCGTTCGGAAGCTTGAAGTAGTGGTCCACCTCAGGAAACTCCACGTCGGGAACGTTCACATCCGGCACGTCGACATCAGGAACGTTCACGTCCGGCACGTCGACATCAGGAACGTTCACGTCCGGCACGTCGACATCAGGAACGTTCACATCGGGAACGTCGACGTCAGGGACGTTCACATTCGGCACGTTGACGTCGGGGACGTTCACATTCGGCACGTTGACATCAGGGACGTTCACGTTCGGCACGTCCACGTTGGGAATGGCCGGAACGGGAATCGGAGGCGGCGGCGGGTCAGCCTGTGCGAGACCCGCACCAAGGCCGAGCGAGCCGAGTCCGAGTGCACCGGTCATCGTCGTGGTTACAGCCAACTTCTTGAAGTTCATCGTTAACTCCTTCGCCTTGCGTCATCGCGACGCGCACCAACCAGCTCGATGGCAATCGCGTGATGTTCGGTTTGGGAATTGCTCGACCGCCGTATGTCAGACGATCCCGCCGCCCGCGGTTTGGACGACTTGCAACACCTTGACCCCCACTGTGTATGTCGCATCCACGCCCCCGCCCCGTTATCAGCGCTGCCCGATCCAGGCGAGAAAAATGCACAGAAACGCCCTGAGCAGGGCAATCAGGCGCCAGATTTCGGGCCGGAAATCACATCGACACTGCCTTGGGGCTTTCCGTCCAGGGCCAGCACCAGGTCGGCGACCATCTGCACCAGTTCGAGGTCGCGGATGCGTGGCGCACCGAGGCCGTCCCCGGCGCGCGGGATCGGGACCTGCACCGTCGACGTGGTCGCCCGGTAATGCGCACTCGGGTACATCCGCTTGAGCCGAAGTTGGCCGGAGTCCATCAGCTGCAACGGCGCCAGCCGCAGCGTCGACTCCGAAACCGAACTGACCTCGGTGATGCCGTACCGCTTGAGCAGCAACCGCAGGCGCGCGACGGCCACCAGCCGCTGCGCGGGTTCGGGCAGCGGGCCGTACCGGTCGATGAGCTCCTCGATCACGGAATCGATCGCGCTCTCGTCGGCGGCCGCCGCCAGCCTGCGATACCCCTCCAGACGCAACCGGTCGCTGCCGATGTAGTCCGGCGGCAGGTGCGCGTCGACCGGAAGGTCGATGCGCACATCTTTCGGCTCTTCCGGTGCGGCAATGGTTTTGCCGTCCGCCGCCGCACGGTAGGCCTCGACCGCCTCGCCGACCAGACGCACGTAGAGGTCGAAGCCGACGCCGGCGACGTGGCCGGACTGCTCCGCGCCGAGCACATTGCCGGCGCCGCGGATCTCCAGGTCCTTCATCGCGACGGCCATGCCCGCGCCCAACTCGTTGTTCTGCGCGATGGTGGCCAACCGGTCGTACGCGGTCTCGGTCAGCGGAACCTCCGGCGGATACATGAAGTACGCATATCCACGTTCGCGGCTACGTCCGACGCGGCCCCTGAGCTGATGCAGCTGGGAGAGGCCGAAGGTGTCGGCGCGTTCGACGATCAACGTGTTGGCGTTGGAGATGTCCAGGCCGGTCTCGACGATCGTCGTGCAGACCAGGATGTCGTATTCGCGGTTCCAGAATCCCTCGACAGTGCGCTCGAGTTGTTCCTCCGGCATCTGACCGTGCGCCACCACCACGCGCGCCTCGGGAACGAGTTCGCGCACCTTGGCGGCGGCCTGGTCGATCGACCTGACCCGGTTGTGGATGTAGAACACCTGCCCGTCCCGCAGAAGTTCACGCCGCAGTGCGGCGGCGACCTGCTTGTCGTCGTGCGGCCCCACGTAGGTGAGCACCGGGTAGCGCTCCTCGGGCGGGGTGAGGATCGTCGACATCTCGCGAATGCCGGCCAGGCTCATCTCCAGCGTGCGGGGAATCGGGGTGGCGCTCATGGTCAGCACGTCGACGTGGGTGCGCATCGACTTGATGTGCTCCTTGTGCTCGACGCCGAAGCGCTGCTCCTCGTCGACCACGACCAGGCCGAGGTCCTTCCACGTCACGCCGGTCTGCAGCAGTCGGTGCGTGCCGATCACGATGTCGACGCTGCCGTCCTTCATGCCGTCGAGCGCCGCCTTGGACTCGGCGGGCGTGGTGAACCTGGACAGCCCCTTGACGGTGACCGGGAAACCGGCCATGCGCTCGGTGAACGTCTGCAGGTGCTGATCGGCGAGCAGCGTCGTCGGCACCAGTACCGCGACCTGTTTGCCGTCCTGCACCGCCTTGAATGCCGCGCGCACCGCGATCTCGGTCTTGCCGTAACCGACGTCGCCGCAGATCACCCGGTCCATCGGAACCGGTTTCTCCATGTCGGCCTTGACCTCGGTGATCGCGGTCAGCTGGTCGACGGTCTCGGTGAAGCCGAACGCATCCTCCATCTCGGCCTGCCACGGGCTGTCGGCGGCGAACGCGTGGCCGGCCGAGGCTTGGCGCTTGGCGTACAGCGAAACCAACTCGGCGGCGATCTCCCTGACCGCGCGGCGCGCCTTGGTCTTGGTGTTCGTCCAGTCGCTGCCGCCCAGCCTGCTCAGCGTCGGCGACTCCCCGCCGACATAGCGGGACAGCTGGTCGAGCGAATCCATCGGCACGTAGAGCCGGTCGGCCTTCTGGCCGCGCTTGGACGAGGCGTACTCCAGCACCAGATACTCGCGGCGGGCGCCGCCCACCACGCGCTCGGTCATCTCGACGAACCGGCCGATGCCGTGCTGGTCGTGCACCACCAGATCGCCCGCGGTGAGCGCCAACGGGTCGACCACGTTGCGCCGCTTGGCCGCCAGCCGCTTGCCCTCGGTGGCGGCGGCCCGGTTGCCGGTGAGGTCGGTCTCGGTGATCACCACCAGGTTCGCGCCCGAGATGACCACGCCGTCGTGCAGCGGCCCCTTGAGCACGCCGACGACGCCTTCCTTGGGCGTGCCGCCCGGCTCCAAAAGCCCTGCCGGAACGTCGGATTCGGCGAGCTGCTCGACGACACGCTGCGCGGTGCCCGCACCGGGAGTGACGATCGCTGCGTGGCCGCCGGTCGCGACGTGGGCCCGCAGCATTGCGAAGATCTCGGTGATGCTGGCTTGCGAGCCGCGCGCCGACGGTGCAGGCCGGATGTTCACCTCCAGTGCGGCCTCGTCGGACAACTGGCTCAACGTCCACCAGGGGTGGCCGGTGGCGCGGGCGGCGGAGCGGGCGTCGTCGAGTTCGACGAATCCCGACGCGCCCAGCGCCTCGAGGTCGATCGGCACATCGCCACCGACGGCCGCCGTCGACCAAGACGCTTCGAGGAACTCGCGGCCGGTCTTGATCAGGTCGGCGGCGCGGGTGCGGACCTTCTCCGGATCGCAGATCAACAGCGGCGTGCCCGCGGGCAGGTGATCGGACAACGTCGACAACTCGCCGGTGCGCAGCAACGGCAGCAGCGCCTCCATGCCGTCGACCGGGATGCCCTCGGACAACTTGGCCAGCATGTCAGGCACGCTGCCGGGCAGCGAGTTCTCCAGCACGGGGTGTTCACGGGCGAGTTCGACGGCCCTGGCCCGGACGTCCTCGGTCAGCAGCACCTCGCGGCACGGCACGGCGATCACGGTGTCGACCGCGATCTCCGGAATCGACCGCTGATCGGCGACCGAGAACATCCGTATCTCGGACACCTCGTCGCCCCAGAACTCGACGCGGACCGGGTGCTCGTAGGTCGGCGGGAAGAGGTCGAGGATGCCGCCGCGCACCGCGAACTCGCCGCGCTTGCCGACCATGTCGACGCGGGTGTAGGCCAGTTCGACGAGGCGCGCGACCACTTCGTCAAAGTCGGATTCGACACCGACGGTCAACGTCACCGGCTCGACGTCGGCCACGTCGGGCGCCATCGGCTGCAGCAGCGACCTGGCGGTCGTGACGACCACGCGCAGCGGCGGGCCGAGCCGCTCGTCGTCGGGGCGGGCCAGCCTGCGCAATACCATCAGCCGCGCGCCGATCGTGTCGACTCCCGGCGAGAGCCGTTCGTGCGGCAGCGTTTCCCAGGACGGGAACATCGCGACGGCACCGCCGAGCACACCGCGCAGTTCGGCGGTCAGGTCGTCGGCCTCGCGACCGGTCGCGGTGACCACGACGAGCGGCCCGGTCTGCTCGAGCGCGGACGCGACGAACAGCCGGGCGCTGGCCGGGCCGACGACGGTGAGATCGGCGGGTCTGTCGGCGGCACGACGCGAGAGCTCGACCAGTGAGGGATCGCGTAACGCCAGTTCGACAAGCCCGGCGATCGGGGTCGGGACAGAAAGGGTCCCCGATGCGGTCATGATGAGTCCATCTTAGGAGTCGGCCGCCGAAGGGGTTGCGGGGCACGGGACGTGACGAAGATGACGGTTCCGCCACATCCGTCACCCAAGTCACAGATCTGAGGTCGATGGAACTCACGAATTATCCGTCGCTGGAGGTGTACCAGGATCTGCCAAACGGCTCCACTCGCACTGTGCTCATCGACCCTGCGATCGCCGGGAACTCGACAGGCCCCATGGTGAACCTTCCCGAGCACCATGAGGTAGGCCAGGGCGGGTCGGCATTCGGGCCGTTCGATACCAGCGGCTGGAACCCTCAGTACGATGTGCGGGTTCCGCTTCCGACAACTGAATTGGGTCCCACAGCCAGCCCGCCGACCGTCCCCACAAGCCCATCACAGCCAGGCGTCACGCAATTCTGAGCAAAGGATCGAGAGTCGCCCCGATGCAATTGACCGTTCGACTGTCCGACTTGGATTCCCGCACCTGGTCGACAGCAACCTGGGCGTCGCCGTTCACAACCCAACTCGTGCTGGCAGGACTAATCGCCATCTCGTGGTTATTCGGGAAGGCTCCTGCTGCGCTACATGGATTCGCATCGTTTCTTGCTGGTGCCGCTACTACTTTCCTTCTCTGCCTCGTCGCCACGGTTTTGCTCTTCAGTTCGAGCTCGTCGCGCGCGCGGGGCATCGGCATCAGCATTCTGGGCTCATTCGCAATCGTCCTCATCGGCGGCATTGTCTACGGATTCTGGATAATTCAGTGGCAAGCGACATGACCGCCGGGTCGTCGAAAAACCGTTATGGCCCAGCTGGTTTCGTGGCCGCAGTCGCAAACATCCTCGTAGTGCAATTCGCGACTTGGATCTTTCTCCCCTATTTTCTCCTGACTCTGTTTGCGCTTCCGATCCTGCTCGTCGATCTCGTCGTGGCCGGAGTCCTTGCCAGTCGTCCTGGCAAATGGGGCGCCATCGGTCGCGGAATGCTGATCGGTTGGCTCGCCGGACCGCTCTCGCTGCTGGTGTTCATCCCCGCCTATTTTGCTGCGGACGCAACCGGCCTGATCTGAGTGCGGGCGCTGACCCGACAGGGTTCAGTCCTCAAGCAGCGGCGGGTCGTTCTCCAGATGCATCAGGCCGTTCCAGCACAGGTTGACCAGATGCGCGGCCACCACTTCCTTCTTCGGCTCGCGCACGTCGAGCCACCACTGCGCGGTCATCGACACCGACCCGACCAACGCCTGGGCGTACAGCGGTGCCATCTCCGGGTCCAGCCCGCGGCGGGAGAAATCCCCGGCCAGGATCGACGACACCTGATTGACCGCCTCGTTGAGCAGCGTCGAGTAGGTGCTGCCCGACGTGATCGCCGCCGGGGAATCGCGGATCAGGATGCGGAACCCGTCGGTGCGCTCGTCGACGTAGGTCAGCAGCGCCAGCGCGACGCGTTCGATGCGCAGCCGGGAGCGGTTGTTGGTCATCCTGGTCAACGACGACGTGATCCCGTCGAGCAGGGCCGACATCTCGCGGTCGACCACCACCGCGTACAGCCCTTCCTTACCGCCGAAATGCTCGTAGACGACGGGCTTGGAGACGTTCGCGCGCTGGGCGATCTCCTCGATCGAGGTGCCCTCGTAGCCCCGCTCGGCGAACAGCGACCGGGCGACGTCGATGAGCTGATGGCGCCGCTCGGCGCCGGTCATCCGCGCGCGCGGCGCCCGCACGTCTTTGTCGAGTGCAGCCACGCTTTCGAGGGTAGTGCGTTGGACTAGCATCACGAGGTGATCGATCCGTCGTGGTGTAATCGGCAGCACCTCTGATTTTGGTTCAGATAGTTCAGGTTCGAGTCCTGGCGACGGAGCAGGAAACCTCATGACCAACCACCATCGCGATTCCGCCGTCGTGGTCCTTGCCGCCGGCGCCGGTACCCGGATGCGGTCCGACACCCCGAAGGTGCTGCACACCCTGGCCGGGCGCAGCATGCTTGCGCACGCGCTGCACGCGGTCGCCGAGGGGGCACCCGCTCACCTCGTCGTGGTGGTGGGCATGGACCGCGAGCGCGTGACGGACGCGGTCGAGCGGGTGGCCACCGAGCTCGGCCGGACCATCGACACCGCGGTGCAGGAGCAGCAACTGGGCACCGGGCACGCCGTGGAGTGCGGGCTGTCGGCGCTGCCGCCCGAGTTCACGGGCACCGTGGTGGTCACTGCGGGCGACGTGCCCCTGCTGGACGCCGACACGCTCGCCGACCTGATCAGCACGCACACCGCGGGGACGGGCGCCGCGGCGACCGTGCTCACCACCACGCTGCCCGACCCGACGGGCTACGGCCGAATCCTGCGGACCCAGGACGGCGAGGTCATGGGCATCGTCGAGCAGGCCGACGCCAGCCCGTCCCAGCGGGCGATCACCGAGGTGAACGCCGCGGTGTACGCGTTCGACATCGCCGCGCTGCGGTCCGCGTTGAGTCGGCTGCACTCCGACAACGCCCAGCAGGAGCAGTACCTGACCGACGTCATCGCGATCGTCCGGTCCGACGGCCATGCCGTGCGGGCCAAGCATGTCGACGACTCGATGCTGGTCGCCGGAGTCAACGACCGTGTACAGCTGGCCGAGCTGGGGGCCGAGCTGAACCGGCGCATCGTCGCCGCGCACCAGCGGGCCGGTGTGACGGTCGTCGATCCGGCGACCACGTGGGTCGACGTCGACGTAGCGATCGGCCGCGACACCGTCGTGCAGCCGGGCACCCAACTGCTGGGCGGCACCCGGATCGGCGGTCGGTGCCAGATCGGGCCGGACACCACCCTGACCGACGTCACGGTCGGCGACGGCGCGACGGTGTGCCGCACGCACGGCAGCTCGTCGGTGATCGGTGACGGCGCGACGGTCGGACCGTTCACCTACCTGCGGCCGGGCACCGTGCTGGGTGTCCAGGGCAAGCTCGGCGCATTCGTCGAGACCAAGAACTCCACCATCGGCACCGGAACCAAGGTGCCGCACCTGACCTACGTCGGCGACGCCGACATCGGCGAGCACAGCAACATCGGCGCGTCGAGTGTGTTCGTCAACTACGACGGAGAGACCAAGAGCCGCACCACCGTCGGCTCGCACGTCCGCACGGGATCGGACACCATGTTCATCGCCCCGGTCACCGTCGGCGACGGTGCCTACACCGGCGCGGGCACCGTCGTGCGCGACGACGTGCCGCCGGGTGCGTTGGCGGTCTCGGCGGGTCCGCAGCGCAACATCGAGGGCTGGGTGGCGCGAAAGCGGCCGGGATCCGAGGCGGACAAAGCCGCACGTCGGACCTCGGCTGAGGAACCCAGCGCGGACGACCCCGCAAAGCCGTGAGCCGGTTGCCGGATGTTGGTCATCTGGCAACCCGTACGATTAGGCGGTATCGATCCCCGACCTTGAGGGCGCACTGTGGGCACCGAGTGGACCGACAACCGCAAAAATTTGATGCTGTTCTCGGGTCGGGCACACCCCGAACTCGCGGAGCAGGTCGCCAAGGAACTCGATGTCCCCGTGACGGCGCAGACCGCGCGGGACTTCGCCAACGGTGAGATCTTCGTCCGGTTCGACGAGTCCGTGCGCGGCTGTGACGCGTTCGTGCTGCAGAGCCATCCGGCACCGCTGAACCAGCACCTGATGGAACAGCTGATCATGATCGACGCGCTCAAGCGCGGCAGCGCCAAGCGCATCACCGCGATCCTGCCGTTCTATCCGTATGCGCGGCAGGACAAGAAGCACCGCGGCCGTGAACCCATCTCGGCACGGTTGGTCGCCGACCTGCTCAAGACCGCGGGCGCCGACCGGATCGTCACCGTCGATCTGCACACCGACCAGATCCAGGGGTTCTTCGACGGCCCGGTGGATCACATGCGAGCGCAGAAGCTGCTCACCGGATACATCGCCGAGAACTACGCCGATCACGACATGGTGGTCGTCTCGCCGGACTCCGGCCGGGTTCGCGTCGCCGAGAAGTGGGCGGACTCCCTGGGCGGCGTTCCGCTTGCGTTCATCCACAAGACGCGCGACCCGCTGAAGCCCAACGAGGTGGTGTCCAACCGCGTCGTCGGCGACGTGCGGGGCAAGACCTGTGTGCTGACCGACGACATGATCGACACCGGCGGCACCATCGCCGGTGCGGTCAAGCTGCTCAGGAAGGACGGCGCGGGCGACGTGATCATCGCGGCGACACACGGTGTGCTCTCGGACCCGGCCCGTGACCGGCTTGCGGAGTCTGGCGCCTGCGAGGTGATCGTCACCAACACGCTGCCGATTGGCGAGGACAAGCGCTTCCCGCAGTTGACCGTGCTGTCGATCGCGCCGTTGCTGGCCAACACGATCCGCGCCGTCTTCGACAACGGTTCGGTCACCAGCCTGTTCGACGGGTCGGCGTAGCCGTGGCCCGGGACGCAACCATCTTCCACAACCCCAAGTGCTCGACCTCGCGCAAGACGCTGGATCTGTTGCGGGAGAACGGAATCGAGCCCACGATCGTTCAATATCTGAAGACGCCGCCGACCCGCGCCGAGCTGGCGAAGATGATCTCCGAGGCGGGCATCGACGTGCGGACCGCCGTGCGCAAGCGGGAACCCCTCTACGCCGAGTTGGGTCTCGCCGACGCCAGCGATGACGAACTCCTCGACGCGATGGCCGCAAACCCGATCCTGATCGAGCGGCCGTTCGTCGTCACGTCGAACGGCGTCCGGTTGGCCCGCCCGATCGACGCGGTGCGCGAGATTCTGTGAGCCGTCGGGGCCTCGCGCTTCTCGCGGCCGCGGTCGCGATCGCCGTCGCGTCGGGCTGCGGCACCGAACCTCCCAACTATCAGTCGGTGTGGTCGACGTCGTCGTCGCCGACATCCACGACCCCGGCCGAGGGCGACAAGCCGATGCCGATCGCGGCGTACCTCGAGCAGGCCGGCGTGGTCGGCGACCCGGTCTTTCCCGAAAAGCTCACCGATCTGACCGTCACATACCCGACGCCGAAAGGGTGGCAGCCCTACTTCAACAGCAACTTCGCGCCCGGCACACGAGTGATCGCCAAGGGTGAGACCTACCCGATCGCGATGCTGGTGGTGATGAAGCTGACCGGCGACTTCGATCCGCGAGAAGCCATCAAACACGGGTACGTCGACGCCGAGATGTCGCAGAACTTCAAGCGTCTCAACGCCTCGATGGACGACTTCAAGGGTTTCCCGTCGGCGATGATCGAGGGCAGCTACGACCTCAACGGCCAACGGATGCACAGTTACAACCGCATCGTGATCGCCACTGGCGCACCGCCCGCCAAGCAGCGTTACCTGGTCCAGTTCACGGTGACCGGTTACGCCGAGAAAGCCTTCGAGGAGTCGGCGGACATCGAGCAGATCATCGGCGGCTTCAACGTCGCGGTGCCGAAGGCGCCACCGCGCCCCGGTAGCTAGAGTCGTCGCCATGAGCGAATGGACCGCCGCCGACCTGCCCTCGTTCGCCGGACGCACCGTCATCGTCACCGGCGCCAACAGCGGTCTCGGGCTGGTCACGGCGCGCGAACTGGCCGGCGCCGGCGCAAAGGTCATCCTCGCCGTTCGCAACACCGCGAAGGGCGACGAGGCTGCCGCGGCGATCACCGGTGACGTCGAGGTCCGCAAACTCGATCTGCAGGACCTCGCGTCGGTGCAGGCCTTCGCCGACACGATCGACTCCGTCGACGTGCTGGTGAACAACGCCGGCATCATGGCGGTGCCGTACTCGCTGACGGTCGACGGGTTCGAGAGCCAGATCGGCACCAACCACCTCGGCCACTTCGCGCTGACCAACCTGCTGCTGCCCAAGATCACCGATCGGGTGGTGACGGTGTCGTCGATAATGCATCTGATCGGCCGCATCAACCTCAAGGATCTCAACTGGAAGGCCCGGCCGTACCTGGCGTGGCCGGCCTACGGGCAGTCCAAGCTGGCGAATCTGTTGTTCACCAAAGACCTGCAGCGTCGCCTGAGCGCGGCGGGCTCACCGGTCAAGGCGATCGCCGCGCACCCCGGCTACTCCGCGACCAACCTGCAGGGCCAGACCGGTAACAAGTTCGGCACCCGGTTCTGGCTGGCGGGCAACCGGCTGTTCGCCACCAGCGCCGAGTTCGGTGCCCGCCAGACGCTGTATGCGGTGGCCGAGGACTTGCCGGGCGACACTTTGGTCGGTCCGCGGTTCGGCAGCCGGGGGCCCACCGGCCCCACCGCGTTGCGCAGTCCGCTGGCGCGTGACGCACGGACCGCGACGGCGCTGTGGGAGCTCTCCGAGCAGCTCACGAGCACCAAGTTCCCGCTCTGATTTGGGCGAGGGCAGCAGTTGCGGCTACCCTTGCCGGTGATCACGGCGAGGGTGGCCTGCCACCGTTATCGACGCGAACCTCTTACGAGTGGTTGAGCCCTGGCCGTGCCGAGTACACGACAGGAGCACCCACCGCATGGCGAGAAACGCCCCCAACAACCTGACCGCTGCGGTCCGTACCGAGACCGGTAAAGGCGCCTCGCGCCGCGCTCGCCGCAACGGCAAAGTGCCCGCGGTCCTCTACGGTCACGGCAGCGACCCGCAGCACCTGGAGCTCGACGGCCACGACTTCGCCGCCGTGCTTCGCCACGCGGGCACCAACGCGGTTCTGACGCTCGACATCAACGGCAAGGAGCAGCTCGCGCTGACCAAGGCGCTCGACATCCACCCGATTCGCCGCACCATCACGCACGCTGACCTGCTCGTCGTGCGTCGTGGCGAGAAGGTGACCGTCGAGGTCAACGTCCTCGTCGAGGGCGACGCGGTGCCCGGCACGTTGGTGACGCAGGAGGCCAACACCATCGAGGTCGAAGCCGACGTCCAGTCGATTCCGGAAAACCTGACCGTGTCCGTCGAGGATGCCGACGTCGGTACGCAGTTCACCGCGGGCGCGATCGAGCTGCCGTCGGGCGTCACGCTGGTGTCGGACCCCGAGTTGCTGGTGGTCAACGTCGTCGCGGCCCCGACCGCCGAGGAGATGGAAGGCGAGGGCGCCGGCGAGGCCGCGGAGGAAGAAGCGGCCGAGGGCGAAGAGGCCGAGGCCGAGGCCGCGGAGGGCGAAGGCGACACGGAAGAAGCCGCACCCTCCGAAGAATCCGAGTAGTCCGGCATGGCCGAACCACTCATCGTGGTCGGCCTGGGCAACCCGGGGGCGCAGTACGCCACCACCCGGCACAACCTCGGGTTCCTCGTCGCCGACATCCTCGCCGACCGCATCGGCTCGGGATTCAAGGTGCACAAGAAGTCCGGCGCCGAGGTGGCCACGGGCCGAATCGGCGGACGGTCGGTCGTGCTGGCCAAGCCGCGCACCTACATGAACGAGTCGGGTCGACAGGTGGGGTTCCTGGCGAAGTTCTACTCGGTGCCGCCGCCCGACATCGTGGTGATCCACGACGAGCTCGACATCGACTTCGGTCGGATCCGGCTCAAGCTCGGTGGCGGCGTGGCCGGGCACAACGGTCTGCGGTCGGTGAGTTCAGCTTTGGGCAGCAACGACTTTCAGCGGGTCCGCATCGGTATCGGCCGGCCGCCCGGGCGGATGGACGGTGCCAAGTACGTGCTCTCCACCTTCAGCTCGGCCGAGTGGAAGGATGTCCCGACGATCTGCGAGCAGGCCGCCGACGCCACCGAACTCCTTGTGGCGCAAGGCTTGGAGCCGGCGCAGAATATCGTCCACGCCTGGGATTAGCTCGCGATTGCCCTAGTCCCCCGTGCGGCGGGCGTAGGCGCGAAGGGCGAATGGCGCGAAGATCGCGGTCAGCACCAACGACCAGACGATGGTGGCCAGCACCGGGTGATGAAGCGGAAGCTGTGCGCTTTCGGGCGCCGGCCCGCCGTTGCCCCACAGCTCGCGCATCGCCTGCGCCAGCGACGACACCGGATTCCACTCGGCGATGACCCGCAGCCAGTGCGGCATCGGCTCGGTGGGCACAAACGTGTTGGCCAGGAACGTGATCGGAAACAACACGGTGAACATCACGCCGTTGACCGCCTCGACGCTGCGCAGCAGCGACCCGATCAGGATGCCGAACCAGATTATCCCGAAACCGAACACCAACACGAGCGCGAACGCCAGCGCCGCTTCGGCGACACTGCCGCGGATGCGCCACCCGATCGCCAACCCCGTGAGAGCCATCACCACCACCCCGAGCGAGGAGTGGATCAGGCTCGCGAGGCTGCGTCCGATCAGAACCGACGAGCGCGCAATCGGCAGCGACCGGAACCGGTCGATGATGCCTTTCTCGACATCGGCGGTGATGCCGGCTGCCACGACGAACGCCGAGAACACGATCGTCTGCGCCTGGATGCCGGGGAGTAGGAACTCGCGATAGTTCGTGCCGCCCGGGTTGACGATCGAAGCGCCGAACACGAACGCGAACAGCAACACGAACATGATCGGCTGCGCGGTCACGTCGCTCAACATCTCGGGCATGCGCTTGGTATGGATCATATTGCGCTTGACCATGATCCACGACTGTTGAGCGATGTTGGTGCGCCTGGTCCGGGCCGGCTCGACCCGCTCGGGCGCCGATGCGGCAACGGTGGTCACGCCTCGACCTCCTCTTCGGTGCGGTGACCGGTCAGCGTGAGGAACACGTCGTCGAGGCTCGGCCGGGACAGCCCGATGTCGTCGACGTCGATCTTGCTCTCGCGCAGCCAGCCGGCGACGCGGATCATGTCGTCGAGACCGTCGGCGGCGGCGGTGAGTTCGCGCGCGCCGACGTCGACGAACACCTCGGCGCCGGTCTTGGCGAGCAGCGCCTGCGCGGACGCCAGATCCTCTGCCTTCGTCACGGTCACGACCAGGCTGGCGGTGCCCGCCTGCTGCTTGAGTTGCAGCGGGGATCCCTGCGCGATGATGCGCCCCTTGTCGATCACCACGATGTTGTCGGCAAGCTGATCGGCCTCCTCGAGGTACTGCGTGGTCAGCAACAACGTCGTGCCCTGCTTGACCAGGTTGCGCAGTGCGTCCCACAACTCGCTGCGGCTGCGCGGATCCAGGCCGGTGGTGGGTTCGTCGAGGAACAGCACCGGCGGCGACGCGAGCAGGCTCACCGCGAGGTCGAGACGGCGACGCATGCCGCCCGAATACGACCTCACCACGCGGTCGGCCGCGTCGGTGAGCGAAAACTGTTCCAGCAGTTGATCGCCCAGCCGCCTGAGATCCTTCTTGCGGATGCCGTAGAGTCCGCCGATCATCCGGATGTTCTCCCGGCCCGTCAGCAGTTCGTCGACCGTGGCGACCTGACCGGTCAGTCCCATGTTGCGGCGCACCTGGTCGGGTTCGCGCACGACGTCGTGCCCGGCGACGCGGGCGGTGCCGCTGGTCGGCTCCGTCAGCGTCGTCATCATCCGCACCGTGGTGGTCTTACCGGCACCATTGGGACCCAGCAGGCCCAAGACCGTGGCTGGTGCGACGGTGAAGCTGACGCCGTCGACCGCAGTGTTGTCACCGAAACGCTTCACCAGGTCGATGGCTTCGATGGCGGGTGGGGCGGGCATGACACCGACCGTATCGGCAGTGACCGACAGCTCGTTACCGGCGAGCGTGCGTGAAGTGCTGAATTTTCGCGGCGTGCCGTGTGCAAACACGCACTCTCGCGCCAACCCGGAGGGGCGCTAGGTGACGAGGGAGACCGAGTTGCTGCGACGCAGCTTGCCCGACGGGGTCTTCGGGATGGTGCCCGGCCCGAGCACGACGACGTTGCGCGGGCGGACGTCGACCTCGGCGACCACCTCATGGGCGACATCGTGTTCGATGCGACGCACCTCGGCGGGGTCCTGCCAGGAGTTGGACTCGACCGCGACGGCGAACGTCTCCCGCGAGTGCCCGGCATCGAGTCGCACCGCGACCGCGCAACCCGGGCGCACACCGTCGACGCGGCAGGCGGCGCGCTCGATGTCGGTCGGATAGATGTTGCGGCCGGCCATGATGATGACGTCCTTGACTCGGCCGCAGACGACGATGTTGCCCTCTTCGGTGATGTAGCCGAGGTCGCCGGTGTCATACCAGCCGTGCTCGTCCTGCGCGGGAATGAAGCCGCCCATCGTGATGTAGCCGGGCGTCAGCGACTCGCCGCGCAGCTCGATCACGCCGACCCCGCGCGGCGGCATCACGTTGCCGTGCTCGTCGATGACGCGTGCCTCCAGGTCTGTCAGCAGTGGTCCGAGTGAGGCCAACCGGCGGGTGTTGCCCTTGGTGGCGGGCACGGCGCGGCGCAGCGCGGCCAGCAGGTCGGCATCGACTTCGTCGACCACCAGGCCGGCACCGCACGGCGAGAACGACACCGCCAGCGTGGTTTCGGCCATGCCGTAGGCGGGCAGGATCGCGTCGGGCTTCAGACCGAACGGCTTGCCGGCATCCAGCAGGTCCTCGACGTCCGCGGGCTCGACGGGCTCGGCGCCCGACAGCGCGAAGCGCAACGTCGACAGGTCGAACTCGCCGGGCTTGGCCTGACGCCGCAGCCGCTTGGCGAACAGCGCGTACGCGAAGTTCGGGGCGGCGGTCATGGTGCCCTTGTACTTGTCGATGAGCTTGGCCCACAGCAGCGTGTCGCGCAGGAAGTCCATCGGCGTGACCTTGACCAGTTCCGCGCCGAAGTACATCGGGATGGTCAGGAAGCCGACCATGCCCATGTCGTGGAAACAGGGCAGCCAGCTGACCATGACGTCCTTCTCGACGTCGTACTCGGCGCCGATGAACATCGCCTCGGCGTTGGAGTAGATGTTGCGGTGCGTGATCTGCACGGCCTTCGGGGATCCGGTGGATCCCGACGTCAGCTGCATCAGCGCCAGATCGTCCTCGCCGACCTCGACGGGGTCGATCGGCTCGGATGCCAGCAGATCGCCGACCGTGAGGACCTTGATGCCCTTCTCCTCGAGCACCGGGATCGCCACCAGGAACGGCTCGGACACGATCACTGCCTTGGCCTCGATCATGCTGATCACGGTCATGGTGTCCTCGGCCCACACGGCCAGGTCGGTGCGCGGCGTCGGCTGGTGCAGCATCGTCAGGCTGGCGCCGCGCATCCACAGGCCCTGCGCGGTCGGCGCGATCTCGACGGGGAAGCCGGCCAGCACGCCGATGGCGTCGCCGGGGCCGATGCCCGCGGCAGCCAGGCCGCCTGCGATGCAGCGGGCCCGCTCGTGCACCTCGCCCCAGGTGTGGCGGACGGGCTCGTGGGGTTCACCGGTGACCATGCCCGTCGTGACGGTGCGGGCATTGCGGTACATCTTCTCGGTGAATCGGCTCACGACGACCTCCTCGGCTCCAGAGCTAATTCCCTGGCGTAATGCTCCGCCTGCTCAGGCGCGCGATGGCGAAGGCGCGCATACAAATCGGGAGCGGTTGAGTCTCGAATCGGTGATGCACCGGAACCTACGCCGCATCCGACGAGACTCCCACCGAGGTTTCCGGCGGGTAAGAAAGTCGCGTCCGCTGCATGACCGCTAGTTTTCACCGCAGCTCATCTTAGGCAACTCTTAAGTAGCCGCCAAACTCTCGTGAGAATTGAGGTCTGGCTCACACCCGCTCGTTATCAAAATGCTGCCCAGCGCTCAGCTGGGTACAGAATTTCGCGGGTTTTGCGTACCAGGCTGCGCACTCGCGGCAGAAGCGGCAGAAGCGGCAGAAGTCACGCGGTCGACGGCGCGGGTACCACGCGCGCACCCTGCACGGGGCCGCTGGCCACCCGCACCGTGCGACACACGCCCGCGCCCGCGAGTTGTGCACCGACGTCCACCGCCGCGCTCGCCGAAGCGCACAGGAACGCGCACGTCGGGCCCGAGCCCGAGACGATGCCCGCCAACGCCCCCGCCTCGGTGCCGGCGCGCAGCGTGCGGCGAAGCCCCGGGTCGAGGTGCAGCGCCGCGGCCTGCAGGTCGTTTCCGAGCAGCGGCGCCAGCTCGGCGGCATCACCGGACGCCAACGCGGCCAGCACCGGCTCGGGGTCGTCGAGACGCGGCGGCGCCTTGCGGTCGGATCCCGCGGTCTCGCGCAGCCGGTCGATCTCGGCGAACACCGCAGGCGTCGACAACCCGCCGTCGGCGAACGCCAACACCCAGTGGAACGTGGTGCGGGCCAGCACTGTCGCCAGCTCCTCGCCGCGACCGGTGCCCAGCGCCGTCCCGCCGTGCAGTGCGAACGGCACGTCGCTGCCGAGTTGAGCGGCCAGCGCGTGCAGATCACGCCGCGGCACACCCAGCTCCCACAGCGCGTTCATCGCGACCAGTACCGCCGCTGCGTCTGCGCTGCCGCCCGCCATCCCGCCGGCCACCGGGATGGACTTCTCGATGGCGATCGCCACATCCGGCGCCCGGCCCACGTGCTCGGCCATCAACACCGCCGCCCGCCACGCGAGGTTGCGTTCGTCGGTGGGCAGCGCCTCTGCCCCTTCACCGGTCATCTCCACGGTCAGCATGTCGGCGTTGCGGACGGTGACCTCGTCGAGCAGCGAAACGGCGTGGAACACGGTGGTGAGCTCGTGATAGCCGTCGTCGCGCCGGTCCCCCACCTCCAGGTAGAGGTTCACCTTGCCGGGCACCCGGACCGTGACCGACCCGGTGGGGACCCACTCCGAGGCGGTGTTTCCGTTCCAGCCCGACACGGCACGACCCTATCTGGTGACCAGCGGTCGTCTCACCGAGTCAGAGCCGGCACCGGCACTAATCTGGGAAGGTGCTGTCCGCCGGCGACCGGTTCGAAGGCTATGTGGTCGACGAGCTCCTCGGCCACGGCGGATCCGCCACTGTCTATCGGGTACACGGCGCCGAGGACGAGGCGAGGGTGGTCGCGCTGAAGATCCTCGACGAGGGCCACCGCCATCTCGCGGAGCTGGCCCAGCTGCGACGGGAATTCGACTTCGCCCACCGATTGGACCATCCCCACATCGTCACGGTGTACGAGCGCGGCCCCGGTTGGCTGACGATGGAGCTGATTGCGGGCGGCGGAGTGCACCGCCTGCGGAGGCTCCTCGATCGCATCGCCGCGCTGAGCCAGATCGCCGACGCGCTGGACTACATCCACAACCGCGCGATCGTGCACTGCGACGTCAAACCCGCCAACATCCTCCTCGACGGCACCCGTGCAGTTCTCATCGACTTCGGGGTCGCGGTCACGATCACCGACGACATCTGCCGGCGCCCGACGCAGGTGGAGGCGTCGCTGCCGTACTCGGCGCCCGAACTCATCGCGGGCCGGGCACCGACGGAGGCGACCGACGAATACGCGCTGGCCTGTACCGCGGTCGAACTGATCACCGGGTCGCCGCCGTTCCGGGAGGACTCCCGGGTCGGTCTGGTCGACGCACACCTGCATCACCCGCCGCCGCGATTCTCCCGTGAGAACGACTGGCTGCCACGGGCTTTCGACTCGATAATGGCCAAGGCACTGTCGAAGGCCCCCGCGGACCGTTACCGGTCCTGCCGTGAGCTCATCGCGCTGATCGCCCGCGCGTTGCAGTAGAGCACGCCTCAAGGCACGCCGATCGAACCCTGCTGCTCCTGCTCGTGGGGTTCGCCGGCCGCGGGCGCGTCGGTCTCTCCGGACCGCTGCAGCAGCCGGACGAAGTCGGCGATCGAGAGCGTTTCGCCGCGACGCGACGGGTCGATGCTGGCGGCCAGCAGCCTGCGCGCCGACTCGTTGCCCGAACCCGCCCATTCGGCGAACGCGTTGCGGGCCGTCTTGCGGCGCTGCGCGAACCCGATGTCGATCAGCTCGAACACCTTGCGGCGGAAGTCGTCGTCCGTGGGCCACGGCGGGGTCTCGTGGCGTTCGATGCCCACCAGGCCCGAGTAAACGCGCGGGATCGGCCAGAACACGGTCGGCGACACCGTGCCGTGACGGCGGACGTTGCCGAAGAAGCGGGCTTTGGCGCTGGGCACGCCGTACTCCTTGCCGCCCGGTTCGGCAGCGAGTCGCTCGGCCACCTCGGCCTGCACCATCACCATCACGGTGCGGATCGACGGCAGCTCGGCCAGCAGATGCAGCAGCGCAGGCACCGCGACGTTGTAGGGCAGGTTCGCGACCAGGGCCGTCGGCTCGTCGTCCAACTCGGCGCGACGCAGCGTCAGGACGTCGCGGTTGAGCACGGTGAGCCGGTTGATCTCGCTGTGCGAATGGTCGGCGATCGTGGTCGGCAGCTGCCGGGCCAACACCGGGTCGATCTCGACGGCGGTCACCCGCGCACCGCGGTCGAGCAGGGCCAGCGTCAGAGAGCCCAGGCCGGGACCGACCTCGAGGACATGGTCGTTCCGGTTGATCCCGGACGCCGAGACGATCCGCCGTACCGTGTTCGCGTCGTGGACGAAGTTCTGACCGAAAGCTTTACGCGGCCGGAAATCGATCTGTTTGGCCAGCTGCCGTATCTCAGTCCGCCCGAGTAGTCGAATGGTCAGCGCGCCCCAATCCTCCCGCTACACGTCGGCCACGCTCCCCAACCTTGCCGCGCCCGAGTGACTTCAGCAATCGCGATTTGTTCTTCTCGTGTCGCCAGATCAGCTCTCGCAGCATACTTCAAACCGCCGTTGCGCTCCCAGGTGTTCTGGTCGAATTGAACGCCACCGTAGTAACCGTTGCCGGTGTTGATGGCCCAATTACCTCCCGCTTCGCACCGCGCGAGGGCGTCCCACGTCGCGCCGTTGGACACCGGCGGCACGTCGGTCCCGGGTTTCGTGCCGATCCGCACCACGCCTTCACGGGCCGGTGTCACGACGACATTGGCTACTGGCAGTCTGCCGGTTTCGACGCCGTTGACCTTTGCCACTGCAAAGATCACGTCCTGGGTGCCGGGCGCTCCGGGGTCTTCCACGATCTCGCGGCTCTCGTTCAGCGTCGGATCTTCGATGCGCTTGAGGACCGGAGGCAGCGGCACTCGCTGGGCGACCTTTTCGATCCGGTGGCGCGTGACGTCGATCCGCATCCCGTCGGTCACGGGCGCCGACGCGGCCGGCACGACGGTGTCGCGCTGCTCGAGCGGCGCTCCGGCCGCCGCGAGCAGGCCTGCGACATTCGGCGCGGCCAGCGTGACGGTGCGCATGGCCGAACCGTCCTTGATGTGCACGGTCTTGGCGCTGACGACCGGCAGCGACATGCCCGCCAGTGGGACCCGGCTGCCGCGCGAGGCCGCGGCGGGCGCCGTGTCGGTCATCTTCAGTTGCGAGAGCGCCTCGTCGACCGTCGATGCGGTGGTCCACACCTGCCGGCTGTCCTGCCCGTCGAGGGACACCTGCAGCGGACGGCTGCGACGCAGCACGATGGTGTCGGCCTGGTGCACCGGCTGATCGGCCGAGGGGTAGAGGTCGTCGCGTTCGCCGACGTCGAAGCCGTTCTCCTCAACGACGTCGATGACCCGCGACTTCATCGTCGCCACGGTGGTCGAGGAGCCGTCCACGGTCAGCGTGACGGTCTTGTGCGCCGCTATCGCATAACCACCGGCGAAGGTCAGGGCGAGCAGCGTCGCACCGACCAGAAGACGTAGCAATGGCGAGCGCGCTTCATGGAGCTTTGTGAAAGTGTTCAAAACGTCGTATATCTCCGACTAATCGGGCCGAATGCGGCTGCTTGGTAGCGCTCCGGTTTCGATCACAGCACGGTAACGGAGAGCCCTGGCGTCAGCAACTCGCAAGGCCGTAGGTGTGCGCGGCGGTCGTGGTTGTTTCCTGCGCAACTACCTCTGCCGGCTTGTCGATGATCTCGGCGAGCGCCCGCACAGTGTAGGGCAGGCAATACGGCTCGTTGGGCGCGCCTCGATACGGGTGCGGGGTGAGGTACGGCGCGTCGGTCTCGACGAGTAGTTGCCCGGGCGGGATCAGCGCCGCCGCTTGCTGCAGCGCCTTGGCGTTCTTGAAGCTGACGGTGCCCGAAAGGCTCAGCACCCAGCCCTGGTCCACACACGTCCGTGCCATCTCCGGGCCTGATGAGAAGCAGTGGAAGATCACCGTGTCGGGGGCGCCCTCGGCGGCCAGCACGTCGAGCACCTGTGCGTCGGCGTCGCGGTTGTGGATCATCAGCGGTTTGCCGGTGCGCTTGGCGAGGTCGATGTGCCAGGCGAACGCATCGCGCTGGGTCGCCGGGTCGGCGCACCCGTCGAGCTTGCCCGGCCAGTACAGGTCCAGGCCGGTCTCTCCGACCGCGACGACGCGGGGATGGCCGGCGAGTCGCTCGATGACGGCCATGGCGTCCTCGGTGAGCGCGCCGGCCCGTGTCGGGTGCAGGGCGACCGCGGCGTAGACGCGTGCGTCGGCCTCGGCGGCCTCGGTGACCCACCGCGCGGACTCGAGGTCGTCGGCGATCGTGACGACGGCCTGCACGCCGACCGCGGCGGCGCGGTCGACGATCTCGGTGACGCTGGCCGCGTCCGTGGCGCCGCACGCATCGAGATGGGTGTGCGCGTCGATCAGCGGGCTCAGCGGCGCCGGGGCTGGCGGCTGCTCCCTTGCGCCTGGACGCTTCTCACTCACCGCCACACCATAAGCTGAGGCCAAATGAGCGAGCCTTTCTACATCACCACGGCGATCGCCTACCCGAACGGCGATCCGCACGTCGGACACGCCTACGAGTACATCGCCACCGACGCGATCGCCCGGTTCAAGCGGCTGGACGGGTTCGACGTGCGATACCTGACCGGCACCGACGTGCACGGGTTGAAGATGGCCGAGGCCGCGCAGGCGCTGGGCGTGCCGACGGCCGAGCTGGCGCGGCAGAACTCCGATGTGTTCGAGCGCCTGCAGCGCAAGCTCAACATCTCGTTCGACCGGTTCATCCGCACCTCCGATGCCGATCATCACGAGGCGTCCAACGAGATCTGGCGACGGATGAACGACGCCGGCGACATCTACCTCGACTCGTACCGCGGTTGGTACTCCGTGCGGGACGAGCGGTTCTTCACCGAAGCCGAGACCAGCGTCGGCGCCGACGGTGTGCGGGTGGCGACCGAAACCGGCGCTCCGGTGACGTGGACCGAGGAGCAGACGTACTTCTTCCGGCTGTCGGCCTACACCGACAAGCTGCTCGCGCACTACCGGGCGCATCCGGAGTTCATCGAGCCCGAGGTGCGGCGCAACGAGATCGTCAGCTTCGTCTCCGGCGGGCTGCGCGACCTGTCGATCTCCCGGACGACGTTCGACTGGGGCGTGCCGGTGCCCGATCATCCCGATCACGTCATGTACGTGTGGGTGGACGCATTGACGAATTACCTGACGGGCGTTGGCTTTCCGGATACCTCGTCGGAGGCGTTCGGCCGGTACTGGCCCGCCGATCTGCACATGATCGGCAAGGACATCATCCGGTTCCACGCCGTCTACTGGCCGGCGTTCCTGATGTCGGCCGGAATCGCGTTGCCGCGCAGGGTGTTCGCGCATGGCTTCGTGCTCAACCGTGGCGAGAAGATGAGCAAGTCGGTGGGCAACATCATCGATCCGGTCAACCTCGTCGACACGTTCGGGCTCGATCAGGTGCGCTACTTCTTCCTGCGCGAGGTGCCGTTCGGCCAGGACGGCAGCTACAGCGAAGAGGCGATCATCGGACGCATCAACGCCGACCTCGCCAACGAGTTGGGCAACCTGGCGCAGCGTTCGTTGTCGATGGTGGCCAAGAACCTCGACGGGATCGTCCCGCAGCCAGGCGATTTCACGCCCGAGGACACCGCGCTGCTGGAGTCGGCCGACTCGTTGCTGGACCGGGTGCGCGGCCACTACGACGCCGTCGCTATGCACCTGGCGCTGGAGGCCGTCTGGTCCGTGCTGGGCTCGGCGAACAAGTACTTCTCGGCCCAAGAGCCGTGGGTGCTGCGCAAGTCCGAGTCCTCAGACGACCAGAGACGGTTCGGCACTGTGCTGTACACGACGCTGGAGGTCGTGCGGATCGCGGCGCTGCTGGTACAGCCGGTGATGCCCGACTCGGCGGCCAAACTGCTCGACCTGCTCGGTCAGGATCCCGACGAACGGTCCTTCGCCGCCGTCGGTACCCGATTGAAGCCAGGCACTGCCCTGCCGGCACCGACCGGCGTGTTTCCCCGCTACCAGGCTGAGTGATTCGAAAAGTGAACGGACTACACGAGAAACTGCACGACCTCTACGAAGAGGTCGCACGACGCAACGCCGGCGAGACGGAGTTCCACCAGTCCGTGTTCGAGGTGCTCACCAGCCTCGGACCGGTGGTGGAGAAGCATCCGGAATATGTCGACTCCGAGGTGATCCGCCGGTTGTGCGAACCAGAACGCCAAATCATCTTCCGGGTGCCCTGGGTCGACGATCGCGGCACGGTTCAGATCAACCGCGGCTTCCGCGTCGAGTTCAACTCCGCGCTGGGCCCGTTCAAGGGCGGTCTGCGTTTTCACCCGTCGGTTTACCTCGGCATCGTCAAATTCCTCGGCTTCGAACAGATCTTCAAGAACTCGCTGACCGGCATGCCGATCGGCGGCGGCAAGGGCGGCGCGGATTTCGACCCCAAGGGCCGCACCGACGACGAGGTGATGCGGTTCTGCCAGTCGTTCATGACCGAGCTGTACCGGCATCTGGGCGAGTACACCGACGTACCCGCCGGCGACGCCGGCGTGGGTATGCGTGAAATCGGTTACCTGTTCGGGCAGTACAAGCGGATCACCAACCGCTACGAGTCCGGCACGCTCACCGGAAAGGGGTTGACCTGGGGCGGTTCCCAGGTCCGCACCGAGGCCACCGGATACGGCACCGTGTTCTTCGTCAACGAGATCCTCAAGGCCAACAACGACAGCTTCGAGGGCAAGCACGCGGTGGTGTCCGGCTCGGGCAACGTCGCGATCTATGCGATCGAGAAGATCCAGGAACTCGGCGGCATCGTGGTCGCATGTTCGGACTCGAGCGGCTATGTCGTCGACGAGAAGGGGATCGACCTCGAGATCCTCAAGGAGATCAAGGAAGTGCGGCGCGGCCGGGTGGCCGACTACGCCGAGATGCGTGGTGGCGCCGTCACGTTCGTCGAAGACCGCAACGTGTGGAACGTGCCGTGCGAAATCGCGCTGCCGTGCGCGACGCAGAACGAGATCAACGGCGACGAGGCGCTTGCGCTGATCGCCAACGGCTGCCGGATCGTCGCAGAAGGCGCGAACATGCCGTGCTCCCCCGCCGCGGTCAAGCACTTCGCGGGGGCAGGGGTGACATTCGCACCGGGTAAGGCCGCCAACGCGGGCGGCGTCGCCACCAGCGCGTTGGAAATGCAACAGAACGCGTCGCGGGATTCTTGGACGTTCGTCGACACCGAACAGCGGCTCGAGCAGATCATGCGCCGCATCCACAACCGCTGCCTGGCCACCGCCGACGAATACGGCCAGCCCGGCAACTACGTGGCCGGGGCCAACATCGCGGGGTTCATCCGGGTGGCCGACGCGATGCTGGCGCTCGGCCTCGTCTGATCGCCCGCGGAGTGACCCACATCACGTTCTGTCACGCAGGCGCGCCGGCCGGTGTCTCAAGGGCATGACTGATCACAACGCACCCAACACACACAACATCGACACGAAGGTCGTCGTCATCGGCGGCGGCTACTCCGGAACACTGGCGGCCAACCACCTGCGAACGCGCGGGGATCTCGACATCACCCTGGTCAATCCCCGCCCGAAGTTCGTCGAGCGCATCCGGCTGCACCAGGCGGTGACCGGTGACTACGACGCGGCCGTCGACTACGGCACGCTGCTCGGCGACGGAATCCATCTGGTCGTCGACACCGCGACCCGCATCGACGCCGATGCACGCACCGTGAGCCTGGCGTCGGGCCGTGAGCTGGACTACGACTACGTCATCTACGCCGTCGGCAGCACCGCCGCCTTCCCCGCGACGGTTCCCGGCGCGGCCGAATTCGCTTACTCGGTAGCTGAATTCGAATACGCACAGCGGCTGCGTCAGCGGTTGGAGGCACTGCATCCAGACGCCCCGGTCACCGTCGTCGGCGCTGGGCTGACCGGAATCGAAACCGCCGCCGAACTCGCCGAACAGGGCCGCAGGGTCACGCTGGTCTGCGGCGGGCAACTGGGGCCGGCGCTGTCCGACCCGGGCCGCCGCTCGGTGGCCAAGGCGATGCGCAAGCTGGGCGTGACCGTCCTCGAGGCCGACGTGGTGACCGAGGTGCGCGACGGCGCGGTGGTCTTCGCCGACGGCGCCGTGCGGCCGAGCGCAGTGACGGTGTGGACGACGGGGTTCGGCGTTCCCGACCTCGCCGTCGCGAGTGGGCTGCACACTGACGAGATGGGCAGGTTGCTCACCGACGAGACGCTCACCAGCGTCGACGACGAGCGCATCGTCGCCGCGGGTGACTGCGCAGCCCCGTCGGGTGAGCCGCTGCGGATGTGCTGCGCAACGGCCTCCCAACTCGCGCCGCAGGCGGCCAACACCGTGCTGAGCCGGATCGCGGGTACCGAACCGGCGGTGTTGGAGTACGGCTTCGGGGGCAATTCGTGCACCAGCCTGGGCCGCCGGGCCGGGCTCCTGCAGTTCGGCCGTCATGACAACACGCAGATCAACGCCTTCCTCGGTGGCCGCGTCGCCGCCTCACTGAAGGAGGCGATCTGCAAGGGCACGCTGTGGGGCATTCGCCGCGAAGCCCGCAAGCCGGGTTCGGCGTACTGGTTCAAGGGCGGGCCACGGCCTTCGCAGCCGGCGGTCGCGCCGAAGGTGGTCACGGAAACGTGACCACCTCAGCAGGAGAACACGCCGAGCGGTTCACCCATCTACGTCCGCTGCTGTTCACGATCGCCTACGAGATCCTCGGCAGTGCAACGGAATCCGACGATGTGCTGCAGGACAGCTACCTGCGGTGGGCCGACGTCGACCTCGCGACCGTGCGGGACACCAAGTCCTACCTGGCGCAGCTGGTGACCCGGGAGGCACTCAACGCGCTGCGCAGCCGGGCACGTCGTCGCGAGGAGTACATCGGCCCATGGCTGCCCGAGCCGCTGCTGCTCGAGGACGCCGACCCGTCGACGGATCTGGTGCTGGCCGAATCGGTTTCGATGGCGATGCTGGTGGTGCTCGAAACGCTGACGCCCGACGAGCGCGCGGTGTTCGTGCTGCGCGAGGTGTTCGGCTTCGACTACGACGAGATCGCCGAAGCGGTCGGAAAATCCGCGGTGACGGTGCGCCAGATGGCGCACCGCGCCCGGGCCCACGTGCAGTCGAGGCGCAAGCGGTTCGGCCCCGTGGACGAACGCCGGACGGCCCAGATCACCGAGCAGTTCCTGACCGCGGCGGCCACCGGCGACATGGAGGGTCTGATGGCGCTGCTGGCACCCGGCGTGACCTGGACCGCGGACCACGGCGGCAAGGCCACGGCGATCCGCAGACCGGTGGTCGGCGCGCGGCGGGTGGCCGCGCTGATGGCCCGTCTGTTCGAGGTGGCCAGGGACATGCCGGAAATGCGGTTCCACACAGCGGTGTACAACAGCGCGCCCGCCGTCGTGATCTACACCGGCGACCACCTGGAGGGCCTGTTCGTGTTCGAGGTGACCGACGACAAGATCACCAACCTGTACGCGGTGCGCAATCCGGACAAACTGGCGGGCATCACGATCCCCCGGAAGATCAGCCGCTAGTGACGTCAGCCACATACGCGCCCGGGGCTGTCACACTTTGCGAGCGCGAGGTGTCTGGAGGTCAGACCGGCTCATCGGCGAGCTGGATGACCCGAGGAGATTCGCAATGACCGAGAACAACACCCGCGTCGTCGTCATCGGCGGCGGCTACGCCGGGGTGATGGCCGCCAACCGGCTGGCCCCGCACGCCCGCGTGACGCTGGTGAACCCGCGAGCTTCGTTCGTCGAACGGATTCGGCTGCACCAACTGGTCGCGGGCAACGACGACGCCGTCGCCGACTATTCGGCGGTGCTGTCGCCCGCCGTGCCGCTGGTGGTCGACGAGGCCGAGCGGATCGACGCGGCGACCCGCACCGTCACGTTGGCCTCCGGTGGGTCATTGGATTACGACTACCTGGTGTATGCCGTCGGCAGCACGGGCGCTATGCCCGCGTCGGTGCCGGGAGCCGCCGAATTCACCTACCCGCTGAGCGAATTGGAGCAGGCGCAACGGCTGGCCGCGCGGATGGCCGATGTCCCTCTGACGGCGCCGGTGGTCGTGGTCGGCGGTGGGCTGACCGGCATCGAGGCCGCGGCCGAGTTCGCCGAGGCCGGCCGCCCGGTCACGTTGGTGACCGACGTGCTCGGGCCGTCGCTGGCCTCCAGTGGGCGCCGGTCGGTGACCAAGCGGCTGGCCAAGCTGCGCGTGATCGTGGCCGAAGGCAGCGCGGTGGCAAGGGTTTTCGCCGATCGGGTAATGCTGGCCGACGGCCGCGAGGTGCCGAGCGCGGTCACGGTGTGGACGGCGGGCTTCGGTGTGCCGGGGCTGGCCGCGGCCAGCGGGCTGAGCACCGACGGGCTCGGTCGGTTGCTCACCGACGAGACGCTCACCAGCGTCGACGACGCCCGCATCATCGGCGCCGGGGATGCGGTGAATCCGTCGAACCTGCCGTGGCGGATGAGCTGCCAGGCCGCGCTGCCGCTCGGTGCGCAGGCCGCCAACGCCGTGCTGGCCCGGTTGGCGGGCGAGGAGCCGGGGGCGGTGAACCACGCGATGGCCGCCCAATGCATCAGCCTGGGGCGCAGGGCCGGCACATTCCAGTTCGCGGACGTCGACGACACGCCTCGGCGGTGGTACATCGGTGGCCGCAGCGGTGCGCTGCTCAAGGAGCAGGTGTGCCGCTGGACGCTGAAGTGGCTGCGCGGGGAGGCCGACAAGCCCGGCTCGTACTCTTGGAAGACCAACCCGCAACGTCAGCAGGCGTTGGCGGCCGCGCCGACCGCAGAGCCCGTGCCACGATGAGCACCGCGGGGGACGAGCACGCCGAACGGTTCACGCTGCTGCGTCCGCTGCTGTTCACGATCGCCTACGAGATCCTGGGCAGCGCAACCGAATCCGACGACGTGCTGCAGGACAGTTACCTGCGCTGGGCTGAGGTGGACCTCGCGGCGGTGCACGACACCAAGGCCTACCTCGCCCGGCTCGTCACCCGGCAGTCGCTCAACGCGCTACGAGCGCAGTCCAGAAGGCGCGAAGACTATGTCGGCCCGTGGCTGCCCGAGCCGCTGCTGCTCGAGGACGCCGACCCGTCGACGGATGTGGTGCTGGCCGAATCGGTTTCGATGGCGATGCTCGTCGTGCTGGAGACCTTGAGCCCCGATGAGCGCGCGGTGTTCGTGCTGCGTGAGGTGTTCGGCTTCAGCCACGACGAGATCGCCGCCGCCATCGACAAGTCGACGGCCGCGGTCCGCCAGATGGCGCACCGTGCCCGCGAGCACGTGCAGTCACGCCGCAAACGGTTCGAGCCCGTCGACCCGAAGCTGTCGATGGAGATCACCGCGCGCTTCTTCACAGCGGCGTCCACCGGCGACCTCGACGGCCTGCTGGAGATGCTGACCGACGACGTGCAGTGGACCGCCGACAGCGACGGTAAGGTCAGCGCGGCCCGCAGGCCCGTCGTCGGCGCCGATCGCGTCGGCCGGGTGCTGATCGGCCTGGTGAGGTCTGCCGGCGAGAGGGGCCGGGTGGAGCCTGCCTGGTACAACAACGCCCCGGCGCTCAAGCTCTACCTCGGCGACAGCTTCGAGGGCGTCATCACCATCGAGATCACCGATGGCCGCATCTCGCACTTCTACGCGATGCGCAACCCGGACAAGCTCACCGGCGTGGACATCCCGCGGGAGATCACGCGCAGCATCTGACAAGCTGAGGCCGTGCGGATCGACCTGCTCGGCGACCTGGGCGGCGCCCCGGCGGTACTGCGTGCCGTCGCATACGCCGCGGCCGAGCGTGGGTTGCCGCCGCCTGCGGCGTTGATCGGCGACTGGTTCGGCTCGGGTGCGGTCATCGCGCCGACGGTCGACGTGGCGCCCGCCGAGGCGTCGCGGGTGTTCGACGTGATGCCGGGCGGATCGGAAGATGCGGTCGGCGGTGGATGGTTCGGTTATCTGTCGTATCCGGATGCTGCGGCCGACGGACGCGGCCCGCGTGTTCCGCACGCTGCGGGCGGCTGGTCCGATTGTGTGCTGCGCCAAGACCGTGACGGACGGTGGTGGTTCGAAAGCCTCACCGATGCAGCGATTCCTGACTGGGTGGTCGACGCGGTGCGAGCGCCTGTCCAGCCGCGGCCGTTTCGCCTCGCGTGGGGCGAGGCCGACCGCGAAGCGCATCGCCGCGGGGTGTTGGCCTGCCTGGACGCGATCGCCGCCGGCGAGGTCTACCAGGCGTGTGTGTGCACACAGTTCCGCGGCCGACTCGACGCCGGAGCCGCTCCGGCGGCGACATCGAGTACAGCTTCGATCGACTTCTTCGTCGACGCCGTGCAACGCTGCTCCCCCGCGCGTGCGGCCTATGTGGCGGGAGCGTGGGGCGCGGTGGCGTCGTTGTCGCCGGAACTGTTCCTGTGCCGGCGTGGTGACCACGTCGCGTCGAGTCCGATCAAGGGGACCCTGCCACTGTCGGCAGACCCATTGGAGCTGCGCAATTCGGTCAAGGACGTCGCCGAGAACATCATGATCGTCGACCTCGTGCGCAACGACCTCGGCCGCGTCGCCGACGTCGGCACGGTGACGGTGCCCGAGCTGTTGTCGGTGCGACCCGCGCCGGGGGTGTGGCATCTGGTGTCGACTGTGTCGGCGCGGGTGGACGTCGGTGTGCCGATGTCGGCGGTGCTGGACGCCACGTTCCCGCCCGCCTCGGTGACGGGTACGCCGAAGACGCGGGCCCGTCGGCTGCTCACCGGGTGGGAACCGGTTCGCCGCGGGGTTTATTGCGGGACAGTCGGTCTGGCGTCACCCGTCGCAGGTTGTGAGTTGAACGTCGCGATCCGCACCGTCGAGTTCGACGCGTCCGGCAACGCGGTTCTGGGCGTCGGCGGGGGCATCACGGCCGACTCGGATCCCGATCGGGAGTGGGAGGAGTGCCTGCACAAGGCCGCGCCGATCACGGGGTCACGCGCGCGAGCGCAGGACCGCGTCGTAGAGCTCACGCCGTGACGGTGAGCCCGGATTGGCCGCGACCACCTCGGCACAGGCGTCCTTGACCCGGATGCCGTCGTCGACGAGTTCGTTGACCTCGGCAACCAGCGTGTCGAGGTCGGCTTTCGGGACGGCGCCGGCCAGCACGACGGTGATCTCGCCGAGGACCCCGTCGGCGGCCCAGTCGGCGAGTTCGGCCAGCGAGCCGCGGAGCACTTCCTCGTGTGTCTTGGTCAGCTCGCGGCACACCACTGCCCGTCGCGCCGGGCCGAGCACCTCGACGGCGTCCGTGAGTGTCCCCGCAAGCCGGCGCGGCGACTCGAAGAACACACAGGTCCGCTGCTCGGCCGCGAGTGTGTTCAGCCACGTTCTGCGGGCGGCCTGTTTGCGCGGCGCGAATCCCTCGAAGCAGAACCTCTCGGCCGGTAGCCCGGAGACCGCCAGCGCCGTCGTCACCGCCGACGGGCCCGGCAGGCAATGGACGGCTACCCCAGCATCTATAGACGCCGTCACCAGCCGGTAGCCGGGATCGCTGATCAACGGCATACCGGCATCGCTGACCAGCAGCACCGTCGAACCGGCCCGGACCTCATCGAGCAGGCCCGACACGCGCGAGGCTTCGTTCTGGTCATAGAGGCTCACCACTTTGGCGGTGAGCCTGACTTCGAGGGCCTTGGCCAGCGTGCGGATGCGGCGGGTGTCCTCTGCGGCGATGACGTCGGCGTCTCTCAGCGCGGCGACCAGCCGTGATGAGGCGTCGGAGGGCTGGCCAAGCGGGGTGGCGCCGATGAGCAGTCGGCCGGGGGTCATGCGGGACAGCCTACGATCGCACTCGTGACCGCCCCCGCCACCAAAGCGCCACGCGCGGTCCCCGTCATCAGCCCCGCGCCGCAGGTGCCCGTCGCCGACTTCGGTCCGGTCGACCGCATGCAGGGCTGGGTGATGACGGGCGTCATCGCCGCGCTGGCGGCGGTGACGCGGTTCCTCAACCTCGGGTCGCCAACCGACGCCGGTACGCCGATCTTCGACGAGAAGCACTACGCCCCGCAGGCGTGGCAGATGCTGCACAACCACGGCGTCGAGGACAACCCCGGCTACGGCCTGGTCGTACATCCGCCGGTCGGCAAGCAGTTGATCGCGATCGGCGAGGCGCTGTTCGGTTACAACGGGTTGGGCTGGCGGTTCTCCGGCGCCGTCTGCGGCGTGATCATGGTCGTGCTGGTGGCGCGCACCGCGCGACGCATCAGCCGGTCGACGTTGGTCGGCGGCATCGCGGGGCTGCTGGTGGTCGCCGACGGGGTCAGCTTCGTCGCCTCGCGCACCGCGCTGCTCGACGGCTTTCTGGTGATGTTCGTGGTGGCCGCGTTCGGCTGCCTGATCGTCGACCGGGACCAGGTGCGGGAGCGCATGCACGTCGCGCTGCTGGAGGGTCGCATCGGCGAAACGCTGTGGGGACCGCGGCTCGGCGTGCGGTGGTGGCGGTTCGGCGCCGGCGTGCTGCTCGGGTTGGCTTGTGCCACAAAGTGGTCCGGGCTCTACTTCGTCGCGTTCTTCGGCGTCATGACGATGGTGTTCGACATCGTGGCGCGGCGGCAGTACCGCGTGCCGCGACCGTGGCTGGGGGCGTTCCGGCGCGATCTGGGGCCGTCGCTGTACGCGCTGGTGTTCATCCCGTTCGTCGTCTACCTGGCGTCCTACACACCGTGGTTCGCGTCGGAGACGGCAGTGAACCGCCACGAGGTCGGGCAGTCGATCGGCGAGGACAGCGTGTTGCCGATTCCGGATGCACTGCGCTCGCTGTGGCATTACACGTACGCCGCATACGAGTTCCATGCCGGGCTCACCAACGCCGACGGGAACCACCACCCGTGGGAGTCCAAGCCGTGGACGTGGCCGATGTCTCTGCGCCCGGTGCTGTATGCGATCGACAACCAGGACGTCCCGGGGTGTGGCGCGCAGTCGTGCGTGAAGGCGGTGATGCTGGTCGGCACACCCGCGATGTGGTTCCTCGCGGTGCCGGTGCTGGCCTGGGCGGTTTGGCGGGCGTTCGTCAGGCGGGACTGGCGGTACGCGGTTGCGCTCGTCGGCTACGGCGCCGGTTTCCTGCCGTGGTTCGCCGACATCGACCGCCAGATGTACTTCTTCTATGCGGCGACGATGGCGCCGTTCATGGTGATGATGATCGCGTTGATCCTCGGCGACATCCTGCACAAGCCGAACCAGAACGCCGAGCGCCGGACGCTCGGGCTGATCGCGGTGAGCTGTTATGTCGCATTGGTGCTGACGAACTTCGCGTGGATGTATCCGATCCTGACGGGCATCCCGATCTCGCAATCGACTTGGAACATGCAGATCTGGCTGCCTAGCTGGCGCTAGCCGCCGCTGCGCTCCGGCGAGCACCTCGCGTTCGGAGGCTAGCGACGAGATTGCACTGACGGTTGTTCATCGCCGACCGCGACCCTGTGTGCAATCTCGACGCTAGCACCGCCACTTGTCAGTCCTACCGGACAGCATGATGGCGTGGACGACGTGTTCGTCGGCAGCGCCGCATTGGCCAGCGGCACGCTGACCCGTGGACAACTGCGGTGGAACTACCGCGCCATGTTCCCGGATGTGTACATCAGCAAGGCCGCCTCGCCGCAGTTGGCGCAACGTACGGTCGGGGCCTATCTGTGGTCAAAACGGCAGTCCGTAATCGCAGGCATCGCGGCGGCCGCCCTGCACGGCGCGCGTGTCGATGACCAGTTGATGGATGTCGAATTGATCTGGCGCAGTGGCCGATCGCCGCAGGGGATCACGGTCCGTAACGAAAGTATCGACGCCGACGAGATGACCCAGATCGCCGGTATGCCCGTGACTGCCGTCGAGCGGACCGCTCTCGACCTCGGGCGTCATTTACCCCCACTCCGAGCTGTGGTCGTCCTCGACGCATTGGCCCGGACAACGCGGGTCGCGGCTTCCGATGTAGGGCCGCTCTTTGATCGCTATCGCGGTACTCGGGGGTTGAAGCGTTCGATGGAAGCGTTGGCTCTGATGGACGGCGGATCCCTGTCACCACAAGAGACGTCGCCCCGGCTGGCCATGATCGCTGCGGGACTTCCACCGCCGAAGACGGATTTCACGATCAACGACGGGAACGACAGTCTGCGCATCGCGATGGGGTACGACCCACCAAAGGTCGGCGTGGTGTTCGGTGTCGACGACCCAGGCGTGGCGGCACAAATGGGTTGGAAAGTCATCGATGGGAGCAACGCTGCCGCGTTGACCACCGCGGTACTCGCCCGCATGGCGGTAATCGAGCGTGGGTATCCGCTGTGGAGGTTGCAGCAGCTGGCGCGAGCCTAGAGCGGGTCGCGGCCCGCTGGACACGACATGCATCGCGGGCCGCCGCGGCCGGTACCGAGCTCGAACGCCTCGATTGGCAGCACCTCGATCCCCGCATCGGCAAGGCGGGCATTGGTTTCGACGTTGCGCTCGTAGGCGACCACCACTCCCGGGGCCAACGCGAGCGTGTTGTTGCCGTCGTCCCACTGCTCGCGTTCGGCCGTCACCGGATCGAGGCCCGTCGCGATGACTCGCAGCCTCTCGATACCCATCACCGCCGCGGCGGCATCCACGAACGGCACCTCGTCGTCGATGCGCACACCACCGCTGCCGTCGCGGTGAATCGTGAACGCCGACAGAGAGTCCACCACCGGTGGGTACATCACCACCGCGTCGACGTCGACCATCGTGCAGACCGTGTCGAGATGCATCTGCGCGCGCCCCTGCGCGATGGGCACCGCCAGCACCGTGTGGGCGAGATCGTCATCGAACAGGCTGCGCGCCAACGCCTCAGCGCCCGCGGGCGTGGTCCGCTCACCCACCCCGACCGCGACGACACCCGGTGCGAGCAGCAGCACGTCACCGCCCTCGACGGGCGCCGACCGCGACTCGTAGGCCCGCCGCACGCCGAGGAACCGCGGATGATGCGCGTAGATCACATCGGTCAGCGACGTCTCCCGCACCCGGGCCGGCAGTGCCAGCGAGGTGATCGCCACCCGCGGACCGATCCAGAACGACGAGTCGCGGGTGAACAACAGGTTCGGCAACGGCTCGATGACGAAGTCGGCACCGTGGTGCATCCGGCGCACCAGCGACAACTCGGCCCCCGACAGGGGCAACTCGTTGAACGTCATGCCAGCCATCAGCACGCGGCCCAGCGGCGCCGGCTCCAGCGCCCGTAGATACTCCGAAAGTTCCTGCGCCAGAGGCAGACCCAACCGCCGCGGATCGACCGCCGCTGCGATGCCGTGCATTCTTGCCGCACCACTGTGCGACAGTGCCTCGGTCAGGAGGTCCGCGAGCAGCAGCACCTCCACCCCGCGGTCGGCCAACAGCGCGGCGAACGCGTCGTGCTCCTGCTGGGCCCGGGCCACCCAGGGCAGTCCATCGAACAGCAGCGCGTCGTTGTTGCGGGGCGTCAACCGCTGCAGTTCGGCCCCGGGCCGGTGCAGGATGACCGCGCGCAGTCGCCCGACCTCGGAGTCGCAGCCCAGCGTCACATCTAGCACCGTAACCCGCGCAGTCACCTCAACTATGGTTGATGTTATGGAGTTTATTCACGAGCTGACTCCCGGCGAGATGTCGGCTCGCAGCGGTGTTGCAGTCTCGGCACTGCACTTCTACGAGCGCGAAGGTCTCATCCACAGCCGGCGCACGGCCGGCAACCAGCGCCGCTACGCCCGGGAGACGTTGCGCAGGGTCGCGTTCATCCGGATGTCGCAACGGCTCGGCATTCCGCTGTCGCGCATCCGCGAAGCGCTGGCCAGCCTGCCCACCGACCGGGTGCCGACGAGCAAGGACTGGGCGAAGCTGTCGGCCGGCTGGCGGCAGGATCTCGATGAGCGCATCCTTCATCTGCAGCGCCTACGGGACAACCTGGCCGGCTGCATCGGCTGCGGCTGCCTGAGCCTGAAGACCTGCGCGCTCACCAACCCCGGAGACATGCTGGCCAATCAGGGCCCGGGCGCGGTGCGGCTCTGACCCGGGTCGAACGCTTGTGCGATAGAATCGCGGTCATGGAGCTGGCTCTGCAGAGCTCGCTGTTCGAGCACGCCGAACGCCGCCATCTGGGCAACGGCGCCTGGATTGACTACCGGTCCGGCTGGCTCGACGATGCCGACGCACTCTTCGCCGAACTGCACGATGGCATCCCCTGGCGCGCCGAGCGACGACCGATGTACGACCGCGTGGTCGACGTGCCCCGGCTGGTCAGCTTCCACAACCTCGTCGACGAGGAACCGCCGCATCCGCGCCTCAAGCATCTCCGCCGTCGGCTCAACGATGCCTATGCCGGTGAACTCGGCGAACCGTTCACCACCGCCGGGCTGTGCCTGTACCGCGACGGCGACGACAGCGTCGCGTGGCACGGCGACACCATCGGGCGCAGCAGCACCGAGGACACCATGGTCGCGATCGTCGGGCTCGGTGCAACAAGGACTTTCGCGCTGCGGCCACGTGGCGGCGGCAAGTCGTTACGCCTGCAGCACCACCATGGCGACCTGCTGGTGATGGGCGGCTCGTGTCAACGCACCTGGGAGCACGCCATTCCGAAGACGGCGCGACCCGTCGGCCCGCGGATCAGCATCCAATTCCGTCCGCACGACGTGCGCTAAGACCTGACCGCCTTCACCGCGGCGACCAGCAGGTCGCGGGCGCGTTGGGTGTCGACCTTCGCAACGGGCTTGTCGGGCAGCACCAACGGGTTCGCGGTGACGATCACCAGGAACGAACCGAAGCTGGCCAGGTAGTTGTAGAGCTCACCGGTGCGGGGCTTGCCGTCGGCGGTCGTCTGCAGTACGCGGTGGGTTCCCAACGTCTGGACACCTTCGATCTGCGGCGCCTCGACGACCTCGACCAGGCCGCGCAGTGCAGCGCCGGCGAAGCCGACCTTGCGGCAGTTGTCGGTCGGCGCATTGACCGAAGCAGCCTCCGACGTCTCGACCGCGATCGCGATGAACCGGTTACCGTCGCCCTCGGCCGTCGTTGCCGCCATGTTGCCCCTGGCGCCTTCGGGCACCATCTGCTGACTTGCGAATGAAGCGCAGTCGGGCGGTTCGAATTTCATACCCGGCGGCAGCGCTTGCCGGCCGAGCAGCCGCGGGTCGATACCGGTCGGCCCGACGTCGGTGACCGTGAAGCCGGGTCCGAAACTGGCCCGCACGTCCTTGACGCGAGCGATGTCGGCGTGCGACAGATCGTCGGCCGATTGGCCGGTCGCACACGCGGTGAGCAGGCCGGCGCACGCAAACACCAGCATCGGGCTCTTCGACATCGCCGCACAGGCTACCCGGGAATAGGGCCTCAACCCCGTAACGCGGACACCGTTTCCCTCATCAGGGTGGCGGCGAATGCCGAGCCGAGTTGCGGGTGCGGTGAACCGGGGTCGGTGACGACCGTGACGAATGCGACGTGGTCACCGAGGTATGCGGTGACAGTGTTGGCGTGCGAACGAGTTTCGGTGCCGCCTTCGACGACGGTCGTGCTCGCCGTGCCCAACGCGACCGTCGGCGCGTCGTCGATGACCGGCGCGGGCCCGAGCGTGACGCTTCCCGTGGTGCGCCCGCCAGCGACGGTGAAGCGCCCGCATTCGTCGATCGTCCCCGGATCGAGAGGTGCCGCGGCGTCTGCGACGACGGAGTAGACGATGCCTCCCGGGCCCGATGCGGACCAGCCGCTGGAGCTCGCGGCGTCGGCGGCGGGGTCGACCAGCACAGCGCACGTCGGCGGATCAGTGCTCCACTGCGCGCCGTACCCCCACGCGGTGATCGGTCCGATCGGGCCCTCGAGATCGGCGACCTCGTACCCGGCGGGAAGCGCACTTCGGGCGCGCTCGATTCGGGCCGGGTTGATCTTCTGCGGTTCCTCCGCCGACGGCGCCGAGTCCTGGGACGGTTCAGGCGGCCCGCCGCACGCGGCCGCGCAGATCGTCAGGACCGCGACCACGGCGATGCTGCAACCGCTGATCGCCCGGTTAGGCGGCGGCCTCCCCTTCGGACCCGTCGGCCGCGTCCTCGCCGGGATCCTTGTCCGTTTCGGAGGTTGGAGTGCCGTCGGCGTCGGCCTGCTCACCGGGCTCGTCGCCCGCCTTGTTCTGTGAATCGAACTCGATGGGCCCGCGCACCTTCGGATCGTCGGGTTTGGTGCCCACCACTGGCTTTTCCGTCTTGAGGAGGTCGTCCTGCGCTTCCTCGTCGCCGGTTTGATCAACGACCTCTTCCTCATCGACTGGGGTCTCGTCCTCGTCGAGTGTCGTCTTCTCTTCGAGCCTATCGAGGGGCTTCTCCTCGATCGTGTCGACGGGCTTCTCGACGATGTCGAGCGGCTTGTCGCCCGTCACATCCTGACCGAGCGCGTCTGGCGCGGGTTCGAACTCGTCGACGGGCGTTTGGCGATTGTCGCTGACCGATTCATCGACTTCGTCGTCGCCCGCAGCTGACCACGACATCGACACCCGCATGTCGCTCTCCTCGGGGGCCGACGGCAGGTCAGGGCCGCCGACACCGAATGGGCTGCTGGTCGGCTGAGTGCCGAGCGGGCGGAACGTCGGATCTCCCGCGATCTCGGCGAGCGCGTCATCGATACCAGTCGGAATCGCCGCCACGAGGTTGAGCGCCGTCTGGATCGGATTCCGGAAGGGCAGCAGGCCGACTTTAGTTGCGACGCCGGGGCTGACGTCACGCGCGTAGGCTCCCTCGATCAGCACGCGAAGCGGCGCGTCCAGAAGCGTCAGGACCGGCGACGGCGCCAGACCCTCGAACGGCATCAAGATCGGCAGCCGCTTCGTCGGGTAGAGGTAGTAGTCGGTGTCGCCTTGGCTGCCCTGGTAGAGCGCATCATCGAACTCCGCGTTCTGCAGATCGCCGTGGAGGTAGTAGTAGCCGGCGACGCCGTTGAGGATGGCCAGCACATTGGTGAGGCTGGCGGGCGCGTCACCGCCGAGGCCGTCGTACTGCGCCGCGACGTCGACCGTCGGCATACAGGGACCGCCAGCCTGCGCGCAGGTGTTCGTCGGGGTCGCGCCGTGGAAGGTCACACCGAGGATCGGAATCGTCAGTCCTTCCGGTCCTCGCGCCAGGATGCCGCCGTTGGGGCGCATCGGATTGGCCAGCAGGAAGAACGACGTCTCCCCCGGGTTCTCCCCAGCCCTCGGCGTGGTGATCAACCCGCGCTTCACCAGAGACGCGACCACGGCGCTCTGCGAATAGCCGAAGATGACGTAATCCTCATCCGCAGGAGGCTCCGGAAGCGTCGGCGGCGGCGTCGGCAGATTCGGGTCGACGCTGTAACTGGCGTCCTCGTTGTAGACACAGGACGCCGCCCCGCGAACACACCCGTCGAGGCTGAGCACACCCTCGCCGACGGAGGCGTCGAAGGTCTTGCTGCCGAACACCGGGAAGAACTGAGCGGGATAGACGACGGCATAGACGTTGCGGTCGACGTCGTCGATCGGCGGGTGCCCGGGACCGGTGGGCGTGCCCGCTGCCGGGTTGATGAAGAGGGTGACGGCGTCGTCCAAGTATTCGCTGATGAATGCCGGATCATCCGGCGGGGAGCTCAACGGGTGCTCTGTTCCGCCCATGATCAGCGCGCTCGCCGCCAACTGCACCGCGGTTGCGGCCGTCCATGCGACGGCCAGGACGACCGCCGCGAGCACAGCCAGACACATTGCACCCAGCGAACGCAGCGCTGTCTTCATTCGCGCACCATCCGACGACATCGCGCGTTCCCCTTCCGGCACCACGGCCGTCGCCCCCACACAGTCTGCACACAGCTAACCATCTCCGACCGCCTCAGCAAAGTCTTTCCGGACGTTTGCCGGCGGGAAGCGGCCGTCGGATGGGGTTTTCCTGCAAGCGACGGATGGCACCCGTAGGCTACGGCGCAGATCAAACCGTTGGAGGAGCAGATGAGCAGTTCGATGCGGGCCGGGATCATCGCGGTTGCGGCCGTCGCACTCGGCCTTGGCCTGGCCGGGTGTGGATCGGACACCACGAGCGAGCCCGCGGCGCCCTCGGAGAAAACCAGCACATCGGCTGCCAGCAACCCCGCCCCGCCGCCCGCGGCGGCTAAGGCCACCGGTTCGAACTACACGATCGTCGACTACATCCGGGACAACGAGATCGTTGAGACACCGGTCAAACGCGGCGATCCCGGTGCGCCGACCATCGACCTGCCGTTTCCGCCCGGCTGGAGTGATGCTGGACCGCGCGCACCGGAATGGGCTTACGGCGCAATCGTTTCCGACGACCCCGCGATGGCTCAGGACCCCCCAACCGTCATCGCGCTGGTGTCGAAGCTGACCGGCAACGTCGATCCGGCGAAGGTCCTCGAGTTCGCGCCCGGCGAGATCCAGAACCTGCCCGGTTACGAAGGGGCCGAGGAAGGCTCGCCGTCCGAACTCTCCGGCTTCGACGCCGTGCAGATCGGAGGCACCTACACCAAGGACGGCGTCTTGCGGGCGATCGCTCAGAAGACGGTCGTGATACCCGGCCAGGACGGGCTGTTCGTCCTACAACTCAACGCCGACGGCCGCGAGGACCAGATGGGTGCGCTGATGGACGCCACGGCGGTCATCGACGAGCAGACCACCATCACGCCCTGACTCAGGCGCGCGACACCGCGGAGGCGGCCAGGATCTGTTCGTCGGTCGGCCGTATGCCGGTGTAGCGCTCGAACTGCTCGGCCGCCTGCAGCGCGATCACCTCCGCGCCGGTGATCACCGCGACCCCCGCTATTCGCGCCGCCTTGATGAGTGGTGTCTCGGAGGGCATGGCGACCACATCGAAGACGTTGTGCGCCTTGGCAATCGTCGCGTCGTCGAAGGGCTTCTCGCTCGCCTCTGGCGCGCCGGCCATCCCGACCGGCGTGACGTTGACGAGTACGTCGGCGCCACGCGAGCCGACGTCGGCTACGTAGTCGAAGCCCAAGCGGTCGGCCAGCGAACGACCGGTCTCGGCATTTCTCGCCACGATCGTGCCGTGGTCGAATCCGAGGTCGCGGAACGCGGCGCCGACCGCACTGGCCATCCCGCCGCTGCCGTGAATGAGCACCGACTGTGAGGGAGCAAGTCTGTTCTCGGCGATAAGACGTTGCACCGCAAGGTAGTCGGTGTTCGATGCGGTGAGCCTGCCGCCGGGCACGGACAGGTCGTTGACGATCGTGTTGACGGCGTGGATCGACCGCGCCGATTGTTCCACCTCGTCGACGAGTGCCAGCACGTCTTGTTTGAACGGCATCGACACCGAACAACCGCGGATACCGAGCGCCCGCACTCCCCCGATCGCCGCAGCGATATCCGTTGTGGTGCAGGCTTTGTAGATGAAGTCGAGACCGAGAAGGTCGTACAGGTAGTTGTGGAACCGGGTACCGATGTTGGTCGGTCGGCCCGACAGTGAGATGCACAGTCGAGTGTCCTTCGACAACGGCACGCGCATCAGCCGACCGCCCGCACGACCTGAGACGCCGCATCGCGGATCTGTTTGGTCAGCTCAGCTGTGAACGGCGGATCGGGCGGGCGCGGTACCCCGATGGTGGTGGTGACCACGCCGAGGTCGTCGCGTTGCCAGCGCGCACCGGAGCGGGCGAGGATTCTGCGCATGGGAAAGTTGTCGGAGAGCACACGTGCGGTGAAGCGTTGCACGCCATGGTAATCCGCAACGATCGCGAGCGCCCCCATGAGGAAGGTTCCGACGCCCTTGTTCTGATAGGCATCGGCGACGGTGAACGCGACCTCCGCGACGGCGAGATCCTTCTCGTCACGCACGAAGCGCGCGTCCGCCACGACCGGACCGTCGGGACCGTCGGTCATCACCCAGACGAAGTGGTGGTCATAGTCGACCTCGAACAGAAAGCGCATCAGCGACTTGCTCGGAATACGGACCGTCTGGAAGCGGCGATAGAGCGTCTCGCTGGAGAATTCGACGGGACCTCTGGAGGTGCGTTCGTTGTCGCCGGGCAACACCGGACGCAGCCACAACTCGGTGTCGTCCCGTAGCCGGATCGGGATGGGGTTGACGTAGGCGGCCAGGCGCTGTCGTGCGGTGCTCAGCAGCCGGTCGAGCATGCCCGGGATCTCGAGCAGCGTCGCGAACGCTTCGCGTCCCCCCACCCATCCGCGTACGGGTTGGGTGGCGATGACGGTCGCGGTGCGCGCGGTGTCACGCAGCAGCGCGATCTCGCCGACGATCATCCCGGCCGTGAGCTTGGCGACGGTGTCGTGCCCGTCGACTCCGATGTGCGTGACCTCTGCCTCGCCGGAGCCGATCAACAGGAAGGACACCGCGAGTTCGCCTTGATGCATGAGCACCTGCCCCGAAGCGGCGTCGAGCGGACTCAGTTGGGCCGCCAGCGGAACCAGAGCCTCGGCCCGATAGCCACTGAAAACTTCCAACGCGGTGAGTTCATCGGCGCGGACGCCGGTCGGGCCGGCCACGGTCTGAGGTTACGGGCTGATCGTCGCGTCGGGCAAGGAAAGGCACCGGTCGGCGGAAGTGGTGCGGGCCGGCCGTGGTACTTCGCCACCCGCCGGAAGACAAGTCGCCACATGATGTGCTGCATCGATGTCGTCCACGGCCGCCCGCGGGACACAGATTACCACAACATCTGTTCAGGTAGACAGGTATAGATTGCCGCCATAGGCTAGGACTGCGATCAGAAAGGAAGCCCAATGGCCGAGTACACCCTGCCTGACCTCGACTACGACTACGGCGCCCTGGAGCCGCATATCTCGGGGCAGATCAACGAGATTCACCACAGCAAGCACCACGCAACCTACGTGAAGGGGCTCAACGACGCGATCGCCAAACTCGAGGAAGCGCGCGCCAACGGCGACCATGCGGCGATCTTCCTCAACGAGAAGAACCTCGCATTTCACCTCGGCGGGCACGTCAACCACACGATCTGGTGGAAGAACCTCTCGCCGAACGGCGGCGACAAGCCGACCGGCGATCTGGGTGCCGCGATCGACGACCAGTTTGGGTCGTTCGACAAGTTCCAGGCCCAGTTCGCGGCCGCGGCCAACGGGTTGCAGGGCTCGGGGTGGGCGGTGCTCGGCTACGACACCTTGGGTCAGCGGCTGCTCACATTCCAGCTCTACGACCAGCAGGCCAACGTGCCGCTGGGCATCATCCCGTTGCTGCAGGTCGACATGTGGGAGCACGCGTACTACTTGCAGTACAAGAACGTGAAGGCCGACTACGTCAAGGCGTTCTGGAACGTCGTGAACTGGGAGGACGTGCAGAACCGCTTCGCCGCGGCCACAAGCAAGGCGCAGGGGTTGATTTTCTAAGCGCGTTCCGCCGGTTCGGCTTTGGCGCCTGACTGGTTCAGGCAGTGCTGTCGCGAGCGTGTTCATCGTCGCGATGAACGGTCTGCGACTGCTGAGCGAGCGCGCGTGGCGCAAAGCCGCCGACACCGCGCCCTGAGGCGGTCAGGCGCAGCAACATGACGACTCAGTCACCGATTCCCGTTCGCCGGATTCCGGATCCGGTCGCCAGTCGAACGGAAAGTACTTGCTCGAGGCGCCGACGTGGTCGTGGGACCACTCGAAGCCGGTGGCGTGGTCACGCTTGACCACGCCCCACGTCGCGACCTGGCCCGGCCCGACCTCGGCGCCCGGTGCGTTGACGGTGGTGACCCGTCGGCCGGGGTCGGACGTCGGTCCGGTGAGCGCGTCGACCTGGAGATCGAGCTTGCCGGGGATCGACGCCCGCCAGTAGTCGAGATCTTCTGCGGCATCGAAGCTGATGGGCGCGTATTCGATGCCGCGCAAATCCTCGATGAGACTGGCGAATTCGGCGGGCCAGCCGCCTTCGTGCCCGGTGAAGATCCGTTCGAGGGCCCGTCGCTGATCGGCGTCACCGCTGGCGTCGATATAGAACATCAATCTCATCTTGGCGTTCGGATCGCCGACCCACATGTTGCCCGTGAACTCCCCGAGTGCCGCTACCGACAGACCGGCCAGATCGACATCGCCGTAGTGGCCCTCGCGCACATGCCAAACAAGGGTGAACAGGCAGTCGCCGTGCGTCGGCTCTTGGGCAAAGCTGCAGGGGCACGGCAATTTACAGCTGCAGACGTCGAACCAGTCGCCGCGCAACTCCCACTCGACCGCCATAGGTGTACTGGTGCTCATGTCGCCTCCTTTATACCCCGGGGGGGTACCGGGATATGCTGACGCTATCACCGCTCGGCGCGCCGAACAAGTACCCCTAGGGGGTATCTATCGTCTCATCAGATCCGAGCTTCCGCGAGCCTCGGCCCCAGGCGGCCGGTCCGGTCGAGCCGGTACAGTGCGGCGGCGGCCAATACACCAACCAGGCCAAGGGCCAACCAGATCAACTCCGGTACGCCCGCATCGACGGCTCTCTGCATGAGAGTTCCCGCCGCGAGGTTCCCCAAGAGGATTCCGACGCCGACGACGGTGTTGTAGAACCCGTAATGCGTACCGATCAGGCGATCACCGGCCAGCGATACGACGGTATCCATCTCGAACGGGAAGACCGCCGCCGAACCGATCGCCAGCACCGCCGCACCGACCAGGAGAGCGGCCACCGCCGCGTGGGAACCGGCTCGGCTGCTATCGGGAAACACCGCCATCGGCGCGAACGACACAGTGAGGATGAGCATTCCGATCACCAGGGATTGTCCCGGGCCCCATCGCTTGGCGAACCAGCGGGTGATTCGGAGTTGACCGGCCACCGCCACCAATCCGGAGACCACGAATATCGCCGCGACGATCGCATGCTCTGCGTCTGGCAACAACTCCTTGGCGTGCAACGGAAGCGCGAGGTACACCTGGAACGACAGCACGTAGGAACCGATCATCGCGGCCGCGAACAGCAAGAAGGATCGATTCGACAGCACGGTTCGCCAGTCGTCGAGTATGGACGTTCGCTCTTGCGGCGGTGTGGCGGTGCGCTGGGGCAGGGCGAGCAGTTGTGCCAACGTCAGCAGTGCGAACACCGTCGCAGCGACGGCTGCGGCGATGCGGAAGTCCAGCACCATCAGCGCCAGGCCGACGAGCGGACCAGCCAGGATTCCCGCCTGATAGAAGATGTTGAACATCGCGAATGCTTCCACGCGTCGCTCGCCCGCGTCCGCGGCGAGGTACGCCCGAACCGCGGGGTTGAACAGTGCTCCTGCGAATCCTGTTGCTGCCGAGGCGATCAGCACCGCAGGCAGCGAGTCGGCGACGACGAGCAGCCCGAATCCCGCGGTGCGCAGCAGACACCCGGCGACGATCAACGGCTTGTATCCGATACGGTCGGCCAGCGTCCCGCCGACGATGAACATGCCCTGCTGGGAGAAGTTGCGCACGCCCAGTACCAGTCCGACGGCCCAGGCGGCCAGGCCCAGTGGACCGGCCAAGTAGCCCGCCAGATACGGCATCAACATGTAGAAGCCGAGATTGATACCGAACTGGTTGATCATCAGTAGTCGGCTCGGCCACCCGAACTTGCGGAACTCGGCGAGGGCGCTCATCGGAGCGCCCCTACCGGGTCCACCACCGTCGGGCATCGTGTCCACGACGACACCACACGCTGATCGGGATGATCGATGGCCGCTGGCCGGCCGGGTGGCGTGGCATCAAGAAGTCCGTTCTCGCGGCAGAAGTCGTCGTTGTAGATGGTGTCGAAGTATCGTTGCGGTCCGTCGGGGAAGATCGCGGCGATGGTCACGCCGGCCGGGTAGCGGTGCGCCGCCCAACCGGCGACCAGTGCAACCGCGCCCACACTCCATCCGCCGCTGGCATAGTGCGTCGCCGCGAGGGTACGACATGCCCATACGGCCTCGGCGGGAGCGACCCAGTGCACCTCGTTGAAGGCGCCGTAGTCGACGTTTCCCGGATAGATGCTCGAGCCGAGACCACGCATCAAACGCGGGCTGGCCGGTTGACCGAAGATGGTGGAGCCCACAGTGTCGACACCGATCAACTCCATCGCCGGGTTGAACTCGCGTAATACCCGAGCAACGCCCGCCGAGTGGCCACCTGTGCCCACCGAACAGACCAATACGTCCACGTTGCCGAGCTGCGCCTGCAACTCCAGAGCGAGGCCGCGATATGCGTCGACGTTGTCAGGATTGTTGTATTGATCCGGATACCATGCCGTTTCGTCGGCGGCCAGTATCTGCTTGACCCGTTCCCGCCGGGCCTGCTGCCAGCCGCCCTCGGGATGTGGTTCGGTCACCAGATCGACGTTCGAGCCGTATGCGGTGAGCATTCGCTGGATGATGGGTTCCATGCCCGGATCCGTCACGAGGGTGACCGGGTGGCCATACACGGTGCCGGCCAGCGCAAGTCCCAAACCCAGAGTGCCGCTGGTTGACTCGACAATCCGCCCGCCCGGCTTGAGCGCACCGGCCTGGCGGGCCTGCTGGACCATGTGCATGGCAGGGCGGTCTTTCATGCCGCCCGGATTGAGGCCCTCGAGCTTGGCCCAAAAGCCGCGGTCGGACGCTGTGAACGGCGCCCCGATGCGTAGCACGGGCGTGTGGCCGACCATTGTCCCGAGCCGATCGTAGCGGCCGAGGCAGCGCTGCCGAGGGGTGTGTAATACCAGGTTGCGAAGAGATAGTGAATGATTCATGACAAGTGCATCGCTTCTGTGTCAGGCCGCGGCGGATCGGCACGCGGCCGGCTGATCGAGGACAGCGGTCGCCGACCATGGCGAGAATTACGACATGGTCTGACGCTGATCGATCAGCGGCGTGCGATGCACAGCCGGGTCAATAGCACCCGGCCTGAAACATGGTGAAGTGGGACCTTGGGTGGACCACGTACCGCGGTCAGACGCCCGTCAAGCCAAAACGGCAGCAGGACAGCCAAGGCCGCGAGGATCGCGAGCGCGACCAGGGCGGTATTCGAGCGGGGTAGCACTGCCTCGGCGAAGGCTTCGCGGTCCACACTCGCCGATCCATCTCGCACGTGCTCGTGCGGGGTGATGACCGCGGAGTCAGGGTAGGCGGCCGACAATGCATGCGGTCCGTGATGCGGAGCGACGTCTGGGGTCGGCAGCGCCCAATCGAAGCCGACGACAACGACCCAGAACGCCAGAGCCAGAACGGCGATGGTGCCGGCTGACTTCCGCGATCGGACGTCGTCAAGACTCACAGTGGTCCCGACTGTAGCAGCGATTCCGGAGGGCACCGGCCGGAGAGAAACCTGACGCCATCTCGTTATCACGTTGCGATTGCACGGTGCTCTTCCATCGTCATCGCCGGCTGGCCGTGTTCTGTCGAATCCTGTGGATTGGCAACTTGATCGGCGATCGATACGACAAGCCCGCCCAGCATGAACGCGGTGATCCCGGCGACCAGCGCCTCGGTGCTGAAGGCGGGAATGAACCTGCGGGCACCGGTGGGCGCAGCGCCGCCATGGTGATACTCGTGTGTCAGCGCGTGCCCTTTGCCTTTTCGCAGCAGGTAGCGATTCACCGGATAGGCGGCGAAGAATGCGACCGTCAGCGCGATCATCATGCTCACCCAGAACACCGCGTTGACCAGACCGGCGTTCATGGCGCCGGGGATGAGGGCCATGACCGCGTTGTCGACGATCTCCATTGTCAAGATCGACAACGTGTCCGCGGCGAGCACGACGCTCAGCGCCGTACCCAGGGCGACACCCGCGCGCAGCAACGGCAGCGTGGACAGCGTGTAGCCGAAGAAGAACGCCAACGCGACGGCAAGGGCGATGGTGGCGAGATTGCTCAACCCGAGCGCGGTTCCGATGATGAGGCCCAGGATCTCACCGATCGCACACCCCGTCAGACAGTGCAGTGTCGCGCTGACGGCCATCTTGTTGACGTTGTCTGCATGCTGGTGATCGGCGTGGCCGGTGTGGTCATGGTCGTGTTGTGCGGTCATCGGCTACTCCAGAAGTCCAGATTGAATCGGCCTACACGCCCTAGTGGTAGTTCACAACGTACCCCCCGGGGGTATATATCGCAAGGCGCATTCGGTCCTGCCTGAGAACCATGCACGGCTTCGCCGAATCTTCAAAGGGGACTAATCACACCGAGGTGAGCAGGTGACGATCCGCCCCGCGGACACCGGCGACGGCATCGCGGCCACATTACGTCAAGGCGTTCTGGAACGTCGTGAACTGGGTGGACGTGCAGAACCGCTTCGCCGCGGCCACCAGCAGGGCGACGGGGCTGATCTTCTAGTCTCTAACCGGACCGCCCAGGGGCGGCCGACCCCGGACCCGACGGAGGCGCGCCGATGAGCGACGATCAATTGAGCACGCACGCGGAGCTTTTCGACCTCACCGGCAAGCGGGCACTGGTCACGGGCGGCACCAGAGGCGTCGGGGCGATGATGACGCGCGGGCTGTTGCAGGCCGGCGCCTGCGTGGTGATCAGCTCGCGCAAGGCCGAGGGTTGCCAACACGCCGAAGCTCAGCTGTCGAAATTCGGCGAGGTGCGCGCCGTGCCCGCCGACCTCTCGCGGCACGACGAGTGCCTCCGGTTGGCCGAAGAGGTCGCCGGCGACGGCGAACCGTTGCACATCCTCGTCAACAACGCCGGCGCGACATGGGGTGAGCCATTGGACAGTTTTCCGGATTCGGCGTGGGACAAGGTGCTCGACCTCAACGTCAAGTCGCCGTTCTGGCTCGTCCAGGCGCTGCTGCCAGCCCTTCGCGCCGCGGGCACCGCGGACGATCCGGCGCGAATCATCAACGTCGGCAGCATCGACGGCATCCGGGTTCCGCAGTTGCCGACCTACTCCTACAGCAGCAGCAAGGCGGCCGTCCATCAGCTCACCCGCGTGCTCGCCCGTGAGCTCGGACCGCAGCACATCACCGTGAATGCCGTTGCACCGGGCCCGTTTCCGTCAAAAATGATGGCTGCGACGCTCGACGCGTACGGTGACCAGATCGCGGCGTCGGCGCCGCTGCGCCGGATCGGCCGCGACGACGACATGGCCGGGATCGCCGTCTTTCTGGCCAGCCGTGCGGGCGCTTACCTGACAGGCGCGATCATTCCCGTCGACGGTGGGATCGCGACGACCGCGTAGCTGGACCTGCGGCCAACGGCGAAAGAAATGCACCTCAGGGACATCGACAACCTGCGGCTTTGTTCTAGAGCATCTGCTCTGTTATGGTCGTCTCATGCCGCGCCCACGCGTGCACGACCTCGATGGCGTGCTCGACATTGCCGCGAGTCTCGCGGTGTCCTCGGGCGTTGCTGCCGTGACGATCCGCGCGCTCTCAGAAGCAACGTCTGTTTCAAACGGCGCGCTGTACCACGCTTTTGGTTCGCGTGCCGGCTTGTTGGGGCGGGCATGGTTGCGCGCCGCCGAGAAGTTCCTGGTGCTCCAACGCGATACGGTGGACCTCGCGCTGAACGGCGAGAATCACCCGGTCGATGAGGCAACGGCGGTGGAGGCCGTCGTCGCAACCGCTCTGTGTCCCGCGGTATTCCTCGACCAAGACCCCACCTCCGCCCAGTTCCTTCTCACTGTCTCCCGCGACGAATTGCTGCGCTCGGGAGAGATTCCCGATGACGTTGCCGAGAAGCTGAGCCGGCTCGATGAAGCACTGACGGCCATCTTCATCCGCCTGTCGCGCAGCCTGTGGGACCGCAAGGACAAGCGAGCCGTCGAGCTGATCCGTGTCTGCATCGTCGAGTTGCCCACCGCGCTGCTGCTGCGTGGCGGTCGCCACGGCGGCGCTGCCGCACGCGACCGGCTCGCTGCAGCGGTGTGCGCCGTACTGACGATTCCGCCGGCCAAACCTTGACCACCGCACACCCGCGAAAGGACTTACATGGCACCGACACTGGAATATCGCGACAAGATCGCCGTGCTGACGCTCGGCGATGACGAGAACCGTTTCTCGCCGGACTGGCTCGATGCAGTCAACGCACGACTCGACGAGGTCGAGAAGGACGCGCACGCGCTCATCACCACCGGATTGGGAAAGTTCTACTCCAACGGCCTGGATCTCGACTGGCTCATGGCGAACGGTGAACGGACCCAGTGGTATGTCGGTCGAGTCCAGGAGCTGTTCAGCCGTGTGCTGACGCTTCCGCTGCCCACCGTCGCCGCCGTGAACGGGCATGCCTTCGGCGCGGGCTCGATGCTCGCCATCGCCCACGACTACCGCGTCATGCGCGACGACCGTGGCTACTTCTGTTTCCCAGAGGTCGACATCCACATTCCCTTCACCGTCGGCATGGCGGCATTGATTCAAGCCAAGCTGTTACCGCAGACCGCAGTCACCGCGATGACCACGGGCCACCGTTACGGCGGGCACGAAGCTCTGCGCGCCGCGCTCGTGGACGACACCGCGGCCGAAACCGAAGTCGTCAACGCCGCTGCAGCCCGACTCCAACCGATCCTCGGCAAAGATGCAGGCACACTGGGCGCAATCAAATCGACCATGTACGCCGATGTCACGGCAGCGCTGCGTGCCGGGCAGTAGCGAGGCGTTCTGACGTGTTCGAACTTGGTGGAGCTAAGGGGAATCGAACCCCTGACCTACTCGATGCGAACGAGTCGCGCTACCAACTGCGCCATAGCCCCTGGTACCGGTAGCAGGCTACCAGCCGTCGGAGGGCCGCCGAAAATCGACGGCTGTGACCGGTCTACTGGCCCGCGGCCCGCGGCAGGTCGAAGTGCCGCGCGAACGGCGCGTAGTCGAGATGTTCGAAGATCGGATCCTCGTCGTCGATCTCCAGCACCACCGAACCGGGCCGTCTCAGCCGCGACGGCACCACGTCGAACTCACGGTCGTCGGTGTTCTCCACACCCAGCCGCGAGCGAGCGATGCGCTGGGCCCGCCTGCGGCGCAACCGCTCCTCGATGCGCGTCTGGCGGCGCAGATAGCCCAGGTACAGCACCGTGACCGCGCCGACCGCGCCGCACAGCCACCACAGTCCGGGGCTCGCCGTGTACGCCGCGACCGCCGAGCCCACCAACAGCACCCCCATCGCCGTCAGCATCCGCTTGCGGAATTTGTACTTGCGCTCGCTCACCACGGCGGCCGTCTTCGACTCGTACCGGCGCTGCCGCGCTGCCGACAGCGAGTCGGCCATCTGCAGGTCGGCCTCCGACGGCGCCTCCAGGCCGGACGAATCGTCGACGTACTCGTACTCATCATCGTGCGAGTCGTCGGCTTCAGGTTCGGGCGCGACCGCCTCGTCGACGGCTTCTTCGTCGGTTTCCTCGTCGACGGGGTCGACTTCCTCGGCCGACTCATCGAATTGCAGTGTCAGCTCTTCGTTTTCGGCCACCTGCCGGTCCGACTCACCGATCGGCAGCGCGCCCGAGTCCTCACCGACGACATCGACGTCGAGGTAGTCGGGTTCCTCGCTGTGCTCACTCTCGACGACCGCGGCGCGTACCACCGAACGGCCCACGGGTTCCTCTTCGATCTCGTCATCGACGTCGTCGTCGGACGGTCGCCAGTCCGGATCGCTGGCGTGGCCGGCTGCCGGGCCGTGGCGCCTCAGCAGTCGTGCTTTGCGACCACTGTTGAGCACGCGCGTCGCCAACGCGACGTCGCTGGTGCGGCGCACCGTGTCGCGCTTGCTGATCAGCATCGGCACAAGCACGAAGAGCCAGAGGACGACGAGAGATATCCACAGAAGTGATTGGGGGATGCTTGGCATGTCGCCTGCTCCTTTCCCCGTAAAGGCTAGGTCTGTGACCTGCGCATCCGTGGGCGGCGCGCCGAGACAATTACACACCTGTAATTCGCGCATGACAAGCACCACCAGTAACAAATGTCACATTGGTAACAGCGGGTTCCTTGTCTCGAGCCGCGAGAGCTACACCAGGGTCGCTGTATTGCTCGCGGCACAGCCCTCCTGTAGATCTCGCGAAAAGCACACAAACGTCTTGCGAAACCAGGCGACAGGCCGGCGAAAACCACTGAAGCTATGCCCAGCCCGCGCGGCCCTGCCGCACCAGCGCCGCGGCCGCCGACCCGTTGAGCTCCTCGATCGTGATGGCCACCAGCAAGTGATCGCGCCAGGCGCCGTCGACCTCCAGATACCGGCGCAACAGCCCTTCCTCCCGGAAGCCGACCTTCGCGAGCACCGCGCGGCTCGCCGCGTTCTCCGGCCGCACGGTGGCTTCCACGCGGTGCAGTCGCACCGGCCCGAAGCAGTGGTCCACGCCCAACGCGAGCGCGGCGGTCGCCACCCCGCCGCCGTTGACCGCCTTGGCCACCCAGTACCCGATCCACGCGGACCGAAGGGCGCCGTGCGTCACGTTTCCGATAGTCAGCTGCCCGGCGAACTGGCCGTCCAACTCGATTGTGTAGGGCAGCATCCGGCCTCTGCGGGCCTCCGAACGCAGCCCCGAACACACCGCTGGCCATGACGTGATCGCGTGCCGCGTCGCCCAGTCCACGCCGGTGGCCGGTTCCCACCGCTCGAGGTGGGCACGTTCGGCCAGCCGCATGCGGCTCCACTGTGCGCCGTCACGCAGCCGCACCGGGCGCAACCGCACCACCCCGGCGGCCACCCGCAGCGGACCGGCAGGCTGCGGCCATCCGGGATGCAGAGAATCCGAACGCCACAGGTTCACGTCGACACGCCGGGCGAGTCAGCCGCGTTGAGCCAGGAATGCGACGTCGACGATCTCGCCGGTGCGGACCTGCTCGGCCTCGGTGGGCACGACGACCAGACAGTTCGCCTCCGCCAGCGTCGCCAGCAGATGCGACGCGCCCGGGGCTCCGCCGAGCGCCTGCACGAGATACTCACCGGTGTCCTGATCCCGCATCAGCTGGCCACGCAGATACCCCTTGCGCCCGGCCACCGACTCGATCGGCGACAGCGCACGGGCCTGCACGATCCGCCGGTGGGCCTGCCGTTTGCCCAGCGACAGCCGAATCAGCGGACGCACCATCACCTCGAACACCACCAGCGCGCTGACCGGGTTGGCGGGCAGCAGGAAAACCGGCACGCCGTCGCGGCCGAGCTGACCGAAGCCCTGCACGGAACCGGGGTGCATCGCGATGCGCGTCACCTCCATCTCGCCCAACTCGGCGAGCACCGAGCGGACCGCCTCGGCGGCCGCCCCGCCGACCGCACCGGCGATCACCACCACCTCGGCGCGGTTGATCTGGCCCTCGACGACCTCACGCAGCCGCTTGGGATCGGTGTCCACGATGCCGACCCGGTTCACCTCCGCGCCGGCGTCACGGCCCGCCGCGGCCAGCGCATAGGAGTTGACGTCGTAGACCTGACCGTTGCCGGGAGTCCGCGAGATGTCGACGAGTTCACCACCGACGCACATCACCGACAGTCGCGGCCGCGGATGCACCAACACGCGTTCGCGTCCGACGGCGGCCAGCAGACCGACCTGTGCCGGGCCGATGATCGTGCCCGCCCGCACCGCGACGTCGCCGGGTTGCACGTCGTCTCCGGTGCGACGGACGTAGGCGCCCGACCGCACCCCGCGCAGCACCCGCACCCGCGCATCACCGCCGTCGGTCCAGCGCAACGGCAGCACCGCGTCGGCGAGCGTCGGCATCGGGGCGCCGGTCTGCACACGCGCCGCCTGGCGCGGCTGCAGCCGACTCGGCGTCCGGGCGCCTGCCTCGATGACGCCCATCACCGGCAGGCTCACCTCGCCGTCGGCGGACTCCTCGCTCTCCCCGGCATCACCGACCCCGAGCACGTCGACGCTGCGGACCGCGTACCCGTCGATCGCGGCCTGGTCGAAACCGGGCAACGGACGCTCGGTGACGACCTCCTCGGCGCACATCAAGCCCTGCGCTTCGGCAATCGCCACCCTGACCGGTCGCGGCGCCACCGCCGCAGCCGCAACCCGTGCCTGCTGTTCCTCGACCGAACGCACTGCACCCCTATCTACGCGTTAGGGCTCTCAGCAGTCGACCAGCCCCAATCGCTCCACCAACCACCGCCGGAGTTCCGGCCCGTAGTCGTCGCGCTTCAATGCAAAGTCAACCGCAGCCTTGAGGTAGCCGCCGGGATTTCCGAGGTCGTGTCGAGAGCCGCGGTGCACAACCACATGGACTGGATGCCCCTCGTTGATGAGCAGCGCGACGGCGTCGGTCAGCTGGATCTCGCCGCCCGCCCCACGCGGGACCCGCCGCAGCGCATCGAAGATGGCCCGGTCCAGCACATAACGGCCGGCCGCAGCGTACGGCGACGGCGCATCCTCGGGCTTCGGCTTCTCGTACATGCCCTTGACGCGTAAGACGTTCGGATTGTTGGTGTCGGCGACCGGCTCGACGTCGAAAACGCCGTAGGCGCTGATCTCGTCGCCCGGTACCTCGATCGCACAGAGCACCGAACCGCCGCGTTTGGCACGTACTTTCGACATCGTCTCGAGGACGCCGGTGGGCAACACGAGGTCGTCGGGCAGCAGCACGGCGATCGCGTCCTCGTCCGACGACAGCGAGGGTTCCACGCAGCTGACCGCGTGGCCGAGGCCCAGCGGTTCGGCCTGCACCACCGATTCGACCTTGATCAGCGCGGGCGCGCGGCGCACCTTCTCCAGCATCGACTTCTTGCCGCGCGCTTCCAGCGTGCCCTCGAGCACCAGATCCTGGACGAAGTGTGCGACGACCCCGTCCTTGCCCTCGGAAGTGACGATGACCAGACGCTCCGCGCCCGCCTCGGCGGCTTCCGCGGCGACGAGCTCGATGCCGGGGGTGTCGACGACGGGCAGCAGTTCTTTGGGAACCGTCTTGGTGGCGGGGAGGAACCGCGTGCCCAGCCCCGCCGCCGGAACCACCGCCGTGTACGGGATCGGTACTTCAGGCCTTGTCATCGTTCACACATTAACCTCCCTTGGGCAGGTTGAACCTGTCGAGGCCGGGTGGTTCGCAGCGATTGGGAAGCGATTGGGAAAGGACACCGTGAGCGCGACGAAAGCGGATCTGCGCGCGGCGATCCTGTCGTCCCGCCGGGCAGTTTCCACGCATGAGCACGACGCCGAAGCGCGTGCGCTGGCCGAGCATGCGACGACGCTCGCCGCGGCCGGGCAGACCGTCTGCGCTTACGTTCCGGTCGAGGCCGAACCGGGTTCACTCGAGCTGGTTGATTCCCTGTATCGGCGCGGTGTCCGGGTGCTGCTGCCGGTGGCGCGACTCGACACCGCGGGCAGTCCGCTGCCGCTGCAATGGGGTGAATACGTTCCCGGCGAATTGCGGCAGGCGCCATTCGGCCTTCGTGAGCCGGCCGAGCCGTGGCTGACGGCCGAAGCGGTCGGTGACGCGGTGACGCTGCTGGTGCCGGCGCTTTCGGTCGACCGGCGGGGGGTTCGGTTGGGCCGCGGCGCGGGTTTCTACGACCGGTCCCTGCCGTCGGCGTCGCCGTCGGCGCGGCTTGTTGCGGTCGTGCGCGACGACGAACTCGTCGACCGGCTACCCGCCGAACCCCACGACGTGTCGATGACCCACGCGCTCACGCCCCGGCTCGGGCTGGTGGCCCTCGGCACGCCCGACGGGCCGGGAATGGGTTTCGCCACGTAGCGGTTCTAGCACTTGAGCCGGTAGAGTGCTAAGCAGTTTTGACCACCACGGAGGGTTTCGTGCCTACCTATTCCTATGCGTGCACCGAGTGCGACGACAGGTTCGACGCGGTCCAGGCGTTCAGCGATGCCTCGCTGACCACCTGCGGCAAGTGCAACGGCCGCCTGCGCAAGCTCTTCGGCAACGTGGGAGTTGTGTTCAAGGGCAGCGGCTTCTACCGCACCGACAGCCGCGAATCCGCCAAGAGTTCGTCGAACGGGTCCGGTAACGGATCCAGTGGCGCCTCGGGGTCCAGCCCGTCGTCCGACAAGTCGTCGTCGGACAAGTCGAGCGCCGGTTCGTCGAGTTCGAGCGACTCCGGGAAGAGTTCGAGTTCATCGACTTCCCCCGCAGCGGCCGCCGCGTCGAGCTGACGCAGGGTTATCCACAGGCGAGCGTTCATCTCGCCCACCGGCCTCCCGCGCTGCCTAACTTGGCGGCATGGGGGACACACTCAATCCGTTGCCGATCCATCGGCTCACCGAGTTGCTGCGGCCCGACTGGACTCGCACGGTCCTGGCCCGTCGGGTTGCCGCGGGCGGGCTGGTGGTGCTCGCCGCCGTAGCGGCCCTGCGCCCCGATCCTGACGACGAGCGCGTCGACGCCGTCGTCGCCGCACGCGACCTGAGCCCGGGCCGCGAACTGACCGTCGACGATGTCCGGCTTGAAACGCTCAGTGCTGCAACGATTCCCGATGGCCTTCAGACAGACATCACAGCCGTGGTCGGTGCGACACTGGCCGGTCCCGCCCGCCGAGGCGAGGCGATCACCGACGTCCGCATGTTGAGCCCGCGGCTCGCCGAAGCGACGGTGGGCCCGACGGCGCGCATCGTGCCGCTGTCGCTCGAGGAGACCGCGGTACTCGATCTGATCCGTCCCGGCGACGTCGTCGACGTGCTGGCCGCCGGCCCCGAATCCGACGCTCGGCCAAAGGTTGTCGCGACCGACGCGGTCGTCGTGCTGGTGTCCGAGAAGCCCACGGGGGTGGGCGGTGGCGCGACGGACCGGGTGGTGCTGGTGGCGCTGCCCGCTCACGCCGCCAATGACGTGGCCGCCGCGACGTTGGTGCAGGCGGTCGCGCTCACCCTGCACTGAGGGGGCTGTACGGGCGTTTCGCCCCTGGTCGGTGGCCACGCAACTAACGTTCCTAATTGTCGACCGAATACCACTGCAAGGAGGATCCGAGACAATGTTGAAGGGCTTCAAAGAATTCCTCGCCCGAGGCAACATCGTCGACCTGTCGGTCGCGGTGGTCATCGGCACCGCGTTCACCGCGCTGGTCACCAAGTTCACCGAGAGCATCATCGAACCGCTGATCAGCCGCATCGGCGCGGGAGGTGAATCCGACTACGGCATCCTGCGTATCGGCATCGGCGGCGGCCAGACCATCGACCTCAACGTGTTGGTGTCGGCGGCCATCAACTTCATCCTCGTCGCCGCCGTGGTGTACTTCCTCGTCGTCGTGCCGTACAACCGGTTGCGCAAGAAAGGTGAGGTCGAGCAGGCTCAGGACACGGAACTGTCTCTGCTGACCGAGATCCGCAATATCCTCGCCGAGACGAACGGCTCGTCGTCGGGAGCGCACAGCGCAGGCCCAGGTACCGGCCCCGATCCCGACACCGCAAAGACGACCAGCGCCGACAAGTCCTGACGGCAGATACAACACAGCCCCCGGACGGGTCCGGGGGCTGTGTTGTTGCTCGGGAGAGCGCTCAGTTCATGTTCCAGGGCTCGCCGTAGGTGGTGACACTGTCGCCGGCCGAGGAGATGAGCCGGGCGAAGGGACGCAACAACACACCACCGGCCGCACCGGTCACCGTGCCGTGCGCGTTGGACACCGCCACACCGCCATTGGCACCCGCGACGTCCACCGAGAACGTCGCGACCTCTTGAATACCGGGCCCGTTGCCGAGGTCGGCGCTGATCGACGCGCCCGGGAAGAAGTTCGGTGTGGTGAGGAAGCCCGCGCTGGGGTCGAGGTTCGGCGGCGCCTGGTCGAACAGCACGTTCGGGGTGGTGTAGCTGAAGTTGATGCCCACGCCCAGCGACCACGGGAAGCCGATCTGATAACCCAACTCCAACGTGCCCTCGAACTCATCGGCACCCTCACCGGCCACGACGTACTTCGCGCGGCCACTGTGGAACCACTCACGGGTCAGCCGGTTGCGATCAAGGGGAAACACCCCGTTGAGAAACGTGTCCCACTGCTGAATCGTCAACGTCCGGTCCTGACCGTCGACCAAACTCAACTCGTTATCCAGCCCCGCATGAGAGGTGCCAGTGCTCACGAACAACGACGCGACAGCCGCCACCATCGCAATCAGCACCCGACTGAATACCTTCATGTTCTCCCTAGCTTGTCGATGCGCGCCCCCTGTAGGCCCGCAACTGTTGTCAGTCCGTGCCGGCGCAACCGCCACCGCGCGACGTATGCGCACATGCGCAGCAAATGAGACCTCACATGATGCTCGTACGTCTCGCTCATCCGTTGACACGAGGAACATAACGGCGCCGATCTGAACCGGCAACGCGAGCGGACGATCGAATTTCAGCGTGCAACGCTGCGGAGGATCATTTGCCGATCTTGAATCGTCGCGCGATTAACACTTGCGACAAGAAGATTCGATACGAGGCTGCGCATGTCACAACGTGTCAGGCTGGTGTTTTGACGTTGGCCGGCAACGGGCGGTCATGTACCGCGGCGTTACCGGCGAACAGGCAGCGGGAGTACGTGGTTGCGGCTCGGTGACCGGAAGTGATCAAGATCACCAGCAAATTAGATTTATTGTTTACCAACCGGCAACTTCGCGGCCAACTCACAGACGACAAAAGGTCAGCCCCCGGACGGGTCCGGGGGCTGTCTTGTTGCTCGGGAGAGCGCTCAGTTCATGTTCCAGGGCTCGCCGTAGGTGGTGACACTGTCGCCGGCCGAGGAGATGAGCCGGGCGAACGGACGCAACAACACACCACCGGCCGCACCGGTCACCGTGCCGTGCGCGTTGGACACCGCCACACCGCCATTGGCACCCGCGACGTCCACCGAGAACGTTGCGACCTCTTGAATGCCCGGACCGTTGCCGAGGTCGGCGCTGATCGACGCGCCCGGGAAGAAGTTCGGTGTGGTGAGGAAGCCCGCGCTGGGGTCGAGGTTCGGCGGCGCCTGGTCGAACAGGACGTTCGGGGTGGTGTAGCTGAAGTTGATGCCCACGCCCAGCGACCACGGGAAGCCGATCTGATAACCCAACTCCAACGTGCCCTCGAACTCATCGGCGCCGGGGCCCGCCACGATGTACTTCGCGCGGCCACTATGAAACCACTCGCGGGTCAGCCGGTTGCGATCAAGGGGAAACACCCCGTTGAGGAAGGTGTCCCACTGCTGAATCGTCAACGTCCGGTCCTGACCGTCGACCAAACTCACCTCGTTATCCAGCCCCGCATGCGAGGTGCCCGTGCCCACGAACAACGACGCGACAGCCGCCACCATCGCAATCAGCACCCGACTGAAAACCTTCATGTTCTCCCTAGCTACGTCGGCGGTCAGCCATGGGCTCACCGTGCTCTGTTGTCCGTGCGTGGCCCTGCTGCTGCCACACATGCTGCTCACTCTCGGCACGAGGAAACTTAACGGTCGCGTACCAGCCCGGCAACGTGAGATCGCAGCAGGTGTACGGGACGTTACCGGCCCGCCGATATTTACTCAGGCGTCACGCAGTGGCGCTGTGACATGCGGTTACCTGGGCGTAACATCGGCGCCCGGATCTGCGCCTTTGCGGGTCACGGCCGCGGCTCGGTAGCCGGCTTGACGGTGCTCGGCCCTGCGCCGGCACGGTGTGTCAAAGGTGGTGCGGCGGAAGGTTTTCCCGTAACCAGCGATCGCGTTCGGCTTCATCGTCGGCCGACGGAGTATCGCGCTCGTCGGCGGAGGTCTGCGGTAGATCCTCGCCGAAGACGTCGTCGAGGGCGTCGCGATTTCGTTTCGACGGTTCAGTCACAATTCGCCACTTTTGTGATGAAGATCACATTTAGCGCCATCGGGAGCGCAGCCAGTTCAGATTTCCAGGCTGGACAGGTCGCCGATGATCTGGATCGCCAGCGGATTGAGCGTCGCCATGCCGTCGCGCACCGCGGCGCGGGAACCGGCGAGGTTGACCACAAGCGTGCTGCCGGAGATGCCGGCGAGCCCCCGCGACACTCCGGCGTCGATCATGCCTGCGGACAATCCGGAGGCCCGCAGCGCCTCGGATATTCCGAGCAGTTCCCGGTCGAGGATGTCGCGGGTGGCTTCGGGAGTGACGTCGCGGGGGGTGACACCGGTGCCGCCGACGGACACCACCAGGTCCACCCCGCCGATCACCGCGGTGTTGAGCGCATTGCGGATCTCGACCTCGTCGGAGGACACCACGACGACCCCGTCGACGACGAATCCCGCCTCGTTGAGCAACTCTGTGACCAGCGGACCGCTGTGGTCCTCCTCGTCGCCGTGTGCGGTGCGGTCATCGACCACGACGACCAGTGCGCGGCCCACCAACTCCCCTGGCTGTTCCATGAGTGCAACCGTATATGTGGACGGCGACAGGGGCGCGGCCACTCTCAGCGGGATCGTGCCGGTCGGCGTCACTGCTGAGCCTTACCGAGCGTGACCTGGACCGACCGCGTTTTACCCGACGGGTCCAAGTACGACAATGTGACCTTGTCCCCCGGCGCCCGCGACCGGATGGCCGCGACGAGCGCGTCGGCGCTGCTGATCACCCGGTCGTCGACCTTCGTGACCACCACTCCGCTCGGCAGGCCTGCCGCGGCGGCGGCCCCACCATCGACGACCTCGACGATGCGCGCGCCGTCGATCGATGCGTCGGTGCCCACCTGCACACCCAGCGAGGCGTGTGCGGCGGTGCCGTTCTTGATCAGCTCGTCGGCGATTCGTTTGGCCTGGTCGACCGGGATCGCGAAACCCAGGCCGATCGAACCGCTCTGCGCCTGTGGTCCAGCGTCGGCCCCCAGCGTGGCGATCGCCGAGTTGATGCCGATCAGCTCTGCGTTCATGTTGACCAGCGCGCCCCCGGAGTTGCCGGGGTTGATCGCCGCGTCGGTCTGGATCGCGTCGAGCACGGTGTTCTGATTGCGGGCATCTCCGCTCGCGGCGACGGGCCGGTTCAGCGCGCTGATGATGCCCGTGGTCACGGTGCCCTCCAGGCCCAGTGGCGAGCCGACAGCGATCACGTCCTGACCGACCCGCAGGTCCGAAGACGATCCGATGGCGATCGGGGTCAGATTCGATACGCCCTGCGCTTTCACCACCGCGATGTCGCTGCTCGGGTCGGTGCCGACGACGGTGAACGAGGTGGTGCGACCGTTGGAGAAGGTGACCTTGGTCGGCCCACCGGCGGGACCGCCGCCCGGGGCGGCCTGAGCGGCCGAGACCACGTGGTTGTTGGTCAGGATCAAGCCGTCGGAGGACAGGATGACCCCGGAGCCCTCTTCGGACGCCCGGCCCATGTCGGTCTCGAGCTTCACCACGCTGGGCACCACTTTCGCGGCGACCTGTTCGACGGTGCCCGACGGCAGGCTGGCGGCGGGCACGCTGGGCGCGGCCCCACCGATCGACGAGGTCGCCGACTGCCCGTCCGGCTGCACCAGCAGCGCCGTCCCGCCGCCGATGCCGGCGGAGACCACCGCGATTGCCACTGCGCCGGCGGTCAAAGCGCCTGCGCGAGAACGCTTTTGCGGCGACTGGCCGGCTAGCGGCTGTGGCGCGCCGCGGTAGGGGTCGTAGGGCGCACGGAAATACTGTTGGGGTGTGTGCTGCTGGGTCGCATGCTGTTGGGTTGTGTAACGCCAGTCATACGGCTGCTGCGGGTACGCGCCGGGGCGCTGGGCGGCACCCGGGTAGCCGGGCGCGGCATGCTCAGGACCGATCGGTCGACGGCCGGGCGGCGGGGGCGGCGAGTACCTCGGGTGGTTCGTCATGTCGCTCGGGCTGTTCCTTTTCTTCTGGGGTCCGATATCTGCACAACGCTGGACGCATGGTCAACAGTGCCCAGTCGGGCTGAGAATCCACTTAGAGAACGTTCGGGACACACCCAAATTCGTCCCCTTTTCCCGCCGAGGTCAATCATCGTCGATGGGGACCCGCCACGGGGCTACTCGGCGGGCGCGTGTCGGGGCACGCTGCGCTCGGGGGAAACTTCCAGCGTGGGCCGCCCCGGCAGCACCACGTGCACCGACGTGCCCGGTGGATTGCCGCCGGGCACGGTGTCCTCGATGCGCAGCGAACCACCGTGCTTGAGCACAACCTGTTTGACGATCGCCAACCCGAGGCCCGAGCCGGACATCGACCGCGCCGTCGTCGACCGGTAGAAGCGCTCGAACACCAGCGACCGCTCCTGAGGCGGAATGCCGGGGCCGTAGTCGGAGACGACCAACTCGGCGTACATGGGATCGACCTGGTGCAGGCGCACCACCACCCGGCCGCCCGGCGGGCTCCACTTCGCGGCGTTGTCGAGCAGGTTGAGCACGGCGCGACCCAACCCCGCCTCGTCGCCGTAGACGACCCACGAAGTAGTCGCCGTCTCGAAGTCGATGTCGTTGCGGCGGCGGCGAACTCGTTCCAGCGACCGGTCCACGATCTCGGCGACGTCGACCGATTCATGCACGGTGACGCTCGCGTCGTCGCGCGTCAGGTCAACCAGATCGCCGACCAATGTCGACAGTTCCTCGATCTGGGCGATCACGTCGGCGCGCAGATCCGCCATCTCCTCCTCCGGCAACCGCGGCGCACCGGGGGCCATCGACGCCATCAGCAGTTCGACATTGGTGCGCAACGACGTCAGCGGTGTGCGCAGTTCGTGCCCGGCATCGGTGACCAGGCGGGCTTGGCGTTCCCGGGACTCCGCCAGCGCACGCAACATCATGTTGAACGCCTCGGTGAGGCGGGCGAGTTCGTCGCTGCCGAACACCGGAATCGGCCGCAGGTCGTCGGTGCGCGCCACCCGTTCGGCGGCTTCGGTCAACCGTGCCACGGGTCGCAGGCCCGCACGCGCGACAGCACCACCGGCGATGGCGGCCACCGCAACACCGACTCCGCCGACGATCATCAGCACCGTGCTGAGGCGCCGGAGCAGTTGTGCGGTCGGCACCATGCTCTTGGAGATCAACAGTGAGCTGTCGTTGGACAGATGCATCGCCAGCACCCGCTGATGGTCGGCCGTGCGCAGCGACATGATCAGGTCTCCGCGCAGCACCGCCTTCTCGGGTTCGCCCAGCGGCAGCGTCTGCCCCTGCTGGTTGGCCGTGAAGATGGCCCGGCCGGGGATCACCAGCATCGCGTTGACGTCCGAGTACGCGGTGCCCTCGATCGCCTTGCTCGGGTCGGCCTGCAGCGATCCGCTCTCGATCAGCAGACGGGCCCGGGTGCGCAGTTGGTTGTCGACGTCGTCGTAGAGCGCGCGGGACACCACCGCCCAAACCGCCACCGCCATCAGCACCACGACCATCGCCACCATCGACATCGCCAGCAGCATCACGCGCCACCGCAGCGACACCGAACTCGTTCTCGACTGCGGATAACGCGAATCAGGTTGGGGGGCAGACCCGTAACTCGGTGCGGACATCAGGGAGGCGTTTCGCGCAGCACATAACCCACCCCGCGCACGGTGTGGATCAGTCGCGGCTCTCCTTCGGCTTCGGTCTTGCGGCGCAAATAGCCGACGTACACCTCGAGGGCGTTGCCGGAGGTCGGGAAGTCGAATCCCCACACCTCTTCGAGGATGCGACTGCGGGTAAGCACCCGGCGGGGGTTGGCGATGAGCATCTCGAGCAGCGCGAACTCGGTGCGGGTCAGGCTGATCGGGCGTTGACCCCGGGTGACCTCGCGGGTGACGGGGTCGAGCGAAAGATCGGAGAACGTCATGGCGGCCGACTCGGCGCCGTCGTCTTCGGGCCCGGTGCGGCGCAGCAGCGCCCGCATGCGAGCCAGGAGTTCCTCGAGGGCGAACGGCTTCGGTAGGTAGTCGTCGGCACCGGCATCGAGGCCCGCGACGCGCTCGGAGACCGAGTCCCGCGCCGTCAACACCAGGATCGGCAGGTCGTCGCCGGTGCTACGCAACTGGCGACACACCTCGAGGCCGTCCAACCGCGGCATCATCACATCGAGCACCAGGGCGTCGGGCCGATCACTGGCGATCAGGTCCAGTGCCTCGACGCCGTCCTGAGCCAGTTCGACGGAGTAACCGTTGAAGGAGAGCGAACGGCGCAGCGACTCGCGCACCGCGCGGTCATCATCAACGACAAGAATGCGCACAGCCACAGTGTCGCCCCCCTCTCTGAGAGTGACCTGAGAGGTGCGCCGCCGGCGCGGCCGGCAATGGAGCCAGAGCGCTAGCGGCGGTCGAGGTCGATCAGGCCCAGGCGGGCGGCTTTGAGCAGCCGACGCGGCACCTTGTGCTGCTGGCCGGCGACGTTCACGCCGACCAGTTCGGTGCGCTTGGCCTTCCACTGCGCACGCCGGCTACGGGTGTTCGCGCGCGACATCCTGCGCTTGGGCACAGCCATGATCGGGTCTCCTCTTGCGGGGTTGAGTGCGTGCGCCACGCGGGGGTGCAGCGTCGGCGATTGCCCTTCAGGATAGCCAACGACCTGCGTAGCCTCCAAAACAGCGATTCTGCGGCCAACTCGTGTGGCTGATGCCTTGACGCGATACCGCCGGTACCCGCTAACCTACCGGTTGGTTGAGGGCCCGTAACGAAGGGAGCCTGCGTGACCTCCCCTGTTTCTGAGCCGCCTCTGCAGTCGTCCGGTCCGGTGCGCGTCGGCAACTGCTCGGGCTTCTACGGCGACCGGCTGGCGGCGATGCGGGAGATGCTGACCGGCGGCGACCTGGACTACCTCACCGGCGACTACCTGGCCGAGCTGACCATGCTGATCCTGGCCCGCGACCGCGCCAAGGACCCGGCCCGAGGATACGCCAAGACGTTCCTGACCCAGCTGGAGGAGTGCCTCGGGCTGGCGCTGGACCGCGGTGTGCGGATCGTGGCCAACGCCGGCGGACTCAACCCCGCCGGGCTGGCCGACGCGGTGCGAGCACTGGCCGACCGGCTGGGACTCTCGGTCAACGTCGCGCACGTGGAGGGTGACGACCTACTCGGGCGCGCCGACGAGTTCGGGTTCGGCTCGGTGCTGGCGGCCAACGCCTATCTCGGCGGGTGGGGCATCGTCGAGTGCCTCGACGCGGGGGCCGACGTGGTGGTGACCGGCCGGGTGACCGACGCGTCGGTGATCGTCGGGCCGGCCGCGGCGCACCACGGCTGGCGCCCCACCGACTACGACCAACTCGCCGGCGCCGTCGCGGCCGGCCACGTCATCGAGTGCAGTGCACAGGCCACCGGCGGCAACTACGCCTTCTTCGCCCGGGACTTTCCCGACCTGACGACGTTGACCCATCCGGGCTTTCCGCTCGCCGAGATCCACTTCGACGGCACCTCGGTCATCACCAAGCACCCGGGCACCGGCGGGGCGGTCACCGTCGACACGGTCACCGCGCAACTGCTGTACGAAATCGGCGGCGCGCGGTATGCCAACCCGGACGCGACACTGCGGGTGGACAGCATCGAATTGTCCGGCGACGGCCAGGACCGGGTGCGGATCTCCGGGGTGCGCGGCGAGCCGCCGCCGCCGACGTTGAAGGTCTCGCTCAACAGCATCGGCGGTTTCCGCAACGAGATGACGCTGGTCCTCACCGGCCTCGACATCGAGGCGAAGGCGGAGCTGGTGCGACGCCAGCTGGAGAGCAGCCTGACGGTAAAGCCCGCCGAGATGGAGTGGACGCTGGCGCGCACCGACCACACCGACGCCGACACCGAAGAAGCGGCGAGCGCACTGTTGCGGTGCGTGGTCCGCGACCTCGACCCGGCCAACGTCGGACGCCAGTTCTCGTCGGCAGCAGTCGAATTGGCGTTGGCGAGTTATCCCGGTTTCCACGCCACCAGCCCGCCGGGGCAGGGTCAGGTGTACGGCGTGTTCAGACCCGCGTTCGTCGCGGCCACCGAGGTGCCGCATGTGGCCGTGCATGCCGACGGCGCCCGTGTCGAGATCCCGCCCGCCGCCGAGACGATGGAGCTGGCGCCGGTGCCGCCGTCCGTGTCACCTGAGCCGTTTCCGGCCGGGGAGACGCGGCGGCTACCGCTGGGCACCATCGCGGGCGCCCGCAGCGGCGACAAGGGCGGCAGCGCCAACGTCGGCGTCTGGGTGCGCACCGACGAGCAGTGGCGGTGGCTGGCGCACGTGTTGACCGTCGAAAAGCTGCGCGAATTGCTGCCGGAGACCGCCGATCTCACCGTCACCCGGCACCTGCTGCCCAATCTGCGGGCAGTGAACTTCGTCATCGAGGACATCCTCGGCGAGGGTGTCGCTTATCAGGCCCGCTTCGATCCCCAGGCCAAGGGGCTCGGCGAATGGCTGCGCAGCCGGACCGTCGACATACCTGTCGAATTTTGTTCAGACATACCTGTCGAATTCTGTTCAGACATACCCGAGGAACTTCTATGAGCATCTGGCACAACTCGGAACGCGAGCAACTGCGAAAGACGGTGCGGGCGTTCGCCGAACGCGAAATCCTCCCGCATGTCGACGAGTGGGAGCGTACCGGCGACCTGCCCCGGGAACTGCACCGCAAAGCCGGCGAGGCCGGCCTCCTCGGCGCCGGCTTCCCGGAAGCGGTCGGCGGTGGCGGCGGCGACGGCGCCGACGCGGTGGTCATCTGCGAGGAGATGCATCACGCCGGCGCCCCCGGCGGGGTGTTCGCGTCCCTGTTCACGTGCGGAATCGCGGTGCCGCACATGATCGCATCCGGTGACGAGCGGCTGATCGACACCTACGTCCGCCCGACTCTGCGCGGCGAGAAGATCGGCAGCCTCGCGATCACCGAACCGGGCGGCGGTTCGGACGTCGGACACCTGACCACCAAGGCGGAGCGCGACGGTGATCACTACATCATCAACGGCGCCAAGACCTACATCACCTCCGGCGTGCGCGCCGACTACGTGGTGACCGCGGCACGTACCGGCGGGCCCGGTGCCGCGGGCGTTTCGCTGATCGTGGTGGACAAGGACACACCCGGATTCGAGGTCACCCGCAAACTCGACAAGATGGGCTGGCGGTCATCGGACACCGCCGAACTGTCTTACACCGACGTCCGCGTACCTGCCGCCAATCTGGTCGGCGCGGAGAACACCGGCTTCATCCAGATCGCGGGGGCGTTCGTCTCCGAGCGCGTCGGCCTTGCCGCGCAGGCCTATTCGAGCGCACAGCGCTGCCTCGACCTGACCGTCGAATGGTGCCGCAACCGCGAGACCTTCGGCCGACCGCTGATCTCGCGCCAGCAGGTGCAGAACACGCTGGCCGAGATGGCGCGCCGCATCGACGTCGCGCGGGTCTACACCCGCCATGTCGTGGAACGACAGCTTGCGGGCGAGACGAACCTGATTGCCGAAGTCTGCTTTGCCAAGAACACCGCCGTCGAGGCCGGCGAATGGGTGGCCAACCAGGCGGTGCAGTTGTTCGGCGGAATGGGATACATGTCGGAGTCCGAGGTCGAACGTCAGTACCGTGACATGCGCATTCTCGGAATCGGCGGCGGCACAACCGAGATCCTCACCTCATTGGCCGCCAAGACGTTGGGATTTCAATCGTGACCGCACTGCACTCCACGCTCGACGCAGCGTCACCCGGCTACGGCGAGGCGGCGTCCGCGATGGCCGCCAAGCTCACCGAGCTCGAGGCCGAGCACGCCAAGGCGCTGGCCGGCGGCGGGTCGAAATATGTCCAGCGGCACCACGACCGCGGCAAGCTCACCGCCCGTGAACGCATCGAGCTGCTGCTCGACCCCGACTCGCCGTTCCTGGAGTTGAGCCCGCTCGCCGCGTGGGGCAGCGACTTCACCGTCGGCGCCAGCGTGGTGGTCGGCATCGGGGCGGTCGAAGGAGTCGAGTGCCTGATCGTCGCGAACGATCCCACGGTCAAGGGCGGCACCAGCAACCCGTGGACGCTGAAGAAGATTCTGCGCGCCAACCAGATCGCGCTGCAGAACCGGCTGCCGGTGATCTCGTTGGTGGAGTCCGGCGGCGCCGACCTGCCGACGCAGAAGGAGATCTTCATCCCGGGCGGCCAGATGTTCCGCGACCTCACCCGGCTCTCGGCGGCGGGCATCCCGACCATCGCGCTGGTGTTCGGCAACTCGACGGCCGGCGGCGCCTACATTCCCGGCATGTCCGACCACGTCGTGATGATCAAGGAACGCTCGAAGGTGTTCCTGGCCGGCCCGCCGCTGGTGAAGATGGCCACCGGCGAGGACGCGGACGACGAGTCTCTCGGCGGTGCCGAAATGCACGCCCGCACTTCCGGTCTGGCCGACTACTTCGCGATCGACGAACCCGACGCGGTCCGGATCGGACGGCGCATCGTGGCGCGGCTGAACTGGCACAAGCAGGGACCGGCGCCGGCACCGGTCGTCGAGCCGCTCTGCGACGCCGAGGAACTGCTGGGCATCGTTCCTGCCGATCTGCGCATTCCGTTCGATCCGCGCGACGTCATCGCCCGTGTGGTCGACGGCTCGGAATTCGACGAGTTCAAGCCGATGTACGGCTCGTCGCTGGTGACCGGCTGGGCGCGGCTGTACGGCTATCCGATCGGCATCCTGGCCAACGCACGCGGGGTGCTATTCAGTGAGGAGTCGCAGAAGGCCACCCAGTTCATCCAGCTGGCCAACCGCTCCGACACTCCATTGGTGTTCCTGCACAACACCACCGGTTACATGGTCGGCCGCAAGTACGAGGAAGGCGGCATGATCAAACACGGCTCGATGATGATCAACGCCGTCTCGAACTCGACGGTGCCGCACATCTCGCTGCTGATCGGCGCGTCCTACGGCGCCGGCCATTACGGGATGTGCGGGCGGGCCTACGATCCGCGGTTCCTGTTCGCGTGGCCCAGCGCCAAGTCCGCAGTGATGGGCGGTGCGCAGTTGGCGGGCGTGCTGTCGATCGTCAGCCGCGCCGCCGCCGAAGCCCGCGGCCAGGCGTTCGACGAGGAGGGCGACGCGGCACTGCGGGCCGCGGTGGAGGCGCAGATCGAGGCCGAGTCACTGCCGATGTTCCTGTCCGGGCGTCTCTACGACGACGGTGTGATCGACCCGCGCGACACCCGCACGGTCCTCGGAATGTGTCTGTCCGCCATCGCCAATGGCCCGATCGAGGGGACGTCGAACTTCGGCGTCTTCCGGATGTGAGTCGCGATGAGCGCTTGCGCGAAGAGCAGAGAGCATGAGCATGATCTCTAAAGTTTTGGTGGCCAACCGCGGCGAGATCGCCCGGCGGGTGTTCGAGACGTGCCGGCGGGTCGGTATCGGCACCGTCGCGGTCTACACCGATCCCGACGCGCAGTCGCCCCACGTCGACGAGGCCGACGCGCGGGTCCGCCTACAGGGCCGCAACGGATATCTCGATACCGGGCAGTTGATCGCGGCGGCGAAGGCCGCGGATGCCGACGCGATCCATCCCGGGTACGGCTTCCTCTCGGAGAACGCGGAATTCGCCGCCGCGGTCACCGACGCCGGGCTGACGTGGATCGGACCGCCGGTGGCCGCGGTCGCCGCGATGGGGTCGAAGATCGAGGCCAAGAAGCTGATGGCCGCTGCCGGCGTTCCGGTGCTCGACGAGCTCGACCCCGAGACTGTCACCGCCGATCAGCTACCGGTGCTGATCAAGGCGTCGGCGGGCGGTGGTGGCCGCGGCATGCGGGTGGTGCGGGAACTGGCCGAACTTCCCGGCCAGGTTGAGGCGGCTCGCCGCGAGGCGCAGTCGGCCTTCGGTGACCCGACGGTGTTCTGCGAGCGCTACCTGGCCACCGGTCATCACGTCGAGGTGCAGGTGCTCGCCGACGAACACGGCACCGTCTGGGCGGTCGGCGAGCGCGAATGCTCGATTCAGCGCCGCCATCAGAAGATCATCGAGGAGGCGCCGTCGCCGCTCGTCGAGCGCACTGCGGGCATGCGCGCCAAGCTGTTCGACGCCGCGCGGTTGGCAGCTACCGCGATCGACTACACCGGCGCGGGCACCGTCGAGTTCATGGCGGACCACAACGGTGACTTCTATTTCCTCGAGATGAACACCCGGCTTCAGGTCGAGCACCCGGTCACGGAGGAGACGACCGGACTGGATCTCGTCGAGCTGCAACTTCTCGTCGCCGACGGTGGTCGGCTCGACGCCGAACCGCCGCCGTCACGCGGGTACTCGATCGAGGCCCGGCTCTACGCCGAGGACCCGGCCAAGGGGTGGCAGCCGCAGGCCGGCACCGTGCACCGGTTCGAGGTGCCTGCGAACGTGCGCGTCGACTCCGGCGTCGTCGCGGGCTCGGAGGTGTCGATCTTCTACGACCCGATGCTGGCCAAGGTCATCTCGTATGCGCCGGGCAGGCGCCAAGCCGCCGCGGTGCTTGCGGACGCGCTGACCAGCGCCCGTATTCACGGCGTGCGCACCAACCGCGACCTGCTCGTCAACGTGCTGCGGCATCCGGCGTTTCTCGACGGCGCCACCGACACCGCGTTCTTCGACACCCACGGCCTCGCCGAACTCGCGGCGCCGCTGACCGGCGACTCGGCAGTGGCGTTGTCCGCGATCGCCGCCGCGCTGGCCGACGCCGCGCACAACCGCGGTACCGCAAGGGTTTTCACGGCCGCACCCAGCGGCTGGCGCAATCTGGCGGCGGGCCACCAGACGAAGCGGTACGCAGACGCGACGGGCGCCGAGCATGAGGTGCGTTACCGGTTCACCCGCGGCGGCCTCGACCTGCCCGGCCACGACGGCGTCTCGCTGGTGTCGGCCGGTCCGGCACAGGTGGTGCTGCGGGTCGACGGCGTGGACCGGCCGTTCGACGTTGCCCGCTACGGCCCCGATCTCCAGGCCGTGTTCGTCGACTCGCCGCTGGGCCCCGTGCAATTCACCGCGCTGCCTCGCTTCGGCGATCCCGACGCCGCGGTCGCCCTCGGCTCGCTGCTGGCGCCGATGCCCGGCTCGGTCCTGCGGACCGGCGCGGCGGTCGGCGACGCGGTCACCGCCGGCCAACCGCTGGTATGGCTGGAGGCGATGAAGATGGAGCACACCGTGACCGCCCCAGCCGACGGCGTGCTCACCGAACTCAACGTCGAACCCGGCCAGCAGGTCGATGTCGGATTCGTATTAGCCCGAGTACTCGACCGAGCAGACATCGAAGGAGACCAGCAATGAGCAGTTTCATCGAGACCGAAGAGCAGCAGGCGCTGCGCAAGGCGGTGGCCGCGATGGCGGCCAACTACGGCCAGGACTACTACCTGGAGAAGGCCCGCGCCGGCCAGCACACCGACGAGTTGTGGTCCGAGGCAGGCAAACTCGGCTTCATCGGGGTCAACCTGCCCGAGGAGTACGGCGGCGGCGGCGCCGGCATGTACGAGCTGTCGCTGGTGATGGAGGAGATGGCCGCGGCGGGCTCGGCGCTGCTGATGATGGTGGTCTCACCGGCGATCAACGGCACGATCATCTCCAAGTTCGGCACCGAGGAGCAGAAGAAGCGCTGGCTGCCGGGCATCGCCGACGGCACCATCACGATGGCGTTCGCGATCACCGAACCCGACGCGGGGTCCAACAGCCACCGCATCACCACCACCGCGCGCCGCGACGGCAGCGACTGGATCATCAACGGCCAGAAGGTGTTCATCTCCGGCGTCGACCAAGCGCAGGCAGTGCTCGTGGTGGGCCGCACCGAAGACCATAAAACCGGCAACCTCAAGCCCGCGTTGTTCATCGTGCCGACCGACACGAAGGGCTTGAGCGCGACGAAGATCGACATGGAATTGGTCAGTCCGGAGAGCCAGTTCCAGGTCTTCCTCGACGAAGTGCGATTGCCCGCCGATGCACTGGTCGGCTCCGAGGACGCGGCGATAGCGCAGTTGTTCGCCGGGCTGAACCCCGAGCGGATCATGGGTGCCGCCAGCGCGGTCGGCATGGGCCGGTTCGCGATCAACAAGGCCGTCGACTACGTCAAGACCCGGCAGGTGTGGAAGACACCGATCGGCGCGCACCAGGGCCTATCGCATCCGTTGGCGCAGAACCACATCGAGATCGAGCTGGCCAAGCTGATGATGCAGAAGGCGGCGTCGCTCTACGATACCGGCGACGACGTGGGCGCCGCCGAGGCGGCGAACATGGCCAAGTACGCCGCCGGCGAGGCGTCGGTGCGCGCGGTCGACCAGGCCGTGCAGTCGATGGGCGGCAACGGGCTGACCAAGGAGTACGGCATCGCCGCCGCGGTGACCGTGTCGAAGCTCGCCCGCATCGCGCCGGTCAGCCGGGAGATGATCCTCAACTTCGTCGCGCAGACCTCGCTCGGGCTGCCCCGGTCGTACTGATGAGCGCACTCGTCGGTTTCGCGGTCGACGGGCCGGTCGCCCGGCTCACCCTCGACTCGCCGGACAACCGCAACGCGTTGTCCACCGCGCTGGTCGAGCAATTGCACCAGGGTCTCACCGACGCCGTCGCCGACCCGGGGGTGCGGGCAGTGGTGCTCGGCCACAGCGGTGGAACGTTCTGTGCCGGTGCCGATCTCGCTGAAGCCGCGGGTCGGGATCCCGGCGAGCTCGCCGTCGACCGCGCCCATGAGATGACCCGGCTGCTTCGCCGCATCCTCGAGCTGCCGATCCCGGTGGTGGGCGCCATCGACGGGCACGTCCGAGCCGGTGGGCTCGGCCTGGTCGGTGCCTGCGACATCGTGGTGGCAGGCCCGCAGAGCACGTTCGCGTTGACCGAGGCCCGAATCGGCGTTGCCCCGTCGATCATCTCGCTCACCCTGCTGCCGAGGATGACCAGTCGTGCGGCCGCGCGCTACTTCGTCACCGGGGAGAAGTTCGGCGCAGCCGTGGCCGCCGAAATCGGCCTGATCACGATCGCCGCCGATGACGTCGACGCCAGCGTCGCCGCGCTCACCACGGCGATCGGCAAGGCCTCGCCGCAGGGTCTGGCCGCGTCGAAAGCCTTGACCACTGCATCGATTCTGGCGAGTTTCGACCGTCAGGCCGATGAGCTCACCACGCAGTCGGCCGAACTGTTCGTCTCTGAGGAGGCGCGTGAAGGCATGATGGCGTTCCTGGAGAAGCGCGAGCCGAAGTGGGTTCGGACCGCTCGCCCTTAGGGAACGGCGGGCTGCTCGGAAGGCTGCTGCGGGGCTGACGGATTCGACCGCCCGCGGTTGCGCCATCTGGACTTGAGCTGCCTCGGCAGTCGCTCGACGACGTCCCACGGCACAAACGCGAGATACAGCACGAACATCGCCAGGCTGAAGAATCCGACATTCAGGTTGACCATGATCGTCAGGTGCATCAGCACACCGGCCAGAAGCACCCAGAACCGCCAGCGTCGACTCCAGACCAGAACTGCGAGCGCCAACTCGATCAGCAAAGTGCTCCACGTCAGGACATTGACCAGAATGGCGTTGGCGGACAACCATTCTGGCGCGGTCAGCAGCGCCCATCTGCCGTCGGTGTGCCATGCGTAGTAGACCGCCGAACCCTCCACCCAGGGTTTGCCCGCCAGCTTCGCCTGGACGGTCGCCAGGTAGATGATCGACAACTGGATCTGCAGCAGCCGAACGGGCCACACTTGCCGGGTTTCTGCAGTCCAGAACCTTCCGGTACGGCGCCGCTGGTCCATCGACAACGCCGCGCCGCACGATGAGAGCACCAGAATCAGGGCGACGACGGTGAGGATGGCGTCACCGGCATTGAAATAAGGGGCGCCGCGCCGCAGGAACGACTGAAGCAGGATGAACACCAGGATCGCCGCGACGCGACTGTGCCAGCCCACCGTCATCGCGATGGCCGACACCAGCAGCAGCCCCCATCCGATCACAAGCGCGGTGTCGCCGGGCCAGACCTCGAACACACTCCACTGGAAGTCGACCCGCGGATGCTCGGGCAGAACACCCTGATTCCCGAACACCTGAAGCAGATCGGGCAGCAGCGCGATGGTCCAGGCGATGACGACGACCCCGAAACCCATCCGGACCAGGCCCAGCGTGTAGGCCGGCGCAGACGTGAAGAAGAAGGCGCACCAGCGGTCGACGGACGCGCCGACCCCGGCCCGGAGCCGATCGGACACGGTCATCGGGGGCCCGCCAGATTCTCTTGGTACAGCAGCTTCGTGGCGGTCGGGCGCCGATTCCCCGAAGGCGGATCGTCGGGTGCCCGCAACGTTTCGGTCCGAAGGACCATGGTGACGCCGAGGGGATGTTCGTTCGGCTTGCTGACCTGGCGGACCACCCAGTGCGCGAGCTGCGGCCGGAACTTGGAGTCGAGCACGGCGGCATACCTGAGCAGTAACCAGCGATCCCACCAGCCGACGCCGCTCGCGCCGGGCTCAAACGTCCACACCCGGACCTCGCCGCCGGCGAAGCGGACCTGAACCTCGACCGTGTCTTGCCGCCTGGTCGGGTTGGCGTACATCGCCCAACTCTGGTCGAGACCCGTGGGCACCGCGACCGGTTCGACGACCGGCAGCAGGCTGCGCTTGATCGGCGAATCAGGCAGGTTGCACACGATGCCCACGAGGAGGAAGAGCACGATGAAGCCGCTCACCACCGCCTTGCCCACCGGCGAGTCCTCGAAGCGCTGCTGAATCAACGTCACCCACCCTTGCTCAGCGTCGCAAACACCCTAGTTCACGTAAGTGTCGGCGCCATGGCGTCGCATCGTGGCCGTCGACCAAGCGGTCTATTCTGAGGACCTTCAACCGTCAAGCGGTCGAGGAGGAGCTGATGTCGCGCACGGTCCTCGTCACTGGCGCAACGGGCACGCTGGGGCATCGCGTCGTTCCAGAAGCGGTCGGGGCAGGGCATCAGGTCCGGGCCTTGAGCCGCAAGAGCCACGTCGGATACACCGGTGTGAACTGGGTTCAGGCCGACCTGTTGAGCGGCGCCGGGCTCGACGCGGCGGTTGACGGGGTGGACGTCGTGGTCAACTGCGCGACGCAGCCCACCGGCGACAAGGACGTCACCGCCATGCACAACCTCGTCGAGGCGGCGCAGCGAGCGGGCGTCGCGCACATCGTGCACGTGTCGATCGTCGGCATCGACCTGATCCCGCTGCCGTACTACCGCGCGAAGTTGCGCGCCGAACAAGTCCTCGACGCATCGGGCGTCGGCCACACGGTGCTGCGCGCGACGCAGTTCCACGAGCTGATCCGCACCATTTTCGCGCTTCAGCGGTACTCCCCCGTGCTGTGGGCGCTGCGCGGCGTGCGGTTCCAACCGATCGCCACCACCGACGTCGCGGGACGGCTGGTGGAGCTGGTCGACACCGAACCCGCCGGGCGGGCGCCGGACATCGGCGGTCCCGCGGTGCACACCCATGCCGAGTTGGCGCGCATGTACCTGACGGCGCACCGAAGCCGTCGGCGAGCCGTTGCCGCGCCGCTGCCGGGACACATCGGGGTGGCGCTGCGGTCGGGTGCCAACCTGGTTCCGCAGAACCCGATGGGCACCGTCGGCTTTGCTGAGTTCCTGACGTCCGGGCGATAAGTTTGGTCATCTACCTTCTTCGCCGTGGCGCGTCAGGGCACAGTTTGGACAATGGTCTTGCGTGTGCCACGGTTCGTCGTAGGCTCGTATCCGATGAGCACTCCAGCGTCGCGGAACGGTTCGATGCGAGCTGCTGACACCGACCGCATCCAGGTGGCGCAGCTGCTCACTGATGCCGCCGCGCAGGGCCGCCTTCAACTCAACGAATATGAGGACCGCCTGGCCAGGGCATACGCGGCGCAAACGAACGACGAGCTCGACCGGCTGTCGGCCGACCTGCCCGGCGCAGTCACCCGGGGACGCAGCGGCGGCCCGTGTCGGCCCGCGCCGTCGACGATGCTGCTGGCGATCATGAGCGGATTCGAACGCCGCGGCCGCTGGAATGTGCCGAGGCGGATGACCACGTTCGCTCTCTTCGGCGGCGGGGTCATCGATTTGCGGTACGCCGACTTCACCTCGCCGGAGGTGGAAATCCATTCGTACTCGATCTTCGGCGGCCAGACGATCCTGGTGCCGCCGGAGGTCAACGTCGACCTGCGCGGTGTCGGGGTGATGGGCACCTTCGACCAGGCAGTGGAGGGCGACGGCTCACCGGGGGCGCCGTGCGTGTGTATCCGCGGCTTCTCGCTGTGGGGCCGCGTTGCCATCAAGCGCAAGAAGCGCAAGGCCGCCTAGCTGACCGCCGTCGCTAGCGTCTCCGGCGCGACCGCAGGTAGTCGCCGACCACGGCCGCACCGAGACCGTCGAGATCGGGCACCACGACCCGGCCCTCGACGCGACGCGCGACTTGGTCGATGAACCGCGCCAAACCGGGATCGTCGCCCAACCGGAAGATCGTCACCTGCGCGCCGAGCGCGGCGACCTCGTCGAAACCCTTGACCGTGTGCGCGATGGTCCGCGGATGCGGCGGATAGTCAAAGAACACCGCTGAACCGCCGTCGTCGGCGTGGTGCTCCAGGTGCGCGGTCGGCTCACCGTCGGTGACGACGAGCACCACCGGCTGGGCGTTGGGATGACGGCGCAAATGCCGCCCGGCGAGCGCCAGCGCGTGGTGCAGGTTGGTGCCCTGCTCGTACACCCCTTCCAGCCCGGTGAGTTCGGCGGCGCTGACGGTGCGCGCGTAGCGGCCGAAGGCGATGATCTGCAGGGCATCCGAGCGGAACCGGGTGCTGACGAGGTGGTTGAGCGCCAGCGCTGTGCGCTTCATCGGCAGCCACCGATTTTCCATCACCATCGAGAACGAGGTGTCAACCAACAACGCGACCGCCGCCTGCGTGCGGGTCTCGGTCTCGGAGATCTCGACGTCTTCGACCGTGATGCGAATCGGGCGTTCGGCCACCCCGGTCCCCGCTTGGCGCAGCACCGCGTTGGTGAGGGTCCGTGTGACATTCCACGGTTCGGTGTCGCCGAAGGCCCACGGCCGCGTCGCCCCTGTCAGCTCCCCCGCCGCGCCGGCCCGGCGGGTGTCCCGCTCACCGTGCCTGCCTGAAAGCTGTTGTGCCACATCGCGCAGCGCCGTCTGGCCGAGCTGGCGCATCGCCTTGGGGGAGAGCCGCCACTGGCCGTCGGACCCGCGGTTCAGGAAGCCCTGATCCATCAGCGCCCGTTCGAGCTCCGTCAGCGTGCGCGCGTCGACGGCGGCGTCCTCCCCCAGCTGGCGGGCCAGCATGTCGAGGTCGACGTCCTCCATCGTCGCGCCGGCATAGCTCTGCGAGAGAGCCTCGGCGAGCTGCTCCAGTTCGGCGATGTCGGCCATCGCCTGGGCGCCCTCTCCCATGCCCAGCGGATTGTCGCCGGAGAACTCCGACGACCCGGTCCAATCCTCCCCCGGCCGCGCCGCCTGCAGGTGAGCGTCCAACCGGTTCAGCGCGTTCATCAACGACGGCGAGCCGAACGCCTGTTGCGCCAGCGCGTCCAATTCGGCCCGTTGGTCGGCGCTCAAACTGTTGCGGAAGCGCTGCGCGGCCGCGGCGCGCTGGGCCAGCGAGTCCAGCAACTCGTCGACGTTGCGCGGGTTCTCCGGGAAGAACTCGCCGTGCTTGTTCATGAAGTCTTGAAAATCCTGTTGGGTGTCTTCACCTTTGGAGTGCTTGTCCAACAGGTCGTTGAGGTCGTCGAGCATCTCGTTGACGCGCTGGCGGTCCTCGTCGGTGGCGTTCTCCAGCGCCTGCTTCATGCCCGCGAACCGCTGGTCGAGCATCTCGCGGCCGAGCAGATCCTTGATCTGCTCGTACTTCTCGCGGGCCTCCTGCGAGCGCCAGTCGTAGTCCGACAGCTCCTGCACGGCCTTGGCCGGTGACGGCGGCAACGACTCGATGCGCATCTCGTTGAACCTGGCGTCGTCGTCGAGCGCGCGGGCCAGTTCCTTGCGCTCGGCCAGCACCGCCTCGTCGAGCAGCTTCTTGATCTCGGCCAGCGTGCCGTCGAGGTTGTTGCGCAACAAGAGTTCTCGACGGCGACGGTTGGCCTCGGCGGCGAGTTTGTCGGCACCGCGCATGTTCTTGGTGCCGCGGCGCATCAATTCCGACAGCGCGCGTCGCGGCGAGCTGCCCTCCATCACGTCCTGGCCGATCTGCTCGAGCGCCTCGCGCAGATCGATCGGTGGCGCCAGCGGGTCGGGGCCGCCGGTGTATCGCGAATACCGCGAAGTCCGTTTAGCCATATACGGTTTCGCCTTCTCCGGACACCTTGTCGATTCGCTTGGCCAGGTACAGCGCCTCGAGCGCCAGTTCGACGGCCGCGGCCCGCTGACCGTCCGTCACCGCGCCGAGCCGCTTCTGGATCTCGGCGATCGCCGGCACTTCGGGCACCGCGGCCAGCACCTCGCGCGCCGAGACTCGTTCACCGGTGGTGACCGCGGAGCCGTTCTCGATCGCCACCACCAGCGGTCCGACGTCGATGCCGCCGAGCAGTCGCTGTGCGGTGTCGGCGGTGGCGCGCCGCAGCAGGTGTTCGAGCACCGCCTGTTCGCGGCCCTCCTCGCCGGATTCGAACTCGAGCTTGCCGCGCAGCACGTCGACCACCGAGGACAGGTCGACCACGCGCGCCACCGGCTCCTGCTCGCCGAGGACGGCCGACCGATGGCGGGCGGACGCGGCGGCGGTTTCGGCGGCGGCGATCGCGAAGCGGGCCGACACCCCCGAGCGCTGGTCGATCGACCGTGACTCGCGCAGATAGCGGGCGAACCTTGCGAGCACGTGCACCAGGTACTCGGGCACCTCGGCGGCCAGGTGCGCCTCCTGCCTGATGACGCCGACTTCCGCGTCGAGCTCGCGCGGGTAGTGGGTTCGGATCTCCGCGCCGAACCGGTCCTTCAGCGGCGTGATGATCCGGCCGCGGTTGGTGTAGTCCTCCGGGTTGGCACTGGCGACGACGAGCACGTCGAGCGGCAGCCGCAGCGTGTAGCCGCGGACCTGGATGTCGCGCTCCTCCATCACGTTGAGCATCGACACCTGGATGCGCTCGGCCAGGTCGGGCAGCTCGTTGATCGCGACGATGCCCCGGTGCGCCCGCGGAATCAGGCCGTAGGCGATGGTTTCCGGGTCGCCGAGGCTGCGGCCCTCGGCCACCTTGATCGGGTCGATGTCGCCGACCAGGTCGGCCACGCTGGTGTCCGGGGTGGCCAGCTTCTCGGTGTAGCGCTCGCTGCGGTGCCGCCAGGCGATGGGCAGGTCGTCGCCGCTGTCGGCGGCCCGGCGGATCGACTCGGGAGTGATCGGGCTGTACGGATGCTCACCCAGCTCCGAGCCGGCGATCACGGGGGTCCACTCGTCGAGCAGGCCGGCCAGGGCGCGCAGCAGCCGAGTCTTGCCCTGACCGCGTTCGCCGAGCAGCACGACGTCGTGGCCGGCGATGAGCGCTCGCTCCAGTTGCGGAATGACGGTGTCCTCGAAGCCGAAGATGCCCGGCCACGGGTTGCGGCCCTCCGCCAGCGCGGCCAGCAGGTTCTCCCGGATTTCGGCTTTGACGCCCCGCTCGCGATGGCCGGACGCGCTCAGTTCGCCGACGGTGCGGGGTAGATCTTGGGGTTGAGTCACGATCTCCACGCTACGACTTGCTGCGCGATGGTGCGTGTTTGCATCCGACACGCCTGCTCAGTTCGGCGACGGTGGCAGCAGTTGGAAACCGGTCAACATCATCTCGGTGTCACGCTGATACGTCGGGTCGTCGGGGTTCATGGTCTGGGCGGTCACGCTGACGGCGTATGTCGCATCGTTGGTGTGCATCACGACACCGAGCGCGACGGCCGGATGCGGCGCGACGTTGCCCATCACCGGCATCTGGTAGCGGAACGTCCGGGCGGGCAGAGCGCACAGCATCCCTTCGGTGACGCGGACGTCGGTTGCTCCCAGCCCGGACTCCAGCGCGTCGCGCATGTTGTCGAACACCAGGCCCGCGTCTTGGCTGCCCGTGGCGCTCTCGAACGTGACCACGACATTCGCCGCGAAACCGTCGGTGGTGAGACGGTCGTTGCGCATCGCGAATCGAATCAGCTCCGAATCCATCATCGTCGAGCGAACCCAATTCGGCGGCTGAGGGATCTTCATCACCGGCTCGTTGTCGCCCCGCGCCGGGATCGTCGTCAGCGGAGCGTCGGTCATCTCGCACTGTGACGCGTCGGCTCCCTCAGCCGTTGCGGCGGCGGACAGGTCGGCGCCGGGCACCGCCCGTGGGTCGTCGACGTAGCGGGTGCATGAAACCAGGATCACTGTCGCCGTCAACAGTAGGACGGAGGCAGCCCTCGACGCGGCGACCATGCCTGCAACATAATCCAGTCGCCGACCCTTCACGCGCGGTCGGGCCGGACGTCAGTGCGCGAAGTGCCGCGCCCCGGTCAGGTACAGCGTGATGGAAGCTGCTTGGGCGGCTGCAGTCACCTCGTCGTCGCGCACCGAACCGCCGGGATGCACGATCGCCTTGACGCCCGCGTCGGTCAGCACCTCGAGCCCGTCGGGGAAAGGGAAGAACGCGTCCGACGCGGCGACCGCGCCGCGCACCCGATCGCCCGCGCGCTGCACGGCCAGGCGGGCCGCGTCGACGCGGTTGACCTGACCCATGCCGACCCCGACGGTGGCGCCGTCGGTGGCCACGACGATCGCGTTGGACTTCACCGCCCGACAGGTCTTCCACGCGAACTTCAGATCCGCGAGCGTCGCCGGGTCGGCCGGATCACCGGTCGCCAGCGTCCAGTTGACCGGATCATCACCGGCAGCGGTGAACTCGTCGCGCTGCTGCAGCAGCAGCCCGCCGCTGATCTGACGGAATTCGCTGCCACCCGGCTGCGGCTCGGAGGCCACCAGCACGCGGATGTTCTTCTTGCGCGCAAGCACTTCCACGGCGCCCGCTTCGTAGGCCGGCGCAATGATCACCTCGGTGAAGATGTCGGCGACGGTTTCGGCCATCTCGACGGTGACCTCGGTGTTGGCCGCGATCACGCCGCCGAACGCCGACAGCGGGTCGCACTCGTGGGCCTTGCGGTGCGCGTCGGCCACCGACGTCGACGAGACTGCGATGCCGCAGGGATTGGCGTGTTTGATGATCGCCACGCAGATCTCGCTGTGGTCGAACGCCGCCCGCCACGCCGCGTCGGCGTCGGTGTAGTTGTTGTACGACATCTCCTTGCCGTGCAGCTGTTCTGCCTGCGCGAGCCCGGGCCACGCGGCGTCGTTGCGGTACAGCGCGGCGTGCTGGTGCGGGTTCTCGCCGTAGCGCAGCACCGAATCGCGCCGCCAGGTGGCGCCGAGCCACTCGGGCAGCGGTGCGGCCGCGTCCGGCTCAGGCGCCAGCACCGAGCCCATCCACGACGCGACCGCGACGTCGTACTCGGCGGTGTGCCGGAAGGCCAACGACGCCAACCTCTTCCGCTCGTCCAATGTAAAGCCGCCCGCCCGTACCGCGGCCAGCACGCCGTCGTAGCCCTGCGGGTCGACGACCACCGCGACGCTGGGGTGGTTCTTGGCGGCGGCGCGCACCATCGACGGTCCGCCGATGTCGATCTTTTCGACGCATTCGTCCTCACTTGCGCCGGACTCGACGGTCTCGGTGAACGGGTACAGGTTCACCACGACGAGTTCGAACGCCTCGACACCGAGGTCGGCGAGCGCCGAAACATGTTCGGGTTTGCGCTGATCGGCCAGCAGGCCCGCGTGAACCCGCGGATGCAGCGTCTTGACGCGGCCGTCGAGCACCTCCGGGAAGCCCGTGACGTCCTCGACGGGCGTCACCGGAACACCTGCTGCGGCAATGGTTTTGGCCGTCGAGCCGGTGGACACGATCGCGACGCCCGCCTCGTGCAGGCCGCGGGCCAGTTCGGCCAGGCCGGTCTTGTCGTAGACGCTGACCAGTGCGCGCCGGATCGGCCTCTTACCTTCGGTCATCCGATGATTGCCTTTCGTCCTGTCCAGGTCACGCCGTGGACTGCCACGGCGGCCAGTACTTCCACCAGCAGCCGTCGTTCGACGACCTTGATCCGCTCGTGCAGGGTGGCTTCGTCGTCATCGTCGAACACCGGCACCGCCTCCTGGGCCAGCAGTGGGCCGGTGTCGGTTCCCGCGTCGACGAGATGCACGCTGCACCCCGTCAGCTTCACCCCGTAGGCCAGCGCGTCGTGCACCGCGTGCGCGCCCGGGAAGGCGGGCAACAGCGCCGGATGGGTATTGATGATCCGGCCCATGAACCGCGAAAGAAAGTGCGGGCCAAGGATCTTCATGAAACCCGCCGACACGATGAGGTCCGGCGAGTGTGCGGCGGTGGCTTCGGTGACGGCCGCGTCCCACGCCGCCCGGTTCGGGTGGTCGCGCAGTCGCACGCTGTACGACGGCACCGAGGCGGCCGCGGCGATCTCGACGGCCGGGCAGTCCCGGTCGACCCCGACCGCGACAATCGACGCGGGATACTCGCCACCGGCGGCATCGAGCAGCGATCGCAGCAATGAACCGGTACCGGAAGCCAGCACCACCACCCGTGCAGGCACCTTCGGGGGCACACGGAGGGGTTGCTGCACGCTGGCAGCCTAACGGGTGCCCGGCGGGCCTCCGTCGTCGTCCGCGACGAAGTGCTCCTCGGGGTCGTCGAGGGGGTCCGGCGGACCCGCGGCCGGCGGCTCCGGTTCCGGTTCGGGGTCCAGCTCGGCTTCGGCCGGCACGTCGGTTTCGGCGGGCTCACTGGGCTCGACGGGCTCGCCCTCGACGACGTCCGGCTCCGGCTCGGGTTCGGGTTCGGGTTCGACGTCCGGTTCGGCCGCCACCGTCTTGGGCGCCCGCGGTCTGCGGGTGATGCCGCCGGTCATCGCCACGGTGAGCGCGCCGATCCCGACGAACCACAGGAAGACCGCGGGCCCGAACGTGGCCTGATCCACGCCGACGTCGCCGAAGTTGCCCAGCCGCCCGCCGCCGGCGTGGCCGAGTAGCGCCATGGTCAGCGCCGCCAGGGCCGAGGCGACGGCCAGCTTGCCCATCGCGGACCCCAGCGGAACCGGACGACGCGCACATTGCTGACCGACCGCCACCGCGGACGCCGCCGCGACGATCAGCAACGCCACCCACACCGGGCCCAGCGGCGGCGACGGCACCGCCGCCAGCACCGGCAGCGCGGGGATGTCGCCGCCGAACACGGTGAACGAGCTGAAGGTGGCGAGCCCGACGTGGGCGCTGGACCCGACCGCCACCGCGGCCGTGCCGACGATCACATTCGGTATGTAGAGCACCGACAACACGGTCAGGCTGAGCTGGCCGAAAGTAGAGTCCGTGATCGAGTAGAGGTCGTGCATGGTCGACCAGTGCACGACCATCGAACCGACCATCACCACGCCCGAGAGCCCGGCCAGCGCGAGCACACCGGCGACGGCGGCGCGAAACGCGTCGGGTAGCCAAGCGGGCAACGGAGACGCGGCCAGCAGCCGCCGGCCGACCCGCGATCCGACGCCGACCACTGCGCCGATCGCGTGTACGGCCAGCACGCCGCCGAATGCACGCAACGCGTGCGGGGTCTGCAGGTCGGTGAGGACCGAAGCGGCGTCGTGGATGACGGCCAGCGCGATCGCGGCGATCAGCAGCGGCCCGCCCAGCGCCGATGCCACGATCCAACGCGTCACGAACCACGAGCCGTTTGGAGAGGTGGCCGCGGCCGTCGTGCGCGCCGTCGCCCACACCATCGCGAGCATCGGCAGCAGCGGCATCACCCCCAACTCGGCGCCGCCGATCGACACCGGCACCAGGTGCACGCCCAGCCACATGCTGGCGGTCGCGCCGAGCGCGCCGGTCATGTCGCTGTTGGCGATCAGCAGCTGCAGCAGGACGATCGCCGCGATGATGACAAGCGCCACCAACGACGGCCCGAACGCGACCCGAAGCAGCTCACGCGCCTGGCGTGCGCCGACTGGCCGTTGATCCACTGGTTGGGCCGCTCCTCAGTCAGGCTGCCGCGCGAGGGTGACGCACGCGCGGCTCAGACTACGACGGCGCCGGGCCAGACTGCGAGGAAGACGACGGCTGTTGCGCCTGAGTCGTCTGAGTCGACGTGTGGGCCGACTGGGACGGCGGCTGGCCGTAGGTGGGGAATCCGGTCGGCGGCGTCGGCGGCCCCTGCTGGCCGTGCTGCTGGCCCTGCTGCTGGCTCTGCTGCTGGTGGCCTTGCTGGTGGCTCTGCTGCGGCGCAGCCAGGTAGCCGCCTGTCGACGGGCCGCCCGGGTAGCCGCCCGGGTAGGTCGACGGGTACCCCGGCCGCTGCTGCGGTCCGCCGTGATGCTGGCCCGGCTGCTGGCCGTAGTACGGGCCTGGGCCGCCATACTGCTGCCCGTAGGGCTGGTCGTACTTCTGCCGCGGGGCCGGCGGGGTGATGACGCCGGATTCGAACAGCAGCGCCGCCACCGCGACGATCGCCTGGAACAGCGTGAACGCGATGATCAGGTAGAGGCCCCAGTCGATCGCGGCGCCACTCGGCCTGTTGATCACCTCGGCGATGACCAGAAGGAACGCGACGACCGCCAGCACGGCGTACCACGACGTGGAGACGGACTGCCTGGGCAGCAGGCTCGTCCCGGCCAACAGGCCCGCAAGAAGCGCCGCCGCGACGGCGAGCACCAGACCGAACGAGCTGCCGCTGATGCTGCCCAAGCCCCCGAACTCGGACGCCGAGATCGTGAACAGCGGCCCGAAGCTCGACAGGTACACCGCGAGGCCCAACACCGCCACCGCGATGGCGAGGTACATCGGCAACTTATTCGGGCCGCCGGGGGCCGACCCCACATCCGGCGCCTTGCCGAACTGTTGCGTCGGCGCGGAGAACTGGGTGGTCGGCTGCTGTGCGGGCGGGTATCCGGGGCTACCGGGCGGACCTGACGGGTAAGACATGGCCTCTCCTGTGCTTCCTGTGCTCGGGCGGGCTTCGGAACCACGCTAGCGCACAGCGGGTCGGGTCGAGACCGGCACCGGTTCGCCCGAATCGCCGTGAACATCTGTCTCCGACTTTGCGCTTGCCCTTCTGACTAGAACACGTTCTAATTCGGGCATGGATTACGGGCTCGTGCTGTTCACCAGTGACCGCGGGATCACTCCGGCGTCGGCCGCCAAGTTGGCCGACAATCACGGCTTCACCACGTTCTACGTGCCTGAGCACACCCACATCCCGATCAAGCGGCAGGCGGCACACCCCACGACGGGCGACGAGTCGCTGCCCGACGACCGCTACATGCGCACCCTGGACCCCTGGGTCAGCCTCGGCACCGCGGCCGCGGTGACGTCGCGCGTTCGGCTGTCGACGGCGGTCGCGCTGCCGGTCGAACACGACCCCATCACGCTCGCGAAGTCGATCGCCACGCTCGACCACCTGTCGGGCGGCCGCGTCAGCCTGGGGGTGGGATTCGGCTGGAACACCGATGAACTCGCCGACCACAACGTGCCGCCCGGTCGGCGGCGCACCATGTTGCGCGAGTACCTGGAAGCGATGCGGGCGCTGTGGACCCAGGAGGAGGCGTCCTACGACGGCGAGTTCGTCAACTTCGGGCCCAGCTGGGCGTGGCCCAAACCCGTGCAACCGCACATCCCGGTCCTCGTCGGCGCCGCGGGCACCGAGAAGAACTTCAAGTGGATCGCCCGGTCCGCGGACGGCTGGATCACCACGCCGCGTGACTTCGACATCGACGAGCCGGTCAAGCTGCTGCAGGACACCTGGGCGGCGGCGGGTCGCGAGGGGGCGCCGCAGATCGTGGCGCTGGATTTCAAGCCGGACCCCGAAAAGTTGGCCCGCTGGGCCGAACTCGGTGTCACCGAGGTGCTTTTCGGGCTTCCCGACAAGTCCGCCGACGACGTCGCCGCCTACGTCGAGCGCCTGGCGGGCAAGCTGGCCGCCCTGGTGTGATCAGGGCTTGCCGAAGCCAGCTGCGCCGAGCACCTTCTGGCCCGCCTCGCCGGTCACCGCCTCGACGAATTTCCGAGCGAGGTCGGGCCGCGACGACTCCTTCAGCGCCGCAATAGGATAGACGTTGACGGCCTCGGCGGCTTCAGGCAGCGCAACCGCGGTGACATCGCCGCCTGCGTCCCGGACATCGGTGACGTAGATGATTCCGGCGTCGGCCTGGCCGCTGGTGACCTTGTTGAGGACATCGGTGACTGACGACTCCTCGCTGACCGGCGACAGTTCCACGCCTGCGGCCTGTTCGACCTTCTGCGTCGCAGAGCCGCACGGCACCTGCGGAGCGCATACCACGGTGCTGACATCGGGCCGGGTGAGGTCACGTAATGCGTTGATGTGCTTGGGGTTTCCAGGGCGTACCGCGATGGTCAGCGTGTTCGACGCGAAATTCACCGGGTCGCCGGCCAGCAGTCCCGCCGCCGCAGCCTTGTCCATGTTCCCGGTGTCGGCGGAAGCGAACACGTCGGCAGGCGCGCCCTGTGTCAACTGCGTGACCAGGTCGGAGGATCCGGCGAACGAAAACTCCACCGTGGTGCCGGGATTGTCCGCCTCGAACCGCTTGCCGATCTCGGTGAACGTGCCCTTCAGCGAAGCCGCGGCGAACACCGTGAGCGTGTCCTGTGACGACTGGTCCGCACACGCGGTCACCAGTGTGAACAGCGCGGCCAGAAGCACGAGTGGTTTCACGGCTGTCCTTCTGCGGTCAGGCCAGGCTCGCGCGGTTGACCTTGTCGGCTGGGCGCACCGTGATGGCCGCCCCGAGTGGGTCGCCGTCGGACATCAGCGCGACGAGGTCGTCGTCCTCGGAGATGGCCAGGAACCGCGAGTCGTCCGAGTCGAGCCTGCCGACGATGATCCCGGTGCGCACCGGCCAGTCGTAACGCACCGAGTACGTCTCGATGGTGGCGCGACCCTCGGGGTGCTCGGTGACCGGAACCGTCGGCAATGCCGCGACTTCCGCGTTCAGCTCTGCGCTGCGGTCGGTCCGCCAGTCGGCGGGAAGCGTCGAATAGATGCCGACCGAGTACTTGCTCATGGTGCCGCCGTTGGCGCCGACGAAGCCGAATCGTCCTGGGTTGTCGCGTAATTGCGTGACCGTTTCGGCGATGGCATGCAGCGAATAGCTGTTGCCCGGGCCGCCGAAGTAGGGCAGGCCACCGGTCACCGTCAGGCCACGCGGGTCGTCGGCGTCGACGCCCAGCGCTTCGCAGATCACGAAGACCGGGAACGGGAAGCAGCTGTACAGGTCGAACGTCGCGAGGTCGTCGACACCGATTCCCGCCACCCGCATAGCTTCTCGCGCGGCGTGTCCGGCCGCCGGGCTGGCGCCGAGGTCGACGCGGTCCAGCAGGCCCTGCTCGGTCATGTCCGAGTGGCCGTGCAGATACACCCACTTCTCCTCGGGCACCCCCAGACGACGTGCGGCGGCCACCGACATCATGATCGCCGCGGCGCCCTGGTTGACCTGATCGCGTGCCACCAGCAGCCGGGGGTACGGGTCGCAGATCATCCGGTTGTCGTCGGTGACCGTGACGATCTCCTCGACCGAACGCTCGACCGGCGATGACGAAAACGGGTTCTTCGCAGCCACTTTCGACAGCGGCGCGAACAATTCGGCCATCTGCCTCCGGTATTCGGCGACGCCCAGCCCGAGCCGACGGCGCCGGGCGTTGTCCAGCAGGCCGTATTGCACTGCGGCGCCGGTCAATCCGTGCGAGGCGGTGTACTCGGTGAAGTACTGGTGGATCTGGTGTCCGCGATCCTCGAGTGGGCCGTCGACGTGTTCGGTGAAGTCGGGCTTGTCGTCGCGATTGGCGAAGTAGCGGGTCGTCGACCCGGGTTCCGAACCGATGACCATCGCGACGTCGAATTCACCCGCCGCGATGGCGTTTCCGGCCTCGGTGACGAGCTTCTGCGGGCCTTGGCCGCCGACCGGTTCGAGCACCACGCGCGCGGGATCGCCGCCGACCCGCCGCATCACCGAACGCGGATAGTTGTTCGACTTGCCCAGCGTCGCGGGCATCGGCCCCGAGATCTCGAACTGGCGCAGGGCGTACACCGTCTCGATGGCCTTCGCGGCCGCGGTGACGTCGACTCCGGTATCGGCCAGCGCCGCTCGCACCGCCTCGGTCGCGAGGTCCACCGCCGACATGCCGCGGTAGTCCGGATCGTCGATGCGCTCGGTGAACTGCCCGACGCCGACGATGACCGGGGTCCGGGGATCGACCATTACAGACCTCCTGACGGGTGTTAATTCGTCAGGCTAATCGAGGGCCGGAACGTGGTCCTAATCCTGCGGTGTAGATCACGCACGCTCACCGGTCCGTGAAGGTGCGCAAAAGGGTGCCCCGGAGCGGAGTGTCGGCTGCAAACACGCGCGCTCGCGGAGAGATCGGTGAGCTCCTACATACCCTGCAGGATCTCGCGGGCCAGGCGCGCGGTCTCCGACGGCGTCTTGCCGACCTTCACGCCCGCGGCCTCCAGCGCTTCCTTCTTGGCCTGCGCGGTACCGGACGATCCGGACACGATCGCGCCTGCGTGGCCCATGGTCTTGCCTTCGGGCGCGGTGAAGCCCGCGACATAGCCGACGACCGGCTTGCTCACGTTGGCCTTGATGTACTCGGCGGCCCGCTCCTCGGCGTCGCCGCCGATCTCACCGATCATCACGATGACCTTGGTGTCGGGGTCCTTCTCGAACGCCTCGATCGCGTCGATGTGCGTGGTGCCGATGACCGGGTCGCCGCCGATGCCGATCGAGGTCGAGAAGCCCAGATCGCCCAGTTCGAACATCATCTGATAGGTCAGCGTGCCCGACTTGGACACCAGGCCGACCGGCCCGGGCCCGGTGATGTTGGCGGGCGTGATGCCGGCCAGCGCCTCGCCGGGCGTGATGATGCCGGGGCAGTTGGGGCCGATGATGCGGATTTTTGGACCTTTTCCTCCACCTTTTTCTAGGTTGTAGGCCCACGCATACGCGGTGTCCTGCACCGGGATTCCCTCGGTGATGACGACCAGCAGCGGAATCTCCGCGTCGATCGCCTCGATGATCGCGTCCTTGGCGAACTTCGGCGGCACGAACACCACCGACACGTCGGCGCCGGTTTCCTTCATCGCCTCGGCGACGGAGCCGAACACCGGCAACTCGACGTCCTTGCCGTCCTTATCCACATGCGACACCGTCGTGCCCGCCTTGCGGGCGTTGACGCCGCCGACCAACTGGGTGCCGGCCTTGAGCATCAGCGCGGTGTGCTTGGTGCCCTCACCACCGGTGATGCCCTGGACGATGACCTTGGAGTCCTTGTTCAGAAAAATAGACATAAGCCAGGGGTCCTTTACTTGTTCGCCAGCTCGGCGGCTTTGTCGGCGGCTTCGTCCATCGTGCCCAACTCGGTCACCAACGGGTGGTCGGCCTCGGCCAGGATGCGACGGCCCTCTTCGACGTTGTTGCCGTCGAGTCGGACCACGAGCGGCTTGTTGGCCTCGTCGCCGAGGATCTTCAGCGCGTTGACGATGCCGTTTGCGACCGCGTCGCAGGAGGTGATGCCGCCGAACACGTTGACGAACACGCTCTTGACCTGCTCGTCGTGCAGGATCACGTCCAGGCCCGCGGCCATCACCTCGGCAGAGGCGCCGCCGCCGATGTCGAGGAAGTTGGCCGGTTTGACGCCTCCGTGCTTCTCGCCGGCATAGGCGACGACGTCCAGCGTCGACATCACCAGGCCCGCACCGTTGCCGATGATTCCGACCTGACCGTCCAGCTTGACGTAGTTGAGGTCGTGCTCCTTGGCCTTGAGCTCCAGCGGGTCCGTGGCGTCCCGGTCCTCGAACTCGGCATGCTCGGGATGACGGAAGTCGGCGTTGCCGTCGAGCGTGACCTTGCCGTCCAGCGCGAGGATCTGATCGTCAGGAGTGCGCACCAGCGGGTTGACCTCGACCAGCGTGGCGTCCTCTTTGACGAACACCTCCCACAGCTTGGCGATCGTCACCGCGGCCGCGTCGAGCACCTCGGCGGGCAGATGACCCTTCTCGGCGATCTCACGCGCGAACGCCTCGTCGACGCCCTTGGTCGCGTCGACGGGCACCCGGGCCAGCCGGTCCGGCTTGGTGGCGGCGACCTCTTCGATCTCCATGCCGCCCTCGACCGAGCACATCGCAAGGTAGGTCCGGTTGGCGCGGTCGAGCAGGAACGAGATGTAGTACTCCTCGGCGATGTCGCTGGCCTCGGAGACCAGCAGCTTCTTGACGATGTGGCCCTTGATGTCGAGGCCGAGGATGTTCTGCGCGTGGGTGAACGCGTCGTCGGCGGTGGCCGCGTACTTCACGCCGCCGGCCTTGCCGCGGCCGCCGGTCTTGACCTGCGCCTTGACCATGACGGGTTTGCCGATCTCCTCGGCGATCGCCTTGGCGTCCTCGGCGGTGTCGGTCACCCGACCCGGTGTGGTCGGTACGTTGTGCTTGGCGAAGAGCTCTTTCGCCTGATATTCGAAGAGATCCATTGGCTTTGGAACGTCCCTGTCTCTAGCGCGTCGATTGCGGAGTTGTTGGGCCGAAGGCTCGGGGGAACTTTATCCACACCTGCGGAACGCGTTGGCACCGCCCACCTGTCATGTGGCAGATCTCACCGCCCCGTAGCCGTGATACAAGTCACATTCGCTCGCGGAATAGCCGTACAGCTTGCAGCCTTCATTGGGGTTTGGTTAACGTGCCTCTGGCTTCGATAACGTTTCGATCACGGCAAGCATCATGACAAGCAAGGATTCTTTACGTTGGCTGCGCACCGTTCGTCTGGATCTCACCGCAGGTCATCGACGAATCGGCAAATAGACGGCCGCGTAAGCGAATCCCCCGCCGAAGTCACCGACATCATTCCGTTCAACGAGTTCGGCGGCTTGCCCGATTTCGGGGCCGACGCCGACTTCCGTGAGAACAGCGCGTTCGACCGCGAAGCGCAGGTCATCCACGCCCCCGAACTCGACGATCTGAACGACACCGACGATCTCGTGCCGCTGCGACTTGCGGTGCCATCGGAGTTCCAGGCCGGGCCGCGCCACGCGCGCCGCGCGCACGCCTACCGCGACAGCAACACCGACACCAGCGACGGCATGGCCGCCACCGACGTGATCAACATCGGCGGCCGCACGGCCCAGCACCGCAAGCAGGAGATCCCGGTGAAGGGCCGGCTGATGGTCGCCGCAATGGCGGTCGGTGCGACCGCCGCGGGTGCGTACTCGATGGCCAACGCCGCGCAGGAGTCGTCGTCACAGACCGTGCTCGCGGTCGACCACGACGCCCTTGCCAACGCGGTCAGCGGCGCGACGGGCGGCATGCAGATCGTCACCGTCACGCCCGCCGCCAGTTCGGCGCTGCACACCGAGGAGATTCAGAAGGCCGCGGCGTTCGCGCAGGAGCGCGCCGAACGTGAAGCGCGCCTGCAGCGGCCGATGTTCGTGATGCCGACCAGGGGCATGTGGACGTCGGGCTTCGGCTATCGCTGGGGGGCACTGCACGCCGGGATCGACATCGCCAACTCGATCGGCACACCGGTCCTCGCGGCGTCCGACGGCGTGGTCGTCTCCGCGGGGCCGTACGCCGGTTACGGCAACATGGTCAAGCTGCGCCACGCCGACGGCACCGTCACGCTGTACGGCCACCTCAGCGCGTGGGAGGTCGAGGTCGGACAGCGGGTCTGGGCCGGCGACCAGATCGCGAAGATGGGCAACACCGGCAACTCGACAGGACCGCACCTGCACTTCGAGGTGCACCTGAACGGCACCGACCGTGTCGACCCGGTGGGTTGGCTGGCCAAGCGCGGGCTGAACCCGTCCAACTAGTCTGGCCGGGTGGCCAGCGACGACGATCCTGATCTGAAACGCCCAACACCGTCGAGCGCTGAGACGGGCATCATCCGCCGCCACCCCACGGGCGAGATCCCCACCGGTCAGGACCCGAAGACAACCATCATCCGGCGCCACCCCACCGGCGAGATTCCCGTCGGCGAGGGCGAGGGCGAGGGCGAGCCGCAGACGACATATGTGCCCCGGGCCCGCCCGGTCACCGTGTCCCCGACCCAGCCACCAGCGGCCAGCCCGAAACCCGCGATCGCCGCGGCGGCCGTGAGCATCCTGACCGGCTGGGCCACCGCCGTCATCGCCACCGATCTGATCACCGGCTGGTGGCGCACCGACCGCCTGTTCTGCGTCGCGGTCGGCTTCCTGACCGCGATCTCTGCGGCCGCCCTCATCGCCGGGCTGATCGGGCTGCTGTTGCGCCGCTCGGTCAGCCGGTGGCTGATCGTCGTCGGCGCGGTGGTGGCGCTGCTGATCTTCTCCAGCCTGTTCGTCGCCGGCGCCAAGCTGCCCGCCGCGGTGTACGCAATCCCGCTGCTGCCGCTGGCCAGCATCGTGCTGGCGGCGCTGCCCGCGACGGGCCGCTGGGAGCGCTCCGGTTAGAGCTTGCTGATCGGCGCGTGGTTGTGCATCAGCTTGACGCGACCGGAGCTGCCGAAGTCGATGAGCGACATCGCCGACTCGCCCACGCCGGTGACCTCCTCGACGCGGCCGAGCCCGTACTTGTCGTGGGTGACCCGGTCGCCGGGTTCGAGCACCAGCAACGGCCGCTTACCCGCTCCCGAGCGGGTCGGCGACGGTCGCGGGGCGCCGAATCGGCCCGCGCCGCTCACGGGTGCGCTGAACGACGGTGTCGGGTCGGTGCGCCGCCAGTCGATGAGGTGTTGCGGAATCTCCTTGAGGAACCGCGATTCCGGGTTGAGCATCGGCTGACCCCACGACGAGCGGACCTTGGCCCGGCTGAGGTAGAGCCGCTGGCGCGCCCGGGTGATGCCGACGTAGGCCAAGCGGCGCTCCTCGGAGAGCTCGGTGGGATCCCCGAGCGCCCGCATGTGCGGGAACATGCCGTCCTCCCAGCCGGTCACGAACACGACCGGGAACTCGAGGCCCTTGGCGGTGTGCAACGTCATCATCGTGACGACTCCGGCGCCGTGCTCGGGCAGTTCGTCGGCGTCTGCCACCAGCGACACCCGCTCCAGGAACTGCGCCAGCACCCCGGTGTCGGGAATGTCCTCATCGACGGGCTCGTCGTCGAGCGCCTGGGCGTTGGCCAGATCGGTGCTGAATTCGTGTGCGACGCTGACCAACTCGTTGAGGTTGTCGAGCCGCGCGAGGTCCTGCGGATCGCTGGACGACTCGAGTTCGGCGCGGTAGCCGGTGCGGTCGAGCACCGCCTCGACCAGCTCGCCGAGCTCCCCGTCGAGACGGCCACGCAGGTCGTCGAGCATGTCCACGAACGCCGAAATGCATTTCTCCGCACGGGTGTTGAGCATCGGCACCCTGCCCTCGGCGGCCGCCTGCAGCGCATCGTTGAAGGACAGGCCGGTGTTCTCGGCGTACACCGCCACGCATGCTTCGGCGCGGTCGCCGATGCCGCGCCGGGGCGTGTTGAGGATGCGGCGCATGCTCACCGAGTCGCCGGGATTGTCCAACACCCGCAGGTAGGCGACGATGTCGCGGATCTCCCGGCGCTCATAGAAGCGAACGCCGCCGACGACCTTGTACGGGATGCCGGCGCGGATGAAGACCTCTTCGAGCGCACGCGACGAGTTGTTGGTGCGGTAGAACACCGCGAAGTCGTTATAGGAGTAGCCATCCTCGGCGAGCGCGTCGATCTCTTGCGCGACGAAGCGCGCCTCGTCGTGCTCGTTGTCGGCGACGTAGCCGACGATCAACTCGCCGTCGCCCTCGTCGGTCCACAGCCGCTTCTCCCGACGGCCGGTGTTGCGTGATATCACCGAGTTCGCGGCGTTCAGGATGTTCTGGGTCGAGCGGTAATTCTGTTCCAGCAGAATCGTTGTGGCATTGGGGAAATCGCGTTCGAAGTCCTCGATGTTGCGGATCGTCGCGCCGCGGAACGCGTAGATCGACTGGTCGGCATCGCCCACCACGCACAGTTCGGCAGGCGCCACCCCATCGACCGTCTCCGTGCCGACCAATTCGCGCACCAGCACGTACTGGGCGTGGTTGGTGTCCTGGTACTCGTCGACCAGGATGTGCCGGAACCGCCGCCGGTAGTACTGCGCGATCTGCGGAAACGCTTGCAGCACAGCGACTGTCTCCCCGATCAGGTCGTCGAAGTCGAGCGCGTTGGCCGCGCGTAAGCGCCGCTGGTATTCGGCGTAGACCTCGGCGATGATGCCGGGCAGCTCCTCTCCCGCCTCCGAAGCCTCGGCCGCAGCCTGCTCCGGGCCGATCAACTCGTTCTTGTGGTTGGAGATGCCGTTGGACAGCAGCCGCGGCGAGTACCGCTTGGTGTCCAACCCCATGTCCTTGCCGATCATCAGCAGCAGGCGCCGCGAGTCGTCGGCGTCATAGATCGAGAAGTTCGAGTTCAGGCCTTTGATCAACGAGGCCTGGTTGCGCAGGATCCGCACGCACGAGGAATGGAAGGTGGAAATCCACATGTTGCGGGCCCGCGGGCCGACCAGCCCGACCACCCGCTCGCGCATCTCGGCGGCGGCCTTGTTGGTGAACGTGATGGCCAGTACCTGTCCGACGCCGACGTCGCGGGCGGCCAACAGATAGGCGATCCGGCGGGTGAGCACCGCGGTCTTGCCCGAGCCGGCACCGGCGACGATGAGCAGCGGCGAGCCCTGGTGCAGGACGGCCTCGCGCTGCTGCGGGTTGAGCCCGTCGAGCAGTTGGTCGGTTTCGGTGGCCAGGTTCATCTGGGTCATGTCACTACCGAACTTACCGTTGCGCAGGGACATCCCCGCGGTCGAACCGCGTATCGGGCTTTGCGCTGGCAGGGCTGTTGGTGGCACACTTTGTCTCGTGCTCAGCAAACAGCGATTTTTCTACGGGTACCGGTCCGCGGTGCCCGTGGTCTAGCTGCTTCCCGAGAGCTTCCTCTTGTGTGAGGCCCAGGACCGGACGAGGCCAGACCCCACACAACGAGAGCGGTGAGAAATCCCATGACGAACGAAACCGAGACTGTGCCCGATATCGATGACCTGCGCCAGGAGATCGACCGGCTCGACGCCGAGATCCTCGCGGCCGTGAAGCGCCGTACCGAGGTGTCCAAATTGATCGGCCAGGCCCGCATGGCGTCCGGCGGAACCCGCCTGGTGCACAGCCGCGAGATGAAGGTGATCGAGCGCTACAGCGAACTCGGCCCCGACGGCAAGGACCTCGCGATGCTGCTGCTGCGTCTGGGTCGCGGTCGCCTCGGCCACTGACCTTCCAGGGATTTCGGTGTAATTGGTCGCGCTGACCGCGACTGCCGACACCGAAATCACTAGCGCAGCGCGTCGGTCAACCACGGCGTCAGCCACTCGACCGCCTCGGGGGTGGGGTGTACGCCGTCGCTGCGAATGCGGATGCCGTCGATCCGGTTGGTGTAGCCGCCGTTCGGGCCCAGCTTGCGGTTCAGGTCGAGCACCGAGACGTTCTGCCGGTACTTGACCGCGCTGCGCAACAAGGCATTCCAGTCGTCGGTGCGATCCGGGTCGTCCTCGGGGTAGAGGCTGCCGTCCGGCTTCTCGGCGCGCCGGTTGTAGGGCTCGGTGGTGACGACGACGCGCGCGCCGGTCGAGGACAGGATGTCGAGCGCGCGATTGAGTTCGGCCCGCAGATAGGCGTCGTAGGCGGGTTCGCCGATGTGCGTCCAACGCCCTTCGTTCATCCGGTCGACGACCTCCCAGCGGCCGACGATCAGCAGCACCACGTCGGGGCGGTCGTGCTTGACGCGTTGGGACCACCTGATCGGCCATGAGTCGCATTCGGGTTTCTGGTCGAGCGTCTGCCCGACGTACCGGTACGGTCCGCCGCGCGCGATGCCACATCCGATCGTCGTGTAGTCGGTGAACGCCAGGCCCGGCGTTTCGGGCAGGTAGCGCATCAGCGTCCACGCCACCGAGTCGCCGAACACCGCGACGGTCCGGGTGCCCGGTTCCCGGGCGACTGTGCGCTGCACCTCGACCGGAATCTCCGGTGCGACCAGCGCGGCGGAGTCGATGCGCGAGTCCTGCACCGGGGTCGACGGCACGCCGACCGGCAGCACGGTCATCGTGATCACCGCGGCGGTGGCAGCCGTCGCGCCGGCCAGCGGCAGCATCGGCACGATCACCGGCCGCCAGCGCCGGATGGGCTGTTCCAGCAGCCACCACGACAGCGCAGCCACACCCAGCGTCGCCGCGCAGCGCAGGGCGAACAACGACCAACCGGACCATCCGGTGCGTTCACCGTTGACCACCAGGAAGATCGGCCAGTGCCACAGGTAGACGCCGTAGGAGATCGCCCCCAGCCAGACCAGCGGCCGCCACGCCAGCACGCGCGCGGCGGGCCCGTCCTGGTCCATTGCCACCGCCCCGATCACCAGACCTGCCGCGAGCGCCACGACGATCAGCAGGCCGGCGCGGAAGTCGCCGACGCTGCCGGTCGCGGTGTGTACGGCGAAGGCCAGTACCGCGACGCCGACGACGGACAGGATGCGGCCGACCCACCGCAGCCACCGCGTCCGGATCACCGGCCCGGCCATGGTCACCGTCGTCCAGTCCCGCACCAGCAGCGCGGCCGCCGCGGCACCGACGAGCAGCGCCTGCGCGCGGGTGTCGGTGCCGAAGTAGATGCGGTTGAGCGACGCCTCGCTGGTGAACACGATCGCCGCCGTCGCCGACGCGATCGCGCCCACGGTGGCCAGTGCGAAGACCACCCACCGCAGTTGCACCCGGTCCCGCCGGCAGAACAGCACCGCGACGACGATCAGCAGCAGCGGCCACAGCAGGTAGTACTGCTCCTCGACCCCCAGCGACCAGGTGTGCTGCAGCGGCGACGGGGGTGCGCCCTGCGAGAAGTAGTCGGTGCGCTGCGCGACGAATGCCCAGTTGGCCACCCAGAAGAACGACGCGACGGCGTCGTCGCGCAGCGTCGCAACCGATTCCGGCGCGAACAGGTCGCGAAACGCCACGACCGCCAGCACCGTGACCAGCAGCGCGGGCAGCAATCGGCGGGCCCGGCGAATCCAGAAGTCACGCAGCCGGATTCGGCCGGTGCGGGCGTGCTCGTCGAGCAGCAGCGAAGTGATCAGGAAGCCGCTCAGCACGAAGAAGACGTCGACGCCGAGGAAGCCGCCGGAGACGCCCGGGATGCCGCCATGGTCGGCGAGTACCAGTGCGACAGCGACGGCGCGGATGCCGTCGAGGGCGGGGATCTCGCCACGCCGATGCGCACGCGAGGAGCGAAGGTCGGACCGCGGGCGGCGATCAGCGGGCGCGACGGAGCGACGCGCATTCACTTGCGAAATCTTGCCTGCGCCGACGGACGCGGCGGTGCAGGCGCGGCGGCGTGTCGGCCTACTTCGTCAGCGCGATGTACTTGATCTCGAGGTACTCGTCGATGCCCTCGAAGCCGCCCTCGCGACCGAAGCCCGACTCCTTGACGCCGCCGAACGGCGCCGCCGGATCGGAGATCACGCCGCGGTTGACGCCGACCATGCCGGACTCGATGCGCTCGGCGACGCGCAACGCGCGGTCCAGCGACCTGGTGTAGATGTAGGCGGACAGCCCGTATTCGGTGTCGTTGGCCGCGGCGATGCCCTCCTCCTCGGTGTCGAAGCCGGTGATCGGCGCGACGGGGCCGAACACCTCCTCTTTGAGGATGCGGGCGTCGGCGGGGACATCGGTGAGCACGGTCGCCGGGTAGAAGTTGCCGGGGCCGCCGGGGGCCTCGCCGCCGACGGCGACCGTCGCACCGCGCGACACCGCGTCGTCCACGAGCTCGGTGACGGTGGCGACCTGCTTGGCATTGATCAGGGGCCCCAGGGTGGCAGAGCCGTCGACTCCTTTTCCGAGCGTGAATTCGCTCATCCGCTTGACCAGCTTCTCGGTGAACTCCTCGCGCACCGGGTTCGCGACGTGGAACCGGTTGGCCGCCGTGCAGGCCTCGCCGCCGTTGCGCATCTTGGCCAGGATTGCGCCGTCGACGGCGGCGTCGATGTCGGCGTCGTCGAACACCACGAACGGCGCATTGCCGCCGAGTTCCATCGACGTGCGCAGCAGCTTGTCGGCCGATTGCCTGACCAGCGCCCTGCCGACGCCGGTGGAGCCGGTGAAGGTCAGCTTGCGCAGCCGGCCGTCGTCGATCAGCGCGGCGGTGACGTCTTTGGGGTTGTTGGTCGGCAGCACCGACAGCACGCCCTTGGGCAGGCCCGCGTCGTCCATCAGCTTGGCCAGCAGCAGCATGGTCAACGGCGTCTCCTGGGCAGGTTTGACCATCATCGTGCAGCCGGCGGCGAGCGCCGGGCCGATCTTGCGGGTGCCCATCGCCAACGGGAAGTTCCAGGGCGTGATCGCGTAACACGGGCCGACCGGCTGCTTGGTGACCAGGACGCGGCCGCTGCCCGCCGGGCTCGGGGTGTAGCGGCCCGCGATGCGCACGGCCTCCTCGGCGAACCAGCGGAAGAACTCGGCGCCGTAAGTGACCTCGCCCATGCTCTCGCGCAGCACCTTTCCCATCTCCAGTGTCATCAGCGTGGCGATGTCCTCGGCGCGTTCGGTGATCGTGTCGAACACCGCGCGCAGGATCTCGCCGCGCTGGCGCGGGGCGGTGGCCGCCCATTCGGCCTGCACCGCGCAGGCTGCATCGAGCGCGTCGACCGCGTCCTGGGCTCCCGCGTTGCCGACCGAGGTCAGCACGGAGTCGTCGGACGGGTCGAGCACATCGAAGGTCGAGGCGGCTTGGCGTTCTTCACCGCCGATCCACAGTCCGGTGGGAACTGACGACAGCAGCTTCGCGGTATCCATATTTCTTGATTACACCTTTGGCGATTTGGCCGCACTAAGGTCGTGCCCATGAGCAGCGATGAGCGCTTGCGCGAGGAGCCGACAACACCGGAGATCCCCGATATCGCCTCGACACCGGCATGGCAGGCCCTGCAACGGCATCACGACGAGATCGGCGGCAAACACCTGCGGGAGTTCTTCGCCGAGGATCCGGCTCGCGGCACCGAGTTGGCGACGACGGTCGGCGACCTCTACGTCGACTACAGCAAGCACCGCGTCACGCGTGAGACGCTCGCGCTGCTGGTCGACCTGGCCCGCGCCGCCGGCCTCGAACAGCGGCGCGACGCGATGTTCTCCGGCGTGCACATCAACACCTCCGAGGACCGGGCCGTCCTGCACACCGCGCTGCGGTTGCCGCGCGGCGCCGAACTGTCCGTCGACGGTCACGACGTCGTCGCCGACGTGCACGCGGTGCTCGACAAGATGGGCGACTTCACCGACCGGTTGCGCAGCGGCGAGTGGACCGGGGCGACGGGCCAGCTGATCAAGACCGTCGTCAACATCGGCATCGGCGGTTCGGACCTGGGCCCGGCGATGGTGACGCTGGCGCTGCGCCATTACGCCGACGCGGGCATCTCGGCGCGGTTCGTGTCCAACGTCGACCCGGCCGATCTGGTGGCCAAGCTCGACGGACTCGACCCGGCGACAACGCTTTTCATCGTCGCCTCCAAGACGTTCTCCACCCTGGAGACGCTGACCAACGCGACGGCGGCCCGACGGTGGCTCACCGACGCGCTCGGCGATGCGGCGGTGGCCAAGCACTTCGTCGCGGTGTCGACGAACAAGAAGTTGGTCGACGATTTCGGCATCAACACCGAGAACATGTTCGGGTTCTGGGACTGGGTCGGCGGCCGCTATTCCGTCGACAGCGCAATCGGTTTGAGCGTGATGGCGGTCATCGGCCGCGAACGGTTCGCCGAGTTTCTGTCCGGCTTCCACATCGTCGACGAGCACTTCCGCACCACGCCGCTGGAGGCGAACGTGCCGGTGCTACTCGGCCTGATCGGACTCTGGTACAACGAGTTCTTCGGCGCCGAAACGCGTGCGGTGCTGCCCTATTCGAACGACTTGGCGCGGTTCGCCGCCTACCTGCAGCAGCTGACGATGGAGTCCAACGGCAAGTCGGTGCGCGCCGACGGAACACCGGTCACCACGAGCACCGGCGAGATCTTCTGGGGCGAGCCGGGAACCAACGGCCAGCACGCGTTCTACCAACTGCTGCACCAGGGCACGCGTCTGGTGCCCGCCGACTTCATCGGATTCTCCCAACCCACCAACGACCTACCGACGGCCGACGGCCGCGGCAGCATGCACGACCTGTTAATGAGCAACTTCTTCGCCCAGACGCAGGTGCTCGCGTTCGGCAAGACCGCCGAGGAGATCGCCGCCGAGGGGACGCCACCGAATGTGGTGCCGCACAAGGTGATGCCGGGCAACCGGCCGACCACGTCGATCCTGGCCACGAAGCTGACGCCGTCGGTGCTCGGCCAGTTGATCGCGCTCTACGAGCACCAGGTGTTCACCGAAGGCGTCATCTGGGGCATCGACTCGTTCGACCAGTGGGGCGTCGAACTCGGTAAGACACAAGCCAAAGCGCTGCTACCGGTCATCACCAACGACGACTCCCCCGCCGAACAATCGGACAGCTCGACCGACACGCTGGTGCGGCATTACCGCGCCGAGCGTGGTCGCTCGGCCTAGGCGTCGGGGTCCGGACGGCTCCAGCCGAGGATCATCGCCGGCGCGCAACCGCCGAACACCAGCACGGCGAGTGACATCAATGCACCCGCGTAGGCCACGTCGGTGTCGGTGTCGCGCAAGTAGATTGACGCGATGAGCAGGTAGCCGATCGGGATCAACATCAGGTTCTGGGTGATGGTCAGGCCGATCGAGCGCGCACTGTTGCGCTGCTGCACCTCGTACTCATCGAGGGCCGCCTCCGGGGCGTCGCCCTGCCTGCCGGACACGATCTGCAGCATGATCCACAGCGGGAAGAAGAACAGACATGCGACCAGCCACAACAACGGCGCCCACCATAATCCGAACGCGCTCAGGACACTCACCGCGAACATGAACGCGAAGGTGACGCCGAGACCGATCACCAGAATTCGGCGTCGGGACTGGGTGCGCCAACTCAGAAGCGAGTGGGCATAGGTCCGCTCATGCTTGAGGAACCGCCTCGTCCGGTAGTCCTGGTAGCGGTCGATGAGCGTTCGGTCAGCCTGCGGGGTTGACTGGGACATCTGGGTCGCCTCCTTGCGCGCGCGGGTTCCTGCGGTAGAGCTCGGTGGACAGCGGCGTGAACTCCGTGCGGGAGAACACCGCCTCGACGGGCAGCCCGAAGACGTCGCAGATCCGAAACGCCAGGTCGAGGCTCGGATAGTGGTCGCCGCGTTCGAGCGCGCCGACGGTCTGCGGGTTCACGTCGATCAGCGCTGCGAGTTCAGCCCGCGTCATCCTCCGCTCGGCGCGTAGGACGCCGATGCGGTTGTGGATGGGGAGCGAATCGCCCCGTCTCACCGGACTCACACAACACAGTGTTAGGAAAACCCAATGAATTGTCAAGCAGATCTATCGGCAGTGTGGTGCTTGGCACAGGCCAACGCGGCGCACGCTCACCAAGAAGCGTGCGCCGCGAGGCTGGGAACTCAGCTGTCGGTTACGGAGCCGGAATGTTCACGCAGCCGACGTTCGGCAAGCACCCGCTCGCACCGCCGGGTCCGGCCGTGCCACCGGGCCCGTTCGGGGCCAGCGAACCGCTCGCGCCGCCGGGGCCGGCCGCGCCTTCGGGGCCACCGGGGATCACGCCTGCGGCGCCGCCTCCGTCAGCGGTGCCCTGCGGGCCGTTCGGAACATTCACTTGCGCACCACCACCGGGGCCGGCCTCGACGTTGCCGATACCCGCACACGGGGTGCCGTCAGCATTGAGACACGGCGGAGGCGCCGGTTGCGCACCGGCGATCGGCGCCACAGCGATCGCGACTGCCGCAGCGCCCGAGAACAACAGGGGCGTCATCTTCGTCAGTTTTTCGATCATGGAGCTTGGCTACCACGACATTCGGGTGCTTAAACCTGCGAACGACCTACAACCTGCCGACCTGCCGCAGCCCAGCGACGGTGTCCGACAGCGTCTCCTGCGGATCCCGGTAGCTGATCGCGAGTTCTATCTCGCCGGCGGAATCGTCAGACGAAGGCATCTGGGTGTAGTACTGCATGGCCGCCCGCGTCACCGGCGCGTCGAACGGCAGATAGGGCCCCGCCACGTCGACCACCCTTCCGAGGTTGCGCAGCAACGTATCCGGCACGGGGTACACCCGAAGCGACCGGTTCGTTGCGCGGCCGATCATCGATGCCAGGTCGGCGATCGCGACGCGTTTGCCGCCTGCCATGTATCGACGTGGCCCCTTGCCGGTTTCGAGTAGCGCGGCGTGCAGCGCAGCCAGGTCGCGGACGTCGACCACAATCCAGGCGGCACCGCGCCCCGGCACCCCACGCATCTTCACGGCCGCCTCGACGCCTTCGGCCGCTTCGCCGAACTGGTTTCCCGCCGGCGGCCCCAGCACCATGCCCGGGTACGTGATGTTCACGGGCGCACCCGCATCCTGTAGTCCACGTGCGTACTTCTCCACCTCCGCCTTGGACTTCCCGTAGCCGTCGGTTCCCCCGACCACCGGCAGATCGGCGTGGAGCACGTCGAGGCCGGGTCGGAACAGTGCGGTGAAGCTGGATACGTGGACGATCGGATCGAGGCCGCGCTCAACCGCCGCGCCGAGCACGTTGCGGGCGCCGGCAAGGTTGGTCTGCAGCATCTTGTCGGCCTGCCGGGGATCCATGGAAACCATTGCCGCGGAGTGAATTACGGCGTCACAGCCGTCCATCGCCGCGGCCGTCGCTTCAGCGTCGGCGATGTCGCCGACGGCGAAGTCGTCGGTGTCGACACCGATCTGCGCTGCGCTCGTCACCAGCCGCGCCGGATCACGGACCAGGAAACGCACCTGATGGTTAGCGTCGGCGACCGCCTTGGCCGTCCACGCTCCAACGAACCCGGTGCCGCCGGTCAGCAACACTCTCATCGAAACCTCCATAGGGAACTAGCGCTGCGGGCTACCCGGTAGCGCTGGTCTCTACACGGTTTCGCCGCTTCAGGCGAACGGTTTCGTCAGCCGCGGCGGCAACACCCGCATCAGCTGGACCAGGGGAGCCCACGGCCACCACGGCACCGCAGCGCGCCCGCTCTCGCGCTCGATGACGGCCACCAGCGCGCGCACACCGGTTTCGTTGTCCACCATCAACATCGTCGACCCGGACTTCGCGGTCATCTCCGATTCGATGTACCCGGGTTCGAGGACGGTCACCTTGATGGGCCCCCGTGCATACTCCGCGCGCAACGACTCACCGAGCGACGACACGCCGGCTTTGCTCGCGGCGTAGGCGGCCTTGACCCCCGGAACACCTAAGTTGGCGAGCACCGAGGAAATGAGCACCAGATGGCCGCCGCCCGATTCCTTGAACATCTCGAGCGCCGTCTCGATCTGCACAAGTGCGGCAACGAGATTGGTTTCGATGGTGGCCTTGTTCGCCCACAGCTTGCCCGAGCCCAGCGGCGCGCCCTTGCCGACGCCGGCGTTGACGATGATGCGGTCGATGCCGCCGAGTTCGTCGGCCAGCTCGCCGAACACCTTCGGCACCTGGTCGTGGTCGTTGACGTCGAGCGCGGCGACGGCGACCTCGATACCGGGGTGACGCTCGAGCAGTTCGGCCTTGAGCTCGTCGAGCCGGTCGATGCGGCGCGCACACAGCGCGAGGTCGCGGCCCTTGGCGGCGAACGCGCGCGCCATGCCGGCGCCCAGGCCCGAGCTCGCGCCGGTGATCAAGATTTTCTGCCGAGTCACCCCGACAGACTAAGCATGATGGAGCGATGACCCTGAACCGATGTGCCCTGCTGGTCGCCGCGACGCTGCTTCTCGCGATCTCACAGGCGCCCGCGCACGCCCAGCCCGCCAGCCCGCTGTACCGGCTGGTGGACACCGCGGCGCAGCGGCTGGCCCCCGCCGACCCGGTCGCGGCGGCCAAATGGCTCAACGGCGGGCCGATCACCGACCGGCCACGCGCCGACGCGGTCCTCGACGCCGTCGCCGCCGATGCCGCCGCGCACGCCGTCGACCCAAGCTACGTCCGAATGGTCTTCACCGACCAGATCGACGCCACCGAGGGCATCCAGTACACCCGCTTCGCCCAGTGGAAGTTCGACCCCTCGTCCGCGCCCACCGCGGCGCCCGACCTCGCCGAGTCCCGAAGCCAGATCGACGGGCTCAACAAGACCATGGTCGACGAGATTGCCCTGCAATGGAATTGGCTCGGCAACCCGGGGTGCATGCGCACACTGAAGGACGCGTCGGACGCCGTTGCCAATGCCCGTCAGCTCGAACCCCTCTACCGGCAGGCGCTCTCGGCGGCCACCCGCTCGTACTGCCGGATCACTTGAGCAGTCGCGACATCCGACGATCAGCGAGCACCTTGCCGCCCGTCTGGCAGGTCGGGCAATACTGGAAAGACTTGTCCGCGAACGACACCTCCCGCACGGTGTCCCCGCAGACCGGGCAGGGCAGACCGGTGCGGGCATGCACCCGCAACCCGGAACGCTTCTCTCCCTTGAGCGTTGCCGCCTGCTGACCAACCGAACGCGTCACCGCGTCGGTGAGCACGCCGATCATCGCGTCGTGAAGCGCCGACAGCTGCGCATCGGTCAGCTTGCCCGCCGTCGCGAACGGAGAGATCCGTGCGACGTGCAGGATCTCGTCGCTGTAGGCGTTGCCGATGCCTGCGATCACCTTCTGGTCGGTGATCACGGTCTTGATTCGGCCGCTGTTGCCTGCCAGGACCCCGGCCAGGTCTTCGGGGCTCAGCGACAGCGCGTCGGGGCCCAATGCGGCGATGCCGGGCACCTTGGCCGGATCGTCGACGAGCCACACCGCCAGCCGCTTCTGCGTGCCGGCCTCGGTGAGGTCGAATCCGGGCGCCTCACCGGGGGTCCCGAGATGAACACGCAGCGCGATCGGCCCCTTGCCGGGCTTCAACGGCGCCGCCGCCAGCTTGTCCGACCACTTCAACCAGCCCGCACGCGACAGGTGAGCGATCAAATGCAGCTCACCGGCCTGCAATCCGAGGTACTTGCCCCAGCGGTTGGCGTCGGTGACGGTCCGGCCGTGCAGCGCGGTGACCGGAGGGTCGAACGTCTTGAGCACCGAGAACGCCGACACGTCGACGCGGCCGATCGGATGTCCGACGGCGTGGCGACGCAGGTGATCGGCGAGCGCTTCGACTTCGGGCAGTTCGGGCATGGCTCCAGTGTGCCGCTCAATCGCGGGCGCGGTTGGCGCCACCGGTGATCAGCGACAGCAGCCAGCTCACCACCGACAGCACGATCGCCGCCCAAATCGCCGTCCACCAGAAGTCGTCGATGAACAGGCCCCAGTGCGTGGTGTACTCGGTGATCCACGACGTGATCCACAACATCAGCGCGTTGACGATGATGTGGAACAGGCCGAGCGTGAGGATGTAGAGCGGGATCGAGATGATCTGCACGATCGGCTTGATCACCGCGTTGACAATGCCGAAGATCACCGCGACGACGAAGATGATGCCGACCTCGGCCAGCGTGGAGTCGGCGCCGACGAAGCGGATGCCGGGCACGATCAGCGTCACCACCCACAGTGCAACCCCGGTCAGCGCGGCGCGCAGGAGGAACCCTGTCATGCGGCTGATCTTGCCACGGCGGTCCGTGAAGAAATGGCTCTAAGAGGTTGATCGCACGCACCACGTGCAGGCAATCAACCAGTTAGCCACCTCCGGGCGCCGAACGCAGGAGGTAGGTGTCCATGATCCAGCCGTGCCGGGCCCTGGCGTCGGCGCGCACCGCCGCGATCCGCGAGCCGACCTCGCCGACGGTGCCCGACATCAGCAACTCGTCGGGCGTGCCGAGGTAGGCGCCCCACCAGATCCGGGTGTCCGGCGGACACGACAGAAAAGAGCAGTCGGCGTCGAGCATCACCACCGCGCTTCCGGCCAGCCCATGGTCACGCAGTTGCCTGCCGGTGGTGATGAGCACCGGTTCGCCGACGTCGTTGAGCGGGATGCGATGCCGCGCGGTGAGCGTCTGAACGGCGGTGACGCCCGGGATCACGTCGTAGTCGATGTCGACGTGGTTCGCGACGGTGTCGAGGATGCGCAGCGTGCTGTCGTACAGCGACGGGTCACCCCACGCGAGAAAGGCTCCAGTGGCACCATCAGAAAGCTCGGAGGTGATCGCGTCGGCCCACACCCGCGCCCGCGCGGCATGCCAGTCGGCGACGGCCCGGCGGTAGTCCGGACCGTCTGACGCGGCCCTGTCCCTCGGCGGGTCGGGCAGCTCGACGAACCGGTAGCCGGGCTCACGGATGAACCGCTCGCAGATGTGCCTGCGCAACGCGACCAGGTCGTCCTTCGCGTCGCCCTTGTCCATCGCGAAGAACACCTGGGTGTCGTTGAGCGCCGTCACCGCCTGGGCGGTCACCTGGTCCGGATCGCCCGCGCCGATGCCGATGACGTGAATTCGACGGGTCACGCCCGCAGTATGCCTTCAGTGTTTGCGGCCCCGCGAAAAGCGCAGTCGCCTGGCCCGCTTGACGTCATTCTTCTCGGCGGCCGCTTCCTTGCGCAGCTTGTGCGTGTCCTTGGGTGGCAGCTGCAACTCCTGCTCGGCGGGCAGACCGGCCTGCAGCTGACGGCTGCGCTCCAGCTCGGCGTCCACTTCGGCGCCGAACAGCAGCGCGAGGTTGGTGATCCACAACCACAGCAGGAACACGATCACCCCGGCCAATGCGCCGTAGGTCCTGTTGTAGCTGCTGAAATTCGCCACGTAGACACCGAACAGCAGGGACGCGACGACCCACACGACGATCGCGAGCGCCGCGCCGCCGCTGATCCAGCGGAACCTCGGCTGCTCGACGTTGGGTGCGACGTAGTACAGGATCGCGACCGCCAGCACGACGAAGAGCAGGATCAGCGGCCACTTGGCGATACTCCAGACCGTCACCGCCGCGTCGCCGAGGCCGATCGCGTCGCCGACCCACCGGGCCACCGGGCCACTGATCGCCAGCATCAACACGACCGCGGCCGCGATCACCAGACCGGCCAGCGTCAGCAGCAACTGCACCGGGCGCAGCTTCCACACCGGTCGGCCCTCGTCGATCTCGTAGATGCGGTTCATCGCGCGGCCGAACGCGCCCACGTAGCCCGACGCCGACCACAGGGCGCCCACGATCCCCATCACCAACGCGAGCCCGGCCGTCGGCGAGTTGACGAGCTGCTCGACCGACGGCCGCAGCGTGTCGAGCGCGGACGCCGGTGCGACGTCATCGGCGATGTCGAGCAGCCCGTCGACCGTGCGCCGGCCCTGCCCGAACACACCGAACAGCGACACCATGACCACCAGCGCCGGAAAGATCGACAGCACCGCGTAATAGGTCAGCGCCGCGGCAAGGTCGGTGCACTCGTCGTCCTGGAACTCCCGGACCGCCTTGCGCATCGCGTAGAGCAGCGACGGCGGCGTCAGGTCGGTCGGCGACTCGGGTTTGCGCGGGTCGTCGGGGTCCGGCGCCCGAGTAGCATTGTCGTGCTCGTCAATTCGCATAACACCCGGTACCCCGGCCGGCCGCGGCCAAACGCCGCGGTACCGAAAGTATGCGGTACCGCAGGTATTGACTTGCGGCGCGCGGGCTGCCTACCTTGGGGAGACGTCACCCGAAGGGAGGTCGCCGATGACAACCCCCGCTGCCGCGCCCAGCCGCAACGAGTTCTCCGAACGCCTGCTGAAGGGGTCGGTGAAGAAGTCCTACGCCCCCGTGGTCGACATCGACTGGACCGCACCGTTGGACCCGGACAAGTTCTTCCTGCCGCCGAAGATCGTCTCGCTCTACGGCACACCGCTGTGGGACACGATGACGCGCGAGCAGCAGATCGAACTGTCCCGCCAAGAACTGGTCAACACGCTGTCCGCCGGCATCTGGTTCGAGAACATCCTCAACCAGTCGCTGCTGCGCAAGATGATGCACCAGGATCCCACCGCCAGTAACACGCATTACGAGTTGACCGAACTCGGCGACGAAACCCGCCACATGGTGATGTTCGGCAAGGCCATCGAGCGGGTCGAGGCAAACCCGGTGTGGCCCAAGTGGTATCAGCGGGTGATCATCAACGCGCTGCCGTTCGTGTTCCAGGGGTCGGCGCTGTGGGTCGCCGCCCTGATCGGTGAGGAGATCTTCGATTCGCTGCAGCGCCAGATGATGGACGACGACGAGCTACAGCCCATCGTGCAGCGCCTGATGCGGATTCACGTCACCGAAGAGGCCCGACACATCCAGTTCGCCCGCGACGGGTTGCGCAAGCGGGTCCCCCACATGCGTCCGCTGCCGAAGTTCGTGCTGTCCAACATCAACGGGCTCGGCGGGTATTTCTTCCGCTTCCTGTTCACGAACAAGGTGCAGTACGCGCGCGTCGGCCTGGACCCCAAGCAGACGCGGCGCATCGCACGCAGCAGCCCGCATCGCCGCGATACCCAGGTGACCGGCTTCGCCCCGCTCGCGGCATTCCTCGACGAAGTGGGGCTGCTGGGCCCGATCGCCCGCCGCATGTGGCGCCGAAGCGGCTTCCTGCCCCGATGACCGTCGTCTACGACGGGCCCGCCGCACTGCGGTTGCACGACGCGGACCACGGCGTACGGGTGCGGCTGACCGGTCACCTCGATCCGATCGACGGTCGGTACCACTGGCGCGGAATGATTTTCGATCTGATGTCGGATGTCCGCATGCCGCAGATTGTGCACATATCGATCGGGGACCGCACGGCCGAGGGGCAGTTGACCGAGGTCACGCCGTGGGGCACGCACTGTATTGCGGGCGTCGGCGCTCCGCCGTACCCACCGGACGTCGACGACTAAGGCGTCGGCTCCGACCTACGTTGCACGGCGACGCGTTCGCATACCGCATCGCCGTCTGGCTCCTGCGCGAGCGCGGCATAGACGGTGTCCGCCTTGGTTTCCGGCATCAGCGGCGGAAGCATCGGCGTCTTCGGGTCGACGACGGCTTCGAGCACCGTCGGCCGGTCGGCCTCGAACGCACGCTGCCACGCCGCATGCGCCTGCGCCGACTCGCTCACCTTCAGCCCCTGCAGCCCGAGGAGTTCGGCGTAGTCGGCGTAGGGGAACGGCGGCACATCCTGCGACGCCGGGAACCGCGCGTCGCCCTCCATTTCGCGCTGCTCCCACGACACTTCGGCCAGATCCTGGTTGTGCAGCACCAGAATCACGAAGCGCGGATCTACCCAACCACGCCAGCGGTCGGCGATCGTGACGAGTTCGAGCAACCCGCTCATCTGCATGGCTCCGTCGCCGACCAGCGCGACGACCGGGCGGTCCGGCGCGTCGAGCTTGGCCGCTATCCCATACGGCAACGCGCAGCCCATCGACGCGAGATACCCCGACACATGGGCCGGTACCCCGCTCGGCAACCGGAGGTGACGGGCATACCAGTATGTCGCCGATCCGACGTCCACGGCGACCCGGGCGTTGCTCGGCAGGTGATCGGTCAACGCCCGCACGACGAATTCGGGGTTCGCCGAATCATGTTGGGCGTCACTGCGTTCGGCCGATAAGCCAAGCCAGTGCTGCGTCCAACGCGTGACTTGTTGCTGCCACCGGCGGTCGGTCTTACGGTGAATCAGCGGGGCCAACCGGGACAACGCGTCCGCCGCATCGCCGGTGAGCGCCACGTCGACCGGATACTTCGCGCCGACGACACGGGGTGCGACGTCGATCTGCACCGCGCGCGCCTGACCGGGTACCGGATAGAACTCCGTCCACGGGTCGTTGCTGCCGACGATCAGCAAAGTGTCGCAGCCGGCCATGAGTTCGGCGCTGGCCGTCGTGCCCAGATGACCCATGACCCCGGTGTGCCACGGTGCGGTTTCGTCGAGGACCGGCTTGCCGAGCAGCGAGGTCGTCACGCCGGCCCCGAGCAGGTCGATGATCTCGGCGATCTCGTCCTCGGCGCCCATGCCGCCGCGTCCGACCAGCAGCGCAATCTTCTCACCGCCGTTGAGCAGTTCGGCGGCGCGGTGCACGTCGGCGTCGCGCGCGATCACATGCGGACGGGTGAATCTGGCGGCCGACGGAACCACACCGTGGCCGTGCTGGAGTTCGTCGGGCATCTGCGCCTTCTGGACGTCGTGCGGCACGATCAAGCACGTCGGCGTCGACGTCGCCAATGCGGTGCGCATCGCGTTGTCCAACGCCATCGGCATCTGCTCGGGCGCGAATACGGTCTGGACGTACTGCGCACACACGTCCTTGAACAGTGTGTGCAGGTCGACCTCCTGCAGATAACCGCTGCCCAGTGCGGTCGACACCACCTGGCCGACGATGGCCACCACCGGTTGGCGGTCCAGCTTCGCGTCGTAGAGGCCGGCGAGCAGGTGGATCGCGCCGGGTCCCTGGGTGGCCAGGCAGACGCCCACCTCACCGGTGTATTTCGCGTGCCCGCAGGCCATGAACGCCGCGAGTTCCTCGTGCCGGGTGGCGACGAATTCCGGCTCATCCGCCCGCGCGAGCGCCCCCAGAAGCGTGTTGACCCCGTCGCCCGCGTAACCGAAGATTCGCCTCGCTCCCCAGTCGCGCAGCCGCGCCACCATTGCGTCGGCGACGAGATCGGGCACCGTCCACCTCGGATCCGCGCAGAAGCGCTAGCTCGGGTCTTCGTTGGTCAGTGCCTGGAATCCCTTCGCCTGGCCGCGGGCCATCACGGCACGCACCACGCCGACGATCAAGCCCTGCACCGCGGCGGCGATCATCACTTCCCGCGTCGAACGGCTGAGGTCCTTGGGATCCGGCTCTTCGTCGTCCGGGTTGATCCGCTGCCAGATCTCGGTGAAGATCTTGCCGGCGATCAGCCCGCCGACAACACTGCTGGCGACCGACATGGGCTTGTACATTGTCTTGGCAGCACTCACGGCGTTCAGGTTCCCTGTGCGCCAATGCCTAAACCCGAGACTAGAACCCGTTCTAGTATTGCGGCGTGCGGTTCACCTATGCCGAAGCGATGACCGATCCGGCGTTCTACCTACCGTTGGCGCAGGCCGCGGAGTCGGCGGGCTACCACGCGATGACGATCGCCGACAGCGTCGCCTACCCGTTCGAGTCGGACTCCAAGTATCCCTATACACCCGACGGCAGCCGCGAATTCCTCGACGGCAAGGCGTTCATCGAGGCGTTCGTGCTCGCGGGCGCGTTGAGCGCGGTCACCACGACGCTGCGGTTCAACTTCTTCGTCCTCAAGCTGCCCATCCGGCCGCCCGCACTGGTGGCCAAACAGGCCGGATCGCTGGCCGCGCTCTTCGGCAATCGCCTCGGGCTGGGCGTGGGCACCAGCCCGTGGCCCGAGGACTACGAGTTGATGGATGTGCCGTTCGCCAAGCGCGGTAAACGTATGGACGAGTGCATCGAGATCATCAAAGGCCTGACCACCGGCGAGTACTTCGAGTTCCACGGCGAGTTCTACGACATCCCGAAAACGAAGATGACACCGGCACCTACCGAGCCCATCCCCATTCTCGTCGGGGGCCACGCCGACGCCGCGCTCAGGCGGGCGGCCCGCAACGACGGCTGGATGCACGGCGGCGGCGATGCCGAGGAGTTGGATCGACTGCTCAAGCGGCTCAACCAGTTCCGCGATGAGGAGGGCCGCACCGGGCCGTTCGAGGTCCATGTCATCTCCGCCGACGCCTATACGCCCGACGGCATCAAACGGCTCGAGGACAAGGGCGTGACCGACGTCATCGTCGGTTTTCGAATCCCGTACATCACGGGGTCGGACACCGAACCGCTGGAGACCAAGATCGGCCATCTCGAGAGGTTCGCAGAGTCGGTGATCGCCAAGGTCTGACAAGGGTTACCCGCCCCGAAGTGGGGGTAGCCTGACCGCAATGGCGGACACGCAGTCGCTGCAAGGCGTCGTGGCGGTGGGCGCTTCCGCGGGCGGTGTGGAGGCACTCATCCAGTTCTCGTCTGGACTGCGGGCAAATTTGCCGTTTGCGGTCCTGGTGGCGTTGCACATACCGGCCGAGGCGCCGAGCGTGCTGGCGCAGATCATCGACCGCAGTGGACCGTTGCCGGCCATGTCCGCGCGTCATGGCGAGGCCCTCGAACCCGGATTGATCTACGTCGCGGTGCCGGACCGTCACCTGCTCGTCGCCGACAGTCGCGTGGTGCTGTCAGAGGGGCCGACGGAGAATACCTATCGCCCGGCGATCAACGCCCTGTTCCGCTCGGTCGCCCTCGACTTCGGGCCGCGTGCCATCTGCGTGTTGATGTCGGGTGTGCTGGACGACGGGGTGCTCGGCGCGCGCGCGATCCGGTCCAGGGGCGGGACGACGATCGTGCAGCATCCCGATGACGCGCTGTACAAATCGATGCCGCTGAACGCCATCCGAGCCGGTGTCGTCGACCACCGGGTCGCGGCCAAAGATGTCGGTGCCCTCCTGGAGAGCCTGGCGAACCGAGAGATCGAGGATCAGGAGATGGAACCCGACGACCTGATGAAGCTCGAAAACCGCATCGCGATGGGGCCGCGGTTCGGCACGCCGTTCGACAGCGAGGAACTGGGTCCGCCCTCCGGGTACACCTGCCCCGACTGCAACGGATCGCTGATGGAGATCAGCAAGGACAACTACCGCTGCCGGGTCGGCCATGCCTGGACGGCCGATGCATTGCTGACGGCGCGCGACGACGAAGTCGAAGGTGCGCTCTGGGTTGCCCTGCGCAGCCTGCAGGAGAAGGCCAAACTCGCCCGCCGGATGGCCGAGAACGTCGGCAGCGGTGTGTTGTTCGACCGCTACACCACCCAGGCGGACGAGGCCGAACGTGCGCTGACGATCTTGGGTAAGCGGCTGTCGGAGGCGGCTTCCGATCGGGGCGAGCTCATTGACTGATGACGTATGCGCACTGGACATCGCGGCCGATGCGTTCGGCGGCGCGACGGTCCTGACCCCTGACGGTCTGCTCGACAGCAGGACATACCGTCCGCTTCGGGACCGGATCATCAAGGCAGCCCTGGACGAGCCCACTGCGGTCATCGTCGACGTGACGACCCTCGACGTGCCTGCCGAGTCGGCGTGGGCGGTGTTCACGAGCGCGCGCTGGCATGTCGACCGGTGGCCGGAGATCCCGATCATGCTCGTCTGCGAACATCTCGACGGCCGATCGGCCATCATCCGCAACGGGATCACCCGATACGTCCCGGTCTATCCCACGATCCGCACGGCGGTGGAGGCGCTCGTTGCGCCCTCGCCCCTGAGGATCCGACGTCGTGCGCGGGCATATCTGCCGGGCGGCATGGCAAGCCTGCGGCGGACGCGTGAACTCGTGGACGAGTGGCTCACGGCGTGGGCGCAGCCGGAATTGATCCCGGTGGCCAAGGTCGTCGCCACCGCTTTCGTGGAAAACGCTGTGGCGCACGCGAAGAGCGACCCGAACCTGCGGCTGGAGAGTGACGGTTCAGCGGTGACCGTTGCGGTCGAGGATGGCAGCCATGCACCCGCGGGCGTACGGGAGTGCGGCGGTGGCCCGCCGACGGGCCTGCGCATCGTGACCGCACTGTGCCGCGCGTGGGGCAACGCACCGACGCCGTCGGGCAAAACGGTGTGGGCGGTGATCGGTCCAGAGAACCGGCTGTAGTGGCGAGTATGGTCAAGGCCGCGGTACGGCGATCGGACACGGGTTGAACGAGCAGACAGACGAGTCGTTCGAGGCTCTCTTGCAGTACATGCGCGATACGCGCGGCTTCGACTTCACCGGTTACAAGCGCACTTCCCTGATGCGTCGAGTGCGGCATCGGATGGAGCGGGTGGGCGCGGACACTTACGAGCGGTACCTGGATCTGTTGCAGGTCAATTCCGACGAGTTCTCCGCACTTTTCAACACGATCCTGATCAATGTCACCTCGTTCTTCCGTGACCCGCCCGCATGGGAATTTGTCCAGCGCGAAGTCGTTTCGCCGATGCTCGCCGACCGCGGACCCGGCAGCCCCATCCGGGTGTGGAGCGCCGGATGCGCTTCGGGTCAGGAGGCCTACACATTGGCGATGATCCTCGCCGAGGAGTTGGGGGTGGAGGCGTTCCGGCAGCGGGTCAAGATCTACGCGACCGACGTCGACGAGGATGCGCTCACCGCAGGACGCGCCGGGTCATACGACGCCAAGGCCGTCGAGTCGGTCCCGCCCGAAATGCTCGACCGGTACTTCGAGAACACCAACGGCCGCTTTGTGTTTCGCAAGGATCTGCGCCGCGCGGTGATATTCGGTCGCAACGACCTTGTCAAGGACGCCCCGATCTCCAAGGTGGATCTGCTGGCTTGCCGCAACACGCTGATGTATTTCAACGCCGCCACTCAGCGAAATATCCTGGGACGGTTGCATTTTGCGCTTGCACCGCACGGCACGCTCTTCCTCGGCCACGCCGAAATGCTGTTGAGCCACGGCGATCGCTTCAGCCCGTTGGACCTTGACCACCGGGTGTTTCGCAAGACCGCGGGTTCGCACGGCAACGTCGACCGCTTCGGCAACCACACAGCGAACAACGTCCGGCACGGCGACCTACCGGGCCTCGGGCTGGTCCGCGACCTTGCCTTTCGCGCCAGCCCGGTGGCGCAGATCGTCGTGACCGGCGACGACACGATCGCGATGGTGAACTTGCAGGCCGAAGCGACGTTCGGGCTCTCCGACCGCGACGTCGGCAGGCTGTTGCGCGATCTCGAGTTGTCCTACCGGCCGGTGGAGTTGCGGGCGTACCTCGACCAGTCCCGGGTGGAGCGCCGCCCGGCGCGGATCCAGGACGTCGAGTGGCAACGATCCGGCTTCGACACGCAATGGTTCGAGATCCACATCAATCCGCTCATCGACGCAGAGAACCGCCTGCTGGGCGTCTCCATCGTGTTCTTCGACGTCACCGCGACGCGGGTGCTGCTGGACCGCGTCGTGCACACCAACGGCCAGCTGGAGGCGGCCTACGAGGAACTGCAGTCGACCAACGAGGAGTTGGAGACCACCAACGAAGAACTGCAGTCGACGATCGAGGAGCTGGAGACCACCAACGAAGAACTGCAGTCCACCAACGAAGAGCTCGAGACCATGAACGAGGAGCTGCAGTCCACCAACGACGAACTCCACACGATCAACGACACGCTGCACGAGCGCAGCCGTGAGCTCGACGAGGCGAAGAGCTCCATGGACGCCCTAGTCGACTCCATCCACCTCGGACTGGTGGTGGTGGACCGGGAGATGCGGGTGGTGGTGTGGAACCGAGGATGCGAGGAGCTCTGGGGCCTACGGGCAGAAGAAGTGGTCGGATCGGCGCTGAACTCGTTGGACATCGGCTTTCCCACCGACGCCGTCAAACCCCTGATCGGTAGGGCGTTCGTGGATGCCGAGAGCACCGAAGAAACGGTGGTCGAAGCCGTCAATCGTCGCGGCCGGGCTACTCGGGTGCGGGTCACGTGCAGCGCGTTCCGCTCGACCCCGGCTTCCATCAGCGGTGCTCTGCTGTTGATGGAAGCCGAGTCCTAGTTCCGGCGGCGGTCGTCCGCTGCCTCCTTGGCCGCATCATCCGCGGCCGCAGCATCGTGCTGTGACGCGGCGTCGCGGTGGCGGGCGGCGGCGTCTTGGTGGGCACCGCTGGAGGTGTCATCGGCGAACAGTGCGGCTTGCTCATGAGCCGCCGCCGCCAGGCGGTGTGCCCGGCCGGCGTTGAGATGTCGGGCCGCGGCCGAATGATGCGCGTCGCGGGCACGATCGAGCGCTTGTTCGGCACGCAGTTGCGCCCGCTCCGCCGTCTCCGCGGTCGCCGGTCCGCCTCCCTCGAGGTATGCGGTTCGTTCGCGCAACTCGTCTGCCCGCTCACGGGCCCGCGACGCACGATCCTCGGGTGAGGGCTCGTCCGGGGGGTGTTCGCCAGCCACTGGCATGACGATCAATCTCGCAGAGTCGTGTGTGGTGAACGCCCGTATGTCTCGCGGTACAAGACTGCGAACCGGCCGGTGTGCGCGAATCCCCAGCGGGCGGCGATCTCGGTCACCGTGGTCCGAGAGCGGTCGGCGGCCTGAAGCTCCTGGTGGGCGTGGTGCAGCCGGAGCCGGCGAAGGTACTGCAGCGGCGTCGTCTCCAGGTGGCGCCGAAACATGTACTGCACCGCGCGCGGCGTGACGTGCACGGCCCGGGCGACATCGTCGAGCGCGATGTCGCTGGTGATGTTCGAATCCATGAACTCGATCGCACGACGAAGCAGCACGGGTTGGTGGTCCGTGCGGTCCTGCGGCACGGGCGCTGTGGCGAACGTGTTCGGGAATGTCGACATCGTCACGGCGGCGAGCAGGCGCGCGGCATGGCCGAGAACCAGCGGGGTGGCCATCGCGTCGTCGGCGAGGATGACGTCCTTGACGTAGGTGATCGTGTTCTTCAACCGACGAGCCGCTGCCGCGTCGACGGGCTGCAGGCTGGTGAAGTAAATCGGCGCATGGCTGGCCGGGAGCCCCGTGGCGACCCCGGCAAGGATCGCCGGGTCCAGCACCACCGAGACCGCGTGCAGATCGTGGACATGCGTCCAATGCGCGGTGTCCGGTTGGGAGACGAGAGCGCCCTCACCCGCGGCCAAATCGGTCACCTCGTGACGGCACTCCCGACGCATCCGCCCGCTGGTGGGCCATACCATCATGACCTTGTGCAACGGTTCCGTGGTGGCCTGCACGTCGCCTGCCAACCGAATGTCCTCGATGGCGAACGGTCCGACCGTGGTGCGTGCATGTGAGAGAAGCTCCGCCGGCCGAGGGGCGGTTTCTTCCCGGCGCAGTCGCATCTTGGCGCCGTAGGCGTCCTCGAGGAACTCCTGTGCGCGGGCGAGTTCGGCGATCTCGACGTGAGACCGCTGCGGGCTATGCACTTTGACGGCCGTGTTGGCTATGAGAATCACCCACTCGAGAATCACCCACTCGAACCGAAGCGAGACGGGGCATGGGCTCAACCCTCTAGCTGTTACTACCGTACCCGCTGAGCTGGGTTTCCAAGCCCCAGGCAGTCGGACGGAGAGGCTCTCGGCGAGTCGGTGAGCCGAGTGCTCGACGCGGTGCCTATCCTCTGCCGCATGACCGAGGACGTGGTGGTTATCCACACCGACGGCGGATGCAGACCCAATCCCGGCCCCGGTGGTTGGGGCGCGGTGCTGCGGCAGCGTGGTCACGTCCGCGAGATGTGCGGTGGCGAGTCCGCGACCAGCAACAACCGGATGGAGTTGACGGCGCCGATCATGGCTCTCGAGGCGCTCACCAGACCCGTGGTCGTCCACCTCCACACCGACAGCACCTATGTCCGGAACGGCATCACCAAATGGGTGCACGGTTGGGAGCGCAACGGCTGGATGACCGTCGCGAAGCAGCCGGTGAAAAACGTCGACCTTTGGATGCGGCTGCGACTGGCCTGCGCGCCGCACCGGATCGAGTGGTTCTGGGTCAAGGGCCACTCGGGGGTCGCCGACAACGAGTTGGCCGACCGGTTGGCCACGCGGGGCTTACAGGAAGCGGTCGCCGCGGCGGCAATCGGCGTCTAGTCAGCCGTCCAGAAATCGGATTGCGGTCGAGGCGAATTCTCGGTGGTACTGGAAGATCGCCCCGTGGCCGGAGTTCGGATAGATGGTGAGTTGAGAACCGGTGATGCGTCGGTGCATGTCTTCGGAGAGTTCCGTGGGGACCATGCGGTCGTTGTCGCCGTTGGCGATCAGTGTCGGCTGGGTGATCCGGGACAGATCGGCCGGCGTGGCGCGTCCCCATCGTTTGATCGCCTTGAGTTGAGTTCGGAAGGCCGTCACTCTGATCTTCGCGTCCCTGTCCTCGGTCCGTTCGCCGAGGCGCTCGACGAACGCGCGTGCGGCGCGTTTGCCGACGGCGTCGCGGTTGAAGAACAGGAACTCCTTGGGGTCTTTGCGGGTGAGGGCGGCACGCACCATGTCGTAATAGGTTGTGCCCGCGACTTTATCGATTCCTGCTCCGCCCGCAGGTCCGGTTCCAGTGAGGATCAGTTTGCGGACGAGGTCCGGATGTTTGATCGCCAGAACTTGCGCGATCATCCCGCCGAGGGAGAAGGACAAGATGTCGACGGTGTTGAAACCTAGTGCGGTAATGAAGGTGTAGGCGTCGTCGGCCATCGATTCCACGGTGTCCGGGACTGCTCCGGTAGAGGCTCCAACGCCGCGGTTGTCGAACGCGATGACATGGTGACGTTCGGCGATCGGGTCGATGACCCGGGGATCCCAGTTGTCCAGCGTGGCAGCGAGGTGGACGAGGAAGACAACGGGAACTCCACCCGTGGGTCCGAGTTCGCGGTAGCTGTAGGTAACACCACCCGCGGTAATGGTGCGTGACGGTGCGTGCTGGTACGACGTAATCGTGTTCATGGCCATCTCCGGACGCTCTTTGAAGCGGTTAGTGGGCGAGGAATTGCAATGCATCGGGCACGAAGGTTCGGTGGTGCTGGAACACCCCGCCGTGCCCCGAGTCGGGGTAGATCTTCAGCTGCGCGTCGGGGAGTCGACGTGCCATGTCGGCTGAGTGACTGCTGTCGACCATGAGGTCGTGATCACCGTTGGCGACCAGGACGGGGTGGGTGATGAGGGAGAGGTCATCGGGTGCACTCTTACCCGCGTGTCGGATGGCCTTGATCTGAGCGATGCCCGCCCGCAACGAAATTCCCTCGTCGCGGTTCTGTGTCCGTTCTTTGAGTCGGCCGAGGTACTGCGATGCGGCGTGCTTGCCTTCCGGGGTGCGAGGGAAAAAGAGGAAGTTCCTGGGGTCGCTGCGAGTGAGTGCCGCTTTGAGGTAGGCGCCGCCGACGATGGTGGCCATCTTGTCGATGCCACCGCCGCCGCGGGGCCCGGTGCCTGCCAGGATCATTCGACGGACGAGTTCTGGCGCCTGCAGCGCCACCATCTGGGCGACGCCACCGCCTAGTGAGAATCCGAACAGGTCAACCTGTTCAAGGCCCAGGGCGCGGATGAAGGCAATGGCGTCGGCACCCATCTGCTCGACGGTGGTTGGCACCGAACCGCCGGTAGCGCCGACACCGCGATTGTCGAACGCGATCACGCGGTGGTGCGCGGCGATGCCGTCGACGATGCGCGGATCCCAGTCGTCGAGGACTGCAGTCAGGTGGTGCAGGAACACCACTGGAACGTCTGAGCCATTGCCGAGCTCGCGGTAGGCGAACGTCACGCCGTCGACGTCGATGCTGCGGTTCGGTGCGTCTTTCCAGGTGGTCATCGGCGCCTTCCTGGCTCGGCGGCCGCCATCTTACGACCGTAATATTACGATCGTAAGCTCTCGTGCTAGTATTCGCAACACCGAGATTTCGCGAGCACGGGAGGTAGCCATGGCGCGATCCGCCGCGGACCGCAAAGCCGCCACTCGTCGTCGGATCATCGAGACGGCCAGCGAGCGCTTCAAGCAGGACGGCATCGACGGCTCCGGCATCGCCACCCTCATGTCCGATGCCGGCCTGACCAACGGCGCGTTCTACGCGCACTTTTCGTCCAAGGATGATCTCGTGGCCAACGTCGTGGCCGATCAGCTACGGGCACAACACGACAACTTGAGTGCACTACCCCCTGGAAAGGCAGCGCTGGAAGGATTCGTGCGCGACTACTTGTCGCCACATCATCGCGACCATCCGGGCACCGGCTGCCCCAACGCTGCATTGCTCGACGAGATCGGCCGTTGCGATGACGGTGTCCGGGATGCCTACACCGAGGGGATACAGTCGATCGTCGACGTCATCGCCGCGCACTTGTCTCCACGTGATCCCTCCGCTGCCCGCCCAACGGCCGTGGGGCTGTTCACCGTCCTCGTCGCCACCCTGCAGCTGTCACGGGCGGTCACCGACCGGGAACTGTCCGACGGCATCCTGGCCTCCGGCATTCTCAACGCACAGCTGCTCCTCGATTACGGGAAGACCACATGAAGGCATTCGTCGTAAATCAGTACGGCAAGAACGAGTTTCGCTCTGCCGATGTGCCCGAGCCAAGGATCGGCAACGGCGATGTTCTGGTCAAGGTGAATGCGGCCGGCATCAACCCGCTGGACATCATGGTCCGCAATGGTGAGTTCAAGCAGCTCCTGAAGTACAAGCCGCCCTTCGTGCTCGGCCACGATGTAGCCGGTGTGGTCACCCAGGTCGGCGCAGACGTCCGCGGATTCAGCGTCGGCGACGAGGTGTTCGCACGGCCCCGCGACCTACGCATCGGAACCTTCGCCGAATACATCGCGATCGACCACAACGACGTCGCGTTGAAGCCGGCCGCGCTGTCCATGCCCGAAGCGGCCGCAGTCCCATTGGTCGCGCTGGCTGCTTGGCAGATCCTGGTCGAAAAGGCGCACGTGAAGCCGGGGCAGAAAGTTCTCGTCCACGCCGGTGCCGGAGGGCTGGGTTCCACCGTCATCCAACTTGCCAAGCATCTCGGTGCACACGTGGCGACCACCGCCAACGGCGCCAGAGCGGAACTGGTCCAAAGCCTCGGAGCCGACGTCGTCATCGACTACACCACAGAGGATTTCGCTCAAATCCTCACCGACTACGACCTGGTGGTGGATTCGGTCGGCGGTGAGAATCTGATGAAGTCGCTCGCGGTGCTCAAACCGGGAGGCCTGGCGATCGGCGTCACCGGCCCACCAGACGCCGCATTCGCCAAACAACTCGGCGCACCCAAACCGTTCGAGTTCGTGCTGTCGTTCATGAGCCGCAAGGTGCGCAAAGCCGCCAAGAAACTTGGCGTGCGCTACTCATTCTTCTTCATGCACGCCAGCGGCACACAGCTTTCCGAGCTTGCCGCGCTGTATGACGCGGGTCGGCTGCGCCCGGTCATCGACTCCATCTTCCCGTTCGACCAAACTGTTGAGGCTCTCGCCTACGTCGAGAACCGCAAAGCCAAAGCCGGCAAGGTCGTCATCACGCTCGACGGTCGCGGCTGATCGCTGCTGTACACCTATTCCCACCTGACCTCACCCGGTTCCTTGTCCGGGCGCAGCCCCCGCCAACTCGGTTGACGCAGCCGGTCATCGGAAGTCCGTTCGCTGTAGCGCACCTCGCCGACGAGTTCGGGGCGGACGAACGTGACACCCTTGGCGTCCTGGCGGGGCAGCCGGTCGTTGAACGGGCTCTCGTCGGTCTCCAACGGCTTGAGCGTCTTCTTGAGTTCCGCCAGCGCCTTGTCGGTGAAGCCGGTGCCGACGCGGCCGACGAACTGCAGTCCGCCGTCTGCCGGGATCCCGAGGACCAGAGCGCCGATGCCGCTCGAGCGGCCGCCTTCGCCCTGTCGCCAGCCGCCGATCACGACTTCCTGGGTGTTCCACAGCTTGTCCTTGACCCACGACGACGACCGCCGCCCCGGTTGGTACGTCGAGTCGCGTTTCTTGGCGACGACGCCTTCCCAACCCTTCTTGCGGGCATATTCGAGCGCCTCGGGGCCGTCGCCGGGCAACAGCTCCGGGACGATCAACCCGCCGCCCTCGGCAAGTGCCTCCAGTAGTCGCCGGCGGTCGGCGTACTTGGCTTTGAGCAATGGCCTTCCGTCGAGGTGCAGGATGTCGAATGCCCAGAACTCCACTCGGGTGGAGCGGGCGCGGTTCTGCATCTCGGTGAAGCTCGGCACTCCCGACTCATCGAGTGCCACCGCCTCACCGTCGAGGATCACATGGTGCTCGGCGAGATCGGCTGCGAGCGCTTCGAATTGGGTGAACTCCGCGGTGACATCGCGGCCGCGTCTCGACCGGACGGTGAGCCTCCCCCGGTCCGCGTCGACGATCACGCGGTAGCCGTCCCACTTGCCCTCGAACGCCCACTGGCCGGCCTTGAGCCTCGCGACCGAGCCTTCCGTCGACAGCATCGGCGCGAGATCGCCTGACTGCGGGCGCTTCTGGTCCTTCATCCGGTGTGCGAGCCAGTTCTTGCCGTTGGTCTGGATCAGTGCGTATCGGCCGTCGATCTTCTTGCCGCGCAAGTTGATGATGACCTCGCCGCCCTCGGCCGAGCTGTCGGGGGCCACGTCGTTGAACTTCTCGGTCTCGTACGTGCCGGTGTCCCAGACGATCATCTTGCCGCCGCCGTATTCCCCTTTCGGGATTTCGCCGTGAAAGGTCAGATACTCCAGCGGATGGTCCTCGGTGTGCACGGCCAGGTGGTTCACCGACGGGGTGTCGGGCAGATTCTTCGGCACCGCCCAGCTCACCAGCACGCCGTCGCGTTCCAGGCGCAGGTCGTAGTGCAGCCGGCGGGCGTGGTGCTCCTGGATGACGAACTTGTCGTTGTTGCCCGTTTTCGGCGGCTTGTTCGGCACCGGCTCCGGGGTTTTCGACGCGTCGCGCATGCTGCGGTACGTGGTCAGCCGATCGGGCACCGGCACGGCCTCGTCGAGCGGTGCCAGCAGATCGCCCATCTCCTCGACCCGCTCGAGAACCTCGTCGAACCGCAAGTGCCGGAGCTTGCGGTCGCCGATCTCCTCCCACGTTCTGGGCGCGGCGACGGTCGGATGTTCGCGTCCGCGAAGGGAATACGGGGCGATGGTGGTCTTGGCGCCATTGTTCTGGCTCCAGTCGACGAACACCTTTCCGGCGCGCAGGCTCTTCGTCATCGTCGCGGTCACCCGCTTGGGCATCGCCTTCTCCAACTGCTGCGCGACCCGCCGGGCGAGCACCGATGCCCCCTGAGAACTGATCGGCTCCTGCAGTGGCACGTACAGATGCAGTCCCTTGCTGCCGCTGGTCAACGGGTAAGTGGTCAGCCCGATGTCGCCGATCAGATCCCGCACCTCGTGGGCGACCTCGCAGAGTTGCCGAAACGACACGCCCTCGCCGGGGTCGAGGTCGAACACGATGCGGGTCGCCGGGCCGGGGGTCGGGGGCCCGTCGCCCTTGGCGACGAATCGCCATTGCGGCACATGGACTTCGAGTGCGGCCTGCTGCGCGATCCACGCCAACCCCTCGGCGGTGTCGATGAGCGGATACGTCGTCGTCCCGGACCGGTGGGTTACGGATGCGCGGTCCAGCCAATCCGGCGCAGAGGAGGCGAGTTGCTTCTCGAAGAACGACGACTCCTCGACACCGTTGGGCCACCGCTTGCGGGTGACGGCGCGGCCTGCCATATGCGGGATCATCGCCTCGGCGATGCCGACGTAGTAGTCGAACACCTCCGCTTTGGTGGTCCCCGTCGCCGGGTACAGCACCTTGTCCGGGTTGGTCAGCTTCACCCGGCCGAATCGATCCACAGTGTGAACGTATACCCGCTGTTACGGTGGATTCGTGACTCGACTTGTCGCGGCGGTCCTGGTCACGGCGGCGGCGCTGCTGGCGGCCCCGCACGCGGCGGCCGATCCGCAAGACCTCGTGCCCTACTGCTCGGGCGACCAGACGCCGATGGACAACAACTGCCGGCCGATGGCGCACCAGGAGTTCACCCACGGATCGGGGCTCGACCCAGACCTGTCGAGCGGCCTGGACCCCTCGAACCAACCGGTCACCTGATCATCGCCGAGTTCTGCACCAGGGTCGTAATTTCGCGTTATCCACAGCCATATCGCAGAAATCGCTGAGGACGCCGGCATTCTGTCGGTCGCCGAAGCCACGATCCGGGCATGTGGCAACCTTTCGTGGGTACCGAGGCGATCAACGCAGGCAGGCTCACGCGCGGGCAGCTGCGCTGGAATCACACCGCGGTCCTCCCGGGTGTTTACCGGCCGAACGACGCCGAACCGACCGTCTACACGAACGCTGTGGCGGCATGGCTGTGGACCGGACGCAAGGGCGTGATCGCCGGACGCGCGGCCGCCGCTCTGCACGGTGCGAGGTGGATCGACGCGTCGACCCCGATCGAGATCGTTACGGCACACACTCGGCGGAGGAAAGGCGTAATCGTCCATGAGGAGCGGATCGCCCCGGACGAGATCACTTACATCGGCGACATGGCTGTCACCAGCGTGGCTCGGACAGCGCTTGATCTGGCTCGCCATCTTCCCCGCGATCAAGCCGTCGTTCATCTGGACGCCTTGGCTCGCGCCACGGGCTTCCAACGCGACGACGTTGTCGACCTCGCCGGCCGTTACCGCGGCGCACGCGGGCTTCGTCGCGCCCGCGTCGCGCTCACACTGATGGACGGTGGCGCCCAATCGCCGGAGGAAACCCGATTGCGCCTCGGCCTCATCGACGCCGGATTACCGGCTCCGAGAACGCAGATCAGAGTCAGCGACGGGCACGACGAAGCGTTCATCGACATGGGATACGACGAACCAATGGTGGGCCTCGATTACGAGGGGCTACACCACAGCGAAAACCGCGGGCAATACGTGTACGGCATCGGTCGAGCGGCTTTCATCGACCGTCAAGGTTGGATCGACATACTCGTCGTGAAGGAGCACAGCCGACGGTTCACCCTGCATCGGGTTTACGAAGCGTTCGCCCGGCGCGGGTGGACCCCACCGAAATGTGCATGAGGGTCGCGATTTCGCGTTAGCCACAGCCATGGCGCAGAACTCGGCGCGACGGGAGACACGCCGGGTAGCTTGAAACAGTGGTGACCTCATGAGTTCGAGCGACGATCCGCAGCGGGCGCTGGTGATCGGCGAGGCGCTGATCGACATCGTCTCACGTGCCGGCGAGGTCAACGACGAGCACGTCGGCGGCAGCCCACTCAACGTGGCGGTCGGGCTGGCACGCCTCGATCGCGACGTCGACTTCCTCACCCACATCGGCGACGACGAGCGCGGCCGGCGCATCGTCGACTATGTCGAAGCTGCTGGCGTGCAACTGGTTACGGGAAGCACGGACGCGGCGCGCACCCCGACGGCGCTGGCCACCATCGACGAACACGGCTCCGCGCAGTACGACTTCGACATCGAATGGCAACTGACGGGCACGCCGGAGGTCGGGCCGCCGCTCGTCCTGCACACCGGATCCATTGCGACGGTGCTCGAGCCCGGATGTCTCGCAACCGCCGCGCTGCTCGAGACCTATCATCCTTCGGCGACCGTGACGTTCGACCCGAATGTGCGGCCGGGGCTGATCGAGGACGCCGACGCCGCACGCAGTCGAATCGACCGGATCATCGAGCGGTGCGATGTGGTGAAGGTCAGCGACGAGGACCTGCGCTGGATCGACCCCGACCGGCCGCCTGAGCAGATCGCGCGAACGTGGCTGACGCTGGGCCCGTCGGTCGTCGCGGTGACGATGGGTGCGCAGGGGGCGTTCGCGGTGTGCGCGCAAGGCATGGTCCGCGTGCCGGTGTTCCAGGTCGACGTCGTCGACACGGTGGGCGCGGGCGATGCGTTCATGACCGGCTTGGTCGACGCACTGTGGTCGCTGGGCCTGCTGGGCGCCGAGCGGCGCCGTGACCTGGCCCGAATCGGCACCGAGGCGCTGACGAGCGTCGTGCGCACCGCCGCGCTGTCCTCGGCGTTGACGGTGTCCCGCCCCGGCGCCGATCTTCCTGATCGCAGCAGCCGCGATGCGGCGCTGAAATCAGCCATACTGGGTTGATGCGTTCCATATGGAAAGGCTCGATCGCGTTCGGCCTGGTGAACGTCCCGGTCAAGGTCTACAGCGCGACCCAGGACCACGACGTGAAGTTCCACCAGGTGCACGCGAAGGACAACGGACGCATCCGGTACAAGCGCGTCTGTGAGATCGATGGCGAGGAAGTCGAGTACCGCGACATCGCGCGGGCGTACGAGTCCGACGACGGGCAGACGGTGATCATCACCGACGAGGACATCGCGACCCTGCCCGAGGAACGCAGTCGGGAGATCGAGGTGCTCGAGTTCGTCCCGTCCAGCGACATCGATCCGATGATGTATGACCGCAGCTATTTCCTCGAACCCGAGGGCAAGTCGTCGAAGTCGTACGTGCTGTTGACCAAGACGCTCAAGGAGACCGACCGGGTCGCGATCGTCCATTTCGCATTGCGCAACAAGACCCGGCTCGCGGCGCTGCGGGTGCAGGACTTCAGCAAGCGCGACGTCATGGTGATCCAGACATTGTTGTGGCCCGACGAGATCCGCGATCCCGACTTCCCGGTGCTGGACAAGGAAGTCGACATCAAACCGGCCGAGTTGAAGATGGCCACCCAGGTCGTGGACTCGATGACCGACGACTTCAACCCCGACCGCTACCACGACGATTACCAGGAGCAGATGCACGAGCTGATCCAGGCGAAACTCGAAGGCGGCGAAGCCTTTACCACCGAGGAACAGCCACAGGAGCTCGACGAGACCGAGGACGTCTCCGATCTGCTGGCCAAGCTCGAGGCGAGCGTGAAGGCGCGGCGCGAAGGCCGCGGCAGGTCCGACGATGGCGACAAGCCGGCCAAGAAAGCGCCCGCGAAGAAGGCGGCCGCGAAGAAGGCCCCGGCCAGGAAGGCCGCGAAGAAGTCGCCTGCCAAGAAGTCGACAGCCAAGAAGACCGCCTCGAAAAAGTAGCGGCCGCTAGCGCGGCTGCATGATCAGAACATCGAGCCCGTCGGGGTCGGTGGCGATGCACGACGTCCCCCACGCCTGCGGATGCGGCTCGGTGACCGGGACGCCGCTCTCGCGCAGTGTCCTGTGGGCCGCCGCGATGTCGCCGGTGGCGAGGATGAGATCGGCAGACTTGCCCACGCGGTCCGGCCTGTCGAAGGCATCGCCGCGGACCAGCACCAATCCCGTCGCCGCACCCGGTGGGCACACCTCAATCCATCGACCTGCCGGCCCCATGTCCTGGTCGGCCCGTATCTCGAAACCGAGCTTGTCGACGTAGAAGTCGACCGATCGCTGCTGGTCGCTCACGTACACGGTGACCGAGTTCAGGTGGGTGATCATGCCGTCCAGTCAACACCCGCGCCCGTCATCCCGTGAGTCTCGCGAAACGTACGCCAGGGTCGTTCCAACCGACTGTGCACGACCGTGGTGTACCGCTCGCGAGAATTAGAACGTGTTTCAGAAACTGCTGCCAGCCGCACCGTGGCCTGTTACGGTTCGCCCGGCGAGGGAAGGACTTCGATCGTGATTCTCGACAGATTCCGACTGGACGATCAGGTGGCGGTGGTCACGGGTGCGGGCCGCGGCCTCGGCGCTGCGATGGCGGTCGCATTCGCGGAAGCCGGTGCGGACGTGGTGATCGCGTCGCGCACGCAGTCGCAACTCGAGGAGGTCGCCGAGCAGATCGGCGCCGCCGGGCGACGCGCCCACATCGTCGTCGCGGACCTGGCCCACCCCGAGGACACCGCCAAGCTCGCGGGCGCGGCGATCGAGGCGTTCGGCAAACTAGACATCGTCGTCAACAACGTTGGCGGCACCATGCCGAACGCGCTCCTCAACACCTCCACCAAGGACCTGCGCGACGCGTTCACGTTCAACGTCTCCACCGCGCACGCCCTCACCACGGCGGCCGTACCGCTGATGCTCGAGCACTCCGGCGGCGGCAGCATCATCAACATCACCTCCACCATGGGCCGGTTGGCCGGCCGGGGTTTCGCCGCCTACGGCACTGCCAAGGCCGCGCTCGCCCACTACACCCGGCTGGCGGCGCTGGACCTGTGCCCGCGGATCCGGGTCAACGCGATCGCCCCGGGCTCGATCCTGACCTCGGCGCTCGACATCGTCGCCTCCAACGACGAACTGCGCGACCCGATGGAGAAGGCCACGCCGATGCGCCGCCTCGGAGATCCCGACGACATCGCCGCCGCCGCGGTGTACCTCGCGTCGCCGGCAGGCAGCTTCCTGACCGGCAAGACGCTCGAGGTCGACGGCGGCCTCACCGTTCCCAACCTCGACCTGCCCATCCCGGATCTGTGAGGAGACAGTCTTGACCATCAAAGTCGCCGCGATAGGCACCGGCAACGTCGGACGGCACGCGCTGACCCAGCTGATCAACGACCCGCAGTACCAGCTCACCGCGGTGTGGGTGTCGTCGGACGCCAAAGCCGGTAAGGACGCCGGTGAGCTTGCGGGACTGGGAGTTTCGACGGGTATCACCGCGACCACCGACCTCGACGCGGTCCTGGCTACCAAGCCCAACTGTGCGGTCTACACCGCGATGGCCGACAATCGCCTGCCCGACGCGCTGGAGGACTATCGGCGCATCTTGGCCGCCGGCGTCAACGTCGTGGGCAGCAGCGCGGTCTTCCTGCAGTACCCGTGGCAGGTGCTGCCCGACGATCTCGTCAAGCCGATCGAGGAAGCCACGCAGCAAGGCAATTCGAGCGTATTCGTCAACGGCATCGACCCGGGCTTCGCCAACGACCTGCTGCCGCTGGCACTGGCGGGCACCTGCCAGAGCGTCGAGCAGATCCGTTGCATGGAGATCATCAACTACGACACTTACGACAGCGCCACGGTCATGTTCGACGTGATGGGCTTCGGCAAACCGCTCGACGAGATCCCGATGCTGCTGCAACCCGGGGTGCTCAGCCTCGCGTGGGGATCGGTGGTGCGCCAGCTCGCCGCGGGCCTCGGCATCGAACTCGACAAGGTGACCGAAACCTATGTCCGGGAACCGGCGCCAGAGGATTTCGACATCGCCGCGGGTCACATCGCGAAGGGCACCGCAGCGGCCTTGCGCTTCGAAGTGCAGGGCATCAAGGACGGCAGGGTCGCCGTCGTCCTGGAACACGTCACCCGGTTGCGCGACGACCTGCATCCGGACTGGCCGCAACCGGCGCAGGAGGGCGGCTCGTACCGCCTCGAGATCACCGGAGAGCCGTCGTACACGGTCGACCTGTGCCTGAGCAGCTCCAACGGCGACCACAACCACGCCGGGCTGGTCGCGACCGCCGCCCGTGTCGTCAACGCGATTCCCGCGGTCGTGGCCGCGCCGCCGGGCATCCGCACGACGCTCGACTTGCCGCTGATCACCGGAAAAGGGCTGTACGCTGTGCGCTAGAGCCGGGGTTGATCACACTAAGGGCGTGCCTATGCGGACCACATTTCGTTATCTCGCTCCGGCGATCGCGGCCGGTGCCATCGCGGCGGCGCTGGCCGGGGCACCGTTGGCCGGCGCCGAACCGGCCAATCCGACGCTGCCGCAGTGCACGGACACCGGCGGTGCCCAGGCCATCGGCGGATCCACCACGGAATGCGTGTCGCCGGGCAACGTCTCGATCGACGCCACGCCCGCCCAACAGGAGTACGTGGGCCCGTGGGGCAGCATGTGGGAGGGCGACGGGTTCTTCTTCCCGTGACCGTTGGGCGCTTGTCCCCCAACCGTTTTCGCAGCGACTTACCGCGAAGGCCAAGCGTGAGGGCGATATTGCCTTGTCTCGTACCGCTTCTCGCCGCAGGCGGGATCGGCGCGTCCGCACTCACCGCACCCACCGCCGCCGCCACGCCCGAATGCACCCACATCGCGCCGAACACCACGCAGTGCGATACGAACGGAAGCTCCCAGATCGTCACGTCGCCGTCGGTGCAGACCGGGCCGTACCGCGGCTGGGCGTGGGGCCCGATCGTGATTGGCGGGCGGGGCAGGTGACCCCCCGCACCACCCCGGCCGGAGGTTTCGGCTAACCTAACTTTTCTATTCGCTACTCCGGATAGAAGGTGGGTCGGTGGTTCAGCGCAGCGAGATAAAGCTGCGGCCGAGTTGGCTGTTGCTCGGCCCGGCGTTCGTCGCCGCCATCGCCTACGTCGACCCCGGCAACGTCGCCGCCAACGTCAGTGCCGGCGCGCAGTTCGGGTTCCTGCTGGTCTGGGTCATCGTCGCGGCCAACGCCATGGCGTGCCTCGTGCAGTACCTCTCGGCCAAGCTGGGGCTGGTGACCGGGATGTCGCTGCCGGAAGCGGTCGGTGGCCGGATGCGCCGCCGCACCCGGCTGTCCTACTGGCTGCAGGCCGAATTGGTGGCAATGGCAACGGATCTCGCGGAGGTGGTCGGCGGCGCCATCGCGTTGTACCTGCTGTTCGACCTGCCGCTGCTCACCGGCGGCATCATCACCGGGGTCGTCTCACTGCTGTTGCTGTTGGTGAAGGACCGCTACGGCCAAACCTCGTTCGAACGCGTCATCACCGGACTGCTGTCGATCATCGCGGTGGGTTTCCTCGCCAGCCTGTTCGTCGCTCCCCCGCCCGTCGGCGAGGCGGCGGCCGGGCTGGTTCCGATGTTCGCCGGCACCGAGAGCGTCCTGATCGCCGCCGCCATGCTGGGCGCGACCGTGATGCCGCATGCGGTTTACCTGCATTCCGGCTTGGCCCGAGACCGGCACGGCCATCCGGAGCCGGGACCGATGCGGCGGATGCTGCTGCGGGCCACCCGCTGGGACGTCGGCATCGCGATGGTCATCGCGGGCGCGGTCAACCTGTCGATGGTGTTGGTCGCGGCCACCAACCTGCAGGGGCAGGAGAACACCGACTCGATCGAGGGCGCACACGCCGCGGTCCGCGAGACTCTCGGCCCGACGATCGCGCTGCTGTTCGCCATCGGCCTGCTGGCGTCGGGGCTGGCATCGTCCTCGGTCGGCGCCTACGCGGGCGCGATGATCATGCAGGGGCTACTGAAGCGCTCCATTCCTCTGGTGCTGCGCCGACTCATCACCCTGCTGCCGGCCCTGGCGATCCTCGCGATCGGCCTCGACCCCAGCCGGGCGCTGGTGTTGTCGCAGGTGGTGCTGTCTTTCGGGATCCCGTTCGCGCTGATTCCGCTGGTGCGGTTGACCGGCGACCGGAGTCTGATGGGCGACGACACCAACCACCGCGTGACGACGGCTCTCGGCTGGGGCATCGCCGCTCTCATTAGTCTTTTGAATGTGGTGCTGATCTATCTGACGCTGACGGGTTGATGCTCAACCACGCCTACTTCGCGTACGGATCGAACCTCAACGTCACGCAGATGGCGTTGCGGTGCCCCGACGCGGCCAATCCCCGTCCGGCGAAGCTTGCCGACCACGACTGGCTGATCAACCAGCGCGGCGTCGCCACCGTCGAACCGTTCGACGGCTCCGAAGTCCACGGGGTCGTGTGGCAACTCACCGATCACGACCTGGCTGTGCTGGACAGCGCCGAGGGCGTTCCGGTGCGCTACCGCCGCGACCGGCTCACCGTGCACACCGACGACGGCCCCGCCGAAGCCTGGGTGTACATCGACCATCGCGTTGAGCCCGGGCCGCCGCGTCCGGGATACCTGGAACGCATCATCGACGGCGCCATGCATCATGGCCTGCCGCAGCGCTGGCTGGACTTCCTGCGGCGATGGGATCCGGCGCATTGGCCTGCAAAATGGCACGGACGGTCCGCTTACTCCGACCTGCCTGCGCCGCAATCGCTTTCGGAGCTGTTGGCCCAGCCCGGCGTCACTGAGGACTGCACGCTGCGGTCCCGCTTCGGATTTTTGGCGATCCATGGCGGCGGCCTGGAGCAGATGACCGACGTCATCGCCGAACGGGCGGCCGACGCGGCGGGCGCCTCGGTGTATGTGGTGCGCCATCCCGATCACTACCCACACCATCTGCCCTCGGCGCTCTACCGGGGGCAGGAGTCCGCTCGTCTCGCGGAGTTTCTCGACCACGTCGACGTCGCGGTGTCGCTGCACGGGTACGGCCGCATCGGTCGCAGCACGCAACTGCTTGCCGGCGGTCGCAACCGCACTCTCGCCGAACATCTCGCCCGCCATGTCGGCGTGCCCGGTTACCAGGTGATCACCGATCTCGACACGATTCCCCGCGAACTGCGCGGGCTGCACCCCGACAATCCGGTCAACCGCGTCCGCGGCGGCGGAGCGCAACTCGAGCTGACACCGCGCGTGCGTGGCATCAGCCCCCGCAGCCAGCTACCCAGCGACGACGGTCTCACGCCCGCCACCTCCGCATTGATTCAGGGACTCGTCGCCACCGCGCATTCCTGGTGACTCGATTCAGCTCAGTCATCCGGCGTGCAGGTGGCTCCGAATACTGGATGTGGACGGCTCACATCTGTACCGGACCCGGACCGCACATCTGCGGCGCGCGCCCGTGTACCACCATTTCGAGCACCACGGATACAGCTGGTATGTCGACGTCGACCGGCTGCCCCGGCTTCCGTGGTGGCTACGCCCCTTCGCCCGGTTCGACGCGCGCGACCACCTCGACGGCGCGCCGCAGGACTCCCTGCGCCAGCGCATCGACGTGTTCCTGCGGGAGCGCGGCGTCGACCTGGATGGCGGGCGGGTCACAGCCCTGCTGCAGGCGCGGGTGCTCGGCTACGTTTTCAACCCGGTGACGCTGTTCTGGTGTCACGACGCCGACGGTGCGCTGCGCCATGTCGTGATGGAGATGCACAACCGCGGCGGCGGGCGGCACGCCTATCTGCTCCCGCCCGGTCCCGACGGCATGTCGATCACCCCGAAGAAGCTGCGGGTTTCGCCGTTCAACGGGGTCGACGGCCACTACCTGGTGCGCGCCCCACAACCTGGCGCCCAGCTGGATGTGACGGTATCGCTGCACCGCGGCAACGAACCGGCGTTCATCGCGACGCTGCGCGGCACGCGCAGGCCGGCGAACATCGTCGAGTTGTTGCGGATGCAGCTGGTCGCGCCGCTGGCCCCTCTGATGACCGCACTGGAGTACCGGATCCAGTGCCTCACGCTGTGGCTGCGTCGCGTTCCCGTCGCGCCCCGGCCCGAACGAGTCGACCAAACACGCGCTCCGGCACCGGCTTTGGTCACCCATGCTGCCAGATCGCGATAACGATGACGTTGCTGACGCCGGTCGCTAGGCTACCGCTGGTGACCACGGACCTCGACGAACTGCTTCGCCAGGTGGCCCAGCAGGATGTCGAGGCGTTCGCCACCTTCTACGACCGCACCCGTGCGCGGGTGTTCGGCCTCGTCACCAGGGTGCTGCGCGACCCCGGCTATAGCGAGGAAACGACGCAGGACATCTACTTGCAGGTGTGGCGCACCGCCGACAGCTACAACCCCGCCGCGGGATCACCGCTCGCGTGGCTGATGACGCTCGCGCACCGCCGCGCCGTCGACCGGGTGCGTTCCGAACAGGCAGCGAGCCGACGCGAGGACCGGTACGGCGCGGCCACTGTCGACCCGCCCGCCGATCACGTCGCCGACTCGGTGATCCTGCGCGACGAACGTCGCCGGGTGGCCGACTGCTTGCGATCGCTGACCGACGTGCAACGTGAGTGCATCCAACTCGCGTACTACGACGGGTTGACCTACGCCCAGGTGTCGGAGCGGTTGTCGGCGAACCTGGCCACCATCAAATCGCGGATGCGCGACGGCCTGCGCGGCCTGCGCAAGTGCTTGGGGGTGGTGGCATGACAGAGCCCCTCGATTCCGACCTGGGCGCGCTCGCTGCGCCGTACGCACTCGACGCGATGTCCGATTCCGAACGGGCCGACGTCGACCGCCGGGTCGCGGCTGCCCCACCCGCCGTCGCACGGGCCTTTCATGAGGAAGTGCGAGCGACTCGGGAAGCGATGGCCGTGGTGTCGGCCGGCACCGCAGTTGAGCCGCCGGCGGAGTTGCGCGCGCGCCTGCTGGCCGAGGTCCGTGACGCGAGACTCGCACCCGTACAACCACTCCGGTCACGTCGCTGGCAGCGGATTGCGTTGGCAGCTGCGGCGGTGCTCGTCGTCGGCCTCGGTGCGCTCGGGGTCGGCCTCGCGCTGCGGCCGGCGCCCAGCCCGTCGACCGCCGAGCAGGTCTTCGCCGCACCCGACGTGCGGACCGTGTCGGGCGTCATCCCGGGCGGGGGCACCGCAACGGTGGTGTTCTCCCGCGAGAAGGACGCCGGGGTGCTGGTGATGAACAACGTCGCACCGCCGCAACCGGGCACCGTCTATCAGATGTGGCTGATCGACGAGGCCGGGCCGCATCCGGCGGGCACCATGGACGCGCAGGCCGTCGCACCGTCCACCACCGCCGTGCTGCCCGATCTCGGCGACTCGCGCACGCTGGCGTTCACCGTCGAACCGCCCGGTGGCTCACCGCAGCCGACCAGCGCCCCGTTCGCCCAACTGCCGTTGGCTTAGGTGCCCGAAAGCGTGGCATCGGCCGCTTCGGCGACGACATCGCCGACGTCGCGGCGGCGCTCCCACGCCCGTCGCTGCCGGATCGCGCCGTTGCCCTGCTCGGTGACGCGGTGCAACTCGTCGAACACCAGGTCGTAGTCGCCGACCGCTTCGAGCGCCGGGCGCACATGTTCGATCAGCCGGTCCAGCAGCGCCCGCGCGGGGACCCGCTCGTGGGTTTCCAACAGATCGACCGCATCGCCGTCCAGACCGTCGCGCGCGGACTTCCAGTAGGCGGCCTTCAGTGCGTGCGGCGCGAGCGGCGGTGTCGGCTCGCCGCGCCGCTCGTCCTCGAGCGCGGTCATCACGGCTGCCCGGGTGAGCGCGGCCAGGAGCACGGTCTCGGCCGCCGTCGCGGGCACGTCGGCGACGCGCACCTCGATCGTCGGGAAGTTCGCCGACGGGCGCACGTCCCAATAGACCATGCCGTCGTCGAGCATCGCGCCCGCCTGTTGCAGCATGCGCACGATGGCGTCGTACTCGTCGACGGAGTCGAAGTGCGGCGGCGGGCCGGCGCTGGGCCAGCGCGCCCACAAGACGCTGCGCCAACTGGCGTAGCCGGTGTCGGAGTTGCGGTAGATCGCGGAGTTCGCGCTCAGCGCCAGCAGGCTGGGCAGCCATGGCCGCAGCCGGTTGCTGACCCGGATCGCGGCTTCCCGGCTGGGCACCGCCACGTGCACGTGGCAACCGCAGATGCCCTGCTCGTGAGCGACCATGCCGAACTTGTCGCCGATCTCGCGGTATCGCGGCGTGTCGGTGATCGGGAAGTCCCGGGGAATGGTCGGCGGCAACCCGACCGCGAGCAGTTGCGCCCCCGCGGACCGCGCGGCGTCGGCCGCGACGCGCCGCAGTCGCAGCAATTGGTCCCGCAGTTCGCGGGTGGAGCCGACCACCTCGCTGGTGGTCTCGACCTGGCAGGTCGTCAGTTCGAGTTGCAGCTTCACGCCGTGCTTGGCGGCTTCGCCGGCGACGGCCTCGTTGAGCGCGACTGGTTCACCGGTCGCCGGGTCGGCGAGCAGGAACTCCTCTTCGACGCCGAGCGTGGGGTGCGTGGCCATGAGCGAAATATTGATCCGGCCCGTCGGAATGGTTCACGACGGGCCGGATCCGGGCAACAAGTCCTTCGGCTAGGGGACTTCGGTTTCGAAGTCGGCGGCAGAGTATTGCCCCGCTCGTGTGCGAGCCAAACATTCTTTCCTGACCCGCGCCCACCATACGATCGATCCGTGACCAAACCGTTTCGGTTCGGTGTCGGCCTGCAGGCCGCGCGCCGACAGAAGTCAGTGCAGGACTGGGCCCGCCGCGCCGAGGACATGGGCTACGACATCGTGCACGTCGCCGATCACCTCTATACGACGGCACCGTTCCCGATGATGACGGCGATGGCCATGGCGACCGAGCGGCTGCGCGTGGGCACCTTCGTCCTCAACGCCGGCTTCTACCGCCCCGCGCTGCTGGCGCGCGAGGTGACCTCGCTGCGCGACCTGAGCGGCGGGCGCCTGGACCTCGGCCTCGGGGCGGGATACGCCAAGGAGGAGTTCGAACAGGCCGAGCTGCCGTTCCCGTCGGCCGGCCAGCGGGTGGACTGGCTGCGCCACGTCACCGAGCACATCCGTGAGCACGCCCCCGATGTGCCGATCCTCATCGCGGGCAACGGCGACAAGTTGTTGACGCTGGCCGCACAGCGGGCCGACATCATCGGGCTCACGGGCGGCGCGCCGATCACGGCGACGTCGGATCCGCTCGCCGACCGCATCGCGTTCGTCCGTGCGGCCGCCGGTGACCGGTTCGACGATCTCGAGCTCAACATCGCCGTCACGGCGATGCCGACCGACGACACCGGCCGGCCCGACCTGTCGATCACGCGCCGGTTCCTTCCGCACCTGTCCGAGGACGAATTGCTGAGCACGCCGGCGGTGCTGTCGGGGTCGGCCAAGGAGATCGCCGACACGCTCCGCGGCTATCGCGAGACCTACGGCATCAGCTACATCACCGTGCAGCAGTTGCACGCCGAGGCGTTCGCCAAGGTGATCGCTGAGCTTTAGGGTCCTTGTCCTGCTCGCGCCGCCGCGGTGTCGGCGCTCCGCAGCACGAAGTCCGACCACACTGGTTCGCGCACCGCGTCGTGGTACTCGTAGAGCTTCCATGGGCTGACGGTGTGGATCTCGCCGCGGGCGTTCTTGAAGTACGAATGCTTGATCGAAGGATGCGACCAGACGGTCATCTTGATCGCCTCCTGCGATCGTCGACGCCAATCCTCGGTGGCCTCGGAACTCGGCTCGATCGAGTGCAGCCCGTCGGCGAGGGCGTGCAGGCACTGGCCGATGTAGCGCATCTGCAACTCCGAGTTGAAGATCAAGCTGCCGCCGTGTGCGAGATGGGTGCCGGGGCCGTAGGTGAGGAAGAAGTTCGGGAATCCGGGCACCATGATTCCGCGGTGCGCGTAGGGGCGGTCGCCCCAGACCTCACGGAGCTCGGCGCCGTCGCGGCCGGTGATCCGTATTGGCCACAGCACCTCGGTCGCGCGAAACCCGGTGGCGTACACGATGACATCGGCATGCCGCTCCCGCCCGTCGGCGGTCACCACGCCCGTCGGGGTGATCCGCTCGATCGGCGTGCGGACCAACTCCACGTTGTCTCTGCGCAGGGTTCGCAGCCAGGTTCCGTCATCCTGCAACGTGCGTTTACCGGTGGCGGGATAGTCGGGCAGCACCTTGGCGAGCAGTTCCTCATCGCCGTCGACCTGGCTTTGGATCCAGTCGGTGAACATCATCCGCGCGGCGGCGTTGATATCGCTGACCGCGTAGTCGCCCTGTTCGTAGCCGGGGTCGACGCGGGCGGCGTCGAGACCCTTGTCGGCACCGGGCCACAGCAGCAGGAAGCGGTACCAGCGGCTGTAGAACGGCAGGTGTTCCATCGCCCAGCGGCTGCCGTCGCCAACTTTCTTGTGGTACATCGGGTTCGGGAACATCCACTGCGCGGTGCGCTGGAAGACGTCGAGGTGCTCGACCTGCTCGGCTATCGCGGGCGCGATCTGAAAACCGCTGGCGCCGGCGCCTATCAGCGCGACCCGCCGCCCGGTGACGTCGACGCGGTGATCCCACGCCGCGGAGTGAAACGACGGACCGGCGAACGTGTCGGCGCCCTTGATGTCGGGTACCTGCGGCCGGTTGAGTTGGCCGACGGCGCTGATGATCGCGCGGGCGGTGACCCTCGATACCCGGCCGTCCTTGGAACGCAGAGCGACGGTCCAGATTCCGGCCGCATCGTCCCATTCGGCGGAGACCACTTCGGTCTGCCACCGGACGTGCTCGCCGATGCCGTGCTTGTCCATCACGTCGACGAAGTATTCGCGCAGCTCCGGTTGTTCGGCGAAGTAGTGGCTCCACTTGTTGCTGGGTTCGAAGCTGTAGCAGTAGAAGTGGTTCGCCACGTCGACGCGTGCGCCCGGATAGGTGTTCTCGCACCAGGTTCCGCCGGGCCCGGCGTTCTTCTCCACGACCGTGAACGGAAGACCGGCCTGCTTGAGTCGAACGGCGGCGAGCAGCCCCGACTCGCCGCAGCCGATGACGAGCACAGGGAGCCGGGCCGCCGAATTCGGGTCCACGGGCTGCGGCCTGCGCGGATCGACGCCGTCGAGGTCGAGTTCCTCGGTGAGCAGCGGCAGATACTCCTCGCCGACCGGTTCGCAGGCCGCCCAGTCCATCATCTGCTTGACGACGGACGCGCTCAGCGGCGCGGGTTCGGGGCAGCCGCGGTCGCGGTAGGCGGTGATGACCTCGAGCGCCTCGGCCCGCGCCCGGGCCTTGTCCTCCTCGGACATGAAGCCCTGGACCTCGTTGAGGAACAGCCCGGCCTGGGCGTAGTCGCGGATGAAGCGCAGGTCGCCGGTGATGTGCACCAGGCTCAGCAACAGGGTCGGCACGCTGACGTCTTCGAGCGCCTGCCGGATCTCGGCGGTCGGCGTGGTGAAAGGCGTCCCCGCGTAACGACTGCCCACGACGTGTCCTCCTTGACCGCGACGGTCCGACCTATAATTACGGAACTTCAAGTAGCGTAATGGACGCAGGGGCGTCCCGCTGACGTTTGACTGGTCCGCGCTGCTCAGTCGGAGCCGGTAAGCTCCGAGCGGTCCCGCCCTCGTAGCTCAGGGGATAGAGCACGGCTCTCCTAAAGCCGGTGTCGCAGGTTCGAATCCTGCCGGGGGCACCCGTTTCCGCAGTTCAGCTGGCGTTTTCCCTATTGTCCGGCGCCGTGCCGGGTGCTGATGACGCGCTGCGCGATGTCGGCCAGTTTGACGTTGCTGTCCTGCGAGAGCTGCTTGAGCATCTCGAACGCCCGCACGTCGTCAACGCCGTAGCGTTCCATGATGATGCCCTTGGCCTGGCCGATGCGGTCCCGGCTGGACATCGCCGACTTCAGCTGTTCCCCCTCCCGGCTGGCCAGTATCGCGGCGGCGGCGTGCGCGGCGAGGATCGCGCCGATCGTCTCGTCTTCGGCGTCGAAGGCGTGTGGCTTCGTGCTGAACATGTTGAGCGCCCCCGCGGTGCGCTCCGCGGTGTAGAGCTTGACCGACAGTCCACTGAGTATGTCGCGCTCGACCGCGGCGGCGGCGTATCGCGGCCAGCGCTCTTCGGAGCGGAAGTCGTCAGTGCGCACGATCGACTCGTTGAGCGCCACCTGCACGCACGGTCCCTCGCCGAACTGCATCTGAAGTTCGTCGAGTTCGTGAGGTAAATCCGAGGTGCCCGCAAGCGATTCGAACTTGCCTCCGCGGGCCACGAGCAGCACGCCGACCGTGTCCGCACCCGGAATCAGTTCTTTCGCCGTCGCGGTGACGTCCTCTAGCACCTCATCCACGGTGCGCGGCGCAGCGGAAGCCCGTGCCAGCTCGGCCATCCGCTCGGCCAGATCATGGGTTCGGGGCTGCGTCATATATTGAGGTCTTCCCTTCCACGCCTCGCCCTACACGATTGTTTGCCGTTTCGGGCATCGGGCATGTCCTACCCAAGCACGTGTGACGGTCGACCGTCACCCGTGCTGAGGTCTCGTCGGTTCAGCCAGGAGCCGGCGGGGCCGCCCTACGGGGTCAGCGCTGGGATTGTCACTCCCGTCTGGCGCTCGACGCCACGGCCGCACAGCTCAAGGCGGGCGAAAATCTCCGGGAAAAAATCTGGCACTCGCGGATAGCGAGTGCTAAACTCGCTGGTGCACAGTGATTTAGCTGCCCGCCAGGGTGGCGGGCTCTGAGTGACGTAGGAGGTGAATTGCTGTGCTTCGCTTCGATCCGTTCAGTGAATTGGATGCTCTGACCCGCGGCCTGCTGACCAACGAGACCGGATCAAATCGTTCGCCCCGGTTCATGCCGATGGATCTCTGCAAGATCGACGACCACTACCTGCTGACCGCCGATCTGCCCGGTGTCGATCCCGGTTCGGTGGATGTCAGCGTCGACAACGGCACGCTGACCATCTCCGCCCATCGCACGGCACGGTCCGAGGACGGCGTGCAGTGGCTGGCCAATGAGAGGTTCTTCGGCACCTACCGCAGGCAGCTGTCCCTCGGTGAAGGCATTGACGCATCGGCGATCTCGGCCACCTATGAGAACGGTGTGCTGAGCGTGACCATCCCGATGGCGGAACGCGCCAAGCCGCGCAAGATCGATGTCGCCCATGGCGGCGGCCAGAAGTCGATCGAGACCACGACCGTCGAAGCCGGGTAGGCCACATCGCCGAGACTGCGGGCAGATCGCGATTCGTCCCGATTCTGCGATCTGTCCGCAGTTTCGGCATGCCTACGCGTGACGGCTCAACCGGTAGCGCAAGTTGTTACGCACGGCCGGCCATTCAATGTCGAGGATCGAATACACCACGGTGTCTCGGCGCGACCCATCGGGCAGCACCTGATGACTACGCAGGATGCCGTCCCGTTTGGCGCCCAGCCGCTCGATGCCCGCGCGGCTCGCTGAGTTGAAAAAATGTGTGCGGAACTCGACAGCAACACAACCCAACTCGTCGAACGCGTGGCCGAGCATCAACAACTTGGTCTCTGAGTTGACGCCGCTGCGCCGCGCCGACGCTACGTACCAGGTGTTGCCGATCTCGAGTCGCCGGTTGGGCGCATCCACGTTCAGGTAGCTCGACGAGCCGACCAGCGTTCCGTCATGGCGCCGCACAACGAACGTCAGCCCGGTATCGGGCGCCTGCACTGCCAATCTGGCGTCCACCCATTGCTCGACGGTGTCGGGCGCGGGTGCCGCGGTGAACCACAATCGGCCGAGTTCACCGTCGGCAGCCGCATCCGCAATATCCGAAATATGTTCGTGGCGTAGCGGTTCCAAGGTCACCCAGCGGTCTCCGGTCATGACGACCGGTTCGACGAATCCGCTCACGACGCTCGCGCGACCGGCGCCCACGCGGTCACCATCGCCCAGACCGAAAGCAGCGCGGCGACAACCGCTACGGCCACGCCGAGGTAGAGCCCGTAGCCTGCGGCTACCGGCGGATACACGTAGAGCCGGTAATACCACACCGCCAGCACGACCAGCAGCACCGAAATCGACAGCGCGGCAGACGATGCCAGCCGAGCCGAGAACCCACGCCCCGACATGGCGCCCGAAACGATCAGCAAAGACGCCAACAGCACAATCAGCTGGCCCACCCCGAAGCCTGGTGCCGGCGTGGGCAGGTCACCGAAGACGCCGCCGATCGCACTGACTCGCCCGCCGTTTGCGGTTGTCAGCCACGGCAGCCATGCACTCACCAAGACGATCGCCCCGCACAAGGCGACCAGCCATCCAGGGCGCAGGCGCGACATGCCCCGAGCCTATCGGGTGGATTGGGCCTCAATGCTCTCTACTCTGGAGTGTCCGACAGCGAAAAGGCAGGTACTGGGGATGACCGATCTTCCGGACTGGGCACGCCGCCTGGACCTGTCCCCTCATCCCGAGGGCGGCTGGTACAAGGAGACCTGGCGCAGCGACCTGACCGTGCCGCAGTCCGCGCTGCCGCCGGACTACACCGGTCCGCGCAACGCGGGCACCGCGATCCTGTTCCTGCTCATGCCGGGCCAGCAGTCGGCCTGGCACACGGTGCGCAGCGCCGAACTGTGGCTCTACCACTCGGGAAGCCCGTTGTTGTTGGACGTCGGCATCGAGCAACAGCGTGCGACAACACATCTGCTCGGCGCCGACATCCTGGCCGGTGAGCAACCGCAGTTCGTCGTGCCGCCGGGTCACTGGCAGCGCGCCCGCCCCCGCGACGACGAGCCGAGCCTGGTCAGCTGTGTAGTGGTGCCGGGCTTCGACTTCGCCGACTTCTCCCTGGCCGCTCCCACGCGCTGAGCACCGCCGAGCGCTACCTTATTGTGACCTTATATAGGCCTTATTTTTCTTAGAAATGGGTGTACGGTGGGTCCACGCGTGCGCGGCAGCGACGGAAGGAGCCCGACATGGATCACGAACCTGCACGGATCGTCCTGGTCACCGGCGGCTCGAGGGGCCTCGGCGCGCGGGTCGCGCGCCAGCTCGGCAGCGCCGACACCCACGTCGTCGTGACCCGCGATATCTCCGATGAGGTCGAGTCCGCGGAGGTCATCGAGACCATCGCGGACCGCTTCGGCCGGTTGGACACCTTGATCCTCAACTCATCGGATGCGCTCGACACGGGCGCCGACCCGGCTTGCGCGATGCGCCTCAACCGCGATGCTCAACGGCGGCTGGCCCTCGCGGCGCTACCGCTGATGCCGGTCGGCGGGCGGATCGTCTTCGTCACCAGTCACCAGGCCCACTTCTTCCCCGACAAAGCGGTTCCCAAGGGTTATACGGCCGTCGCTGCGAGCATGCGGGCCGGCGAAACCGCCTTGCTGACAAGGCGTTCAGAGTTCCGCCGGGCCGGCGTGCAGCTCACCGTGGTGTCCGGCGACATGAGCCATATGACCTTCGCCGACGCCGTCGTCGACGCGGCCACGACCCCGAACCCGGCAAGCATCGTGTTCGTGGGCAGGGCCGACTACCTCATGACCGCCTGACGCTCACTGCAGCGACGACAGGTTGAACGCGGCGCCCGTCGAATCCGTGACCGCGGCCAGCCGGCCGTAGGGAGTGTCCTCGGCGTCGCGGATCACGCTGCCGCCGTTGTCGATGACCAGCTGCACGGCCTTGTCGACGTCATGGGCACCGAAGAAGAAGTTCCATTTCGACGGCTCGTCCTCGGGCATGAAACCGGTGCCGTCCATCAGGCCGAGCAACGCCTCACCGTCGAAGATCGCTGTGCTGTACCGGAATTCGTCGGTGTCGGAAACCGTCTCGATGTGCCAGCCGAACACGTCGCGGTAGAACGCCTGCGACTTGGCGTAGTCGCGGCCGGTCCACTGGAAGTACACCGGCGCGCCGTGCTCGTTGACGATTTCGAAGCCGCGGTGCCCGGTCGGCTGCCACAGGCCGAAGAAGGCCCCGCTGGAGTCCGACAGCATGCCCATCCAGCCCCGGTCGCCGACCTGCATCGGCTCGGCCGGCGCCCCGCAGGTGATGGCGCCGGCGGCCATCGCCTTGTCGAGCGTGGCCTTGACGTCGGTGGTGTGGAAGTACGTGGTCCACCCGTCCGGGCTGTTCCACTGCGGGTCGTTGACCATCATGCCGGCGATCGGCCTGTCGTCCTTGATCGCGGTGATGTAACCGCCGTACTCGGGGCCCGCGGACTCGAAGGTCCAGCCGAACACCGCGCCGTAGAAGGCCTGCGAGCGTTCGACATCCGAGGATGCGAGATCGATCCAGATCGGGGCGCCCACAGGGGCGGAATTGCGGACGGGCACGACGGTCTCCTTCAGTCGGTGGTGGGTCGTTCACCGATATAGACCACCCCCGACTCAGAAACTCATCGAGTCACCCCGAGCACACGCAGCGCGTTGTCCTTATAGATCAGCGGCACCACCGCCGGGTCGACGTCGAGGGTGTCGAAGTCTCGACGCCACCGGTCGATCTGGATGTAGGGAAAGTCGGTGCCGAACAACACCTTCGTGCGCAGTTGCCTGCTCATCGCCCGCACCAGCTGCGGCGGGAAGTACTTCGGGCTCCAGCCGGACAGATCGATGTACACGTTGGATTTGTGCGTGGCGATCGCGATCTGCGAGTCGACCCACGGCACCGCGGGGTGGGCCATCACGATCGTCAGCTCACCGAAGTCGGCGGCGACGTCGTCGAGCAGCATCGGGTCGGAGTACCGCAGCTTGATGCGGTGTCCACCGGGCAGCCCCGAACCCATCCCGGTCTGCCCGGTGTGGAACAGCGCGGGCACACCGGCTTCGGTGATCGCCTCGTAGATCGGATAGAAGCGGCGGTCATTGGGTTCGAACGCCTGCATGCTCGGATGGAACTTGAAGCCCTTCACCCCGTAATCGCGCACCAACTCGTGCACGCGGTGCACCGCCCGGCGCTCGTGCCACGGGTCGACGCTGCCGAACGGGATCAGCACATCGTTGTTGCGCACCGCACCGGCGACGAGGTCCTCGATCGAGTTCGGCGCGTGGCGCATCGCGGTTCGCGCGTCGATGGTGAACACCACCGCGGCGGTGTTGTGCCGTCGGTACAGGTCGGCGATCGCGTCGACACCGGCCATCGCGCCCGGCGGCATCTTGAAGTACTTCTCGGTCGCTTCGACGAGGTCGTCGACGTAGGCCTTGTGGCCGTGGCCGTCGATCTCGACGTGGGTGTGGATGTCGATCGCTTCGATGCGGTCGAAATCGACGCCGTATTCGTACTTCTGGCCGCGTACCGTCATCTACGTGACGATATATGCGCTGAACCTCTTCGACATCGCCGATCGCGACGAGTACCTCGTCTACTCGAAACGCTCACCGCAGGAGGTTGCCAAGCACGGCGGTCGCGTCGTCGCGCTCGGACAGTTCCGGGAGGCGGTCGTGGGCGACATCGAACCGCGCAAGGTGCTGATCCTCGTCGAATGGGACTCCAAGGAAGCCTTCGACAGTTACCGCGACGATCCCGACCTGGCAGACCTGCATCCGCATCGGGAGGACGGGTCGTCGGCGTACATCTGGCACCTGTTCGATCGCCTGGACGATCTGCGGCCGCTGCTCAAGCCGTGACGAGCCTTATCCGGCCGCCGCCTCCGGTGTGTAACCCAACGCGGCCTTGACCTCCAGGAACTCGTCGAACCCGAAGTGGCCCCACTCGCGCCCGTTGCCGCTGCGCTTGTAGCCGCCGAACGGCGCGTTCATGTCGAACCCGTGGTTGATTGCGACCGAGCCGGCCCGGATCCGACGCGCCACCGCGCGGGCCTTCTCGAGATCCGCGCCCGAAACATACCCCGCCAGACCGTATTCCGTGTCGTTGGCGATCTCGAGCGCCTGGTCGAGATCGTCGTAGCCGAGGATGCAGAGCACCGGGCCGAAGATCTCCTCGCGAGCGATCGTCATGTCGTTGGTGACGTTGGCGAACACGGTCGGCTTGACGTAGTAGCCCTTGTCCAGTCCGTCGGGTCGGCCGCAGCCGCCGACGACGACGGTGGCGCCCTCGTCGATGCCCTTCTGGATCAGCCCCTGGATCTTGTCGAATTGCGCCTTCGACGCGACCGGGCCGATCGCGGTCTTGTCGTTGGGGTCGCCGACCTTCACCGCGCTCGCGACCTCGCGGGCGATCGCCATCGCCTCCTCCATCCGGGAGTTCGGCACCAGCATCCGCGACGGCGCGTTACAACTCTGGCCGCTGTTCATCATCATCACCGAGACGCCCGCGGTCACGCTCTTGGCGAAGTCGTCGTCGTCGAGCACGATGTTCGGGCTCTTGCCGCCGAGTTCCTGCGTGACACGCTTGACGGTCAGCGCGGCGTTCTTCGCGACGTCGACGCCGGCCCGTGTCGACCCGGTGAACGAGACCATGTCGATGTCGGGGTGGCTGGACAGCGCCGCGCCCACGCCCGGACCGTCGCCGTAGACCAGGTTGTAGACACCGGCGGGAACGCCTGCGGCGTCGATGATCTCGGTGAAGATCTGCGCACTGTAGGGCGCCACCTCCGACGGCTTGAGCACCATCGTGCAGCCGGTCGCCAACGCCGGAAAGACCTTGCACGCGATCTGGTTGAGCGGCCAGTTCCACGGGGTGATCAATCCACAGACCCCGATCGGCTCCTTGACCACCAGCGTCGCGCCGTGCTGCTCCTCGAACTCGAAGTTCTTCAGCGCGTCGATCGCGGTGGCCAGGTGGCCGAGGCCGAGGTTGACCTGAGGCCCGGCCGCCAGCGACGCCGGTGCACCCATCTCCTCGCTGACCGCGTCGGCGAGGTCACCGGCCCGCTTCTGGTACTCGCCCATGACGGCCTGCAGCACGTCGATGCGTTCCTCACGGCTGCTCTGCGACCACGTGCCGAACGCGCGGCGCGCCGCTTGCACCGCCACGTCGACGTCGGCCGACGAACCGATCGCGATCTTGCCGGACACCTGTTCGGTGGTCGGGTTGTCGACCTCCAAGGTGTTGGGCCGGACCGGGTCGACCCATTGACCGTCGATGTAGAACTTCAGATATTCACGCATGGTGTTTAGCTTTCCCTAGATCGGTGCGCTACTGGGTGCCTTCTGCATACCAGGTGCGGAATCGGTCGTATTTCGGCATCTCCTCGGAGTTCGCCGTCGGGTCGATGCACACATGCACCACACCGACTTTGCCGCTGGCGTAGGCGCGGGCGATCGCCGGGCCGATGTCCTCTTCCTTCTCGACGTACTCGCCGTGGCAACCGAAGCCCTCGGCGATCTTGTCCATCCGGACGTCCTTGCTCCAGTGCACGCCGGGCTGCGGGGACGGCTGGTCGAACGTGCGCTTGTACACGCCCACCTCGAGGCCCCACTGGTGGTCGACACCGACCACGCACACCAGCGGCAGGTTCTGCCGCGCCGCCGTCTCCAGCTCCGCGATGTGGAACAGGAACGCCGAGTCACTGGTGAGCAGCATGACCGGACGCTTACCCCCCTCTGCGACCGAGGCACCAACGGCGTACGGCAATCCGGTTCCCAGGTGACCGAAGTTCTGGTTCCAGATCACGTCGCGCGGCTTGGACTGCGAGTAGGTCCACTGGAAGATCACGGTCGCGCCGCCATCGCGCACCATGATGCCGTCGGAGAGTTCGGCGAACGCCTTGGTCGCCTCGACCACGTAGCGTGCCGGGTGCACCGGGGTGCGTCCGGTCGGCGCCTCCTCTGCCACTCGCGCCAGCTCGGCGGCGTCCGACTTGACCAGTGTTTCGAGGTTGGCCGACGGTGCGCGCGGGGTATCGCGCAACGCGTCGATGAGTTGCGGCACCACGCCACGCAGGTCACCGACCAGCGCCACGTCGACGGGCCGGTTCACGCCAATGGCCGTCGGGTCCTGCTCGACGTACACCCACTTGCGGTTCGCATCGTTGCCCGCCCAATGCTGGGTCCGCCCGTAGTGCATGGGCTCGCCGAGTTCGGTACCCAGCGCGACGCACAGGTCGGATTCCTCGACCGCCTCGTTGGCGGCCGGGGAGAACAAGTACGGGAACGTGCGCTCGGCCAGTCCCGGGATGAACGACGTGCCGCCGGACGTCTGGATCACCGGGCAGGCCATCAGCTCGGCCAGCTCCTTGACCTCCTGCTGAGTGCGGGAGGTGTGTACGCCGTGGCCGACCAGAAGGATCGGGCTCTTGGCCTCACGGATCAGGTTGGCGGCCTCGGCGACCTCGCGCTCCCCCGCGCCCTGATTGACGAGGCGATACCTGCTCGGCGGCAACACTTCCGGAAGGTCGAGCTCTTCGAGGATCACGTGCGACGGGAATTCGACGTAGGACGGGCCCGGGGTGCCCGACATCGCACGGCGGATCGCCTCGTGGATGATCTCGTCGGTCTGATCGGCGTACTCGATGGAGCTGCTGTACTTGACCGACGGCGAGAACAAGCCCTCCTGCTGTACGAACTGGATCCGGCCGCGGCGCACCCGCCGCTCGGTGATGCGCGCCCGCTGGCCGCCCAGGAAGATCACCGGCGAGTTCTCCACCAGTGCGCACATCATGGCCCCGGCGATGTTGGCCACACCGGGTCCCAGCGTTCCGATGCACAGACCGGGCTTGCCCGTCATCCGGGACGCCGCCTCGGCCATGAAGCCGGCGCTCAGCTCGTGGTGCGGTGCCACCACCGACCAGCCCCGCGCGTCGGCCTCGGAGAACATGTGCACGAAGTTGGGGTCCGGGATGCCGAACAACGTGTTGACGCCCTCGGCCTCGAAGAGGTCCAGAATGCGCTTGTATACGGGTACACCCACGTGAAACTCCTTGATTTCTCTACAGATAGCGTTGTGCTAGTCGTTTGCGGTGTGCTGCCGGCGAGCCGAACAGCGAACGGTTGAGGGTGGCGCGCTTCAGGTAGACGTGGATTCCGCTCTCCCACGTGTAGCCGATACCGCCGTGCAGTTGCATGGCCTTGCCGGCGATGTCGACCGCCGCGGCACAGGCGTGGGCCTTGGCCATCGAGGCGGCTCTGCCCGCGTCGCGTTGACCCTCGGCCACGGCCTGCACCGCGGCGCCGACGAGTTGGCGGGACACCGCGATGCTGACCAGCATGTCGGCACACGCGTGTTTGACGGCCTGGAACGACCCGATGGCTCTGCCGAACTGGTGACGCACCTTCGCGTACCCGACGGTCGCGTCGAGCATCGCCTCGCTCAGACCGAGGCTGTCGCAGGCGATCGCGACGGCGGCGCGGTCGTGTAACCGTTGCACTGCGGCGTCGCTTCCGAACCTGAGTAGTTCGCCGGACTGCGGCGTCACCGTTGCCAGCCGTCTCGTCTCGTCCACAACGAGTTGAGCGGTCACCGTCGGCGTCGTGGCGGTGACACCCTCACCGGCGACCACCAGGACGCAGTCGGCGCCTTCGGCGTCGGGTACGAACTCGTAGGGCTCGAGCGCGACGGCTACCCTCGAGCTGCCGGACGCGACCTCGGCCAGCAGCCGATCACGAGTGTCGCTGGGCTGCAGCGCGTTCAGTGTACCGACCGCCAGCACCGCGCTACCGAGATAGCCGGTTGCGCTCGCGGCGCGGCCGATCTCCTCACAGACGACTGCGGTTTCGGCGAACGATGCGCCGGCACCGCCGAACTGCTCGGGCACCTCCAGCCCGACCCAGCCCGCGTCCACCAACGTCGACCATTGCACGCGGCGGTCCTTGGCGAGCAGGTCCCCCGCCACGGACCGCAGTTCGTCGTGGAACTCAGCGAATTCGGAGTTCATCAGACGGCGCTCGGTTCCCGGGGCAGGCCGAGGCCTCGCTCCCCGATGATCGTGCGCTGGATCTCGCTCGCGCCGCCGGGGATGGTCCACTCCCACGACCCGACGAAGTCAAGCACCCATGCGCCTGACTCCCAACCACTCGACATCGGCTTGGTCAGTTCGGTGTGCGCGGCCAGCCCGCCGATCTCGGCGCCGAAGTCGGTCATGTGCTGCAGCAGCTCGCTGTAGAACAGCTTGACGATCGAGGCATCTGCGGGTCCCGGTTCGCCGTCCTCGTTGTCCTCGACCAGCTTTCGGCACAACCCGCGCAGACCGGAGATGTCGATCTCGAACTGCGCGAGCCGGTCGGCCACCACGGGGTCGTCGACCGGGGCGCTCTGCGTCAACCATCGGAACCCCGCGTTGCCGAGCCGCTCGGCGAGTTCGAGCATCGTCATGCCGCGCTCGGCGCCGAGGGTGGCCTGGGCGACCTGCCAGCCGGCGTTCTCCTCGCCGACCAGGTTGGCGGCCGGAATCGACACGTCGTTGAGGAAGATCTCGCAGAAGTGCGAGTCGCCGATCGCGTTGCGGATGGGCCGGACCTCCACCCCGGGCGTGGTCATGTCGAGCAGGAAGTACGAAATACCTTTGCGCTTCGGCGCATTCGGATCGGTGCGGGCCAGCAGCAGACACCAGTCCGCATGCTTGCCCCCGCTGGCCCACAGTTTCTGCCCGTTGACGACATAGGAGTCGCCCTCTCTTCGGGCCGTGGTGCGCAAGCTCGCCAGATCGGAGCCGGCCTCGGGTTCGGAGAAGCCCTGCACCCAGATCTCGCCGTCGAGGATCGCGGGAAGGTGGCGGCGCCGTTGCTCCTCGGTGCCCGCGACCAGCAGCGTCGATGCGGCGTGATGGATCCCGACGAAAGCGAGCACCAGACGCGGCGCGTCGTGTGCAGCCAACTCCTGGTACAGCACCACCTGCTCGGCCACCGACATGCCGCCGCCCCACTCGGCGGGCCAGTGCGGGACCGCGAAGCCCGCGGCGTGCAGTTCGGCGAACCACGCCTTCTGGAACGCGACGAACTCCTCGTCGGTGGCGCCCGTCTGCGTTGCGCGCCAGTCCTTCGGAATGTGTTCGACGCACCACCGCCGCACGTCCTGCCGAAACTGAGCCTGGTCCGGGGTCATACGCGCACCGCCTTGGCCCGCAGCAGGTCCATGGCGCGCGCGACGGCGAGGCCGTCGTCGAAGGATGGGCCGATCTGAGCGCCGGCGCGCAATGCCTCGGCGACGCGACCGAGGAACGCCGACAGCGCCGGTGGCGGCGACCGCCGGGGTGGCGGCGCGAAGTCGACGGTTTCCGGATCGGCATTGGGCCGCCGCAAAACGAGCGTCGTGTCGGCAGCCAGTTCGATGGTGCCCTCGCTGCCGATCAGCGTGACCGCCGGCGGCGACGGCACGGCGGCGGCGAACCCGGTGTCGTGAGTCGCCGTGGCGCCGTTGGCCATTGTGAACCACGCGTAGTACGCGTCTTCGGCGGTGGCGCCGGCGATATCGGCTCGGGTCACGCCCCCGCAATCGGCGATCTCACTGCCGAACAGGTGCCGGGTGAAGTCGATCAGATGTGAGCCGTAGGCGCCGATCCAGCCGCCGCCGAGATCCGCGTCGTTGATCCAGCCGTGCTTGCGGTCCCGCAACCCGCTTCCGAAGAACGACCAGTGGAGGTGCCGGGGTGTTCCGATCGCTCCGCCGTCCGCTAGTTCCTTGAGTCGCGCCCATGACTCGTTGAACCGGAACTCGAAGTTGAGGAAGTGCAGCACACCGGCGTCGCCAGCCCTTGCGTGCATCTGTGCCGCTTCCTCGGCGTTGCGGCCGAACGGCTTGTCGCACAACACCGCGTGGCCGTGCTCGATCGCGCCGGTCACATGTTCGAGGTGCAGGAACGGCGGTGAATGCACGGAGACCAGGTCGACGTCGGAGGCGAGCGCAGCCTTGACTGCGGCCTCGTCGCGCGGGCTGACGACCTCGACATCGAACCCGAGGCCGGCGTATGCGGGCGCCGCGGCGTGCTTGCCGAAGCCGGTGCCGATCACCGCAACCTTCATGCGTACAACCCCGTCAGGCCGGTGCCGCCAGCCCTGCGGGTCAACGCATCACGGGTGGCCGACAGCCCGAGCGGCAGCCGGCGTAACGGTTGGCTGTAGCGCGACAGCCACGACAGCGTGGTCTCGTCGCAGAAGCCGACCGCGCCGTGCAACTGATGGCACACCCGGAATACGACTTCGGCGGCTTCGAGGGCCGACATCCGAAGCGCGAGAGCGTCGTTGAGGGCCTCGGGGCGCGCGGTACCGAGGCTCCACAGCGCGTGATTGGCGAGGATGTCGAGGCCGCTGCGCTCGACCTCGGCATCGGTCAGCTGGAACTGCACGCCCTGGAACGACGACAGCGGCTGCCCGAACTGCTTGCGCAGGGTGACGTGTGCGACGGTCAGTTCGATCGCCCGGTCGAGCATGCCGAGCAGCGTCCAGCACGGCAACACCAGCGCGAGCGCGATGTCGGCGGCACCGTCGTCATCGACACGGACCGTCTGCAGTTCGGCGACGAAGCCCGCGCCGGCGGGGCCAAGCCCGGTCACGGCGCTGCGTACGCCCTCCACGGTGACTGCGGTCCAGCGGTTTTCGAGTCCAACGACCACGCCGGACGGGCGCCTTCCCGCGACGACGATCAGTCCGTCGGTGTCCAGATCGGTTGGGGCGGCCAGGCGTTCGGCGACCGGATAGGGCAGCGCCCAGTAGCCCGCGCTGCGGCACAACGCGGCGGCCGCTTCGAGGCTGTCGGCGTCGCTTCGCGCATCGAGTTCCCATGCCCCGAGCCCGCTCAGGATCGGGCCGACCAGTGATTCACGCTTCGCGGGTTTGGCCTCGGCCTGCTGCACCAGCTGGTCGCCGCCGGCGGCTTCGAATGCCCGAAGTGCCTCGCGCCCGAATTCTTTGGCGTCGTCGGACAGGTCGAGAACCATCCCGCTCATTTCGCCCAGCCCTTACTGCTCCTCACGTGCGCACCGCCAACAGCGCGCGGGACAGCAGGATGCGCTGCATCTCGATGCTGCCCGACGAAACGGTAGAGGCCTGCGAGTACTTCCAGTGATCCTCGACCTCGCCGAGGAACCACTTGGCGCGCGAATCGCCGTGCGACACTTCGGCCGCGATGTCCATCAGCACTTCCGCGCTGTCCTGGTCCAGCTTGGTGACCGCGATTCGATAGGCGGCGGCGTCGCCCGGCTGGATGCGTCCGCTGCTCTGCAGCGAGACCACGCGATAGGCCATCAACCGGGCCCGGCGGCAGTGCGTCAGCATTCGGATCCACCGGGTGCGCAGCTCCGCCGGCAGGTCGTCCCAGCGGTCGCCGAGCACCGTGGGCGCCGCGGCGAGCAGGCGTTCGCAGCGCGCGTACCGGGCGATACCGACCCGCTCGAAGGCCATCACGTCCTGCACGATCGACCAGCCCTCGTCGACGGTCCCGAGCACATCCGCTTCGGTGACACGCAGGTCGTCGAAGAACACCTCGTTGAGATGGTGTGGGCCCAACATGGCGCGGATCGGCCGGACCTGGATCGCCGGATCATCCATCCGCACCAGGAAAATGGTGAGGCCCTGCTGCTTTTTTTGGGTTGCGCCTTCTCCCACGCGAGAGGTGCGCGCCAGCAGAAAGCACCACTGCGCCATCGTGGCGTACGACGTCCAGATCTTCTGCCCGCTGACCAGCCAACCGTCGCCATCGCGGCGCGCCGTGGTGCGCAGCGACGCGAGGTCGGAACCGGCCTCGGGCTCGGAGAACCCCTGACACCAGATCACCTCGCCGCGCGCGATCGGCGGAAGATGCTTGCGCTGCTGCTCTTCGGTGCCGTGGCGCGTGATGATCGGCCCGACCCAGTTGACGCCCATGTACTGCGCGCCGCGCGGTTCGTGATGCGCCCACATCTCCTCGCGCACCACGGTCTGCTCCCACACCGACGCGCCGCCGCCGCCGAACTCCCGGGGCCAGGACAGGCACAGCAGTTCGCGTTCGGCGAGCATGCGGCAGAACCGCTGCGCGATCTCCAGATCGGCGGGGTCGTCGGTGAACGCACCCAGATAATGCTCTGGGACATTCTGTTTCACCAGCCGGCGCAGTTTCCCGCGCAACTCGGCGGCCTTGGGACCCATCTCGAAGTCCATGGCTACACCGGCTCCGCGTTGGCCGCGCCGACACTACGGTTTCTGACGGAATTCGGCTGATTTTCGTCATCAACCGTAGTCTCGGCGTATGCGGGTGCGTTGAGGCCGGCCGCGCCGAGCCCGAGTTCGTCGAGCACGGCATCGGTGTCGGCGCCCAGCGCCGGGGCCGGCCCGGCGACGCGGCCCGGGGTGCGGGAGAACCAGGTCGGCACGCCGGGGAACCGCACGGGGCCCTGTGGGGTTTCGACGGTCTCGAACAAACCCACCGCATTGAGGTGGGCGTTGTCGAACAGCGCGTCGGGCGTGTTCAGCGGTGCCGCGGGAATCTCGAGTTCACGGAACAGCGCGAGCCATTCGGCCGTCGTGCGTTCCTTCATGGTCTCGGCCAACAGCCCGTAGACCACGTCGATGTTGTGGGCCCGCCGTTCGAGCGTGGCGTAGGTGTCGTTGTTCCACGCGGGCTGCACCGCGTCGATGAACGCTTTCCAGTGTTTGTCGTTGTAGATCAGTGCGGCGATGTAGCCGTCGCTGGTGCGGTACGGCCTGCGGTTGGGCGCCACCGTGCGGGGGTACACCGCGGGCCCGAGCGGGGGGTCGAACATGGCGCCGTTGGCATGCTCGACCAGCATGAAGGACGCCATCGTCTCGAACATGGCGACCTCGACCTCCTGACCCTCTCCGGTGCGCTCGCGATGGAACAGCGCCATCGTCGTCGCGTACAGGGCGGTCAACCCGGCCACCTTGTCGGCCAGGATCGTGCCGACGAAGTCCGCCTCACCCGTCAATTGCTGCTGCACCGCGGGCAATCCGGCTTCGGCCTGGATGGTGTCGTCGTAGGCGGGCCGGTCGCGGTCGGGTCCGCGGCGGCCGTAGCCGTAGCAGTTCGTGTAGACGATCGCGGGGTTGATCGACGCGACCTCGTCGTACCCGAAGCCCAGCTTGGCGATCGCCTTGGCGCGCATCGAGTGGATGAACACGTCGGCCTGTTCGATCAGCGCGCGCATCGCGGCCTTGCCGCCCTCGGTCTGCAGATCCAGCACCACGCTGCGCTTGCCGCGGTTGACGTTGACGAACACGCCGCTCATTCCGGGTGCGGGTCCCACCGAGATGAAGCGGGTGTTATCGCCTTGCGGCGGTTCGACCTTGATCACGTCGGCGCCCATGTCGGCCATGATCTGCGTGCAGTACGGACCCATCACCATCGCGGTGAGGTCGACGACGCGCACGCCGGTCAGCGGTCCGCTAGGCATGGATCGCTCCCCGCTGGGCCATCGCGAAGCTGTACCTGATGTGCTCGTTGTGGCCGTCGGGCACGACGGGGAACACGACGGTTTCCGACAGGTTCCGGATGGCGGAGATCTGTTGGCCAACGTCCTCGATCGACCACGCCGGCCGGTACACGCCGGGTGTCTCCGCGACCACCGCCCGGGCGATCCGACCGGCCAGCGCAATGAACATTTCCCCTGTGATCGAACAGGTCTCGTGCGCCAGCCAGCCGACCGCGGGTGCCACCAGGTCGGCACCCATCGGCGGATACGCCGAGGTGTCGATGCCCTCAGCCATCCTGGTGACCGCGGCGGGCACGATCACGTTGCTCTTGACGCCGTGTGCGGCGCCCTCCATGGCCGCGACGTTGGACAGCCCGAGCACGCCCGCCTTGGCGACCGCATAGTTCGCGACGTCGTGGTTGCCGTACAGACCGCCGATCGAGGAGGTCAGCACGATGCGGCCGTAACCGGCGTCGCACATCACCGGGAAAGCGGGACGCACGACGTGGAAAGCGCCGCGCAGATGGACGTCGAGAACCGCCTCGAAGTCGTCGTAGGTCATCTCCGCGAGTGGGGCGCGACGGACGATGCCGGCATTGTGGACCAGCACGTCGACGCGCCCGTAATGCTCGATCGCGGTGTCGATGATCGCCTTCCCGCCCGCGGGAGTGGCCACCGAGTCGGTGCTGACGACGGCTTCTCCACCGGCAGCGGTGATCTCGCCGACAACGTCCGCGGCGGGCGTGGCGTCGGACCCGTCACCGTCTAGGCTCCCCCCTAAATCGTTGACGACGACCTTCGCCCCGCGCTCGGCCAGCAGCAGCGCGTACGAGCGGCCCAGCCCCCTGCCGCCGCCGGTCACGACCGCGACTCGCCCGTCGAATCTCAGGTCAGCCATGCGCCGAATGCACGCTTCCTGTACAAGAATCGCGAGTAAGCGGGCACCGACCGTGCGCTCGGCGCGTAGAAGGGGTCACGAACGCAACTCCAGGCCGTCGAGATCGCCCTTGTCGCGCCACTCCTTGAGCAGATCGCCGAACGCGTAGAAACCCGGGCCGTAGGGCTCGCCGAGATGGGACCGGATGCCCTCGCCCTGCTCAGATCCTGGGCCACCGCCTTCGTTGTTGTAGTAGCCAGGGGTGCAGGACGCGTCGAAAGCCGAGTTGTCGACTGCGGTTTCGCAGATGGTCGCGCACCACCCGTCTTGCGCTTCGGGCGTCGGCTCCACGACCGTCGCGCCGCGCTTGAGCGCCTCGGCGATGATGTAGGCGATGTGCTCACCCTGCAGTTCGTAGTTCGCCGCGATGTTGGCCGAGATGCCGACCTGGGTGAAACCGGTGAAGAACTGGTTGGGGAAGCCGCGGCTCGTCATGCCGTGCAGCGTCTTGTAGCCGTCGCGCCAGTAGTCGTAGAGCGAGAGCCCGTCGCGTCCTTCGATGGCATCGATCGAGTAGCGCCTGCTGATCTCGGTGGTGATCTCGAAGCCGCTGGCATAGATGATGCAGTCGACCTCGTACTCCTGACCGTTGGCGATCAGCCCCTTCTCCGTGATCCGTTCGACGCCTTTGGAACCGGAGACATCGACCAGCGTGACGTTGGGCCGGTTGAACGTCGGCAGGTAGTCGTCGTTGGACAGCGGCCGCTTGCACAGGAAGCGGTAGTACGGCTTGAGCGCCTCGGCGGTGTCGTCATCATCGACGACCTCGGCGATCCGGCGGCGCAGCCGCTCCATGATCTTGTAGTCCTCTTCCTCGCGGATCGCCACGAACTGTTCCGGCGTCAACGTGGACGGATCTTCGAGCGACAGAACGCGAGCGGCGGTGTTGCGGCCCAGTTCGGTCCAGAAGTCGCACACCAGATCCGGCTGGCCGAGGGCCATGCCCTCGAACGTCCACGAGTGGAAGTTGCGCTGCCGCTCCTTCTGCCAGCCCGGCTGCAGCGTCTTCACCCACTCGGGGTCGGTCGGCGCGTTGTTGCGCGCATCGACCGTCGACGGCGTGCGCTGGAACACGTACAGGTGCTGGGCATCCCGGGCCAGGAACGGCACCACCTGGATGCTGGTGGCGCCGGTGCCGATGATCGCGACGCGTTTGTCGGCGAGCTTGTCCATGCCGCCGGTGTAGTCGCCACCGGTGTACTCGTAGTCCCATCGCGACGAGTGGAAGCTGTGCCCCTTGAAGTCCTTCAAGCCCGGGATACCCGGCAACTTGGGCCGGTGAAACGGTCCCGAGGCCAGCACGACGAACCGGGCCCGGATGTCGTCGCCGCGGTTGGTGGCGATACGCCAGCGCTTGACTTCCTCGTCCCAGCGCATGTCGCGGACCTGGGTGGAAAAGATCGCCGAGTCGTAGAGGCCGAAGTGCTTACCGATGCGCCGGCAGTGCTCGTAGATCTCTGGTCCGTCGGCGAACTTCTTGCTCGGGATGTAGTCGAGCTCCTCCAGAAGCGGGATGTAGCAGTAGGACTCGTTGTCACACTGGATTCCGGGATAGCGGTTCCAGTACCAGACGCCACCGAAGTCGCCGCCCAACTCGATGATGCGGACGTCCTCGACACCGGCCTTCTTCAGATAGGCCGCCGACAGCAACCCGCCGAAACCGCCGCCGAGCACCGCGACGTCGATGTCCTCGGCGATCGGGTCACGCGGCGCGACGGGGGTGTACGGGTCCACCTCGTAGTAGCCGGCGAAGTCGTCGGACAACTCGACGTACTGCTTGGAGCCCTCGGGCCGAAGCCTTTTGGCCCGCTCTTGGGCGTACTTCTCCCGCAGCGCGTCGATGTCGATGTCGTCGGGCGTCTGCGTGGGACCGCAGGTGTCGAACACTGTCATTGTCTAGAGCTCTTTCGGTTCGCCGGTGCCCATGTACTTGGACAGTTGGTAGTGAAGGTTCACGGTGCTGCGTTCGCGGTACGGATTGGGTTTGGTGCCGGCAAAGCCGAGCGATTTCATGCCCTGCTGCACCGCGGCCATGTTCGAGAAGTCCTGCGGCAGTACCGACAGCCAGTTCGGGCTGTCCTGGGGCGTGTACTGCCACTCCGTCTGCGGCTCTTGGCCTTTCGGGAAGAGCTCGAGGGTGGCGACCTCGAAGATGCACTTGTTCGGGTCGTAGCTGGGGTGCGGCCGGGCGCTGTAGCACAGTGCCGTCGTCAGGCCCTGGCCGATCTGGAAGTTCGGAAAGATCTGCCAGGCCGTACCGGCCTGCCCGAGGATGTCGGCCGGGATCGTCGGCCAGATCACCCCGCGGGCTTCGTCGTCGCGCCGCGCCGACGCCATCCAGTGCTGCAGCACCTTGTCGGGAGGCGTGTCCTCGGGCAATTCGTCGACCAGCCTCTTCGCCGCGTTCACCAGCGTCTCGGTGGTGGTCGCGTTGGTCTGCTCCCAGGTGTACATCTGCATCTCGGCGGTGGAGACCCGAGGGTCGTCGCCGGTCCCGAGGCGGATCTTGGACTTCGTCTCGTCCATGCCCTTTGGCGCGTCGTAGCCGATGTTGCTGTGCTTGCCCTGCGCCTTGGCCCAGCCCTTGAATTCACCGAACTTGTTGAACTCCGGGTGCGTGGTGAACACGTGGTAGGTCTCGTTGAAGGCCTCCAACGCGACCTTCCAATTGCAGTCGAAGTACAGCCATTTGCGCCATTTGTAGCGCATGTTCTCCAGGCCGAACGGGTCGAGGATCTTCGCGGCCGGGAACAGGTAGTCGGCCAGCGGTTCGCAGTCGGGGTCCATGTTGACGAACAGCCAACCGCCCCAGGTGTCGACCTGGACGGGCGCCAGATGGGTGTTCTGCGGCGTCAGTGCGCCCTTCCAGTCGTCTTCTTCGCGGATGTGGGTGCACGCACCGTCGAGACCGTATGTCCAGCCGTGGAACCCACACACGAACGACTTGCGCGCCCGACCGACGGCGTTCTTCGCGCCGTCGGGAGTGTCGACGAGGCGGCGGCCCCGATGCATGCAGACGTTGTGGTGCGCCCGAAACTCGTTGGGTCCGGTTCGTACGATGATGATCGAGTCGTCGAGGATGTCGTAGGTGAGGTAGCTGCCGACCTCGGGAATCTCCTCGACACGGCCCACCTGCTGCCACACCATGCGCCACAGCTTGTCCCGCTCGGCGCGGGCGTACTCCTCGGAGACGTAGGCGTCCACGCTGATGGTCATGGGCCTCGAGAGTTCTTCAGCGAGCTCGTCCGTCGAATTCTCGGTTCGGGCATCGGTATCGGTCACGGTGAACTCCTTAGAACCGGCTGATCTCTGCGCGGAAGTTCTCGTCCTTGAGGAACAGCGAGGTGTTGTCGGCGCCGAGATGCGTCCACTTCAGGTTCAGGCCTCCGTCGACGAGCAGCGTCTGACCGGTGATGTAGCTGGACAGATCGGACAGGAGGAACAGGATCGCGCCCGCCTGTTCGTCGGGCCGGCCGCGCCTGCCCATCGCGATCGCCCGGCGGTCGCGTTCGGGGTCCTCGTCGACGTAGGTTGCCGACGCGGCGGTTTCGGTGACGCCCGGCGCGACGGCATTGACCCGGATGTTGTCGGACGCGAGCTCGACGGCCATGGTGCGGGTCACGGCGACGATCGCCGCTTTGGCCGTTCCGTAGGCGATGTGAAACGGCGCGGTGTTCATCCCGCTGATCGAAGAAACGGAGACTATCGACCCCTTCAGGCCAAGGCTGCGCAGTTCCCGACTGATCGCTTGGCTCATGAAGAACGCAGTCTCGAGGTTCGCGGCGAACAGCGCGCGCCAGTCGTCACGGGTCACGCGCGTGGAGGGCATCCAGGTCCCCGGCGCGGCCCCACCCGCGATGTTCACCAACCCGTAGAGGTCGCCGTCGGTGCGACGGATGTGGTCGATGACGGTCGCGATGCCGTCGTCGGTCGACGCGTCGGCGGCCACGGGCAGGACCGGCAGACCCTGCGCGGCCAGCGGTGCGACGTGTTCGTCGAGGTTCTCCTTCGATCGGCTCACGGCGACGACTGTGGCACCGGCCTCGGCCGCCATCCGGGTCACGGTGGTGCCGATGCCGCCGCCGCCCGCGCCCGAGACGACGACGATGCGTCCGTCCAGCCTCAGAAGGTCGCCCACGCTATTTGTCCGGACAATAAATGGTGCTCTCCATGTTGCAGAACACTATTCCCCAGCGCGAATCGGCTCGTCAAGGGTCGCCGAGCAGTTCGTCTGGCCTATTGTCTGGACTAGGTGAGCTTGCTAGCGTGCGAGGTCATGACGCCATTTGCGACCAGCTCACAGGAGCACACCCGTTACTCGCCGGGCGCAGATCCGGCCGCCGCCGACGGCTGGCGGATCGAACGCGTGACCGCTCCCAGCCGGTTGTTCGGCGCGAACGGGCTGCGCACGGGTCCCGACGGGCGCGTCTACATCGCCCAGGTGACGGGCAGCCAGATCAGCGCACTCGATCTCGGCACCGGCGCCCTCGACACGGTCAGCGCCAAGGGCGGTGACATCGTCGCGCCGGACGACGTCGCGTTCGACTCCGACGGCAACCTGTATGCGACCGAGGTGATGGACGGGCGGGTCAGCGTCCGCTTGGCCAAGAACAATGCCGGCGGCCGCACCCGCGTGCTGCGTGACGATCTCCCGTGTGCCAACGGCATCACCGTGCATCAGGACCGGTTGTTCATCAACGAGTGCCGCGAGGGCGGCCGGTTGATGGAACTCGACCGCAGCAGCGGCGCCGAACGCATCCTGCTGGAGAACCTGCCGTCGCCGAACGCGATGGAGGTCGGCCCCGACGGGTTGCTGTACTACCCGTTGATGACCGCCAACGAAATCTGGCGGATTGATCCCGCGGGCGGTGAGCCGCAGCGGGTCGCCGCCGACCTCGGCGTGCCCGACGCGCTGAAGTTCGACTCGCAGGGCCGTATCGTCTCCACGCAGGTGGCCAGCGGTCAGGTGCTGCGCATCGATCCGCGCAGCGGCGAGAGAACCGTGCTCGCACAGCTGAATCCGGGACTCGACAACCTGGCTTTCGTCGGCGACCGGCTCTTCGCCTCGAACTTCACCGGTGAGATCACCGAAGTCCTCGGCGGCGGCGAAACCCGCACGCTGCTTGCCTTCGGCCTCAACTGGCCGCTGGACCTCGCGATGAGCGACGGCGATCTCTACGTCGCCGACGGCACCTACTTCTACCGCGTCGGTGCCGACGGGTCCCTGCAGACGGTCGGGATGCTGTTCTCCCCCGGCTATCCCGGCTTCCTGCGCGGACTGGCTCCAGCAGGTGCGGGCGTCTTCGTCGTCGCCACCTCGGGCGGTCAGATTGCACGGTACCGCCAAGCCGACGGCGAAACCGATTACCTGGCCGATGGTTTCGACCAGCTCTACGGTGTGGCGCTCGGACCAGACGACACCATCGTGTTCGCCGAACTCGGCACCGGCCGCGTCCACGCGCTGCGCTCGGGCAACACGGAAGTGTTGGCCTCGGGATTGAAGGATCCGGTCGGTGTCGCGTTCGACCCGGCCGGCCGTCCGCTGGTCGCGGAGACGGGTGCGGGCCGCGTCGTATCGGTTTCCGGCACCGTCGAGACGGTGGTGGACGGTCTGCAGCGGCCGCAGGGCATCGCGGTTGCCGACGGCGTGCTCTACATCGTCGACGCAGGCGCCAAGGAGGTCGTCGCGGTCGACTTGAACACCAACGCGCGCGCGACCATCGCCTCGGGTCTGCCGGTGGGCCCGCCGCCGGGTGTGGAGCCCAAGCCGCTCAAGGGAATGCCGCCGTTCTCCGGACCGCAGGGCCCGTTCGCGGGTATCACCGTCGCAGGTGACGGCACACTGTACGTGTCGGCCGACGGTGAGGGCAGCGTGCTTGCGCTGCGACGGACATGACCGCTCCCACCGACCATCGCTACCTGCAGGTCGCACGCACATTGCGCAAGGAGATCGTCGACGGCATCTACCCGGTGGGTTCGCAGTTACCCACCGAACAGCAGTTGTGCGAACGGTTCGCGGTCAGCCGGTACACCGTCCGCGAAGCGCTGCGGCGCCTGCGCGAGGACAACCTAGTCTCCTCGCGGCCGCGGGCGGGAACGCTGGTGGTTCCCCGTCCGGCGGCCAATTCCTATGCCCAAGACGTGGTCTCGATCAACGATCTGCTGGCGTTCGCGGCGGGCGCGCAGCTCACGATCGAATCCAATGCGATGGTCACCGTCGACGACGAACTGGCCGCCCGAACCGGCCTGCAGGCCGGTTCGCAATGGCTCGCGGTGCGGGGCTGCCGGCAGGCCGAGGGCAGCGATGCACCGGTCTGCACCACCGAGTTATACATCAACCGCGCGTTCGCCGCCGTCGGGCGCCTGCTGCAACGACATTCCGGCCCCATCTTTCCGCTGATCGAGGATTTGTTCGGGGTCAGCATCGTCGAAGTGCACCAGGAGATGGCCGCGGTGACGGTCACACCGCAACTGGCCGAAGCGCTCAAGGTCGACGCGGGCAGTGCCGCGCTGGAAATGCGCAGGACGTACAAGACCTCGGACGGCGAGGTCGCGCAGGTCACCCTCAACACTCACCCGTCGTCGCGGTACCGCCACTCGATGACGATGCGCCGGGTCAAGGGTTAGGCCGCAACCGTGAGGGTCGACGAGCAGCGCACCACCGATGCCTACCGGCGCGGACTGTGGGTGCATGACACGCTGGCCGACTCGTTGCGTGACGCCGCTGCATCGACGCCCGACCGAATCGTGTTGGTGGATGGCGACATCCGGCTCACCTGCAGCCAACTCCACGACCAGGCCGCGGCACTGGCGCAATCACTGATGTCACGGATGCCCGCGGGCAGCGTGGTGTCGTTCATGTTGCCGAACTGGCACGAGGCGGCCGTGATCTATCTCGGTGCCACGCTGGCCGGCATGGTGGTCAACCCGATCCTGCCCTCGCTGCGCGACCGGGAACTGTCGTTCATCCTCAGCGACGCCGACTGCCGGGCGATCTTCGTGCCGTCGACGTTCAACAAGCACGACTATGTCGCGATGCTCGACCGGGTCACCGCCGCGATCGCCGCGCCGCCCGAGGTGATCGTCGTGCGCGGTGATGCGGGCCGTCACACCCCGTACGGATCGCTGTCCGGCGACCGGTGCGCTGCCGCGCTGCCGGTGTTGAACGCCGACACCGTACGCATGATCCTCTACACCTCGGGCACTACCGGACGCCCGAAAGGCGTTCTACACAGCCATAACTCGATTCATGCACTGATCCGTCAGATCGGCGACCATTGGCACGTCGTGGACGGCGACACGTTCCTGGTGCCGTCACCCATCGCGCACATCGGCGGATCGATCTATGCGTTCGAGTGCCCGCTACTGCTGGGCAGCACCGCCGTGCTGATGGAACGTTGGGATCCGGATGCCGCGGTCGCGTTGATGCTCGCCGAGCGCGTCACCCACATGGCCGGCGCCACCCCGTTCCTCGACGGGTTGCTGGCTGCCGCGCAGCGCGCCGGCACCCGGTTGCCCGAGCTGAAGGTGTTCATCTGCGGAGGCGCTTCGGTGCCCCCGTCGTTGATCCGCGCGGCCACCGGGTATTTCGAGAATGCGGCGGTGTCGCGGGTCTACGGCTCGACCGAGGTTCCGGTGACCACGGTCGGCTCACTGGAAGACGCCGAGCATGCCGCCGACACCGACGGCAAGCCGGGCATCGCCGACGTCAAGCTGGTCGACGGCGAGATCCGCGCCCGCGGCCCCCAGATGCTCGTCGGCTATCTGCATCTGGAGGACGAGACGGCCACCTTCGACGACGAAGGCTATTTCCGCACAGGAGATCTCGGCCGCTGGGTCGACGACGGCTATCTCGTCGTCACCGGCCGGGCCAAGGACATCATCATCCGAAACGGGGAAAACATCTCGCCCAAGGAGGTCGAGGACATCCTCATCGGCCATCCGGGGATCGCGGAGATCGCGATCGTCGGGCTCCCTGACGATCGCACGGGTGAGCGGGCCTGCGCCGTCGTCGTTGCAACCGAACAGGCGCCCCCCGATGTGGCGGGCATGCGCGCGCTGCTGGAGGACCACGGAGTCGCACGGTTCAAAGCCCCTGAACAGGTTGTGGTCTGGGACGCGTTGCCGAAGAACGACGCCGGGAAAGTGTTGAAGCATCAGATTCGAGCGGCCCTGACATGACCGCGGACGCGAGGAGCGAAATGGTTCAGGTAGCGATCGTGACGGGCGCCAGCAGCGGCATCGGATTCGGCTGCGCGACCAAGTTGGCCGAGGCCGGCATGGCGATCGTGGGCACCGGACGCGACGAGGATCGGCTCTCCGCACTGGAAAAGGCGATCGGCGATCACGATCGCGTCGCGACGGTCGCGGTCGATCTCACCGCCGACGAGGCGCCGCAACGTATCGTGCAGACCGCGCTGGACCGGTGGGGCCGCGTCGACTTCCTGATCAACAACGCCGGCGTCGGCAGCCCTAAACCGTTGCACGAGACCGATGACGAATCGCTCGACTATTTCCTCGGCGTGATGCTGCGGGCGCCGTTCCGGTTGGCGCGCGAGGTGGTCGTCCACATGAAGCCCGGGTCGGCGATAATCAACATCACCTCGACCTTCTCGGTCGTGGGCGGTCTGCGGGGCGGCGCGTACTCGGCCGCCAAGGGCGGGCTGACGTCGCTGACCAGACACATCGCGTGTCAGTATGGGCCACAAGGCATCCGGTGCAACGCCGTCGCACCGGGCGTGACCGTGACGCCGATGGTCGCGACGCGTCTGGAGGATTCGCGGTTCCGCAAGATCAACACCGAGATGACACCGTATCCGCGGCTGGGCGAGGTCAACGACATCGCGAGCACGGTGGCGTTCCTGTGTTCGGAGGGTGCGAGCTTCATCAACGGCCAGGAGATCGTCGTGGACGGCGGCTGGACGTCGACCAAATACCTGTCGGATTTCGCCCTCAACTCGGATTGGGTACAGAGTTGAACCTGTTTGCGGTGCTCGACCAGGCGGCGAGCCGTTTCGGCGAGCGCGGTGCGGTGTATCACGGTCAGCGGCAACTCCAGACGTGGACTCAGCTGCGGGACCGGTCATTACGGTTGGCCGCCTCGCTCGGCGCGCCCGGCACTCGCATCGCCGTCGCGAGCGAGAACCGGCCGGAGATCATCGAGCTGATGTTCGGGGTGTGGGCGGCCGAATCCGTCTACGTGCCCGTCAACTACAAGCTGCATCCCCGCGAGATGGTGCAGATCCTCGAGGACTCCGGCACGACGCAGGTGTTCGCGTCACCGAAGATCGCCTCGGTGCTCGCGCCGGAAACCGGCGTTCCGATCGACGTGATCGGTAGCGACAGCTATGAAAGCCGGTTTACCACAACCCCGTTGGCGGTGCCCCCGTCGACCGACCCGGAATCGCTGGCGTGGTTGTTCTACACCAGCGGAACCACCGGCAAGTCAAAGGGGGCGATGCTGTCGCACCGCAACCTGATGGCCATGACGGTGTCACATCTGGCTGACTTCGATTCGCCCGACGAGAACTGCAGCCTCGTGCACGGTGCGCCGATGTCGCACGGTTCGGGGCTCTACATCCCGCCGTACGTGCTGCGCGCGGCGCGCCAGGTGATACCCGAGTCGGGGTTGTTCGAACCGGACGAGTTCCTCGACCTGTGCGAACACCATCCCGGCGGCAGCGCTTTCCTGGCGCCGACCATGGTGCAGCGCCTGGTGCAGACCGGGCGCGCCCGTCCACAGAACCTGCGGACGATCGTCTACGGCGGCGGCCCCATGTACGTCGAGAGCCTGAAGAAGGCGCTGGCCGCGTTCGGCCCCATTTTCGTGCAGCTGTACGGCCAAGGGGAGGCGCCGATGACGATCACCGGCCTGCGCCGGCGCGATCACCTCGCCGGTGACGGGTGGGCCGACGATGCGGTGCTCGGATCCGTCGGCTATGCCCGCTCCGGCGTGGACGTTGCGGTGCTACGGGCCGACGGAACACCGGTGCCGGCCGGCGAGATCGGCGAAATCGTCTGCCGCGGTGACGTTGTCATGTCCGGCTATTGGAACAATCCGGAGGCGACGGCGGCGACGCTGCAGGACGGCTGGCTGCGCACCGGCGACATGGGATCGTTCGACGACCGGGGCTTTCTCACGCTGCGCGACCGGTCGAAGGACGTGGTGATCAGCGGTGGCAGCAACATCTATCCCCGCGAGGTGGAGGAGGTGCTGCTCGAACATCCGGGCGTCGTCGAGGCCGGCGTGGTCGGCGCGCCCGACGAGGAGTGGGGCGAGGTCGTGGTGGCGTTCATCGTCGGCGACGTGTCGGCCGACGAACTCGATGCGCACCTCCTCGAACGCATCGCCCGGTTCAAACGCCCGAAGCGCTATGAGTTCATCGACGAGCTGCCGAAGAACAGCTACGGCAAGGTGCTCAAGCGCGCGCTGCGCGATCGGCTGCGTCCCTAGTGTCCTGAGTCGTTGCTTCGTCGTCAGTGAGAATTCGAGGTTCGCGCGTTCGGTGTGGTCAGTTTTCGGCTTCCTATGCTCGAGATTGCACACACGGCTGTGGTCCTTTTCTCAGATCAGCACAACCCTGGACGCAATCTCGGCGCTAGGACCATTTCGCAGACCAGCACCCCCGCGATGTCCGTGCGTACAAGCACCCCAAATTCTCCTCCCGAATTAATGACTCACGACACTAGCCGGACTTCCATAGCCGAGCGGTGTTGTTCCCAGGTGATCGCCGAAGGGGCGGTCATGAGTTGGCGAGTTGACTGACGCGTTGGGGTGAGATTCCGAGAAGCTCCGCGATGTCGCGCACGGGTACGCCGTAGGTGGTGAGCCAGTGGCAGTATTCGCGGATCATCTCGTTGGCTTGATCCTCGAGATGGCGGGCACGTTCCTTGAGTTCGTTGATCTCGCGGGCACCGTCGAGTAATTCCCGGAATGCGGGTTCGATCATTCGGACGCTGGCGGTTTCGACTTTGATGTCGTCGAAGGGGATGCCCTGGTCGAGCGCGATGTACTCGCGCGCCATCGTGTCGGCTTCGTTGAGTCGACGGGCTTGGGTGAGGCCGTCAATTTCGGGGATGCGGATCATCCACCAGCGGCCATCGCGGGTGATCTCGATCTTGTACTCGTGCATCACTTTTCCTTGCTCTGCTCGATGGCCTTGTCGACCTTTCGGACGATGCCGGGCGAGATGGTGCGGTGGCCGGTGGCGCTCTAGACAATTTCTAGTCAAGGCGGCTAGACAAATGAGTTTGCACGTCAGCCGTGGCTACGCTCGCTATTGAGCGCTATTGAACCGGGGCGAACACCGACTTGAACTTGTTCAGCGACTCGCGAATGTCGCCCTTGAGCGCGCCTGCGACCACCATGCCGATCGGGCCGAACAGCGCGGGTCCGCCGAGGTGCACGTCGAACGTGACCGTCGAACCTTCGCCCGACGGTTTGACCTTGCCCATCAGCTTGACCTTCACCCCACCCACACCGTCGCCGTTGAGCGTCATCGCTTCGGGCGGCCGGTAGTGGACGATGGTCCACTTGATCCGGTTGGGCATGCCCTTGACCTCGACGATGGACTCCAGCGTGGTGCCCTTCTCCAGGGTCTCGGGCAGCTTGCTGCGCCAAACCCGGTGGATGCTCAGCCACTCCTTGTAGCGCGCGAGGTCCGACGCGCACGCCCATGCCTGCTCCGGCGGCAATGGGACGTCGACGGAGACGGAAAGCTTGGCCATCGCCTACTGGGTGGGCGGGGCCGCCGGGGGTTGCTGCTGCGGCGGCTGCGGTGCGTTCTGCGGCGGCTGCGGGGTGCCCTGGGCAGGGGGATTGTCCTTGTTGACGTAGTTGCGGGCCGCGTCCTGTGCCTTGTCAACGTGCTGCGCGTATTTGCCCTGGGTCTTCTTGTCGACCATGTCGCCGGCCTTGTCGATTGCGGTGTCCACCTTGTCGGCGTTCTTGGCCAGCAGATTCTTCACCTTGTCGAGGAATGCCATGGCCTCACCCTACTGGAGAGCTCCACAGCCGACGAGGCTCTCCGAGCACCGCTCCCTGCCCCCACCAGATCGCCTCGATCGCCGCGGCAGCCACCAGGCCGATCGCCAACGCGATCGATGTCGTCTTGACGTTGGAGATGTCCAGCATGAACAGCTCCTGCGCCATCGGGATGGAGAAGATCACCACGTAGGCCAGACCCGACACGGCGACCAGCGCCACCCGCCACCACTGGTACGGCCTGGCCACCACGGCGAGCACCCAGATCGCCGCGACCAGCAACGTGATCAGCGCCGCGGTCGACGCCTGCGTCTGCTCCAATGGCGTGGCCTCGCGACCCTGGTACGCGGCCAGGTACGAGGCGAACGTCGCGACGCCCACCACCAGTCCCGACGGCAGCGCCGCCGTCATCACCCGGCGCACGAACCCCGGGTGCGCGCGCTCCTTGTTCGGCGCCAGCGACAGGATGAACGCCGGGATGCCGATCGTGAACCACGCCGCGATCGTGACGTGGATCGGCTGGAACGGGAACAGCAGCGGGTCGGTGCCGAAGAACCTGGAAGACAGACCGGCCATGCCCACCAGGACGGCCAGCAGCACCGAATACACCGTCTTGGTGAGGAACAGGTTCGAGACGCGTTCGATGTTGCCGATCACCCGCCGGCCCTCACCGACCACGTACGGCAGCGTGGCGAACTTGTTGTCCAGCAACACGATTTGCGCCACCGCGCGCGACGCCGAGCTGCCCGAACCCATTGCGACGCCGATGTCGGCGTCCTTCAGCGCCAGCACGTCGTTGACCCCGTCTCCGGTCATCGCGACCGTGTGCCCGCGCGACTGCAGGGCATGCACCATGGCCCGCTTCTGGTCGGGACGGACCCGGCCGAACGTGGTGTACTCCTCGAGGGTGTCGGCCAGGGCGTCGGGTGCATCGGGCAACCGACGGGCGTCCATCGTCTCACCGTGCAAGCCGAGCGACCCTGCCACCGCTCCGACCGAGACAGCGTTGTCGCCGGAGATGACCTTTATCGACACCTTCTGGCTGGCAAAGTAATTCAGCGTGTCGTGCGCATCGGGACGGATCCGCTGCTCGAGTACCACCAGCGCCGCCGGCGTGACCCGGCCCGGTGCGTCCGGGTGGTCGACGGGAAGGTCGCTGGCGCCGAGCAACAGCACACGCAGCCCTGCGGCGCCGATCTGCTCTGCCTGGTCGGCGACCGGCGACCCGGGCGCGAGCAGCACGTCGGGGGCGCCGATCACCCAGTTGCCGTGTACGCCGTACGAGGCGCCGCTCCACTTGGTGGCCGACTTGAACGGCGCTGCGGCGGTCGCGGTCCAGCCCGGCGGCATCTTGTAGGCCTCCCCGATGGCCGCCATGCTCGCGTTCGGCCGTGGGTCGTCGGCGGCGAGTTGGGCCAGGATGTTCCCCACGTCGGCTTCGTCGAGCCGTTGCAGATCCGCGACCCGCATACCGTTTTCGGTCAGCGTGCCGGTCTTGTCGGCGCAGACCACGTCGACGCGGGCCAGACCTTCGATGGCGGGTAGTTCGTTGACCAGACACTGCCTGCGGCCCAACCGGACCACGCCCACGGCGAACGCGATCGACGTCATCAGCACCAGCCCCTCGGGGACCATCGGCACCAGCGCGCCCACCATCCGCAGCACCGACTCGCGCCAACCCGCTCCGGTGGTGAACAACTGGGTGTAGATGATCAGGAGCCCGGCCGGGATCAGCAGATAGGTGATGAACTGCAGGATCTTGTTGATGCCGCTGCGCAGTTCGGAGTTCACCAGGGTGAACTTGCTGGCTTCTTCGGCGAGCTTGGCCGCGTACGCTTCCCGGCCGACCTTGGTGGCGCGGTAGGCTCCGCTTCCGGCGACGACGAAGCTGCCCGACATCACCGTATCGCCGGGGTCTTTCGCGATCGGGTCGGCTTCCCCGGTGAGCAGTGACTCGTCGACCTCGAGGTTGGCCTCCTCGACGATCTCGCCGTCGACCACGATCTGGTCGCCCGGGCCGAGCTCGATGATGTCGTCGAGCACCACCTCGGCGGGTGTCACCGCTTTGGTACCGGACTGCCTGCGCACCAACGGCTTCGCCTGTCCGACAATCGCAAGCTTGTCCAGGGTCCGTTTGGCCCGGACCTCCTGGATGATGCCGATCGCGCTGTTGGCGATGATCAGCAACCCGAACGCGCCGTTGATCACCGACCCGGTCGACAGCACGATGAGCAACAGGACGCCGAGGATCGCGTTGATCCTGGTGAACACGTTGGCCCGCACGATGTCGGAGACGCTGCGCGCGGCCCGCGTCGGCACGTCGTTGGTCTTGCCCTCGGCGATGCGTTGCGCGACTTCCGAATCGGTCAGGCCGCTGGCCTGCATCTCGGGGGTGGTGGTCACTTGACGAACGTCCCCTTGTTGAACGTGTCGAAATACTCCAGCACGAGTTTGTTCCCGTCGAACACCGCGGTGGAAACCGTTCCGGGCGGCGCGTTCTCGCTGACGAACTCGAACGTGAACGTGTTGCCACTCCAGTGGATCAGCGGCACATCGAGTTTGTCGCCGAGCGTCAACCGCAGCGTGCCGTCCTTCTCGGCGACCCTCGCCGGCCCCCAGTAGCCGTTGACGTAGGTGCCGATGTACGACGGCAGCGGTGCGGCCGGTGCGGGGTTGGCGGGCGGTTGCTTGCCGACCAGCGAACCGACGGGCTTCTCCATCTCGGCGAAGATCCCGCCGTACAGGCCGTACCAGTCCTCGCGTACCTCGCCGAACTGCACGAGGTCGGCGAACTGCGCCGTCAGCGACTCGGGCACGCCCGAGGGCGTAGCGTTGGTCAGCGCGACGATCGCGACGTCGGCCGACGGCAGGATGAGGAAATTCGTTCCCGCGCCGAGCTCGAACGCGCCGGAGTGGCTGATCTGGATACGGGCCGCAGAGGTGGTTCCGACGTTGAAGCCGAAACCGTAGAACCCCGAACGCATCGCGGGTTCGGTCGCCCGGTTGGACACGATCTGCGGGGTGAGCGCGGCCAGCAGCGCTTTCGCGTCGACGATCTGCTTGCCCTCGTGCTTGCCGTCGGCCAACACCATCGCCAACCAGCGGGTCATGTCGTTGACCGACGAACTCGCCCCGCCCGCAGGCGCTTCCGCGTCGGCGTCACGCACGTAGGACGGTTCATAGCGGTCATCGACGTGGATGTGGCCGACGGCGCGGTTCGCGCTGGCCTCGTAGTCGGTGAACCGGTAGCTCGTCGCCCCCATGCCGAGCGGATCGAACAGCACCTCGTCGGCCAGCAGTTCCCACGGCTTGTTGGCGTTCACCGCGACCGCCTCGGCGCCCGCGGTGAACCCGAAGTTGGTGTAGGCGTAGGAAATTCGGAACGGATCCAAGGGCAGCTGACGGAGCCGCTCGAGCACCTGCCTGCGGTCGAAGCCGAGGTCCTCGAGCGTGTCGCCGGCGTGGTCTGGCAGCCCGGAGCGGTGCGACATCATGTCCCCGATGGTGACCATCGGCGTGACCGCTCGGTCCGACAGCGCGAACCACGGCAGCTCGGAGACGATCGGGGTGTCCCAGCTGATCGCGTTCACGCCGACCTGGCGCGCGGCCACCGTCGCCGACAACGACTTGGACACCGAGGCGAGCTGGAAGACGGTGTCGGCGTCGACTCGGTTCTGCTGGTCCGCGTGCGCTGCGACGTCCTTGACCCCGAACCCTTTCGCGTACACGGTTTTTCCGCCGTGCACCACGGCCACGGCCATGCCGGGGATGCCCGATTTCTTCATCAGGTCCTCGGCCATGCCGTCGAGTTGTGCGACGGCGTCGGCCACCGCGTTCTCGGGCAGCGGCAGCGCGACCGCCAGCGGTGGCGGGACGTCGGACGGTGCGGTCGGCGAAGCGGGGGGCCCAGGTTCAGCCGGATCCGCCGCGCAACCGGCGACGAGCAGCAATCCCACGACAGCCACCCTGGCCAGTGCGTTCATGAGGTGAACGGTAACCGGTCAGAGCCGCCACCACGGGTCGTTGAGCGGTGACCCGTCCCGATACACCCGCTGCCCCGGCTTCGGCACCGCGACCTGCACGTTCTCCGCATCGGCGGCTCGCAGTAGTCGCTCCACCGGTTCCGCCCACGGGTGCGGGGCGAGCCGGAAGGTGGCCCAGTGGATCGGCACCAGCAGACCCTTGTCCGCCTCGGCGACGTCGAGGTGCGCCCGCACCGCGTCCTCGGGGTTCATGTGGATGTCCGGCCACGCCGGGTGGTAGGCGCCCACCGGCAGCAGCGTCAGGTCGAACGGTCCGTGGTCCGTCCCGATCTGACCGAAACTCTTGGTGTAGCCGGTGTCGCCGCCGAAGAACGCCCGATGCCGGGGCCCGATGATCACCCACGATGCCCACAGCGTGGTGTTGCGGGAGAACAGGCGCCCGGAGAAGTGCCGAGCAGGAGTGCAGACCAAGGTGAGGTCGCCGATGGTGTGGCTTTCGTTCCAGTCGAGTTCGACGATCCGGCTCTCCGGTATCCCCCACTTGCGCAGGTGCGCGCCGATGCCGAGCGGCACCACGAACGGCGCGCGCTGGGTTCGCGCCAGCCCGATGATCGTCTCCATGTCCAGATGGTCGTAGTGGTCGTGGCTGATGACGATGGCGTCGACGGCGGCCAGTGCCTCCAGCGGCACGGGCACCTCGTGCATGCGTTCGGGTCCGACGGTCTGCGACGGTGAGCAGCGGCGGCTCCACACCGGGTCGGCCAGCACGCGGTAGCCGTCCAGTTCGACGAGCGCCGAGGAGTGACCGAACCAGCAGGTCGACAATTGCGCCGACGCCGGGTCGGTGGGCGACGGGGCGACGACCGGAATCGGCCCGGCCGGCTTGGTGGCACCACGGGAGCCGACCAACTCGCGCACCAGCAGTCGCTGTTGCTCCTGGTCGATGCTCATCATCGACGCCGGCTCGATGTTGACGAACTCGCCGTCGCGGTAATTCGGGGAGCGCCGCGCGACGGGTTCGATCTCGGCGGGCGAGGCGCCCAGCGCGGCCGGCGCGCCACGCAGTGCACGCAGCACAAAACCGCCGGCCAGCAGCGAGGCCGTGCCGAAGCCGATGCGCAGTGCTCCGCGGATCATCAGGCGCCCTGGAACCTCGGGGGACGCTTCTCGATGCGCGCGACCTGCGCCTCGATGACGTCCTGGCTGGCCCACGCTTTGTCGAACAGTTCCTTGTGTTCGGGCCGCGGGTCCTCGTAGGCGCCGTCGTCGTTGAGCACCCGCTTGGCGTGCTGCAGCGCCAGCGGCGCGAACCCGGCGATCTCCGCGGCCCACTCCTCGGCGTCGGCGAGCGTACCGATGCGGTTGGCCATCCCGGTCTGCAGCGCGGCGTCGGCGGTGAGCCGCTCGGCGGCCAGCAGCATGCCCCGCGCCCGACCTGCCCCGACCAGTGAGGTCAGCCGCCGGATGCTCCAGTTGTCAAGCGCCAGGCCATATTTGGCGACGGGAAACTGGAAGTACGCATCGGGTGCGACGACGCGCAGGTCGCAGATCATCGAGAGGATGACCCCGGCCCCGATCGCGGGACCGTTGATCGCGCCGATCACCGGCACCGGCGCCTTGTCGATCGCGAGGTTCAGGTCCTTGGCCTTGTCCGGCAGCTGCTCGGCCACGCTCGACGGGTCGGAGAGGTCGGCACCGGCGCTGAAGACGTGGCCCGCACCGGTGAGCACGATCGCGCGCACGTCTTCGGCCGCGGCCTTCTCGACCGCCTCCCGTAGGGCATCGACCAGCTCGACGTTCAGCGCGTTGCGTCGCTCGGCGCGTTGCATCTCCAAGGTCATCACGTGGCCGTCGCGGGTGACACCAATCATGCGGCCAGCCTATATAGGCTCGTGCGGTGAGCCGGATCGGTGCCCTGGAGGTGCGCGACGCCGTGCTGGACCCGGGGTCTTATCGGAGCTGGGACAGCCCTCCGCCGGCCGTCGGGGCGAGCGACGGCTACCGGCGGGCCCTGGCCGCCGCGGCTGCCAAGACGGGGCTGGACGAGTCGGTGGTGACCGGCGAAGGAGCCGTGTTCGGTCGCCGGGTGGCGCTGGTGGTGTGCGAGTTCGACTTCCTGGCCGGTTCGATCGGCGTCGCGGCGGCCGAGCGGATCACGACGGCGGTGCAACGGGCGACCGCGGAGCGCCTGCCGCTGCTGGCATCACCGAGTTCGGGCGGCACCCGGATGCAGGAGGGCACGGTCGCGTTCCTGCAGATGGTGAAGATCGCCGCGGCCGTCGAATTGCACAAGCGGGCGCATCTGCCGTATCTGGTGTATCTGCGGCACCCCACCACCGGCGGGGTGTTCGCGTCCTGGGGATCGCTGGGGCACGTGACCGGCGCCGAACCGGGCGCGCTGATCGGTTTCCTCGGGCCGCGGGTGTACGAACACCTCTACGGCGAGCCGTTTCCCGAGGGCATCCAGACGGCCGAGAACCTGCACCGGCACGGCGTCATCGACGGCGTGGTGCCGCTGGACGCGGTGCGCAGAACGCTGAACCGCGCGTTGAAAGTGCTCGCGGACCCGCCGGATCCGCCGCCGCCCGCGCCTGAGCTCGGACCACCGTCCGACGTGCCGGCGTGGGACTCGGTGGAGGCGTCGCGACGGCCGGACCGGCCCGGCGTCGGATACCTGCTGCGGCACGGCACGACCGACCGGGTGTTGCTGTCGGGCACGGGACAGGGCGAGGCGGCGACGACGCTGCTGGCACTGGCTCGGTTCGGCGGTCAGCCGGCCGTGGTGCTCGGGCAACAGCGCGTGGTCGGCGGAATGGTCGGTCCGGCGGCGCTGCGCGAGGCGCGGCGGGGCATGGCGTTGGCCGCGGGTCTGCAACTGCCGCTGGTGCTCGTGATCGACACCGCCGGACCGGCGCTGACCGTCGAGGCCGAACAGGGTGGGCTGGCGGGCGAGATCGCGCGCTGCCTGGCCGAACTGGTCACCCTGGACACCCCGACCGTGTCGGTGCTGCTGGGTCAGGGCAGCGGCGGGCCGGCCCTGGCGATGGTGCCGGCCGACCGGGTGCTGGCCGCGCTGCACGGCTGGTTGGCCCCGCTTCCGCCAGAGGGGGCCAGCGCGATCGTGTTCCGGGATCTCGACCATGCCGCGGAACTGGCTGCCGCGCAGGGCATTCGGTCGGCCGACCTGCTGCGCGACGGCATCGTCGATGTCGTCGTGCCCGAATATCCCGACGCCGCCGATGAACCGATGCAGTTCACGCAGCGGTTGTCGGCGGTGATCGCCAACGAACTGCATGCGCTGCGTTCGGTTGCCGGCGACCAAAGGCTGCAGGCGAGGCTTCGCCGATACCGGCGCATCGGCCTGTGAAGCGGGGTGGCAGCGACGAACTCGTCCGGCCGCCGCGCCACCTACGAATGGCATGCTGGAATCCGTGGAAGGCCTGCTTCATTTCGCCGGAAACTTCTGGTGGCTGATATTCCCGCTGGGCGGCGTGATCGGCGGGGGCGTGCGCGCGGTGGCGGCGGCCAACGAGCGTCGCGCACAGCGCCGGCTCGAGCGCTACCGGATCAAGCAGCAGACCAAAGTGGCGCTCGCCGAGGCGTCCGGACGCGCCCGCACCAATGAGGCGGCGAACCGGCGCGAGATGACCAAGGTGTTGCAGCGCCACGCACAGACCGACGGCCGCTGGCTCGAGTACGAGATCGACGTCGCCAAGCTGTTGGATTTTCCGCTCATGACCGACATGCGCGCCCCGCTGACCATCGCATTTCACAAGGCCAGAAGCCATGCAGATCTGCTGCGGCCGGAATCCGTCGACGACATCATCGGCGACCGCGGCGCACAGATCGAGTACCGCGACGCCGTGCACGAGTACGTCGCCGCGTTCGACGTCGCCGAGGCCGACGCGATCCGCCGGCGCCGCAGCGACTTTTCGGCCGAGGACCGGATGCGCATCGAACGAGCCCAGAATCTGCTCCGGTTGGCCTCGGACGGCGGGGCGACCTCCGACGAGCGCAAGGCCGCCTATGCCCGCGCGCAGAAGGAACTCGACGGTCTGATCGTGCTGCCCGCGACGACCCGGGCGAGCATCGAACGCAAGATCGTCGGCGAGATCGAGGCGTGAGCCGGCCTCAGCCGCCCAGCTCGGAGACCGCGGTGTCGAGTTGGGCTGCCTGCTCGTCGATTTCGCGGTCGGATGGTGTCGCGCCGATACGCTTCACCAGGTCGTCGCGGGACACCACCTCGAGTGCGCCGCGGTAATCGGTCGAAGCGAGCCGGCCCGCGCCGATCACCTCCACGCGGCCTTCGACGACGACCAGCACCGGATCCTTCTCTTCGGACCGCAGTAGTGCGCGCACATCCTCGGCCGAGATCATGGCTGATTCCGTCCTGTCCGTTGTTGCAGCCGATCGACGCGGTCCTTCTGCGGGTTTTCCTGCGGCGCGCGGCCGGCGTCCTCACTCATGCCCTAGCTATGCCCGCTGAGCGACCGGTCTATGCGACCGCCAGCGCGGCGAGCATCGCACCGCACGTGACGAGGTCGAGCGGCAACCGCACCAGGCTGCGCCGCGTCCAGCGCACCGCCGCGGCCTCGTCGACTTCCGCCGGATCGGTGCGCTCGAACGCCATCGCCTTGGGCACGAAGTCGATCAGCGACCACGCCCGCATCACCGCGTGGCTGACCAGCGCCACCAGCAGCGCGGCTCGCACGTCGGCCTCACTCCACGCCGCGACGAGCGCGACGATGAGCAACACCTCGAACACCGTGTGCGCAGGGATCCAGAACCGGCGCCGCGAGATCCCGCCGTTGCGGGACTGGATGATTCCCGGCCGCTTGGGCCAGGCCGGGTCGATGACGACGGTTTCGTAGAGTCCGCCTCCGAGCAGGACGGCTGCCACCAGCGTGGTGGCGGCGATCAGGACGAGCGTCGGGGTCCACATCACCGCCGATTATTACGGGGCTGCCCGCTGTTGCGTTCTGGGTGTCGCTAGTTGTCGGTGGTGTGTTGTACGAACTGGTGTGTGAGTCTCGCGGCGTGGGCTGAGCGCAACGGTGGTGCCGGAGAGGTTGTCGTGGTCGACTCAGTCGAGGTCGACGACGACCTGGTGCGCGAGATGACCGCGGTTCTCACCAGGTGCGCTGGGTTCTGCGGCAACCCCGCTGCGGGCAACGGCACTACGCGGGCGATGACCGCTGCTGCTGTCGGCGATTGCGAGGCGGGTTGAGGTGGCGAAGTTCGAGATTCCTGACGGTTGGGGTGTTCAGGCGTTTCGGTTCACGTTGGATCCGACCGCCGCGCAGGCACAGGCGTTGGCGCGGCACTTCGGCGCCCGTCGTAAGGCCTACAACTGGACCGTGGCCACTCTGAAGGCCGATCTGTCGGCGTACCGGGACACCGGTGTGCAGACGGACAAGCCGTCGCTGCGGTCCCTGCGCAAACGGTGGAACCAGGTCAAAGAGCGGGTGTGTGTCGACGCCGAGACCGGCGCGGTGTGGTGGCCGGAATGTTCGAAAGAGGCCTACGCCGACGGGATCGGTGCCGCGGTGGAGGGGTACTGGAACTGGCAAGCTTCCCGTGCCGGCACGCGCGCCGGTAAGCGGGTCGGTTTTCCCCGGTTCAAGAAGAAAGGCCGCGACGCCGACCGGGTGTCATTCGCGACCGGGGCGATGCGCGTTGAGCCCGATCGCCGCCACCTCACGCTGCCGGTGATCGGCTGTGTGCGTACCCAGGAGAACACCCGCCGGATTGAACGGCTCATCAGCAAAGGTCGGGCGCGGGTGCTGGCGATCACGGTGCGCCGAAACGGTACCCGCCTCGATGCCAGTGTGCGGGTCCTGGTGCAGCGCCCGCAGCAGCCAGGCGTCGCGCACCCGGATTCACGGGTCGGCGTGGACGTCGGGGTACGGCGCCTGGCCACGGTCGCCAACACCGACGGCACAGTGCTCGAACGGGTGCCCAATCCCCGCCCGCTCGAAGCGGCGCTCACCCGGCTGCGGCAGGTGTCGCGAGCCCGCTCGCGTTGCCGGAAAGGCTCACGCCGATACCGTGAGCGAACCACCGAGATGTCGCGGCTGCATCGCCGCGTCAACGATGTCCGTACCCACCATCTGCACGTCCTGACAACGAGACTGGCTCAAACTCACGGCCGCATCGTTGTTGAAGGCTTGGATGCGGCGGCGATGTTGCGGCAGAAGGGTCTGCCGGGCGCCCGTGCCCGACGGCGCGGACTTTCCGATGCCGCGTTGGGCACTCCGCGCCGGCATCTGTCGTATAAGACAGGCTGGTACGGGTCAGCGCTGGTGGTCGCTGACCGCTGGTTCCCGTCGTCGAAGACCTGCCATGCCTGTGGGCATGTGCAGGACATCGGCTGGGCTGAACACTGGCAATGCCATTCGTGTTCGGTCGCTCATCAGCGTGACGATTGCGCTGCTGTGAACCTCGCGCGCTACGAGGAAACACCTAGCGTCGTCGGCCCAGTTGGGGCCGCCGTCAAGCGTGGAGCCGACCGTAAGACCCGGCCAAGCCGGGCAGGTGGCTGCGAAGCGCGAAAGGGACGCAGCCTCAAGGCTGCCGAACAACCCCGAGATGGGGTGCGAGCCACGTGAGCACCAAAAATCACTCACTCGCAACGGCGTCGAGATAGCGCTGCACGGTCGGCCCCAGCCACGCGACGATCTCGTCGTGCGACATCGCCACGATCGGCGGTAGCTGCAGCAGGTATCGGCAGACCGCCAGCCCCAGCATCTGTGTCGCGATCAAGGCCGCCCGGCGCTGCGGCGCCACCGGGTTGACCTCGGCGACCACGGGCAGCAGCTGTCCGGTGAAGATTTCACTCATCCGTTGTGCCGCATCGCTGTTCGTCGCGCTCGAGCGCAGCAGCACGATCAGCGCCTCATCGCGTTCCCACCGGTTGATGAAGTGTGCGACCAGGCGGCTCGCGATCTCGCCGGGGTCGACGCCGGACAGGTCCGGGATTTGCAGGTCGAAGTCGGCGGCCGCGGCGAACAGCTGGTTCTTGTTACCGAAGTACCGCATCACCATCGAGGGATCGATGTCGGCGTCAGCCGCGATGGCGCGGATCGTGGCGCGTTCGAACCCGGACTTCGCGAACCGCTCGCGCGCCGCGGCCAGGATCACCGCCTTGGTCTGCTCCGAGGATCTCCGCATGCCAACAAGTGTAGGCCAACAACCGTTGACAAACGTCGGAACCGAGCGCATAGTTAATGCCAACAAGCGTTGGCATACGAAAACGAAGGGAAGAAGATGCCGAACATGCTGGAAACCGATGTCCTGATCGTCGGAGCGGGCCCGACGGGACTGGCCGCCGCGGTGGCGCTGGCCGCTCGCGGGGTTGCGGCGACCGTCGTCGACCGGCAGGCCGCGGGCGCCAACACCTCGCGCGCAGCGGTGGTCAACGCCCGCACGCTGGAGGTGCTCGAAGGCGTCGACGTGGCCAGGCGACTGGTCAAGGAGGGCGTGCAGGCGCCGACGTTCACGATTCGCGACCGCGGCCGCACACTGATCCCGGTCGACTTCAGCGGCTTGCCGACCGAGTACCCGTACTCGTTGATGGTTCCGCAGAGCACGACAGAGCGCCTGCTGCTCGAGCGGTTGGAGGAACTCGGCGGCAGCGTGTTGCGGCCGAAGACACTTTCTGCGATCGCCGAGGACCGCGACGGGGTGACCGCGACGTTCGACGACGGCGACTCGATCCGTGCGCGCTACGTCGTCGGCGCCGATGGCATCCACAGCCTCGTGCGCGAGCAGGCCGGCATCGGATTCGACGGCGGCGTCTACGACGAGTCGTTCGTGCTGGCCGACGTCCGGTTGACTGGCGGCGCCCCGCGCGATGAGGTCATTCTCTACTGGGCGACAGAGGGTTTGACGGTGGTAGCGCCGTTGCCCGACGGTGTTCATCGGATCGTCGCGCCGGTCGCCGAGGCGCCCGAGCAGCCGTCGGCGTCGTTCGTCCAGCAGATCCTCGACACCCGGATCGGCACCGCGAAACTGTCTGTCGCCGAGGTGATCTGGGGCTCCCGCTTTCGGATCCACCACCGGGTGGCCGACACCTTCCGCGCCGGCCGGCTGCTGTTGGCCGGCGACGCCGCCCATGTGCACAGCCCGGCAGGCGGACAGGGCATGAACCTCGGCATCCAGGACGCCGCGGCGGCGGCCGAGGCGCTCGCCCGCGTCCTCGGCGGGGAGTCGGACAGCGTGCTGGACGACTACAGCGCGGCGCGCAGGCCCATCGCGCAGCAGGTGGTCGAGATGACTGACCGCCTCACCCGCCTGGCCACACTTCCCCGCGCCGCGCGCCCGATTCGCAACGCGGTAATCGGACTGGTCGGTCGGGTGCCCGCAGTGCGCACCGGCCTGGCCCGCAGGCTCAGCGGTCTGGTCTACCGCTGAGCCGCGCGCCGTCGAGGTCGCGCGGGAAACGTGGGGGCACCTTCTCGACGGCGCAAAGGACGGCAATGACACGATCGGCACATGGCTCTGATCGCTCCGTTCCACATCGCAGTGCCGGACGACGACCTCGAGGACCTGCAGACGCGGCTGCGACGCACCCGATGGCCGGAAGCCGAATGCGTCGACGACTGGAGCCAGGGCATCCCGCTGGACTACACCCGCGAGCTCGCGACGTATTGGGCTGAGCAGTACGACTGGCGGGCCCGCGAGCGGGCGTTGAACCGCTTCGACCAGTACACCACCGAGATCGACGGCCTCGACATCCATTTCATTCACCAGCGCTCACCGCACGCCGACGCGTTCCCGCTGCTGATCACCCACGGCTGGCCGGGATCGATTGTCGAATTCCAAAAGATCATCGAGCCGCTGACCGAGCGCGGGTTCGACGTGGTGTGCCCGTCGCTGCCCGGTTACGGGTTCTCCGGGAAACCGACCCGCACCGGGTGGGGCGTCGAGCGGATCGCGCAGGCGTGGCAGACGCTGATGGGCCGGCTGGGATACGAGCGCTGGGGCGCCCAGGGCGGTGACTGGGGGTCGGCGGTCACCACGCAGATCGGCCGCAACGAGGGTGGCTGCGTGGCCATCCACACGAACATGCCGATCGCCCGGCCGCCGAAGGGCCTGACCGACCCGACCGACGAGGAGAAGGCCGCGCTGGCGGCGGGCGCCCACTACGGCACGTGGGAATCGGGCTACATGCGCCAGCAGTCGACCCGGCCGCAGACGCTGGGCTACGGCCTGGTGGACTCCCCGGTCGGACAGCTGGCGTGGATCGTCGAGAAGTTCTGGGCCTGGACGGACTGCGACGGCCACCCCGAGAACGTGCTGAGCCGCGACGAGCTGCTCGACAACGTGATGTTCTACTGGCTGACCGCGTCGGGTGCCTCCTCGGCGCGGCTGTACTGGGAGAGCTTCGCCAACTTCGGCGGGGGCAGCTACGTCGCGCTGCCCACCGGCGTCGCGTCCTTCCCGAAGGAGATCGGCCGCCCGCCGCGCAGCTGGTGCGAGCAGAACTACAACATCACGCACTGGGCGACGATGCCGCGCGGCGGACACTTCGCGGCCTTCGAGCAACCGGAGCTCTTCGTCGACGACGTCGCCGCCTTCTTCGCTAGCGTGCGGTAGATGCGCACGCTGGAAGCCGACTATCTGGTGATCGGCGCCGGGGCGATGGGGCTGGCGTTCACCGACACGCTGGTCGGCGAGTCCGATGCCACGGTCGTGGTGGTGGATCGTAACGACCAACCGGGCGGGCACTGGACGACGGCGTACCCATTCGTGCGGCTGCACCAGCCGTCGGCCTACTACGGCGTGAACTCCCGCGGCCTGGGCAGCGACACCATCGACCAATTCGGGCTCAACGCAGGCTATTACGAGTTGGCCAGCGGCGCCGAGGTGTGCGCGTACTTCGACGCGGTGATGCGCCAGCATCTGCTGCCGACCGGGCGGGTGACGTACCTGCCGATGAGCGAGTATCTCGGCGACGGGCGGGTGCGCACGCTCGGCGGTGAGGACGTCGAGGTGGTTGCGCGGCGCGTGGTGACCACCCACGTGGAGATCGTCGTGCCGTCGATGCGGCGCCCGTCGTATGCGGTAGCGCCCGGTGTGGATGTGGTGCCGCCCAACGACCTGCCGCGGATTCGCGAGGCGCGCGACCGCTACGTGGTCGTCGGCGCCGGCAAGACGGCGATGGACTCGTGTCTGTGGCTGCTGCGGCACGGAGTCGCGCCGTCGCGCGTGACGTGGATCAAGCCCCGCGAATCATGGGTGCTCGATCGCGCGGCGATCCAACCGGGCAGGGAGTTCGCACAGGTGGTGCTGCGCGACTTCGCCAACCAACTCGCCGCCGTGCGGGAAGCGGAGTCGCTTCCCGATCTGTTCGACCGGCTGGAGGACAAGGGCTGCCTGCAGCGCATCGACCGGTCCGTCGAGCCGACGATGTACCGGTGCGCGATCCTGTCGCAGGCGGAGCTTTCCGAGTTGCGGCGTATCGGCGACGTCGTGCGGATGGGCCATGTTCAAGCGGTCGAGCCGGGCCGCATCACGCTCGACGACGGCGTCCGCGACGTCGAGTCCTCTGTGCTGTACATCGACTGCAGCGCAGACGGTTTGGGCAAGGAACCGGTGACGACGGTGTTCAGCGGCGACCGCATCGCCCTGCAGACGGTGCGCACCTGCCAACCCGCCTTCAGCGCATCGGTGATCGCGCACGTCGAGGCGGCGTATCCGGACGATGTCACCCGCAACGCGCTCTGCCGGCCGGTGCCGTACCCACATGTACCGACCGATTGGCTTCGGATGATGCTGATTTTCAACGAGAATCAACTGAAGTGGTTCTCCGACCCGGACATGATGGCGTGGGTCGACGCGGCCCGCCTCAACGCCCTGCACCATGTCACCGCGAACGTCAGCGTGCGGGCGCGGGAGCGGATCATCTCGATGCTCACCTCGCAGCTACCGGAGATCAACGAGAAGTTGGAAGAGCTGCTGGCGCAGGCCTAATTTGCCGAAACTACACACAGATCGTGAAATCGCTCAAACTCTCGATCTCTGCGCAGTTTCGATGGTGGTGCGCCCCTATGCCAGCGACTGCACCCACGCCCGGTGCAGCGCGGCGTAGCGGCCGTCACCGCGGGCGATGAGATCCGCAGGTGTGCCGTCCTCGACGATCCGGCCGTGTTCGAGCACCAGCACCCGGTCGGCGATCTGCACCGTCGACAGCCGGTGCGCGATGACCAGCGCCGTGCGGTCGGCGAGCACCGTCGCCAGCGCCCGCTGCACCATGCGTTCGCTCGGGATGTCCAGCGACGACGTCGCCTCGTCGAGGATCAGCACCGCGGGGTCGGCGAGGAACGCCCGGGCGAACGCGACGAGTTGGCGCTGCCCCGCCGAGAGTCGGCCACCCCGTTTGGCGACGTCGGTGGCGTACCCGTCGGGCAGCGCGGCGATGAACCGGTCGGCGCCGACGGCTTCGGCCGCCGCGGCGACCTGCGCGTCCGTGGCCTCGGGCCGGCCGAATCGGATGTTGTCGGCGATGGTCCCGTCGAACATGAAGTTCTCCTGCGTGACCATCACGACATGCCGGCGCAGTTCGACCTGGGAAAGCTCGCGCAGGTCGACGCCGTCCAACGTGACCGCGCCGGACGTCGGGTCGTAGAACCGGGCGATCAGCTTGGCGATCGTGGTCTTGCCCGCGCCGGTGGTGCCGACCAGCGCGACGGTCTGGCCCGCAGGCACCTCGAGCGTCAGCCCGGGCAGCACCGGTCGGTCGGGAACGTACGCGAATCGCACGTCGCGAAAAGCGATCTCGCCGCGCACGTCGGACAGCGCCGCGGAACGCGCGGGGTCCTTGATGCCCGGCCGCTCGGCCAGCACACCGGCCAGTTTCTCCAGCGCCGAGGACGCCGACTGGAACGTGTTGAAGAACTGCGAGATCTCCTGCATGGGTTCGAAGAACATGCGCAGGTACAGCAGGAAAGCCGTCAGCGTGCCGATCGTCATCTCGCCGTTCAGAACCCGGTAGCCGCCGTAGAGCAGCACCACGCCGGTGGTGAGGTTGCCGACCAGCTTGACGCCCGGCATGAAGATCGCGAGCAGGCGGAAGGTGCGCTCGTTGTCCGCCTTGTAGCGGTCGGCGATGTCTTCGAAGATCTGCTGGTTGCGCGGTTCACGGCGGTAGGCCTGCACGGCCTTGATACCGGTCATCGTCTCGACGAACTGCACGATCACCAACGCGGCGCTCTCCCGCACCCGGCGATACGTCTTGGCCGACTCGTTGCGGAACCACCACACCAGCCCGATCAGCACCGGGAACGCGCCAAGACACATCAACCCGAGCCGCCAGTCGAGCGTGACGAGCAGGATCGCGGTGCCGAAGAGCGTGAGCACCGCGGTGACCAGGCTGTCGAAGCCGGTTTCCAGCATGTCCTGGATGGCCTCGACGTCGTTGGTGGACCGGCTCACCACCCGGCCCGACGTGTAGCGCTCGTGGAACGCGATGTCGAGCCGCTGGAAATGCCGAAACACCCGGCGGCGCAACTCCCGGAGCACCTTCTGCCCGATGCGGCCCGAGCGCCGCAGGAAGAACATCCGGCTGGTGGCTTGTACCACCACCACGACGGCGAGGGCACCGACGATCGTCAGCAGCGTGTGCGCCGTACCGCCCTCGATGATCGGCGGGATGCCATGGTCGATGCCGCGCTGGACGAGGATCGGCACCGAAAGGCGCGCGGCGTTTTCCACCACCACGACGAGCGCGAGTAGGGCCACAGTGAGGCGGTACGGGCGCAGCAGCGAGCCGAGCAGTGCGCGCGCTTCGCGGCGTCGGTCGATGCTCTCGTCGATCGGCAGGTCGTCCTGCTGTTCGTCGAACTTGCCCCGCCACTCGGTGGTCGCGGTATCCGGGGTATCGGTCACGGTCATCGGCGCTCGGCCTCCGAGGTGACGTACCGGCGCGGTGGCTTTTCCTCGACGAGGTGCTCGAGGCGTGCCCGGTCCTCCTCGTCCTCCCATGTGGGGACGCGCTCACAACCGTCGTCGAGCTCGTCGTCGGCGGCCAGCAGATAGCGGTACTGCGGCACCCCGGCCAACAGTTCGGCGTGGGTGCCGACGTGGGTGATGGTCCCGTTCTCCAGCAACGCCACCTTGTCGGCCAGCAGAACCGTCGACGCGCGGTGCGCGACAACGATTCCGGTGACGGAGTGCAGCACGCGTCGCAGCGCCTCCTCGACGACCGCCTCGGTGTGAACGTCGAGCGCCGACAGCGTGTCGTCGAGCACGAGGATTCTCGGCGCCGACAGGATCGCGCGCGCGAGCGACAGCCGTTGGCGCTGACCTCCGGACAGGCTCATGCCCTGCTCGCCGATGCGGGTGTCGAGGCCGAACGGCAGGTCGTACACGAAGTCCGCGGCGGCGACCTCGACGGCCTGACGCAAGTCGGCGTCGGTCGCGTCCGGCCGGCCCAGCCGTAAGTTCTCGGCCACCGACATCGAGAACAGCGTCGGGTCCTCGAACGCCGTGGCCACCGTCTGCCGCAGCGCGGTCAGGCTCAGCTCGCGGATGTCGCGGCCGTCGATGCAGATCGCGCCTTCGGTGACGTCGTAGAGTCTCGACAGCAGCGCCGCCAGCACCGACTTGCCCGCGCCCGTCGACCCGACCAGCGCCAGCGTCTCCCCCGGTTCGACCGTGACGGTGACGTGGCGCAGTGCCCAGCCGTCAGGCCCAGCGTCAGGAAACTTGAAGCCCACGTCGATGAGCTCCAGTCGCCCGCCGCGCGACGGCTGGTCGACGGTGCCGTCGACGATTTCGCGTGGCGCATCGAAGATCTCGGCGATCCGGTTGGCTGCGGTGAACGACTCCTGCGTCATCGACAGCAGGAAGCCCAGCGACGCGATCGGCCACACCAGCGACAGCATCATCGTGATGAACGCGACCAGCGTGCCCATGGTGACGTGGCCGTGGCCGGCCGCGTAGGCCCCGAAGCCGAGCACGACGATCAACGTCAGGTTCGGGATGACCTCGAGCAGGGTCCAGAACTTCGCCGACACCGACACCCGATCCAGCTGGGTGTCATACAGATTCGTGAGCTGTTCGTCGAACCGGTCGTAGACGTACTCCTCGCGGCCGAAGGACTTCACCACCCGCAGGCCCAGCGCGGACTCCTCGACGTGGGTGGCGACGTGGCCGGCCTGGTCCTGAGCCAACCGCGACAGCCGGGTGTACTCCTGCTGAAAGTGCAGGACGGTCAATGTGATCGGCACGATCGACACGACCACGACCACGCCCAGCGGCCAGTACATCACCAGCAGGATCGCGGTCACCACGGTGATCTGCAGGCCGTTGAGCAGCAGAAAGAGCAGGCCGAAGGACATGAAGCGGCGAATCGTGCTGAGGTCGTTCATGATCCGCGACAGCAGCTGACCGGACTGCCAGCGGCCGTGGAAGCTCATCGGCAGGACCTGCAGTCGCGCGTAGAGGTCTTTGCGGATGTCGGCCTCGACCCCCATGGTGGCGCGCGCCGCCAGCCAACGGCGGATGAACCAGAGCACCGCCTCACAGATGCCGACACCCATCGCGGCGGCGCCCAGCAGCCACAGACCTTGCGGGTCCTGACGCCGGACCGGACCGTCGATGACGGCCTTGGTCATCAGCGGGATCGCCACGGTGGCGGCCAGGCTGGCGATCGCGACGGTGACCATCGCGATCCACCGCGCCCGGTACGGCATCAGGTACGGCATCATCCGCCACAGGTCCGAGCTGGCGCGTCGGCGTTGCGGTGGCGGTGCGATGGCCGGCGTCGAGCGCAGGGCAGGGACGACGGAGTCTACGGGGTTAACCACTTAGTCCATCTTCCCATGCGGGGCAACCGGATAACCGCTTCGCCGAAACCGACGAATTGGCGGGAATCGACGCCGAGAATCGACCAAAACGTCGATCTCGACGTGATTGTCATGCCGCAACGCCTTCTTCCTGATCACCGAACTGGGTCTCGTACAGGTCGGCGTATCGGCCGCGGCTCGCGAGCAGTTCGAAGTGGGTGCCCCGTTCGACGATGCGGCCGTCCTCGACGACGAGGATGAGGTCGGCCGCACGTACCGTCGACAGCCGGTGGGCGATGACGATGGAGGTGCGGCCGGCAAGCGCCTCGGTCAGCGCCTGCTGCACGGCGGCCTCGGATTCGGAGTCCAGCGATGCGGTGGCCTCGTCGAGCACGACGACCCGTGACCGGCCCAGCAGCAAACGGGCGATGGTCAGCCGCTGCCGCTGCCCGCCGGACAAGCGGTAGCCGCGTTCGCCGACGACGGTGTCGAGGCCGTCGGGCATGTCGGCGACCACGTCGGCCAACCGTGCCCGTTCGAGGGCCGCCCACAACTGCTCGTCCGTCGCCTCGGGCGCAGCGAGCTTGAGGTTGGCGCGGATCGACTCGTGGAACAGGTGCCCGTCCTGGGTGACCACCCCGATGGTGTCCTTCAGCGACGCGAACGACACGTCTCGGACGTCGACACCGTTGAGCGCGATCGATCCGGAGTCGACGTCGTAGAGGCGGGCGATCAGCGACGCGACCGTCGACTTGCCCGCGCCCGACGAGCCGACCATTGCGATCATCTCGCCCGGCCGCGCGGTGAACGAAATGCCGTGCAGCACTTCGTCACCGCCTCGGTGGTCGAGCACCGCGACCTCCTCCAGCGAGGCCAGTGACACCTTGTCCGCCGACGGGTAGGAGAACCGCACATCGTCGAACTCCACCTCGACGGGTCCTTCGGGGACCGCGACGGCGTTCGGCCTCTCCCGGATCAGCGGCTCGAGGTCGAGGACCTCGAAGACCCGCTCGAAGGACACCAGAGCGGTGGCGATCTCGACGTGCGCGTTGGCCAGCGCGGTCAGCGGTGCGTACAACCGTGTCAACAGCAGGGCCAGCGACACGATCGCGCCCGCCTGCAGGTGGCCACCGATGGCCAGCACACCGCCGAGCCCGTAGACCAAGGCCAGCGCCAACGCCGACATCAGCGTCAGCGAGTTCATGAAGACCGACTGCAGCATCGCGGTCTTCACGCCGATGTCGCGAACGCGTCCCGCGCGCACCGCGAACTCCCGCGATTCGGTCTCCGGATTGCCGAACAGCTTCACCAGCGTGGCGCCCGGCGCCGAGAACCGTTCGGTCATCTGCGTGTTCATCGTCGCGTTGTGGTCGGCGGCCTCGCGGGACAGCCGCGCCATGGCGGCGCCGATCCGTCGAGCGGGCACGATGAACAGCGGGACCAGCGCCAGCGACAGCAGCGTGATCTGCCATGAGATCGACAGCATCACGACCAACGTCAGCGTGAGCGTCACCAGGTTCGACACGACACCGGACAGCGTGTCGGAGAACGCCCGCTGCGCGCCCATCACGTCGTTGCCGAGCCGGCTGACCAGCGCGCCGGTGCGGGTCCGGGTGAAGAACGCGACGGGCATCCGTTGCACGTGGTCGAACACCGCGGTGCGCAGGTCGAGGATGAGGCCCTCGCCGATCTTCGCCGACAGCCAGCGGGTCACCAGCGACGCGACGGTCTCCGCCAGCGCCACCGCCGCGATGACCGCCGCCAGCAACAGCACCGTGCGGGCCGAGTCCCCGGTGATCGCGTCGATGACCTTGCCGGCCAGTACCGGCGTGGCGACGCCCAGAAGCGCACCGACGACGCTGACCGCGACGAATCCGCGGAGCCGCGGGTGATGGCGGGCGGAGAAATTCCAGATGCGACGCAGCAGCGCGGAGTTGAGAAGCGAGCGCAAGTCGCCGCCCCGGGCGTGTGACTGCCGGTACAGCGTCTGGCGGGCGACCGTTTCGATACTCATCAATTCACCGTAGAACCTCAACAATGGATGAGGTCAACGGCTTCCCACCGCAGCCGGCAAATGCCGCCTAGGCGTCGATGCGGGCGAACTGACTCTGTCGGTACTGCTCGACACATGTCGCCCGCCGGACCTTGCCACTCGTGGTGATCGGTATGGAACCAGGCGGTACCAGAACAAGGTCGGCGACGTTGAGACCGTGCGAGTTGGAGATCGCTGAAGTCACTTCCCGTTTGACCTCAGCGAGTTTCTCCGACGCCTCCTGTTCGGAGTCGCCCCGCTTCTTGGCCTCGATGATGAGGACGAGCTTCTCGGTCTGACGATCGGGAACCGCGATCGCCGCGCACCGGCCCGCCGTGATCTCTTGGACCGTCGCCTCGATGTCATCGGGTGAGTGGTTGCGCCCGTACACGATCAACAGATCCTTGATGCGGCCGATGACGAACACCTCGTCGTCGAAGAAGAAGCCCTGATCTCCGGTCCGCAGCCACGGCCCCTCGGGTGTGCCGTCAGAGGGAGCGACGATCTTTGCGCCGAACGTGGCCGCGGTCTCGTCAGGTTTCTGCCAATAGCCCAGCGCGACGTTCTCGCCGTGCACCCAGATCTCACCGGTCACTCCGGCCGGACACTCGGTCCTCGTGTCGGGATCAACGATGCGAACCGTCGGCGAGTGTGGCACTCCGTAGCTGACCAGCGGTGTCCCACCACCGTTCTGGCAGCGTTCCGCCTTGCCGGCGGTCAGCTTGTCGGAGTCGAACCGGACGACCTTCGGAATCTGATTGGGTCGGCCGGTGACCACGTACACCGTCGCTTCTGCCAGGCCATATCCGGGCCGTAACACCGTGTCGCGAAGGTTGAAGCGGGCGAACCGCTCAGTGAAGCGCTTGATGGTGGCGGGGTTGATCCGCTCGCTACCGCTGCCGATGCCGCGCACTTCCCCGAGATCAAGCCCGGCCATGTCTTCGTCGGATGTCTTCTTGGCGGCTATCTCGAACGCGAAGTTGGGCGCCGACGAGAATGCGTGTCTATTGCTGGCCAGCAATTGCATCCACCGGGCCGGCCGTTGCAAGAATGCCATCGGGCTGATGAGCACAGCGTGCAGCCCCGCCAAGACCGGCACGAAGATTCCGACCATCAAACCCATGTCGTGATAGAACGGCAGCCACGACACGATGGTGGTGTCCGGCGGAGGCACATTTCCGTCGTCGGCGAACAAGTCGGCCATCAGCTGCCCGAAATTGATCACGAGATTTCTGTTCGACACCATGACACCCGCCGGTGTACGGGTCGACCCGGATGTGTACTGCAGATATGCGATATCCGGGCCCTCCTCGATCCCGGTGTCGGATACCGGCGGCGCGTCCAGGTCCAGCGAATCGACCGCGATGACAGCCGGAGTGGACGGGCCGCCCTGCGACTGCACGGACGCCGTGACGCTGTCGACGACGGCAGACGTCGTGAGAACGACGGTCGGTGACGAATCGTGCAGCACCGAATCAACACGCTCATCGGTGACACCACCCATCGGAACCGAAAGCGGAACCGCGATGAGTCCGGCCTGCAATGCGCCGTAGAACGCGACGATGTAGTCAAGCCCCTGCGGTGCCGATATCACCGCCCGGTCACCGGGCGACGCGCAACCTTTGAGCGCGTGGGCGACGTTCGTCGTCCGCCGGTACAGCTGCGACCACGTCAGGGTTTCGGGTACACCGTTCCAGTCCTGGTCGTAGTCGATGAACGTGAACGCCGTGTCATCGGGTTGAAATCCGGCGCGCTCACGCAGAATTGCCGCAGGGGAAGACTCGTTCACAGCGCTTCACACCTTCCGTAGCGAGATTCGGTAGAGATTCGTGTGTTGGAGCCGAAACTGTCTCACCGATGCGTCGAGGTACCTTTCGTAGACCGACACCTTTTCGGGGCCCACGATTTCTTCTGCCTCGGTCCGATTGCTGCGCAGCCTTTCGAGCCACGCCGAACAGGTGAGTGCGTAGTGTTCCCGATGGTTCAGCACCGACCTGATCTCGAACAGCTTCTCGGCAGCATGGGCTATCTCGGAGAGCCTCGGCGGATCCGACTCAGGGAATATGTGCTCGGCGATGAACAGGCAGTCACGCAGCCCTTGCTCGTCCATGAGGACGTTACCCTTGCCGATTGTCTGCAACGCCAAACCCGCTCCGGGATTGAGCCACTCGTAACACTTCTCGAAGAACCGTCGATACGCCGCGACTCTATCCGACCGCTTCCAACCGAATTTGACGAAGTGCTCCATGGCCCCGATCGAGATCGCTGCGTCATACCGTTGCTCTGGCTGGAAATCCGCCCAGTCCCGGACAAGCACTTCCAGACGAGGATCGCCGAGGCCCTCCACGTGGTGAGCCTGGGCCTCGCTCAAGGTCAGACCGGTGACATGTTGCACGCCGTGTTCGTCGACCATTCGTTGCATGCCCGAGCCCCACCCGCACCCGATGTCCAGCACGCGTTCGCAGCCCTTCGCGCCTGCCTCCGACACGAGATAATCGAGCTTTCGTGTCTGCGCGGCCGCGAGATCATCGGCTTGGCCGTCCCACAATGCACACGAATAAGTCATCGACTCGTCGAGCCAGAGTGAGTAGAACTTGTTGCTGATGTCGTAGTGGTGCTGAATCGACTTGGCGGATGCACCGCGCTCGCTTGTTGTTGTCATTTCCTCCCCTTCAATCGAATTATCCCCGCCTCGGCGTCGATGCGGGCGAATCTGCCGTGCCGGTACTGTTCGACACATGCCGCCCTGAGGTGTCCGTCATCCCGTGCTGTTCGAGCTCTCGCGCCAGGTCCGTCTGTTCGCCGATAAAGATGTGACCACGCCAGGCTTTCGGCAACGCCGTTCCAGTCCCGTTCGAATCGATGAACGTGAAGGCCGTTTCATCGGGCTGCACGCTGGCACGCTCGCGCAGCACGTCCACAAGGGAGGTCTCGATCACCCGCATCACGTTACTGCGGCAGTCGCCACCCCACTGCCGAAAGCCAAAGTTAGGTAGCCGACAGATTCTCGACTCGAACCGACGGGACACCGACCAACACTGCGACTTGCGACTTTAGCCTGATGTCTCGCTTTTCCGCCGCCGGGGCTGGCCGTGGACGCGTTTGCCGAGGGTGCTCCACATCGGACTTTCGGATCCGCACGTGACCGGGCGGCGAAGGCAGGTGTGCTAAACGGTGCGCGCCAGTCGCTCCGCGACCAGCCCGGCGAACTTGGCTGGATCGTCGGGTATGTCGCCTTCGGCGAGAAGCGCTGTGCCGTACAGCAGTTCAGCGGTTTCGGCCAGCTGACTCAGTCGAGAATCGTCGCCGCGGTTACCGTGCGCCGTTTGCAGCCCGGTGACGAGCGGGTGGTTCGGATTCAACTCGAGTATCCGCTTCGAGACCGGAACCGACTGTCCGGAGGCGCGGTACATGCGCGCCAGCGCCGGTGTGATGCCGAAAGTGGGGGTGATCAGGCACGCCGGCGACTCGGTCAGGCGCGTGGACAGCCGTACCTCGGAGATATGATCACTCAACGTCTCCTTCAGCCAGCCGAGCAGGTCCGCGAATTCCTTCTCTTGCTCCTCGCGCTCGGCCTCGCTTCGCTCCTTCTCCGAGTCGAGGTCGACTTCGCCTCTTGCCACCGACTGCAGCGGTTTGCCGTCGAATTCTGGCACCGACCCCACCCAGATCTCGTCGACCGGGTCGGTGAGCAGCAGCACCTCGTAGCCTTTCGCCCGGAACGCCTCCAGGTGAGGGGACTTCAGCAGTTGCTCACGTGACTGTCCGGTGGCGAAGAAGATCTGTTCCTGCCCCTCCTTCATGCGCTCGACATACTCGGCGAGCGTGGTGGGCTCCTCCTCGCTGTGCGTCGAGGCGAACGACGAGATCCGCAGCAGTGTGTCGCGGTTGTCGAAGTCCGACATCAAGCCCTCTTTGAGGACCGGTCCGAACTGCGTCCAGAACGTGCGGTAGTCCTCGGGACGCTCGGACTGCAGATCCTGGATCGTCGACAGGACTTTCTTCGTGAGCCGGCGGCGGATAGCGCTGACCTGCCGGTCCTGCTGCAGGATTTCGCGGGAAACGTTGAGCGACATGTCCGCTGCGTCGACGACCCCCTTGACGAAGCGCAGGTACCTGGGCATGAGCTCGTCGCAGTCACCCATGATGAAGACCCGCTTGACGTACAGCTGCACCCCGATCTTGGCGTCGCGGGTGAACAGGTCGAACGGTGCTTGTGACGGGATGAACAGCAGGGCCTGGTACTCGAAAGTGCCCTCGGCCCTCATCGCGATCACCTCGAGCGGATCGTCCCAGGCGTGCGCGATGTGCTTGTAGAACTCCTTGTACTCCTCCTCGGAGACCTCGTCTTTCGACTTGGCCCACAGGGCCTTCATCGAGTTGAGGGTTTGCTTTTCGACGGTGACGGTTTCTTCGCCGCCCTCCTCCGTCGGCGGGGTGCGCCGTTCGACCTGCATCCGGATCGGCCAGGAGATGAAGTCCGAGTACTTCTTGACCAGCTCGCGGATCTTCCACTCTGCGGTGTAGTCGTGCAGCTGGTCCTCGGCGTCTTCGGGTTTGAGGTGAAGGGTGACCGACGTGCCCTGCGGGGCGTCTTCGACGGATTCGATGGTGTAGGTCGCCTCACCGCTGGACACCCACCGGGTGGCTTCGCTCTCGCCCGCCTTGCGGGTGAGCAGCTCGACCTTGTCGGCCACCATGAACGTCGAATAGAAACCGATACCGAACTGACCGATCAGTTCCTCGGAGGCCGCCGCGTCCTTGGCTTCACGCAATTGCTGACGCAGCTGTCCTGTGCCCGACTTGGCCAGCGTGCCGATCAGGTCGACGACCTCGTCGTGCGTCATACCGATACCGTTGTCGCGAACGGTCAGCGTGCGCGCCTCCTTGTCCACCTCGATCTCGATGTGCAGATCCGAGGAGTCGACGTCGAGGTCCTTGTTGCGCAGGCTCTCCAGCCGCAATTTGTCCAGTGCATCGGAGGCATTCGAGATGAGCTCCCGCAGAAAGGAGTCTTTGTTCGAGTACACCGAGTGGATCAGCAAATCCAGCAGTTGGCGCGCTTCGGCCTGGAACTCCAACTGTTCGACGTGTGCAGTCATGTGCTTCCCGTTCGACAAGAGAACCTTCAGATTCCGGCACAGATGATAACGAGCGACTTTGCCCAGTGGCCGACGGACCGTCTGACGGCGAGTGCCGACCGGAAAAACCGTCAGTACGAGACGACACACCTACACAACACCTGCACACCGGCCATGAAACGGCCTGATTGTGCCTATTGTCTCTGCTGGTGCTACCTCGAGAACGGATTGGTCGGATTCCGAGACAACAGGCCGTGTGTGAAATTAGCGTTAGCGGTGTGACTGTATGCCAGGGCAAACCAATGCCGCCGAGGAAGCACGTGGCGGCGCCGTCGTCGCCGTCACTGCTGACCTCATAAGTGCAAGACGTTGAGCCGTCAAGGGGCCGGGGGCCACAGCAACCATTGCAATGCGGAGGGGAAATGACGTCATTCAAGAGCGTGGACGATTCGCTGTCAGGATCAGAGTCGGCCACGACTTCGTCCACGGTGGACCGCACACCAGTCACTCCGATTGCCGTCATCGGCATGTCCTGCCGGCTTCCGGGAGGCATCGACTCCCCGGAGCAGCTGTGGGACGCATTGCTGCGGGGCGATGATCTGATCACCGAAATTCCGGCCGACCGCTGGGACGCCGAGGAGTACTACGACCCCGAGCCGGGGGTCCCCGGTCGATCGGTGTCGAAGTGGGGCGCATTCCTCGATGATTTCGGCGGGTTCGATTCCGACTTCTTCGGAATCAGCGAGCGCGAGGCCACCGCGGTCGACCCACAGCATCGCCTATTGCTGGAAACCTCCTGGGAGGCAGTGGAGCACGCCGGCCTAAGCCCGGCACAGTTGGCCGGCTCACGCACCGGCGTGTATGTGGGTTTGACCCATGGCGACTACATACTTCTCGCCGCCGACGCCCACGCCCTGGAGGGACCCTACGGATTCCTGGGCAACAACTACAGCATGGCGTCCGGGCGGATCGCCTATGCCATGGACCTGCACGGTCCGGCGCTAACCGTCGACACTGCATGCTCGTCTGGCCTCGTCACTGTGCATATGGCATGTCGCAGCCTGCACGACGGCGAATGCGACGTCGCGCTCGCCGGCGGCGCCACGCTGTTGTTGGATCCACGGAAGTCCTCCGCGGGATCGGCTGGCGGAATGCTGTCCCCGACCGGCCATTGTCATGCGTTCGACGTCGAGGCGGACGGGTTCGCATCAGGGGAGGGTGCCGTCATGGTGCTCCTCAAGCGGTTGCCCGATGCGCTGCGTGATGGTGACCGGATCTTGGCCGTCGTGCGCGGAACGGCCCTGAACAACGACGGGCGCACGATCAACATCACCACACCGTCGCAACCCCTGCAGGTCAAGGCTTACCAGGCCGCATTGGCTGCGGCGGGTGTGGATCCGAACACGGTTGGCATGGTGGAGGCGCACGGCACGGGCACACCCACCGGCGATCCCATCGAATTCGGTAGCCTGGCCGAGGTTTACGGCATCGAGGGACCGTGTGCGCTCGCGGCGTCGAAGACTAACTTCGGGCATACCCAGTCGGCCTCGGGGACTTTGGGACTCGTGAAGGCCGTTCTGGCCGTGCAACACGGTGTCGTCCCACAGAACCTGCACTTCACCCAACTGCCCGACGAGCTAGCCCGTGTGGGCAGCAATCTCTTTGTGCCCAAGGAGAATACAGCCTGGCCAACCAACGGACAGGCGCCCCGGCGGGCCGCGGTTTCGGCGTACGGATTCTCTGGAACCAACGCCCACGCCATCGTGGAGCAAGCTCCCGGGACCCTCGCGACAGATGCGCAACGCAACGGGGCCGCCGAGCCGGCGACGACGGAGCCCCGGCTGTTCCCCCTGTCTTCAACCTCGGCCGAGGAACTGCGCCGAACCGCCGCACGCCTTGCCGACTGGGTACAGACACATGACGATGTGGCGTTGCCAGATCTCGGCTACACCCTGGCGCGTCGGCGCGCGCACCGCCCAGTGCGCACTGGCGTCATCGCGAGCAGTCGGCCAGAGCTCATCGGCGCTCTGCGGGAGCTCGCTGACGGCGATACTCCGTATGAGGCGGCAGTCGGACGCGATGACCGCGGGCCGGTGTGGGTGTTCTCCGGGCATGGGTCGCAATGGGCGGGGATGGGTGCTGACCTGCTGGCCAACGAGCCGGTGTTCGCCGCCACCATCGCCGCTATCGAGCCATTGATCTCCTCGGAGTCAGGATTTTCGGTGACCGAGGCGATGACGGCACCCGAAGCTGTGACCGGCGTTGATCGAGTGCAGCCGACCCTGTTCGCCATGCAGGTCGCGTTTGCCGCCACCATGAACTCCTACGGCGTGCGCCCGGGCGCGGTAATAGGGCACTCGTTGGGAGAGACCGCCGCAGCGGTGGTCGCCGGGGCGCTTTCGCTCGAAGACGGGGTCCGCGTCATTTGCCGCCGGTCGCGGCTGATGGCCCGCATCGCCGGCTCCGGTGCGATGGCGTCGGTGGTATTGCCGGCCCAGCAGGTGCTTTCCGAGCTGATGGCTCGCGGGATCAACGACGTCGTGATCGCGGTAGTCGCCTCCCCCGAGTCCACGGTAATCGGAGGCGTCCCCCAGACCGTGCGCGACCTGGTTGCTGAATGGGAGAAGCGCGACGTGATGGCCCGTGAGGTGGCGATCGACCTGGCGTCGCATACCCCACAGGTCGAACCCATCCTCAGTGACCTGTCCGAGGCGCTGCGCGAGCTCGCTCCGTGTACACCGGAGATTCCGTTCTACTCGACGAGTCTGTTCGACCCGCGCGAGCAGCCGACCTGCGATGCCCGCTATTGGGTGGACAATCTGCGGCGCACGGTGCGCTTCGCCGCGGCGGTGCAGGCAGCTATGGAGGACGGCTACCGGGTCTTCGCCGAGCTGGCGCCGCATCCCCTGCTCACCCATCCTCTCGAGCAGAACGCGCGCAGCCTCGATGTGCCGTTGGCCGCGCTGGCGAGCATGCGCCGGGAGCAAGAGCTGCCGCACGGCCTGCGGGGCTTTTTGACGGATCTGCACTGTGCGGGGGCAGCGGTCGATTTTTCAGTGCTCTATCCCCATGGGCGGCTGGTGGATGCGCCGCTGCCGACGTGGACGCACCGTCAGCTTCGGTTGAGCCGCGACGGTCAGGACAACTCACCGACGCACGGGGCACGCACGATTTCGATACATCCGCTATTGGGTGCGCATGTGCGATTGCAGGAAGAACCGGAACGCCACGTCTGGCAAGGGGAAGTCGGCACCGCCGACCAGCCCTGGTTGAGCGACCATCAGATCCGCAACGTGGCTATCCTTCCGGGAGCTGCCTACTGCGAGATGGCGCTGGCGGCCGCGCATGCTGTGCTCGGCGAGGCGACTGAAATCCGTGACATCCGCTTCGAGCAGGCGCTCCTGCTGGATCAGCAGACCACTGTCGGCTCATCGGCCTTGTTGTCGTCGCCGGGCGTCCTGGACTTCACCGTGGAGACAAACCAGGCGGGCGAACTAACACGGCAAGCTAGTGCCGTTCTACATGCCGCAGAGGATGAGCAGCCGCCCGCGCACGACACGTCTGCCCTACTTGCCGCGCATCCGAATCGTGAAGAGGGGGACGTGGTCCGCGAGCGGATGGACCAGCGTGGCGTCCAGTACGGTCCGGCGTTCGCCGGTCTCGGCGCCGTATACACGGGGGAAGCGGCCACCATGTTCGCCGAGGTTGCGCTGCCTCGCCAGATCCGGTCGCAGCAAGCAGCTTACGGCGTGCACCCCGCGCTGCTCGATGCCTGCTTCCAGTCCGTCGAGGCTCATCCCGATGTCCAGGCTCTTGGCGACGGCGTGCTCGGCCTTCCGCTGGGTATCCGTCGACTCCGGTCTTATGTCGCTGCACGCGATGCCCACTACTGCCTCACCCGGGTGACTAAAGCCGACACCACCGGAGTGGAGGCCGACATTGAGGTGCTCGATGAGCATGGGGCAGTCATGCTCGCCGTTGAGGGCTTGCAATTGGGCACTGGAGCCGACGAGAAGGACAACAAAGGTCGCATTCTGGCCGAGAGGCTGCTGACCATCGAGTGGCAGCCTCGAGCATTGCCTGAGACGGAGTACGCCGAGGCAGGCACCTGGATGCTGATCAGTACCACCAACGCCGACCCGTTGGCCACCGCCTTGACCGATGTGCTGAAAAGCGCAGGAGCACAATGCACGAGCATGTGCTGGCCCCGGCAGGCCGATCACAGCTCGAATGCGCATCAGCTCAGGAACCATTTGCGCACCGGTGGAACCACTGGCGTGGTGATCTTCACGGGGCCCAGAAACGGCGACGCCGAGGACCAGTCTCCGCGCCTGGGCCGCGAATACGTAGAGCATCTGGTGCGTATCACCCGCGAATTGCCCGAGGTTGCGGGGGAACCTCCCCGCCTGTACGTCGTGACTCGCAACGCCCAGACCGTCGAAGCAGGAGACCGACCCAATCTCGAGTTAGCTGGGTTGCGAGGCCTCGTGCGGGTGATCGGCACTGAGCATCCGCACTTGCGAGCCACCCAGATCGACGTGGACGCCGCGACTGACGCCGAGCAGTTGGCACAGCAATTCCTCGGCGAGGCCGAAGAAGACGAGACGGCCTGGCGGGGCGGCCAATGGTACGTCGCGCGTTTGTACCCCACGCCGTTGCGTCCCGAAGACCGGAAGACCACCATTGTCAACAATGAGCACGATGGTATGCGTCTGAAGGTCAGGACGCCTGGAGATCTCGAGTCGGCGGAACTCGTTGTGTGTCAGCGTGTTTCGCCTGGACCCGGAGAGATAGAGGTCGCAGTAACTGCGTCTAGCATCAACTTCGCCGACGTGCTGATCGCGTTCGGCCGCTACCCGTCCCTCGAGGGGCGACTGCCAGAACCGGGAACAGATTTCGCCGGGGTGGTGACCGCGGTGGGACCCGGCGTCGCCGAGCACAAGGTCGGCGACCACGTCGGCGGCCTCTCCCCCAACGGCTGCTGGGCCACATTCATCACCTGTGATGCCAATCTCGCCGTCACGCTGCCAGTCGGCCTATCCGACGCGGACGCCGCCGCGGTGACCACAGCGACCGCCACGGCCTGGTACGGCCTACATGATCTGGCCCGTATCAAGAGAGGCGACAAGGTGCTGATCCATTCCGCAACCGGCGGGGTCGGCCAGGCGGCGATTGCGATCGCCCGCTCCGCGGGTGCTGAGATCTTCGCCACCGCAGGCAGTGAGCAGCGTCGGCAGTTATTGCGCGACATGGGTATTGAGCACGTCTACGACTCGCGCAGCGTCGAGTTCGCCGATGAGATTCGCCGCGACACCGAGGGGTATGGGGTCGACATCGTGCTCAACTCGGTCATCGGCGCAGCGCAACGCGCGGGCGTCGAATTGCTGGCCTTCGGTGGACGGTTCGTCGAGATCGGCAAGCGCGACATCTACGGCGACACCAAGCTGGGGTTATTCCCGTTCCGGCGCAATCTCACGTTCTATGCGCTCGATCTGGCGTTGCTGTCGTTCAGCCATCCGGATCGGCTTCGGGATCTGTTGGCGACGGTGTACAAGCTCACCGCGGACGGCGTGCTGCCGATGCCGGAGAGCACGCACTACCCGCTTGCCGATGCCGCCACCGCCATCCGGGTGATGAGCGCCGCGCAGCACACCGGCAAACTCATCCTCGACATTCCGCGTGCCGGGAGCAGCAGCGCCGTGCTCCCGCCGGAACAGGCTCGAGTCTTCCGCGACGACGGTGCTTACATCATCACTGGCGGTTTGGGTGGTCTGGGGTTGTTCCTCGCCGAGAAGATGGCCGGGGGCGGGTGCGGTCGAATCGTGCTCACCTCGCGCTCCCAGCCGGATCTCAAAACGCTGGAAACGATCGCCCTCATCCGCTCGATCGGCGCCGACGTGGTGGTGGAGTGTGGCGATATCACCGATCCCGAAACGGCAGACCGCGTGGTGGCAACGGCGACGGCCACCGGGCTACCGGTGCGCGGTGTGCTGCACGCCGCCGCGGTGATCGAGGATGCCACACTGACCAACATCACCGACGAGCTCATCGACCGTGACTGGGCCCCAAAGGTTTACGGTGCCTGGAATTTGCACAAGGCCACCGCCGACCAGCCATTGGACTGGTTCTGCTCGTTCTCCTCGGCGGCTGCGCTGGTGGGTTCGCCCGGGCAGGGCGCCTACGCCGCGGCGAACAGCTGGCTGGATGCGTTCACTCATTGGCGGCAGGTTCAGGGCCTTCCCGCCACTGCGATCGCATGGGGCGCGTGGGGCCAGATCGGTGCCGCCACCGCCTTGGCGGAGGGTGCCGGCGTTGCCATCACGCCCGATGAGGGCGCGTACGCGTTCGAAGCGCTGCTGCGCCACAACCGCGCTTACACCGGTTACGCACCCATCATGGGAACCCCATGGTTGACCGCGTTCGCGCAGCACAGCCCGTTCGCCGAAGCGTTCCGCAACACCGGGCAAGGCGCAGCAGGTTCGAGCAAGTTTCGCGCCGAGCTCGAGGAGCTGCCGGTTGACGATTGGCCTGCCCTACTGCGACGGGTGATCTCCGACCAGGTCAGCCTGATCCTGCGTCGCAACGTCGACCCGGACCGTCCGCTGGCCGAGTACGGCATGGACTCGCTGGGCGCGCTCGAGCTGCGCACGCGCATCGAGACGGAAACGGGGCTACGGATCACCTCCACCAACATGACGGCGACCATTCGCGATTTGGCAACGGAGCTTTGCGACAAGCTGGTGCCGGCGGAAGCCGCCGACGTCGAGGTGTCGGCTTAGTCCGATCTCGAACGCTGTGCGCGCCGTCAGTATTGGATGAAACAGTTCGCTTTTCGTGGCAGGTTCTCGGTCCAATAGGCGCAAACTTCGGTGCGCAGCGAGAAGCGAGAAGGCCAGCAGGAGTTGGTACGCCGGAACACTTGGCAGACGCTGCTGCCGGGAGACGGCATCGGCTGACCACGCGTCAGCGGCAACGCCTGGTTATTCGACCGCTCCCGGCTCCGCTGCCGCCGTTGTCTCAGTTATCGGATGTATCGGATGCTCCGCCCGCCGCCAGCCTGTCGCGCAGACTCTTCGGCCGGATATCGGGCCAGTTCTGTTCGATGTAGTCCAAACACGCAGCTCGGTCCGCCTCACCGAAAACCACGCGCCAACCGGCCGGAACGTCGGCGAATGTGGGCCATAGGCTGTGTTGCTCCTCGTCGTTGACCAAGACGAAGAAGCTGCCATTTTCGTCGTCGAACGGATTGACGCTCACGAGTTCTCCAGACCATCTAGTCGATATGTGTGGAACCGTTCCAAACGATACTGAAGGCTGACGCGGTCGCTCCGCAGGGTTCCGAGGTGATGGTAACTTGCGGCAGTTCAGCGTCAACCGGCACGTCAACTCTTCTCGCGCGAACGAGCAGCGAACCGGATGCGTGCGCGCCACGCCGTGCCGGCTTCGAGACCCCCCGACGAATCGGTGGACCCCACCTTGGCGAATAATGACAATTCGCCGGCACAGCTGCGTGGCGGCTGCGTACGCGCTTCGAATGTTCGCTAACCGTGCCTAATCGTGACGGCGTCAAGGAGAGCCCGTGAATTCCACTTCCAGAAGGTTGACGGCGAAGTTTGCTGAATCCGTCGTGCACGGGTTGATTCTTTTCCTGGCAGCAGGCACGTTCGATTACTGGCAAGCGTGGGTCTTTCTCGCCGTATACAACCTTGCCGGATGGATTCCGAGCGTCTATTTGATGCGAACCAATCCCGATGCTTTTGAGCGCCGTATGCGAGGGCCGACCGCGGAGACTCGAATAGCGCAGAAAATTCTCATCATCGGCTGGCTCTTGTCGGTGCCGGCAGCCTTCGTAGTCAGCGGCTTGGACCATCGCTTCGGCTGGTCGCATGTACCGACCGCGATCTGTTTGGTTGGTGACGTGCTGGTAGCCGTCGGACTGCTCCTGGTGACGGTGGTCGCAGTTCAGAACAGCTATGCGGCAGCCAACGTACAAGTCGAGGGAGGCCAGAAGATCGTCTCTGAGGGCCTGTACGGGATGGTGCGGCATCCGATGTACACCGGCAGCATGATCATGATGATCGGCATCCCCCTTGCGCTCGGTTCCTACTGGGGACTTGTCACCGTCGTACTTGCGGGGATATCCCTCGCCTTGCGAATCCGGGATGAGGAAAAGATGCTGCGGGAAGAGCTAGAGGGATACCGCGACTACACGCAGAAGGTCCGCTATCGCCTAGTGCCATGCGTCTGGTGAATTGACGACACCTTCAGCCTGAGCCAAGCTGCGGCTTCCGCAGCGGCACAAGCAAATTGATTGACAGCGCCTGGGCCCCCGCTTTCTATTCCAATGAACCGGCGATGTCTGCGAGCTGCTTACTCAAGCTTCTGACCGACGGCGCGTTGAAGAGGCTGGTGACCCCAAGCTGGACATCGAGGGCTGCGTTGATCGCGGCGATCAGCCGCATCGCGGCAAGCGAATCTCCGCCGGTCTCGAAGAATGACTCGTCGACGCCGACGCGGTCCACACCCAGGGCCTTCGCGAAGATGTCGGACAAAAGCCACTCGAGAGGGGTGGTCGGGGCGCAATACTCTCCGGCTGCGCCGGAGTATTCGGATGCCGACGCCTTGGCCGTCATCGCCTGACTCGAAATCCTCCGGTCAGCATTCTCATCGAGGTGGTCGTCTTCGATCGCAGGGATCAGACCAGTCGACGAAAGCCGCTGTGCGGGATCGTCGATCATCGTCAAAAGGATCCGCTGCAACTGCTCAATCAGGGCCTCGATGTCGGCCATGGTGAAGATATCGGTGCGGAATTGAACGTGAAGTCCCAGTTCGCGCCCCGGTTGTGCCTGCACCGCAAGCGGGTAGTGGTAGTAGTCCCGTGCCGCCAAGTCGGTGATGACCAAGTCATGGCCGCTCGACAACGCTGCACTGTCCACGGGGTAGTTCTCGTACACGAAGACCGTGTCGAACAGCTTGTCGTGACCGGTGAGGCGGTGGATTTCGGCCAGTCCCAGGTGCTGATGCTCGTAGGTGTGGCTGTGCATTATTTGCAGCTGCGCGAGCAAATCGCTGGTGGTGGTCGCGGGCGTGAGACTCGCGCGCACCGGCACCGTGTTGATCAGAAGTCCCGCAATCGATTCGGCGCCGGCCAACTCGGCGGGCCGCCCGGAGACCACAGCGCCCAGCGCAACATCCTGCTTGCCGGTCATAGAGCTCAGCAGCAGGGTCCAGGCAGCCTGGAGCACTGTGCTGACTGTGGTTTGGTGTGAGCGGGCCAGCTCGCCAAGAGCGTGTGTGGTTTGTTCCGGCACCCGGAACTCCGCAATTGTGCGCGGCCCCAGTCCCAACCGATCCGGCGGCGCGACCATGGTCGGGTTCTTGAAACCGGCCAACACCGCAGCCCAGGCATTACGGGCGGCTTGCAGATCCCGCTCGGCCAGCCAGGTGCAGAACGCTCGATACGGCGCAGGCTCGGGCAGTCGCTGCCCGTAATAGCCGGCCATGATCTCTTGTAGCAGGATCGGCATCGACCAGCCGTCGAGCACTATGTGGTGATTAGTCAGCACCAACCGGTGCTGCTCTGCGGTGATGCGGGCCAACGCCACCCGGAAAGGCGGCTGGTCCGCAAGATCGCACACGGCGGCGCGCTCGGCAATGCATAGGCGCTGCATCTGCTCGTCAACGTCGACCTCCCTCGCGCTCAGGTCGACATAGCGCCACGGCACGGCCGGATCAGCGGGGATGAGCTGAACCGGCTCGTCGTATTGGGCGCAGAAGTGGGCTACCACGTTCGGATGGCGGGTGACGACGGCGTGCACCGCATCACGCAGCCGCAGCGGCTCCAGCGGACCGGCGACCGTGAGATCCAGTTGCACCGCATACACATCATCGCCGTCGCCCTGCGCGGTGCTGGCGTGGAACAGCAGCCCTTGCTGCAGCGGAGTCAACGGCAACACGTCGGCAACCGCATGGCGCTGGCAGATCTCGTCGAGCTGAGGCTGGCTCAGCCGGGCGGGCGCGATGTCCGATGGGGTCAACCCGCCGCCGCCGGCGCGCACATGCGCGCAGATACCCGCCAGCGCCTCGAACCACAACCGGCTCAGTCGCTCAACTTGTGTGGCATTCAGCGCCGACGGGGCCCAAGTCCAGTCGGCGTGCAACTGCGGGCCGCTGTCGGTGTCGGCAGTGGCGGCGTTGAGCTCCAAGGTGTGCGCCAGCGGCAGAGGCAACGCGGTGACCGCTCCTGTCAACGCCAGGCCTTCGGGGCTGATCCGCCATGCGTCGTCCGAGGTTTCGCCCGCCGCACCCAACCGGCCCAGATAGTTGAACCCGAGCACCGGATCCGACCCGGCCAAGTTCACGTTGGGGTTCAGATACCGCAGCAGCCCGTAGGTCACCCCGTCCGGGAGGCCACGCAGTTGCTCTTTGGCGTCCTTGACCACCGCCCCCAGCGTCGCATCACCGGTGCTGACCTGGCCCCAGTCCAGTCCACCCACGGCCAAGGCGACCGGATAAAGGGCCGTGAACCAGCCCACGGTGCGCGACAGGTCCACATTGGAGGAAAGCTCCTCAGCACGGCCGTGGCCCTCCACATCGATCACGATCGACGAATCACCTATGTCGCAGAACTCCGCTGCCGCCAATCCGAACGCAATCAGCAAGATTTCGTGGATCCCGGCATGGAACGCCGTCGGCACCTCCCCCAACAGCATTTGGGTGGTCTCGACATCCAGTGACACCGACAGGCGTCCAGCCGTATCGAATGTGTCCAGCGCGGGTTGCACCGCTGGCAACGCGGGCGAGGCGGCGGCCACCTGTCGCCATATGTCGGCCTGCGCGACGACTTCCGGGCTGTGGGCGTACTCGGCCAGCTGTGCCGACCATCGGGCAAACGACGTCCCATTCGACGGCAGCGTAATCGGCTGCCCATTGCGGTGCTGAGCCCAGCCAATGTTGAGGTCTTCCAACAGGATTCGCCAGGACACCCCATCCACGGCCAGATGGTGGCCGATCAACGCCAACTGTCCGGTCGCACTCGCCCACACTGCGGCCAGCATCACTCCCGCTGCCGGGTTCAGCTGCGACCGCGCCTCCACCAATTCGGCCTCGGACAGCACGTCGACGGTTCGCAGGTAATCGCGCACATCGACCGTCCCAGGCTCGGGCACCGTAAGCACCCACCCTCCGGCGCCATCATCCTCGACAAGCAGGCGCAACGTCGCATGCCGATCTACCAGAGCCTGCAACAGCGCAACCACGTCGGATTGGCTGACCCCGGCCGGAGCCTGCACCGCAACGGTCTGGTTGAACTCATCGATCGGCCCCTGCATGCCCTGCAGCCACCGCATGATCGGGGTTGCCACCACGGGCCCGACACCCTCATCGACGACGTCAGTCGCACCGTCAATTACCTCGGCCACCCGCGCCAATCGGGCCACGGTCTGCTCGGCGAAAACATCACGCGGCCGGCATAACACACCCGCGGCCCGTGCCCGGGCCACTACTTGCATCGACAAGATGCTGTCGCCACCCAGCTCGAAGAACGACTCGTCGACCCCGACGCGCTCCACACCCAACACCTCGGAGTAGATGCCGGCCAGTACTTCCTCGACCGCGTTGGACGGGCCGCGATACTGACCGGTGCCGCTGTATTCGGGCGCCGGCAGAGCGCGGGTGTCGAGCTTTCCGTTGACCGTCAACGGAAGCGCGGCCAACACCACCACCGCGGTCGGCACCATGTAGCCCGGCAACCGCTCCGCCAAGGCAGCGCGTACGCCGTTCGGGTCCACCGCCGCGCCGGGCGTCTCGGTCACATAACCCACCAGCCGCTTGTTGCCGGGGCGGTCCTCGCGGGCGATCACGACCGCCTGATCCACGCCGTCGCAGCCGGCCAATGCGGCCTGGACCTCACCCAGCTCGATGCGGTACCCGCGAACCTTGACCTGCTCATCTGCACGGCCCAAGTACCGCAGTTGCCCATCACGGCCCCACGACACCAGATCCCCGGTGCGGTACATGCGTGTTGCGGCCGTCCCAGCACCGACGAACGGACACGCCACGAACCGCGTGGCGGTCAATGCAGCCCGGCCTATGTAACCGCATGCCAGACCCTCACCGGCCACATACAGCTCGCCGACGACCCCGGCCGGCACCGGACGCAACCAGCCATCCAGCACAAACAACGCCGCCCCTGGGACCGGCGCACCGATCGGCGGCGCACCCGACCCGGGCATCAGCGGCGCGCTGAGCATGACGACCATCGTCGTCTCAGTTGGGCCGAAGGCGTTGATCATCACCCGGCCTGGCGCCCACCGATCCACCAACTCCGGCGGGCAAGCCTCACCGGCGACCACCAATGCCATCCCGTCCAACCCCTGCGGGGACAACACTGCCGCCGCCGACGGGGTCTGAGTGAGCACATTGACCTGCTCTTCGACCAACAAGGCGTGCAAGTCCTCCGACGAGCGGGTCACCGAGTCGGGCACCACCACCACCCGACCGCCGTGTAGCAGCGGACCCCAGGTCTCCCAGATGGAGGTGTCGAAACCGTAGGAATGACACTGCGTCCAGACCCCCGCCACCGGCAGGTACGCGCCCAGGCTTTCCAGCAGCTGGGTGACGTTGTGATGGGTGGTGGCCACGCCCTTGGGCACACCCGTGGTGCCCGAGGTGTAGATCAAGTAGGCGAGGTCATTCGGGGACGGCTCCGGTAGCGCGGTATCGGGCTGGGCATCGACAGCCGGGTCGGCGATATCGATGACCAACAGCTCATGGCCGGCCAGCCGGTGGGCCAGACTCTCGGTGGTCAGCGCGGCGATCGGCGAGGCGTCGGCGAGCACAAACCCGATCCGCGCATCGGGGTGCGCCGGATCGATCGGCACATAGGCCGCGCCGGTCTTGAGCACCCCCAGCATCGCCACGGCCGCCTCGGCTGAGCGCTCCAGCAGCAACGCCACCCGCTGCCCGGGACCCACCCCGCGTGCAGCAAGGAAGTAGGCCCACCTGTTGCCGGCCTCCTCCAGCTGGCGATACGTCCACGAGCGGCCCTGACAGGTCAGCGCCACCGCCTCCGGCGTACGGGCTACCTGTGCGCCGAACCGCGCCGGAATCGAGGCCGCTGGCAGCGCAGGCGCGGTCAACGCCGCCCGGTTACCCCAGCTTTCCATCCGGGCATGCTCATGCTCATCGAGCAGATCGATCGACGACAGCCGCCGTCCCGGGTCGGCCGTCATGAGGCGAAGAATCCGCTGCAACCGCTCGACCAACGCCTCGATGCTGGTCGCGTCGAACACGTCGGTGCGGAACTCGACATGCCCACCGATCCCGCCGGGTTCCCCGGCCTCGGTGAACTGCTCGCCCAACGAGAACGTCAGGTCCATGCGGGCGGTGTGGGTGTCGGCCGGCATCGGGGTGACCTCTACATCACCGAGTCGCAGTTCGCCGGCGGCGTTGTTCTGCCAGGCCAGCGACACCTGCACCAGCGGGTGATGATTCAGGCTGCGGGTGGGGTTGAGCCGCTCCACAAGCACCTCGAACGGCACGTCCTGATGCTCGAAAGCGGCCAGGCTGCGCTGCCGCACCTGCTCCAGCACCTCGGCGACCGTCGGATCGCCCGCGACGTCCACCCGCAGCACCAGCGTGTTGACGAAGAAACCGACCAATTCGTCCAGCGCGCGGTCGCGTCGGCCGGCAATCGGGAAGCCCACTGCCACATCGGAACTCGTGCTGAGCTTGGCCAGCAGCACCGCCAGAGCGGCCTGCATCACCATGAAACTGGTCGCGCCGTGCGCACCGGCCAGCCGGGCGATCGCTTGCTGCACCTGGACCGGCCACTGCACGGCGACGTTGGCGCCGCGATAGTCGGCCACCTGCGGGTAGGGCCGATCAGTGGGCAGCTGCACCCGCTCGGGCATATCGGCCAGCGCATGCCGCCAGTAGGCCAGCTGCGCAGCGATGCGACTGTCCGGATCGGCCAGGTCGCCGAGCTGCTCGCGCTGCCACAACGCGTAGTCGACATACTGCACCGGCAGCGGCGCCCAGTCGGGCGCGTGTCCCGCGCACCGGGCGGCATACGCCGCGCTCAGATCGCCCACCAGTGGAGCGATCGACCAGCCGTCAGCAGCGATGTGGTGCACCACCGCCACCAGCACGTGCTCATTCTCGCCGAGCTTGAAAAGCGTTGCCCGCAACGGAATCTCAGCGGCCAAATCGAACGGGCGGCGCGCCACCGCGCCGACGGCCTCCTCCAGTTGACTCTGCTGCCAACCGGTGGCATCGACAACCTGCCACCCCACCTCGACGTCCTCGACCGGCATCACCAACTGCTCGGGGATTCCGCCAGGCGCCAGGAACCGCGTGCGCAAACTCTCATGACGCGTCACCACGTCAACCAGCGCCGCAGCCAACGCTTCAGCGTCCAGGCGCCCGTGCAACTGCAACGCCACGGCCAAGTTGTAAACCGCTGAGGGGCCCTGCAACTGATCGAGGAGCCACAACCGGTTCTGGGCGAACGACAACGGCACCACCGCCGGGCGCTCCACCGGCACCAACGGCTCCAGTCCGTCGCCCTCGCCGATGCGCGGCGCCAACTCGGCCACGGTGGCTGTCTCGAACAAGGCACGCACCGACAAACCCGCATCCAAAGACTTGTTGACAGCTGCGACCACCCGCATCGCCGACAGCGAATCGCCGCCTAGTTCGAAGAACGAGTCGTCCACACCGACCCGTTCCAACCCGAGAACCTGGGCATAGATGCCGGCCAAGACCTCCTCGGCGAGTCCGGACGGAGCCCGATAGCGATCGGTGTCGGTGTACTCAGGCGCCGGCAAAGCGCGTCTGTCGAGCTTGCCGTTGACCGTCAGCGGCAGCGCATCGAGGACCACCACAGCGGTCGGCACCATGTAGCCGGGCAGGCGCTCGCCCAACACCGCCCGGATCTCGGCCGGTTCGGCCGTCCCGGTCACATAACCCACCAGCCGCTTGTCACCGGGGCGGTCCTCGCGCACGACCACCGCCGCCTGGTCCACCCCGGCGCAGCCGGCCAACGCCGCCTGAATCTCACCGAGTTCGATGCGATACCCGCGGATCTTGACCTGATCGTCGGCACGCCCCAGGTACTGCAGCTGCCCGTCGGCACCCCAACGCACCAAGTCCCCGGTGCGGTACATGCGTTGTCCTGTCGCCCCGAACGGACATGCGACAAATCGTGAGGCCGTCAATGGGCTGCGGCCCACATAACCGGACGCCACCCCGCGGCCGGCCACGTACAACTCGCCGGCCACCCCCGGCGGTACCGGCCGCAACCACGCGTCGAGCACGAAGAACGCCGCGCCGGGCACCGGCGTGCCGATCGGGACCACGCCCGAGCCCGCGCGCAACGGCGCACTGATCGAGGTGTACCACGTCTCGGTCGGGCCGTAGCCGTTGATCATGAGCCGTCCGGGGGCCCACCGGTCCACCACCTCGACCGGGCATGCCTCACCAGCCACCACCAACGCGACTGATTCCAGACCCTCATGAGAAAGCGCCGCCGCCGCGGACGGGGTCTGATTCAGAACACTGACCTGTTCACGGATCAGCAAGGCGCGGAAGTCATCCGGCGACGCCACCACCGATTCGGGCACCACCACCAGTCGCCCACCGTGCAGCAGCGCACCGAAGATCTCCCACACCGAGACGTCGAACGCGAACGAATGCCACTGCGACCACACCTGACCGGTCAGCTTCAGTTCGATGTCCAACGACTCCAGAAGCGCAGTGACGGTCTGGTGGGTGACCGCGACGCCCTTGGGCACGCCGGTGGTCCCGGAGGTGTAGATGATGTACGCGAAGTCGTCTGCCGCAGGCGCCGGCAACTCCGTGCCGGGGTAGCTGCCGATCCGCGGGTCATCGACCTCGACGACCGAGACGTCATGCGCGTCGAGCCGCGACCGAATGCCCGCCGTCGTCACCACGGCGGCCGGTGCCGCGTCGGCGAGGATCACCGCGATGCGCGTATCCGGATGCGCGGGGTCGATCGGCACATACGCTGCCCCGGTCTTGAGCACTGCGAGCAGCGCCACGATCGCCTCGGCCGACCGCGGCAGCATCAGCGCCACGCATTGTCCAGGGCCGGCACCTTGAGCAGAAAGCAAGTGCGCCAACCGATTCGACGCCTTATCGAGTTCCCGGTACGTCATCGAGCGGCCCTCGAAGGTCACCGCCGCCGCCTCCGGCGAACGCGTCACCTGGGCGGTGAACAATGCCGGAATAGACACCGCAGCAGGCGCCGGACCGGTCAGCGCCGCGCGTTGACCGATCGCATCCAGACGGGCGTGCTCACCCTCGTCGAGCACATCCACCGATGACAACCGCCGAGCCGGGTCACCGGTCATCGCGACCAGCACCCGCTCGAACCGCCGAATCAGAGTCTCGATGCTCGCGGCGTCGAACACATCGGTGCGGAACTCGACCGCCCCGCCGATCCCGGCGGGCCCACCTTCGTCGCTCCAACGCTCCGAAATTGCGAACGTCAAATCCATTCGCGCACTGTGGGTTTCGGCCTCCAGAGGCGTGGCCTGCACATCACCCAACGGCAATTCCGTGCCACGGCCGTTACGTGGCCCGGCGAAGTTCTGCCAGGCCAACAACACCTGTATCAACGGCTCATGGGCGCGGGAACGGGTGGGGTTGAGCCGATCGACCAACAGCTCGAACGGCACATCCTGGTGCTCGAAGGCGGCCAGGCTACGCGCGCGCACCTGTGCCAGTAACTCCGCGACGGTCGGATCGTCAGACAGATCGACCCGCAACACCAAGGTGTTGACGAAGAACCCGATCAGCTCTTCCAGCGCCGGGTCGCGCCGCCCGGCGATGGGGAATCCGACAGCCACGTCGGTGGTGGAACTCATCATCGACAGCAAGGCGGAGAGGGCAGCTTGGACCACCATGAAGCTGGTCGCGTTGTGTTCACTGGCCACCTGGATGACCCGTTGGTGAAGCTCGGCCGGCCAGTCGATGACCACACTGGCCCCACGGTTGGATGCCACCTGGGGATACGGCCGGTCGGTGGGCAGCTCCAAGCGCTCGGGCATCCCGGCCAACGTGTCCTGCCAGTAAGCCAGCTGCGCCGCGATCGGGCTGTCGTTGTTGTCGAGATCCCCGAACTGCGCACGCTGCCACAACGTGTAGTCGACATACTGAACCGGCAAGTCCGCCCATATTGGCGTTTGCCCCGCGCGGCGGGCGGCGTATGCCGTCCCGAGGTCCGCTACCAGTGGTGCGATGGAGGAGCCGTCGGCCGCGATGTGGTGCACCACGCCCACCAGCACATGTTCTTCGTCGCCAAGACGGAAAAGCACCGCGCGCAAAGGAATTTCAGCGGCCAGATCGAAGGTGTAGCGAGCTGCCTCCTCGACGGCCTCCGTCAACCGGCCATCAGTCCACCCGGTCGCCTCGATGAGTTGCCAGCCGACGGTCGCCTGCTCGGCCGGGACCACTACCTGCCGCGGTACGCCGTCGACCGCCGAGAACAGCGTGCGTAACGACTCGTGACGGCCCACCACATCGCTCAGTGCCGCTCGCAGCGCCTCGGCGTCAAGACTGCCCTGCAGCCGCAACGCGACCACCATGTTGTAGATGGGTGAAGGGCCCTGCAGCTGATCGATGAACCACAGCCGGTTCTGCGCGAACGACAACGGGATCACCGCTGGCCGCTCGACAGCGACCACCGGCTCCAGTGCACCCGAACCTGCACCAACACGGGACGCCAACTGCTCGACGGTGGGCGCTTCGAACAGGGCGCGAACCGCGACGCTGGCATCCAGCGATTTGTTGACCGCGGCGATGACCCGCATGGCGGAAAGCGAATCTCCGCCCAGCTCGAAGAACGACTCGTCGACTCCGACCCGCTCGAGCCCCAGCACCTGCGCGTAGATGCCCGCCAGGAGCTCTTCGGTGAGGTTGGCCGGCGCGCGGAAATGACCGTCCTTTTGGTACTCGGGTGCCGGAAGGGCTTGTTTGTCGAGTTTTCCGTTGGCGGTCAGCGGCAGCGCGTCGAGCACGACAACCGCGGACGGCACCATGTAGGACGGCAATTGCTCGCCCAGTGCGGCCCGTACCTCGTCCGGGCTCGCCGAACCGGTGATGTAGCCGACCAGTCGCTTGTCGCCGGGGCGGTCCTCACGGGCGATCACCGCAGCCTCGCCTGCCCCGCTGCAAGTCGCCAGGGCGGCCTGCACTTCACCGAGCTCGATGCGATACCCGCGAATCTTGACCTGCTCATCGGCTCGACCGACGTAGTGCAACTCGCCTTTGGCGCTCCAGGACACCAGATCCCCGGTGCGGTACAACCGCGCCCCAAGCGCGCCGAATGGGCTGGCGACAAATCGCGTTGCGGTCAGCCCTGCTCGGCCCACATACCCGTAAGCCAGGCCGGCACCGGCCACATACAGCTCCCCGACGACTCCGACCGGCACTGGCCGCAGCCAGTCATCGAGCACGAAGAAGCCAAGGTCTGCCAACGGGCCCCCGATGGGACTGGCGGTCCTGTCGAGATCGGCGGCGACAATCCTGCGGTACGAAGCATGCACCGTGGTCTCGGTGATGCCGTACATGTTGATCAGGAACGGTATTCCCGGGTGATTGTCCAGCCACGAGTCGAGACGTTGCGGCTGTAGCGCTTCCCCGCCGAACACGACCCTTTGCAGCGCGAGCTGACCACCCGACTCCTGCGCTTGGGACGCGCTGAAGCCGAGCCAGCGACTCACCTGATTTTCCCACGCCGTGGCCGCGTCTTGCCAGGAGTGCTGCGCGTCGACGGTCTGTAGCGCATAGAACGCCGAAGGGGTCTGGCTCAGGACCGTGACCTGCTCGGCGATCAGCAACGAGTACAACTCTTCTGGCGACCGCACCACCTCGTCGGGCACCACCACGAGGCGTCCGCCTCCGAGCAGCGCACCAAACATCTCCCAGACGGAGAAGTCGAACGCCAGGGAGTGACACTGGGACCACACGCCGCCAGGCGGCACCTGAGCGTCCAAGGCCTGCAGCAGCCGGGTCACGTTACGGTGGGCGACCGCGACACCCTTGGGTGTTCCGGTGGTACCGGAGGTGTAGATGAGGTACGCGATGTCCTCGGCGGCCGGCGACGGAAGCGCGGCGTCGGGTTGGCTGCCCAGAGCGGGGTCATCGACGTCGACGACCAACAGGTCGTGCCCGTCCAGACGCGGACGGAGATCCGCCGTGGTGATCACCGCTGCGGGAGCGGCATCGCCGATGACGAACCGGATCCGAGCATCGGGATGCGCCGGGTCGAGCGGCACATAAGCCGCCCCGGTCTTGAGCACCGCCAGGATCGCCACGATCGCGTCGACCGACCGCGGCAACATCAAGGCAACCCGTTGACCCGGTCCCGCTCCGCGGCCGGCCAGCAGATGCGCCAACCGGTTGGACGCCTGATCAGCCTCCAGATACGTCAGCGAGCGACCGTCGCCGCTGATCGCCACTGACGACGGTGACCGCTGCACCTGCGCGGCAAAAGATTCCGGAATTGAACCCGACTCGGACGCGGGCTGGGTCAGCGCCGCCTTGTTACCCCACTCCGCGAGTCGCGCGTGCTCCGCGTCGTCGAGCACATCGACGGACGACAACCGCTCCGCCGGGTCCGCGGTCAGCGCCAGCAACATCCGCCGCAGCCGCTCGATCAAGAGCTCGATGCTGGCCGCGTCGAACACGTCGGTGCGGAATTCGACGTCTCCGCCGAGCCCGGCCGGTTCACCCGCCTCGGTCCAGCGCTCGCCGAGGTGGAATGCGAGGTCTGTACGGGCGGTGTGGGTGTCGAGGCTCGTCGGGGTGATCTGTACATCACCGAGGGCCAGCCGGGCGGGGCCGTTCTGCTGGCCGGGCAGGGTCTGCCAGGCCAACAGCACCTGCACCAGCGGGTGATGGGCGAGGCTCCGGGTGGGCTTGAGCCGCTCGACGAGCATCTCGAACGGCACGTCCTGGTGCTCGTACGCAGCCAAGCTGCGGGCGCGCACCTGAGCCAACAGCTCGGAGACACTCGGGTCGCCGCCCAAGTCGGCCCTCAACACCAGGGTGTTGACGAAGAAGCCGACCAGCTCGTCCAACACGGGATCGCGCCGGCCGGCGATCGAGAAGCCGACTGCCACGTCATGACTGGTGCTGACCTTCGACAACAAAGCCACCAGTGCGGCCTGGACGACCATGAAACTCGTCGCGTTGTGCTCACGGGCCACCCGAGCCACCCGATGCTGCAGTTCCGGCGACCAGTCGACCAGCACTCGAGCGCCGCTGTAATCGGCAACCGCCGGATAAGGCCTGTCGGTGGGTAGCACCAGCCGGTCGGGCATCCCGGCCAGGGCCTGCTCCCAATAGGCGAGTTGGGCGGTGATGCGGCTCTGAGGATCGGCCAGATCACCCAGCTGCGCGCGCTGCCACAGCGTGAAGTCGACGTACTGCGCCGCCAACGGCGCCAGGTCGGGGGCCTGACCCACACATCGGCTGGTGTAAGCCGCCCGCAGATCCCTCAGCAGCGGGCCGATCGAGACGCCGTCGGCCGCGATGTGGTGCACCGCGGCAACGAGCACGTGTTCTTCTTCGCCGACGCGCAGGAGCCGCGCCCGCACCGGGATCTCGGTGGCGAGGTCGAAGGTGTGGCGCGCCGTCTCGCTGATCGCTTCATGCAGCCGGTCCGGCGACCAGCCCGTGGCGTCCACGATCTGCCAGCCGAAGTCGGCCTGCTCGACCGGAACCACTACCTGCTGGGGCACACCCGCAGGCGCCGGGAAGATCGTGCGCAGACTTTCATGGCGCGCCACTACATCGGCCAGCGCCGCAGCCAGAGCAGCAGCGTCGAGCTTGCCGTTCAGACGTAACGAATGCGCCATGTTGTAGACCGGCGACGGCCCCTGCAGCTGGTCCAGGAACCACAACCTGCTCTGGGCGAACGAAAGCGGCACGACATCGGGCCGTTCACCCGGCACCAGCGGCTCCAGCCCGCCCTCATCAGCTCCGATCTGGTGCGCCAGCTCTGCCACCGTGCGCGCCTCGAACAGAGTGCGCACTGAGAGCTGGGCGTCCATGCTGGCGTTGACGGCGGCCACCAGGCGCATCGCCGACAGCGAGTCGCCGCCGAGATCGAAGAACGAGTCGTCGACCCCAACGCGCTCCACGCCCAGGACCTTGGCGTAGATCCCGGCGAGGATCTCCTCGGTGAGGTTCGCCGGGGCACGGTAACGATCGGTGTCGCTGAACTCGGGCGCCGGCAAGGCGCGCGTGTCGAGTTTGCCGTTGACCGTGAGCGGCAGCGCGTCCAGCACGACGACCGCTGCGGGAACCATGTAGGCCGGCAGCCGCTCGGCCAGCGTGGCCCGAAGCTCGGCCGAGTCGACCGAGCCGGTGACATAGCCGACGAGACGCTTGTCGCCGGGGCGGTCCTTGCGGGCGATCACCGCCGCCTGCTCGACGCCTTCGAGCGCCGCCAACGAGGCCTGCACCTCACCGAGCTCGATGCGGTAACCGCGGATCTTGACCTGCTCATCAGCGCGGCCCAGATAGTCCAGCTGCCCATCCGCGCGCCAACTCACCAGATCCCCGGTGCGATACATCCTTTGTCCTGGCGCTCCCGCGCCACCGAACGGGCACGCGACGAAGCGCGACGCCGTCAGCCCCAGCCGACGCACGTAACCGGTCGCCACGCCGTCGCCGGCCACGTACAACTCTCCGACCACGCCCTCTGGCACTGGGCGCAACCAGTTGTCCAACACGAACAGCGCCGCGCCGGCCACGGGCGAGCCGATCGGCACGGCCTGCGCTCCCGGTGTGAGCGGCGCGCTGATCGCCACACACATCGTGGTCTCGGTGGGCCCGTAAGCGTTGACCATGCGGCGCCCCGGTGCCCACCGGTCCACTACCTCGGCCGAGCAAGCCTCACCCACGACGACCAACGCCATCGAGGCCAATTTCTCAGGTGAGAGCACACTGACCGCAGACGGAGTCTCGGTGAGCACGCTGACTTGCTCTGCTGCCAGCACCTCTTGGAAGCTCTCCGGCGAGCCCGTCACCTCTTCGGACACCACCACCAGGCGGCCACCGCGCAGCAAAGCCCCGAAGATCTCCCACACCGACACGTCGAAGGCCAGGGTGTGGCACTGCGCCCACACCCCGACGGCCGGTAGGGCCTCATCTGGTGACGCCAGCAGCTGGGTGACGTTGCGGTGGGTGACCGCCACGCCCTTGGGGGTGCCGGTGGTCCCGGACGTGTAGATCACGTAGGCGATGTCGTCGGGAGCCGGCGACCGCGGTGCGGTGCTGGGCTGGTCGTCGACGGCGGGGTCGTCGACGTCGATGACCGCCACTCCATGGCCGTCCAGCCGGTCGGCCAAACCGGCGGTGGTGATCGCGGCCACCGGCCCCGCATCGGCAACTATGAATCCGATGCGAGCCTCGGGCAGGGAAGGATCGATCGGCAGATAGGCCGCACCGGTTTTGAGCACTGCCAGGATCGCGACCACTGCCTCGGCGGACCGGTTGAACAACACCGCGACGCACTGTCCGGGACCGGCCCCTCGGCCGGCGAGCAGCTGCGCGAGCTGGTTGGCCGCAAGCTCGAGCTCCCGGTAGGTCCACGAACGCTCGCCGCATACCAGCGCGACCGCATCCGGCGTCTCCGCCGCCCACGCCGCGAACAATTCGACGATGGACGACCCCCGCGCGCGGGGCCACGCCAGAACCGCGCGGTTACCGAACTCGTCAAGGCGGGCGTGCTCATCGGGGTCGAGCACGTCCACCGACGAGAGCCGCCGCCGCGGATCGGCGGTCATCTCCATCAGGAGCCGCTCCAGCCGGTCGATGAGAGCCTGAATGCCTCGCGCGTCAAACACATCGGTGTCGTATTCGACGCGAAGGCCTATCTCGTCACCCGGGATGGCTTGCACAGTCAGCGGATAGTGGTTGTATTCGCGGCTCGCGAATTCGGGGATGGCCAATTCATGGTCGGCTTCCAATGCGGCGGTGTCGACCGGATAGTTCTCGTAGACGAACATGGTGTCGAACAACTGGTCGTGACCGGTGATCCGGTGAATCTCGTTGAGCGCAAGGTGCTGGTGTTCCAGCGTGCGGTTGTAAGCGCTCTGCAGTTGTTCGAGCAGGTCTGCGGTGGTGGTCGCCGACGTGATGTCGGCCCGCACCGGCACCGTGTTGATCAGTAGGCCCACCATCGAGTCCGCGCCGACCACCTCATCCGGACGCCCCGAGACCGCGGTACCGAACGCGACGTCATGCTGACCGGTCAACGAGCTCAGCAGCTGCGCGAACGCGCCCTGCAGCACAGTGCTGACCGTGGTGTGCAGCGCGCGCGCCAAGTCGCCGACGGCCCGCGTGGTGTGCGCTGACACCCGAAACGACGCGACGCTTCGCTTGCCTCGCAGCAACTGATCAGGCGGGCCCACCATGGTGGGAGTCTCGAAGCCGGCAAACACTTCACCCCAGGCCACCCGGGCGGCGTCGTGGTCCCGACGGGTGAGCCAGCTGATGAAGTTGCGGTACGGTGCCGCCGGGGGTAACGGCTGACCGTAATAGCCGGCGAAGATTTCTCGCAGCAGGATCGGGAGCGACCAGCCGTCCACGACGATGTGATGGAACGTCAGCACGAACCGATACCGGTCTTCGGCGGTGCGGAGCAGAGCCCCTTGGAAGGCCGGCTGGTGGGCGAGGTCGCAGACCGCAGCGCGTTCGGCGGCACACACCGCCTCAAGCTGTTCGGTGATATCCGCGTCGACGGCACTCAGCTCGACATACCGCCACGGCACGGCCGGGTCAGCCGGAATGATCTGAACGGGCTCGTCGAACTGCGAGCAGAACCTGGCCGAGAGGTGCGGATGCCGGTTCGCCACCGTTTGCACCGCCTCATGCAGCCGGTGGCGATCGAGCGGCCCATTGATGGCGATCTCCAGCTGCACCGCATAGACGTCTTCGGTGACCTGCGCACCCTCGGAATGGAACAGCAGCCCCTGCTGCAACGGGCTCAGCGGCAAGATGTCGGCGATCGCATGCTGCTGGTGGAGGTCGTCCAGCTGCTGCTGGGTCAGGCGGGCCGGTGCGATATCGGAGGGCGTCAGTCCGCCGCCGCCGGCGCTGACATGCGCGCAGATACCGGCCAAAGCCTCGAACCACAACCGGCTCAGTCGGCTGACCTGTACGTCATCGAGCGCCGAGGGCGCCCACGTCCAGTTGGCGTGCAGTTGCGGGCCGGTTTCGCCATCGACGGTGGCGGCGTTCAACTCGAGCGTGTGCATCAACGGCATCGGGATGTCTGCGGCCGCGGCGGTCGATGACAAGCCGTCCTGGCTCATTCGCCACGTTCCGCCAGCAGTCTCAGCGGCCGAAGCGCCCATCCGACCCAGATAGTTGAAGCCGATCGTGGGGTCGGAACCTGCCAGCTCGACGTCGGCGTTCAGATACCGCAATACCCCGTAGGTCAACCCGTCGGGCAGTGCGCGCAGCTGCTCTTTGGCGTTCTTGATCGCCGCGCCCAGCGCTGCCTCACCGGCAGTCACCTGCGCCCAGTCCAGCCCGCTGACTGTCAGCGCCACCGGGTATTTGGTGGTGAACCAGCCGACCGTGCGCGACAGGTCGACATCGGGGGCGATCTCCTCGTGCCGCCCGTGGCCCTCCACGTCGATACCGATCGGGTGGCCGTCAGCGGCGAAGAACTCAGCCAGTGCCAGGCCGAATGCGATCAACAAAATGTCGTTCACGCCCGCATGGAATGCCGTCGGCACTTCCCCGAGCAGCATACGAGTGGTCGGCTCCTCCAGCGACAACGAAATGCGCCCCGCCGTCGCGAACGTGTCGATCGCCGGCTGCGCCGCCGGCAACACCGCAGGGGCCGCCGCCACCTGCCGCCACGTCTGTGCCTGCTGCACCACGTCCGGGTTGTGCGCGTACTCCGTCAGCAGCGAGGCCCACCGGGCGAACGACGTCCCGCCCGCCGGCAACTCCGCCGGCTGGCCGCCGCGACGCTGCGCCCAAGCTATGTTGAGGTCCTCCAACAGGACCCGCCAGGACACCCCGTCGACGGCCAGGTGGTGTGCGACCAATACCAGCTGAGAAGTGGAAGTAACCCACAGGGCTCCGAGCATGACGCCCGCAGCCGGGTCCAACCGTGAGCGCGCCTCGACCAGAGCTTCGGAAGACAACGAGTCGACGGTGCGCAGGCACGTAGCGGCATCGACCGACCCCGCCTCTGGCACGGTGAGTGACCAGTTCCCGGCTCCGTCGTCGTCGACGCGCAGCCGCAGCATGGCATGCCGGTCCAAGAGCGCCTGCAACAGCGTCACCACGTCGGCCTCGGCCACTTCCGCCGGGGCCTGCGCGACGACCGTCTGGTTGAACTGATCGACCGGACCGTCGACGCGGGCCAGCCAGTGGATGATGGGTGTCGCAGGGATCTTCCCCAGGCCCTCGACGATGACCTCGGCGTCGCCGGTGGTCGCGCGAGCCACCCTGGCCAGTCGGGCCACCGTCTGTTCGACGAAGATGTCGCGCGGCCGACACTGCAAGCCCGCTGCGCGTGCTCTTGCCGCGACCTGCATCGACAGGATGCTGTCTCCGCCCAGTTCGAAGAAGGACTCGTCAACCCCGACTCGCTCCACTCCGAGGATTTCGGCGTAGATGTCGGCCAGGACTTCCTCGACTGGGTCGGTGGGTGCGCGGTAAGTGTCGATGCCCTGGTATTCCGGTGCCGGCAGGGCGCGTTTGTCGAGTTTGCCGTTGACCGTCAACGGCAGCGACTCGAGCACCACCACCGCCGTCGGCACCATGTAGGCGGGCAGGCGCTGCGCAAGGGCGTTGCGAAGCTCGGCCGAATCAGTCGTCCCGGTGACGTAACCGACCAGACGCTTGTCGCCGGGGCGGTCCTCGCGCACGATGACCGCTGCATGCTCCACGCCGTCCAACGCGGCCAGGGCGGCCTGTATCTCCCCGAGCTCGATCCGGTACCCACGGATCTTGACCTGCTCATCGATGCGGCCCAGATATTGCAGCTGCCCGTCGGCACCCCAGCGCACCAGATCCCCGGTGCGATACATGCGTTGCCCGGGCGCACCGGAACCGACGAACGGGCAAGCCACGAACCGCGACGCGGTCAGCCCGGCCCGGCGCACGTAACCGCACGCCACTCCGCGACCGGCCACATACAACTCACCGACCTCACCGCGCGGCACGGGCCGCAACCAGCCGTCGAGCACGAACAGCGCGGTACCCGGCACCGGCAGGCCGATCGGCACCACACTCGACCCCACCCGGAGCGGCGCGCTGATCGTGGCGTACACGGTGGTCTCCGTAGGGCCGTACCCGTTGATCATCACCCGATCGGGCGCCCACTGGTCCACCACGCCGGGAGGGCACGCCTCCCCTGCCGCCATCAGCGCGACCGACTCCAGGCCCTGCGGAGACAGGGCTGCGACCGCAGAGGGGGTCTGACTCAACACGCTGACCCGCTCGGTCACCAGTAGCGCATGGAAGTCTTCCGGCGAGCGGGCCACGTCCTCGGGCACCACCACGAGCCGGCCGCCGTGCAGCAACGCTCCCCAGATCTCCCACACCGAGAAGTCGAAGACCAGAGACGAAGTCTGTGTCCAGACCTGCTCAGGGGCCAACTGCACCCCGACCTCCATTCCGTCGAAGAGCCGGGTGACGTTGGAATGGGTGACCGCCACGCCCTTCGGTGTGCCGGTGGTGCCGGAGGTGTAGATGATGTGCGCGAGGTCATCGGCTGCGGGTGCCGGCAGTGCGGTGCCGGGACAGGTCTCGACGCGGGGATCGTCGACGTCGACCACCGGCAACGCGTGAGCGGTCAGTCGCTCGGCAAACTCGGTGGTGGTGACACCGGCGACCGGTGCGGCGTCCTGGATCATGAACCCGATCCGGGCCGTCGGTAGTTTCGGATCGATCGGCAGATAAGCCGCCCCGGCCTTGAGTACCGCCAGGATGGCCACGATCGCCTCAGCCGACCGGTTGAAAAGCAGTGCCACGCATCGTCCGGGGCCCGCTCCATTGGCAGCCAGCAGATGTGCCAACCGGTTCGCGGCTTCGTCCAACTCCCGGTAGGTAATCGAGCGGCCCCGATGAGTCAGCGCCACCGCCTCCGGCGTCAGCGCCACCTGTGCGGCGAACAACGCCGGGATCGAGACCGGAGACGCGGGCTGGGTCAACACTGCGGTGTTACCGATTTGATCCAGGCGGGCGTGCTCACCGGCGTCGAGCAGGTCGATCGTCGACAACCGCCGCGTCGGGTCGGCTGCCATCGACGCCAACACGCGTCCGAACCGCTCGATCAGCGTCTGGATTCTTTCGTCGTCGAATACGTCAGCGGCGAATTCCACCCGAAGAGTGAGCTCATCGCCCGGGACGGCCTGAAGCGTCAGCGAATAATGGTTGTATTCGCGGGTCTGGAACTCGGTGATCGCCAACTCATGGTCACCCGACAAAGCGGCCGTGTCGATCGGATAGTTCTCGTAGACCAGAAGAGTGTCGAAGAGTTTGTCATGACCGGCGATGCGGTGCATCTCGTTGAGCGCCAGGTGCTGGTGCTCGAGCGTGCGGTTGTGAGCGCTCTGCAGCTGGTCGAGCAGCTCGACTGTGGTGGTGGTCGACGTGACGTTCACCCGAACCGGCACCGTGTTGATCAACAACCCGACCATCGATTCCGCGCCGAGCACCTCAGCTGGCCGGCCCGAGACCGCCGTACCGAAGGCAACATCATGCTGACCAGTCAGCGAGCCGAGGAGCAACGCCCATGCGCCCTGCAGCACGACGTTGACAGTGGTGTGCCGCGAGCGCGCCAACTCGGTCAGGGCCTGTGTCATCGACTTAGGCAGCCGATGCTCGGAAACACCTCGACTGCGAAGCTCCAACCGATCCGGGGGACCCACCAACGTCGGGGTCTCGAAACCGGTCAAGACCTCACGCCAGGCCGCGAGGGCTGCTTCGCGGTCCCGGTCGGCCAGCCAGGTGACGAACCTGCGGTACGGCGTGGCCGGAGGCAGGCGCCACCCGTAATAGCTTGCGAAGATTTCGCGCAGCAGGATCGGCATCGACCAGCCATCGAGCACGATGTGGTGATTGGTGAGCACGAACCGGTGCTGATCAGGTGCGGTACGAATCAACGCCACCCGGAAGACCGGGTCGTCGGCGAGGTGGCGGATTGCGACGCGTTCCCTGGCACAGATCGCCTCGATCTCCACATCCAGATCTGAATGGCTGTCGCGAAGGTCGATGTAGTGCCAAGGAACCTCTGGATCGGCCGGGATGATCTGCACCGGCTGGCCGAACTGTTCTGAAAAGCGGGCCAACACATTTGGGTGCCGGGCCGCCACCCTGTTCACCGCATCACGTAGCCGGTCCTCGTCGAGAGCACCGCGCACGGTGATGTCGAACTGCACCGCATACACGTCGTCGCTCAGGTCCGGCGCCGCGCCGGCATGAAAGAGCAAACCGTGCTGTAGGGGAGTCAGCGGCAGGATGTCAGCGATTTGCATATTGCCGCTGAAGCTCCTCGATCTGTTGTTGGTTGAGGTTGACGGCGATATCGGAGGGGGTCAACCCGCCTCCGCCGCCCCTGACATGTTGGCAGATTCCGTCGAGAGCCTCAAACCACAAGCTACTCAACCGAATAACGTCCGCCTCGCCCAGCGCTGAGGGCGCCCACGTCCAGTTCGCCTGCAGCTGAGGGCCGCTGTCGGTATCGACGGTGGCCGCGTTGAGCTCCACGGTGTGGATCAGTGGCATCGGGATGTCCGAAGCGACACCGGTCAACGACATGCCGTCGTGGCTCATCCGCCAAAGGTCGTCGGAACTCTCGGCGGCCGCCGCGCCGAGGCGTCCGAGGTAGTTGAACCCGATAGCCGGGTCGGAGTCGGGCAGCTCGGCGTCTGGATTCAGATAACGCAGCAGGCCGTAAGACAATCCGTCCGGCAGTTCGCGCAGTTGCTCCTTGGCGTCTTTGACCAGCGCGCCCAGCGACGTCCCTCCGGCGCTGACTCGTGACCAGTCCAGTCCCCCGACGCTCAACGCCACCGGGTACTTGGTGGTGAACCAGCCCACCGTGCGTGACAGGTCCGCCTCTTCGGCCAGGTCCCCATCGCGGCCATGGCCTTCCACGTCGATACTGACCGGCGCGAGACCGCTACCCAAGAACTCCGCGACCGCCAAGCCGAACCCGATCAACAGGACTTCGTGGACCCCGGCGTGGAACGCCGTCGGCACCTCGCCCAACAGCATCCGGGTCGTCTCGACGTCCAACTCCACCGACAAGCGCCCAGCTGCGGCAAAGGTGTCCACCGTCGGCTGCACCGCGGGCAGGCGCGACGGGACCCCCGCCACCTGCCGCCACGCGGCGGTCTTGGCCACCACCTCTGCATCTTGGGCGTGCTCTGCCAGCAGTGACGCCCATCGGGCAAACGACGTCCCGCCCACCGGCAAGGCGATCGGCTGCCCGGCGCGATGTTGGCGCCAGGCGATGTTGAGATCCTCCAACAGGATCCGCCATGAAACCCCGTCGACGACCAGGTGGTGGATAACCAAGGCGAGTTGGCCAGTCGCGGCGACCCAAAGCGCACCGAACATCGCCCCGCTGACAGGACTCAATCGCGAACGCACCTTGGCCAGCGCCTCGTCGGACAGCGCATCGACGGTGTGCAGGCACTCGCCGGCGTCCACCGACCCGGCTTCGGGCACGTACAACGACCATCCCTCGCCAGCTGTGTCGGCGACGCGCAGCCGCAACATGGCGTGCCGGTCGACCAACGCCTGCAGCAAGGCCACGACATCGGCCTCGCCCACTCCGGCAGGAGCCTGAAGCAGCACAGTCTGATTGAATTGGTCAGTCGGACCGTCCACGCTTTCGAGCCACCTGATGATGGGGGTAGCCGTCACCGGTCCGATCCCCTCATCGACCACCTGGGTCTCGCCGTCCGAGACCGTGGCCACCTGCGCCAGCCGAGCCACCGTCTGTTCGACGAAAATGTCGCGGGGCCGACACACCACACCGGCCGCCCGAGCGCGGGCCACCACCTGCATCGACAGAATGCTGTCCCCGCCCAACTCGAAGAACGACTCGTCGACCCCGACCTGCTCCAGCCCCAGCACCTGGGCGAAGATGCCCGCGAGAACCTCCTCGGTAGCGCTGGCGGGGGGGCGGTAGCGGTCCACATCCGTGTACTCGGGCGCCGGGAGCGCGCGCTTGTCGAGCTTGCCGTTGGACGTGATAGGCAACGCATCCAGCGCCACCACCGCCGCCGGCACCATGTAAGCCGGCAATCGCTCACCGAGCTTCGCACGAATTCCGCTCACATCGGCGGCGCCGGTGACGTAGCCGACCAGTCGTTTGTCGCCGGGGCGGTCCTCACGCACCATCACCGCCGCCTGATCCACTCCCTCAAGGGCGGCCAGCGCTGCCTGCACCTCACCGAGTTCGATGCGATATCCGCGGATCTTGACCTGCTCGTCAGCGCGGCCCACGTAGCGAAGCTGCCCATCGGCGCCCCAGGACGCCAGATCCCCGGTGCGATACATCCGCGTCCCAGGCGCGCCGGCATCGCCGAACGGGCACGCCACAAACCGTGAGCCGGTCAGCCCCGCCCGGCCGACATAGCCCTCGGCCACCCCGGCGCCGGCCACATACAACTCACCGACCACCCCGGCTGGCACCGGACGCAACCACGCGTCCAACACGAAAAAGCCCAAGTGCGCCAACGGCACCCCGATCGGGCTGACCACGGCATGGGCGTCGGCGGCGACGATCTCGCGCACCGAGGCGTGCACCGTTGTCTCGGTGATGCCATACATGTTCAACAGCCGCGGCTGCTGCGGATGCCGATCCAACCAGCCACCGAGACGCGAAGGCTCGAGCGCCTCCCCGCCGAAGACCACCGTCTCCAGCTTCAGCTGATCACCCAACTCGGGCGCCAGCCCATCAGCGGCCTGCAGGGCATAGAACGCCGACGGGGTCTGGCTGAGGACACTGACCTGCTCACCGACCAACAACGCGTGCAGGTCCTCCGGGGAGCGCACCACCGCATCGGGCACCATCACCAGCCGACCGCCGCTCAGCAGCGCCCCGAAGACCTCCCACACCGAGAAGTCGAAGGCCAACGAATGGCATTGCGACCACACCCCCGCCGCCGGCACATCAGCCTCGAGCGTCTCCAGGAGCTGAACTACGTTGCGGTGCGCAACCGCAACACCCTTCGGGGTTCCCGTGGTCCCCGAGGTGTAAATCAGATAAGCGATATCGTCGGGCGCCGGTAATGGCAGCACGGTGCCCGGATGGCTGTCAACAGCGGGGTCATCGACATCGACGACCACCAGCTGATCGTGATCGGCCAGCCGCGAGCGACGGTCGGTGGTAGTCAGGACGACCGTCGGCGCAGCGTCCTTCAGGACGAACTCGATGCGCGCATCCGGATGCGTCGGGTCAATCGGCACGTAAGCCGCCCCGGTCTTTAGCACGGCAAGAATCGCCATGACCGCCTCGGCCGAGCGCTCCATCAGCAGTGCCACCCGTTTTCCGGGTTCCACCCCGTGACCGCTCAAGAGATGCGCCATCCGGTTCGCGGCTTCATCGAGCTCGCGGTAAGTCCATGAGCGCGCACCGTAAGTGATGGCGATTGCCTCCGGAGCGCGAGCCACTTGGGCGGCGAACAGCGCCGGGATCGACAATGAAGCGGACACCGGCTGGGTCAACGCTGCTCGATTGCCCCAGCCCTGCAGCTGGGCATGTTCATGGTCATCGAGGACATCGATCGACGACAACCGGCGTGACGGATCAGCGCAAAGCGCCACGACCACCCGCTGCAACCGCTCAACCAACGCTTCGACGCTCGCGGCGTCGAACACGTCGGTGCGGAATTCGACATCCCCGCCGATCCCGGCGGGCTGCCCAGCCTCACTCCAACGTTCTGCCAACGAAAACGTCAAATCGACGCGGGCGGTCTGGGTGTCGGCGGGCAGTGGTGTGACCCCTACGTCACCCAACCGGAATTCTCCGGCGACATTGTTCTGCCAGGCCAACAGCACCTGCACCAGCGGATGATGGTTCAAGCTCCGAGTCGGATTGAGCTGCTCCACCAACGCTTCAAACGGCACATCCTGATGTTCGAAAGCGGCCAGGCTGCGCTGCCGCACCTGCTCCAGCACCTCAGCGACCGTCGGATCGCCCGCCAAATCCACCCGCAACACCAACGTGTTGACGAAGAAACCGACCAACTCCTCCAGCGCCCGATCGCGGCGCCCGGCGATCGGGAAGCCCACCGCCACATCAGAACTCGCGCTGAGCTTGGCCAGCAGTACCGCCAGGGCGGTCTGCATCACCATGAAACTGGTCGCGCCGTGCTCACCAGCCAGCCGAGCAACCGCCTGCTGCACCTGCACCGGGTACTGCACCGCCACTTTGGCGCCGCGATAATCAGCCACCGGCGGATAAGGCCGATCAGTCGGCAGCTCCACCCGCTCCGGCATATCGGCCAACGCGTCCTGCCAATAGGCCAGCTGCCCAGCGATCCGGCTGTCGGAATCATCGAGATCACCGAGCTGCGCGCGCTGCCACAGCGTGTAGTCGACATACTGCACCGGCAGCGGAGCCCAGTCGGGCGCGTGTCCCGCGCACCGGGCGCCGTAAGCCACATCTAGGTCCCGAACCAGCGGAGTGATCGACCAGCCGTCCGCGGCGATGTGATGCACCACCGCCACCAACACATGCTCAACATCGCCGAGCTTGTAAAGCGTTGCCCGCAACGGAATCTCAGCGGCCAGATCAAACGGCCGACGCGCCACCGCCCCGACGGCCTGCTCCAGCCGGCTCTGCGGCCAGCCGGTGGCATCCACGACCTGCCACCCCACCTGGGCGTCCTCGACCGGCACCACCAACTGCTGGGGAACCCCGTTCGGGGCCGGGAACAGCGTGCGCAAACTCTCGTGCCGGCCCACCACATCAACCCAGGCAGCGCCCAGCGCCTGGGGATTCAGCCGCCCATCCAACTGCAACGCAACCGCCAGGTTGTAAATCGCAGACGGGCCCTGCAACTGATCGATGAACCACAACCGGTTCTGCGCGAACGACAACGGCACCACCGCAGGGCGCTCCACCGGGACCAACGGCGCCAGCCCCTCGTCCGCGCCGATGCGCGACACCAACCTGGCCACCGTGGGCGCCTCGAAGAGGGTTCGCACCCCAAGATCGACGCCCAGGCTGGCATTGACCGCGGCGACCACCCGCATGGCCGACAGTGAATCCCCGCCCAACTCGAAGAACGAGTCATCGATCCCCACTCGCTCCAACCCGAGCACCTGGGCGTAGATACCGACCAGAATCTCCTCGACGGCGTCGGCCGGCGCCCGGTACTGATCGCCATCAGCGTATTCCGGCGCCGGCAGGGCGCGCTTGTCGAGCTTGCCGTTGTGAGTGAGCGGCAGGGCGTCCACGACCACCACCGCCGCAGGCACCATGTAAGTCGGCAGGCGCTCGGCAAGCGCGTTGCGCATCTCGACCGAGTCAGCAGTCCCGGCGACATAAGCCACCAGCCGCTTGTCACCCGGACGGTCCTCGCGGACGATCACCGCCGACTGGTGCACGCCGTCGAGCGCACTCAGCGCTGCCTGCACCTCGCCGAGCTCGATGCGGTACCCGCGGATTTTGACCTGCTCATCAGAACGACCCAGGTACTGCAGCTGTCCGTCAGCACCCCAGCGCACCAGATCGCCGGTGCGATACATCCGCACACCGACGCCGGCGAACGGACACGCCACGAACCGCGTCGCAGTCAGCCCAGCTCTCTGCACATATCCAAAAGCCACACCGTGACCGGCCACATACAACTCTCCGACCACACCAGGCGGAACCGGCCGCAACCAGCCGTCCAACACAAAGAAGCCGAGATGGGCCAGCGGCAATCCGATCGGGCTAACGGCGCTGTCGGCATCGTCGTCGACGATCTCGCGGAAGGAGGCGTGCACCGTGGTCTCTGTGATGCCATACATGTTGATCAGCTGGGGGAGACCGGGGTGGTTTCGAAGCCAAGGCGCAAGACGGTGCGGTTCAAGCGCTTCGCCACCGAATATCACTGTCTCCAGTTTGAGCTGTTGCCCGAGCTCAGGTGCCAACGCATCCGCAGTTTCCAACGCGTAGAACGCCGACGGGGTTTGACTCAGGACATTCACCTGTTCCCTGACCAGCAAGGCGTGCAGGTCTTGCGGCGAGGCGGCCATCGAATCGGGCACCACTACCAACCGACCTCCGTGCAGTAGCGCACCGAAGATCTCCCAGACCGAGAAGTCGAAGGCCAAGGAGTGACATTGCGTCCACACCTGGCCCGGCGACATATTCAGATCTGCATCCAAGGAGTCCAGCAGTTGGGTCACGTTCACGTGCGGGACGGCCACTCCCTTGGGCACTCCGGTGGTACCCGAGGTGTAGATGAGGTAGGCCACATCGTGTGGGTTCGGCGCCGGCAGTGAGGTGCCCGGTTGTCCATCGAGAACAGGGTCATCGATGTTGATGACCAGCAAGTCATGGCCATTCAGCCGGTCGGCCAGGCCAGCGGTGGTTATCGCGGCCGCCGGAGCGGCATCGGCGAGCATGAAATGCATCCGCGCCGCCGGTTGCCCTGGGTCGATCGCCAGATAAGCCGCCCCGGTCTTCAGCACGGCAAGAATCGAAGCCACAGCCTCGGGTGACCGCCTCAACAGCAGTGCCACCCGTTTTCCGGGTTCCACCCCGTGACCGCTCAAGAGATGCGCCATCCGGTTCGCGGCTTCATCGAGCTCGCGGTAAGTCCATGAGCGCGCACCGTAAGTGATGGCGATTGCCTCCGGAGCGCGAGCCACTTGGGCGGCGAACAGCGCCGGGATCGACAATGAAGCGGACACCGGCTGGGTCAACGCTGCTCGATTGCCCCAGCCCTGCAGCTGGGCATGTTCATGGTCATCGAGGACATCGATCGACGACAACCGGCGTGACGGATCAGCGCAAAGCGCCACGACCACCCGCTGCAACCGCTCAACCAACGCTTCGACGCTCGCGGCGTCGAACACGTCGGTGCGGAATTCGACATCCCCGCCGATCCCGGCGGGCTGCCCAGCCTCACTCCAACGTTCTGCCAACGAAAACGTCAAATCGACGCGGGCGGTCTGGGTGTCGGCGGGCAGTGGTGTGACCCCTACGTCACCCAACCGGAATTCTCCGGCGACATTGTTCTGCCAGGCCAACAGCACCTGCACCAGTGGATGATGGTTCAAGCTCCGAGTCGGATTGAGCTGCTCCACCAACGCTTCAAACGGCACATCCTGATGTTCGAAAGCGGCCAGGCTGCGCTGCCGCACCTGCTCCAGCACCTCAGCGACCGTCGGATCGCCCGCCAAATCCACCCGCAACACCAACGTGTTGACGAAGAAACCGACCAACTCCTCCAGCGCCCGATCGCGGCGCCCGGCGATCGGGAAGCCCACCGCCACATCAGAACTCGCGCTGAGCTTGGCCAGCAGTACCGCCAGGGCGGTCTGCATCACCATGAAACTGGTCGCGCCGTGCTCACCAGCCAGCCGAGCAACCGCCTGCTGCACCTGCACCGGGTACTGCACCGCCACTTTGGCGCCGCGATAATCAGCCACCGGCGGATAAGGCCGATCAGTCGGCAGCTCCACCCGCTCCGGCATATCGGCCAACGCGTCCTGCCAATAGGCCAGCTGCCCAGCGATCCGGCTGTCGGAATCATCGAGATCACCGAGCTGCGCGCGCTGCCACAGCGTGTAGTCGACATACTGCACCGGCAGCGGAGCCCAGTCGGGCGCGTGTCCCGCGCACCGGGCGCCGTAAGCCACATCTAGGTCCCGAACCAGCGGAGTGATCGACCAGCCGTCCGCGGCGATGTGATGCACCACCGCCACCAACACATGCTCAACATCGCCGAGCTTGTAAAGCGTTGCCCGCAACGGAATCTCAGCGGCCAGATCAAACGGCCGACGCGCCACCGCCCCGACGGCCTGCTCCAGCCGGCTCTGCGGCCAGCCGGTGGCATCCACGACCTGCCACCCCACCTGGGCGTCCTCGACCGGCACCACCAACTGCTGGGGAACCCCGTTCGGGGCCGGGAACAGCGTGCGCAAACTCTCGTGCCGGCCCACCACATCAACAATGGCCGCACCCAACGCCTCGATGTTGAGGTCACCCTTCAACCACAACGCCACCGCCAGGTTGTCAACCGACGAAGGCCCTTGCAGCTGATCGAGGAACCACAACCGCTTCTGGGCGAACGACAACGGCACCACCGTCGGACGAGGACCGGCAACCAACGGCTCCAGCCCGTCCCCCTCGCCGATGCGCGACGCCAACTCAGCCACGGTGGGCGCCTCGAACAAGGCACGTACCGAAAGCCCCGAGTCCAAGCTCGTATTGACTGCCGCGATCACCCGCATCGCCAGCAGGGAGTCTCCACCCAGCTCGAAGAACGAGTCGTCGACGCCAACCCGCTCCACACCCAACACCTCGGCGAAGATGCCGGCCAGAAGGTCCTCAGTAGGCGTGGACGGAGCGCGGTATCGATCGGCGTCGGGGTACTCCGGTGCCGGCAACGCCCGCTTGTCGAGCTTGCCGTTGACCGTCAACGGCAACGCATCGATCAATACCACCGCCGAAGGCACCATATAACTGGGCAGCCGCTCACCCAGAGCGGCACGGATAGTGGTGGGGTCCACCGCCCCGCTTGCCGACTCGGTGAGATAACCGACGAGGCGCTTGTCGCCCGGGCGGTCCTCGCGGACGATCACCGCCGCCTGATCCACTCCCTCCAGGGCGCTGAGCGCGGATTGGACTTCACCGATCTCGATGCGATGCCCGCGGATTTTGACCTGCTCATCAGAACGACCCAGGTATTGCAGCTGTCCGTCAGCACCCCAGCGCACCAAATCCCCGGTGCGATACATGCGTTGCCCGGGCCCGTCGGAGCCGGCGAACGGGCAGGCCACAAACCGCGAGGCGGTCAACGACGCCCGGCGCGCGTACCCCACCGCCAACTGCGGCCCAGCCAGATACAGCTCCCCGACCATCCCCTGCGGTACCGGACGTAACCAGCTGTCCAGGACGAAGAACGCCGCACCCGGCAGCGGCGCGCCGATCGGCACCACCCCGGAGCCCGACTGCAGCGGCCCGCTCAACGCCACCCACATCGTCGCCTCGGTCGGGCCGTACTCGTTGATCATCACCCGGCCCGGCGCCCAACGGTCCACCACGTCCGGTGGGCAGACCTCACCGCCGACCAGCAAGGTCACCCCATCCAGCCCCTGCGGCGACAGCATCCCAACCGCAGAAGGGGTCTGACACAACACGCTGACCTGCTCGTCGATCAACAAGGCGCGCAGGTCCTCCGGCGATGCAGCCACCGACTCGGGCACCACCGCCAACCGCCCCCCATGCAGCAAGGCGCCGTAGATTTCCCACCCCGAGATGTCGAAGCTGTACGAATGCCACTGCGACCACACCTGCCCCGCGGCGGCCCAATCGTCATTCAGAGAACCCATCAACTGGGTTACGTTGGCATGGGTGATCGCCACCCCTTTCGGCACGCCGGTCGTGCCCGAGGTGTAAATCGTGTAGGCCAAATCATCAGCGGCCGGCTCCGGCAAGGCCGTGACCGGATAACCCTCGATGGACGGATCGTCGACATCGATGACCACCAACTCGCTATCGGCCAGCCGGTCAGCCAACTCGGCGGTGGTCAGTGCCGCCATCGGGGCGGCGTCGGCAATCATGAACTCGATGCGCGCCCACGGGTGCGCCGGGTCGATCGGCAGGTACGCCGCGCCGCTCTTGAGAACCCCGAGCATGGCGACGATCGCCTCGGCACAACGCGGAAAGAGCAGCGCCACACAGCGCCCCGGACCCGCCCCCAACCCGGACAACAGGTGCGCCACCCGATTCGATGCCGCATCCAACTCGGCATAGGTCCACGAACGGCCCGCACACGTCAGCGCCACCGCCTCCGGAACAGCAGCTACCTGTGCCGCGAACTCCGCCGGAATCGTCACCCCTTCCGGCGCCGGCGCGGTTAGCAGGGCCCGGTTGCCCCACCCGTCAACCCGGGCATGCTCGCGCTCATCGAGCAAGTCAATTGACGACAGCCGACGCTCTGGATCGGTCGTCATCGCCAGCAGAAGGCGACTCAACCGATCCGCCACTTCAGCGACATGAAGTTCCGTAGACGGATGGCCGGTACCAAGAGAGCTGAGGTGGAGCTGGTCACCATCCCTGAAGAAGACCAGCGCGGCCTGGTCTCCGAAGCCGGCGTTGGTCAGGGTGCCTGTCGCTAAGGCGCCATCGAAATGGCCCATATGCGCTGCGGGAATGATGTTGACGACGACCCGATTCGAGGCATGGGCAGAGTCGCCGAGGCGCACTCTCTTCTCCATCGTCTGCACCGGAAACCGTTGATGTTGCAGCGCTTCTCGGATTCGGATGTTGACGTGTCGGCAAAAGCTAGCAACCGAAGAATCCGCCGGAGTTTTCAAGACGAGTGGTACAACGCCAGAAATCAATCCGGGCACCGTCTGTGATTCTGGCCGCACGCGCCTGCTCACCGGAAAATCAAGCACGACTTCCGAACGGTCGGCCTCGTACCCACTCACCAATAGCGCGCAGGCGGCAGTGATCACCGAGGATCGACGTACGCCCAGATTCCGCGACAATTCGTCGATCCGGTCAAGAATCTGCGACTCCAACGGAAGCGGTGCGGAAAAGTCGTCGGCATCACTTCCCGTTACGGCGGCGTGCGCTAAGGAATGAGTCGGTGGCTTTTCGGCAGGAAGATTACTAGCCCAGTAGGCCTGATCATCGAGATAGTCCGTGGATGTTTCGTAATCCGCCTCGCATTGAACCAAGTCACGCAACGAGCCGAAGAAAGCGGGGGGAATCTCTTCGCCAGCAGCAACCGCGGAGTAAACAGCTGCGATTCGATGCAAGACCAGAGTAAGCCCGATTCCGTCTACCGCGATGTGGTGGCAACACGCGAATAGGAAGTTTTCGTCTACTCGCGTCTGCAACAGTGCGAACTTGAACAGCGGGCCAGAAAGAGGCATCGGCATCCGCCGGATGCTGGATGCCAAGCGATGCACCTCATCGACGGGGTCTTGCGAGCGCAGCAGGTCATAGCAATGAAGCTCAACGACGGGGTGATCGACCGGCTTCTGGAAAACTTGCCCAGCTACTTCGAAGAATTCGGCTCTAAGTGGTTCGGCCTCACCCACTACGCGATGAATCGCCGATTCCAGGAGATCAGCATCGACCGAACCCTCGATCCGCAGCAGCCCACCGAGATGTAACGTCGCGTCCGCGCGGCCCGTCTCTTCCGCGAGCCACATCTCGAACTGTCTCCGCGTAACCGGAAAAACCTGGTCATCGAGTTCCATTCACTTCCCCTCAATAACCCAAGTCAGGCACTTTGCTCGTCACAGCAGGGCCACCAGCGAGCTTCTCGCGCACACCCTTTGAGCCATGTGTACCCAGTCCTGTTGGATGCAGCCCAAACCGCAGGGCGCTCGGCTTTGCCGCAAACCGCTCGCGAGCCTGTTGCGACATGGTCGAAGATGAGCCACAGGGCGTGTCGCCCAACGTCGGCCGAAACGAAAAACGGCCGTTCGCGCAGTCGAACAGATCGATGCTCACAGCTCTCCAGAATTTACTTGAGTGGGTGGGACTGCACCAAACCATACTGAAGCCGAAGTGGGTGCGTTCGGGGTTTCAGCAAAGCCTTTAGGTGTAATCTGCTTCACAGCCTAGCATCCGGACTGTCCAGCCGGCGAAGTGCTATCGCCTGCGGTGATGGGTCGGCTCGGCTAGCGTCTCGCGGCTTGGCAAGTCTGGATTTCGCGAACCTCAGTGAACTCGGCGGCGTCCACGCCCCAGCCGAACGTCACTTCTCACCCGACCGCTTGCGCGATGCCGGCGAAACTTGTCTGGACAGCTGAGGCGACTTCTGCAGTGACCTAAGGGGGCCAGACGAGAATAGGGATCTGATTCCGCTCGGGCGGAAATGCCCTACATATTAACGGTGAGATTTCAAATAGTGCAGTTAGCCGATAGCCGTCCTACGCGCACCTTGACGATGGGATTGGGCGAGCCCCAGAACATGAAGTGCCCACTCTTCACGATGAGAGCACCCCGTTGTAGCGCGAGGCGTGAGTGGCCTCGGCTGTGGCGGCAGTTTTGCTGGTCCGCATGAAAGTGCACATTGCAACCGAGAAACGGCGCACAATTCCTAGTCGAAGCCAGCGCCGTTCGTGGCGACACCATTGGTATTGGATGTCCTATCGGAATACCAGCCAAGTTGGCAATGAACAGGCCGCCGAGCCGTAGTTCAGCGCTCCTGCTGTTTGATCGCGAATCGAACTGAAGGACCGTCGCGGTGCAGCAAAATGCGGTGTCCGTCGAAATAATCGTCGACGGCTTTGCGGGCGCCCTTCCAGTACCCGTAATCATCGATGACCAACACTCCGCCGACGGGGACTCGGGGGTAAAGATGCTCAAGCTCGTGGCGCGTGGACTCATACAAGTCGGTGTCGAGGCGCAACAGAGCGATCGTCTCGGGTGCGTTCGCAGGAATGGTGTCCTCCACAGGGCCGGCTACGAGGTGGATCCGCTCCGGCGGATATCCGGTGGAGGTCAGCAGGGCGAAGACGTCATCGCGCGAGGGTTTGAAGTGGGTCACTCTCGGCACTATCTGTTCGTAGAGCGCCTTGCCAATACGACCCGGGTTCATGGAACTCTTGACCGTTGCGCCGTTGAAGAGCACGTCGTCGTCGGTGGGTTGGTACGGGAACCCGGACGGTCCCATGCCCTGCCACACGTCATACCCGAAAACATCGCGGTCGGTGACGCCACGTTGACACAGGCGCAACAGTATCGCCATCAGGCTTCCGCCGCGCCAGACTCCGCACTCGACGAAGGCTCCCGGGATGCCGTGGTCGACGATGTAATCGACACTCGTGCACAAGGCGGCAACGCGGTCACCCGAGGTCAACGTGTACGGGTCGACGGTGCGAATGATGTCTTGCGCGGATTCGTCCAGATCAACGAACTGGTGGCGCGAGTCCAAGCTACGAATTCGCCGCACGATCCGTGACGTGACGTAGTCCGCGACGGCAGGCATCTTGGGCTTGCTCATCGAGTCCCCTTCCCTGTGACGCAAAAGCTGCGAGACGCAATCATTGCGCAAGACGCTGAGCGCGTCGTAACCCCCTACCTATCACACCTCAAACGTGTTCACCGCTACACTGCCCCGCACCATCGACGTTCCGAGCGCCCGCGGTCTCAGCCGCTTCAGTCCTCAAACGTTCGTCGCCTCTGACAGCGCTGCGTGCTCCAGAAGATCGGCAGCGTTGGCAACGCTTTCGGCAGCTTTCGTCATCTGAGCGGCGATCTCGCGGGCCCGCGTGAGGTATTCCGGGGCGAGGATTGTGCGCAGATCCTCAACCAGAGAATCGCGGCTGATGCCTGCGAAGGGCCGCGCTGCACCGACTTTCAAGCGTTTCACTTGAGCCCCCCAGCGCGCCTGCTCAGGCCAGGTGGAAAGAATCAGCGTGGGGACACCGGCACGCAAGCCCGCGGCCGTGGTGCCCGAGCCGCCGTGGTGAACGACCGCACGGCAGGCCGGAAAAACCGCCGCATGGTTCATAGCGGGAACAACCTTGACGCTGTCGGACTGCATTTCACCGAAATCGCTCCACCCGGAGCAGATCAGCGCCCGCTCACCCAACTCCGCGCACGCATCGGTGATCATGGCGAGAACATCGTCAGCTGACTCGACCAGCTCGACAGGGATGCTGCCGAAGCCGAAGTATATCGGCGGGGTTCCTGCGGCGATCCAGGACGCAATCTCCTCGTCGGCGTCGGTCGGCAACTGCATCGTCAGTGTGCCGACAAACGGTCGCCGTGTACCCCACTCAGCGGCCAAGCCGGGAAACCACACTTCGTCGTAAGCCTGTATCTCCAGCGACCCGGCGATCCTGCGCGGTGCAGGCGCCGTTGCCTTGGGTAGACCGAGTTCGCTGCGTTGCTTGTCCTCAGCCTTTTTGTACAGCACCCGCCATTGGGCCCACTCGCCAAATCTCGTCACCGAACGCTGCAACACTTGCCCGTTGGCTCGCATCGGAACGAAATGCATCACCGCCAACGGAATGCCGTAAAACACCGCGACGTTGGCGGCGACATCCTCCCCGAGAGGGCCGGTAAGCAGCAGGTCGGCATCCCTGGCCAACCCCCTCAACGTGGCGCTCGACTCTTCCAGGTACCGACCCAATAGCGACCGATTCTCCCGCCACAATCGCCGCAGATCCCCGACCTTCCACGGACGGGACATCCGCGCCTGGAACTCACGATGGACGTCCTGCCATGCACGCGCGTTCGGCCCGTAACCGACCGCCTCGAGCCCAGCGGACTCAACAAACGCCACCATGTCAGGCGCTACCGCCAAACGCACCTGGTGCCCACGGCGCAGCAACTCACGGCCGACAGCCACACAGGGCTCGACATCTCCGCGACTTCCATAGCTTGCCAGCACGAAACTCATGGATTTAGCCAACCATGCCCCCTTTTCAGTTCCGTGGGCAGAGAGTACATCTGGGATCGCTGCACAAGGTGACCCGTTGTGATTTTTAGCCTGTCTATTCGCTGCGCTCCCGAGTTCGGCGTTCACGGTAGGCGCGATGTTCGCTGTGTCCCTGTAGTCGCTAGGTCGGCGGAAGGACATCACGTTGGCTCGGCACCAGCCCTCGGATGCTTTGCGCCTCAGCAACAACAATGAGAGGCTCCGCAACATAACTGAACGGTTAGGACTCGCGATGAAAATTGTGGTGGCGTGCTACGGGACGCGCGGTGATGTCGAGCCCTGCGCCGCGGTTGCCCGCGAACTGCTGCACCGCGGGCACGATGTGCACATGGCCGTCGCACCCAATCTGATCGCCTTCGTCGAGTCGACAGGACTCAGTGCGACGGCCTTCGGTCCGGATTCGCACAAGATGCTCGAGGCGCACTGGACCTTCTACAGGACGTTTTTTCGGAAGCCCTGGCGCATTCGCGAAGTGAGCAGGTTGTCGCGCGAAGCATGGGAACCCAAAGCCGAGGCTTGGCAAGAACTGAGCAGGACGCTGACGTCGCTTGCGAAGGGCGCCGACCTGCTTTTCACCGGCCTAGTCTTCGAGGAGGTCGCGGCCAACGTTGCCGAGTATTTCGACATTCCGTTGGCCACGCTGCATTACTTCCCGATACGACCCAACGGCGAACTTCTTTCGTTCCTGCCGGCGCCATTACGCCGCTCGACCATGCTGGCGCACGAATGGCTGATCTGGCGCGGTGCAAAAGAGGTGGTGAACGCGCAGCGCCGTGAACTGGGGCTGCCCGACGCAACACTGCCCTCCGCGCGACAGATCACCGAACGTGGATCGCTGGAAATCCAGGCCTATGAGAAAGCTTGCTTTCCTGGATTGGCAGATGAGTGGGCGAAACTCGACGGCCAACGGCCCTTCGTCGGAGCACTGACGATGAGTCTGCCAACGGATACCGATCGTGAGGTTGCGTCTTGGATTGCTGCGGGCACGCCGCCGATCTTCTTCGGGTTCGGCAGCGTGCCGGTGGAATCTGCTGCCGACACCCTCGCCATGATCACCGCGGCCTGCGCGAAATTAGGCGAGCGGGCGCTGATTTGCGCCGCTGGCGTGGATGCGTCCCAAGTCGCGCATCCGGACGACGTCAAGGTGGTCAGCGCGACGAACTTCGCGGCCGCCTTCCCCGCGTGCCGCGCGGTCGTCCACCACGGTGGCTCGGGAACGACGGCAGCGGCTCTGCGTGCCGGGATCCCGCAATTGATCCTCTCGACAGACCTGGATCAGACGCTCTGGGGAAGTCGGGTCAAGCGTCTGAAAGTCGGTTCAAAGCGGCGCTTTTCGACCACCACCTCGGACTCACTACTGGCGGATCTTCGCACCATCCTCACTCCACAGTACGATTCGCGCGCTCGCGAGATCGCCACCCGGATGACAAGCCCCGCCGAAAGCGTCACGGCCGCTGCCGATCTCGTCGAGAACTTCGCACGCCTGCGCTCTAAATGCTGATTGACGTGGGCCGCCGCAATGTCGACACCAGACTCCGCCACACACCCAGCTGGCCTGCTCGGTACTCTCACATCATGAATTGGTACGGATTCATCAAAGCCCGCGTCGTCCCGTTCTGTGTCGTCCTCCTCCATGAGGCGTACCAATCTCAAGCGAGCCATTCGATCCGCGTCGTTGAAGGCTGATAATGCGGACCCGCATACCTCCAGCAAGGACATCGATTGATAGCCCCGAACCGACAAGTTCTGTGCGGTGGGACAATCGGCTCTCGTTGATGGACCACGGTTTGTTCACGCAGCATCACGCGATCGGGCGCAACCTAGTCATCCAGGGCGTGTGGGTTTACGAACACGCCATCGACTTTGACCGCGTGAGGAGTTTTCACCGAAATCTGGGTCACGGCCTATTGGGACGGCGCATCGAGAGTTCGCCGCTTCCATTCGGCTGGCATCGGTGGGTCTTAGATCATGGGCCTTGGGGCTTCGATGTCGAAGAGTGCCCCCGTCCACGCGATGACCTCGGCGACTGGATTGATGAACGCTCACAAAAAACGATCGATCCAGAAAGCGGGCCGGGTTGGCATCTCGGAGTCCTTCCCATGGAAGATGGCTCCACCGCGGTCAGCCTGGTGGTTTCCCACTACCTGATCGACGGTCTCGGGCTTATCGTGGTGCTAGTTGATGCGCTCTTAGGCAACACGCGTGATCTTTCCTACCCACCGCCGAATTCACGTGGTCGACTACGCGCTGTGTCGCAGGACACCCGACTAACACTGCGGGAAGCACCTGAGGTTGCCCGGGCAGTTGGGTTGGCGGCAAGACTTGCTCGTCAGCGCCGGCGCGATTTTGCGCAATCACCATCACTACCGCCCCCGGCAGCAACCCTCCCTAAAGCCGTCGACGACGACGTTATCGTCGTGCCGGGCATCACGATTCGCGTTGATCTAGAAGACTGGGATGCCCGTGCGAAGGCACTGGGCGGAACGAGTAACACACTGACCGCCGGATTCGCTGCCAAACTCGGTGAACACCTAGGGCGCCGACGTGCCGTTGACGGAGCAGTCACGTTGCAACTCCCCGTGAGCGACCGCGCCGAAGGCGATACACGGGCGAATGCGATGTTGATCGCACGCGTCAGCATCGACCCGACCGGGGTAACTACGGGTCTGGGTGACATCCGCGCAGCGATCAGACAGGCGCTGAAAGACGTGCGGGAGACACACGACGAGTCATTGCAGCTCGCTTGGCTTCTCTCGTTCACGCCGAAGCGGGCGTTGAGACGAATGGACGATGCGACGGTGGCTGATCCAGATCACCCGGTGTTCTGTTCTAATCTCGGCGACGTCGGTTCGGTGGTGAACCGACTCGACGGTACTGACGCCGAGTACGCCACCGCACGAGTGACTGCACAAAACGAAACGCGACAACGGCTCGAGCGAACCGGCGGCCAACTGATTTTGCAATCCTTGCGCATCCCTGGCAGCTTCATCATCAGTGTCGACGCATACCAACCGGGCGCCGAGAATACAAAGCCCGCTCTGCGTAAGTTGGCTGCGGAAACACTGGCTGAATTCGGCCTTACGGGCAGGATCGAGTAACTAGACTCTTCCTCCGGTCGCGATCGATTTCCATGCTCCAGTTCTCGTGGTGCTTGCGGTTCCGTCGATGCCGATTCAAGGCATTGTTCAGAATCCGCACCAAATGGGACCACTTTCGGCCACAATTCGGCTGAGCTGTTTCGTGAACGTGTAGGGGGGACACGTGACGATGTTTGTGTTGGCGACTTACGGAACACGTGGTGACGTCGAACCCTTCGTTGCCGTCGGCCGCGAACTGGTGCGTAGAGGGCACGATGCCTGCCTGGCGGTAGCGCCTGATCTGATCGGATTCGTCGAGTCCGCAGGCCTTGCGGCGGTCGCATACGGACTGGATACACGGATGATGCTGGAATCGGATTTCCTGCGCAAATTCTGGGAGGATCTTCCTGGCAGCTTGTGGTCGGTCCGCGATGTGGTCCGATCGGGCAGCGAACATCGTGCGCTCATCACCCGAAGCTGGACGCAGATGAGCAAGACCCTGACGTCACTGGCTCGGAGGGCCGACGTGCTCGTCACCGGCCTGATATTCGAGCGGCTCGCTGCACATGTCGCAGCGTATTACAGCATCCCGCTTGCCACGATTCACATGTTTCCGGTCCGCCCCAATGGTTCGGTGTTCCCCTCCTTGCCGCCGCAGGTGTGCCGCCCCGCGATGAGGGTGTACTGCTGGCTGGATAAGCTCGGAACCAAGGAATTAGAGGAAACGCAACGCCTTGAACTAGGCATGCTGAGTGCCGCTCCCCCCTCGCCTCGAGGAGGTACCCTCAGCGAGCACGCACCCCTCGAAATCCAGGCTTACGAGCATGTTTGCTTCCCGGGGCTGACAGCCGAATGGCGCAACTTGACTGGCAAGCGCCCGTTTGTCGGCACACTAACGCTGGAGCTACCGACAGATGCGGATGCGGAGGTCGCCTCGTGGATCGCCGCGGGCACACCACCGATCTATTTCGGATTCGGCAGCATGTTGGTCGATTGTCCTGCCGACACCCTCGCCATGATCACTGCGGTCTCCGGGCAGCTAGGCGAACGGGCGTTGTTTTGCTCTGGATTGAACAGCGTCTGCCATAACGAAGAACCCGAGCGTGTGAAAGTTGTGCCCGCCGTGAACCATGCGGCAATTCTTCCTGCCTGCCGCTCAGTTGTACATCATGGTGGCTCCGGCACCACAGCTGCGGCCCTGCGCGCCGGAGTCCCTCAGTTAATTCTGTCGATGTTGCCTGAGCAGGCGCGATGGGGTGCTCAAGTGAGACGTATGAAGGTAGGCGCAGCCCGACGCTTCTCGCGTACCAACCGAGATTCCCTGACGGAGGATCTGCGCACCATCCTTACTCCCGAATATGCGGCTCGGGCCCGCAAGACAGCCGCCCGCACGACCAAGAGCGGCGACAGCGTTGTCAACGCCGCGGATCTGTTGGAACGTCTTCATTCGTAGAAAGAGTCAGAAACACCTAGTCAGTGCACTCAAGAAAGGCTGTTCCTGGGACCTATATATCCCCAGCATCGATGGCTTTCTTGACCTCCTGTGCGTGCGCCACCTGCTGCGACGAGTAGCCGATAAACAACGCAATTCCGGCAACGAGTACGCAGAAACCTGCCAACCACAGCAAGCCGTAGGTGATGCTTTGGTCCAGTGCATGCAACTGAGCGTCGCTCATGGACGTCACAGGTCCATTGATTCCGCCCAAGGATTGATTGCGCGAGCTGATTACGGCCTGGATTGCGGCCAGCACGACCGGTCCCCCGAGGGTGGACAGCATCAGCGCGATTGCGGATGTGGGTCCGATGCGGTCCTCCCCGACACTCGCGATGGCGGAGAGCATGAGCGGAAGGTTCGCCAGGCCGATACCAATGGCGCCGACGATGAGTGGCACCACCAGATTCGGGAAGTATGGGGCGCCCGCGTGAAGTGTCACGCTGCTTACCACGACTGAACCGGCCACCAGAACACCACCAACGATTACCACCACCCGTGGCGGAAACCGCATCACCAGCCGCGAGGAGGCGCCCATCCCAATGCCAACAGCAATGGCGAACGGGATGAATCCAAGGCCGGCGTGCAGAGTGCTGTACTTCAAAACTTGCTGAACATATAGGGCAACGAGGACCGTCAGGCTGAACAGCACCCCGCCGGCCAAGAAAATGGTCACAAAGGTAGCCAATCGATTCCGGTCCACGAATAGGTCGAACGGCACTATTGGGCTTTCTGCTCGCCGTTCAACGGCGACGAACGCGACCAGGGCGCCGAGCGCCAGCGCGCCTGAACCGATAGTCGTTACCGACAGCCAGCCCGCCTGCGGGCCTATCGATAGACTGAAGACCGCCGCGGCGCAAATCAATATGGCCAACACAGCGCCCACGGCATCCAGCTTCATTCGCGTCGTCCGCGTCTCCCGCAGAGAGATATGTGCCAGCCAGATCACCACCAACCCAAGCGGTACGTTGACTATGAAGACGATCCGCCATGACACATCGGTGAGTGCCCCGCCCACTGTCAAGGCGAGTATGCCGCTGATCCCCCCCATCGCACCCAAAATCGCAGTCGCGGTGTTGCGTCCGGGACCTTTCGGGAACGTTGTCGCTACCAGTGCCAGACAGGTCGGTGAAAGAATTCCTGCCGCGACGCCCTGTAGCAGCCGGCCCGAGAGGAGGCTGGCCGCATCCCACGCGATTCCGCAGACCGCCGAGGCGATCGTGAACAGCGCGGCCGCGACCATGAACGTGCGCTTACGTCCGAAGGTGTCGCCGAGACGGCCGCCAAGCAGCATCAGACCTCCGAAGGTCAACACGTAGGCCATGATCACCCAGCCTCGCGCGGCATCGGAGAGGCCGAGCTCGTTCTGCATCCTCGGAAGCGCAAAGATTGCGATGGTGCCATCCATCGCGGCCACCAACCCCATGCCGCTGATGACAGCGACTGCTGCAATGAAGCGGCCACGCGACATCGAGGTCTGGAGAAACCCGCTCGTATCGCTTTGCGTCGCCGGTTCGGAAGGCATGGGGTCGCGGCTTTCTAGTGCCCTACCGTCCACCACGTCGCGCTGCCTCATCGCCGACCGTCATAGCGAACTACGCTACAGCAATCATTGTGGGTAGTTCCCGGGCCTAAGATTGTGCGGCGAGCCTTGTGTCGACGGCGGCTGAAAATTGACCCCCTGGCGGCAGGTGAAAATTGACCCCCTGCCGGTGGTGGTTGGTGATTATTCCTCAGTGGTGGTGGTCGCGGCAGGTGTGCGGCCAAGGTCTCGGTCTTTGAGTCGGTAGCTGTCTCCTTTCAGGGTCACTAACGGAACGCAAACGGTCTTGGGTTGACACTGGGTGCGGGACTGGCAACGGTTTGCCTGTTGGGCTGGTCGGCTGTGGCGGGTCGGGTGGTGGCGGGTCCAGCGCGATGCGGAGCCGGATCTGGACGTGCCAGCCGGTGACCCGTACGTCTTCGACGAGTAGGCGCAACAGCTGTTGTTTCTGGATGTCGTCGAGAGTGTCGATGACGGCGTGGATGCGGGCGGCGAAATCGTGGACGCGGCGGCGGAGCTGGTTGTCGCGGGCGAGCGCAGTTCGTTCGTGAGCGAGGCTGGTTCGCTTGTGCTGCAGCTCTTTTCGGCGTGCGGCGACTTCGGTGGCGCGGCGCTGCATTTCGGGAAGTTCGATAAACCCACCCTGGTAGAGGTCGATCAGGCGGCGCCGTTCGGCGTCGGCGGCGTCGATCTTTCGGTCCAGCCGGGCCAGTTCGGCGCTGAGGAGTTCGTCGTCGGGGATGGGCGTGTGCAGGGTGACCGCTTGTTCGCCGGCCAGTAGTTGGTCGGGGTGGGTGATCGCGGCGCGAATGTGGTCGAACACGAATGTGTCGAGCGCGTCGGCGCGGATGTTGCGTTCGGGGCAGCGGTGTTGTTCGCCGCCGGCGCGCAGCGGGTCGTGGTTGCGGCAGTAGTAGTAGCGGTGCCAGGTCCCGTTGCGGCCGCGCATCTTGTGGCAGTTGGTGCCGACACCGCAAACACCGCATTTGACAAGGCCTTTGAGCAGCCACTGGCCGGGTTCGGCGCGGCGCGGGCTCCACTTGCTGTTGTCGGTGGCGACTCGGCTTGCGGCCTGGAACAGCTCGTCGGAGATGATCCGGGGGCATTCGATGGGGATCCATTCGTCGCGGTCGCGCGGGACCTGTCGGTTGCGGCGGGTGGGGCGCCGGTCGGGCACCGATTCGGTGCGGTTGTAGTACACCCGGCCGATGTAGGCCTCGTTGCGCAGCAGCCGGCTGAGCGTGGAATGGCCCCAGGTGGGTTTGCCGGTCGGCGAGGGCACCCCGTCGGCGTTGAGCCGGCGACAGATTTCGCGCACGGTGATGCCGGCGGCGCGGTCGGTGAAGATCCGCCGCACCACCGCGGCCTCGGGCTCGTAGACCTCGTGGTGGGCCTGGCCGGTGGCGGGGCTGCGGGGAATGCGGCGGTAGCCGTAGGAGGCTTTCCAGGTGACGATCTCGCCGGCGCGGGCTCGGAACAGTTTGCCGCGCCGGTATCGTTCGGCGATCTTGGCTTTCTCGTATTCGGCGATCACGCCTTGGACCTGGGTGAGCAGGGTGGCTTGCGGGTCGTCGGCGGCCAGCCCAGGCGAGTCGGTGAATGCCACGGTGACCCCGAAGCGGTCCAGCTCGTCGAGCACCAGCACCTGGTATGCGTAGGCGCGGGCGAGCCGGTCCGGCGACAGGCACCACACCCGTTCCACGAGCCCGGCCTCGGCGGCATCACGTAACGCGTCCAGGCCGGGGCGGTCCAGTCGGGCGCCGGAATGCCCGTCGTCGACGTACTCGCCAACCAGCTCGTCACCGGCGGCGGTGATGTGATCGCGCAGCAGCGCCAGCTGTGAGCCGATGGTGCCGCGATCGGCTTGGCGCTCGGTGGACACCCGCGCATACAGCGCCGCCCTCACCGCAGGCCTGTCCCCGGTAGTGCCAGTGCAGCAACCGAATCCACGCGTGCGGCGGCGTCGAGCAGGAACTGATAGCCCGCGGCCAGTGCCGACACGCGCGGATCCTCGTGCGGTGTCCATGCCGGACGGGCAGCGGCGAGGAGTTCGGCGACGAACACCGGCTCGGCGCTGGGCCACGCGATCAACCCCGTCAGGCCGCGGCGGGCGAACCGGGCCGCAGCCAGACCTGCCGGTAGCCGGGAGTGCTCGAGCACGTGCGCGCGCAGTGTTTCGTAGTCGACCTGCGCCGCTTCGACCGGCGGCCAGAACGACCGGGCGCTCACCGGCCGCGCACCCGCTCGATGGTGCGCCGGTGCAACCGCACCCCGAACCGGTCGGCCACCTGTTCGGCGATCTGGGCCCCCGACCCGGCGTCGGCGCGGATGAACTCCACGATCTCCGGGCGCAGCTTGATCGGTCCGCGACGGCCCCGCCGCTCGTCCACCAGTCCGGCCATCCCCGACTGGTCGAACGCCGCCGCCACCAGATAGAACGCTGCGCGCGAATAGCCGTGTGCTGCAGCAACTTCCGATACCGGCAGGCCGTCCACCAGACGCGCCCGCAACATCTCGTACTTCACCTGCACCTTGTCGGAGGCCAGAAAGAAACCTGACTCGCCGGTGAACAACGGCGCCAACACCCCATCCGGATTCGGATGCAACAACCCCGCCTCGGTCAGCGCCCGAAGCCGTGTCATGTCGCTCACCGGCCTCACCTCCCACGCCCGAGCCTAAGCCCCTCCATCCGTGGCGTCTATTATTTACTGCCGCGTGTCGGCGATCGACGACTGTAGATACAGCGAGATAGCGATCAATATCCCAAATACAGCGACTCATGCGGCATATAACACTAGATATGCGGTCATCATCACTAGACATCCAACTCACTCCGAACAACCGGCCGCCGCCGTCGACGGCGGTGATCAGGATGCACATACAACCCGGGGACAGCCTCCGCCGGAGCCAGAACGACGGTCAACTGCAGCTTTGCGTTCCGTCGGTGGTGATGACTTCGGCGTGGTGCACGAGGCGGTCGATCATGGCGGCGGCCACGACGTCGTCACCGAACACTTCGCCCCAGCGGCCGAAGGCCTTGTTGGAAGTGACGATCAGGCTGGCCCGTTCGTAGCGGGCCGAGACCAGTTGGAAGAACAGGTTGGCGGCCTCGGGTTCGAACGGGATGTAGCCGACTTCGTCGATGACGAGCAGCGGGTAGCGCCCGAGTCGGGTCAGTTCGGCGTGGATGCGCCCGGCGTGGTGGGCTTCGGCCAGTCGCGCTACCCATTCGGCGGCGGTGGCGAACAGGACCCGGTGGCCGGCTTGGCAGGCCCGCATCGCCAGTCCGATCGCCAGGTGGGTTTTGCCGGTGCCGGGTGGGCCGAGGAAGACGACATTGTCGCGGGCGGCGACGAAGTCCAGGGTGCCCAGGTGAGCGATGGCGTCGCGTTTGAGTCCGCGGGCATGGTCGAAGTCGAATTCCTCCAATGACTTTCGGGCCGGGAATCGGGCGGCGCGGATGCGTCCTTCACCGCCATGGGATTCGCGGGCCGAAACCTCGCGTTGCAGACAGGCCGCCAGGTATTCCTCATGGGTCCAGTTCTCCGCCCGGGCCCGCTCGGCTAGCCGGGCAATCGAGTCGCGCAGGGTCGGGGCTTTAAGTGCGCGAGTCAGATAGGCCAGCTCGCCGGCGACGTCCCGGCCGGCCGCAGTGGTGGTTTTGGTAGTCCCCATCAGGCTGCCCCACCATCGAGATCGACCCCGAACGCGGTGTCATAGGAAGACAGCTCGCGCACCGGCACCTCGGATTCCAATGGCGGTGTCGGGGTCTGGATTCTTCTACGCCGCAACACCTTGGCCGCCTCCACATGCACCGGATCAGAGATCGTCTGCTGGGTCGCCCAGATCCGCGCATGCTCGGCCACCGATTGGCCGTCGCAGACCACCTGCACCCGTTGCAGGTCGGCGCGCACCAACACCCGGCGCCCGACCGCGGCAGGGTGCACCGAGTAGTCGTTGCCGTCAAGGCGGATGTAGTGATCACGTGGCAGCCGCAACGACGAACACCAGCCGGTGGCCGGTGCCACCGGCGGTAATCCCAGCATCGCCGCCCGATCCGCCTCGATCCGGTCGGTCGGGGCGCAGCCAAGCGCTCGGCGGGTGCGGGTGTTGACCACGGCCAGCCAATCGGTCATCTGGGTGTTGAAATCGGCTGGCGAGGCGAAGGTGCGGCCAGGTAGAAACGAACGCTCCAGGTAGTCATGGGCTCGTTCGATAAGCCCTTTGGCTTCCGGGTCGGCGGGCTTGCAGACGATGACCTTGGTGGCCAGCACCCCGCGAAAGGCCTGACATTCCTTGGTCAGCTCAACGCGCCCCGCGCGCCAACGCCCGATCGCACCCTCACCGTCCCACACCAAGGCTCGCGGCACCGCGCCGAGCCGGCTGATCAGCTCCCACCACCCAGCGAACAGATCCTCAGCACGCCGGGTGGGGAGCAAGATGGCCATCAGCCATCGCGAGTAGGCACTGATCATCGTCAGTACCGGCAACCGGGTGGCGGTGCGGGTCTGGCCAAAGCCGACCGCGATCTCTACCGGCGGGAACCACAGATCGCACTGGGCGATCTTGTCGGCTGCCAGCTAGAAGGGACCAGCTCGGCGCCGGTTTTGCCATGAGTATGGGACCGCCTGCTTGCCACTGATGGGACCACCGGGCTGGCTGCTTTGCCAGTTATGGGACCACCCCGGCGTGGCTTCGGGGCTTCCGGTCGTTCGGCCGCTGTATTGGCCGAATGAGCTACCGGGAGGTGTCGGTGATCGAAATCAAGGAGATGCTGCGGCTGTGGCTGCAGGGTCGAGGACTGCGTGAGGTGGCCCGGCTATCGGGCACCGACCGCAAGACCGTGCGCCGTTATGTGGATCGGGCACGCGCGTGCGGGCTGGACCGTGACGGCGATGTCTGCCAGCTGACCGATGAGCTGTTGGCGGCGGTGATCGCCGGGGTGCGGCCGAGTCGGCCCAACGGCAAGAGCGAGGCGTGGGAGACCATCGCCGCTCAGGGCGAGCAGATCAAGGCGTGGCTGGATCAGGACCTGACGCTGACCAAGGTGCACACACTGCTGGGCCGCCGTGGTGTGGTGGTGTCGTATCGAACGTTGCACCGCTATGCGGTAACGGAATTGGGGTTCGGGCAGCGGCAGACCACGGTTCGGGTGGCCGACGGTGAGCCGGGCGCCGAAGTGCAGGTCGACTTCGGCCGGCTGGGCATGCTCACCGACGCAGCCGACGGGCGCCGCCGGGTGGTGCACGGGTTGATCTTCACCGCGGTGTATTCGCGGCATATGTTCGTCTGGCCGACCTACCGCCAAACACTCAATGATGTGATCGGCGGGTTCGAGGCTGCCTGGGCGTTCTTCGGCGGGGTGTTCGCGGTGGTGATCCCCGACAATATGAAGGCCATCGTCGATAAGGCCGATGCGACCGACCCCAAGCTCAACGACGCGTTTCGCGAGTACGCCCAGGCTCGTGGGTTCGCCGTGGACCCCGCCCGGGTACGCAGCCCGCGCGACAAGCCGCGGGTCGAGCGCAGTGTGCCGTATGTGAGGTCGAATTTCTTCGCCGGAGAACAGTTCCGCGACATCGACGACTGCCGGGCGCGAGCCCAGCAGTGGTGTGCGCAGGTGGCCGGGATGCGGGTGCACGGCACCACCCGATGCCGGCCCGCCGAGGTGTTCGCCACCGACGAGGCACCCAAGCTCAAGGCGGCACCCGATGACGTGTTCGACATCCCGACCTGGACCCATCCCAAGGTCGCCCCGGATCGGCACGTGCAGATCGCCAAGGCCCTCTACAGCGTCCCCGGGGAGCTGGTGGGTCGGCGGCTGGATGCCCGGGCCGATGCGCGCACGGTCAAACTGTATTGGCGCGGTGAGCTGATCAAGGTCCACCCCGTCGTCGCGCCGGGCGCCGCCAGACCGATCCCGCCGATCTGCCGGCCGAGGCGTCGGTCTATGCGATGCGGGATCTGAACACCCTGCAGCGCAAGGCATCAGCGCACGGTGACCATGTCGGCGCGTATGCCGCGGCGGTGCTGGAGCATCCGCTGCCGTGGACCAAGATGCGCCAGGTCTACCGGCTGCTCGGGCTGGTGCGTCGCCACGGCGCGGGCGCGGCCGATGACGCCTGCCGCCGCGCGCTGGACGCCGAAGTCATCGACGTCGGGCTGATCGAGCGCATGCTGTCCCGGGGTGCGGGCGAGCAGCTGCCGCTGATGGCGAAACCGCCAGCGACGGCGTCGCGGTTCGTCCGCTCTGCCACCGACTTCACGGTGCGGAGGCCCTCATGAGCCCCGCCCGACCGACACCACCCCGGCGGTCAAGCCGATCGAGGTCTCCAGCGACCTCAAAGCGCTGATGCGCCGCCTCAAGCTCGGCCAGCTGCTCGACACCCTGCCCGAGCGGCTGGCGCTGGCCCGGTCTAATCGGCTGCCGCACCACGACTTCCTGGAGATGCTGCTGGCTGACGAGGTCACCCGCCGCGACCGCCAATCCGCAGCACGGCGCGCCAAAGCCGCTCACCTGGACCCGCAGATGCAGCTACACGCCTGGGACGACACCGCAGCGATCACCTACGACCAACAACTGTGGGCAGAGCTGACCTCGCTGCGATTCCTCGCCGACGCCTACAACGTGCTCATCATGGGGCCGGTCGGAGTCGGAAAAACGTTCCTGGCCAACGCATTAGGGCACGTCGCCGTCCGGCGTCACCACAGCGTGCACACCGAACGCGCCGACAAACTGTTCAAACGCCTACGCGGTGCCCGCCTGGACGCCACCTACGAAGACGAGATGCGCAAACTACACCGCGTCGAGCTACTCATCATCGACGACCTCGCGCTGCACCGGCTCGAAGCCACCGAAACCAGCGACTTCTACGAGCTCATCGTCGAGCGCCACCGCACCGCGTCGACCATCATCACCAGCAACCGTGAACCACCAGAGATCCTGACCATGATGGCCGACCCACTCCTTGCCCAATCCGCGATGGACCGGCTGCAATCCGCGGCCTACGAACTCGTCGTCGAAGGCGAGTCCTACCGGCAGCGCCAGAAACCCCGCCCCGCAAATCCGGCCCACACCAATCCGTCGGATTGACCGGCGGCACCATCATCGGTCACCATCACCACACGGCCCGCGACCGGAAACAACCGGTCCCATCCTCATGGCAAAACGGTGGTCCCATCACCCTGGCAGGCGACAGCGATCTCTCCGGCGGCATAGGCGGTGCGCGAGGCCGGATCTGGCGGCAGATACACCGGCCGCAACTCAGCCACCCGCGCCGAGAGCACCCGGATCGAGCGGGTCCAGCCGATCCGCTCGGCGATCACCGTCGCCGGCATCCGTGGATAGGCCTGCAGCAGTTCGCGGATCCGCGGTTCAGCCTCATCGACGATCGAACCCCGCGGTGGCCGTTCGTACTTCGGCGGCACATCCGAGGCCAACGCCGACTTCACGGTGTTCTTCGAAACCCCCAGCACCCGCGCGATCACCTTGATCGGCAGGCCCTCGGCACGGCGCAGACGACGGATCTCGGCCCAATCTTCCACAGACAACATTCCCTTCTGGTCCTCCTGGCTCGACTAGAGCCAGGCCACCGGACCAGGGGGTCAAAATTCAGTTGCCGCGCCGGGGTCAGTTTTCACGTGCCGCTGACACCTTGCTCGGCGGAGTTGCGGATCGCACGATATGAAAATTGCTCGCAACACAACCGAACCTGTGCGGGGGACGCGAAGCTTCCTCTTCAATCGCAGTACGCTGGTGGTAGGTGTAGGGCCGCGCACGGCGTTCATTCAAACTCGTAACCATCAAGATCTCGAGAGCCGCCAAACCTCCAGGGCTACAACGGCGACTGAAGAACTCGGTTCCGCAACTCGCCGCCCTCTAGTTCCGGTTGTAGGGCGGTCTTTCGTCGTCTAGAAGGTATCGGCCTATCGCCCATGCTCGCTTAGCGGAATGGCTCACCGCATCGACCAGACGGCCATCCTGAAACAACCCGTCCTGTCGAACCGCGCCCGCCGCGACTGCGTCAGCCCAGGCTCGCGTCGGCCCTTCACCCCAAGACTTCCATGGCATCAAATCGTCCATGACCACCACCGTGTCAGGGGAACACAAGGCCCGCATATTCTTCAGGTCCGCCGCCGCGACCTCGTAGTCGTGGCCTCCATCGATGAAGGCCACATCAAACACCACGCCCGGATTCTCCTCAGCGAACGCGGGCACCGTCTCACGGGAATCACCCACAATCAGCTCGTGCCGCCCAGGGAACTTGCGGTCAATCAACCGTTTGCCGGCGCGCACTACATGGTGCAGACCCAAATCAAACGAAACGACCCGTACATCCGGGTGAGCAGCCAGCATCGCGTAGCTGGAATACCCCGCGTTGAACCCGATTTCAGCCACCGACCCCCCTTCAGTCCGCTGAACCGTTCGCATTAGATGCTGTAATTCCAGAACAGAGCTTGAGCCTTCGAGGGGGACGCCGCCGCCGAGCAGCAGCCCGAAAAACACCTTCTGCTTCACCCGCTTCACATTTGTCACCGATGCCTCAGTGATCGTCATCAATCCCCCCGGTTGACCAAAATGGGTTACCACGCCAATTTACCTGGATCGCCCCGTCAACTATTCGACGGTTTTGGTACTTCGGCGGCTCACCCCGCCGCGCCTGCTTCTGCAGTTAATCGGCGGATTCGCGCTGCACGATCCGAAGCGTCGGGTTTGGCACGCCGAACCGGGTGACCGGGGCGATGCTCGACATGAGCGTCAGCGTCCGTCGACTACTTCTACCTGTACAAGACGCGTGACCGGGCCGGACTTTCCACGTCACAACGTTTCGGCGTCCGTGCGTGATAGCACGACATCGAGCCGAAATACGCGTCGCTCCAATTCCGTGAGGTCGCGGAGCCGCTGCGGCGCGCCGACATCCCTTGGCCACAGGTACCGCCATGGTAAGTAGTCGTTGGGCAGCAGGTAGACGTGGAACCCGCGGTCGAGGAAAGGCCGTAGCACGTCAATCGGCCGCAGTTCCGGATCGCTCCACCAACTTGGTGACAGTTCAACCACCAATTCTGCGTCGGCGGGCAGCGCGTCGACAGACGCCAACAAGCCGGCGAGCACCCGGTCCTCGGCGCCCTCCACGTCAATCTTGATCATGCGCGCGGTCGCCAGCTCCTCGGTGGTTAGGAGCGAACCGAGCGGCGCCGCCGGCACCCGGCCCTGTTCGCGAAGCTTGGGGCGGGCGATCGTCGTGGTCTCGCCGAGGTTCCAGTTCGGCCCTATGAACAGCGGAAGTTCTTGCTCGCGATCCGACACCGCGGAGGCGACCATGCGGACGTTCGTGAGCTCGTTCCTCGCTACAGTTTCCTGCAGCCAGGGATCACTATGGGGCAGGGTTCAAATGCCACAACGGTGCCGCGCGGTCCAACTATTCTGCTGGTCAGTGCGGTCACGCACCCGATGTGGGCGCCGATGTCGATGAAGGTGTCGCCCGGTCGCAACCGGCGGCGCAGAAATGCCGCGAGATCAGGTTCCCACGCCGTACCGAATAAGTAGATGTAGATCTGGATACCATCTTGGAGCCGGCATCGGATACGGATGCCATCTTCGGTGGTGGTATCAACGGTCAGTGGTCCCCACAACGCGGCACGGATCCACAATGGGAACGCCACTGCGAAGAACGGCACAATCATCAGCAGCGCTCGCACCCAACGCCCTACTACGCCGACGTCTTCCTTGTCGGTATGAAGAAGTCGCATGTACCGGCGCCCCAACGGCAGGATAAGTGCCTTGATCATTTCTGCAACCTAACCCGTCCTGTCAAACGCACTCATCGATGCCGCGGCACTGGCCGCAGACCCGGGCGTCGATGAATCTGTGCTAGCAAGTTATCGAAGTCATGGCGATGTCGAGCGTTGCGTCGCTTTCTGTCACGAGCTGCTGCGCCGCGAGGAACGACGGAAGCGATACGCAACATCCTCCGTGAGCAAGTTCTGGCACTACCTCGTTGGCACCGCAGCGCCGATGCGGCGAACTCTCTTGCCAATGCTGGAATGGAATCGAAGGATCTCCCAGTCCCGACTTCCCGGAAGCTTGGGAGTCAACGGACGGATTGGAGCCCAGCGCTGCTGGCGACGTTCTGAACCACCTGGCCTGCGGCGCCGCGGAGGCCAACAGCGAGGCTGGTTATGCGACGAAGCGTCTGCTGGGGATGCCGGAAGAAGTTCGCGTAATTGGATTGCCACCAGTAGTTGATCGACATGTTCTGGTCGATGCCCCACACGGCATGCCACCAGCAGAGCGGGATGTAAAGCATGTCACCGGGACTCAGTTCGACGAGAGCGCGGTCAGCGTCTGCCCACTTGGGAAACTGGGCCAGATCCGGGGACGCCACGTTGACCTGCGAGAGGTTGTTCCCGACGTAGCCGTAGGGGTAAGGGTAGACGCGGGCGATCTCCCGAGGCGGGCAGAGGATCACCTGCTTTCGTCCGCGAATCTGCGTGAGGAAGTTGTCGGCAACGTCGTAATGGAGGCCGGTGAAGTTTTTGCCGGGACCGAACCACAAATTGACGGCGGCGTATTTATCCTCATCGACGAACGCTGGGAATCGGACATCGGGCCAGAGTTCGGGTAGAGCGGTCTTGATCGGAAGTTGGACGGCGTAGAGCTCACCGGCGGAAATGGCGCCGCTTGCCAGCAGGTCGATGTACTCCGCGAACTTCATCTCCGACGCGGAAGCCATGGTCCCGTTCTTCGCATCGGGGATGTGAGTGCCTGCACTTGTGACCTTGGAGGGGCTTAGGGGTCGGGCACCGATTTTCTCGGTGAGGTATTCGTTGGTCCACTGCTCGAGCGCGGGCCAGCCCTCCATCGCTCCGGAAATGACGACCGGACGCTGCGGAACGATGAAGCGCTCCTGCAGTTCATCGCGGCTCGGGCATTCCACCCTGGGGACCTCGAACGTGCTACTGACATCGAACAAGCGATTCCTCCTACGGCGCGGTGACACTGGCACCGCCATCCTGGCAAATTATCGCACGGCGTACAGCACACGGCTGTTCCCAGCGTTCAAACGCAGCGCCGAGCAGCGGGTGTGGACGATGGAACCCTTCTCCCCCCGTCCTGTCCGCTCGAACCTGTCCGGGTGTATATCCATCGGGCGGCACCAGTAAACCCCGCTAGACGTGGTACGTCAACGTCTCTGAGCACCTCGACGCCTCGCCACGGCGAGATTCGACCTGACCGGCAAAGTCGAGTAACAGGAGTTTCGCCGTAGTAGCCTGACGCGGACGGCCATTCGACGTTGCGCAGCATCCTCGCGAGTCGCGAAGACATTCGGGGATCGACAGCAACTTCGAGGCGGGCAGTCGAGCAAGGGAGGGATCGACATGGAGTCTGATGTCTTGACACTGGCGGACGCAAAGATTGTTCCGGGACCAGCGCTTCCGCTCGTCATAGAGCCAACGAGCGATGGGTTGGACGTGGTGGAGTGGGCGGACGCACAGCGTGGCCCAATCCACGAACTCCTACTTCGCCACGGGGGCATCGTATTTCGGGGGTTCACCGGAGCATCGGTTGAGACATTCCGCAGATTCATCGCGGCGGTGTCCGGTGAGCCTCTGCCCTACGTCGGCAGGACGTCGCCTCGACACGAAGTTGGTGACCGGGTCTACACGTCTACCGACTATCCTCCGCACACTCGAATTCCTCTGCACAACGAGTCGTCGTACAGCACGACCTGGCCGTTACGACTCTTTTTTCACTGCGTCGTACCACCGGCCAGCGGCGGTGCCACCCCGATCGCCGACAGCCGCAACATCTACCGCCGGATCTCACCTGAGCTCCGGCAACGGTTGGAGGAACGGGACTATCTCTACGTCCGCCACTTCACACCTGCCTTCGGGGTCGGCTGGCAGGAGGCATTCCAGACCGATGACCGTGCTGAGGTCGAACGCTACTGCGCCGAGAACGACATCGAATTCACCTGGGGCGCGGGCGACGAGCTGACCACCAGGCAGCGGCGACCGGTGTCCGCGACACATCCGGAAACTGGCGAGAAGACGTGGTTCAACCACCTCACCTTCTTCCATATCTCCAGCCTGGACCCCATGGTCGCCGAGGCCCTGCTTTCGATGGGGAAGGAAAACCTGCCGAACAACACCTACTACGGCGACGGCGAGGAGATCGAGCCCGAGGCACTCGATGAGCTTCGCGCGGCATACGAGGCCGAAACGGTGGCCGTCCCTTGGCAGGAGGGCGACATCATGATGCTCGAAAACATGCTCGTCGCCCACAGCCGCGAGGAATACAAGCCGCCGCGCCAGATCGTCGTCGGGATGGCCGAGCCCTGGTCGCGGCGTAACCCATAATTTCAGCAGAAGGCACACCTACACGCAACACCGACTGATCTGCTTGGAGTCAAGGCGATCCAAACGGCATCAGGCAGCGTCAGCGGCGTCCCGGGCTTCCTTGGCCTCCTTCGCTCGCGCCACTTGCTCAGCGGTGTAACCGATGAACAGCGCCACCGCTGCTAGCAGGAGGACCACGACTCCTATTCCGAGCAGCCCGTCAGTGAAGCCGTTGTCCAAGGCATCCAACTGCGCGTCGTTCATGGAGACAACCGGACCGGTCGTGCCGCCTAGGTGCAGCGTGCGCAACGTGATGACGGCCTGAATGACGACCAGCACCACCGGCCCTCCGATCATCCTGATCATCACCGCAACCGCCGATGCGGGCCCGATTCGGTCGGAGCCGACGCTGGCGATCAACGAGAGCATGAGCGGGATTTCCATCATGCCGAGTCCGAGACCGCCGACTACGAGGGGCATCATCAGATCCGGAAAGTACGGAACGCCGCGGTTGAGCGTCGAGCCGTACAGCATGGCGCCCAGCAGCAGACTGGCACCGGCGATCACCACCACCCGGGGCGGGAACCACTTCACCAGCTGCGACGAGGCGCCCATTCCGGTGGCCTGTGCCAGCGCGAATGGAATGAAGCTGATACCTGCCTGCAGGGCGCTATAGCCCATCACGTCTTGCACATAGAGGGCGATCAACACAGCAAGAGTGAAACCCGTTCCGCCGGACAAGAACATGACAGCGTAAGTGGCCAACCGGTTGCGGTCGAAGAATAGGCTGAACGGCACTACGGGATTTTCCGCGGTACGCTCCACCACGACGAATGCGAGCAGTCCGACCAGCGTCACCACACCTGAACCGATCGTCAGGGCCGACACCCAGCCCATCTCCGGACCCATCGACAATCCGAAGACTGCCGCGGTACAGATCAGCGTCGCCAATACCGCTCCACTTGCGTCCAGCCTCATCCGCTCTTTCTGGGTTTCCTGCAGCATCGTGGAGCCCAGGCAGATCACCAGGATTCCGATCGGCACGTTGACCCAGAACACCAGCCGCCAGGACACGTCGGTGAGCATTCCTCCGAGCACCAGACCCATCACCGAGCCGACACCGATCATCCCACCGAGCACCGCCGTCGCCGCGTTTCGTACCGGCCCCTTCGGAAACGTGGTGGCCACCAGCGCCATACAGGTCGGTGCGATGATCGCCGCCGCCGCGCCGTGCACCAACCGGGCCAAGACCAGGACGCCTCCGTTCCAGGCGATCGCGCACAGGCCAGAGGCGATGGTGAACAGCACGACCCCAAAGATGAAGGTGCGCTTTCGGCCGATGGTGTCACCGAGACGGCCGCCCACCAGCATCAGGCCACCAAAAGTCAACACGTAAGCGGTGATCACCCAGCTCCGCATACCGTCCGACAGACCCAGCTCGTTCTGGATCGTAGGAAGCGCGAGAACCACGACCGGCCCGTCCATCGATGCCATCAGCTGAGTGCCGCCGATCGCGAGAATCACCGCGACGAACCGTCGAGACCTCAGCAAATCCGGAACGTAGCTTCTCCTGCGGTGTGGCGCCCCGAGCTCGGCGGCCATCTCCGTGGCTTGTCCCGCGCGTTTGATCCTCGAGCGAGTTGTCGCTCGCTTCCCATCGTCGAGACACGCCATAGCGGGCTACCCTACGGCAAAGATGAGCGGTGCCAAAGTCATTCGCTCCTCCGTCAGGTTCGTGAACCCTTGTGACGGTTGACCATGGCGCGGGGCGCACGGATCAGCTTCAACACCGAAAGCCGGTAGAGCAAGCTATTGGAGTAGGCGCGATCCGCGCCGAGGGCCCACAGCTTCCGCGAATTGTCGAATGCCGTCCGGAAGTCGTGTTCGCTGACCTGATAGGCCTCGAAAACGCGATCCAGCACGGAGCTGTCCCAGGGTTCGTCGCGCGCCGCCGCGCGCATCGTTTCGTAGACCGCCGACATCCAGTCCGTGCCGAAGCGCTCAGTCACCGGCCCGGAGCATCGCTGACGGCGCAGACTCGGGGCCAGAAAGTCGTCGACTTCGGCCTCGTCTCGCGAGTGCAAGTCAATGGCGACCGCCTCGGAAATCCGCGAAATCTCCCGACGCCAGTCGTCGAGGAGGTTGGCGTAGTCGACGAACACGCGCGGCATGCCGCGGGTGTATCTCTCTGCGAGCAGAGAATTCTTCAGCCATAGGGCACTCGACAGCTCAGGCGTGGTTGGACCGGCTGCCGCGAGCGACGCGATGACCTCTTGCGGGTGGCGCACCGCGATCACGGCTACCACGTCGAGTCCGGCCGAATTCGCCGCCTCGAACCATAAGTCGGACAGCGCCGTCACGTGGGTGTCCTTGATGACCACGAGCGGAGCTCGCGGCAGCCCGGAGAGAAATGCGCCGATCTTGGCTGTCCAGGCGGACTTCTCGTCGGGTTCGAACGCCCCATCTTCGAGCAAACGCAGGGAGGGGTCGAACCCCGCGCTGCCGTGCCGGCGCAGGATCGTCTCGTTGAGGACGAGCGTTGCGCGGGGCTCCCAATAGCCACGCGGGTTGTGCGCATCGGCCTGTCTGACCTCGGCTGGGAGCGCAGCACCGCACAGCGAAAGCACTCGAGCGAGCGCCGACGTGCCAGACCGCCCCTGGCCCAACACGAATAGAACGACCGGGCGGGCCTCAGTCCGGGTGAGGGCCAGATCTTCCATCGTCGAATCCTCTCCCGGGGCCTCTCCTCTGGGTGCCCCCAATAGTTTGCCCGTGCCCCCCTCGCCAGTTAGTGAAATCGACGAGTCGCTGTGCAACGAATCTCTTCTCATATCGGGTTCCCCCACGGTCTTGTCGTCCGCTCGCTCGCGATCTAGAGCTCGGTCACGTTCGAGAGTGATAAATCGTTGCCATCGATCTTGCGAATGTCGGTGGGCGCCGCCGGCAAGCGCAGGCTCGACAAATGCTGGTAATCCCTGTCGAAGAAGTGCACATTTCCTGGGACGTACCGTCTGCCGAGCCTCGTGGCATATCCCGATTCACCAACGACGACCGTGTCCTTGTCCACCGAGAGGCCGCGGGTGAGCAGTTCACCGACGTGCACCACCACGCCATGGCGGTTGATGAGGTTGCCGCCGCGTGAGTCACAGATCAGCCACTCACCGTCCTCCAGGAACACCACGTTGTGACACCCTGCCCCAGGGACCGTGAACCTGTTCTTCACCTCGAAATTTTCGTCCGTTTGGATCAGCTCGCTGCATTTGCCGCTCGACAGACCGTTGTGCAGAAGAAGGTAGACCGACCCCTGCTCCGCGACGATGGAATTGATATGGACGTAGTTGCTTCCCGGGACGATGTAACGATCGAGCTCCGACTTATGAGATGCGAATTCTGAGCCGAGAGGAAAGAACTCTTCCTCCAACTCGAAAGAGCTGTTGAAGCGCTGGATCTTTTGGCAGAAAGTATCGATTATGTGCAGTTTGTCGCCGATAAAGTCCATCTGATGACAGTTGGTGTGTAAGCCCCTGACAACCACCGATTCACGCCGGATCTGATTATCTTCCAGCTCCAGTTTGATGACGCGACCGAAAAGCTTGCCTCGCAGCCGTAGTGGCTTGCCGCGGAGCTGAATACGACTCAGGAGGATGCCCGTGTCGTATATGTCATGCGCCTGGTAGCAGTAGATGCAACCATCCTTGACGGTTACACCAAAGAACACCCCATCCATGATTTTCGCCCACTGCTGGCCATTGACTGCGTATAGCCCTTCACGAGAAGCCACCAGATGTGTGTAACCGGTCAGATCTCTGGTGCGAATGGGTATCCGACCCAGTCGATACACGAGGCGATCGACTATCTTGAATTGGAGAACCGTCTTCAGGTCAGTGTAGGTAGATGAAAGTGTCAGCCTGAACAACTCGAATCGATTGCGGGGCAGCGCATTTTCGAACTGACGGAATGACACGACATTTCCGTCTGGATCCCTTATCGAAATGACCCAACGCCCCCAATAACTGAACCAAGGGAGCCTCTCGAAACCCAGATTCCTAGGTGGCTCCTCGAGTTCGATGTTGTGCTGAGTGAGCCGTTCCTTCAGCCTCTCGAGGTCTTCTATCTGCAAGAGAAAGCGCGCTGCGCCAGGAGTGGCACTGCCAGGCGGGAAATCCTTAATGTCGTGGATGACTAAAAGAGGGCCTGATGAGCCGATACTTATGTAGTAAGGACAGGAGTATCCGTAAATCTCACGTTGAAACTCGATATCGAAGACGCGGCGATAGAATTCCGCGAGCTTTTCCGGATCTGGCGAGACCAGTTCTACCGATACCAACCCATGAACAGCGCTGTGCGTCATCTCCATCCTCGCTGAGCAGAGGTACATGACCGTGGGCGGCCAGCGGTCCCTCGAGGTAGTGGCGCATCGAGTCGGCCAATCCCGACCGCGAACGCGGCCCGTCCGGTGAGGGCAGAGTCACGCGGACACAGCAGTTCTTCTTTGCTTCCAAAGGGCTTCATTTCTCGAATCGGCAACTCCGCGAAGCGTCCCGCGCAGTACGCTCGCGCTGACCGGGTTTGCGACCGGCTCAGATGGGGGGGCTCATGTGCGGAATCGCTTCGATCCTCGATTTGCGAGGTGACCCCCGCGAACTCCGCGAGCGCGCCGTGACGATGGCTCGGTTGCTGCGGCATCGCGGGCCGGACTGGAGCGGTATATACGCCGACGAACATGCAGTCCTCGCACACGAGCGACTCTCGATTGTCGACGTCGAGCACGGGGCGCAGCCCTTGACCAACGACGCTGTCGAACTCGTTCTGGCGGTGAACGGCGAAATCTACAATCACCAGGCGCTTCGCGCCGGATTCCCCGATTACCCGTTCAAGACCGCGTCGGATTGCGAAGTGATCATCCCCCTCTACGAGCGGTACGGCACCGACTTCCTCAATCGACTCAGCGGAATCTTCGCGTTCGTCCTCTACGACAAACGGACCAATGACTTTCTGGTGGCGCGGGATCCGATCGGCGTGGTCCCTCTCTACACCGGCCGCGACGAGAACGGAAACCTCTATGTCGCCTCGGAGATGAAAGCTCTGATCCGATACTGCCGACACATCGAGGATTTCCCCCCGGGCCACTACCTGACGCGCAGGCTGGGCAAGCCCCGGCGCTATTACGATCCGGAATGGCGCGACTTCTCGGCGGTCACTGGGCGACCGCTCGGTATCTCGCGCCTGCGAACAGCTCTCGAAGCCGCCGTCCACCAGCAGTTGATGTCCGATGTGCCCTACGGCGTCCTCATCTCTGGAGGACTCGATTCGTCCGTGATCTCGGCGGTCACTGCGAAATTCGCCGAAAACCGAATCGAGGACGGCGACCGTACGCAGGCCTGGTGGCCACGGCTGCATTCGTTCTGCATCGGCCTCGAAGGCTCTCCCGACGTCGCCGCGGCTCGAAAGGTCGCGACGGCAATCGGCACCGTCCACCACGAATTCGAGTTCACCGTGCAGGAGGGACTCGACGCGCTCTGGGACGTGATCTACCACATCGAAACCTATGACGTGACGAGCATCCGCGCCTCGACGCCGATGTATCTGATGATGCGGCGGATCAAGGCGATGGGGATCAAGATGGTTCTCTCGGGCGAAGGTGCTGACGAGGTCTTCGGCGGCTACCTTTACTTCCACAAGGCTCCGGGGGCGCGGGAGTTCCACGAAGAGACGATCCGCAAGCTGGATCTGCTCCACAAATACGATTGCCTTCGCGCCAACAAGACCGCCGCCGCATGGGGCGTCGAAATACGCGTACCGTTCCTCGATCGCGAATTCCTTGACGTCGCAATGGCTTTCGACCCCTACGAGAAGATGGTCGGCCAGGGTCGGATGGAGAAGTGGCCGTTGCGCGAAGCCTTCAAAGGTTGTTTGCCGAACGAGATCCTTTGGCGACAGAAGGAACAATTCTCCGACGGCGTGGGCTACCGGTGGATTGATTCGCTGAAGGCAATCGCCGAGGCGCAGGTCTCCGACAGCCAAATGCAGAGTGCCCAATACCGCTTCCCGGACAATCCGCCCGCCACCAAGGAGGCGTACATGTACCGCGAGATTTTCGAATCCCATTTCCCGGGCCACGCCGCGGCGGCTTGTGTTCCGGGAGGCCCGAGCATCGCCTGCAGCACCCCGGCAGCCATCGCGTGGGACACGAGCTTCGCTAACAACGCCGATCCCTCGGGGCGGGCGGTGCTTGGAGTCCATCAGGTCGCGAACGCCCCAGCTTAGGCCAGCACGATCCGCGGTGACTGCACCCTCGGTCAACACCCCCGGTCACCCCCCCGCCCATCAGGCTCGCGCCCTCGCTCTCACCGAGTGGATCGAACGCCGAGCGCCCGCTCAGCGTTTCGATGCCTGCCCGGTTCAGCAGGCCTGTTCATTAGAGAACCAACCGCCGTGAAAGCTTCGAGCCACGCGTCAAGCCCCTAATGAAATTTTGAGCTGTTCAATATACTTACCCAGCGCTTCGGTGGACGTCATCTCATCGTGTCCACAATCGACCGAGTACACGACGATATCGCCGGTAACATACGGTCGCCAATCTTCTGGATCATTCTCATTTTCACCTCGTGCCGCCGAGAATACGATCATATCGCCATCAAACACTTCGGGTGCGTGATCGCGGAGATAAGACAGATTCCTATTGTGGTTGTAGACCGCGAACTCGAATATCGGTTTGGGCGGCAGAACAAATTCCACCATTTGTCCTTGTTGCCGAATCAGCTCCTCGGCATTTTGGTAGGTGAGCTGCTCCGACTGCTCAGGAATCTCGATACCGCTGGATCGTAGGAAGAGGTTGAGGAGCCGATTCTCGGCCGGGTTCTCGTCGATGATCGCTTGGTCTTCTGTGGTGCCATCGGCATCAAGCACTGGATCCAGCATTATGAGTCGTTGAACCGTAGAACCCCGGCGGCGAAGTTCGACCGCGAGTTCGTGGGCCACCGGGCCTCCGAAGGACCAACCTAGAAGGTTGTAGGGCCCGTCGGGGTAAGTAGCCTGGATCCGATCGGCGTAGTTTTTCGCCATGTCACGAATCGACCGAGGTTCGGTTTCGCCGCTTTGGGGGATTTGATTGATGCCGATTATCGGACAATCCAGATAATCGCGCAGGTTCCGATACGCATAGCTTTGTCCGTTACCTTCGTGAATACAGCAGAGCGGAACACCGGTCCCCTCTTTGAAAATCTCAACGGGTACCAATTCCAATGCGCTGTCTTCGCTGCCCAGTTGCTCGCTCAGGCTTCGCACGGTCGGTGCATGAAACAACGTGCGCACCGCGAGATGGGTGTCCAACGACTTGTTGACCACAGCGACCAGTCTCATCGCCGAGAGGGAGTCGCCGCCGAGTTCGAAGAAGGAGTCGTCGACGCCGACGCGTTCGACGCCCAGGACTTGGGCGTAGATGCCGGCCAGGATCTCCTCGGTGAGGGTGGCTGGGGCGCGGTAGCGGTCGGCGTCTTGGTATTCCGGTGCCGGTAGCGCGCGGGTGTCGAGTTTGCCGTTGACCGTCAACGGCAACGCCTCCAGCGCCACGATCGCGGCGGGCACCATATAGGCCGGCAACCGCTGCCCCAGCGCGGCGCGCACCTCGCCGGGATCTGCGCTGCCGGTGACGTAACCGACCAGGCGCTTATCGCCGGGGCGGTCCTGGCGGGCGATCACCACCGCCTGCTGGACCCCATCACAGGCCGCCAACGCGGCCTGGATCTCACCCAATTCGATGCGATACCCGCGGATCTTGACCTGCTCATCAGCCCGGCCAGATACACCAACTGCCCATCAGCACCCCACCGCACCAAATCCCCGGTGCGATACATCCGCTGCCCCGGCGCTCCCGCGCCACCGAATGGGCAGGCCACAAACCGCGACGCGCTCAACCCCGCCCGGCCCACATACCCATAGGCCAGCCCCGCACCAGCGACATACAACTCACCGACCACCCCCGCCGGCACCGGACGCAACCACCCATCCAGCACGAAGAACCCCAGATGCGCCAACGGCACCCCGATCGGGCTCACACTGCTGGCCCCATCAGCCTCGGTGATCTCACGCACCGAGGCGTGCACCGTGGTCTCGGTGATCCCGTACATGTTCACCAACCGCGGCAACCCCGGATGATGAGCCAACCACGGCCCCAACCGCTGCGGCTCCAACGCCTCCCCACCAAAGACCACCGTCTCCAACTTGAGCTGATCAGACAACTCCGGGGCCAACACATCAGCAGCCTGCAACGCATAAAACGCCGACGGCGTCTGACTCAACACACTGACCTGCTCGGCCACCAACAACGCATGCAAATCCTCGGCCGAACGCACCACCGCATCCGGGACCACCACCACCCGCCCACCACTGAGCAGAGCGCCCCAGATCTCCACACCGAAAAGTCAAACGCCAACGAATGACACTGCGACCACACCCCCGCGCCGGGCACATCAGCATCCAACGTCTCCAACAACCGCACCACATTGGCATGCGGCACCGCCACCCCACACCGGTGGTACCCGAGGTGTAAATCAAATACGCCACATCATCGGCACCCACCCCGCACCACACCCGACTCACGCTGCCCGCCAACACCATCAACATCACCGACCTCGTTGACATCGATGACCGCGACCGCACGCTCACCCAACCGCCCGCGCAACTCGGCGGTCGTGAGCACCGCGCAGGGCGCCGCGTCATCGAGCACCAACCCGATCCGCGCATCCGGATGAGCCGGGTCCATCGGCACATACGCCGCCCCCGCCTTAAGCACCCCCAACATCGCCACAACCGCCTCACCCGACCGCGGCACCAACAACCCCACCCGATCCCCGACACCCACACCCCGGCCAACCAACACCTGCGCCAACCGATCCGCAGCCGCATCCAACCCGGCATAACTCCACGACCGCGCCCCACAACTAACCGCCACCGCCTCCGGCGCCCGCCCCACCTGCTCCGCGAACAACACCGGAATCGACACCGCCGCAGACGATCCCGACCGACTCAACGCCACACGATTACCGACGACATCGAGCCGCGCATGCTCGATCTCATCGAGGACATCCAGCGACGACAACCGCAGGCCCGCATCGGCGGTCATCGCAACCAGGACCCGCTCGAACCGCTCGATCAGGACCTCGATACTCGCGGCGTCGAACACATCGGTCCGGAACTCGACCGCACCGCGAATCCCGGCGGGCTCGCCGTCAGCTGTCCAGGCTTCAGCCAGTGAGAAGGTCAAATCCATCCGGGCGGTCTGGGTGTCCACAGGCAGGGGCGTCACCTGGATATCACCGAACGGCAGTGCGTCGCCACCATCGGTGACGTGCCGCGCAAAGTTCTGCCAGGCGAGCATGACCTGCACCAGCGGGTGACGGCTCAGCGAGCGGGTCGGGTTGAGCCGCTCGACCAGCAGCTCGAACGGCACATCCTGATGCTCATAGGCGGCCAGGCTGCGTTGCCGCACCTGGCGCAACAGTTCGGCGACGGTGGGGTCACCCGTCAGGTCCGCTCGTAGCACCAGGGTGTTGACGAAGAAGCCGACCAGACTTTCCAGCGCGGTGTCGCGCCTGCCGGCGATCGGGAAGCCCACCGCCACGTCACTGCTGGCGCTGAGTTTGGAAAGCAGCACCGCCAGGGCGGCCTGCATCACCATGAAGCTGGTGGCATTGTGCGCACGAGCCAGCCCGCGCACTTGCTGTTGCAGTTCGACCGGCCAGTCCAGAGTCACCCAGGCTCCGCGGTAGTCGGCCACCGGCGGATACGGCCGATCGGTGGGAAGATCAAGCTGTTCGGGCATCCCGGCCAGCGCCTGCTCCCAGTAGGCCAGCTGTGCGGCGATGCTGCTGTCGGGGTCGCCCAGATCTCCGAGCTGCTCGCGCTGCCACAACGTGTAGTCGACGTACTGCACCGGCAACGGCTCCCAGTCAGGCACCTGGCCCGCGCACCGGCTGGCATAGGCCACCGCCAGATCACTGACCAGCGGGTTGATCGACACGCCGTCGGCGGCGATATGGTGCACCGCGGCCACCAGTAGGTACTCGTCGTCGGCGACGCGGAAAAGCTTAGCCCGCAAAGGGATCTCGGTCGCCAGGTCGAACGGGCGACGCGCTTCGGCGTCGATCGCCTCGTCGAGCCGGTCTTCCAGCCAGCCGTCCGCGTCGACCACTTCCCAGCCGAGGTTGGCGTCCCCGGCCGGCACCACCAATTGCTGAGGCACCCCGTTGGGTGCGGCGAACAAGGTGCGCAGGCTTTCGTGGCGGCCCACCACATCGGTCAACGCCTGACCCAATGCCTGGGCGTCCAGGCGCCCGCTCAAGCGCAACGCCACCGCGATGTTGTAGATCGCCGACGGGCCCTGCAACTGGTCGATGAACCACAACCGCTGCTGGGCAAACGACAACGGCACCACCGCCGGGCGCTGCCCGGCCACCAACGGCTCCAGACCACCACCAGCGGCACCGATCCGCGGCGCCAACTGCGCGACTGTCGGTTCCTCGAAGAAGGTGGGAACGGCGAGGCCGGCCGCCAACGACTTGTTCACTGAGGCGATGACTCGCATCGCCAGGATGCTGTCGCCGCCGAGGTCGAAGAAGGAGTCGTCGATTCCGACGCGTTGCAGACCCAGTACCTGGGCGAAGATGCCGGCCAAGATCTCCTCGGTCGGGGTGCTCGGCGCCCGGTAGCGATCCACATCGGCATACTCCGGCGCCGGCAACGCGCGCCGGTCAAGCTTGCCGTTGGCCGTCAACGGCAACACATCGAGCACCACCACCGCCGCGGGCACCATATAGGCCGGCAACCGCTGCCCCAGCGCAGCACGCGCCTGAGCGGAATCGACTGCACCGGCGAACGTTTCGGTGACATAACCGACCAGACGCTTATCACCGGGGGCATCCTCACGCGCGATCACCACCGCCTGATCCACCCCAACACACGCCGCTAGCGCGGCCTGGACCTCACCCAATTCGATGCGATACCCGCGGATCTTGACCTGCTCATCGGCACGACCCAGATGCACCAACTGCCCATCAGCACCCCAACGCACCAAATCCCCGCTGCGATACATCCGCTGCCCGAAACCACCGAACGGACACGCCACAAACCGCGACGCGGTCAACGACGCCCGACGCACATACCCACACCCGAGCCGACCCGCCACATACAACTCACCGACCACACCGGCCGGCACCGGACGCAACCACTGATCCAACACGAAAAACGCCGCCCCAGGCACCGGAGTCCCAATCGGAACCACGCCCGATCCGGACACCAGCGGCGCACTCATCGCCGCGAACACCGACGTCTCCGTCGGCCCGCACATTGATCATCACCCGACCCGGCGCCCACCGCTCCACCAACTCCGGCGGGCACGGCTCCCCACCCATGATCAGCAACGCCACCGCATCCAAGCCCTGCGGCGAGAGCACCGCCAACGCCGACGGCGTCTGACTGAGCACACTGACCCGCTCGGCGATCAACAACGCATGGAAGTCGGCCGCCGACCGCACCACCGCATCGGGCACCACCACCAACCGCCCACCATTGAGCAGCGCCCCGAAAATCTCCTGCACCGACACGTCGAAACCCAACGAATGCCACTGCGACCACACCCCCGCCACCGGCAGATGCGCCGGCAACGCCCCCAACATCTGCGTCACCGCCCGATGCGCCACCACCACCCCCTTGGGCACACCCGTCGTACCCGAGGTGTAAATGACGTAAGCCAAATCATCAGGCGCCGGGCCCGCCAACGCGCCCGCCGGACAGCTGTCGATACGCGGATCGTCGATATCGACCACCGGCACATCAGCACCCAACCGATGCGTCAATCCCGCCGAACCGACCGCCACCACCGGCGCGGCATCAGCCACCATGAACCCGATCCGCGCATCCGGATGCATCGGATCAATCGCCATATACGCCGCGCCGGACTTGAGCACCGCCAAAATCGCCACAACCGCCCGCGCCGAACGCTCCAACAACAACGCCACACACTGACCCGGCCCCGCACCATGCTCAACCAACAAGTGCGCCAACCGGTTAGACGCCTCGTCCAACTCGCGATACGTCCACGACCGACCCTCACCGCTGAGAGCCACCGCATCCGGGACACGACCCACCTGCTCAGCGAACAGCGCCGGAATCGACACCGCCACAGCCCCCGGCCCACTCAACACCGCCCGATGCCCAACCTCATCCAACCGGGCATGCTCAGCAGCATCGAGCACATCCACCGACGACAACCGCCGAGCCGGATCGGCCGTCATCGCCACCAACACCCGCTCCAACCGCCCAACCAACACCTCGACACTGGCCGCATCAAACACATCGGTGTCGTACTCGACGCGAACCCGTAGTTCACGCCCAGGCTGGACCGCGACCGTCAGCCGGTAGTGGTTGTATTCGTAAGCGTTGATCTCCGGGATGGCCAGCTCGTGGTCGCCTGACAACGCGGCGGTGTCGATCGGGTAGTTCTCGTAGAGAAAGAGCGTGTCGAACAGCTGGTCCTGACCGGAGGCACGGTGAATCTCGTTGAGCGGTAGGTGCTGGTGCTCGACGGTGCGGTTGTGGGCACTCTGCAGCTGCTCGAGCAGTTCGGTGGGGGTGGTTGCCGAGGTCATGGATGCGCGTACCGGCACGGTGTTGATCAGCATGCCCACCATCGATTCGGCGCCCGCCACCTCAGCAGGTCGACCCGACACCGCGATTCCGAAAGCGACATCGGTCTGACCGGTCAACTGGCAGAGCAGCTGAGCGAACGCGGCTTGCAACGCGATGTTCACGGTGGTGTGGTTCGAACGCGCCAACTCACCGAGCGCCCGCGTGGTCTCCTCAGCCACGTAATGCACGGCCACGTCGCGCCGCCCCAGCCCTGCCCCGCCGGGTGGCCCGACGAATGTCGGAGTCTCGAAACCGGCGAACACCTCAGCCCAGACTGCTCGTGCCGCAGCGCGATCCTGACCGGCGAGCCAGGTGACGAAGCTGCGGTACGAGACAGGTTCGGGCAGGCGCTGCCCGTAATAGGCGGCAATGATTTCCTGCAGCAAGATAGGCCTCGACCAGCCATCCATCACGATGTGATGATTGGTCAGCACGAATCTGTGCCGATCCGACCCGGTCCGGATCAACGCCGCGCGGAACGCCGGCGGGTTGGCGAAATCGCACACAGCAGCACGCTCGGCGGCGCACACCTTCGTGACCTCTTCATCGACATCGACTTCTTCGTGCAGCTCGACATACCGCCAAGGCGCTGTGGGATCGGCCGGGATCACCTGCACCGGTTCGTCGAACTGCGCACAGAAGCGGGCCACCAGATGCGGATGCCGGCCAACCACCGTGTGCACCGCGTCGCGCAGCCGGTCTGGATCTAGGGGCCCGGTCACGGTCACATCGAGCTGCACCGCATACACGTCGTCGCTGCTGTCCGCTGCGGTGCTGGTATAGAAAAGCAGACCCTGCTGTAGAGGAGTCAGCGGCAGCACGTCGGCGACGCAGTCTTGCCGGCACAGCTCGTCGAGTTGTTGCTGGCTCAATCGGGTCGGCGCTAGATCCGACGGCGTCAAACCGCCACCACCGGCCCGAACATGTGCACAGATACCGGTCAGGGCCTCGAACCACAACCGGCTCAACTTATCGACCTGTGCGCGATCGAGCGCTGATCGCGCCCACCGCCAATTGGCGTGCAACCTCGGGCCGGTGTCGGTGTCTGCGGTGCCGGCGTTGAGTTCCACGGTGTGGGACAGCTGGAGCGGTATGGCAGCGGCAGCGCCGGTCAGCGATAAGCCCTCCTGGCTGATCCGCCAGAAGTCGTCGGACAATTCAGTGCCGGCCGCCCCGAGCCGCCCCAGGTAGTTGAACCCGATCTCCGGATCGGGCTCGACGAGTTCGACGTCGGGGTTCAGATAGCGCAACAGTCCGTAGGTCAACGGGTCCGGCAGGGCGCGCAATTGCTCTTTGGCGCTCTTGATCACCGCCCCGAGTTCGGCGTCACCGGCGGTCACCCGCGCCCAGTCCAGCCCCCCCACGGCCAGTGAGACCGGGTACTTGGTGGTGAACCAGCCCACCGTGCGGGTCAGGTCCGCGTCGTCGGCCAGTTCCGCATGGCGGCCGTGGCCCTCGACGTCGATCCCGACCGGCGCGCCGCCGATGCCCAGGAACTCCGAGCAGGCCAACGCGAACGCGATCAACAGGATGTCTTGTATGCCGGCATGAAACGCCGTGGGCACCTCACCCAGAAGCATCCAGGTGGTTTCGGCTTCGAGCTCGACCGACAGGAAACCGGCAGTGGTGAACGTGTCCTCCAGGGGCTGCACCGCCGGTAGCGCGGGCCGGGCCGCCCCAACGCGGCGCCAGGCGTCCGCGTGCTGCATGACGGCCGGCGTGCGGGCGTACTCGACCAACAGCGATGACCACCGGGCAAACGACATACCCGGTGCGGGTAACGCGACGGGTTGTCCGCTGCTGTGCTGCGCCCAGGCAATGTTGAGGTCTTCCAACAGGATTCGCCAGGAGACGCCGTCAACGGCGAGATGGTGGATGATCAACACCAACTGGCTCATGGAGGTCACCCACAGCGCACTCAGCATCACCCCGGAAGCCGGGTTCAACCGTGACCGTGCTGCCACGACTGCGTCGTCGGACAATACGTCCACCGTGAGCAGGTGCTCATCGGCGTCTATCGATCCCGGTGCGGGTACCTCGAGTGACCAGCCGCCGGCATCGCCATCGCGGACGCGGCACCGCAGCATGCCATGCCGATCCATCAGGGCCTGCAATACGACGACCACGTCGGCTTCGGTCACCTCGATGGGAGCCTGAAGCGCGATCGTCTGGTTGAACTGCTCGATCGGGCCTTCCATGCTGTGCAACCACCGCATGATCGGCGTCGCGACCACCGGCCCGATGCCCTCATCGACCGGTCCGGCCTCACCGTCGGCTACCTTCGCGACCCGGGCCAGCCGGGCCACGGTCTGCTCGACAAAGACGTCCGGCGGCCGACACAACACACCAGCGGCCCGGGCTCGCGCCACCACCTGCATCGACAGGATGCTGTCGCCGCCCAGCTCAAAGAATGAGTCATCGACTCCGACCCGCTCCAGCCCGAGCACCTGCGCGTAGATGGTGGCCAAGATCTCCTCGGCGGGGGTGGCCGGCGCGCGGTAACGTTCACCGGCCTGGTACTCCGGCGCCGGCAGCGCGCGCCGGTCGAGTTTGCCGTTCGCAGTCAGCGGCAGCGCGTCGATCACCACCACCGCCGCGGGCACCATGTAGACCGGCAGCCGCTCGGCCAGAGTGGCACGCGCCGCGGCCGGGTCCGCCGTTCCGGTGATGTAGCCGACCAGGCGCTTGTCGCCGGGGCGGTCCTCACGCGCGATCACCACCGCCTGCGCCACCCCGTCACAACCGGCCAACGCCGCCTGCACCTCACCGAGCTCGATGCGGAACCCGCGAATCTTGACCTGCTCATCGGCACGGCCCAGATACGCCAACTGCCCGTCAGCACCCCAACGCACCAGATCCCCGGTGCGATACATCCGCTCACCCGGCCCACCGAACGGACACGCCACAAACCGCGACGCCGTCAACCCGCCCCGTCGCCAATAGCCCACCGCGACACCGCCACCGGCGATGTACAGCTCACCGACCACACCCGGCGAGACCCGGCGCAACCCCGCATCGAGGACGAACAGCGCCGCCCCCGACACCGGCGAGCCGATCGGCGCGACATCGCAGTCGGTCTCCAGCGGCGCGCTCATCGCCGCATACACCGTGGCCTCGGTCGGACCGTAGGCGTTGATCATCACCCGCCCCGGCGCCCACCTGTCGACCAATTCGGTCGGGCAGGCCTCACCGGCCACCACCAACGCCGACGGCAGGCCCTCGGGTGCGAGCATGCCCGCCGCCGACGGGGTTTGGCTTAACACTGTGACGCCTTCGGTGACCAGCAAGGCGTGCAATTCGTCGGGGAAAGCAGCCACCTCTTCGGGCACCACCACCAGCCGGCTACCGTGCAGCAACGCCCCGAAGATCTCCCACACCGAGACGTCGAAAGCGTAGGAGTGCCACTGCGACCACACCTGCCCCGGCCCCGAGGACACGCCGCCGAGTCCGGACGCCAGTAGGTTCGCCACGTTGCGGTGGGTGACCGCAACGCCTTTGGGCACACCGGTAGTACCGGAGGTGTAAATGAAGTAAGCGATGTCGTCAGGGGCCGGCGCCGGCAAAGTCGTGCCCGGATTGTCCTGGATGCGGCGATCTTCGCCGTCGATGACGCGTACATCGCACCCCGTGAGCAGGTCGGCCGACCCCGCCGTCGTTATCGCGGCGATCGGTGCGGCATCGGCAACCATGAACTCGATGCGGGCCGTCGGGAGCGCCGGGTCTATCGGCAGGTACGCCGCCCCGGCCTTCAGCACCGCGAGGATCGACACAATCGCCTCAGCCGACCGGGAGAACAGCAGCGCCACTGACTGTCCCGGGCGTGCGCCAAGGCTCGCCAGATGATGGGCCAACCGGTTAGCAGCCTCATCAAGCTCGCGATATGTCCACGAGCGCTGTCCGTCACTGAGCGCCACCGCTTCCGGCGTGCGGGCCACTTGCTCGGCGAACGACACCGGGACCGACGCCGACACACTCGCCGGCGAGGTCAACGCCGCCCGATTACCCCAGCCGTCCAGTTCGGCGTGTTCATCCTCATCGAGCAGATCCAGGGACAGCAACCGCCGCGTCGTGTCTGCGGTCATGACTGCTGACCCGAATCGGCGGTCATTGCCACCAGCACCCGCTTGAACCGCTTGATGAGCGCTCCGATGCGCGCGCTGTCGAACACGTCGGTATCGAATTCGATCCGAACGTCCAGTTCGCGGCCCGGGGCGGCTTGCACCGAAAGTGGATAGTGGTTGTATTCGCGCGGGGTGACGTCGGTGATGGCCAACTCGTGGGCTCCTGATGGTGCGGAGGTGTCGATCGGGTAGTTCTCATAGATGAAGAGGGTGTCGAACAACTGGTCATGGCCGACGGCGCGGTGGATATCACCAAGTCCGACGTGCTGGTGCTCCAGCGTGTCGTTGTAGACACGTTGAAGCTGACCGAGTAGGTCGGCGACGGTGGTTGTCGTGGTGATGGTCGCGCGTATCGGCACCGTGTTGATCAACAGACCGACCATCGATTCCGCACCGGGCACCTCCGTGGGCCGGCCTGAGACGGCGGTACCGAACGCGACGTCATGCTGACCGGTCAGCCACATCAGCAGCTGCACCCACGCGGCCTGAAGGACCGTGCTGACGGTCGTCTCGTGCGAGCGCGCCAAACCGCTCAGCGCCCGCGTGGTGTCCTCGGGCACCTGGAACGAGGCGACATCTCGACGGCCCAGACTCAGCCGCCCCGGTGGACTCACCAGAGTCGGAGTCTCGAATCCGGCGAACACCTCACGCCAGGCTTCGTGGGCCGCAGCGCGGTCCCGGCCGAACAGCCAGCTCACGAAGCTGCGGTACGACGCGGGCGCCGGCAGGCGCTGCCCGTAGTAGCTTGCGATGGTCTCGCGCAGCAGGATGGACGTTGACCAGCCGTCCATGACGATGTGGTGGTTGGTCAGCACGAACCGGTGCCGGTGTGCCGCGGTGCGGATCAGCTCCGCCCGGAACACCGACTGGTCGGCCAGGTTGCACACCGCCGCACGTTCGGCGGCGCACAGTTCCTGGATCTGTTCATCGACATCGGCGGCGCCGTCGAGGTCGACATACCGCCACGGCACCACCGGCTCCGCTGGGATGACTTGAACCGGCTCGTCGAACTGGTCAAAGAACCGGGCTGCCAGGTTGGGATGCCGGTTGAGCACGTTCTGCAGCGCGACGCGAAGCCGTTCGGCGTCGAGGGCGCCCGTAATGGTGATATCCAGCTGCACCGCGTACACGTCGTCGCCGTGCCCCTGCGTAGTGCTCGTGTGGAAGAACAGTCCCCGCTGCAGGGCAGTCAGCGGCAGGACGTCTGCGATGCGATATCGCTGCTGCAGCTCGTCGATCTGCTGCTGGCTCAATCGGGCAGGACTGATGTCGGACGGGGTGAGGCCGCCGCCGCCGGTGCGGACGTGTGCGCAGATGCCGGCCAGCGCCTCGAACCACAGTCGGCTCAGCCGGTCTGCCTGTGCGTGATCGAGCGCCGACTGCGCCCACCTCCAGTTGGCATTCAGCTGCGGGCCGGTTTCGGTGTCGATGGTGACGGCGTTGAGTTCGACCGTGTGCGCCAACGGCAGCGCCAACGCCGCGGTTGCGCCGGTCTGCGCCAGGCCCTGTTCGCTGATCCGCCAGAAGTTGCCGGACAACTCGGCGGCGGCTGCGCCAAGTCGGCCGAGGTAGTTGAATCCAATCACCGGATCGGACCCGTCGATGCCGACGTCGGGGTTCAGGTAGCGCAACAGACCGTAGGTCAGGCCGTCCGGCAGGGCGCGAAGCTGCTCCTTGGCATCCTTGACCGCGGCGCCCAGCGTGGCCTCGCCGGCGACCACCTGTGCCCAGTCCAGCCCACCGGCGGCCAGCGACACCGGATAGATGGTGGTGAACCAGCCCACCGTGCGCGACAGGTCCACGTCGTCGGCCAGCTCCTCGTGGCGGCCGTGGCCCTCGACGTCGATGGCGACCGGCGCCGCACCGCTGGTCAGGAATTCCGCCAAAGCCAACCCAAACGCGATCAGCAAGATGTCGTTGACTCCGGCGTGGAATGCGGCTGGCACGTCACCCAACAGCAGGCTGGTGGTCTCGCAGTCCAGCGCCACCGACAGATGTCCCGCTGTGGAGAAGGTGTCGACCGCGGGTTGCACCGCCGGGAGTAAGGCAGGGGTCGCCGTCACCTGCCGCCACACTTCGGCATGCTCGACCACGTCGGGGTGGTGCGCGTGCTTGGCGAGCAGCGACGACCACCGCGCGAACGACGTGCCGGGCGCCGGCAACTCCACGGGTTGATCGTTGCGGTGCTGTGCCCAAGCGATATTCAAGTCCTCCAACAGGATTCGCCATGACACGCCGTCGACGGCCAGGTGGTGGACGATCAACACCAGTTCGCTCGTCGGAGTCACCCACAGCGCGCGCAGCATCACGCCGGCGGCAGGGTTCAACCGACGTGTCGCCGCCAGCAGGACCTCATCGGAGAGCCCGTCCGCGACTTGCAGACAATCGCGCGCGTTCACCGCCCCGGGCTCGGGGACCTCGAGTGACCAGCTGCCGGCCCCGTCGTCGTCGACGCGGCACCGCAGCATGGCATGCCGGTCCAGCAGGGCCTGCAGCACCGCCACCACATCGGCTTCAGTGACCTCGGCCGGGGCCTGCACCACCATGGTCTGGTTGAACTGCTCAACCGGGCCTTCCATGTCGTGCAGCCAGCGCATGATCGGGGTCGCGACCACCGGTCCCACACCCTCGTCGACCGGGCCACCGGCGTCCTCCGCCACCTTCACGACGCGCGCCAGCCGGGCCACCGTCTTCTCGACGAAGATGTCGCGGGGCCGGCACAGCACACCGGCGGCCCGCGCTCGGGCCACCACCTGCATCGACAAGATGCTGTCGCCGCCGAGTTCGAAGAAGGAGTCGTCGACGCCGACGCGTTCGACGCCCAGGACTTGGGCGTAGATGCCGGCCAGGATCTCCTCGGTGAGGGTGGCTGGGGCGCGGTAGCGGTCGGCGTCTTGGTATTCCGGTGCCGGTAGCGCGCGGGTGTCGAGTTTGCCGTTGACCGTCAACGGCAACGCCTCCAGCGCCACGATCGCGGCGGGCACCATATAGGCCGGCAACCGCTGCCCCAGCGCGGCGCGCACCTCGCCGGGATCTGCGCTGCCGGTGACATAACCGACCAAGCGCTTATCGCCGGGGCGGTCCTGGCGGGCGATCACCACCGCCTGCTGGACCCCATCACAGGCCGCCAACGCGGCCTGGATCTCACCCATTCGATGCGATACCCGCGGATCTTGACCTGCTCATCAGCCCGGCCAGATACACCAACTGCCCATCAGCACCCCACCGCACCAAATCCCCGGTGCGATACATCCGCTGCCCCGGCGCTCCCGCGCCACCGAATGGGCAGGCCACAAACCGCGACGCGCTCAACCCCGCCCGGCCCACATACCCATAGGCCAGCCCCGCACCAGCGACATACAACTCACCGACCACCCCCGCCGGCACCGGACGCAACCACCCATCCAGCACGAAGAACCCCAGATGCGCCAACGGCACCCCGATCGGGCTCACACTGCTGGCCCCATCAGCCTCGGTGATCTCACGCACCGAGGCGTGCACCGTGGTCTCGGTGATCCCGTACATGTTCACCAACCGCGGCAACCCCGGATGATGAGCCAACCACGGCCCCAACCGCTGCGGCTCCAACGCCTCCCCACCAAAGACCACCGTCTCCAACTTGAGCTGATCAGACAACTCCGGGGCCAACACATCAGCAGCCTGCAACGCATAAAACGCCGACGGCGTCTGACTCAACACACTGACCTGCTCGGCCACCAACAACGCATGCAAATCCTCGGCCGAACGCACCACCGCATCCGGGACCACCACCACCCGCCCACCACTGAGCAGAGCGCCCCAGATCTCCCACACCGAAAAGTCAAACGCCAACGAATGACACTGCGACCACACCCCCGCGCCGGGCACATCAGCATCCAACGTCTCCAACAACCGCACCACATTGGCATGCGGCACCGCCACCCCCTTGGGCACACCGGTGGTACCCGAGGTGTAAATCAAATACGCCACATCATCGGCACCCACCCCCGCGGCCACCACACCCGACTCACGCCGCCCGCCAACACCATCAACATCACCGACCTCGTTGACATCGATGACCGCGACCGCACGCTCACCCAACCGCCCGCGCAACTCGGCGGTCGTGAGCACCGCGCAGGGCGCCGCGTCATCGAGCACCAACCCGATCCGCGCATCCGGATGAGCCGGGTCCATCGGCACATACGCCGCCCCCGCCTTAAGCACCCCCAACATCGCCACAACCGCCTCACCCGACCGCGGCACCAACAACCCCACCCGATCCCCAACACCCACACCCCGGCCAACCAACACCTGCGCCAACCGATCCGCAGCCGCATCCAACCCGGCATAACTCCACGACCGCGCCCCACAACTAACCGCCACCGCCTCCGGCGCCCGCCCCACCTGCTCCGCGAACAACACCGGAATCGACACCGCCGCAGACGATCCCGACCGACTCAACGCCACACGATTACCGACGACATCGAGCCGCGCATGCTCACCGGCGTTCAGCAGGTCGAGCGTGGCGAGCCGCCGCATCGGTTCGGCGGTCATCGCCGCCAGCACACGCTCGAACCGCTCGATCAGCGCCCTGATGTCGTCCACACCGAACACATCGGTGTCGAACTCGACGCGGAGGCCGAGGTCGCTGCCCGGAAGGGCGGCAACCGTCAGCGGGTAGTGGTTGTATTCGCGGGTGGTGAATTCGGTGATCGCCAACTCGTGATCACCGGCCACCGCGGCGGTGTCGATCGGGTAATTCTCGAATATGAACAGAGCGTCAAACAATTGGTCGCGCCCGGTGATGCGGTGAATGTCGTTCAGCGCCAGGTGCTGGTGCTCGAGGGTGTGGTTGTAGGCGCGTTGCAGTCGATCCAGCAGCTCCGCGGTGGTGGTGGTCGCCGTCATGTTCGCGCGTACCGGCACCGTGTTGAGCAGCAGCCCGACCATCGACTCCGCACCGGCCACCTCTGCCGGCCGTCCCGAGACCGCGGTTCCGAAGGCAACATCATGCTGACCGGTCAACTGGCACAGCAATTGGGCGAAAGCGCTCTGCAGCACGATGTTGACGGTGGTCTGGTGCGAGCGGGCCAGCTCAGTGAGAGCTTGCATGATCTGCTCGGGGACCTGATGCGAGACGACGCCTCGCCGGCCGAGTCCCCCACGGCCCGGCTGAGCCACCAGCGTCGGGCTGTCGAACCCGGCGAACAGCTCGCCCCAGGCCACTTGGGCGGTGGTGCGATCCTGGCCGGCCAGCCAGCTGACGAAGCTGCGGTACGAGGCAGGTGCGGGCAGCGGATGACCGTAGTAGCCGGCGATGATCTCCTGCAGGAGGATGGGTAGCGACCAACCGTCGATGACGATGTGGTGGTTGGTCAGCAGGAACCTGTGCCGGTCGGCTGCGATGCGGACCAACGTCGCCCGAAAAGCCGACTGGCCGACCAGATCACAGACCGCGGCGCGTTCGGCGGCGCACACCGCCTGTACCTGCCCGTCGAGGTCGAGGTCGTCGTCGAGCTCGATGTACTGCCAGGGGACGACGGGATCGGCCAAGATCACCTGCACCGGCTCGTCGAACTCCGCGCAGAAGCGCGCCGCCAGGTGCGGGTGCCGGTTGACCACGGCCTGCACCGCGTCCTGCAGCCGCTGCGGGTCGAGCGAACCCGTCACGGTGATGTCCAGCTGAACCGCATAGAGGTCTTCGCTGCCCTGGGCGGCGCCGGCATGGAACAGCAGACCCTGTTGCAGGGGAGTCAGCGGCAGCACGTCAGCGATGCGGTACCGCTGCTGCAACTCGTCGACCTGCTGCTGGCTCAGCCGGGCCGGCGCGATATCCGACGGCGTCAACCCGCCGCCGCCGGCGCGCACATGCGCGCAGATACCGGTCAGAGCGGCCGACCACAATTGGCTGAGCCGGAGCACCTGCGCGTGATCGAGCACCGAGGACGCCCATGACCAGTTGGCGTGCAGCTGTGGGCCGCTATCCGTTTCCACGGTGCCGGCGTTGAGTTCGACGGTGTGCGCAAGCGGCATGGGTATGGCAGCGACTGCGCCGGCCGACGCCAGACCCTCTTGGCTGATCCGCCACATGTCCTCGGAGAGCTGGGCGCTGGCCGCACCCATCCGCCCGAGGTAGTTGAACCCGATCGCCGGGTCCGACCCGGCCAGCTCGATATCGGTGTTCAGATAGCGCAGCAGACCGTAGGTAAGACCGTCCGGCAAGGCGCGCAGCTGTTCCTTGGCGCCTTTGATCACCGCGCCCAGGGCCGCCTCGCCTTTTGTCACCCGCGTCCAGTCGAGGCCGCCGACGGCCAACGACACGGGGTACTTGCTCGTGAACCACCCGACGGTGCGCGTCAGGTCGACGTCGGCCAGATCTTCGTCGCGCCCGTGGCCTTCCACGTCGATGCTGATGGGCACGCGGGTGCCCGTCAGCTCGGCGACCGCCAAACCAAATGCGACCAACAGGATGTCCTGTACGCCGGCATGGAACGCTGCAGGCACCTCACCGAGCAGCATCCGGGTCGTTTCGACATCCAGCTCCGTCGAGAACTGCCCGGCCGTCGCGAACGTATCCACCGCCGGTTGCAACGACGGCAACACTGCCGGCGTCGCCGCCACCTGCCGCCAGGTTTCGGCTTGCTGCACGACTTTCGGGTGGTGTGCATGCTCAACGAGAATTCCGGACCACCGAGCGAACGATGTACCGGCCGGCGGCAGGGCGATCGGTTCGCCGCTGCGGTGTTGGGCCCAAGCAATGTTCAGATCTTCCAACAGGATTCGCCACGACACCCCATCGACGGCGAGATGGTGGATGACCAACGCCAGCTGCCCGGTGGAACGGACCCACAGCACGCTCACCATCCTCCCGGCTGCCGGGTTCAACCGTGAGCGCGCGCCGAGCAATGCGGCCTCGGAGAACACGTCGACCGTCTGCAGACACTCGCGCGCGGCCACCGAACCGGCCTCGGGCACGTGCAGCGACCAACCTCCGCCGGAGTCTTCCTCGACGCGCAGCCGCAACATCGCGTGCCGGTCCAGCAGGGCCTGCAGCACCGCGACCACGTCGGCCTCGGTCACCCCGGCGGGGGCCTGCGCGACCATCGTCTGGTTGAACTCGTCCACCGGGCCGTCCACAGCTTCGAGCCAGCGCATGATCGGCGTAGCGACCACCGGTCCGACGCCCTCATCGACCGCGCCGGCCTCACCGTCGGCCACCCGGACCACCCGGGCCAACCGGGCCACGGTCTGCTCGACGAAGATGTCGCGTGGGCGGCACAGCAGTCCGGCCGCCCGGGCCCTGGCCACCACCTGCATCGACAAGATGCTGTCGCCGCCCAGTTCGAAGAACGAGTCGTCCACCCCGACCCGCTCCAGCCCGAGCACCTGCGCGTAGACGGCGGCCAGGAGTTCCTCCACCGCGTTGCTCGGGGCGCGGTACCGGTCGATATCCTGATACACCGGAGTCGGCAGGGCTCGGGTGTCCAATTTGCCGTTGGGCGTCAGCGGAAGCGCAGGCAAGAGCACCACCGCGGTCGGCACCATGTAGGCGGGTAGCCGGTCGGCCAGCGTGGCACGGGTCTCGACCGGGTCGGCGGTGCCCGTCACATAACCGACCAGGCGCTTGTCTCCCGGGCGGTCCGCACGCGCGATCACCACCGCCTGCTGCACCCCGTCACAGGCGGCCAGGGCCGCTTGGACTTCACCCAGCTCGATGCGATACCCGCGGATCTTGACCTGTTCGTCGGCGCGCCCGAGATACTGCAGCTGTCCGTCGGGGCCCCAACAAACCAGATCGCCGGTGCGGTACATCCTTTCGCCCGGCCCACCGAACGGACAGGCGACGAACCGCGAAGCGGTCAGACCCGACCGGCACACATATCCGCACGCCAGCCCGCGACCGGCCACGTACAACTCACCGACCACACCGGTGGCCACCGGATGCATCGCGTTGTCCAACACGAACAACGCGGCAGTCGGCACCGGCGCGCCGATGGGCACCACGCCCGACGCCGGGGTCAACGGCGCGCTGAGCAGCACCACCATGGTCGTCTCGGTCGGGCCGTAGGCGTTGATCATGACCCGCCCCGGCGCCCACCGGTCGACCAGTTCAGGTGGGCAAGCCTCACCGGCCACCACCAGCGCCAGCGAACCCAGGCCCTCCGGCGACAACATCCCTACCGCCGACGGGGTCTGAGTCAGCACGCTGACCTGTTCGGCGGACAGCAGGGCCTGGAAGTCTTCGGGCGAGCGTGTCACCGAGTCTGGCACCACCACCACACGACCGCCGTGAAGAAGGGGCGACCAGGTCTCCCACACCGAGGTGTCGAAGCCGTAGGTGTGGCACTGAGTCCAGACCCCTGTCACCGGCAGATAGCGATGCAATTGCTCGAGCAGCTGGGTGACGTTGCGGTGAGTGACGGCCACGCCTTTGGGAACGCCGGTGGTTCCCGAGGTGTAGATCAGGTAAGCGAGGTCATCGGGGGCCGGTGCCGGCAGCCCAACACTCGCGGGTTGGCTTTCGATGCCGGGGTCGTCGATGTCGATGACCAGTAGGTCGCCGCCGGCCAGCCGCTCGGCCAACGCGGCGTTGGTGATGCCGGCGATCGGCGCGGCATCGAGGACCATGAAGTCCATCCGTGCCGCCGGCAGCGCCGGGTCAATCGGCAGGTACGCCGCTCCGGCCTTGAACACCGCCAGGATGGCGACGATCATCTCGGGCGACCGTGGCAAGAGCAGCGCCACGCACTCACCGGGACCCACACCGCGGGCAGCTAACAGCTGCGCCAACTGATCAGCGGCCGCCTCGACGTCGGCGTAGGTCCATGAGCGCTCGGCACAACTGACCGCCACGGCCTCGGGGGTGCGCGCCACCTGCTCGGCGAACAACACCGGGATGGACGCTGAAGAGGATGCGGGCCGGGTCAGCGCCGCACGGTTACCGATGTCGGCGAGGCGGGCATGCTCAGCGTGATCGAGGAGATCGATCGTCGACAGTCGCCGGGCGGGCTCGGCGGTCATCGCCGCCACCACCCGCTCCAGCCGCTCGATCAGGACCTCGATGCTGGCCGCGTCGAACACATCGGTGCGGTATTCCACCTCGCCGCGAATTCCGGCGGGCGCACCGTCGTCGTCCCAGTGCTCGCCCAGCGAGAAGGTCAGGTCCATGCGAGCGGTACGGGTGTCCACCGGCAGCGGTGTGACGTCGAGTTCACCTAGCGCGATCTCGTCGGGGTCGCTGTCCTGCCCGGCGAAGTTCTGCCAGGCCAACATCGCCTGTACCAGCGGAGAGTGCGTCATCGAGCGGGTGGGGTTGAGGCGCTCGACCAGTACTTCGAACGGTACGTCCTGGTGTTCGTAAGCTGCCAGGCTGCGCCCGCGCACGTCGCGAAGCAGCTCGTCAACCGTCGGGTCTCCGGACACATCGACTCGCAGCACCAGGGTGTTGACAAAGAAGCCGACCAGACCGTCGAGCGCGGTCTCACCGCGCCCGGCTATCGCGAAGCCGACGCCCACGTCACTGCTGGCGCTGAGTTTGGAAAGCAGCACCGCCAGGGCGGCCTGCATCACCATGAAGCTGGTGGCATTGTGCGCACGAGCGACCTGTGCGACGCGCTGCTGCAGCTCTGCCGGGAATTCCACGGCCACTCGTGCTCCGCGGTAGTCGGCCACCGGCGGGTAGGGCCGGTCGGTGGGCAGCTGCAGCTGTTCGGGCATCCCGGCCAGCGCCTGCTCCCAGTAGGCCAGCTGTGCGGCGATGCGGCTGTCGGGGTCCTCCAGATCTCCGAGCTGCTCGCGCTGCCACAGCGTGTAGTCGACGTACTGCACCGGCAACGGCGTCCAGTCGGGCGCCTGGCCCGCGCACCGGCTGGCATATGCCATGCCTATGTCGGCGACCAAAGGCTTGATCGACCACCCGTCGGCGGCGATATGGTGCACCACCGCCACCAGCACGTGGTCGTCGTCGGCGATGCGGAAAAGCTCTGCGCGCAACGGGATCTCGGTCGCCAGGTCGAACGGGCGACGCACCGCGGCGTCGATGGCCTCGTCGAGCCGGTCTTCCAGCCAGCCGTCGGCGTCGACGATCTGCCAGCCGAAGTCGGACTCCGCGAGCGGCACCACGACCTGTTGAGGGATGCCTTCAGGTGCGACGCACAAGGTGCGCAGGCTTTCGTGGCGGCCCACCACATCGGTCAACGCCTGACCCAACGCCTGGGCGTCCAGGCGCCCGCTCAAGCGCAACGCCACCGCGATGTTGTAGATCGCCGACGGGCCCTGCAACTGGTCGATGAACCACAACCGCTGCTGGGCAAACGACAACGGCACCACCGCCGGGCGCTGCCCGGCCACCAACGGCTCCAGACCACCACCAGCGGCACCGATCCGCGGCGCCAACTGCGCCACCGTGGGCGCCTCGAACACCGCGCGCACCGAAAGCCCGGCATCGAGGCCGGCGTTGATCGCAGCCACCACTCGCATCGCCGACAGCGAATCGCCGCCGAGGTCGAAGAAGGAGTCGTCGATTCCGACGCGTTGCAGACCCAGTACCTGGGCGAAGATGCCGGCCAAGATCTCCTCGGTCGGGGTGCTCGGCGCCCGGTAGCGATCCACATCGGCATACTCCGGCGCCGGCAACGCGCGCCGGTCAAGCTTGCCGTTGGCCGTCAACGGCAACACATCGAGCACCACCACCGCCGCGGGCACCATATAGGCCGGCAACCGCTGCCCCAGCGCAGCACGCGCCTGAGCGGAATCGACTGCACCGGCGAACGTTTCGGTGACATAACCGACCAGACGCTTATCACCGGGGGCATCCTCACGCGCGATCACCACCGCCTGATCCACCCAACACACGCCGCTAGCGCGGCCTGGACCTCACCCAATTCGATGCGATACCCGCGGATCTTGACCTGCTCATCGGCACGACCCAGATGCACCAACTGCCCATCAGCACCCCAACGCACCAAATCCCCGCTGCGATACATCCGCTGCCCGAAACCACCGAACGGACACGCCACAAACCGCGACGCGGTCAACGACGCCCGACGCACATACCCACACCCGAGCCGACCCGCCACATACAACTCACCGACCACACCGGCCGGCACCGGACGCAACCACTGATCCAACACGAAAAACGCCGCCCCAGGCACCGGAGTCCCAATCGGAACCACGCCCGATCCGGACACCAGCGGCGCACTCATCGCCGCGAACACCGACGTCTCCGTCGGCCCGCACACATTGATCATCACCCGACCCGGCGCCCACCGCTCCACCAACTCCGGCGGGCACGGCTCCCCACCCATGATCAGCAACGCCACCGCATCCAAGCCCTGCGGCGAGAGCACCGCCAACGCCGACGGCGTCTGACTGAGCACACTGACCCGCTCGGCGATCAACAACGCATGGAAATCGGCCGCCGACCGCACCACCGCATCGGGCACCACCACCAACCGCCCACCATTGAGCAGCGCCCCGAAAATCTCCTGCACCGACACGTCGAAACCCAACGAATGCCACTGCGACCACACCCCCGCCACCGGCAGATGCGCCGGCAACGCCCCCAACATCTGCGTCACCGCCCGATGCGCCACCACCACCCCCTTGGGCACACCGTCGTACCCGAGGTGTAAATGACGTAAGCCAAATCATCAGGCGCCGGGCCCGCCAACGCGCCCGCCGGACAGCTGTCGATACGCGGATCGTCGATATCGACCACCGGCACATCAGCACCCAACCGATGCGTCAATCCCGCCGAACCGACCGCCACCACCGGCGCGGCATCGGCCACCATGAACCCGATCCGCGCATCCGGATGCATCGGATCAATCGCCATATACGCCGCGCCGGACTTGAGCACCGCCAAAATCGCCACAACCGCCCGCGCCGAACGCTCCAACAACAACGCCACACACTGACCCGGCCCCGCACCATGCTCAACCAACAAGTGCGCCAACCGGTTAGACGCCTCGTCCAACTCGCGATACGTCCACGACCGACCCTCACCGCTGAGAGCCACCGCATCCGGGACACGACCCACCTGCTCAGCGAACAGCGCCGGAATCGACACCGCCACAGCCCCCGGCCCACTCAACACCGCCCGATGCCCAACCTCATCCAACCGGGCATGCTCAGCAGCATCGAGCACATCCACCGACGACAACCGCCGAGCCGGATCGGCCGTCATCGCCACCAACACCCGCTCCAACCGCCCAACCAACACCTCGACACTGGCCGCATCAAACACATCGGTGCGGAACTCCACCACACCGCCGACTCCGGCCGCGGCACCCGCCTCGTTCCAGCGTTCAGACATGGAGAACGTCAAATCCATACGCGCGGTGCGGGTTTCGGCCGGCAAGGGGGTGACCTGCAGATCACCCAACACCAGCCCAGCATGGTCGCCGTCCTGCCCGGCGAGGTTCTGCCAGGCGAGCATCGCCTGCACCAGCGGGTGATGGGCCAGGCTGCGGGTGGGGTTGAGCCGATCCACCAGTACCTCGAACGGCACGTCCTGGTGCTCGTAAGCGGCCAAGCTGCGCGCGCGCACTTCGCTCAACAGTTCGGCGACGCTGGGGTCCCCGGCGATTTCGACCCGCAGCACCAAGGTGTTGACGAAGAATCCCACCAGGCCATCAAGCGCAGGGTCGCCGCGCCCGGCGATCGCGAACCCGAGGGCTACGTCGTCGGTGGCGCTGAGCTTGGAGAGCAGCACCGCCAGCGCGGCCTGGACCACCATGAACGTGGTCGCATCGTGCTCGCGTGCGATCCGGGCGATCCGCTGTTGCAGCTCGGCCGGCCATTCGAAGGCCACTGAGGCTCCGCGGTAGTCGGCCACCGCGGGGTAGGGCCTGTCGGTGGGCAGCTGAAGCTGCTCGGGCATTCCGGCCAGCGCTTGCTGCCAGTAGGCGACCTGTGCGGCAATGCGGCTGTCCGGATCGTCGATGTCGCCCAGCTGCTCGCGCTGCCACAGCGTGTAGTCCACGTACTGGACCGGCAACGGCGCCCAGTTGGGAGCCTGCCCCGCACAGCGGCTGGCATACGCGGCGCCAAGGTCAGCCACCAGCGGCGTGACCGACCAGCCGTCTGCGGCGATATGGTGCACCACCGCCACCAGCACATGCGCCTCGTCGGCGAGGCGGAAAAGTGTTGTGCGCAAAGGAATTTCGGTGGCCAGATCAAACGGACGACGCACCACCGTGTCGATGGCGCCACGCACCTGGGCTTCTGGCCATCCGATGGCATCCACCACGGTCCAACCCAGGTCGGCCCGCTCGACCGGCACCACCAGCTGCTGAGGGACTCCGTCGGATGCCACGAACAATGTGCGCAGGGTCTCGTGACGGCCCACCACATCGGCCAGTGCCTGGCCCAACGAGACGGCATCGAGGTGCCCGTCCAGACGCAATGCGACCGCCATGTTGTAGATCGCGGACGGCCCCTGCAGCTGATCGACGAACCACAGCCGGTTCTGGGCAAACGACAACGGCACCACCGCGGGCCGGTCCGTGGCCACCAACGGCTCGAGCCCGCCGCCGCCGACACCGACCCGCGGCGCCAACTCGGCAACGGTGGGCGCCTCGAACAGCGCGCGTACCGACAGTCCGGCGTCCAAGCAGGTGTTGATCGCGGCGACCACCCGCATCGCCGACAGCGAATCCCCGCCTAGATCGAAGAATGAGGCATCGACTCCGACCCGCTCCAAGCCAAGCAGCTGCGCGTAGATGCCGGCGAGGATTTCCTCGGTCGGGGTGCTCGGTGCGCGATACCGATCGACGTCGGAGTACTCCGGCGCCGGCAGCGCGCGCCGGTCGAGTTTGCCGTTCGCAGTCAGCGGCAGCGCGTCGATCACCACCACCGCCGCGGGCACCATGTAGACCGGCAGCCGCTCGGCCAGAGTGGCACGCGCCGCGGCCGGGTCCGCCGTTCCGGTGATGTAGCCGACCAGGCGCTTGTCGCCGGGGCGGTCCTCACGCGCGATCACCACCGCCTGCGCCACCCCGTCACAACCGGCCAACGCCGCCTGCACCTCACCGAGCTCGATGCGGAACCCGCGAATCTTGACCTGCTCATCGGCACGCCCCAGATACGCCAACTGCCCGTCAGCACCCCAACGCACCAGATCCCCGGTGCGATACATCCGCTCACCCGGCCCACCGAACGGACACGCCACAAACCGCGACGCCGTCAACCCGCCCCGTCGCCAATAGCCCACCGCGACACCGCCACCGGCGATGTACAGCTCACCGACCACACCCGGCGAGACCCGGCGCAACCCCGCATCGAGGACGAACAGCGCCGCCCCCGACACCGGCGAGCCGATCGGCGCGACATCGCAGTCGGTCTCCAGCGGCGCGCTCATCGCCGCATACACCGTGGCCTCGGTCGGACCGTAGGCGTTGATCATCACCCGCCCCGGCGCCCACCTGTCGACCAATTCGGTCGGGCAGGCCTCACCGGCCACCACCAACGCCGTCGACTCCAACCCGTCGGCCGACAACATCCCCGCCGCTGACGGCGTCTGACAGAGGACATCGACGCCTTCGGCGACGAGTAAGGTGTGCAGGTCGCCGGGTGATCCGGCCACCTGCTCAGGAACCACGACCAGCCGGCCGCCGTGCAGAAGCGCCCCGAAGATCTCCCACACCGAGACGTCGAACGCCAGGGAATGCCACTGCGACCACGCCCCCGCGGCCCGCACCTCGGCGTTAGCCCCCGCAACGAACTGGGCCACGTTGCGGTGCGCAACCGCCACCCCTTTGGGGACGCCAGTAGTGCCGGAGGTGTAGATGAAGTAAGCGATGTCGTCAGGGGCCGGCGCGGGCAGAGCTGTTCCCGGATTGTCCTGGGTGCGAGAATCTTCGACGTCGATGACCAACAGGTCGCAGTTGTCGAGCCGATCCGCGAGCCCGGTCCTCGTGACAGCCGCGACCGGCGTGGCATCGGCAACCATGAAATCGATCCGCGCCGTCGGGAGCGCCGGGTCTATCGGCAGGTACGCCGCCCCGCTCTTCAGCACAGCGAGGATCGACACGATCGCCTCGGCCGACCTTGGCAGCAACAGCGCCACACACTCACCGGGGCCGGCGCCCTGTGCCGCCAGATGATGGGCCAACCGGTTAGCAGCCTCATCAAGCTCGCGATATGTCCACGAGCGCTGTCCGTCACTGAGCGCCACCGCTTCCGGCGTGCGGGCCACCTGCTCGGCGAACGACACCGGGACCGACTGCCCGGTGACCGGCTCGGTCAGCACGGTACGGTGACCCCAGTCGTCCATCCGGGCATGCTCGGCTTCATCGAGCACATCCACCGACGACAACCGCCTGGCGGGCTCCGTGGTCATCGCGAGCACCACCCGCTCCAGCCGCTCGATCAGCATCTCGATGCTGGCCGCGTCGAACACATCGGTGCGGTATTCCACCTCGCCGCGAATTCCCGCGGGCTCGCCGTCCTCGTTCCAGTGCTCGCCCAGCGTGAAGGTCAGGTCCATGCGAGCGGTGCGAGTGTCCACCGGCAGCGGCGCGACATTCAGATCACCCAGCGCCATGCCGACGTGGTCGCTGTCCTGCCCGGCGAAGTTCTGCCACGCCAACAAAACCTGCACCAGCGGAGAACGCGTCAGGGAACGCGTGGTGGTCAGTCGCTCCACCAGCACCTCGAACGGGAGGTCCTGGTGCTCATAGGCCGCCAGGCTCCGCGCGCGCACCTGGGCCAGCAGCTCGGCGACGGTGGGATCTCCAGCCGCATCGATCCGCAGCACCAGCGTATTGACAAAGAAGCCCACTAACTGGTCCAGCGCGGGGTCGACGCGGCCCGCGATCGCGAACCCGACGCCCACATCGCTGCTGGCGCTCAGTTTGGAGAGCAACGCCGCCAAGGCGGCCTGAATGACCATGAACGATGTCGCGTTGTGCGCATAGGCAAGCTGCACCACGCGCTGTTGCAGCTCCGCCGAGAACTCCACGGCCACTCGTGCTCCGCGGTAGTCGGCCAAAGGCGGATAGGGCCGATCGGTGGGCAGCTGCAGCTGTTCGGGCATCCCGGACAGCGCCTGCTCCCAGTACGCCAACTGCGTGGCGATGCGACTGTCGGGGTCGTCGATGTCACCCAGCTGCTCGCGCTGCCACAACGTGTAGTCGACGTACTGCACCGGCAACGGGTCCCAGCCCGGCGCCTGGCCCGCACACCGGCTGGCATACGCCACGCCCAGATCCGCCACCAGTGGTGTGATCGACCAGCCGTCGGCGGCGATGTGGTGCACCACCGCAACCAGCACATGCTCGTCATCGGCGACGCGGAAAAGCTCTGCACGCAGAGGGATTTCGGCTGCCAGGTCGAACGTGTAGCGTGCTGCCGCGTCGATGGCCTCGTCCAGCCGGCTGTCCGGCCAGCCGGTGGCATCGACGATCTGCCAGCCGAAGTCGTTCTCTTCGACCGGCACGACCAGCTGCTGGGGCATCCCTTCGGATGCGACGAACAACGTGCGCAGGCTCTCGTGGCGGCCGACCACATCCGCCAATGCCTGCCCCAGAGCGTACGCATCGAGACGTCCGCTCAGGCGCAACGCCACCGCCATGTTGTAGATCGGCGAGGGTCCTTGCAGTTGGTCGATGAACCACAACCGGTTCTGCGCGAAGGACAACGGCACCACCGCCGGGCGTGGCATCGGCACCAGCGGATCCAGGTCACCACCGTCGGCACCAATACGGGACACCAACTGGGCCACGGTGGGCGCTTCGAACAGGACGCGCACGGCGAGCCCAGAGTCGAAGGAGCTGTTGATCGCGGCGATGACCCTCATCGCCGAGAGGGAGTCGCCGCCGAGTTCGAAGAAGGAGTCGTCGACGCCGACGCGTTCGACGCCCAGGACTTGGGCGTAGATGCCGGCCAGGATCTCCTCGGTGAGGGTGGCTGGGGCGCGGTAGCGGTCGGCGTCTTGGTATTCCGGTGCCGGTAGCGCGCGGGTGTCGAGTTTGCCGTTGACCGTCAACGGCAACGCCTCCAGCGCCACGATCGCGGCGGGCACCATATAGGCCGGCAACCGCTGCCCCAGCGCGGCGCGCACCTCGCCGGGATCTGCGCTGCCGGTGACATAACCGACCAAGCGCTTATCGCCGGGGCGGTCCTGGCGGGCGATCACCACCGCCTGCTGGACCCCATCACAGGCCGCCAACGCGGCCTGGATCTCACCCAATTCGATGCGATACCCGCGGATCTTGACCTGCTCATCAGCCCGGCCCAGATACACCAACTGCCCATCAGCACCCCACCGCACCAAATCCCCGGTGCGATACATCCGCTGCCCCGGCGCTCCCGCGCCACCGAATGGGCAGGCCACAAACCGCGACGCGCTCAACCCCGCCCGGCCCACATACCCATAGGCCAGCCCCGCACCAGCGACATACAACTCACCGACCACCCCCGCCGGCACCGGACGCAACCACCCATCCAGCACGAAGAACCCCAGATGCGCCAACGGCACCCCGATCGGGCTCACACTGCTGGCCCCATCAGCCTCGGTGATCTCACGCACCGAGGCGTGCACCGTGGTCTCGGTGATCCCGTACATGTTCACCAACCGCGGCAGCCCCGGATGATGAGCCAACCACGGCCCCAACCGCTGCGGCTCCAACGCCTCCCCACCAAAGACCACCGTCTCCAACTTGAGCTGATCAGACAACTCCGGGGCCAACACATCAGCAGCCTGCAACGCATAAAACGCCGACGGCGTCTGACTCAACACACTGACCTGCTCGGCCACCAACAACGCATGCAAATCCTCGGCCGAACGCACCACCGCATCCGGGACCACCACCACCCGCCCACCACTGAGCAGAGCGCCCCAGATCTCCCACACCGAAAAGTCAAACGCCAACGAATGACACTGCGACCACACCCCCGCGCCGGGCACATCAGCATCCAACGTCTCCAACAACCGCACCACATTGGCATGCGGCACCGCCACCCCCTTGGGCACACCGGTGGTACCCGAGGTGTAAATCAAATACGCCACATCATCGGCACCCACCCCCGCGGCCACCACACCCGACTCACGCCGCCCGCCAACACCATCAACATCACCGACCTCGTTGACATCGATGACCGCGACCGCACGCTCACCCAACCGCCCGCGCAACTCGGCGGTCGTGAGCACCGCCCTGGGCGCCGCGTCATCGAGCACCAACCCGATCCGCGCATCCGGATGAGCCGGGTCCATCGGCACATACGCCGCCCCCGCCTTAAGCACCCCCAACATCGCCACAACCGCCTCACCCGACCGCGGCACCAACAACCCCACCCGATCCCCAACACCCACACCCCGGCCAACCAACACCTGCGCCAACCGATCCGCAGCCGCATCCAACCCGGCATAACTCCACGACCGCGCCCCACAACTAACCGCCACCGCCTCCGGCGCCCGCCCCACCTGCTCCGCGAACAACACCGGAATCGACACCGCCGCAGACGATCCCGACCGACTCAACGCCACACGATTACCGACGACATCGAGCCGCGCATGCTCGATCTCATCGAGGACATCCAGCGACGACAACCGCAGGCCCGCATCGGCGGTCATCGCAACCAGGACCCGCTCGAACCGCTCGATCAAGACCTCGATACTCGCGGCGTCGAACACATCGGTGCGGAACTCGACCTCCCCGGAGATCCCGGCGGGCTCGCCGTCAGCGGTCCAATGCTCGCCGAGAGCGAATGTCAGGTCGGTGCGCGCGGTGCGGGTGTCGGCCGGCAGGGGGGTGGCTTCCAGGTCACCCAATGCCAGCCTCTGGGTGCTGTCCTGGCCGGCGAAGTTCTGCCAGGCGAGCATGACCTGCACCAGCGGGTGACGGCTCAGCGAGCGGGTCGGGTTAAGCCGCTCGACCAGGACCTCGAACGGCACATCCTGATGCTCATAGGCCGCCAGGCTGCGCGTGCGGACATCGCTCAGCAGCTCGGCGAAGCTGGCTGCTCCGGCGACGTCCACCCGCAGCACCAAGGTGTTGACGAAGAAGCCGACCAAGCTCTCCAGCGCAGGGTCGCGTCGGCCGGCGATGGGGAATCCGATGGCCACGTCGTTGCTGGCGCTGAGCTTCGACAACAGCACCGCGAGGGCGGCCTGCATCACCATGAAGGCAGTCGCATTGTGTTCGTGAGCCACCCGGGCGATCTGCTGTTGCAGCTCCGCTGACCACTCCAACGGCACCGAGGCGCCGCGGTAGTCGGCCACCGGCGGATACGGCCGATCGGTGGGAAGGTCAAGCTGTTCGGGCATCCCGGCCAGCGCCTGCTCCCAGTAGGCCAGCTGTGCGGCGATGCTGCTGTCGGGGTCGCCCAGATCTCCGAGCTGCTCGCGCTGCCACAACGTGTAGTCGACGTACTGCACCGGCAACGGCTCCCAGTCAGGCACCTGGCCCGCGCACCGGCTGGCATAGGCCACCGCCAGATCACTGACCAGCGGGTTGATCGACACGCCGTCGGCGGCGATATGGTGCACCACCGCCACCAGCACATGCTCATCGTCAGCGATCCGGAAAAGCTTAGCCCGCAAAGGGATCTCGGTCGACAGATCGAATGTGTAACGCGCTACGGCGTCAACTTCGTCAGCCAGCAGGTCCGGTGTCCAGCCGGCTGCATCCACGACCTGCCAGCCGCAATCGGCATCATCGACCGGCACTACCAGTTGCTGAGGCACCCCCTTCGGGGCGACGAACAGCGTGCGCAGGCTCTCATGGCGGCCCACCACATCGGTCAACGCCTGACCCAACGCCTCGGCATCAAGGCGCCCCTGCAGCCGGAACGCCACGGCCATGTTGTAGATCGGCGAGGGCCCCTGCAACTGATCGATGAACCACAACCGGTTCTGCGCAAACGACAACGGCACTACCGCCGGCCGCTCCACGGCCATCAACGGCTCCAGGCCACCACCAGCGGCACCGATCCGCGGCGCCAACTCGGAGACCGTCGGCGCCTCAAACAGGACGCGCACGTCGAGGTTCGCGTTCAGGCCGCTGTTGACCGCGGCGACGACCCGCATCGCCAGCAGTGAATCCCCACCCAGGTCGAAGAACGAGTCGTCCGCCCCGACCCGCTCCAGTCCGAGCACCTGGGCATAGATAGCGGCCAGCCGTTCTTCGGTCTCTGTCTGCGGTGCCCGGAACGAGGTGGCGGCGAACATGGGCGCCGGCAGCGCCTTCCGGTCGAGCTTGCCCGACGAAGTCAACGGGAACTCCTCGAGCACCACGATCTGCGACGGCACCATGTATTCCGGTAACCGCGCGCTCAGTCGCTGCCGCACCGCACTGATCTTGGTATTGGTTTGCGGCTGGTTGGCGTGGGTGTTGCGGAGGTGCGCTCCCGCCGGAGGGAGGTACAGATCGGTCAGAGCCGGAGCATGCCCGTCATCATTGAGAGCGATGAAGACGGCGTCCAGGCTGCCGAGTCGGACGCCCCACGTGACGGCGACGTGATATCCGTTCGCTTCGCCGATCTGGTGCAGTTGTTCCGGTGTCGCGGTATCGGGGGTCGCGGCGATGGCCTGGGCCAGCGCATCCTCCACGGACAGTCCGGCGGCAAGGGCGTCTTCGATGTGAATGTCGGTGACGAGTACGGCACGCGGGATGTCGGTGATGCGGACAACGCCGGGTCGCTCAGATGCGAGTTGGTGCTGCAGTCCGCGCACACCTGCGCACTGCGTCCATGACCAGGCGGGTGCGGTTGCGAGTGAGCGAACCGGGGTCGGGGTCTTGCGGACGATCACGTCGTAGCGGTATCGAGTCAGTTCATTGTCGGCCCAGCCCCGCTTGACTTCGATGTCGAGCCCCGCCACTGCCTGGTTCTCGGCGGCCCAAGTGGTGAAAAACTCTGGGGCGAGCAGCAATTCGGGTTCACTGACCACGGCCAGTTGCACTCGCCTGCGGATCTCGTCGGCGTCAGCAGTGTCGGTGCGCGCGAGCGCGACCGCGGTCTGGAACGCACCCTGCAGGCTGTGGTTGCGGACGTCGCCGATGAACAGCGAGCCGGCAGGGCCCAGCAGGTTCATGACGGTGTCGATGAGATCGGACAGGTATCCCGCGCTGGGGAAGTACTGGACGACCGAATTGATGATGACGGTGTCGAAGTAGCCATTCGCCAGCCCGTCGGTGATGTGCGCAGGTTGGGCCAGCAGCTCCACGCGGTCACGCCAAGGGACCTGAAGCTCTTCCAGCGACCGGGCGAGTTTGTCGACGGCCACCGCCGACATGTCCGTAGCGACATAGTGTTCGCAGTGCGGGGCGAGCTTCGACAGCACCAGACCGGAGCCCACGCCGATCTCCAGCACCCGCCGCGGCTGCAGGGCCATGATCCGGGTCACGGTGGCCGAGCGCCACTCTTCCATCTCTTCGAGGGGTATCGGGTCCTCGGTGAAGCTACTGTTCCAGCCCCGGAAGTCCATGCCGAACGCCGGTGCGGAGCCGTTCGCGCCGTAAACCTCGTCGTACACTTTCTGCCAGTGTTCGACGGTTTCGACGTCCTTCTCGGTGCTGGTGGTGTCGTCGAGGGTGACGTAGGCGATGAGGTGATCGCCCGTGTTGCCGTGGTACACGGTCGCGATGGCCTGCCTGATCTCCGGGCAGGCCAGAAGGGTGTTCTCGATCTCGCCGAGCTCGATGCGCTGCCCACGCAGCTTGATCTGCGTGTCCGCGCGGCCCAGGTAGTCGATGACTCCCGCGCGCGTCCAGCGAACGCGGTCACCGGTGCGGTACATGCGGGCGCCTGGCCCGCCATAGGGATTGGCCGTGAATCGATCGGCCGTCAAATCGGGCCGACCCACGTAACCGTGCGCCAACGCCGGCCCGGCCAGATAAAGCTCACCGATGACGCCGACGGGTGCCGGTTTCAACCGGTCGTCGAGCACCAGCGCGCCGACCCCAAAAATCGGGCTCCCGATGCCCACCGGCTGCCCAGGCGAGAGCGGCGCACTGCACGTGGCCCAGATGGTGGTTTCGGTGGGGCCGTAGGCGTTGAACATCCGCCGACCCCGCGACCAGGCCGTCGCCAACTCGGTCGGACAGGCCTCGCCTGTGGTGATCAGCGTGTCGATCTTGCTCAGCCGGCTCCGGTCCACCGTGGACAAAACCGTCGGGGTGAGACACGCCGCGGTGACCTGCTGACTCTCCAGCAGCCTGGTCAGCGCTTCGCCGGCGTATCCGTCGGACGGCGCCACCACCAGAGCGGCCCTGGCCCCGACCGCCAACAACATCTCGCCTACGGACACGTCGAAGGTGGGCGCGGCGACCATGAGCATTCGGGTATCAGCGCCCAACCCGATCACTTCGTGGAGGGCGGCGACACCGAGCAGACCGGCGTGGCTGACCGCCACACCTTTGGGCGTCCCGGTTGAGCCCGACGTGAAAATCACATGGGCAGTGGTGTCGACCGTCAGCGGCCCCAGCCGGTCGGTGTCGGTGATCGGATCCGCGGTCATCGCGGACGGGTCCAGATCGCCGATTCGCAGCACCGGACGCTCCCCGGCCACGGCGATGCTGTCGGCACTCGCGGTCAGTACGCACACCGCTTCGACGGCGTCCAGCACGGTGGCTATGCGCTCGACCGGATGCGCCGAATCCACCGGCACATACGCGCCACCGGCCTTCATCAGGGCCCACCAGGCCACCACCAACTCCGCCGACCGATCCATGGCCACGCCCACCGCGCGCTCCGGTCCCACTCCCGCCTCGATCAGCACCCGCGCCAATCGGGTGGACTGCTCGTCGAGCTCGCGATAGGACATTTCCCGCGTACCGTCGACCACGGCCAGCGCATCGGGGTCGGCGGACACCGCCGCGGCCAGCAACTGCGGTGCCACCCCCACCGGCGCCGTTACACCAGTGCCGGACCACTCCGAGAGCACAAGATCAAGCTCATCGTGATCCAACATCGAGACATCTCCGACTAACACCGACGCGTCGGCGACCACGGCCTCGATCGCGCGAGTGAGCCAGCTGACCAACCGCTCGATGGTGGCCCGGTCATACAGATCCGTGGCGTACAACACCATCCCGGCCGCCATTGGCGCTGCAGGATCGTTGGTGGGCACTTCGCTCAACTCGATATCCAGATCGAATCTGGCAGTGCGAGTGGTGACAGGCAGCTGCTCGATGGAGACCTGGTCCAGCGACAACGCCTCCGGGCGCACGTTGTTCTGGAACACCATCAACACCTGGAACAGCGGGTTGTGAGAGGTCGAGCGTGCAGGGTTGAGTTGTTCGACCAACAGCTCGAACGGAACATCCTGGTTGCTGTAGGCGTCGAGGGCCTTCTGGCGCACCTCGGCGAGCACATCGCTGAACGGACGAGCAGAGTTGACGCCCACCCGCAGCACCCAGGTGTTGACGAAGAAGCCGACCAGATCGTCGAGCGCCTGATCCGACCGCCCGGCGATCGGCGTTCCCATCGCCACGTCTTCGCCGGCCCCGGCCCGGTGCAATACCATGGCCATGACCGCCTGCAGCACCATCGACACCGTCGCGTTGTGAGCCGCCGCGAGCTGCTTGACCCCGGCCCAGGCCTGCGGCTCGATGCGAAGCTCCACCTCGTCACCGCGGTAACTGGCCACCGGCGGGCGCGCCCGATCCGGCGGCAGCGACATCACCTCGGGCAAGTCGGCCAACTCCTGCCGCCAGTACTCCAATTGCGAGGAGATCACGCTGTCGGGATCGGAAGGTGCGCCCAACCAATCCTGTTGCCACAGCGTGTAATCCACGTATTGGACGGCCAACGGCGTCCAGTCGGGGGCGTGTCCCTGCGCACGCGCGCGATATGCCTCGCCCACGTCGCGGACCATCGGCGCCAACGACCAGCCGTCGAAAGCGATGTGGTGCACCACAATTCCCACCACGTGCTGCTCGGGGGCTACCGAGAAGATCTGGGCCCGGATGGGGATTTCGGCGGACAGATCGAACCGGTACCGTGCCAGCGCGGCCAACTCGCCGGCCACATCCTGTTCCCGAACCGAGACGACAGCCGCGCCGCGCCGCCACATTCCCGGCTTGGCCGCCAACACGCTCTGGTACGGCACACCGTCGATGTCGGGGAATACCGTGCGCATCGATTCATGGCGGGCGATGACATCGTCGAGGGCCGTCGCCAGCGCCTCGACATCGAGCACGCCGGTGATCCGGAAAGCGGTCGGAATGTTGTAGGTCGCGTTGCCACCCTCGAACTCGTTGAGGAACCACAACCGGTTCTGGGCAAAGGACAGCGGCACCACCGCAGGTCGCTCACCCGCCACCAACGGCTTGCGCCGAGTTGCGTCACCGCCGATGCGAGGCGCCAACTGGGCAACCGTCGGCGCCTCGAACAGGGTGCGCACCGAAAGGCGGGAGTCCAGGCTGGTGTTGATCGCGGCGATCACCCGCATTGCGGAAAGCGAATCCCCACCCAGGTCGAAGAAAGAGTCGTCGACCCCGACGAGCTCCACACCCAGTACCTGGGCGTAGATGCCGGCCAGGATCTCCTCGTTGACGGTGGCCGGGGCGCGGTAACGCTCGGCGTGCTGGTATTCCGGTGCCGGCAGGGCGCGTTTGTCGAGTTTGCCGTTGACTGTCAGCGGCAGCGAGTCGATGACGACCACTGCGGCTGGAACCATGTAGGCCGGCAGCCGGTCGGTCAGCGCGGCGCGCAGCTCGACCGGATCCGCGGACCCCGTGACATAACCCACCAGACGCTTGTCGCCGGGACGATCCTCCCGGACGATCACGACCGCCTGTTCCACCCCGCCCAGGCCGGCCAGCGCCGCCTGAATCTCGCCCAACTCGATGCGATACCCGCGGATCTTGATCTGCTCGTCGGCTCGTCCCAGATATCGCAGCTGCCCGTCACTACCCCAGCTCACCAGGTCTCCGGTGCGGTACATCCGCTCGCCGGAGCCACCGAAGGGACAGGCCACGAACCGCGATGCGGTCAAACCGGCCCGGCGCACGTAGCCGCTGGCCAGCTGAGGGCCAGCCAGATACAGCTCACCGATGACATCGGCGGGCACCGGATGCAACCACTTGTTCAGCACGAAGAAGGCAGCTCTCGGCAGCGGCGGGCTGATCGGCGTCACGTCCGAGCCCGCAGTCAGCGGCGTGCTCAAAGCCACCCACATCGTCGCCTCGGTCGGGCCGTACTCGTTGATCATCACCCGTCCGGGCGCCCATCGATCCACGATCTCGGCGGGGCAGGCCTCGCCACCCACCATCAAGGTGACTCCGGTCAGACGCTCGGGCGACAACATTCCGACCGCCGAGGGGGTCTGGCACAAGACGCTGACTTTCTCGGCCGTCAGTAAGGCGTGGAAATCTTCCGACGAATTGGCCACCAGCTCAGGCACCACAACGAGTCGCCCGCCGTGCAGCAGAGCACTGAAGATCTCCCAGCCGGAGATGTCGAAGGCGTATGAGTGCCACTGCGACCACACCTGCCCGGGCGCCGCCAGAGCGGGGTCAAGCGACCCGATCAGCTCAGTGACGTTGGAGTGCGTGATGGCCACGCCTTTAGGGACTCCGGTCGTTCCGGATGTGTAGATGATGTAGGCGAGATCGTCCGCAGCCGGCGCAGGTGGATCCGTGCAGGGGTAGCTGGAGACGCTGGGATCTGCGATGTCGATGACGGGCAGGTCACATCCGGCGAGCCGCTCAGCCGCCGCTGACGCGGCGATCGCGACCATCGGCGCCGCGTCGGCAACCATGAACTCGATCCGCGAAGCCGGATGCGCCGGATCGATCGGCAGATAAGCCGCGCCTGTCTTCAACACCGCCAGTATCGCCACGATTGCCTCGGCCGACCGCGAGAACATCAGCGCCACGCATTGGCCCGGGCCCGCGCCCTGGGCGATCAGCAGATGCGCCAACCGGTTGGCCGCTTCGTCCAGCTCGCGATAGGTCCAGTTACATCCTTCGTAACGGATCGCCACCGCCTCCGGAGCGCGCGCCACCTGCTGGGCGAACAACACCGGAATCGATATCGACGACGATGCCGGCCGCGTCAACAGCGCTTGGTTACCCCATGCGCCGAGCTCGGCTCGCTCACCGCCCACGAGCAGTTCGATCGACGAGAGCCGCCGTCCTGGATCAGCGGTCATCGCCGTCAGCACCTGCTGCAGGCGGCCCGCCAGATCGGCTACGTCGAAACTCGAGAACGGCTTTCCAGCGCCTGACACACCGAGCGAGAGCTGCTCACCCTCGCTGAGGAAGATCAACCCAAAGCCTTCGCCCGCGAGGCCGGGATTGGTGAAAGACGCCGATGCCGCGACGCCGCCGAAGGTCAGACTGAAAATAGATGGCAGGAAATTGACCGTCACCCTGTCGGCGGATTGGAACGGGTTGCTTGCGCGGGCTTTGCGCTCGAGAGCCCGAACCGGAAACCTCTGATGCTCCAACGCTTCTCGGATCCGAGTGTCGACGTGCTGACAAAAATCGGCCACCGTGGATTCCGGCGAAACGCTCAACACCAGTGGCACGACCCCAGCAACCATTCCGGGAAGCGTCTTCAATTCCGGATGGACTCGTCTGTTCACCGGGAAGTCGAGCACCACCTCCGAGCCCGCGGCGCACCACCCGCTGACCAAAAGCGCGCATGCCGCGGTGATAACGCTCGATCGAGGCAAACCCCAGAGGTCGGATACTTCGTCGACTCGCCGTAAGAGAAGTGGATCCAATCCGATGGGCGAGGAAAAATCCTGCGGATCGCGCTTGTTGGTTGCCTGTGGCAACCGATAAGTACCTTCGCTCTCTGCCGGAATGTTCTCAGCCCAATAAGCCTGATCCTCCAGGTAATCGTTGGACGCTTCATACTCTAATTCGCGATCAACCAAATCCTGTAAGGAACCGAAGAGCGGCGGGGGGATGGGCGCGCCAGAAACGATCGCAGAATAGACAGACGCAACGCGATGCCCGACCAGCACGAGACCGGAGCCGTCTGCGACAATGTGGTGGCAGGTCGCGAATAGATAAAATTCGTCGAGCCGCGTCCGGAAGAGGGCAAACCTGAACAGCGGACCCGTGAACGGCATTGGCGTGTGTTGAATCGACAACGCCATCCGATAGGCGTCCTGCACCGGATCGCTCGAGCCGAGCAGGTCGTGGAATGGCAGGTCGATATCCGGATAGTCGATCGCCTTCTGAAATACCTGGCCATTCGCCTCGAAAAAGGAAGCCCTGCCCGGTTCGGCTTCGCGCACCACCCGGCGGATCGCGTATTCGAGGGGATCACGCTCTACCGGACCGTCAATTTTCACGAACAAGCCGACGTGCCACTCCGTGTCGAGCTGGCCCATCTGCTGCGCGAGCCAGATATCGAGCTGTCCGCGCGTCAGCGGAAGCGCACCCTCGTCAAGCGCGCTGGGCTCTGCCCCCCGTTTTAGCTGCAGTGCCCCGTTATTGCGTTCCATCAGACCCCCCAAAAGTCAGACGGTTCAGTTATTAGAGCCCCGCGCCTCTGCCAGCCTCTCCCGTAGACTTCTCGGCCGGATGTCAGGCCAGTTCTGTTCGATGTAGTCGAGACATGCGGCGCGATCCGCTTCGCCGTAAACCACACGCCAGCCGGCCGGAACCTCGGCGAAAGTCGGCCACAGGCTGTGTTGCTCCTCGTCGTTGACCAAGACGAAAAAGCTTCCGTTGTCATCGTCGAATGGATTGATGCTCACAGTTCTCCTGACCGATTACTCGACATGGTTGGGACCGCTCCAAACCATACTGAGGCAGTCAGCCCCGTTCACGGGGTTTGGGCAAAGTTTTCGCGTGAATCCCGGCGAAGTCAGCAGGAAGCCCAGCAAAGCGTACGTGACGCAGTGTTTCGACAGCGACGACGTCCGCCAGCAGTAGCCCGAGACTTCCGTCTGCCGCCAGTCATGGCCCCCTCATTGGCATGACGGAGCAAACTCGGTAGTCCCGTTGTATAGGCGGCGATGAGCGCCGCCTAACCCATCACTGGGACAGGTAGGCCACCAGGTGGGGCAGGAGGCCTCGCTCCGGGCTATGCAAATCGGCAAAACCCTGCGACGACTAACTCGTGCAGGGTCTGCATCGGTTCACCCTGCGGAGACCGAAACGGCATTCCGCGTGGCCTCTCCTACGGCGCAGAGCCGCGGGCACCGCCGCCACGCGCGGATCCATCGCCACGACCACGTCGCAGCCTGCCCGCGCCAGCGATCGACCGGCGGCGGCCATGACCGTCAAGTAGGAAGCGGCGAACCAGCAGCGCGGCGTATGGAATTGCTATGTCGCGGCTACATCAACACGCGTTCGAAAGGCTTTTCGCCACGCAACCCGTCACCGGTCAACGTCGTCGCGTCAGTTATGCGCTCAGACATGACCTCGTTATCGATCAGATGACAATTCGACTAAGGCTCAGTCGAGGTTGACGCGAGTGAGCAATTGACAAACGACCCTGTATACACAGGGTCGTTTGCCAAGCTGGCGAGTGTCAGACGCGCATTCGCCGATCAGAAGTTATTGCACGTGCTGAAAACCGTTTGGTAGAGCCCAAGATACGGCTGGTTCGCCGGGTCGTTGGCGATGCTCTCCGCCATCCGCTGACGTTGCGCCGGCGGCGCAGCCAGGAACTGATTCAAACCGGCCTTGATCGCGGGCGAATTGTTAACCACCGCTGCAGCAGTGGGGTCAGCCGCGTTCAGTGCCGACATCAGTTGCGGGTAAGTGCAGGTTGTCTCGACAGCCGGACCCAGGTCAGGGGTTGCCGAAGCGATCCCGGTCGCCGCAGTCAGCGACAATCCCAAGCCCCCGAGCACGACGGCCAGTCTGGTCAAAGACGGTTTGATCATGTGTGTACTTCCTCCCTCAGCGGATTTCCTAGTCTTAATCGCTCGCTTACCCTTGAACGTTTCATTGCCTCTGAATGTCCAGCTCAAACCCTTGCCCCTGTCGCCCGCGCACTCCTCGAGGTGCATGCGCTGCAGCGCCGACGTTACCAGGCAACTGACAACCGAAGCCTTGAATTGCGTCGAGGGCCAACCATGATCTGCGGGGGCTTGCGGCGGCAAACAGCAGGCGTGAAGTTGCCTCGCCCGCATAGTCGGTCAATTCGCTGCGTTGACGCTCGCCAGCAGTTGTCAGCCGCGTCCAGGGGGAGCGAACGTACCACCATTCGACGGAATCCCCGCCAGTCGATGTGTTGCGCTCTGGGGGCGGGGGTGGATCTTCTGCGGCCACCAGAACCAGCGTCCTAGCAGCGCGGCGATTGACGGCGTCATAAACGCGCGCACCACCAACGTGTCGAACAAGAGACCCAGTCCAATGGTCGTACCCACTTGGCCGATGATGCGCAGGTCGCTGACGACCATAGACATCATGGTGAACGCAAAAACCAGGCCAGCGGCCGTCACGACCCTGCCGGTACCCCCCATCGCCCGGATGATGCCCGTGTTTATCCCGCCGCCTATTTCCTCTTTCATCCGTGACACCAGCAACAGGTTGTAATCAGAACCCACCGCCAAGAGGATGATCACGGACATCGCGAGCACAAGCCAGTGCAATTCAATACCGAGAATATGCTGCCAAATGAGGACGGAGAGCCCAAAGGACGCGCCGAGCGAGAGTACCACCGTTCCCACGATAACCACTGCAGCGATAACACTCCGCGTAATTATCAACATGATGATGAAAATAAGACATAGCGCAGCGACCCCAGCGATCAACAGATCGAATGTGGAACCTTCCTGCATGTCTTTATATGTCGCCGCTGATCCGGCGAGGTAAATCTTCGCGTCCTGCAGTGGAGTCGCCTTGAGTGCCTCCACTGCAGCTTTTCTTATCTCATCGACCCGCGCCAGGGCCTCAGGAGTTCCGGGCTCACCCCTATGCGAAATCATTAATCGCATCGCCTTGCCGTCCGGCGAGAAGAAGAGCTCCATGGCGCGCTTGAAATCCTCGTTCTCGAAAACTTCCGGAGGCAGGTAGAAGGAGTCATCGTTCCTGGCGGCGTCGAAAGCTTTGCCCATGGCGGCGGCATCCTCGCTCATTTCATCCATCTGGGCCATTGTTCCGGACATTGTGGTGTGCATGGTCAGCATCATCGTCCGCATGCTCTTCATGATCGCGATCATGGCGGGCATCTGCGCGAGCAGCTGCGGCATGATCACATCAATTTGATCAAGGTTGGTGACTAGCTGACGCATCTTGACACTGATCCGATCGACACCGTCGAGTGATTCGAATATAGATCTGATCGCCCAGCAGATGGGGATATTGAAGCAGTGCGGCTCCCAGTACAGGTAATTGCGAATCGGCCTGAAGAAATCGTCGAAATCCGCAACGGAATCACGCATCTCGTTTACGCTATCTTCCAGCTCGTGCGTTATGCCGACCATGCGATGAGTGACATCGTAGAGCTGTAACGTTACCTCGTAGTTGCGCTGCATCAGCCTGATCAATTCCGTCATCCGCTCGGCCTGCTTCAGCATATCGTTTATCTGGCGTCGCTGAAACGGCAACATCTGCCTCTGGCTAGCGCTTTGGATGCTCAGCAGAAAAGGAATCGAGGTGCGTTCGATCGGGGTTCCCTCGGGCCGGGTTATACCCTGGACCCTGGAAATACCCGGAATGGCGAAGATGCTTTTGGCGAGTTTGTGCAATACCAGAAAATCTGTGGGGTTACGCATATCGTGATCCGATTCGATCATCAGTATCTCAGGCATCATTCGCGACTCAGGGAAGTGACGCTCAGCGGCCGCATATCCCACGTTTGCGGAGATGTCTTGGGGCACATACAGCCGATCGTTGTAACTGGTCGTATACCCCGGAAGGGCCAATAGCCCAATGAGCGAAAGCGCGCAGGTCGCGACGAGAATCGGCACCGGCCACCGCACGATCGCCGTACCCACCCGCCGCCATCGACGAACAGAGATCTTCCGCTTGGGTTCGAACAACCCAAAGCGGCTGCCTACGGCAATTGCGGCCGGAACCAGCGTGACGGCCACCGCGACCACCATGAGCATACCCAGCGCGCCTGGGACGCCCAGCGTTTGGAAATAAGGCAGTCTGGTGAAGCTCAGGCAGAAAATCGCTCCGGCGATAGTCAAACCGGTACCCAAGACCACTTTTGCAACGCTGCGGTAGGTGGTGTGAAAGGCCGTTAACTTTTCCTCGCCGGCCTGACGCGCCTCGTGATAACGCCCGAAGAAGAAGATTCCGTAGTCCGTTCCGGCGGCGATTCCGAGCGATACCAGCAGGCTGACAGAAAACGTCGAAAGTTCAAGAACCTGGTGATCGCCGAGAAATGCGACAACTCCTCGGGCCACCTGCACTTGGATCCCGACCATCACCAACAGGAAGATCACGGTGACGATCGAACGGTAGACGAAAAGCAACATCGCGAGAATCACCACGATGGTGACCACGGTGATCTTGATGATGGATTGGTCGGCACTGATGTTCATGTCCGCCATCAGTGGCGCGGGACCCGTGACATAGGCCGCGATCCCTGGAGGCGGTGGCGTCCGCGCCACGATATCCCGAACGGCCTGCACGGATTCATTCGCCAACGCCTCGCCTTGGTCACCGGCGAGATTCACCTGAACGTACGCGGCCTTGCCATCGGCGCTTTCCGCACCCGACGCCGTAAGGGGGTCCCCCCAGAAGTCCTGCACGTGATTCACGTGCTTCGTGTCCGCTTCCAATTGACGAACCAACTCGTCGTAGTACGTGTGTGCATCGGGACCGAGCGGTTGCTGACCCTCCAACACGACCATGGCGAAGCTGTCGGAGTCGGATTCCTTGAACACCTGGCCCATGTGCTTCATCGCCTGGTACGACGGCGCGTCTTCGGGAACTTGCGCTACAGCACGTTCCCTTCCGACTTGTTCCAGCGAAGGAACCGCGAAGAACAGGATGGCAGTGACCGCCAACCAGCCGACGATGATCGGCACGGACAACCGATAGACCGCTCGTGCGATGAAAGGCGGTCGGTCTCTCACCTGGTGGTCGCTCATGCGGCCTTCAGAGGGCAGCTGGTCGGATCGTTCGTCACGTCGCCCTAGTGCTCCCCGTTTGCGAAGAGCGAACGCACCAGCGGACGGTTTCCGAACTTATTGGGACGGGGGTGCACGCGTTGCGGCCACCAGAACCAACGCCCCAGCAGTGCGGCGATGGAAGGCGTCATGAACGCGCGCACCACCAAGGTGTCGAACAACAGGCCCAACCCGATGGTGGACCCCACTTGCCCGAGGGTGCGCAGGTCGCTGGCCAACATCACCAACATGGTGAACGCGAATACGAGGCCCGCCGCGGTCACCACCCCACCTGTGCCAGCCATTGCGCGAATGATTCCCGTGTTTATTCCGGCGCCTAATTCCTCTTTCATTCGTGATACGAGCAATAGATTGTAATCGGAACCGACCGCCAACAGGACGATCACCGACATCGCAAGTACCACCCAGTGTATTTGTATCCCGAGAATATGCTGCCAAATGAGAACCGACAGCCCGAAGGCCGTGCCGAGCGAAACCGCCACTGTGCCGACGATCGCCAGGGCAGCGACAAAACTCCGCGTCATGATCAGCATGATGATGAATATGAGACAGAGCGCAGCGACCCCAGCGATCAAGAGATCATATGTGGACCCCTCAACCAAGTCTTTCGCCATTGCCGCCGATCCCCCGAGGGAGATTTGAGCGTTCTCCAATGGAGTTCCTTTAAGGGCCTCCTCGGCCGCGATTTTTATCGGCTCGACCCGCGAAATACCCTCGGGCGTCAAGGGATCGCCCTTATGAGTAATGAGCATCCGCGCCGCTTTGCCGTCGTCTGACATGAAAACATCGAGGACCTTCTTGAAGTCCTCGTTCTTAAACACGTCCGGCGGCAGATAAAAAGAGTCATCATTCTTGGCGGCATCAAACGCCTTACCCATCGCTGTGGCATTTTCGCCTCCCTCGGCCATTTGGCCGAGCATTCCCGACATGGTGCTGTGCATGGTCAGCATCATGGTTCGCGTGCTCTCCATGGTCGCGATCATTGGCGGGAACTGGGCGAGTAACTGCGGCATGATGGCATCTAGTTGATCAAGATTGGTTACTAGATCACGCATCTTTACCGTGATCTTATCGACTCCATCGATGACATCGAATACAGATCTGATCGCCCAGCAGACTGGGATATTGAAGCAGTGCGGCTCCCAGTAGAAGTAATTGCGGATCGGCCTGAAGAAATCATCGAAATTTGCAATGTGGTCACGCAATTCGTTCGTGATATCTTCAAGTTCGTGCGTGGTACCGACCATGCGGTGGGTTGTCGCGTACAGCTCTTGCATCAAACCGAACATTCGGGTCATCAGGCGTATGGTTTCCGCCATTTCATCAGCCTGCTTCAGCATGTCTTCCATGCGGTCTTTCTGAAATGGCAGATTCTGTAGCTGGTTTGCCTGCCCCATGCTGATGATGAAAGGAATCGTCGTATGTGCTAGCGGCTCACCCGCGGGCCGAGTCGGGGCCTGCACCCTGGCGATGCCTGGAACAGCTAGAACCCCCTTGGCGAGTTTGTTCAATACCAGCATGTCAGCCGAATTGCGCATATCGTGATCAGACTCGATCATCAGAATATCGGGCGTCATCATGAGCGCCTCTGGAAAATGTCGCTTAGCGGCCTCAAAGCCCTGATTGGCGGGTATATCCTTGGGGATCGTTTCCTGATCGTTGTAGCTGGGTCTGTATCCCGGCAGCGCTAGCAAACCGACAAGCGCGAGCGCGCACGTCGCAATCAGGATCGGCATGGGCCATCGGACTACTGCGGTGCCTACCCGGCGCCATCGCCGACCGACAACCTTCCGCTTGGGCTCAAACAGCCCTAACCGGCTGCCTCCGGCAAGCACCGCCGGAACCAGCGTGAGGGCCACCGCAACCGCCACGAGGATCCCCACCGCACCGGGGATCCCCAGCGGTTGGAAATAGGGCAATCGGGCAAAACTGAGACAGAAAACGGCTCCGGCGATAGTCAACCCGGACGCCAAAACCACCTTGGCAACGCTGCGGTATGTGGTGTAGAAGGCCGTTAGCTTGTCCTCGCCGGCCAGACGCGCCTCGTGATAGCGCCCGAAGAAAAAGATTCCGTAGTCAGTTCCGGCCGCTATCACAAGCGATACCAGGAGATTAACGACGTAGGTCGTAAGAGTGACAATCTCCATGTCGCCCAAGAACGCGACGAATCCCCGGGTCACCTGCAACTGAACAAAGACCATCACCAAGGAAACGAGCACCGTGACGATCGAGCGGTAAACCAGAAGCAGCATGGTGAAGATCACCGCAATGCTCAGGCCCGTGATCAAGAGGACGGTGTTGTTGCCACTCGAACCCAGATCCGAAACGAACGCCGCTGGGCCCGTGACATAGGCCGTGACTCCCGGCGGCGGCGGGGTCTGGTCCACGATTTTCCGGAGGGCTTCTACGGATTCGTTGGACGAGGCCTGGCCCAGGTTTCCCTTGAGGTTGATTTGGACATACGCGGCCTTTCCATCGTCGCTCTCCGCGGCACCAGAGGTGAGCGGATCCCCCCAGAAATCTTGAACATGCTCGACATGCTGGGTGTCCGCCTTGAACTGACGAATCAATTCGTCGTAGAAGTCGTGCGCGGCTTCGCGAAGCGGTTCCTGACCCTCCAGGACGACCATTGCCACGCTGTTCGAATCAGACTCGTTGAAAAGATCCCCCATACGCTGCATCGCTTTGAAAGACGGCGCATCGTCGGGGGTGAGCGTTATCGCATGCTCTCTTTCGACCTGTTCCAGTGAGGGGACGCCGGTGCTCAGGATGACGGCGATCGCCAACCACCCCAGGATGATGGCCGGCGAGAGCCGATAAATCATTCGCGCAACGAATGGCGGTTTACGTTGCCTCTGATCAGTGGTCATGCGGCCTTCATCAGGCAGTAGGTAAGCGCGTTAGTTCCCTGGGCGATTCTCTCCGCTTCGACCTCACCGTCCACGATGATGCGGCAGCCGATGCTGTTGCCGGTGCCCTGCGCGACGAGGTTTCCGATGATGGCTGCTCCACTGATCTCGTACGTCGTTGACCACGGCAGGCTCGCTCCCTCGACCAACTGTGGGTCGGCATCGGTGTCGAAATAGCTGATGGTTGCCACCGTCCCCGGCGGGCCAAACACCTCGTACACCAGCTTCTTCGGGTCGTAGGGTTCTTGCTCCTCTAATTCGGTGTCGGCATACGAGGCGCGGTTGTCGGTACCGAAGACTGTGCGCAGCCGCGACACGGTGAAGCCCCCGGCAAGGACCACCACGAGAATGAGCAGCGGAATCCACAGCCGCTTCAGAACCCTGAAAATCGCGAATCCCCTCTATCCGTATCCATGTCCGTCGTACGTCGTCGAATTGTCAGTCGCTCGAACATGCAACTACACATCGACCGTGACACGCCAGACGGCGACGCCTCGGATGCGGCGAGCATCCGAGGCTAGCCATGCGGAGTCACCGCAAACACGCAGCACCTCGGGGAGCAAAACCCGACCATGCCGAAGTAAAGCATGTCGTTGCCCTCCACAATCTCCCCTTTTCCAACGCGATACGGGATCGTAATGCAGATCACGTGTGTCAGGCACCGTATCGAAAGTTACATCAGACCGACAAATCCCCTTGAACCTCGCAGCGGTCCAGGAGTCTACTTCCGGGAGCTCTCGGCACGGACGCAGAAGCGTTAATGATCGGTGACGACCCAGCCGCCCTCGGCGTCGGATCGCACCAATCTCCCCTACAGCTTGTGATGGGTTGCAGGAGAACATAACTCGCTGTTCGTGGGGCGTTCGACCAGCCCTAGCCCGGTGCGTCCGGCACGTCAAGCCGTCTGCGGAGACTCGTGGGCGAAAAAGCTCAGGATGACCGAGTTCACGACCTGGGGTCGTTCCAGAAATCCCAGGTGACCGGTGTCAGCGATCTCTCGGTACCGACCATTCGGGAGGGCGTTTGCCACCTCGGCGCCGAGGTGCGGAGGCATCACGAGGTCGTCCGCGAACCCGAGCACCAGTACCGGAGTGGCGATCACCTTGTAGACACGCAGCCGATCGCTCTCCGGCGCGACGCCGTACTGGGCGCGCAACCCAGGCGTCGACTTCGTCGGCCACATCGTGAAGGTGTCGATCCAGTCCTGAACAGCGCCGTCGTCGTTGAGCGTCTTCGGTGAGAAGTTCTCGAGCAGCCTCAGTTTGGCTTCGTAACGCGGCGGCAGGTCAGTGCCGGCAGCAGCGAGATCTTCCTCGGCTGTGCGGAAGAACGCTCGCGCGCGATCGTGGCGTCCCCGGGTTGCCATCAATGCCGCGTGGCTCACCAACTCCGGCCTGGCCAGCATCAGTTCCTGTGCGATGTATGAGCCCATCGAGGTGGCCACGATCCGAACGGGAGCGATATCCAGCTTCGTTATCAACTCCGCGGTGTCAGCGACCATATTCGCCGTTGTGAAGCCGTCGAGATTCGCCGTTGCTCCGACACCCCTGTTGTCGAACGTGATGACGCGGTAGCCAGCTGCCCGGAACGCAGGCACCTGATGGACATCCCACATGCGTCCAACACCACCTTGACCGGCAATAAACAGGACCGGATCCCCGTCACCGCGGTCTTCGTAAGCCAAGTTCACCACGGGGGGACGGTACTACGCCGCAGCTTGAGGGGGTTTCCCGATGCCGCCCTTGCCAACAGCCGCGCAATGGTTCAAGCTCTCGCGTACGGCTCCCACCGAAGATGCAAATTCGCGACGGGTGCGCTGAACTGCCGTCGCGGTGCATTCAGGCAGCGGATGCGGGGGTTAACCCCCCCTAATTCGTCCGGTAAACGGCATGTTGCCTCGCCGCGGCGTTCCGTACGTTGAAGGCATGGTCGCAGCAGTCACTGATCCAGAGGTCGCGCCGGTCACGGCTGATCCAGTCACGGTGCCGGCGCCCCGTCGCATCGGCTTCGTGCCGAGCGCCTCGCTGATCGTCGGCGCGGCGATCGCCGTGGTTTGGCTGTGGGTGCCGATCATTATCGCGGTCATCGGAATAGCGACGATTCCCTCGGTGATCGGGTTCGTACTCGCCCTCGTCGTGTTCGTGTACCTGATGCGCGGCGTGGAGTGGCTCGAGCGAGTGCGCAGCGAAACTGTCTTCGGTATGGGAATCCCGGTGCCACCCCGAAAGAGGTCTGGCTATAAGGGGTTTCAAGGATGGACCCACCAGATGTGGCTGGACATCACCAGCGTTCGGTTCTGGAAGGGCTGCACCCATCACTTTCTTCGGAGCGTCTACGACCTGACAGCCGGTGGTCTCGCGCTCGTTCTGCTGGCGTTCGGGTTATTGACGCCGGCCGCGGCGATCGCCGCAAGCCGCAGCGACGACGCGTCTTTGTCCTTCATTTCGCCGGCTCTGGCGTGGCCGCTGGCCGTGGTTGCGTTGGCGGCCGCCGCTGCGATCGTGGTCTTCGCGCCCGTTCTCGACGCCAAGATCGACCACTGGTTGCTCTCGCCGTCGCCGGCCGCGGTGCTGCAACACGAGGTGGACGCGCTCGCCGACGCCAGGCTAGGCGCGGTTTCCTCGGCCCACACCGAGCGTCATCGCATCGAACGCGACCTGCACGACAGTGTGCAGCCCCGCCTGGTGTCGCTGGCGATGACGATCGGCCTGGCCCAGACCAAGTTCGACACCGACCCGGCTGCCGCCAAAGCGTTGCTCACCGAGGCCCATGACGACGTGAAAACCGCTCTGGTGGAACTGCGTAATGTCGTGCGCGGTATCGCACCGACAATCCTTTCCGACCGGGGCCTGGACGCCGCGCTCTCAGCAGTGGTGCAGCGCGCCCAGAACGCCGGGATCCCGACAACGCTCAACATCGACCAACCCCGCCGCGGCCCTGTGGAGATCGAATCCGTCGCCTACTTCGTCGTCGCGGAGGCACTCACCAACGTCGCCAAGCATGCCCAGGCGTCGCGGGCCGTCGTGACGGTGCGGCTCGACGAGGCCGAAAAGAAGCTCTACGTGTCGGTGTTTGACGACGGCCACGGCGGCGCGCGGATCACTGACAACGCGGTCGCCACCGGCCTGCGCGGCCTGGCCGACCGGGTCCGCGCCGCGCGCGGCACGTTCACGGTTTCCAGCCCTGCCAGCGGGCCCACGACTGTCACGGCGGTGCTGCCATGCGCATTGTGATCGCCGAGGACTCGGCGCTGCTGCGTGCGGGTATCGAACGCCTGCTCACCGACGCCGGCCATGACGTGGTCGCGGGCGTCGCTGACGCCACCAACCTGCTGTCCCTGGTCAACGACACCAAGCCTGATCTGGTGATCGTCGACGTGAGGATGCCGCCGACTTTCACCGATGAGGGGATCCGCGCCGCCGCGCTGCTGCGCAGCCAGAATCCCGAGTCGCCCGTACTGGTGTTGTCCCACTACGTGGAAGAGCGCTATGCCTCCGACCTGATCAGCTCGGACACCCGCGGCTTCGGTTACCTGCTCAAGGACCGCGTTGCCGACGTGCCGGCGTTCCTCGAGGCAGTTTCGGTCGTTGGCAGCGGCGGCACCCTGCTCGACCCCGAGGTCGTGTCCCAGATCCTGGCGCGATCGCATCGCCGCAGCACGCTGGATCAGCTCACCCCTCGCGAACGCGAGGTACTGCAGCTGATGGCCGAGGGCAGGACGAACTCCGCGATCGCCGCGACGCTGCACATGTCGACCGGTTCCGCCGAGAAACACATCGCTTCGATCTTCACCAAGTTGGGGCTGGAGCCCGATGACACCGAAAACCGCCGTGTCCTCGCGGTTTTGCGCTACCTCGAGTCTTAAGCACATAGGAAGGATTCAAGATCATGACGACGATCGCCCAAACCACTGCAGGTATGACGGCCAAAACCGACCGAGAGGTGATCGAGGACGCGTTGGCGCTCATCGAGCCCCACGACGGGTGGACGCAGGGCACCTACTGCCGTGACGCCGACGGTGCTCAGGTGAACCCCGTCCTGGGGTCCCCGGGCGAATGGGTGCGCGTGCGCACCGAGCATATCGGCACGGGGGGTTACCGGGTGCGCACCGAGGCCGGCGCCGCCCCGTGCAAGTTCTGCCTGGAAGGGTCCCTGCGCACGGCGGCTGGCTATTGGCAGGCCATGCATCCCAATGCGGTACACGAGCAGGTAGACCGACTGGAGCGCCTGGTGCTGCGGCTGGCCAATTCCGTCGCCGCGCAAGCGTGGCCGAGTCTGCGGGCCTACAACGACGACGCTCACACCACCAAAGCCGATGCGGTATTGGTACTCAAACGCGCCGCCGCCCACCTCGATGCGCAGGAGCCGAAGCGGCGGTGAGCGTCACCGACGTCGCGCCAACATACCGCGCCAAGTCCTGGCAGAGGAGCTGCCACTCCCCCCATTGGCAGCTCCTCTGCCGCCAATAGTGTCCGGCGGCCCGCGCACTGCGATGCGCGCCCTACTCGTCGCCATCGCAGCCTTGGTTTCGGGCGCGACGTTGGCCGGCCTCGGTGTTCTCGCATTCGGGATCGCCGACAGCCGCATCGTCACACACACGCAGGCGCTGCCAGCCGACATGCAGCTGCTGACCATCGATACTGGGGAGGTCCCTGTGGCCGTGCGGATCGTCGCTGATGACAGCGCCACTGAGCCCCGCGTCGACTTGCGGATGGTGACAAGGGCGGACGGTCCGCCACCGGCCGTCATCACCGACAGCGGCAGCAGCCGCGTGACACTCGGCGACGCCGCTTCCGGCTTTCTGTCGTACATCGGCACCGGTGAGCTCACGGTCGTGCTACCGCCAGATGTCGCAAGGGGTTTGAGGGTGACCGTCAACCACCGGACCGGCCCGCTCACCACCGACGCCGATCTCGATCACCTGGTTGCGAATGTCGATGACGGCACCGTCACGCTCGGCGGCTCGGCCCGCGTGATCGACGTTGAGGTCCGCCACGGTGACATCAGCACCAACGCCAGAATCGCCGTGTCCGAAACGTTCAGGGCGACAGCCGAAACCGGTAGCATCTCGATGGAATTCCGTGCGGCGCCGCGCACTACCGAAGCGATCGCCCGCGGCAATGTGACTGTGGGGCTGCCCGGCTCTGAGCCGTACCGAGTACGGGCCGAAACCGACATGCCTCATGGCGTTACGACAGTGACCGTGCCGGAAACCGCCGACCCGAGCGCTCCGGGGCTGACAGCCCTCTCGAAAAGCGGCAACGTGAAAGTCATCGAATTAGGATGAGCACCAGTTAGCCCACCTTTCGATGGTGGGCAGCGGTTAATCTTCGGTGGGAAAAAATCCAGCCGCAGCAAAGGTTCCAGCGGCGCTCGGCAAACCTCTCTTCGGGCTCGACTGCCGGAACGGTCCTATCGACCTCCTAAAGTACAAGTAGCCGCCCCGGCCGCCCGCCTTCCCGCCGATAAACCTCTCCTTCAGGCAAGATTGACGGCATGAACAGTGGTGCAGCCTCGCCCCGGGTTCTCGTGGTCGACGACGACCCCGACGTCCTGGCCTCCCTCGAGCGTGGGCTGCGGCTCTCCGGTTTCGACGTGGCCACCGCCGTGGACGGCGCCGAAGCGCTGCGTAGCGCGACCGAAACCCGACCCGACGCCATCGTCCTGGACATCAACATGCCCGTGCTCGACGGCGTCAGCGTGGTCACCGCCCTGCGCGCGATGGACAACGACGTGCCCGTCTGCGTGCTCTCAGCGCGCAGCTCGGTCGACGACCGCGTGGCCGGTCTGGAGGCCGGCGCCGACGACTACCTGGTCAAGCCGTTCGTGCTGGCCGAACTCGTGGCCCGGGTGAAGGCGCTGCTGCGCCGGCGCGGGTCCACCGCGACGTTCTCGTCGGAGACCATTCAGGTCGGCCCGCTCGAAGTCGACATCCCCGGCCGACGCGCCCGCGTCAACGGCGTCGACGTCGACCTGACCAAGCGCGAGTTCGACCTGCTCGCGGTGCTGGCCGAGCACAAGACCGCCGTACTGTCGCGCGCGCAGCTGCTCGAGCTGGTCTGGGGCTACGACTTCGCCGCGGACACCAACGTCGTCGATGTCTTCATCGGCTACCTGCGTCGCAAGCTGGAAGCCGGCGGAGCGCCCCGGCTGCTGCACACGGTGCGCGGAGTGGGATTCGTTCTGCGAACTCAGTGAACTATGAACCTGCTGTCGCGGATCTTCCGCCGAACCCCGTCGCTGCGCACCCGCGTCGCACTTGCCACCGCGATCGGCGCGGCGATCGTCGTCGTCATCGTGGGCACAGTCGTGTGGGTCGGCATCACCAACGACCGCAAAGAGCGCCTCGACCGCCGACTCGATGAGGCCGCCGGGTTCGCGATCCCGTTTCTGCCGCGCGGCCTGGACGAGATCCCCAAATCGCCGAACAACCAGGACGCCGTCATCACCGTGCACCGCGGCGGGGAGGTGACGTCCAACTCCAACGTCGTGCTCCCGCAGATGGAGCCCGGCTACGCCGACACCTACGTCGACGGCGTGCGATACCGGGTCCGCACGGTCGACATCCCCTACTACCCGGGGCCGATGTCGGTGGCCGTCGGCGCCACCTACGACGCCACCATCGCCGACACCAACAACCTGCACCGGCGGGTGATCGTCATCTGCGTGTTCGCCGTGGGCGCCGCGTCGGTCTTCGGTTGGGTGCTGGCCGCGTTCGCGGTGCGCCCACTCAAGAGTTTGGCTCAGCAGACCCGCCAGATCGACGCCGGTGACGAGGACCCCGACGTCGAGGTGCGCGGCGCCACCGAAGCCGTCGAGATCGCCGAGGCGGTCAAGGGCCTGGTCGAACGCGTGTGGAACGAACAGGACCGGACCAAGGCCGCGCTGGCGTCGGCGCGTGATTTCGCGTCGGTGTCCGCCCACGAACTGCGCACTCCGCTGACGGCGATGAGGACCAACCTCGAGGTGCTGGCCACCCTCGACATGCCCGAGGAGCAGCGCAAGGAGGTGGTCAACGACGTCATCCGGACACAGTCGCGCATCGAGGCGACGCTCAGCGCGCTGGAACGCCTGGCCCAGGGCGAGTTGTCGACCGCAGACGACCATGTGCCCGTCGACATCACCGAACTACTGGACCGCGCCGCGCACGACGCGATGCGGGTTTATCCGGATCTCGACGTGTCGTTGGTGCCCGCGCCGACGGTGATCATCGTGGGCCTGCCCGCGGGCCTGCGGTTGGCGGTCGACAACGCGATCGCCAACGCCGTGAAGCACGGCGGTGCGACGCGGGTGCAACTGTCGGCGGTCAGTTCACGTGCGGGCGTGGAGATCGCCATCGACGACGACGGAGTCGGCATTCCCGAGGAGGAGCGCTCGATCGTGTTCGAGCGGTTCTCCCGCGGGTCGACGGCGTCGCACTCCGGGTCCGGACTGGGCCTCGCGCTCGTCGCGCAGCAAGCCGAATTGCACGGCGGCACTGCCACGCTGGAGGACAGCCCACTGGGTGGCGTACGCCTGCTTCTGCGGCTGCCCGGCGTGCGGTGAGAGTCGCGCGGGGACGCTAGCGCGCGGCGAGCAGATCGATCACGAAGATCAGCGTCTTGCCGGACAGCCGGTGTCCGCCGCCGGCGGGACCGTACGCCTGCGCCGGCGGGATGACGAGCTGTCTGCGACCGCCGACCTTCATTCCGGGGATACCGTCCTGCCAGCCCTGGATGAGCCCACGCAGCGGAAACTCGATCGACTCACCGCGGTTCCACGAGCTGTCGAACTCCTCGCCGGTGTCGTACTCCACCCCGACGTAGTGCACCTCGACGTTGCCGCCGGGCACCGCCTCGGGGCCGTCGCCGACGACCAGATCGGTGATCACCAACTCGGTGGGTGGCGGGCCGTCGGGGAATTCGATTTCGGGCTTCTGCCCCGAATTTGAAGTCACCGCACTCACGGTAGTCGGGCAGACTGGCGCTGTGACCAAAGACCAAGACATTCTCGATCAGGTCAACAAGCTCGTCGCCGAGGAGCAGGAGCTGCGCGCCAAGCTTCAGGACCGCGAGATCGACGAGTCGCAGGAGCATCAACGGCTGAAGGCCGTCGAGGTGCAACTCGACCAGTGCTGGGATCTGCTGCGGCAGCGCCGGGCCCTGCGGGAAACCGGCGGCGATCCGCGCGAGGCGGAGGTGCGTCCGCCGGACGAGGTCGAGGGATACCTCAGCTGAACCCCAGCTACGACGTCATCGTCGTCGGAGGCGGCCACAACGGCCTCGTCGCGGCTGCCTACCTCGCCAAGGCCGGTCGCCGCGTGCGGGTGCTCGAACGGCTCGACCACGTCGGTGGTGCGGCGGTGTCCGCGCATGCGTTCGACGGCGTCGACGCGCGACTGTCGCGGTACTCCTATCTGGTCAGCCTGCTGCCCCGGCGGATCATCGAAGACCTCGGCGCGCGGGTGCGCCTGCAGCGCCGCCGCTATTCCTCGTACACGCCCGACCCGTCGACCGGCGGCCGCACCGGGCTGCTGATCGGGCCGACGTCGACGTTCGGGACGATCGGCGCGGCATCCGACGAGGCCGCGTTCGCCGATTTCTACCGCCGGTGCGGTGGCGTCGCCGCCCGGTTGTGGCCGACGCTGCTGCAGCCGTTGCGTCGTCGCAGCCAGGCTCGCACTCTCGTCGATGACGCAGCCGCGTGGCGGCTGATGGTCGAGGAGCCGATCGGACACGCGATCACCACGGCCGTCGGCGACGACGTGGTGCGCGGCGTGATCGCCACCGACGCGTTGATCGGCACGTTCGCCCGCCTCGACGACCCGTCGCTGATCCAGAACGTGTGCTTCCTGTACCACCTGCTCGGCGGCAGCACCGGCGACTGGGACGTGCCGATCGGCGGTATGGGGGCGATCAGCGGCGCGCTAGCGGCGGCCGCCGCCGGTTATGGCGCCGAATTGACCTGTGACGCCGATGTTTACGCGGTCGATCCGGCCGGCGAAGTCCGATACCGCAATGGCGGCGCCGATCGCGCCGTGCACGCCGGGGTTGTGCTGGCCAACGTGACGCCGACCGTGCTGGCCGAATTGCTGGGTGAGCCGGCGCCGGAGTCGACCCCCGGCGCGCAGGTCAAGGTGAACCTGATGCTGCGGCGGCTGCCGCGACTACGCGACGACACCGTCACCGCCGAGCAGGCGTTCGGGGGGACGTTCCACGTCAACGAGTCGTACAGCCAACTCGACCGGGCGTATGTGCAGGCCGACCACGGCGTCGTCCCCGATCCGCTGCCGTGCGAGATCTACTGCCATTCACTGACCGATCCGTCGATCCTGTCCGACGAACTGCGCGCGGCCGGCGCGCAGACGTTGACGGTGTTCGGCCTGCACACCCCGCACCAGCTGGTGTCGTCGGGCGACCCCGACCGAATGCGCGACACATTGACCTCGGCGGTGCTCAACTCACTGAATTCTGTTCTCGCCGAATCGATTCACGACGTGTTGATGGAGGATTCGGCGGGCCGGCTGTGCATCGAGACGAAGACGACCGTCGACCTCGAGCACTCGCTGGGCATGACGGGCGGACATATCTTCCACGGCGGGTTGTCGTGGCCGTTCGTCGAGGACGACGAGCCCCTGGAAACTTCGGCGCAGCGCTGGGGCGTGGCGACCACGCATGATCGGATCCTGTTGTGCGGCTCGGCGTCTCGACGCGGTGGCGCGGTGTCGGGGATCGGCGGGCACAACGCGGCGATGGCGGTGTTGGAGGGCTAGCCTCGATGTTTCACGAATTGGCCGGTGACGCAGATCAGCCGACCATCACACGTCACAGCGATCGACGTTTTGCAGACAAAGTGCGCCAGGGCCCATGCAAAACGTCGACAGCTGTGACTGCCGTTTCACTGGGCGGACAGTTCCCCAGGATCGCCTGCAGCCGGGACAGTTCCGAGTCGATGACGAGCGCGGCGATGGCGGTGTTGGAAGGTCAACCGGTTACCTGACATCGGCGGCCACCAGCGGAGCGAGTCGGTCGGCCGAGCGCAACGCCTTCGCCGAGGTCGAGTAGAAGCCGAGCACGATGATCACCACCCCGAGTGCGGCGCAGATCAGCCACAGCGGTCGGGCGGTCACCGCGAAGTCCGTGCCCGTCGCCGCCAGTGCGCCACCGGCGACCGAACCGCACAGCGCCACACCGATACTCACGCCGACCTGCCTGCTGGTCGAAGCGATCGCCGACGCGGCGCCCGCCCGGTCGGTCGGCATGCCGCTGACCGCTGCGTTGGTCACCGGCGCGTTGACCATCGAGAAGCCGATACCGAAGACAGCGAACACGACGAGCAGCTCCCACACCGGTGTCGTCGCCGACAGCTCGGCCAGCACCAACGTCGCCGCCGTGATCAGCGTGCCCGCGATCAACAGCGACGGCCGCGCTCCGAAGCGGCCCACCATCCGTCCCGACAACGGCGAGAACACCAGCGCGCCAATGGCTATCGGAAGATAGATCAGCCCGGTGTGCATCGCCGAGAAGCCGCGCTCGTCCTGCAGGTACAGCGACATCATGAACAGGAAGGCGCCCCACGAGGCGAACGCGCACACCGCGATCATCGTCGCCGACGCGAACGGGATGCTGCGGAAGAACCTCAGGTCGATGAACGGGTCGCGCCGGCGAGCCTCGTAGGCGAGGAAGGCGACCAACGCCACCGCCGCGACCAACCCGACAGCGACGGTTCGCGGGTCGGTCCAACCCATGACCGGACCCTCGATGAGCATGAAGACGACGCCGAACAGAAACGCCATTCCGAGCCCCTGCCCGACCGGGTCGACGTCGCGCATCGTCGCCGACTTGGACTCCGGCACAAAGAGAGCGGTCAGCAGGATCGCCAGCGCACAGATCGGCAAGTTGATCCAGAACACCGCACGCCAGTTGATCAACTCGATCAGCGCCCCGCCGACGATCGGCCCCGCGGCCATCGAGATGCCGACGACGCCGCCCCACACGCCGATGGCGCGGGCTCGTTCCACCCGGCCCGTGAACACCTGGGTGATGATCGACATCGCAACGGGGTTCATCATCGACCCGCCGATCGCCTGTAAGAGTCGCGCGGCGATCAGGGTCTCGACGTTCGGCGCCAGGCTGCACAGCAGCGACGCGACCGCGAACACCAGGAGCCCCAGTTGAAACGTGCCACGGCGACCGAACCGGTCGGCGGCCGCGCCCGACAGTAGCAGCAGTGAGGCCAACACCAGGGTGTAGATATCGATCACCCACTGCAGTTGGGAGCCCGTCGCGTGCAGATCAGCGCGGATGTTGGGAATCGCGACGTTGACGATCGTCGCGTCCATCGACACGATCAGCAGGCTCAGGCAGCAGGTCACCAGAATGATGGCCTTACGCCGAGCGCTCATCGAGGGGTCGCTCATTCTCCGCGAGCGACCGCTCTTGCACTCACAATGTCGGCGTGTCGGTGTACAAACACGGTCGCTCGCGGCAGAAGAGAACCGGCTAGCGGCTGTTGACGTCCTTGTAGTCGCGTTCGGTGTAGCCGGTGTAGATCTGGCGCGGACGGCCGATCTTGCCGCTGCCCTCGTCGTGCATCTCACGCCAGTGTGCGATCCACCCGGGGAGCCGGCCGAGCGCGAACAGCACGGTGAACATCCGCGTCGGGAAGCCCATCGCCCGGTAGATCACGCCGGTGTAGAAGTCGACGTTCGGGTAGAGCTTGCGCTCGATGAAGAAGTCGTCGGTGAGCGCCGCTTCCTCGAGAGTCCGGGCGATGTCCAGCATCTCGTCGTCGCCGCCGAGCTTGCCGAGGATCTTGTCGGCCTGCTCCTTGACGATGCGGGCGCGCGGGTCGTAGTTCTTGTAGACCCGGTGGCCGAAGCCCATCAGCTTCACGCCGTCCTCGCGGTTCTTGACCTTCTTGATGAACTCGTGAACGTCGAAGTCGGCCTGCCGGATCTTCTCCAGCATCTCCAGAACCGCTTGGTTCGCCCCGCCGTGCAGCGGACCCCACAGCGCGTTGATGCCGCCGGAGATAGAGGTGAACAGATTGGCCTGCGACGAGCCGACCAACCGCACCGTCGACGTCGAGCAGTTCTGCTCGTGGTCGGCGTGCAGGATGAACAACATGTCCAGCGCTCGGACGATCTCCGGATCGACCTCGTAGGGCTCGGCCGGGAAACCGAACGTCATCCGCAGGAAGTTCTCGACCAGCGTCAGCGAGTTGTCCGGATACAGGAACGGCTGGCCGGCCGACTTCTTATAGGCGTACGCCGCGATGGTCGGGAGCTTTGCCAGCAACCGGATCGTCGACAGCTCGACCTGGTTGTCGTCGAACGGGTCGAGCGAGTCCTCGTAGTACGTCGACAGCGCGTTGACCGCGCTCGACAGCACCGGCATCGGGTGCGCGTTGGCCGGGAAGCCGTCGAAGAACCGCTTCAGGTCCTCGTGCAGCAAGGTGTGCCGCTGAATCCGGGTGGTGAACTCCGCCAACTGCTCCTTGCTGGGCAGCTCGCCGTAGATCAGCAAGTAGCTGACCTCGATGAAATTCGACTTCTCCGCGAGCTGCTCGATCGGATAGCCGCGGTAGCGCAGGATGCCGGCGTCGCCGTCGATATAACAGATCGCGCTCTTGGTCGAAGCGGTGTTGACGAAGCCCTCGTCGAACGTGGTGTAACCGGTCTTGGCCAGCAGTGAACCCAGCGCGATGCCATCGGCGCCTTCGGAGGCGGAAACGATGTCAAGGTCGAGCGTGCCACCGGGGTACGAGAGGGTGGCTTGCCCTTCCCCACTCTTCGCGTTATCGGCCACGAGGATCCCTTCGTCGCTGCTGGGAGTAATCGAACATTGCTCTACAAAAGGTAGTCCCATTCCGGCGGGCGTGCCCCGCCGGGGGCGGTCAGTTGCTCACACGACCTGCCGCAGGTTTCCCATCAGGTCGGCGAACTCCGCGAACACCGCTTCCAGCTGCTCGATCAGGTCGTCTATCGACAGCTGCGACGGGTCCGCGTTGACCTGCATGGCGGCGTTGAGCGCGGTCATGATCACCGCACCCCATGTGGCGGATATCAAGCGGACTCGGCGGTCGTCCAGGGTGACGCCCATCCGCTCGGCCAACGCGACCTCGATCGAGTTGCCGCGGAACTCGATGCTGACCTGCCGAAGCGTCGACGACGACAACACGATCCGGGTGATGCACAGCACCCGCTCGGCGGTCAGCTCCCCGGCTCGCCCGTTTCTGGTCGCCTCGGCCATCGCGACATAGGCGCGCATGATCGCCTCGAAGTGGTTCAGGTCGGCGGGTTGGCGTGCCAGCTCAACGGCGGTCTGGTCGATGATCTCGTCGACCAACGCCAGCGCGATGGCGTCCTTGGTGGGGAAGTACCGGCTGAAGGTGCGCGGCGAGACGTCGGCGATCGCGGCGATCTGTTCGACGGTGGTGTCGTCGAATCCCTGTCCGTTGCAGAGCTCCACGGCCGCGTCGATGAGGGTCGCCCGGGTGCGCTGCTTCTTGCGCTCGCGCAAGCCCGCAGCCTGCGCCACCCTACCGCCAGACACGAAGGGAATCTTAACGTCCGAACATATGAGTGAGCTAAGAACCTAACTTCTTCGAAAGATGGACGACGTCACGGTTTGCTCGATACGCCACGCAGTAGCGAAGAAGTGCGGGCTATCGGCGCTACGGCTGTAACCGTTCGACGCGATCGCCTTGGACCCGAATCCTGTTGTGTATCCGATCCTCTCGGCCCTGCCAGAACTCCACGACTTCGGGGGCGATCAGGTAGCCGCCCCAGTTCGGCGGCACCGGAACAGCGTCGTATGCGGCGAACCGCTTTGCCACGTCGGCGAGCTGCTGCAGCAGCGCCGCACGCGAGGCGATCGGCTTCGATTGGTACGACGCCCACGCACCGAGTTGGGATCCCCGCGGCCGCTTGGACCAGTAGTCGGCGGTCTCCTCCGCGGACACCTTCGTCACCGGTCCGCGGACGTGGACCTGGCGACCCAGCAGGTACCAGGGAAAGGTGGCCGACGCGTACGGCGTGGCAGCCAACTGCGCGCCCTTGTCGGAGTCGTAGTTGGTGTAGAAGGTGATGCCGGCCTCGGTCACGCTCTTGCACAACACCGAGCGCGTGACGGGTCTGCCCTGCGTATCGACGGTGCCCAACACCATCGCATTCGGTTCTGCGACGCCCGCGCGTTCGGCTTCGGCTAACCAGTTGAGCAGCAAGGCAACCCAGCCGTCAGCCAGCCAGTCGACATCGAGGTCCGGACTGCCGTCCTTCTCCGCTGAGCCGTATTCCACCCGCATCCTCGCCAAGTGCTCTGGGTTTTCCGGGCCTACCGCCGTCACGCGACAACGCTACGCCCAGGCTGTCCGGCGGTGTCCGATCAACCGGTGGATACCACCCGAAAGGCGAGTGCGAGAATCTGGCCATGAGTGCGGTGCCTGAAGACTTCGTACCCGGCCTCGAAGGCGTCGTCGCCTTCACCTCCGAGATCGCCGAACCCGACAAGGACGGCGGCGCGCTCCGGTACCGCGGCGTCGACATCGAGGACCTGGTCAACCAGAAGGTGACCTTCGGCGACGTGTGGGCGCTGCTCGTCGACGGGAAATTCGGCGACGGCCTGCGGCCCGCCGAACCGTTTCCGCTGCCCATCCACAGCGGCGACGTCCGCGTGGACGTGCAGGCGGGTCTGGCGATGCTGGCCCCGATCTGGGGCTATCCCCCGCTGCTCGACATCGACGATGCGACCGCCCGCGGTCACCTCGCCCGCGCGTCGGTGATGGCGCTGTCCTACGTCGCGCAATCCGCCCGCGGAATCCACCAACCCGCCGTCCCGCAACGCACCATCGACGAATGCTCAACGGTCACAGAGCGATTCATGACCCGCTGGCACGGAGAGCCGGATCCCCGGCACGTCGAGGCCATCGACGCGTATTGGGTGAGCGCGGCCGAGCACGGGATGAACGCGTCCACGTTCACCGCCCGCGTGATCGCGTCGACCGGGGCCGACGTCGCGGCCGCTCTCTCGGGTGCGATCGGCGCAATGAGCGGACCGCTGCACGGCGGCGCCCCGGCGCGCGTGATCCCGATGATCGAGGAGGTCGAGCAGACCGGAGATGCCCGCGCGGTCGTCAAGGGCATCCTCGACCGCAACGAGAAGCTGATGGGCTTCGGGCACCGGGTGTACCGAGCCGAGGACCCGCGGGCCCGGGTTCTGCGCGCGACCGCCAAGCGGTTGGAGGCGCCACGCTATGAGGTGGCCGCAGCACTCGAGCAGGCCGCGCTGAGCGAGCTGCGGGAGCGGCGACCCGACCGGGCCATCGAGACCAACGTCGAGTTCTGGGCAGCCGTGATCCTCGACTTCGCGCAGGTGCCGACAAGGATGATGCCCGCGATGTTCACCTGCGGCCGCACCGCCGGCTGGTGTGCGCACATCCTCGAGCAGAAGCGGCTCGGCAAGCTGGTGCGCCCTTCGGCGATCTACGTCGGACCGGCGCCGCGCAGCCCGGGGTCGGTCGAGGGTTGGGACCGAGTCGTCCGGCCGTGACGACGGCGTTCCCCTCGGCGGCGGACAGTTTCGCGCGGCTGGTCCGGCGGATCCCCTCCGACGCATGGTCCGGGCCCGGCCTCGGCGAGTGGGACCTGCGCTCGCTGGTCGGTCACACGTCGCGGTCGCTGACCACGGTGATCAGTTACCTCGAGAACCCCGCGGAGCGCGAGGACATCGCCACACCGCAGGAGTACTACGCGCGAGTGAACCCGGCCGCGCTGGGCATGGACCCCGCCGAGGTCGCCGAGCGCGGCAGGGAGGCGGGCCGGGATCTCGGTGACGATCCGGCCGGTGCCGTCGATGCGCTGGTGTCGCGCGCACTTGCCCGACTCAATGCCGTCGACGATCCGCTGATCACCGTGCTCGGCGGGCTGGGCATCCGGCTGCAGGCCTACCTGCCGACGCGGACGTTCGAGCTGGCGGTGCACAGCTTGGATATCACCCGTGCTCTTGGCATTTCGTTCGCCTTGCCTCCCGCGGTGCTCGAGGAGGCGCTGGTCCTGGCAGCGCGCATCGCGGCCGGGCAGGACGGCGACACGGTGCTGATGGCACTCACTGGCCGCGACGCGCTGCCGGTGTCGTTCTCGGTCGTCTGAGGCACCGCTTGCTGTCGGTGGCTCGTGGTTGCATGGCCGCGTGCCGATGAATTGAGCGCAATCGAGCGGTCGGTACTGAAAGCCCCCTGCGGGGATGACCGAGAATCGAAAGGAACTTCCGAAAATGGCCATCGAGGTTCAGCCCGACGTATCCCCCATGCTCACGGTCAGCGACGGTGCCGCGGCGATCGACTTCTATGTCAAAGCCTTCGACGCCGAGGAACTCGGCCGTGTCCCGGGCCCTGACGGCAAGCGGTTGTTTCACGCCGCGCTGCGGATCAACGGCAAGCTGGTGATGCTCAACGACGATTTCCCCGAGATGAACGACGGCAAGTCGGTGACGCCGGAAGCGCTCGGCGGCTCACCGGTGACCATCCACTTGACGGTCAACGACGTGGACGCCAAGTTCCAGAAGGCCGTCGACGCGGGCGCGACGGTCGTGATGCCGCTCGACGACATGTTCTGGGGCGACCGCTACGGCGAGCTGCGTGACCCCTTCGGACATGTGTGGTCGATGGGCCAGCCGGTGCGCGAGGTCAGTCAGGAGGAGATCGACAAGGCGGTCAAGCAGCACCAGTAGCGCGAGCGCCTACCTGCCGTCTACCGGCGTAGTCCGGCGAGCAGACGCCGGCCGAGCGGCGGTGCCGGCGCGGCTGCCGCCGCGGCGAGCATGTCGGCGACGGTGGTGAGCTTGACGCGAGGCCGGTCATCTCCGCCGCGAGCGATCTCGGTGGCGTCGATCGCCTTCCACCCCCGGGCGTCGACCAGGTCGGGCCGCCGGCTGCGCACGAGTTTCTCGAGCGCGGCCGGCTTGGCTCGATCCCTGTCGGGGTCGCGCAGCAGGCCGTCGTTGTAGTCGGCGACGAGGTTGTGCACCGTCTCCGAAGCGCAGGACTTGTTGGTGCCGATGAACCCGGTCGGCCCGCGCTTGATCCAGCCCGCGACGTAGCTGCCGATGACCGGTGCACCCGTCTGCGGGTCGAACACACGACCGCCGTCGTTGGGCACCACCGCCGCGGTTTCGTCGAACGGAAGCCCGCGAACCGGCCTGCCGCGGTAGCCGATCGAAATCAACACCAGCCCGGTGTCCAGCCGGCGCACCTCGTCGGTGCCGGTGACCGTGAACTCCATCGCTTCGGCGCGGACACCGCCGATGACCCGTTTCGGCGTCAGTCGATACGCCAGCCGGATGCGGGGCCGCGTCACCGGCGCCGAAGCGTCGCCGAGCTTGCTCAAGAGCTCCAGCTTGTTGCGCGTCAGCGAATCCTGCGCGGTGGCGAGGTCGCGGACGACCAGCTCATGGTCGGCGGCGGAGAGGACCACCTCGCTCGTCGACGTCAACCCGATCAACTCCGGCAGCGTGAACGCCGAGTCTGCGGGTCCGCGCCGGGCGGCGATCACCACTTCGGTCACGTTGGAGTTGCGCAGCGCGGCGAGCGCGTGATCGGAGATGTCGGTGCGCGCCAGCGTGTCGGGGTCGGTGGTCAGGATGCGCGCGACGTCGAGTGCGACGTTGCCGTTTCCGACGATGACGACTCGTTCGGAGCTGAGATCGACTGGCAGTTCGGTGAATTCGGGATGGCCGTTGTACCAGGCCACGAATTCCGTGGCGGTGCCGGTACCCGGCAGGCCCATGCCCTCGATGTCGAGGCGGCGATCGTTGGGGGCGCCGACCGCGTACAGCACGGCGTGATGGTGCGCGAGCAACTCGTCGTGCGTCACGTCCGAGCCGACCTCGACATTGAGATAGAACGTGAAGCCGGGGTCGCGCGTGACTCTGTCGAACAACGCGGTGACGCCCTTGGTGCTCTGATGATCGGGAGCGACACCCGCACGCACCAGGCCGTAGGGCGTGGGCAGCCGTTCGAAGACGTTGACCCGCACGCCCTTCTGGGTGAGCAACTCGTCGGCGGCATACATCGCCGCCGGTCCAGAACCGACGATCGCCACGGTGAGCGGTCCGGTGGGCCGCGGGTACACCACCGGTGCCTCGATGACCGGCGCCAGCTTCGACGTCGGCGGCAGCTTGCCCTCGCGCTCGGGGTAGAACGCCGCATTCAGCTCGACGAACGGCAGCTGCTTGGGCTCCAGCCGGGTGTCGGGCGCAATGGCCCCGACCGGGCAGGCCGAAACGCACGCGCCGCAGTCGACGCACGCGACCGGGTCGATGTAGAGCATCTCGGCGGTGGCGAAGCCCGGCTCGTCGGGCGTCGGGTGGATGCAGTTCACCGGACACGCGTAGACACAGGACCCGTCGCTGCAACACGACTGGGTGATCACATGCGGCACATAGCCCCCTAGGCGGCGACCACGTGCTGGCGCGCCGGCTCGCTGCGGTACCGACTCGGCTTTCCGTCGATCTTGCAGATCCGCCACATGAGCTTGGCGATCGGGTTGATCAGGCCGGTGTCGTGGCACAGCATCCGGACGTCGCCGAACATGTCGCGCAGCATCTGCTTGGACTCGGGCGAGCGGAAGAAGATCTCCTTGCGCACCGAGCGCGGGATGTCGAATTCCTTCCAGAACGTCCTCGGCGGGACGATGATCGCCGAACACAGGATCCGCATGGTCAGCGGGACGAAGATCGACAACCAGAACCGCTTGCGCCGCGGCAGGTGCGGAAGCCGCTTGCGCAGGTACTCGTGGGCGAACGAGATGTGGCGGGCTTCCTCGGCCACGTGAATGGCCATTACCCGCTCCATGATCGGATGCAGCGCCTTGCCCTCGCGCAGCACGTTCTTCTGCGTGTGGTCGATCGGCTCTTCACCGGCGAGGATGCCGAACCAGAACGGGATTGGTAACGGCCCAGCCACCAGCGGGATCAACGGCTGAATCCACTTCAGCAGTCGCGGCATACCGGGAACGTCGGCCCCGATGCGGTTGACCATCTCCTGGAACATCAACGTGTGGTTGCACTCTTCGACCGCCTCGTGCAGGCAGTACCGGTACTCCGGTGAACCGTTCGGCGTCCAGAACGAGTACTCCATCAGGCCACGGATGAGGATCGACTCGAAATGCAGACCGACTTTGGCGACGTTGGCCTGACGCCACATGCCGATCTCGATCTGCCGCTCGAGCGGCTGGGCCTGGTACCACGGATGGCGGCCCAGCGGATCGGTCGCCGGTAGAACCCAGCGCGGGTCGTTCGGCACGACCGCGAACTCCGGCGAATCCCAGTCGATGTCGGTGTACGGATTGAAGTTGCGCCGCACCGACCCCTCGGACAGGGTGGTGAGCATGTCGACATAGTCCCGGTCTTCTCGGCCGTCGCCTATTTCCATGTTGCGACGCCAACGCCTGACCATTCGAGTCCGGGCCATCTTCAGACCTCCCCACTGAGGTTTACATCTGCGGCTTTAATGTCCAGCAACGGTACCGCAGGTATCGCCTACTGAACATACCCCTTCGCGCGATGTGTCACACCGGCGCGAACAGACTCGGGTGTGACAGGCGTCACAGGTGGCGCCAGGTGCCCAAGTACAGGCGCGTGGCTATTTCCGCCCGAACTCCCCGACCGCGGCGGCCCTGTTGCCGTTGCGAAGCACGGAGAACCCGGCCTCGGTCATGCCGCAGTCGGTGATGATCGCGCGGTGGCCAGGGCTGTTCATCCACCAGTTGACCGCCGCAGGCGGGACATTTCCCACGCCGGTGCTCCAGAAGATGATTTCGCCGACGTTGGAGTAGGACGTGTAGCCGGCGTCGGTGATGCGCTTGACGACGGAGGAACCGTCCGAGCCGGTGTGGTTGACAACGCCGTTGGCCAGCATGTCGTTGGCCTGGCGCGAAGCGGCCGCGGAGAGCTGCGGGTTGGCCGCGACGGGACCACAGCCGTTCGCCGCGCGCGTGGCGTTGATCTGGTTCAGCAACGCGCCGCCCTCGTCGGCGTGGGCGGGAACCGCGAGCAGCGGGCTGAAGAGCGTCACCGCCGCCGCGCAGAGCGTTGTCAACGTCGAAGTTCTCGCAAGACTCATCACGTGCCCCCCTGGGCTCGAGCTGCAGTCCCCGACTGGTCACAGTATGGACACAGCGAGGTCTCTATATCGGCCGTTTACCCACATTGCCGAGATTTTCTGCCCGACCCTCCCCGCGGCCGGTGCGCAAGCCCGGTCACTATCGTTGACCGCATGGCCGACCTGACGATCCCCGCCGACCTCAAACCGCGCGACGGCCGCTTCGGCTGCGGGCCCTCCAAGGTCCGGCCGGAACAGTTGGCCGCGCTCGCCGCCGCCGGCGATCTGTTCGGCACGTCGCATCGCCAAGCGCCGGTCAAGAACCTGGTGGGCCGGGTGCGCGACGGGCTGCGTCAGCTGTTCTCGCTGCCCGAGGGCTACGAGGTGATCCTCGGCAACGGCGGCACCACCGCATTCTGGGACGCGGCAGCGTTCGGTCTCATCGACAAACGTTCACTGCACCTGACCTACGGCGAATTCAGCTCGAAATTCGCCTCGGCGGTGGCCAAGAACCCGTTCGTCGGTGACCCGGTCGTCATCAAGGCCGACCCCGGCAGCGCGCCCAAGCCGCAGTCAGACCCGTCGGTCGACCTGATCGGCTGGGCGCACAACGAGACGTCGACGGGCGTCGCCGTACCCGTACAACGTCCGGACGGATCCGGTGATGCCCTGGTCGCGATCGACGCCACGTCCGCGGCCGGCGGCCTGCCCGTCGACATCGCCGAATCCGACGTCTACTACTTCGCGCCGCAGAAGAACTTCGCCAGTGACGGCGGGCTGTGGGTGGCGATCCTGTCGCCGGCCGCCCTCGCGCGGGTGGAGGCGATCGCGGGCTCGGGCCGCTGGGTGCCGGAGTTCCTTTCGCTGCCGATCGCGATCGACAACAGCAGCAAGAACCAGACCTACAACACCCCGGCCATCGGCACGCTGCTGCTGTTTGCCGAGCAGTTGGACTGGATGCTGGCCAACGGCGGCCTGGACTGGGCGGTCAAGCGCACCGCGGACTCGTCGCAGCGGCTGTACGGCTGGGCGGAGGCGGCACCGTTCGCGACGCCGTTCGTCACCGATCCGGAGTTGCGCTCACAGGTCGTCGGCACCGTGGACTTCAGCGACGACGTCGATGCCGGCGCCGTTGCCAAGACGCTGCGGGCGAACGACATCGTCGACACCGAGCCGTACCGCAAGCTCGGCCGCAACCAGTTGCGGGTCGGGATGTTCCCGGCCGTCGACCCCGACGACGTCAGCGCGCTCACCGCGTGCATCGACTGGGTGGTGGAGCGGCTTTAGCCGCGACCAACAGGCGTGGAGCGGCTTTAGCCGCGACCAACAGGCGTGGAGCGGCTTTAGCCGCGACCAACAGGCGTCGAGCGCCTTTAGCTGGCGTGTCCTACCAGGTAACGAGCGGATAACGCAGTACTGTCCGGGTGAACGGGCTTGGCGCTAGCCCGGAGGAGGTCGCCATGCGGGAACTCAAAGTCGTCGGACTCGACGTTGACGGCAAACGAATCATCTGCGAGGCCGCCGACTCCGGCGACAAGTTCATGCTGCGACCCGACGAACGTTTGCGGGCCGCGGTTCGTGGCGACCAAGTGGGCCCGAGCCAGACACGAGACGAGACCGAGGTGCAAAACGTGCTGCACCCCAAAGAGATTCAGGCCAGGATCAGGGCGGGTGCATCCGTCGCGCAGGTCGCGGAGGCATCGGGCGTCGACGTGGCACGGGTAGAGCGGTTTGCCTATCCGGTGTTGCTCGAGCGCTCCCGGGCGGCGGAACTGGCAACGGCCGCCCATCCGGTCCTCCCCGACGGCCCGTCCGTGCTGACACTGCTGGAAACGGTCACGACGGCGTTGATCGCGCGCGGTCTGGACCCCGACGCCCCCTCCTGGGACGCGTGGCGCAACGAGGACGGCCGCTGGACGGTGCAGTTGGCGTGGAAAGCGGGGATGTCCGACAACGTCGCACACTTCCGCTACACCCCCGGCGCGCACGGCGGCACCGCGACGGCGTTCGACGACGCGGCGAGCGAGCTGATCGACCCGAACTTCGCGCGTCCGCTGCGTCCCGTGGCAGCGCTGCGCGAGCCGGAGGTCCGGGTCGAGGAGCCGACGCTGCCGATCGACCCACCGCTGCAAGCCAGCGAGCCCCAAGCGGCGTCCGAGGCCGTCGCGCCCCAGCAGCCGAAGGCCCGCAGGGGCAAGGCGAAGCCGCCGGTGCCCGCGTGGGAGGACGTGCTGCTGGGCGTGCGCTCGGGCGGCCAGCGCTAGGGCTTTACCCGGCGGAACCACCACCCTTCCGACCGCGTCTAACCCTATGCAGGAGTTGACCGGGAGGCGCACTATGAGCAGCATGACCGCAACAGGCTCCGGGCCTCTCACCGTGAGTGATCTGGAGACGATGCCCGATGACGGTCGCCGCTATGAACTCATCGACGGCGTGCTGATCGTGAGCCCCGCGCCGGGTACGCGACATCAGACGATCGCGTATCGCCTGTTCGGCGTGCTCGATGCCGCATGTCCGTCCGAACTCGCTGTCATCGGTGCGCCCTTTGCCGTGCACCAGGGCGACTTCATCGAACTGCAGCCCGACGTTCTCGTCGGCCGACTGGGCGACTTCACCGCGAAAGACCTCCCGGCTCCACCCGTCTTGGTTGTCGAAATCCTTTCGCCCAGCACGGCATTGATCGACCTCAACACCAAGAAGGCCGTCTATGAACGGCTGGGAGTCCCCGACTATTGGATCATCGAGCCGGACGAGCCGCGGTTGACCGTCTACCAGCTTGTCGACGGCAAGTACCGAGAGTCGACGTCTGTTGAGGGCGGCGAACCGCTCGAGGCCACCCGGCCGTACCGCGTCCGGGTGGTTCCGACCGAGCTGCTCGGCCCGTTCGCGTAAGGAATCGATCAGAAGCCGGCAAAGCCACGGTTTATCTACGCTCATCGCACTAAGCGAGGTTCTCGGTACGACGGTCCGCGACCGCATCGAGGCGGCTTTCTGCGAGGAAGCCACTGCCAGACCGCAAGAGTGAGGCCCCAGCGCCCGCGTATGAAGAGGGCGAGCTGCTTGGCGTCAGCTCGAGCGCCCGCACAAACTGTTGATCTGAACTGTCGTTGACGTCGTAGCGTGCGTCGATATGACCGGTATTTCGAAGTTGATTGGGCCGATCGGCCTAGTACCCCAAGACTGAAGTCGGCTTATCCGCCAACGGCTATCGCCAGCACGACCACCCATGCGATCGCCACACCGACACCGGAGCCCAGCGCGAACCACCGCCACACCGGCCGGTTGCGCCACCCCCACACCGTCGGGGCCAGACCGCCGACCGCGACCAGGTTGAGCCCGAGCGCCAACAGCGAATGAACCCGCAGCAGCCCGATACTGAGCACGACGATCGCGGCCGCGGTGACCGCGGCGACGAACGCCGCCACCGTCAACCCCATCGCCCACGGCGTCGAGTCGTCGGTCATGTCGCCAATCTAATCCGCTCGTAGAACGCCAGCGCTGCGGCGGTTGCGACGTTCAGCGAGTCGGTACCCCGCGACATCGGGACGCGCACCCGCAGATCCGCCGCGCGCATCGTCCGCTCGGTCAGTCCCGGCCCTTCGGCGCCGACCATGATCGCCACCTTGTCGTCGACGACGGCCGACATGGCGTCGGCCAGCGTGCGCGCCGTCGGCGCAGGGGTCATCGCCAGCAACCGAAACCCGTTGTCGCGCAATTGCTCGAGGTCCGCCGGCCACGACTGCGCCCACGCGTACGGCACCAGCAGGGCATGGCCCATCGACACCCGCACGGCGCGCCGGTACAGCGGATCGGCGCATCCGGTGCCGAATACGACCGCGTCCACGCACAGGCCCGCCGCGTTGCGGAAGATCGAGCCGAGGTTCTCGTGGTCGTTGACCCCTTCGAGGACCGCGACGGTGCGGGCGCCGCTGCCCGATGTCGCCGGCCCCGCGGCTCCGTCCAGCACCTCGGAGACCGACAGCTCGCGCGGCCGCGACGCCGAGGCCAGCACGCCGCGATTGAGGTGAAAGCCGACCACCTCGGCCATCACGTCGGCCTGCACCCGGTAATAGGGCGCCGACACCCCGGGCAGGTCCGCCGCGAGTTCCTGCAGGCGGCGGTCGGTGCCCATCATCGCGCGGGCGGTGAACCGCGACGCCAGCATGCGCTGCACCACCAGCACGCCCTCGGCGATCACCAGACCCTTGCCGGTGGGCAGGTCGGGTCTGCGGTCGACGCTGTTGAGGTCGCGGAAGTCGTCCAGCCGCGGGTCGGACGGATCGGCGACGTCGATTACGTTGACGCTCACCGACGTCCGCAATCCGGGCCGTCTGACCGACGAGTCGAGCGCGATCGGCTAGGTTTCATAGCGATGACCCCGCATCCGCCCCCTCTGCCCGACATCCTGTTGCGGCCATTGCCGGTCATCGTCGCGATCGCGGCCGGTTGGGTCGTCGCTGCGATCCTGGCGTTCACGGTGACCGGTCTACACGAGTGGCGGCCTTACACGGTGGCCGGCCTGGGTGTCGGCGCGCTTGGCACCGCGATCTGGCTGTGGCAACGCCGCGCGGCGCGCCACGGGTCGCGCGGGGCGCAAAGCGGACTGAGCTGAAGACAAGACAGGAGAACACGATGGCAGCGCCGCTGTTGCAAGCCGAAACCACGATCAACGCCCCGGTGGCGAAGGTCTGGGAACTGATCTCGGACCTCAAGAACATGCCGCGGTGGAGCCCGCAGTGCCGAATGATGAAAACGTTCGGCCCACTGCGGCCGGGGGCGAAGACGATCAATCTCAATCGGCGCAAGTTCCTGGTGTGGCCCACCACAAGCCAGATCACCGAGTTGATTCCGGAGAAGAAGCTCGCGTTCCGGGTGGATCAGAACGGCACAGTGTGGAGCTACGAGCTCGAACCCACCGAGACCGGCACCCGGCTGGTGGAAACGCGGCACGCCGAAAATGGGGTGAAACCGATCTCCAACATGACGGTCAACGCGTTGATGGGCGGTGTGCCCAGCTTCGAGCGTGAGCTCGTCGAGGGCATGAACGAGTCACTCGCGCGGATCAAGGCCGCGGCCGAACGCTAATCGGCCGGCTCGGTCAGGTCCAGCACGCCGTCGTCGTACGGGTCATACAGCGGAGACCCGCCACCCGCCGGCTGCGGGGTGTCCGAGTGTGCGCCGCAACCGTATTCGGCATCGACCACGTGACCGTCCGCGGAAAGCTCGTTCGCGCAGACGCCGAACATCGTGCCCAGCGACCCGGTGAGCGGCAGATAGAACCCGCAGTCGCGGCACACGCGCCGCGTCGAACGCGCCATCGGTGAACCGGGGCCGAATTCACCGTCGTGCCACCGTTGCGCCGCGTCCATCCGGCCCCACCGGCTGAGCACCTGGCGACGGCCCAGACCCACTTCGGCGGCGACCTCGTCGACCTCCGGGTCGCCGGTGGCCACGTAGCCGGGAACCAGGCGGGGGTCGTCTGCGGACGGAGCCAGGAGGTCACCCGGACCCAGATCGCCCGGCCGGACGCGCTCCTGCCAGGGCACCCACTTGGGCGCCAGCAACGCCGTCGGTCCGGGCACCAGCACGACCTCGCTGATCGTGGCGTGGTCGGCGCCCGGCCACGCCGCGACGACCACGGCCCACTGCCAGCCGCGGTAACCCGGCATGGCCGCGAGGAACCGGTGCGTGGCCGCGGTGGGGTCGTCGAAGCTCGCTCCCAGATATTCACCGACGGTGTCCTCGCCGCTGAACTCGACGATCGCCTCGCGCGCGTCGTCAACGGCGCCCAGGAGTACCGCCTCCAGGTCCGGACGCCCGGCGGCGTTCTCACCGGAAGCGTCGGCGCCGTGCTCGGCGGATTCGGTCACGCTGTCCATCGCCCTCAATAGTGCCTGACCGGCGAACCGGTAGCCACACCGGTTGGCTGCACACCCGTGGCCGCTTCGATGGTGGAGAATCGTCCTCGTGACCGGACCGCGTCGTGACCCACGAGACTCCCCGGGCCGGCGCGACCCTCGCTATTACCCTCCGCGCCCGCCCGACGATGACGAACATCCCGGGATGGCGAACTACCCGAGCGACGGGAGCTATCGTCGTCCCCGGCGGAGTGGGCCGACCCCCAGCGCCAACCGCTGGCTACCGCCGCTCGACGAGCCGACCCGCGAGTTCAGTTCTGCGCCTCCGCCGCACAGCGTGGGCAGCGCGGCCGGCGAAAGGGTCACCGTCACAAGGGCGGCCGCGCAGCGCAGCCGCGAGATGGGCTCCAGGATGTACGGCCTGGTGCACCGGGCCGCCACCGCCGACGGCGCCGACAAGTCCGGGCTCACCGCGCTGACATGGCCGACGGTCGCGAACTTCGCCGTCGACGCCGCGATGGCCGTCGCACTGGCGAACACGCTGTTCTTCGCCGCGGCCGCCGGGGAGAGCAAGAGCAAAGTCGCGCTGTACCTGCTGATCACCATTGCGCCGTTCGCCGTCATCGCGCCGCTGATCGGACCCGCCCTGGACCGGCTGCAGCACGGTCGCCGCGTCGCGCTGGCCACGTCGTTCGCGCTGCGCACGGTGCTGGCCGTGGTGTTGATCGCCAACTACGACAGCGCCACCGGCAACTTCCCGTCATGGGTGCTCTACCCCTGTGCGCTGGGAATGATGGTGCTGTCCAAGTCATTCAGCGTGTTGCGCAGCGCGGTGACCCCGCGCGTACTGCCGCCGAGCATCGACCTGGTGCGGGTGAACTCGCGGTTGACGACGTTCGGTCTGCTCGGCGGCACCTTGGTGGGGGGCGCGGTCGCCGCGGGCGCGGAGTACCTGTTCAACCTGGTCCAGCTACCCGGTGCGCTGTACGTGATCGTCGCCGTGTCGGTGGCCGGTGCGGCGCTGGCGATGCGGATCCCGAAGTGGGTGGAGGTCACCGAGGGTGAGGTTCCCGCGACGCTGAGCTACCACGGTCGCACGGGCGAACTGCGGCGCCATCTCGAACAACCGCCGCCGGCGCAGCCGGCGCGGCAGCCGTTGGGCCGCAACACCATCACCGCGCTGTGGGGCAACTGCACCATCAAGGTGATGGTCGGCTTTTTGTTCCTCTATCCGGCCTTTGTGGCCAAATCTCACGACGCCAGCGGCTGGGAGCAGCTGCGCATACTCGGCATGATCGGCGCGGCCGCGGCCATCGGCAACTTCGCGGGCAACTTCACCGGCGCGCGCCTGAAGCTCGGCCGTCCGGCGCAGGTCGTGGTGCGCTGCACGGTGGTCGTCACGCTGGCCGCGCTGGCCGCCGCGCTGACCGGCGACCTGCTGGTCGCCGCGATCGCCACCTTGCTCACCTCGGGGGCGAGCGCGATAGCCAAGGCGTCGCTGGATGCCTCGCTGCAGGACGACCTGCCCGAGGAGTCGCGCGCGTCCGCCTTCGGCCGGTCGGAGTCGGTGCTGCAATTGGCTTGGGTCGCCGGCGGTGCCGTCGGCGTGCTGGTCTACACCGAACTGTGGGTGGGCTTCACCGCGATCACCTCGGTGCTGATTCTCGGCCTGGCGCAGACCGTGGTCAGCTACCGCGGCGAATCGCTGATCCCGGGCCTGGGCGGCAACCGGCCGGTGCTCGCCGAACCGGAGGGCGGCCGCGCGGACACCGCGGCGGTGGCGCACGAGTGAAACGCTTGCTCGCCGCACTCGCGGCGGTGGTGGTTCTCGCGTCGGTGGGTACGGGTGTGCTCATCTGGCGGCTCAGCGATCACGACTCACCGGAATACCCTGAGATCAGCGCTTTTTCGCACGGACACCTGGTCCGCGTCGGCCCCTACCGATACTGCGAGGTGCTCAATCCCACGAAGTGCGCGGTCTTCGCTGAGCAGGGCGAACTGCCGGTCACCGAACGCGATGCCGTGCAGCTGTCCGTGCCGCCGGCGATCGCGCGGGCGCCGTGGGTGCTGTTGCGCCAGTACGAGGGTGGCGACGTCATCGAGGAGTTCCGACCCGAGACGCGGTTGGCGGTGACCATCCCCACCGTCGATCCGCGGCGCGGCAAGCTCACCGGCTTCGCCGTCCTGCTGCCGACGCTGATCCGCGTCGACGGTGAAGAGGTACCCGCCCCGCACGCCGAGTGGTCGGTGCGCACGGTGTGGTCCTAGGCCGAGTGGGCCTGCGGAACCCGCTCCCCCTGCCGCGGCGGCGCCGGCGGCGTTCCGTCGCCGAAAGGCTTGCCGCCCAACGTCTCCCGGCTGTGCGTCGTGAGCCAGTTGGAAAGGTCCGGTCCCTTCGGCACGATCTGCGTCGGGTTGATGTCGGTATGCACGAGGTAGTAGTGCTGCTTGATCTGGACGAAGTCGATGGTGTCGCCGAATCCCGGCGTCTGGAACAAGTCACGGGCGTAGGGCCACAGCACCGGCAGCTCGGCGAGCTTGCAGCGATTGCACTTGAAGTGCCCGTGGTAGACGGGATCGAAGCGGGCCAACGTGGTGAACAACCGCACGTCGGCCTCGGTGATCGTCTCGCCCACCAGATAGCGCTGGTTCGCCAGCCGGTCGGACAACCAGTCCAGCGCAGCGAACAACCTGTCGTAGGCCTTCTCGTAGGCGTCCTGAGACCCGGCGAATCCGCACCGGTACACGCCGTTGTTGACCTCGGTGTAGACGCGCTGCGCCACCTCGTCGATCTCGTCGCGCAGCCGGTCGGGATACAGGTCGGGTGCGCCGTCGCGGTGATACTTCGTCCACTCGGTGGAGAAGTCCAGCGTGATCTGCGGGAAGTCGTTCGTGACGACCTCGCCGGTGGGCACGTCGACGATCGCGGGAACCGTGATGCCCTTGTCGTAGTCGGGGTAGCGCTTCAGGTAGGCGTCCTTGAGCTGGGGAATTCCCAGCACCGGGTCGACGCCGTCGGGATCGAGGTCGAACGTCCAGCTGTCCTCGTCATGGGTGGGGCCGCAAAAGCCAATGGACAGGGCGTCTTCCAGGCCGAGCAGCCTTCGGACGATGATCGTGCGGTTGGCCCACGGGCAGGCCCGCGCCACGACGAGCCGATACCGGCCGGACTCGACGGGGTAGCCGTCGCGACCGTCGGCCGTGATGCGGGTCGAGATGTATTTGGTGTCGCGGTTGAACTCGCCACCTGAGTCGGACTTGTCGGCGACATATGCCATGCAGGTGATTCTTCCCCGCGAAACTGAACTTATGCGCGTTCAAAGGGCAAAACCTCGCACATAAGCTCAGTTTCGGCGACGGAACCGAACTGGCCGCGGCGCCGTCCTAGTGACCGTGGATTGGCCATTCTTGGGTAGCGAGGCATTGGCCGCCGGCCTGTTGAACCGCTACCAGTTGATGACGCGCTATGAGGCCGTTCACCGCAATGTGTATGTGCCGCGAGGGCAGGTGCTGACCCCGCCGCAGAAAGCGCACGCTGCGTGGTTGTGGTCGCAGCGCCGGGCGACGCTCGTCAGTGTCTCGGCGGCGGCGCTGCACGGCGCGAAGTGGATCGACAAGCGGTTGCCTGCCGAGCTCAACCAGCGCAGCCAGCACAAGACGAGAGGGATCGTGCTGCACAACGACTCTCTGATGCCCGATGAAGTCTGCAACATCCGCGGTTTCCCGGTGACGACAGCCGCCCGCACAGCGTTTGACCTCGGCCGCCGGTACGGGCGAACCTTGGCCGTTATCCGGGTCGACGCGCTGTTACAGGCCACCGCGCTGAAGCTGTCCGACGTCGACGCACTGATCGAGCGGCATCATGGCGCCCGGGGCATCGTGCAATTGCGCGACGTGGTCGACCTCGCCGACACCGGCGCGGAGTCTCCGCAGGAAACCCGCACCCGACTGGTTCTCACCGATGCCGGGCTGCGGCCGTCGCACACCCAGATCAACGTCTACGACGGTTACCGCGCGCACGTCGGCCGAATCGACATGGGATGGCCGGAGTGGAAGGTCGGCGTGGAGTACGACGGCGAACAACACTGGACCGATCCCGCGATCAGAGCGGCCGACATCGAGCGTCAAGCCAAGCTGGAAGCGCTTGGTTGGCGCATCATTCGTGTCAGCGCCGAGATGCTGCGCTACCGGTCCTATGCGATCGTCAAGCGCACCATCGCCGCTCTGCGTGCCGCCGGCGCACCCATCTGACCGCCGAAACTGAAGTTATGCGGCAGAAATTATCGAAATTTCGCGCATAAGTTCAGTTTCGGCGCGACGAAGCTAGGACTCGAGCTCGCGCGCGACCGCCCGCACCACCTCGGACACCCGGCGGGCGGCTTTGCGGTCCGGATAGCGGCCCTTCCGCAGCTCCGGCTGCACCGCGCTCTCGAGCAGCGTGATCATGTCCTCGATCATGCCGTGCAACTCGTCGGGCGAGTGCTTGCGTTCGGCGGCCGCGGCCTCTCGACGGGTCCGCGACAGGCTGGGCGGCGGATCGATGACTTTCAGCGTCAACGCCTGCGGCCCGCGACGCCCCGCGGCAATGCCGAACTCCACGCGCTGACCCGCCTTGAGCGTCTCGACACCAGCGGGCAACGCCGAGGACCGGACGTAGACGTCCTCACCGTCCTCCTGCGACAGAAAGCCGAAGCCCTTTTCGGCGTCGTACCACTTAACCCTGCCGGTCGGCACTGGTCTCACCCGCTTGTCTTGACGTCAACATGGGATACATAAGGAAAGCGCCCCGCTGGGACGCGAGTTGCGATCCTACTCTGACCTCAACCTCGCCAGCATCCCCTTATCGGTAGGCTGGAGCCACCGCTGAAGGAGAAGAAGCGTCCGCTATGCGATTGATCCTGAACGTCATCTGGTTGATCTTCGGCGGCCTGTGGTTGGCGTTGGGCTACCTGCTGGCCGCGCTGATCAGCTTCGTGCTGATCATCACGATTCCGTTCGGGTTCGCAGCACTGCGCATCGCGGTTTTCGCGCTGTGGCCGTTCGGCAACACCGTCGTCGACAAACCCGGACCACGGCCCGGCGCGCTGATCGGCAACGTCATCTGGATCATCCTGTTCGGCATCTGGCTGGCGATAGGCCATGTCATCACCGCCGCGGCGATGGCGATCACGATCATCGGCATCCCGCTCGCGCTGGCCAACCTCAAGCTCATCCCGGTATCGCTGATGCCACTGGGCAAGGACATCGTGCCGGTCGACTCGGTGGCCAACCCGGAGCGGGCGTTCGCATGACGGTCGTCGGCCTCGGCCTCCCATCGGTCGGTCCGGCCACACCGGCGCCGGCCGACGGCCCGCTCATCGACACGTTCGGCCGCATCGCCACGGATCTACGGGTGTCACTGACCGACCGGTGCAACCTGCGCTGCACGTACTGCATGCCCGCCGAGGGCCTGGACTGGCTCCCGGTGGAGCGCCTGCTGCGGCCCGACGAGCTGACCCGCCTGCTGCGCATCGCCGTCACACGACTCGGCATCACCAGCGTCCGCTTCACCGGCGGGGAGCCCCTGGTGTCCCGGCATCTCGAGGACGTCATCGCCGCGACGGCTGCCCTGCGGCCGCGGCCGGAGATCACGTTGACCACCAACGGGATCGGCCTGGCCAGCCGGGCCGACCGGCTCAAGCGGGCCGGCCTCGACCGCATCAACGTCTCACTGGACACCGTCGACGCCGCGCGGTTCGCCGCCATCACCCGCCGCGACCGACTCGACGATGTGCTCGCCGGGCTGCGAGCGGCGAAGGCCGCGGGTCTCGACCCGGTGAAGGTCAACGCGGTTCTCGATCCGGTCACCGGCCTCGACGATGCGGTCGCGCTGTTGCGGTTCTGCCTGGACCACGGCTACCAGTTGCGCATCATCGAGCAGATGCCGCTGGACGCGGGCCACGAGTGGCAGCGCGGCAAGGCGATCGGCGCCGACGAGGTGCTCGCCACCTTGCAGCAGCATTTCCACCTCACCCCCGACAGCGCGCCACGGGGTTCGGCGCCGGCCGAGTTGTGGCGGGTCGACGACGGCGGCGTGGTCGGCATCATCGCCTCGGTCTCCCACGCCTTCTGCGCCGCCTGCGACCGCACCCGGCTCACCGCCGACGGCCAGGTCCGCAACTGCCTGTTCGCCCAGCAGGAGACCGACCTGCGCGACCTGATGCGCGCCGGCGCGGACGACGACGCCGTCGAAGCCGCGTGGCGCACCGCGATGTGGGCAAAGGCGGCCGGACACGGCATCAACGATCCCGACTTCGTTCAGCCCGATCGTCCGATGAGCGCGATCGGTGGATGACTTTGGGTGAGATGACGACGACGGCCACGATCGCGGTGACGGTTCGCTACTTTGCGGCCGCGCGGGCAGCGGCCGGTAACGATGAGGAGACGGTTCGGCTTCGGCCGGGAACGACGCTCGCCGAACTGGTCGTGCGATTGGGCGAGCGCGACGAGAATCAGGCGAAAGTGTTGAAACGCTGCTCATTTCTGTGCGACGGCATCGCGGTTCGCGATGACAGCGCGGCGCTGAGCGACGCTCAAACCGTCGATGTTCTTCCCCCTTTCGCCGGTGGTTAACGGTGATTTCCGTCACATAACGGAATGGTCACAGACTGGCTACGGCGAGGTGGAGCTCGTCTCGGTCCTGCGGAAACGCCGGAAACTGCTGGGCATTTAGAGGATTTTTAAGATTTGCCGACGGCGGAAACGCCGTTACCGGCGAAAGATGACGCGACCACAGCGAGCCGCTACGGTTCGGTCCCAAGCCGGTCGACCTCAAAACGACCGTGCCCGCCGTGCCCAACCGCGCCGAGCTCCATCCGTTGGTGCACGGGATACCGACGAACAACTTGGATGGAGGCGGGGGACCCACCGGTCCGCCGAGTCAAGACGGACCTGGAGCCATCGGCTCCTTGGGGTGAAGCCGGATCGCGCAGTGCGACACGGCCGGGCATACCTCTCCAGCCCGAACCCGACAGCTGACCTCGTGGGCGCCGAAGAGAGGACCGAACGCACCCATGAGTGGACGGCATCGCAAGCCCACTGCATCAGCTGTAAGCGTCGCGAAAGTCGCCTTCACCGGCGCAGTTCTCGGAACCGGAAGCCTCGCCCTCGCCGGGCAAGCCAACGCCGCCACCGACGGCGAATGGGACCAGGTGGCCAGCTGCGAGTCGGGCGGCAACTGGGCCATCAACACCGGCAACGGTTATCAGGGCGGCCTTCAGTTCTCGCCGAGCACCTGGAGCGGCCACGGCGGCGGAGAGTACGCACCCGCAGCGCACCTGGCCACCAAGGAAGAGCAGATCGCCGTCGCCGAGCGGGTGCTCGCCAACCAGGGCAAGGGTGCCTGGCCGTCGTGCGGTGGTCCGCTGTCGGGCGCCACGCCGCGCAACGTCGTCGACGACGCGGCGGAAGCGGTGCAGAACGTGCTGCCGCCCCCGCCACCGCCGATCAATCCGTTCGCTCCGCCACCGCCGCCTGCGCCCGCACCCTTCGACGCGCTGGCCGCGCCGGTGCCACCACCGCCGCCCGCGCCGGCCCCGCCTCCACCACCCGCGCCTGCGCCGGTTGACGCGATGGCCGCCCCGCTACCGCAAGCACCGCCTCCGCCTCCCGCGCCGGCCCCGCCGCCGCCCGCGCCCGCGCCACCGCCCCCGCCGGCGTCTGCACCGATCGACGCCATGGCCGCCCCACTGCCGGAAGCGCCACCGCCGCCTCCCGCGCCCGCCCCACCGCCGCCACCGGCTCCCGCCCCGCCACCGGCTCCGCCGATCGAAGCACAGCCCGTCGCCAACTGGGATGTCGCTCCGCCCGCTCCGGTCGCGCCGGGTGAGCAGCCGCAGCTGTGGTCGCTGCCCGCCGACGGGCCGCTTCAGCCTGCGCCCGCGGCGCCGCCGGCTCCTCCGGCACCCGCACCGGATGCACCAGCGGCCACTCCACTCGCGGCGGACAGCGGTGTGCCGCACCTCGCGAGCCCGCAGAACCTGCCGCCGGGAACGACTGTCGACCGTTCGCAGGTTGCCACCGACAGCCCGAACGTCGCGTACCTCAAGGAGATCTGGCACGCGATCCAGACGCAGGACGTCACCGGGAAGGACGCCCTGCTGGCGCTGACCCAGCGGCCGCTGACCACGCCGGACGCACCGGGTGGCCCACCGCCGAACCTTCCGGCCGCCCCGGCTCCGACTGCCTGAACCCGGGTTTAGGCGGAGTTCACCCACTCGTCGGAGCCGTCGGCGAAGAACTGGTGCTTCCACACCGGCAGCCGCTCCTTGACGACGTCGACCAGGCGAGCGCAGGTCTCGAAGGCAGCCGCACGATGGTCGGCCGCCACCGCGGCCACCAGCGCAGCGTCTCCGATCTCGAGAACTCCGATGCGATGGCTGACGGCGATGGCCCGCACGCCAGTCGCGTCGGCGGCGATCTCGGCGGCGACGTCGGCCAGGGTCTGCGGCGCCGAGGGGTGCGCCGAATACTCCAGCCGGACGACCGAGCGGCCGCCGTCGTGGTCCCGCACCACACCGGCGAAGCTGACCACCGCTCCCGCCGAGGCGTTGGCGACCAGCGCCGCGTACTCGGCGGGTTCGATCGGCTGCCCGGACAGGTCGGCGCGCACCACGACGGCCGTCATCGCGAGTGGTCCTTTCCGCCGAGTTGATCCAGCGCATGCTCGAGGACGCCGTCCAGCACACCCAAACCGTCCTTGACCCCGCCGGGCGAGCCGGGCAGGTTCACGATCAGCGTGCGCCCCTTGGCTCCGCACACTCCGCGCGACAGCACCGATGTCGGCACCTTGTCCTCGCCGGCGCGGCGGATCGCGTCGGCCAGCCCGGGGATCTCATAGTCGACGATGTCGGCGGTGGCCTCGGCGGTGCGGTCGGTCGGCGAGATGCCCGTGCCGCCCGAGGTGATCACCACGTCGACGCCCTCCCCGACGGCTGCCGAGATCGCCTCGGCGACGGCGGCGCCGTCCGCTACGACGACGGGCGCCGGCGTGGCGATGTCGCGGCCGGTGAGCCAGTCCACGACGATGGGCCCGCAGCGGTCCTCGTACACCCCGGCGGCGGCACGTGTGGAGGCGATGACGACGCGACCCGACCTCATCGTGTCCACGTTCCGGTCTTGCCGCCCTCTTTGCGCAGCACCCGGATGTCGTCGATGCGGGCGGCCGGGTCGACGGCCTTGATCATGTCGTAAAGAGTCAGCGCGGCCACGCTCACCGCGGTCAGCGCCTCCATCTCGACACCGGTGCGGTCGGTGCTGCGCACGGTCGCGGTGACGCCAACGGTTCCTGGCTGGCTGGCGTCGCCGATCTCGAAGTCGACGTCCACGCCCGTCAGCGCCAGCTGATGGCACAGCGGGATGAGGTCGCTGGTGCGCTTGGCGGCCTGGATGCCCGCGACCCGGGCGGTGGCCAGCGCGTCGCCCTTGGGCAGGCCGCCCGAGGCGATCATCGCCACGACGTCGGCCGTGGTGTGCAATGTGCCCGCCGCGACGGCCGTGCGCTTGGTGACGTCCTTGGCGGTGACGTCGACCATGTGCGCGGCCCCCGACTCGTCGAGGTGAGAGAGGCGGGGCTCGGTCACCGTTACTTGTTGACGACCGTCACCGGGTGTACGTACGGCAGGTCGTCCGATGGCAGCGGAAAGGTCAGTTCGCCGAAGGGCGACAGCGCGCCGGTACGGTCGGTGGCCAGTTCACTGACCGCGTGATCGTCTTCACCGTCGACCGCGGGCCAGCCCGGGTCGACGTATCGCTTCTTCCCTTTGTTGTCTGCCACGCCCACATTGTGGCAAATGCCGCCGCCGGTGGCGACACCGCCGCCCTCCTTTACGCTGGTCAGCAATGACCCAGAACACGCCAAGCGTCCCGCTGGGCGCCTGGTTGGCTGATCTTCCCGACGAGCGGCTCATCCGGCTGCTGGAGTTGCGGCCCGACCTGACCCAACCGCCACCCGGGACGATCGCTGCGCTGGCGGCCCGCGCCCAGGCCCGTCAGTCGGTCAAGGCCGCCACCGATGACCTCGACTTTCTGCGGCTCGCCGTGCTCGATGCGTTGCTGGTGCTGCACGCCGACACCACCGCCGTCCCGCTGACCAAACTCCTGGAGTTGATCGGTGAACGGGCGTCCGAGGCTGCGGTCGCCGAGGCCGTCGACGACCTCCGCGACCGTGCGCTCGTATGGGGCGACACGACGGTGCGGGTGGCGGCCGAAGTCGCCGCGGGGCTGCCGTGGTATCCGGGGCAGGCGACGGTCGAGGACACCGCCGGAACGCCGGAGGACATCGCGGCGCGGCTCGAAACGCTCGACGAGGCGCAGTCCGATCTGCTGCACAAGCTGCTGGAGGGCTCACCGGTGGGCCGCACCCGCGACGCCGCGCCCGGCACACCGCCCGACCGTCCGGTGCAACGCCTGCTGGCGGCCGGGCTGCTGCGCCAGGTGGACGCCGAAACCGTGATTCTGCCGCGACTGGTCGGCCAGGTGCTGCGCGGCGAACTGCCCGGGCCGGTGCAGTGGACCGAACCCGACCCGGTGGTGTCGACGACGACGGCGGCCGACGCCGATGCGGTGGCCGCCGGCGCCGCCCTTGATCTGCTGCGTGAAGTCGAGGTCGTGCTCGAAACACTCGGTGCCACACCGGTTCCCGAGCTTCGCAGCGGCGGGCTCGGGGTGCGTGACGTCAAGCGGCTGACCAAGATGACCGGGATCGAGGACCGCAGGCTGGGGCTGATCCTCACGGTGGCCGCGGCCGCGCATCTGATCTCGGCGGGCATGCCCGAGCCCGATCCAGAAGCCGGCGACGGGCCCTACTGGGCGCCGACCGTGTCTGCCGATCGGTTCGTCGAATCCCCGACGGCGGGCAAGTGGCACCTGATGGCCACGGCGTGGCTGGACCTGCCGGGCCGGCCGAGCTTGATCGGCAGCCGCGGACCCGACAACAAACCCTATGCCGCGCTGTCGGATTCGTTGTTCTCCACCGCCGCGCCGCTGGACCGCCGACTGTTGCTCGAAATGCTTGCGAGCCTTCCGCCCGGCGCAGGCGTCGACGCGACGGAGGCGTCACGCGCCATGATTTGGCGCAGGCCGCGCTGGGGGGCGCGGCTGCAACCGACGCCGGTCGCCGACCTGCTGACGGAGGCACACGCGCTGGGCCTGGTGGGTCGCGGCGCGATCGCCACCCCGGCTCGGGCGCTGCTCGCCGACGCCGCTGGGGACGACGTGGTCAAGGCGATGGAGCGGATTCTGCCCGCGCCGATCGACCACTTCCTGCTCCAGGCCGACCTGACGGTGATCGTGCCGGGCCCGCTGCAACGCGAGCTGGCCGAACAACTGGCCGCGGTGGCGAGCGTGGAGTCCGCGGGCGCAGCGATGGTGTATCGCATCAGCGAGGCGTCGATCCGGCGGGCGCTCGACACCGGGCGGACCGCTGGCGAGCTGCACGCCCTGTTCGATCGGCATTCCAAAACGCCTGTGCCGCAAGGTCTGACGTATCTCATCGACGACGTCGCGCGCAGGCACGGCCAGCTGCGCGTCGGAATGGCGGCGTCGTTCGTGCGGTGCGAGGACGCCGCACTGCTCGCGCAGGCGGTGACCGCGCCGGCGGCCGAAGCCCTGGAGATGCGTCTGCTCGCACCGACTGTCGCGGTGTCCCAGGCGCCGATCTCCGAGGTGCTCGCCGCGCTGCGGCAGGCCGGCTTCGCCCCGGCCGCCGAGGACTCGACCGGCACCATCGTCGACATCCGGGCGCGCGGCGCGCGGGTGCCCGCCCCGCCCGGGCGTCGGCGCACCTACCGACTCCCGCCGACCCCCACCAGCCAGACGCTGGCCGCGATCGTCGCGGTGCTGCGCAAGGTGGCGTCGGCCCCGACCGGCGGTATGCGATTGGACCCCGCCGTGGCGATCAACCAGTTGCAGGAGGCCTCGCATATGCAGGCTTCCGTCGTGATCGGCTACGTCGACCCGGCAGGGGTGGCGACGCAGCGTGTCGTCGCGCCGATCAACGTGCGAGGTGGGCAGTTGACCGCCTACGACCCGGCATCGGGCCGGGTGCGCGATTTCGCCGTCCACCGGATCACCTCGGTGGTCATCGCCGACGACGACTGAGCCTCCCTTCTTTGCGCGAGCGTGCGCGCCTGCACACGACACGCCGCGGAAAAACAGCAGTTCACGCACACTCACCGGTGCCGAGGTCGGGCGGTTCTGGATACTGGACAAATGACCGACGGCCCCCTGATCGTGCAGTCCGACAAGACCGTGCTGCTCGAAGTCGACCACGAGCAGGCGGGCGCCGCGCGTGCCGCCATCGCCCCGTTCGCCGAACTCGAGCGTGCGCCCGAGCATGTGCACACCTACCGGATCACCCCGCTGGCGCTGTGGAACGCCCGCGCGGCGGGGCACGACGCCGAGCAGGTCGTCGACGCGCTGGTGTCGTTCTCGCGGTACGCGGTGCCGCAGCCGCTGCTGGTCGACATCGTCGACACCATGGCCCGATACGGCCGCCTTCAGTTGGTGAAGAGCCCGGTACACGGGCTGACCCTGGTGAGCTTGGACCGCGCGGTGCTGGAGGAGGTGCTACGCAACAAGAAGATCGCGCCGATGCTCGGTGCTCGTATCGACGACGACACCGTCATGGTGCACAACAGCGAGCGCGGCCGCGTCAAGCAGATGCTGCTCAAGATCGGTTGGCCCGCAGAGGATCTGGCCGGCTACGTCGACGGAGAGAAGCACCCGATCAGCCTTGCGCAGGACGGCTGGCATCTGCGCGACTACCAGGAAATGGCCACCGAGTCGTTCTGGGTGGGCGGATCGGGGGTCGTCGTGCTGCCGTGCGGTGCGGGCAAGACGCTCGTCGGTGCGGCCGCGATGGCGAAGGCCTCGGCGACGACGCTGATCCTGGTGACCAACACCGTCGCGGGCCGGCAGTGGAAGCGTGAGCTGATCAACCGGACCTCGTTGACCGAGGACGAGATCGGCGAATACTCCGGCGAGCGCAAGGAGGTCCGCCCCGTCACGATCGCCACCTACCAGGTGGTCACGCGGCGGACCAAGGGCGAGTACCGCCACTTGGAGTTGTTCGACAGCAGAGACTGGGGACTGATCATCTACGACGAAGTGCACCTGCTGCCCGCGCCGGTGTTCCGGATGACCGCCGACCTGCAGTCACGCCGTCGACTCGGGTTGACCGCCACGCTGATTCGCGAGGACGGCCGCGAAGGCGACGTGTTCTCGTTGATCGGGCCGAAGCGGTACGACGCGCCCTGGAAGGACATCGAGGCCCAGGGCTGGATCGCGCCGGCCGAGTGCGTCGAGGTGCGCGTGACGATGACCGACAACGAGCGGATGCTCTATGCGACAGCCGAACCCGACGAGCGGTACAAGCTGTGCTCGACGGTGCACACCAAGATCGCGGTGGTCAAATCGATCCTCGACAAACACAAGGGTGAGCCGACGCTGGTGATCGGCGCCTACCTCGACCAGCTCGAAGAACTCGGAGCCGAACTCGACGCCCCTATCATCCAGGGCTCCACGAAGACCGCCGAGCGCGAGGCGCTGTTCGATTCGTTCCGCCGTGGCGAGATTCCGACGCTGGTGGTGTCCAAGGTCGCCAACTTCTCCATCGATCTACCGGAAGCGTCTGTGGCGGTGCAGGTTTCAGGCACCTTCGGTTCCCGGCAGGAGGAAGCTCAGCGGTTGGGCCGGTTGCTGCGTCCCAAGGCCAGTGGCGGTGGCGCGATGTTCTACTCGGTGGTCTCGCGCGACAGCCTCGACGCCGAGTACGCCGCGCACCGTCAACGGTTCCTTGCCGAGCAGGGCTACGGCTACGTCATCAAGGACGCCGACGACCTGCTCGGCCCGGCGATCTAGCGGTACTCGCGATTAGATATGCGGCCCAACGGGATTCGACACGGTCAGTAACACGGCCGAGTCCTCGATCGCCTGCAGCCCGTGCCGCGACTTCGGCACCACGATGTGGTCACCCGCCGAACCCTCCCAGTTCGCCGACTCATGGGTCAGCCGCACCCGACCGTGCAGCACATGAAGGGTGGCCTCCCCGTTCGTCTCGTGGTCGTCGAGTTTGGAGCCGCCGGTCAGGGCGATCAGCGTCTGACGCAGCGAGTGCTCATGGCCGCCGTAGACGGTGTGCGCGCTACGCCCGCTACGCGCGGCACGGGCGGTTTCGAGTTGCTCACGCGCGAGTGCGGTCAGGGAGGTCTTGTTCATCGCCAAGCTTCCTTTCGAGACGGCCGAGCACGCCCACCCGCATGTGAGCCATGGATCGTCTCAATCGAGGGCTGTTCGATCGCGGTATGGCAGGAAGACAATCCTAATGGTCGCCGGCACCGATGAGCGGTCGGGCCGTGATACGTCATCGCTCGTACCTGGGCGCCTTGCGCGGTGAGCCGCTAGCCTCCTTACCCATGACCAGACGCCGGCGCGCTGCTCCCACTTCATCCGTCAAGGCGGCCCAGAGCGCGCTGGCCGGCGTCGCGGCCGGTCTGGCAGCACTCACCACTGCCGGCCTCGCCAGCGCGGATCCGCAGGTCCCGCCCCTGCCGACGCCCGCGCCCGCCGCTGCCGATGCACCGCCGGCGCCGGGGCAGCCCTATGTCGCGCCCGCGGACGCGGCCGATCCGCCGCCAGCACCGCCGCCCGTGGGCGCTCCGCCGGTGCCTGAGATCGCGAACCCGCAGTACGGTCAGGGGTCGAGCCCCGGTCCGCTGGGCTTCCTCAGGGACGCCTGGCATCAGGCTCAGGATCCGTACGGGTTCACCGGAATGCCGCCCGGTCACACACCCGCGGTAGCTCCACCACCGCCCGGGGCCGGGCGCGCGCCGCAGCTGCCACCCGGATACACCTCGATTACCGCGCCCGAGTCCAACGGACCACCGGTGGCGCCACCGCCAGGAGGCGGTCCTCCGCTGCCGCCCGGATACCACTCCCTGGACGGCCCGCCGCCGCCCGGTTACTACGACACTCCCGCCGCACCGACTCCGGGACCGGTTCCGCCGACGCCCTAACTCAGGGCGGGGATCACCTGCCGTTCGAAGAGTTCGATTCCGGAGCGGTCGTACGCGGCTTCCGGGAAGTAGAGGATGGCGTACTCGCAGCCGAGTTGCCGCATCTTCTCCAGCTTTTCGACTACCTGTTCCGGTGTGCCGCTTGCGGATTCGGGAGCGGAAACGGTGCTCAACATCGCCTCCACCGCTGACTCGTCGGCCTTGGCGATCTGTCGCGCGCGCACCCTGCCCACCCGGTCTTTGACGTCGGCCTCCGACTCGCCGATCACCGCGTTGAAGTTGGCCGAGCGCACGATCGCGTTGTAGTCGGTGCCGACCTCGCGGCAGTGGTCGGCCAGCACCTGTGACTTGTGCGCGAACCCGCCGGGCTCGGAGGTGAAGTTGGTGTACTGGGCGTACCTGGCGGCGATGCGCAGCGTCACCTTCTCGCCGCCGCCAGCGATCCACATCGGAATCCCGCCTTCCTGCAACGGCTTCGGCTCGACTATCGCACCCGCGACCTGGTAGTGCTTGCCGTCGAAGCTGACCTTTCCGGCACGCCAGGCGTCGAGCATGATCCGCACTCCCTCGTCGAGGCGGGCCAGCCGCACCCCGGCGGACGGGAACCCGTATCCGTAAGCGCGCCACTCGTGTTCGTACCAGCCGGCGCCGATGCCCATCTGGATCCGGCCGCCGGAGATGACGTCGGCGGTGGCGGCGACCTTGGCCAGGTAGACGGGGTTGCGGTAGCTCATCGCCGTGCACATCTGGCCGAGTTTGATCCGTGACGTCGTCGCCGCGTACGCCGCCATCAGCGTCCACGCCTCGTGGGTCGCCTCGGACGTCGGGACCGGCACGGTGTGGAAGTGGTCGTACACCCACAACGAGTCCCAGGCATCGCTGCCGTCGGCGTAGGCGGCGAGGTCGTGCATCGCCTTCCACTGCTCTTCGGGGCGGATGCCGATCAGATCGAGTCGCCAGCCCTGCGGGATGAACAGTCCGAAGCGCATGGCACCCGACTCTAAGCCACCGGGGACGCCGGGTCACGAGTGCGCGAGACGCGTCCGAGCGGTGTCGGCCGGCCATCATTTCCGGCGGCTGCCGGCCGCCTCGTCGCCGGCCACCGCGCAAAGCACTTAGCTGCGCTTCACATGAGCACCATGCAGCGCGGAGTCATCGGGGCACGCACCGACAGCGCCAATCGGCGTGCCGCCTGAGCCGCTGCGGTACGCGCATCCACCCGCGAGAAAGCCCGCGTCGGTTCGCTGACCGGCGGTTTCTGTTATATGGTGTGGCTCACAGACCAAGCTGTGTGTGACCTGAGCCACAATTAGGAGGCGGTCGTGGCCCGTAATCCGATCACCCGGATGGAGTCTCACCACCCGCGTCCCAGCGGCGCCATCGGGGTCCGCTGGTTCCAAGCGCTTTTGCTGGCGGTCATCGCCATCGCCGTCGTTGCCGGCATCGTGAGCACCGCGGCGATGGGACAGACGCCCGTCGCGATCGCCATCGGCATCGTCGCACTGGCGTTCTTCTCCCGGGTCGGGTGCTGACGCCCGATCCGCCGGAGCGTGTCAGAGGCCGGGGCTAGCCTGACGGCATGGCCCTGTCGAAGGACGAACGCGAACAATTCCTGGCCGAACCTCATGTCGCCGCGCTGTCGGTGAGTGCAGGCGACAAGCGCGGCCCGCTGACCGTGCCCGTCTGGTACCAATACAGCCCCGGCGGTGAGCCGTGGGTGCTCACCGGCGACGGCTCACGCAAGCATCGGCTCATCGAGAGCCAGGGCGAGTTCACGCTGATGGTCGAGCGGGTCGAACCGACGGTGCGCTACGTGGCCGTCGACGGCCCGGTCAGTCGGATCGAACCTGGCACCGATGAGCACCTCGTCGAGGTCGCCAAACGTTATCTGCCGCCCGAGAAAGTCGACGACTACGTCGAATTCGCGCGCCGCGAGCACGGCGACAGCGTGGTGATCTTCATGAAGCCGCAGCACTGGCTGTCATCCGATCTCGGTTCCTTCTGAACCCGCCGAGGTGCAACGCCGCTTCTCAACGGGCTGGTCCCTGCTGTCGGCCGGGGACGAACCGGAAGTCGCTCACGACGGCGGGCACGCGCCCCGGCACTATTTGTTCGCGCGCGGTTCGTAGAGCGCGGCGACGGCCGGCAGGCTGACCTTGAGCGCCGGGTTGCGCGGCAGTTCGTCGACGACCGCGAAAGCCACCGGCACGTTGTACACCGGCAGGGTCTGGCGGACCAGCTCGGCCAGCTCGTCTTCGGACGGCACCGGCGACCCGGCCGTCACCTCGATCGCCGCGAACGGCACCTCGCCCAGACGCGCGTCAGGCACTCCGACGACACATGCGTCTCGCACGGCGGGATGCGAAATGAGAACGCACCTAACGGTTTCCGGCAGTATCTTGAACCCGCCGCGGTTGATGGCGCCGTCGGCCCTGCCGTGTAGCGTGACGAACCCGTCGGCGTCGACCGACGCGATGTCGGTGGTGCGGATCCAGTCCGGTCCGATCGCAGCGACCTTGGCTTCCAGCAGACCCTGCTCGCCGGTCGGAAGGTCGGCGCCGGTGTCGGGGTCGATGACACGCAACTGGACATCGGGCAGGGCCCTACCGACGCTGTTGCGCTTGGCCGACCCGAACTCGCGTTGCATCTCCGGAGTCCACGCGCACAGCGAGCCCGCGAATTCCGTTGCGCCGTAAGCCAACACAATCGGAATACCGTACTTCGCCTCGAACTCGTCCCGGGTCTCCGGGTCCAGCGGACCCGAGGCGCTGATCAGGAAGTTCAACGACGCGAGATCCTCCTTGGCGACCTCGGCGTCCAGCAGCATCCTGATGACGGCGGGCTGAACGCCCGAACGCGTGACCCGGTGCCGCTTCACCGCGTCGACGTAGGACTCGACACTGAACCGCTCCAGCATCGCGACGCGCCTGCCGTTGTAAATGCCCGCGATCAGTTGGCACACGCCGATTCCGCCGAACTGCCAGTACGCCAGCTCGGGCGGGGAGTCTTCGGTCGCGGCCTCGCCGCTGGTGACGCTGAAGACCGTGCGTTCGAGCACCGCCGTCTTGATCGACTGCCGTTTGGGCGGTCCGGTCGTTCCGCTGGTCAGGATCTGCAGCACCACTGAAGGTTCCGCGTGTGCGTGGGAACGGCTCGGGTCGCGACGTTCCAGCCCCGGAACGGCCGCGACGGTCGGCGGCCGCGACGACATCGCCACGCCGGCGCTACCCGTCCGCGCGGCGGCGTCGACGACGGGTGCGGTCCAGTCGTCGGCGTCGGCGATGACGGCCGACAGTCGCAGTGTCTCGATGTCGCGGCCGATCGCCTCGGGCGACTGAAACGAGTAGATCATCGACACCGTGCGACCGGCGGCGAGAAACCCGATGATCGCTGCGGCGTGGGGTAGCCGGTTGCGCACCACGAGCCCGACGGGGGCGTCGTCGGCGACACCCGCAGTCCGAAGCGCCTCGGCGACGGCCTCGCCATACGCCGCCACCTCGTCGCCGGTGTACCACCGGCCCTCGAACTCGATGCACGGCTTGCCGCCGTAGCCGGCCAGCCCCGCCGCGAACTTTTCGGTGAAGCTTTCGGGCACGCTGGCCAATCTAGCGGCCAGCACTCCCGCGAGCGCTCATCTGCGTACGGATTCCGGCTGCAGGGGCGTACGTAGGTGAGCGCTCGGCGGACGCTAGGTCAGCGAGGCCGGCGGGTTGAACCGCTCGCCGTACTTGGCTGCCAGCTCCTTGGCCCGGGCCACGAAGGCCTCCTTGCCGATGCCGCCCGCACCCTCATAGCCGACGATGAACTGCGCCGAACCACCGGTGTAGGGCGGGTAGCCGATGCCCATTATCGAGCCGATGTTCGCGTCGGCGGTCGAGGTGAGCACGCCCTCGTCGAGGCACTTCTGCGTTTCGAGCGCCTCGGCGAACAGCATGCGGTCGATCATGTCCTGCAGCGGGATGTCGGCCTTCCCGGAGTTGAACGTCTCCCGCAGTCCGGGCCACAAGCCGGTCCGCTTGCCGTCGGCGTACTCGTAGAAGCCGGCGCCCGCCAGGCGCGACGGCCGCCCGATCTCGATCATCTTCTCGACCACCGCCTCGGCCGGGTGCGGCTCATAGGTGCCCCCGCTGGACTCGACACCCTTGCGAGTGGCGACGGCGATCTTGTGCATCAGCTCGAGGTTGAGCTCGTCGGACAGCTGTAGCGGCGGCGCCGGATAGCCGGCTTGCGAACCCGCCGCCTCGATCGACGCCGGCTCCACACCTTCGCCGAGCATGGCCAGCGCCTCGTTGACGAAGGTGCCGATGACGCGGCTGGTGAAGAAGCCGCGGCTGTCGTTGACGACGATCGGCGTCTTGCCGATGGCCAGCGTGTAGTCGAACACCCGGGCCAGCGCCTCGTCAGAGGTCTTCTCGCCCTTGATGATCTCCACCAGCGGCATCTTGTCGACGGGCGAGAAGAAGTGGATGCCGATGAAGTCCTCCTGGCGCTTCACCCCGGTCGCCAGACCGGTGATCGGCAGCGTCGAGGTGTTCGACCCCAGCAGTGCGTTGGGTTCGACGATGTCCTCGATCTCCTGGAACACCTTGTGCTTGAGGTCCTGGTCCTCGAACACTGCCTCGATGACGAAGTCCACGCCCTTCAGATCGGCCGGATCACCGGTCGGCGTGATGCGGGCCAGCAGCGCGTCGGAGCGCTCCTGCGTGGTGCGCCCCCGCTCGAGCGCCTTGGCCTCCAGCTTCTCCGAGTAGCCCTTGCCCTTCTGCGCCGCCTCGAGGCTGACGTCCTTGAGGACCACCTCGAAGCCGGCCTTGGCCGACACGTAGGCGATACCGGCGCCCATCATGCCCGCGCCCAGCACGCCGATCTTCTTGATCTCCTGCTTGGCGATGCCCTCCGGACGAGACCCGCCGCCGTTGATGTACTGCAGGTCGAAGAAGAACGCCTGGATCATGTTCTTGGCGACCTGACCGGTGACCAGCGACGTGAAGTAGCGGCTCTCGATGCGGCTCGCAGTGTCGAAGTCGACCTGCGCACCCTCGACGGCCGCGTCCAGGATCGCCCGCGGCGCCGGCATCGGCGCGCCCTTGAGCTGCTTCTTCAACAGCGCGGGGAACGACGGAAGGATGCTCGCCAGGCCCGGTGATGCCGGGGTTCCGCCGGGCATCTTGTAGCCCTTGGCGTCCCACGGCTGGGTGTGCGCATCCGGGTTGGCCTTGATCCACGCCTTCGCGGCGGGGACCAGCTCCTCGACGCTGTCGACGAGGTCGTCGACGAGCCCGATCTCCTTGGCCTTCGCGGGCTTGAAGCGCGTTCCCTGCGAGAGCACCTCCATGAACGCCTGCTGGATGCCGAACATGCGCACGCTGCGGGTGACGCCGCCTGCCCCGGGCAGCAGCCCGAGAGTCACCTCGGGGAACCCGAGCACCAGACCTTTGACGTCGGCAGCGATGCGGTGATGACAGGCCAGCGTGATCTCCAGGCCGCCCCCCAACGCCGCGCCGTTGATGGCCGCGACCACCGGCTTACCCAGCGTTTCCAATGCGCGCAGGTCGCGCTTGATGCCCTCGACCTCGTCGAAGATGTCGCCGGCGTTCTCGGGGCCGGCCTGGATCATGCTCTTGAGGTCTCCGCCGGCGAAGAACGTCTTCTTCGCGCTCGTGATCACGACGCCGGTGATCGAGTCCTTTTCGGCCACAAGCCGTTCGACGGCGTTGTGCATCGACTCCTTGTAGGCGTCGTTCATCACGTTGGCCGAGCCCGTCGGGTCGTCCAGCGTCAGGGTGACGATGCCGTCGGCGTCCTTGTCCCACTGAATGGTGTTCTGTGCTGGCATTTTTCGGCCTTCCTATACGCGCTCGATGATGGTGGCCACGCCCATGCCGCCGCCCACGCACAGCGTGATCAGCGCGCGACGCGCGCCGCGGCGCTCGAGCTCGTCGACCATGGTTCCGGTGATCATGGCGCCGGTGGCGCCCAGCGGGTGGCCCATCGCGATGGCGCCACCGTTGACGTTGAGTTTCTCGTCCGGGATGTTCAGATCCTTCTGGAACTTCAGCACCACCGATGCGAACGCCTCGTTCAGCTCGAACAGGTCGATGTCGTCGACCGTCAGACCGGCGCGGTCGAGCACCTTGCGCGTGGCCGGGGTCGGGCCGGTGAGCATGATGACCGGATCGCTACCGCTGGTCGCCGTGGCCACGATGCGAGCACGCGGGGTCAAATTTTGAGCTTTTCCTGCACTTTCTGAGCCGACGAGCACCAGCGCGGCGCCGTCGACGATTCCCGAGCTGTTGCCGCCGGTGTGGACGTGGTTGATCTTCTCGACCCAGTGGTACTTCTGCAGCGCCACGTCGTCGAAACCGCCCATCGCGCCGATGCCGTCGAACGCGGTCTTGAGCTGGCCAAGACTCTCCACCGTGGTGCCCGGACGCATGTGCTCGTCGTGATCGAGGATCACCAGGCCGTTCTGGTCACGCACCGGCACCACGGATTTCGCGAAGTAGCCGCCCGACCACGCCGCGGCTGCCCGCTCCTGCGACCGTGCGGCGTATGCGTCGACGTCCTCACGCGAGAAGCCCTCGATGGTCGCGATCAGGTCGGCGCCGATGCCCTGCGGGACGAAGCCGATGACGTAGTTGGTCTCGGGGTCCGTCGCCCACGCGCCGCCGTCGGAGCCCATCGGCACCCGGCTCATCGACTCCACGCCGCCGGCAAGCACCAGGTCGTCCCAGCCGGAGCGCACCTTCTGCGCAGCGGTGTTGACGGCCTCCAAGCCGGAAGCGCAGAAGCGGTTGAGCTGCACGCCACCGGTGGTGTCCGGCAGGCCGGCCGCAAGCACCGCGGTGCGGGCGATGTCGCCGCCCTGATCGCCCACCGGCGACACGACACCGAGGATCACGTCGCTGATCAGCGTCTCGTCGAGGTCGGGGTGGCGGCGGCGGATCTCGTCGACCAGTCCGGTTACCAGGTTGATCGGCTTGACCTCGTTGAGCGCGCCGTTCTTGTTCTTGCCGCGAGGCGTGCGAATCGCCTCGTAGATGAAGGCTTCTTCAGACATGTGCGCGAGCCTAACAGCCTAAACCAACCTGTTGGTTGGGCGGCCTCTCGCTTCGGCCATCTCACCGCCGAACGTGGGTTGAGGCCTACGCTCGACAGCCGTGACAGTCAGACGCCTACAGCCTTATGCGGTGACGATTTTCGCGGAGATGTCTGCGCTGGCTGCCCGGATCGGCGCCGTCAACCTCGGCCAGGGCTTCCCCGACGAGGACGGTCCGCCCGCGATGCTCCAGATCGCCGAGAAGGCGATCGCCGAGGGCGTCAACCAGTACCCACCCGGCCTCGGCATCGCGCCGTTGCGCCAAGCCATCGCTGCGCAGCGCGAGCGCCACTTCGGCACCGCATACGACCCCGACTCCCAGGTGCTGGTTACCGTCGGCGCCACCGAAGCCATCGCGGCCGCTGTCCTCGGTCTCGTCGAGCCCGGCTCCGAGATCCTGCTGATCGAACCGTTCTACGACTCCTACTCCCCCGTGATCGCGATGGCGGGCTGCCAGCGCCGCGCGGTCCCCCTGGCCCAGGACGGCGACGGGTTCCGTATCGACGTCGACGGGCTGCGCAAGGCACTCACGCCGAGCACGAAGGCGCTGATCGTCAACTCGCCGCACAACCCGACCGGCATGGTGGCCGGAGACGACGAATTGCGCGCGCTGGCCGAACTCGCCGTCGAGGCCGACCTACTGGTGATCACCGACGAGGTCTACGAGCACCTCGTGTTCGACGGTCGGCGCCACATCCCGCTGGCGTCCTACCCCGGGATGGCCGAGCGCACGATCACGATCTCCAGTGCCGCCAAGATGTTCAACGTGACCGGATGGAAGATCGGATGGGCTTGCGGCGCAGCCGATCTCATCGCCGGTGTGCGCGCCGCCAAGCAGTACCTGTCCTATGTCGGCGGCGCGCCGTTCCAGCCCGCGGTCGCGCACGCGCTGAACAACGAAGAGGCGTGGGTGGCCGCGTTGCGGGATTCGTTGCAGGTCAAGCGCGACCGCTTGGGCGACGCGCTGACGGAGTTGGGTTTCGAGGTGCACGACAGCTTCGGAACGTACTTCCTGTGTGCCGACCCGCGGCCGCTCGGCTTCACCGACAGCGCCGCGTTCTGCGCGGACCTGCCGTACAGCGCGGGGGTGGCCGCCATTCCGATGTCGGCCTTCTGCGACCCGGGCGCTGAGCATGCCGGCGCGTGGAATCACCTGGTGCGCTTCGCGTTCTGCAAGAAGGACGACACGCTAGACGAGGCGATCCGCAGGTTGGCCGCGCTGCGCCGTTAGTGTCGCGCCGATTGTGAATCTGACGACACCTTCCCGCGCATTTCCGTCGTGAGATTCACAAATGCGGTTGGCCTGTCTTGATACCGACGTCTACCTGGCATCCGCCATCACTCGCCGGCGGAGGTTCTCGGTCGCGACGTCGAGCACCATCTTCTTCGCACGGCGCAGCAGGAATTCGGGAATCGGCGCGGCCAGGTCGATGACGATGTCGAAGCGCACGCGCGTGCGGTCCTCACCGACGGGGGTGAGGTTGTACTCGCCGTGCTGACCGCGCTGCTGCAGGGTCGCTTCGGCGTCCCAGACCACCCAGTTGTCACCCCAGTGGTACTCGAGCACTTCCTTGTCGGTGACGCCCATGATCTTGAATGTCGCCTTGACGTGATGGGGACGCCCGTCGGGATGCCGGTCGAGCACTTCGGCGCGTTTGTGCACGGGTGACCACGTGGGGACGGCGTCGATGTCGGCGAGCGCGTCCATGATCGCTTCCTTCGGCGCCTCGAAAACCACTTCCCTCGATGCCTGCACCGCCATGCGGCAAATCGTAGCCGCGACAGCCTCGGGTATCGGGCGTTCCAGCTAATCCTCAGGCCAGTCGATGTCGGCGATCGGAGTCGCGGTCTGCGGTGGGGAACCGATCGGACCGGCCGGCGTGCGGGAGAATCGCGGGGCGGGCGCCGCCTGATCTACGCCGTTGACCTGCACCATGGTTGACCGGGCGCGCAGGTGGTCGTTCTGCGCGGCCTCACTCCATGTCAGTACCGGTGTCACGCACGCGTCGGTACCCGAGAAGATCGCAGTCCATTCGTCCCGCGTCTTGCTCGCAAACCTGTCTGCGAACAGCTTGTGCATCTGTGGAAACGCCGCCTTGTCCGACTGTCGGGGCACCTCGTCGGGGCTCAGGCCGAGGCCCGTCAGCAACTGGGCGAAGAACTGCGGTTCGATTGCGCCGACCGCCATGTACCTACCGTCGGCCGTCTCGTACGTGCGGTAGAACGGTGCGCTGCCGTCGAGCATGAACGACTCGCGTTCGTCGCGCAGCGTGCCGGTTCCTTTCATCGTCCACATGTCCTGAACCAACACGGACACGCCGTCGACCATCGCCGCGTCGATCACCTGCCCTTGGCCGGAGCGTTCCCGCTCGTAGAGCGCGGTCACGATGCCCATCAACACCAGCATCGACCCGCCGCCGAAGTCGGCCACCAGGTTCAGCGGCGCCACCGGCGGGCGGTCGCGGTAGCCGATGGCCGCCAACGCGCCGGTCTGCGACAGGTAGTTGATGTCGTGGCCGGCCGTCTGTGCCAGCGGGCCGTGCTGGCCCCAGCCGGTGATTCGAGCGAAGATCAGCCGCGGGTTCACCGCCGTGCAGTCGTCGGGTCCGATGCCGAGCCGTTCACAGGTGCCGGGCCGGAATGCGTCGATGAGCACGTCGGCCTTGGCGATCAGGGCCAGCAGCGGGGCCGGGTCCGATTTCAGATCCAGGTCGACGACGCGCTTGCCGCGGTGCAGCAGGTCGACGTTCTCCGCGGGCATCTGCAATCCGCCGGGCCTGCGCACCCGCACCACGTCGGCGCCGAGGTCGGCCAGCATCATCGCGGCGTGCGGTCCGGGCCCGATGCCGCCGAGCTCGATGACCTTTACTCCCGCCAGGGGCCCTTGGCTCGTCATGAGTCGCAGACTAGTGGGATGAGCGAAACCGACCAGCGCTCCGCCGAGAGCACGCTGACCGTCCTCATCGCGTTCGGCGCCAATCTGGCGGTGGCCCTCGCCAAAACGGTGGCCGCCGTCCTGACGGGTTCGGCGTCGATGACCGCAGAGGCCGCGCACTCCTGGGCCGACGCGGGCAACCAGGGCCTACTGGCCGTCGCCAACCGAAGAAGCCGCCGACCGCCAGACGCCGACCGTCCGTTCGGCTACGGCCGAGAAGCGTACGTGTGGTCGTTGTTGGCGGCCGTCGGGTTGTTCACCGTCGGTAGTTCGCTTTCCGTCTGGCACGGCATCACCGAATTGCTGCACGGCGAGTCGGGACCCGAGAACTATGTCGTCGCCTACATCGTGCTGGCCGTCGCGTTCGCCCTCGAGTCGGTGTCACTCGTCCAGGCTGTGCGCCAACTACGCACCGAAGCTCGCCGCTTCGAGCGCGGTCTGCTCGATCACGTGCTCGAGACCTCGGATCCCACGACTCGCGCGGTGTTCGCCGAGGACACTGCCGCATTGATCGGAATCATCCTCGCCGCGTTGGGAATTGGCCTGCATCAGCTCACCGGCAACGCCGCCTGGGACGCAGTCGGGTCAATCATGGTAGGAGTGCTGCTCGGGGTGATCGCGGTGGTCCTCATTGACCGCAACCGCCGCTTTCTGGTCGGCGAGCCGGCCGATCCGCGGGTGCGCGAGGCCGCGATCAGGCGCATCGAGCTATTGCCCGACGTCGCCGCGGTGCGCTTCGTGCGCCTGGTGTTCGTCGGGCCGAAGCAACTATTTCTGGTGGCAAGCGTCGACCTCGACGGCGATGCGCGCGAATCTCGGATCGCCGAGACGCTTCGGCGCCTGGAGATGCAACTGCAGGCCGACCCCTACATCGTCGACGCCGTGCTGACCATCGCCGAACCCGACGAGCTCGACATCGTCGGCTAGCAATGCCCCTTGACCTTGCGCACCTGCTTGCGCAGGCCGTCCGTGGCCGCCTCCAACCCGCCCTTCATTGCGCGCTTCAACACGAAGCCGGGGATCGGCACCGCAGGGTCGACGGTGATCTCGAAGCGCACCTTGGTCTTGTCGCCGTCGGGGGTGAGCGTGTACGACGCGCTCTGGGTCTTGAGCTGAGTCGATTCCAGAAGCGTCCAGCTGGCCTTGTTCTCCGTCCAGGTGTACTGCACCACCTGCTCATCGGAGATGCCCATGGTTTTCAGCTTGAGGCGCACCCGGCCCGGCCGACCGTCGGCGTCTCTGTCGAGCACTTCGGCGCCCTGGTGTTGGGACGACCACTCCGGTGCGGACTCGACGTCGGCGATGACGTCGAGAATTTCGGCCGGGCTCGCCTCGATCACGACCTCGCGGGAATCGCTGGTAGCCATGGCCTGACCCTAGCCCCGTTACGGTTGACCGATGGAGCTTTGGGAGCTTTCCGCCCGCGAACGCATCAGAGACACCCTGGCCCAGTACAACTGGTCTGGAGATGCGCTGCGCCTCACCGAGCTTGCCGCCGCGTTCTGCGAAGACGGCGTTCTCGAGGTGCGCGGTAGCGAACCGGCCCGGGGCCGCGCCGCGATCGTAGAGTTCTTGGGCGGCGCGGTGGCGGCGCCGGATGCGGCGGCGTCGCAGTCGAAGGTCAAACGCATCGTGCGGCACAACGTGACGAACATCCGGTTCACCGACGTGACACCGCAAGAGGCGCATGTCGCGTGCTATTTCACGGTGTTGACCGAGATCGGTCTGGACCACTACGGCCGCTACCGCGACGTGTTCGTCCCCGTCGGCTCGGTGGACGGGGACTGGCTGATCCGCCATCGCTTCGTCTCGACCGACTGGAGCGCGCCGAACTCGACGATGGCTCGCTCACTGACGCCGGACTGAAAGCTCGGCTCGGTGGGTACTCGATGCCGGTGAGCGACAAGAAGGACAACCCCGACACCGCCGACACCGACGCAGGGCCGTCGGAGGCCGACGACGACGTGCAGAGCGATCCCGCCCGTGGCACCGACGGCACCGAGGAGGGCGTGGACTGGTCGGATGAGGGCGGCGCGACGCCGAGCGGTCCCGCCGACACCGGCGACCCGACACAGTGATTCAGAGCGAGTCGGCCAGTTGCGACAGTGTTTCGGCGGCAGTGTATTTCGGCCGCCAGCCGAGCTGAGTCTTCGCCTTGGTCGTGTCCATCACGACCGATGTGCGTCCGACGTGTAACCACTCGAGCATCGACGGGACGAACGGCAGCCGTGCGACGATCTCCGATGCCACGGTCGCCGAGGCCTTCGGCACGCGCACCGGACGGGCCCCGAGCTTTCCGGTGACGTTGGACATCGACACCACACCGTCACCGGCGATGTTGTACGCACCCGGCGGCGCGGATGTCGTGGCGGCCAACGCTATTGCGGTCGCCACGTCGTCGTGGTGAACCAACTGCAGCGGTATGCCGGGGTCGGGGATCGGTGGTTTCAACAGCGGCAGACCCCGCATGATGCGCTTGACCGGCCCGGGCAGTTTGTTCCACGGCATGGCCTCGGCCAGCGCGGGCGCCTTCGGCCCGGCGACGATGCATGGCCGCAACACATAGACTGCCAGCGGCGTGCCGGCGGTGACCTCGGCCAGCGTGGCCTCACATGCGGCCTTCTGCTGCGAGTAATAATGCTCGGGCGACCCTCGCGGCGGGACACTTTCGGTGATCGGCACGGGATTGTCGGCGTGGTAGCCGTAGGCCGCCACCGACGAGGTGTACACCAGTCGCTGCGGACGCTCCGCGGCCACCGTCGCCTCGAAGACGTTGCGGGTGCCCTGCAGGTTCACCCGGGCGCTCTCCTCCCGCGAGCCCATGATGATGAAGGCCAGATGGACCACCACGTCGGCGCGGGCGACCAGCGAGTCGACCGCGTCCCGGTCGAGGATGTCGCCCTGTTGATACGTGGTCTTCGACCAACCGTGCTCGGCGGGGTGGAATGGTCGGCGCGCCATGCCGACGATCTCGTCGACCTCGGCCATACCCTCGAGTGCCTCCACGGCCGACTTGCCGATCTCGCCGGTGGGCCCGGTGACAGCCACGGTCAATCCCATGGACGATGCATTCCCGGCACCGCCGTATTGAAACGACAGACCGGCGTCAGGACATGTCGGCCAGCGCCTGCTTGGCCGCGTTGTAGCCGGGAACGAACGTGATACCCGGCCCGCCGTGGCAGCCCGCACTGGCGAGGTAGAGGCCGTCGATCGGAATCGGTTGATCCAGATAGCCTTTGGGCCCCGGCCGGTTCGGGCCCATCTGTTCGGGATGGATCAATCCGTGGCAGTAGTCGCCACCTGGTGCGCCGAACATGGTGCCCATGTGCTTGGGCGTGAACGTGGTGTGCCTCATGATCAAGCTCTCGAAATTCGGCGCCAGCCTGGAGATCTTCTCGATCACGCGCCTGCCCATCTCCGCCTTCATCGCGCCGTAGCCGCGCTCGCCCTCCGCCCCGGTATCCGCACTCCTCGCATCCTCGGGCGGAAACCACAGTGAGAAGGCCGACGCCGCGTGCTTGCCCGGCGGCGCGAGACCGGGGTCGTTGACCGATGGGATCTGCAGCGCGATGGACGGGTCTGCGGGCACGATGCCGTGCCTGCAGTCCTCCCACTGTTGCTGCAGCTCTTCTGGTGTGCTGAAGATCCCGATGTTGGACTGCATCGCCGGGTCGTTGAGCAGTTCATAGGGTGCGGCGAAGTCTGGGACGCCGTCGAGCGCGAAGTGCATCTGCAGATAGCTGCCGCGATGGTCCAGCCGGGCGAACCGGTCGCGCACGTCGGCGGGCACCGCGCCTGGATCGACCAGGTGGTTGACGGTGACATCCGGTGCGATGCCGGAGACGACGATCGGCGCGGTCAGTGTCGTGCCGTCCTCGAGCCGCACGCCGGTGACGCGGCCGGCGGCGACGGTGACCTCCGCGACCTTGCTGCGCAGCCGCAGTTTCCCGCCGCCGGCGGTGAAGGTGTCGCACAGATGCGATGTGAGTGCGCCGATCCCGCCGCGCAGTTTCTTGACCAGCAGCGCGTTCTCGTCGGGGACGGCGAAGCCGTATGCGAGCGCCGCGGCGGTGCCGGGTGTGGCGGGTCCGCGGTACGTGGTGTTGCACGCCAGCAGCGCCAGCATGCCGCGCAGCGCGCCGAATTTCTCCGTGTCCGGCAGGTAGCGGTCGAGCACGTCGGTGACCGATCCGAACAGCAGATCGGTGATCGCCGACCGCTCGAATTCGTTTGTCGCGCAGGCATACATCTCGTCGAGCGTCTTCGGCGGCTGACCCGCGTCGAAGCGGCCCAACGCCCGGGTGGGCGCCTGACACCACGCCATCAGACCGGCCATTCCGTTGACGGCTTCGGCACCGTGCACCTCGTTGAGGTGCGTCAGCAGCTTCATCGGGTCGGTGTAGTAGACCAGCGGTTCATCACCGACACCGCGCAGCGACACCGACATCACGTCGAGGTCGACGGTCGGCAACTCGTCGAGCCCGAGTTCCCGGCTGACCACCGCCGACGTCGGGACCTGCACCGAACCGGCGATCTCGAATCTGAACCCGTCGAACAATTCGACTGTGGAGGCCATGCCGCCTGCGTAGAGCTTGGTGTCCAGGCAGATGGTGCGCAATCCGCGCTTCTGGAGCAGGGTGGCCGCGGTCAACCCGTTGTGCCCCGCGCCGATGACGATCGCGTCGAAGTCGCTCATCGGCCGAGGCTGACACGAGTGCAATGTTTTGTCAATGATGACAAAACGTACTCAGCCGATGCCCCCGCCGATGACGCTCAGCGCCTCTCCGGTGAGCCGCGACAACTCGGGTAGGGATCGCTCCTCGCCGAGCATCCACACCTCCATCGCCCCGAATACCGCGGCGGCGATGCACCGCGCGGTGACGGTGATCCGCATTCGCTCATCGGCGGAGGCGGTTGGTGGACCGGCCTCGCGCAGGTGCTCTTCGATCGCCTGGGCGAAGTCGGCCTCGACCTGGCGCATGTGTCGGACGACTCGGCCGGGTTCGAGTTCCTGCGCGCGCAACGCAGCGGTCTGTGCGACGGCCCAGTCATCGTAGGGGCGCGCCATGATCGCGGACTGGACCGACTCGACGATGGACTCCTCCGGATTTCGCGCGGCCAGCGCGGCCCGGAACCACTCCAACCCCGCGTAGTCCGCGAACAGTAGATCGTGCTTGGACGCGAAGTGCCGGTAGAAGGTGCGCAGCGAGACGCCGGCGTCGGCGGCGATCTGTTCGGCCGAGGTGTCCTCGACGCCCTGGGCCAGGAACCGGACGACCGCCGCCCTTCGGAGTGCGTCGCGCGTGCGCTCGCTCCGTGCGGTGTGCGCCGGCCGTGGCATGTGCATGAAGGTACCCGACCCGAGGGCGGATAAAGTTATGTCACGATTGACAAAACTTCGGAGGGTGGCCAGACTCCCCGCTATGGTCTCGCTGATCGTTCACCTCGTTCTCGGGTTCGCCACGCTCGCCGTGATTGTCAAGGCGAATCCGGCGATCTTCGCGCGCTACTCGTCGGGCCCGCAGGTCACCAAGCTCGAGTTGTTCTACTACGTCGCAGGCATCGCCTCGGTGCTGCTCGGCTACTACTTCAACAACCAGTTCGTGGCCGAGTACGCGCCGTCGGGCGGGCTGCACAACTTCATCTGGGGTCCCGGCAGTTGGTCGGAGTTCATCGCGCTCGGCTACGACAACCCCGCCGCCAGCTCGGCGAGCCAGGATTACACGATCATGAGCCTGCTGCTCTTCCCGGCCTGGTTGCTGGTTGACGGCCGCAGGCGCGGGGTGAAGCACGCCTGGCTGTATCTCGGGTTCATCCTGTTCGCCAGTTCGGCATTCGCCTGGGCGTTCTACCTGGCCACGATCGAGCGGCAGCGCCGGCACCAGCAGTCGGCGGCGGAGGTCAAGTCGACCGCCTGACGGTGCTTGCGGCCGTACAGTGCGGAGATGGTCACCGACGCTTTGCGGCAACGCCGACTCGACGCGATCCGCGTGCACATGGATACCGAGGTCACCAAGGAGTTCGACGCCACGCTGGCGACATTCAAGAATGATTCCGGGGGCCGTGCCCGCTACGAGATCATGGCCACCGGCCAGGTTTTCGACGGCGACGACGAAGTGATGGCCTACTACCGGACGACGCGCACGGCGTTTCCCGATCAGCGCCACGACAACGTCCGCTATCACGTCGCCGACGACGCGGTGATCGTCGAATTCGACTTGCTGGGAACCAATCTCGGTGAGTTCTATGGTTTGCCGCCGACGGGTAAGTCGTTCCGGGTGCCGGTGGCGGCGGTGTTCTTCTTCGATGACGACCGCATCGTCAACGAGCGGATCTACTTCGATGCGGCGAGCCTGGTGACGCAGATCGGCCGCGCAGAGCTGTTGGTCGGCGGCGCGCCGTGAAGGTGCACCACCTCAACTGCGGGTCGATGCGACCGCCGAGCATGCATCGCCTCGTGTGCCACGTGCTGCTCGTCGAGACCGACAACGGTCTGGTACTCGTCGACAGCGGTTACGGCTTGCGCGACTGCGACGCTCCGGCGCTGCGTACCGGCCCGATTCGCCGGATCACTCGACCGTTGTTCGACCGGGATGAGAGCGCCGTTCGACAGGTGCAGCAATTGGGCTTTCGCCGCGAAGATGTGCGACACATCGTCGTGACCCACTTCGACATCGACCACATCGGCGGCATCGCGGACTTTCCGGATGCCGAAATCCATTGCACCGCAGCAGAAGCGCGCGGTGCCATGGGAGCACCCACCCGGGCAGAGAAGTTCCGGTTCCGGCCCGCGCAGTGGGCGCACGGCCCCAAGATCGTCGAACACGATCCCGACGGCGAGCCGTGGCGCGGCTTCGCCGCCGCCAAGGAGCTGACCGAGATCTCAGCGGGACTCGTGTTGGTGTCGCTGCCCGGCCATACCCGCGGCCACGCCTGTGTCGCCGTCGACGCGGGTAACCGGTGGGTGCTGCACTGCGGAGACGCGTTCTACCACCCGAGCACCATCGGGGGCGAGGGCCGAATGCCCTGGCTTCTCGGTGCTTTCGAGAAGTTCGCGGCGTTCGACCGCAAACGGGTGCGCGACAACCACGCGCGGCTCACCGAGCTGTATGGCCGCAACGAGCCCGACCTGTTCCTGATCTGTTCGCACGATCCGGGCCTGTTGGACCTGGCGATCCGAACCGCCTAGCGGCTCGCGCGCTTGCGCAGGAACGACTGCAGGCCGCCGAGGGCGTCGTAGTAGCGGGTCGGCGCAACGCGGCCGAGCGCGTCGAAGAGGTAGGCGTCGGGGCCGACGAGGATGCGGGCCTTGCCTGCCTCCACGCCGCGATGAATGATCGCCGCCGCCTTGTCCGGTTGCGTCATCGTGATCGCCGCGAACTCCTGGGCCTTCTGATCCTGGGTGCGGCCGCGGCCGTCGGGATCCTGCCGGAACCGGGCGTTGCGCACGATGTTGGTGTTGATGCCGCCGGGATGCACATTGACCGCCGATACCCCGGTGCCGCGCAGTTCCTGGCGAAGCGAGTCGGTGAAGCCACGGACCGCGAATTTGGCTGCACAGTAGGCGCTTTGCGTGGGCATGCCGACGAGGCCGAACACGCTCGAGGTGTTGACGATAACGCCTTCGTCCTGTTCGACGAGGATCGGCAGGAAGGCCCTGGTGCCGTTGACCACGCCACCGAAGTTGATGTCCCAAAGCCACTGGTCGTCTTCCGGCACCGCTTCCAGTACGTTCGACGCCACCGCGACGCCCGCGTTGTTGAACACCGCGCCGATCGGCTGCGGAGCCCACTCACGCACCTCGGCGGCGAAGTCGCGCTGCGCGTCGGCATCGCGCACGTCGAGTACCCGCAGCAGAGCCGGTCCGCGCAGCGACGCCTCTGTCTCCTTGAGCCCACGCTCGTCGACGTCGGCGATGGCTACCGGGCAGCTGTACGACGAAAGGCGTTGTGCCAATGCGCGGCCGATACCGGAGGCGGCGCCGGTGATGACCGCGGTGCGGCCGCTGATCGTCCTGCGTTGCTTGCTCATGCTGACTCCTTGACGGTGGTGTGGCCGATGATCGTCTCCCGCTCGTTCACGCTGATACCCGCTGCTCGTCGCTCTTGGAGGTGATGCGGGTCGTCCTCGGTCGCCGGAACACGACGGCGCGACCGCCGCGGGCGGGCGCGCTGGCGACACCCCGCGAGCGCCGACGCTCCCCTGCCGCCGCTGTCGTGCCGAACTCGAACTCGCGCAACAGGATTCGCAGTGTGACGTTCATTTCCATGTTCGCGAACGCTGCCCCGATGCAGCGGCGGATGCCGCCACCGTAGGGAATCCAGGTGTAGGTGTCGGGGTTGGCGCCGAGGAACCGGTCCGGGTTGAAGATGGCGGGATCCGTGAAGTGCTGCGGGGACTCGTGAGACATCCCGATGCTGGCGATGACGGTGTGGCCCTTCGGAACTACCCATTCGCCCAGCCGGAGCCGATCACGGGTGACCCTGATCGTCGCCTCGACGACGGGCCTGGTCCGCTGCACCTCCCACACCGTGGCCTGGGTCAACTCGGTGCCGCCGGCGTCGACTTCGGCGGTCAGCCGCGACAGCAGCCGCGGATGTCGGCGCAGCCGTTCAACCGCCCATGCCAGCGTGGTGGCGGTCGTCTCGTGCCCGGCGGCCAGCAGGGTGAGCAGTTCATCGGCGACATGCTTGTCGGAGATCGGCGAACCGTCCTCGTAGTGGGCCTGCAGCAGCAGGGCGAGGACGTCGGTGCGGTGTTCGAACGCGGGGTCGGCCCGCGCCTTGGAGATGAGCGTCGCGATGATCTCGTCGTAGCGCCGCCGAGCGCGCTGGACCCGGCCCCACGGACTCCACGGCCCGAGGTCGCGTCGCAGTGCCTTGGGCAGCAGGGCCATTCGGGATGCCAGCGGCACCATTGGCGGCAAGAGTTCGCGCAGCTCGTCGAGAGCACCGCCCTCGGCGCCGAATACGGTGCGCAGGATCGCGTTGAGCGTGATGCGCATCATCGGTTGCAGCGTCGCGAACTCGCGGCCTTCGGGCCACGTGGCGATCTCGCGTCTCACCTCTTCCTCGACGATCTCCTCGTAACCGGCCATCCGCTTGCCGTGGAATGGGGGCACCAGTAGCTTTCGCCGCTCGCGATGTTCGTCGCCGTCGAGGCTGAACGTCGACCCCGGCCCCAACACCTGGCCGAGGTTGGATGCCCTGGCGACCAGGTCGCTGTTCGAGGTGAACAGTTCCTTGATGAGGGTTCGGTCGCTGATAACGAGGGCGGGGCCGAAGACCGGCAATTCGACGGTGAACGCGCTGCCGTACCTGCGACCGAGCGCCACGAGCATCTGGTGCCGCGCAGTCAGGAAACTCAGTCCGACCGCCGCCTTGGGAAGCCGCGGCCCTGGCGGAAGCCGCACCGGGTCTGTCGTCGCTTCGGCCATGAGAGCCTTCCTGCTACATGGTGGTACACCGAGGTACCGATGTACGGTACGTGGTGGTACCGAAGAAGACAAGAGTGCGTCGGGCGCCGGAGTGAGATGTTCGTAGGTCTGTCGAGGACGGCCTCGCGCTCGATGGTGTGGTGGCCAGGGCCGGGATCGAACCGGCGACCTTCCGCTTTTCAGGCGGACGCTCGTACCAACTGAGCTACCTGGCCGGAAGGCACCGGTCGTGCACAACCCCAGATGCCTCGCCGCGATGGCGACCCTGACGGGACTTGAACCCGCGACCTCCGCCGTGACAGGGCGGCGCGCTAACCAACTGCGCCACAGGGCCTTGCTGTGCGTCCCATCGTACGGGCCGTCACGAGTACCCCCTACGGGATTCGAACCCGCGCTACCGCCTTGAAAGGGCGGCGTCCTAGGCCGCTAGACGAAGGGGGCCAGCCGAATCTCTCCGGGGTACTCGCAACGCGATGACGTTGGGAGCCTCGATAGCTTAGGGCACCGGCTCCCCAATCCTCAAACGCGGCTCCCGTAGCCACCCAGTATCCTGTCCTTCGCGCCCCTATAGCTCAGTTGGTAGAGCTACGGACTTTTAATCCGCAGGTCCTAGGTTCGAGTCCTAGTGGGGGCACCACATACGTTGCACCACAGCGTCACAACCGCCGCGAGCGCACACTTACGTACAGACCTTCCCGGCGTGTCGCGTACGTAACTGTGCGCTCGGCGTTCGAGGCCGAGGCGCTATGTGCAACAGCTGGGATCCAGCACCGCACACAGCGCCACGACCGCGTCCCGGTGCGCCCGGTGGTAGACGTTCATGCCCCGACGCTCGGACTCGACGAGCCCGGCCCGCCGAAGCTGGCTGATGTGGTGACTCACCGTCGACTCGGTCAAGCCCAAGGCGGTGGCGAGCTCGCTGCTGTTCTCTTCACCGGAAGCCGAACTGAACAGATACGACATGATCTTGACCCTGGCCGGATCGGCGAGGGCCTTGAGTCGTAGCGCGACGTGCAGCGCGTCCGCGTCGCTCATCGGGCCGGCGGCCACGGGCGCGCAGCACACCGGCGCGGACATGTCGATCACTGGGAGCGCCTTCGGCATGCAGCCATCCTGCCACAAACATTGACATATATCGAAAAGGTGTGCATGCTGGCGCAGTACTTCGATATATGTCTCACAGGTACGGAGGAGCCACCATGTCCCGCATCCAGCTCGCCCTCAACGTCGACGACCTCGACGAGGCCGTCCAGTTTTACTCCAAGTTGTTCAACACCCCGCCCGCCAAGGTCAAGGAGGGCTACGCCAACTTCGCCGTCGCAGAGCCGCCCCTGAAACTCGTCCTGCTGCAGAACCCCGGCAAGGGCGGCACCATCAACCACCTCGGCGTCGAGGTCGAGTCCAGCGACACAGTGCATGCCGAGATCGCACGGCTCACTGACGAGGGCCTGTTCACCGACGAGGAAATCGGCACCACCTGCTGCTTCGCCACTCAGGACAAGGTCTGGGTCACCGGACCCGCGGGCGAAAAGTGGGAGATCTACACGGTTCTCGCCGACTCCGACACATTCGGCTCCAGCCCCCAGCGATCCGGTGACGACGGCGCCGATGTCTGCTGCGGCGGCACGTCCAATGATGCAGAGAAGGCGGCTGCTTCCTGCTGCTAGTCGATTGCGACCTACCGCGGCCGTGGCCACATGGCCGCGGTAGGCGCATGATCGGGACATGGACCGCGACGGCATCGCCGCCGATCTGGAGCGCGCGCGTGTGAGGTTTCATGAGCTATTAGCCGCTGCCGGGCCGGACGACTGGCGGTCACTGACGCGCGAAACTCGTTGGACCAATGAACAACTGCTGTTCCACATGGTGTTCGGCTATATGGTCGTTCAACGACTGCTGCCGCTCGTACGGGTGATGGGCCGCCTGCCGGACCGCATCAGCGCGACATTCGCCCGACTACTCAACGCGGCGACGACGCCGTTTCACCACATCAACTATTACGGCTCGTGCGCCGCCGCCCTGGTCTACAACCGGCACAGGATGGGCGCCAAGCTCGACCGAGTCATCGCATCGCTGCAACGCCGACTCGCACGAGAGACCGATGACGCTCTAAGTTACGGCATGCACTTCCCACGGAGGTGGGACCCGTTCTTCTCCGACTACATGACCCTCGAAGACGTCTACCGCTACCCCGGTCGCCACTTCGACTTCCACGCGCGCCAGCTCACCTTCACTTAGCGTTGATTTGCCAACTGATTCGATGACTGCCAATATCGATGTATGTCGAAGTCACCGGGATCGTTGACCGGTCCGGCGTGTTGTCCACCCGGCGCACTGCTACGCGAGCCACTTTCGCCCGCGGCAGCATCGGATATGGCCGTCAAACTCAAAGCGCTGGCCGATCCGGTGCGACTGCGGTTGTTTTCTGCGATCGCCAGCCACGCGGGCGGTGAAGCGTGTGTCTGTGACGTCTCGGCCGGCCTGGAGGTTTCCCAGCCGACTGTGAGCCATCACCTCAAGGTGCTGCGCGACGCGGGTCTGCTCACGTCCGAGCGTCGGGCGTCCTGGGTTTACTACGCGGTGGTGCCCGATGCGCTGGCCAGCCTGTCAGTACTGCTGGGTGCTGTCGCCGATACCGTTGGGCTGCCTGCGTGACCGACACGGCCACTGCAGCACCGGTCGTCGTCGGCAGGCTCTCCACCCTTGATCGGTTTCTGCCGATCTGGATCGGCGCCGCCATGATCGCCGGACTGCTGCTCGGCCGGTGGATCCCCGGCTTGAACACAGCGCTGGAAGCCGTTCAATTGGACGGGATTTCGCTGCCCATCGCGCTCGGGTTGCTGATCATGATGTACCCGGTGCTGGCGAAGGTCCGCTACGACCGACTCGACACCGTCACCGGAGACCGCAAACTCCTGGTCGCCTCTCTCTTGTTGAACTGGGTGCTCGGCCCGGTACTCATGTTCGCGTTGGCCTGGCTGCTGCTGCCCGACCTGGCCGAATACCGCACGGGTCTGATCATCGTCGGCCTGGCCCGCTGTATCGCCATGGTGATCATCTGGAACGACCTGGCCTGTGGCGACCGGGAAGCTGCCGCCGTCCTCGTCGCATTGAACTCGATCTTCCAAGTCATCATGTTCGCGGTGCTGGGCTGGTTCTACCTGTCGGTGCTGCCCGGATGGCTGGGCCTGGAGCAAACCACCATCGACACCTCACCCGGGCAGATCGCCAAATCCGTACTCATCTTCCTGGGTATCCCCCTGCTGGCAGGATACCTCTCCCGACGCATCGGCGAAAAAGCCAAGGGGCGCGACTGGTACGAGACACGGTTCCTCCCGCGCATCGGGCCATGGGCGCTCTACGGACTGCTGTTCACCATCGTGGTTCTCTTTGCGTTACAAGGTGAACAGATCACAAACCAGCCGTTCGACGTCGCCAAGATTGCGCTGCCGCTGCTGGCCTACTTCGCCGTCATGTGGGGCGGGGGCTACCTTCTCGGCACCGTGCTCGATCTCGGCTATGAGCGCACCACCACCCTGGCTTTCACCGCAGCAGGCAACAACTTCGAACTCGCCATCGCCGTCGCGATCGCCACCTACGGCGCCACCTCCGGCCAAGCCCTCGCCGGCGTCGTCGGCCCCCTCATCGAAGTACCGGTCCTCGTTGCGCTGGTGTATGTCTCCCTGGCGCTACGAAGCCGGTTCACGCATCACACCCCCGAGCACGTCCCCGAGGACTCGACGACGAAAACAGACGCCACATCATGACCGACAGGCCGATAACCCATCAACTGCGTGACGACCTGTCCATCGACCAGAAGCGGGCACTGAAGACGACGGCAACCCGGCTGGAGTCTGAATTCGCTGACACGTTCGGCACCGAAACCATTGAACGGTTCCTCCACTCCTCCTACGACCAATTCGCAGGCCGCGCAACCATTCCCAAATCCCTTCCTCTGCTGGCCGAACGGTTCGCCCGCCAACGCCTCCACGCCCTGGCCCGCGTCGAGGGCAACATCAGCGACGGAAAACCGACCGTGCTGTTTCTTTGCACTCACAACGCCGGTCGCTCCCAGATGGCGTTGGGGTTCCTCACCCACCTGGCCGGCGACAACGCAGTGGCCTGGTCTGGGGGATCCGAACCCGGAAACGAAGTCAACCCCGCCGCGATCACAGCCATGGCCGAAGTCGGCATCGACATCACCGGCGAATACCCGAAACCGTGGACTGACGAAATCGTGCACGCCGCAGATGTCGTCGTCACCATGGGATGCGGCGACGCCTGCCCCTTCTACCCCGGCAAGCGTTACGAGAACTGGGAATTGCCCGATCCGGCAGGGCAATCTGTCGACGATGTCCGCCATATTCGCGATGAGATCGAGCGACGCGTTCGAATGCTGTTGCATGAACTCGGGTTTCCGCCGGCCACCTGACGGCCGCGGATCAGACGGTCGGGCAGTAGAACTGCGGCTGACCGCGATACTCGACCGGCGGTAGGTTACGCGCCGGAGTCTGCACCAATGGGGCGTCTATCGGCAGCCTGCCCGTCGCGCGATCAACCGCAGAGCGCTTCCGCGGGTGCATCAGCATGCGCTTGGGCAGCACCTTGTTGGCGAACGTGATCACGTCGCAGAACCGCCGGTGCAGCCACTCCTGGCGGGGCGACCATGTGTAGCCCATCAACTCCCGCACCGGCGGGTCGTAAAGGGCCACGGTCATGAACGTCAGGAAGTGCTGCATCACCTTGAGGTTCAGCCGCCACAGCGGATCCGGAATCCATTCCAGCGACGGGTGTTTGGGCATGGTCGACAGATCCATCACCTCGCGCGCCGCCCAGTTGTTCTCCAAGACGTTGCGGCACATGTGATCCCAGTATTCCTGGAACTCGTCCCAGGTCTTCGGCACCGGCCGCATGCTCATCCCGTACATCTGATACCAGGTGATGTGCTCGTCGAACAGCTGGCGCTTCTGGTCCTCGGTCAGCCCGCCGCCGAACTTCTCGGCGGCCAGCAGTGTCGACTTGAAGAACGTCGCGTGGGCCCAGTAGAAGACGTCGGGGTTGAGCGCGCTGTATCGCCGACCCTGTTCGTCGACGCCCTTGATGCCGATGTGGTAATCGCGCACCTCTGCGCCCGTCATCGGCGCCCGGTCGCCATCGAACACCACGCCGCCGATCGGATAGATCGACCGCAACAACCGAGGGATCCGCTCCAGGAAAAAGATCGAATGCTCCTGCACCGCCGCACCCAACTGCGGATGCATGTTCTGCATAGAGCCCGCCCAAGTGCCCTGAAACAGCCCCGTCCACTGGCCGAAGTACTTCCACGTCAGCGAGTCGGGGCCCAGCGGAGATGGCGGCGCGTCGTAGCCGCCGGAAGCCACCGGGCAGCCGGCCGCCAACGGGGACTCCCTGGTCACAGGGCACGTCTCAGACGTATCTTGAGTCACTGGTGTACTTCCGTCCGGGTCCGTCTCAGACTTCTGACTACGGGCGTTGTCATCGCCGAGCTTAGGAGGGATGTGCCTTCGGGTCAACGAAGGGGCCGATGGTCGGGCGTGCCGCTGCAGGACCGCCAGGTGTTGCGCCGCGACGAACTCATCGCTGCGGGGGTCGAGCTTCTCGGCAGCGTGCAGGGCCCTTCCCTCACCGTCCGCGCTGTGTGTCGGGCCGCCGGGCTGACCGAGCGCTACTTCTACGAGAGCTTCACCGACCGCGATGAGTTCGTCCGCGCGGTCTATGACGACGTGTGCGCGCGGGCGATGTCGACCTTGATGACGGCCGAGACCCCGCGCGACGCCGTCGAGCGGTTCGTAGCGCTGATGGTCGACGATCCGACCCGGGGAAGGGTGCTGCTGCTTGCGCCGGCCAGTGAACCGGTGCTGACCCGATCGGGCGCGGAGTGGATGCCCAGCTTCATCGAACTGCTGCAACGAAAGCTCACCCGCATCACCGATCCCGCGCTGGCGGCCATGGTCGCCACCGGGTTGATCGGGGGGCTGACGGCGCTGTTCACCGCGTATCTCAACGGCAGCCTGGCCGTCACGCGGGAGCAGTTCATCGACTACTGCGTCGAGATGTTGCTCAGCCGCGTATCGAGTTACTAACCGCTACTCGTCCGGAGTGACCGGCGCTTCGAGCTCTTCTTCCTCTTGTTCGGCGGCTTCCTCTTCGGCCTCGGACTTGGCCGCCCGTGCGATCGGATTGGCAACGGAGGCAGCGGGTTTCGTCGCTGTCGCGAACGGTCCCGCGCAGTTCAGCGACACCAGCATCTCGTCCTCGGAGTGCTCGAAACCATCGCCGACCCCGCGCAAGAACGGCGGTTCCCAGGCGGCGACCACGATGCAGTCGTCATCCTCGAGCTTGTCGCCGACCCTGGTTGCGACGATCGGGTCGAGACCTTCCTCGTCCATCGCGTCCGATGCGTCGGCATACGTCTTGCCGACATAGTCGTCGGCGGTGGCCGTTGCGGTGCCGAACAGCGCCAGCGCCGCCGCGGCCAAAGCCATCGCACCGATCCCCGAGTACCGCAATTGCATGACCGCCAGCCTCCATGAGTGTGCTCCGGAGCGGGCGCAGGCGGAACGTATTACCGGCCCACCCCGGGCGTGGATTCCACGCAACTTTCACGAAGACAGGTGAACGCAGTGCAACGCTCGTATTGACGGAGCGTGAAAACCCTTGCGCTGCCTGAAGAGCGGGTTACTCGTCGGGCGTAACGGGGTTCTCGAGTTCCTGCTCTTCCTGCTTTGCGGCTTCCTCTTCGGCCTCCGACTTCGCCTGTCGGCCCTCAGGACTGGCGACCGACGCACCGGGATTGGTGGCCGTGGCGTATTCGCCGGCACAGTTGAGCGCGACGGAAATCTCGTCGCTGTCAGGCTCGGCGATACGCAGGAACGAGGAATCCCAGGCATTCGTCACGATGCAGTCGCCCTCGTCGAGCTTGTCACCGACCCGGGTGGCGATCACCGCCGTCCCGCCGCTGTCCTCGATCTCCTGCTGCGCCTCGGAATACTTCATCCCGACCACATCGGGCGCCGCGGCGGCAATACCCGCCCCGCACAGGGCGGCCGATACCGCTGCGACACTCGTCGCCGACAAAAACCCGATCGAGATGGCCTTTTTCACGATGCCGCCAACCTGCATGTCCGGGCGATGACCGCCATATGAATTGCTGGTGGAAGTCTATTGCGTGATGGGGTATGTCGCCACCGCTGCGAAAACGGCAGCGGGTCAGGTGTTCGGCGTCTCGGCCCTGGCCAACTCCTGCTCCTCCAGCTTGGCTGCTTCCCGCGCGGCCTTGGCCGCCTCGCGTTGCTGCTGGGCCTTGGCGTCGCGGCCGACCGGGCTCATCGCCGAGTTGCCCGGCGCCCCGGGCGCAGCCACGGCCGCGTTGCAGTTCAACGCCACCATCACATCGGAGTTCTCAACCGGGCGTCCACGCGAGTTCGGCCGCCTGACGGCCGCATCCCAGGCGTTCGTCACCAAACACTCGGCTTCGTCTGCGCCGCTTCCCACCCGCGTCGCGATCACGGCGTTTCCGCCTGCCCGCTGGATGATCTTCTGGGCGTCGCTGTATGTCCGGTCGACGACGTCGGGGACGGCCGCAGCCGCGCCCGCTCCGACCAGCGCAACACCCGATGCTGCCGCCGCGGCGAGCGCAGCGGCCAGCAGATTCCACGGCTTGAGCAACGCGCCGCCTCCAAGTCTCATGATGCTTCGGCTCGGGCGTCGACGTTTGCCCGCCGGGGATACTACAACGCACGGATGCGACTGGTGGTGCATACGTGACACAGCTGGCGGAACTTGAATGTCACCGGGGTACACAGATATATTGAGTGCAACCAACAGGTACAGATAACTGGAGGGCTTCCCGCAAGCGAGGAGCACGAATGACCCATGCAGGCGAGGAGGACTGAGGATCGATGCACGAGAACTTGACTGACCTGCACCTGCTGCATGAGCTCGAGCCTGTGGTTGAGAAGAACCTCAACCGGCACCTGTCGATGCGCAAGGACTGGAACCCGCACGACTACATCCCGTGGTCGGACGGCAAGAACTACTACGCCCTCGGCGGCCAGGACTGGCACCCCGAGCAGTCTCAACTGTCAGAGGTCGCCCAGGTCGCGATGATCCAGAACCTGCTGACCGAGGACAACCTGCCGTCGTATCACCGCGAGATCGCGATGAACTTCGGCATGGACGGCGCCTGGGGACAGTGGGTGAATCGCTGGACGGCCGAGGAGAACCGCCACGGCATCGCGCTGCGCGACTACCTCGTCGTCACCCGCGCAGTCGATCCCGTGCAGCTGGAACAGCTGCGCGTCGAGCAGGTCACCCGCGGCTTCTCTCCCGGCCAAAACCAACAGGGCGACCTCTTCGCGGAAAGCCTGTTCGATTCGGTCATCTACGTCACGTTTCAGGAACTGGCGACCCGCGTCTCGCACCGCAACACCGGCAAGGCGTGCAACGAGTCCGTCGCCGACCAACTGCTGGCCCGGGTCTCAGCCGACGAGAACCTGCACATGATCTTCTATCGCGATGTGTCGGCTGCTGGGTTTGATATCGCCCCGGACCAGGCGATGCATTCGCTGCACCGGGTGCTGCGCAACTTCAAGATGCCCGGTTACACGGTTCCGGAGTTTCGCCGCAAGGCCGTCATCATCGCGGTCGGCGGCGTCTACGACCCGCGTATCCACCTCGACGACGTGGTGATGCCGGTGCTGAAGAAGTGGCGCATCTTCGAACGCGAGGACTTCACCGGCGAGGCCGCCCGGATGCGCGACGACCTCGGTGTGCTCGTCGAGGAGCTGGAGGAGGCCTCGCAGAAATTCGAGGAGTCCAAGCAGCGCCGCCTCGAGCGCGAGGCACGCAAAGCCGAGAAGCTGTCCGCGAAGAAGGTCCTGGCCGCTAGCTCGACGTGACTGGCGTCATGACGGTCCTGGCCGAACCGCGCGAACTGCTGATCGGCCCGCTTCGGCTGCGCAGCCCCGTCGTACTGGCCCCGATGGCCGGTGTGACCAATGTCGCGTTCCGCACGCTGTGCCGCGAACTCGAGTTGGCCAGGGCCGGCACGGTCAGCGGCCTGTATGTGTGCGAAATGGTCACTGCGCGGGCCCTCGTCGAACGGCATCCCGCCACCATGCACATGGTGACGTTCGCCCCCGATGAGAGTCCGCGGTCGCTGCAGCTGTACTCGGTCGATCCGCAGAACACCTACGCCGCGGCGAAGATGATCGCCGACGAGGGCCTGGCCGACCACATCGACATGAACTTCGGCTGCCCGGTGCCCAAGGTCACCCGGCGCGGCGGCGGCGCGGCGCTGCCGTTCAAGCGCAGGCTGTTCGGGCAGATCGTCGCTGCCGCGGTGCGTGCCACCGAAGGCACCGATATTCCGGTGACGGTGAAGTTCCGCATCGGCATCGACGACGCCCACCGCACCCATCTCGATGCGGGCCGGATCGCCGCCGAGGAGGGCGCGGCTGCGGTCGCCCTGCACGCCCGCACCGCCGCGCAGCGCTACTCCGGCACGGCGGACTGGGACCAGATCGCGGCGCTCAAGCAACACGTCACCGGTGTGCCCGTGCTGGGCAACGGCGACATCTTCGAAGCCGCGGACGCGCTGGCGATGATGTCGGCCACCGGGTGCGACGGCGTGGTGATCGGTCGTGGCTGTCTCGGCAGGCCGTGGTTGTTCGCCGAGTTGTCGGCGGCCTTCACCGGAAGCCCGGCGCCCACGCCCCCCACGCTCGGGGAGGTGGCGTCGATCATCCTGCGGCACGGCGAGTTGCTGTCCGCACATTTCGGCGAGGACAAGGGCATGCGCGACATCCGCAAGCACATCGCCTGGTATCTGCACGGCTTCCCCGCCGGCGCCGAGTTGCGGCGGTCATTGGCGCTGGTCAAGTCCCTCGCCGAGCTCGAGACGCTGCTGGGCAGGCTGGACGCCGCCGTGCCGTTTCCCGACGCTGCGACCGGACCGCGCGGCCGCCAGGGTTCCGCGGCCGCCGTCGCCCTGCCGGAGGGCTGGTTGACCGATCCGGACGACTGCACCGTGCCCGCCGGTGCCGAGGTCATGCACTCCGGGGGCTGACCCAGATCCCGGCCGTCTCGCAGTCGTCTCTTTTCCGAGACGACTCCGACATCACATCTCTCAGGATGTCTCAGTACGATATGAGTCTCGTGTGTAATGAGCTCCCGTCGCGGGGCCACCCAGGTGCTGAAGCAACGGCGCGCGGCACCGGCGCACACTCCTGTGCTGCACGCGATACGAGTCGGAGGCCGGTAGGAACATGAGTGACGGCGACAACGCCACTCCTGGCCCCGGGGACCCGACCGGCGGGGACAACCAATGGCTCACCCGAAGCCAGCGACCGGCGGCTGGTTCGGCGCCGTGGGAGCGTCGGGGCGTCTCCCGACCATCTGCCAGGTCAGACCCATTGGCAGCCGACGCCGACGACCCTGCCGATGGTGAGTCCACCGGTAACCACACCGACGGCGTCACCGTCGCCGACCTGATCGCGAAGCTGTCGGGCGACACCGCGGTCCCGCCGGAGTTGCGCCGTCGGCGCCGCGAACCCGAACCACCGGCCCCCACCGAACGCCCCGCACCCCCTGCACCGCCGTCACCGCCGTCACCGCCCACCGAGATCATCGAGGCGGTGCCCGGACCGGACGCGCCCGCCGAGACCGAGGCGGACGACACCGAGATCCTGCCGGTGCTGCACGACCATCCGGACCTTCCCGACCTGGCGCTGGTGCGCCGCCCGAGCAGGGTGCCGGCGGCGCACTCGGCCACGCGTCGCACGCATTCGAAACCGCGCCGCAGTCGGCGCAGGGCGGTCATCGCCGGACGTGCGGTCACAGCCGTGCTCGCCGTGCTGGCCCTCGCGCTGACCGGCGGGGCATGGCAGTGGCAGACCGCCAAGAACAACATGCTCAACCGGATCTCCGCGCTAGACCCGGACTCCCGCGACATCCTCGACCCGAACGCGCAGTTCGGTGACGAGAACTTCCTGATCGTCGGCGTCGACAGCCGGATCGGCGAGAACAGCGACATGGGCGCGGGCACCACCGAGGACGCCGCGGGCGCGCGGTCAGACACCGTGATGCTGGTGAACATCCCGGCGAACCGGGAACGTGTTGTGGCCGTGTCGTTTCCGCGTGACCTCGCGATCGAGCCGATGAAGTGCGAGCCGTGGGATCCCAAAACCCGCACGTATGGACCCATCACCGATCCGGACTCGCCGATGTACGGGGCCGAGGAGGTCTATACGGAGTACAAGCTGAACTCCGCGTACGCCGTCGGTGGCCCCAAGTGTCTGGTCAAGGTCATCCAGAAGATGTCGGGTCTGTCGATAAACCGGTTCATGGCGGTCGATTTCGCTGGCTTCTCCAAGATGGTCGACGCTCTCGGCGGCGTTGAAGTGTGTAGCACCACACCGCTCGAGGACTACGAACTCGGCACAGTGCTGCCGAAGGCCGGCCGCCAGATCGTCGACGGGCACACGGCACTGCAGTACGTGCGCGCCCGCCAGGTGACCACCGAAACCAACGGCGACTACGGGCGAATCAAACGTCAGCAGCTGTTCCTGTCCTCGCTGATGCGCGAGCTGATTTCGAAGGAAGTGTTCTTCTCGCTGTCGAAGCTCAACAACGTCGTCAACATGTTCATCAACGACAGCTACGTCGACAACATGGACACCAAGGACCTTGTCAGGCTCGGCCAGTCGATCCAGGGCATCGCGGCGGGCCGGATCACGTTCCTGACCGTCCCGACGACGGGCTACATGGACGAATACGGCAACGAACATCTGCGCGAGGAGGACACGCGCGCGATCTTCGACGCGATCATCAACGACGATCCGCTGCCCGAGGAGAAGAACGCCGACAACACCCCGGTGCCGGGCACACCCGAGTCGATGAGCGCCCAGCCCGAGTCGGCGGCGCCGACCCACGATTCAGCACCGTCGAGCGAACTGGTCGACGCGATCACCACGAATCCGGCCGACATCACGGTTCAGGTGTCGAACTCCACCGGCGAGAGCGGACTTGCCGCGACCGCAGCCAGCGAACTGGAGACGCACGGTTTCAACGTCACCACCCCCGACGACTACCCCGATCCGCTGGACTCGACGACGGTGTTCTTCTCGCCGGGCAATGAAGAGGCGGCCGCGACGGTGGCCTCCTCCTTCGCCAACCCGATGATCGAGCGGGTCTCGGGTATGGGCGACACCGTGCGCGTGGTGCTGGGCAGCGACTTCTACACGGTGAACGCTCCGTCGCCGAGCGGGTCGCCGGTCCAGGTGCAGGTCGTCCGCGGCACCCATAGCACTCCGACGCAGCTTCCCGAGGATCTCGCGGTCACCAACGCCGCCGACACCACCTGCGAGTAGCGGTCCTCATCACGGCGTTTGGGCGGTCGGCGTTCACCGGTCGTTCACCGGTCGCCTCATGCCGTTCGGCCAGCAAAGCCCGTAGGCTGGAGCCATGCGTACCGCGTACCACGAGCAGTTGGATGCCCTGACCAGTCAGCTAGGCGAGATGTGCGGGCTGGCCGGCGCAGCGATGGAACGCGCGACCCAGGCCCTGTTGCAGGCCGATCTGGTGCTGGCCGAACAGGTCATCACCGACCACGAACAGATCGCCGCGATGAGCGCGCGCGCCGAGGAGGCGGCGTTCGTGCTGCTCGCGCTGCAGGCGCCGGTCGCCGGGGACCTTCGCGCGATTGTGGGCTCGATCCAGATCGTCGCGGACGTGGACCGCATGGGCGCGCTGGCACTGCACGTCGCCAAGATCGCTCGTCGCCGCCACCCCCAGCACGCCCTGCCCGAAGAGGTCAACGGCTACTTCGCCGAAATGGGCCGTCTCGCAGTCGAACTGGGTAATAGTGCCCAGGAGGTGCTGGTCACCCGCGACCCAGAGAAGGCGGCCCTGATCGGCGAAGAAGACGATGCGATGGACGATCTGCACCGCCATCTGTTCACCGTGCTGATGGACAAGGAGTGGAAGCACGGGGTGGCCGCAGCGGTCGACGTGACCCTGCTGGGCCGCTTCTACGAGCGGTTCGCCGACCACGCCGTCGAGGTCGCCCGCCGGGTGATCTTCCAGGTCACCGGTAAGCATCCGGCGGAAGAGGAGATTCCCGCGCCGCGCTGAGCCCGCTAGTCCCCGCGAGCAGGTAAGTGGGAGGAAGCGGTCAGCCGAACCGACCGGAGATGTAGTCCTCGGTGGCCTTCTGTGTCGGGTTCGAGAAGATCTTCTCGGTGTCGTCGATCTCGATCAGGCGTCCCGGCTTGCCTGTGGCCTCGAGGTTGAAGAATGCCGTCTGATCACTCACCCGAGCGGCCTGCTGCATGTTGTGCGTGACGATGACGATCGTGAACTCCTGCTTGAGCGTGGCGATCAGATCCTCGATCGCCAGCGTGGAGATCGGGTCGAGCGCCGAGCACGGCTCGTCCATCAGCAGCACGTCGGGTTGCACGGCGATCGCCCGGGCGATGCACAACCGCTGCTGCTGGCCGCCGGACAGCCCGCCGCCGGGCTTGTCCAGCCGGTCCTTGACCTCATTCCAGAGGTTGGCGCCCCGCAGCGAGCGCTCGGCCACCTCGTCGAGCGTCTTCTTGTTGCGGACGCCTTGGAGCTTGAGCCCGGCTACGACGTTGTCGCGAATCGACATGGTGGGGAACGGGTTCGGCCGCTGGAACACCATGCCGATCGTCTTGCGGACACCGACCGGGTCCACCCCCGGGGCGTAGATGTCCTCACCGTCGAGCAGCACCGACCCCTCGACCCGCGCGCCCGGGATCACTTCGTGCATGCGGTTCAGTGTCCGCAGCACCGTCGACTTGCCGCAGCCCGACGGACCGATGAACGCCGTCACATTGCGGGGCGGAACGGCCAGCGAGACGTCGGCGACGGCGTGAAACGAGCCGTAGAAGATGTTGACGTCCTTGAGGTCCAAACGCTTGGCCATCGAAAGCTCCTAAACCTTCTTGGGGGCAAAGATCTTGGCGAGCAACCGGGCCCCGATGTTGAGTATGGCGATCAGCAAAATCAATGTCAGCGCAGCGCCCCACAGCCGGTCGGTGGGAACAGGATTGGCGCCGGCGCCCGCCGATGTCTGGTCGTACATCATGCCGGGCAACGATCCCATGAAGCCGTCGAACATGTCGAAGTTCATCGCCTGCGCATAGCCGACCAGAACCAGCAACGGTGCCGTCTCACCCATGACGCGCGCCAGCGCCAGCATGACGCCGGTGACGATGCCCGACAACGCAGTCGGAATCACAATGCGCGCAATGGTCTTCCACTTCGGGACGCCGAGCGCGTAACTGGCTTCCCGCAGATCCATCGGAACGATGCGCAGCATCTCCTCGGTGGCGCGCACGATGACCGGGATCATCAACAACACCAGCGAGAGCGACACCGCGAACCCCGACCGGGGGAATCCCAGCGTCGCCACCCACAACGCGTAGATGAACAGCGCGGCGACGATCGACGGAACGCCGGTGAGGATGTCGACCATGAAGGTCGTCACCTTGGCGAATCGCGTTCCGCCGCCGTACTCGACGAGGTAGATCCCGACGAACACCCCGATCGGGATCGAGATGACTGCGCACACCAAACCCTGCAGCAGCGTGCCGACGATCGCGTGGTACACGCCGCCGCCGGCCTCGAATGCCGTCATGCCCGCCTGCGAATTGGTGAACCAGACCGGTGATGTCAGCGCCGTGAAGCCCTTGACGATCACCGAGTACAGCACCCACAGCAGCGGCACCAAAGCAATCAGCACCGACAGCGTGACCAGAACCGTCGCGAAGTTGTTGGTCAGCTTGCGCCGAAGGCCGACCCCTTGGAATGTCGTCGCTTTGACCGGGCGGTCCAGCGTCGCGGTCATTTCGCTGCCTTCCCGGCGACCGCGGCGCGCGCCAGCGAGTTCACCACGAACGTCAGGATGAACAGGACCAGACCGGCCGCGATGTAGGCACCCGCCTTGTACTGATCGTTGAATTCGCTTGCCGTGGCGGCGATCAGGCTGGCGAAGGTGTATCCGCCGTCGAACAGCGACCACCCGAATGCTTCCTGCGTGCCACGCAGGATGATCAGCAGCGCGATCGTCTCACCGAGCGCACGGCCGAGGCCGAGCATGGCGCCGCTGATGTAGCCCGACATGCCGAACGGCAACACGGTGGTCCGCACCACCTCCCAGCGGGTCGCGCCCAGCGCCAGCGCCGCCTCGATCTGACCCCGCGGTGTCTGAATGAACACTTCCCTTGTCACCGCGGTGATTATCGGCAAGATCATCACCGCCAGCACGATTCCGGCGGTGAAGATGGTGCCACCACCGGCCACCGACGCGGTTCCGGACTTGAAGAGAAACAGCCAGCCGAGATTCTCGTTGAGCCACAACGCGACCGGTTTCAGAACGGGCGCAAGGACGTAAAGCCCCCAGACGCCGTAGATGATCGACGGTACCGCGGCGAGCAGGTCGACCATGTATCCGAGCGGACCGCCCACCCGGCGGGGCGCGTACTGGGTCAAAAAGATTGCGATGCCCAGTGCCACAGGCATGGCGAGCACCAGCGCGAACACCGACACGAACACCGTCACCTGCAGCAGGTCGAGGATGCCGAAGTGCATCGCCGACGTGTCGGTGGTGATCCAGTTGCCGCCGTAGAGGAAGAAGTTCTCCTCGTTGCGTGCCAGCGCCGGAATCGCGCGCCACAGCAGGAATCCGCCGATCGCCGCGATCAGCGCGACGATGAACGCGCCGGACCCCTCCGCCAATCCGCGGAAGATGCGGTCGCCGACACGCTCTTTGGCGTTCCTCGACGGGCTGGTGGAGATGGGAGTCGGCTCGGGAAAGGGTGAAGCAAGCGCTTCACCCGATCCCGCGTCGGCCGGATTGGGGATTGTCACTTCGAGCCTATCGGTCATCGGTCCCAGGACCCATCCTCACCGTATCCGTACCGGCGCGCCACGAAACTAGGCAATAGCTTCGATGGACGTCAGCAGACGCTCCTTGAAGCGATCCGGAAGCGGCACGTAGCCCGCCGGCGAAAGATTCTGCTGCCCCTCGTTCGCGGCGACCGTCAGGAACGACTTGACCGCCGCCGACGTCTCCGCGTCGTAGCCCTTCGAGCACACGATCTCGTAGGTGGCGAGCACCAGCGGGTAGGCGCCCGGCTCCTCGGTACCGTACAGCGAGTCCAGGTCCAGCGTCAGGTCATTGCCCTCGGCGGCGAACTTCACGGCGTCGATCGCCTTCTTGGCCGATTCGTCGGTCAACGCGACAGCCCCTGCGCCACTGTCGATTTGAGCGTACGGCGCACCGGCCTGATCGGCGAAGCCTTTCTCCACGTAACCGATCGCGCCGGGTGTGGCCTCCACGGCCTGAACGACGCCCGCGGACTTCTGGGCGCCCTCGCCGGCGCCGCCCTGGAACTCGCTGCCCTGGCCCTTGGTCCAGCTCTGAGGGGCCGCGGTGGCCAGGTACTTCTGGAAGTTGTCGGTGGTGCCCGACGAGTCCGAGCGGTAGATCGGGGTGACGGGGGTGTCCGGCAGGTTGGTGCCGGCGTTCAGCGCGCCGATCGCGGGATCGTTCCAGTTGGTGATCTGGCCCTGGAAGATCTTGGCGAGCAGGTCAGCGTTGAGCACGAGGTTGTCGACGCCCTCGAGGTTGTAGGCCAGCGCGACGGGGCCGAACACCAGCGGGAGGTTCCACGCCGGGTTGCCGCCGCAACGCTCGGCGGCTTGCTTGACCTGGTCGCCTTTGAGCGCCGAATCGGACCCGGCGAAGTCGACCTGCTTGGCGATGAACTGCTCGCGACCAGCGCCCGAGCCGGTGGGGTTGTACGACAGGTTCTTGCCCGCACACAGCTGGCCCCAGACCTTGTTGAACTCGGCGATCGCGTTCTGCTGAGCTGTCGAGCCCTCGGCGGTGACGGAATCCTTGCCACCGCACTCCGCGGCCGACGCCGCCCCGGTGCCGCCCGTCGGGGATGTGCCGGCGTTGTTGTCGCTGCCGCACGCGGACAGGGTCAACGCGGCGATCGCGGTCACCGAGAGCGTGGTTCCGAGAGTCTTGCCAAGGTTGAGCTTCACTTATCCCACTTTCGACTTTGGACGGCTTCAAACTCTCTGGCAACGTATGCGGCGTCGGTGGACAGCTTCCGGACCGCAGGTGAACGGCCGGTGAACACGTTCAGTTAGTTCGTCGTGGTTTCCCAGCTAGCGCGGGGAACGCGCGGCGTACGCGGCGTCCACCGAGAAGATGTCGAAACCCAGTTTCCGGTAGGTCTTCACGGCCGCCGAGTTATCTGCCTCGACGTAAAGCATGACCGTGGGGTGTGCGCTTTGCGACAGTCGCGCGGCGAGGTGGTGAAGACCGGTCAGGGTCAGCGCAGCGCCCAGGCCGCGGCCCTGCGCCGTTGGGTCCACGCCCACCACATAGACCTCCCCCAGATCGGCGCTGTGAACCTTGGTCCAGTGGAATCCGAGCATCTCGCCGGTGTCCTCGTCGACTGCGAGGAACAACCCGTCCGGGTCGAACCACGGTTCGCCTCGGCGCTCGGCGATCTCGGCTTCGGTCCAGCCACTCTGCTCGGGGTGCCAGGCGAACGCGGCGTTGTTGACGCGCAGCAGCGCGGCGTCGTCGGCGGGACCGGAGTAGGTGGTGATGCGGATGCCGTCGGGCGCCGGTGTCGGCGGCAGGTCGGTCAGCGGCCGTCGCATCTGCAGCAGTTCGCGCACGACGGCCAGCCCGAGCGAGGCCGCGGTGGCGCGCGCCTCCTCCAGGTTGCCGTGCGCCCACACCCGGGCGTCGTCGCCGCCTTCGGCCAGGCCGGCGCCCACCAGAGCCGATCCGATTCCGCGGCGCCTGGCCCGGGGGTGCACAACCAGTTCCGCCATCGCGGACCCGTCACCGGCTGACAGATTCAGATAGCCGACGACGTCGTCGTCGTCGCGGGCCACCAGGTGCCGGGTCCGGTCGTGCGGGAGCTCACGCAGCACCTGCTCCCCGACCGGGGCGACGCCGTCGGCGGCCGTGGCCGCTGCGATCAAGTCCCGGATGCGGCGCTGCTCATCGTCGGAAAGCCCGGTGCGCCACAGGAATTCCGTCACGGACTTCGCAGCGGGTCGGCCAGCGATTCGGGGATCGTGGCGGGCGCCTCGTAATCGCCGCCGTCGATGTCGTCGGGCACCTCTGCGCCCGGGGCGGGCGCACGGCCGCGCGCCGGGCGGACCGCCTTGTAGCCGACGTTGCGCACGGTGCCGATCAGCGACTCGTACTCCGGGCCGAGCTTGGCGCGCAGCCGTCGCACGTGTACGTCGACCGTGCGGGTGCCGCCGAAGAAGTCGTAGCCCCACACCTCCTGCAGCAGTTGTGCGCGGGTGAACACCCGGCCGGCGTGCTGGGCCAGATACTTGAGCAACTCGAATTCCTTGTAGGTGAGATCGAGCGGGCGGCCGCGGAGGCGTGCGGTGTAGGTGCCCTCGTCGATCACCAATTCGCCGAGGCTGATCTTGCCGACGTTCTCCTGGTTGGCCATCCCGCCCCGACGCCCGACCAGCAGCCGCAGCCGCGCGTCGATCTCGGCGGGGCCGGTGCCGGGCAGCAGGATCTCGTCGAGACCCCACTCGACGCTGACGGCAACCAGGCCGCCCTCGCTGACGACGGCCACCACCGGCACCGAGGTTCCGGTGGTGCCCAGCAGCCGGCACAATCCGCGGGCAGCGGCCAGGTCGGTGCGCGCGTCGACGATCGCGACGTCCGCGCTGCCGGCCTCGAGCAGCGAGGAGACCTCGGTCGGCGCGGTCCGCACGGTGTGAGGAAGCAGCGACAACGACGGCAGCACCGACTCGGGGTGTGGGTCGACGGTCAGTAGCAGTAGATCCAACTGGCCCTCCAACAGCCACAGGGACCTCGCCTGGACAACTTTGTCGGTCGGTGACTTCCCAGATTCATGCTCGACATCCGGCCGTTACGCGGCCGATGGTGCTCTAACGATAGCGCGCAACCTGCCGGTCAGCTGCGTCGAACGCACCGACGCGGCGAAGGTGGGCCAGAATGTCCGGGTGCGCAAGCTCCTGATCGGTGTGGTCGCGACGGTGCTGGCCGTCGTCGTCGGTGCCGTCGGGGCGGACTTCGGGGCGGCGATCTACGCCGAATACCGGCTGGCCAGAAGCGTGCGCAGCGCCGCCGAGCTACAGCATGACCCGTCGGTGGCGATACTCGGCTTCCCATTCGCCACCCAGGCCATGGATCACCGTTACGACGAGGTCGAGATCAGGGCCAATGGCGTCGATCACCCCGTGGTGGGCAAGGCCTCGCTGGAGGCCACGCTGCACGACATCGAGCTTCGGAGGGGCTCATGGCTGGTCGGACCCGACGCCGTGTTGCCGGTCGGCAAGGCCGAGAGCCGCATCATCATCGACTCGACGCATCTGGGCCGGTTCATGGACATTCCCGACCTGCTGGTCGAGGCGCCGACGGGAGAGAGCAACGACGCCACCGGCGGCACCACCGAATCGGGTATCTCGAGTAACCGGGGCGTCTTGTTCACCGGGACACCCGAGAAGGCCGATTTTCACAGCAGGGTGAGCATCGCCGTCGACCTCGACGTCGCCGGACCGGACCAGACGACGCTGGTGATGACGGCCACCGGCGTGCTGACCGGGCCGGGCACCGCCGACCAGGAGGTGCCCGACGACAAGAAGGAGGCGGTGTTGGCGGCGTTCACCGCGAGTCTGCCCGGCCAGAAGCTGCCGTTCGGACTCGCACCGACAGCGCAGGGCGCGCGTGGCTCCGACATCATCATCGAGGGCATCGCCGAGGGAGTAACCATGGTCCTCGACGAGTTCAACCGGACATGAGCTCCTCTTGGGTGTTGGCGATCACCGTGCTCGTCGCGGCGCTGGGCGTGGCGTATGTGATCGGCCGGCTGCTTGCGCTGCGGTCGGGACTGCTCAAGGCCAGCGAGGACGCGGCCAACGTCGACACCAGCGACCTGGGCTTGTCATCGACCGGACCGACGGTGGTGCACTTCTCCGCCGAGTGGTGCGGTCCGTGCGCGGCGGTGCGCAGGGTGGTCGACGAGGTGTGCGCCGAGTTGCCCGCGGTGGCGCACGTCGAGATCGACATGGACGCCAACCCGCAGGCGGCGCGGCGGCTTTCGGTGCTCTCGCTGCCCACCACGATCGTGTTCGACAAGGACGGCAGACCCCGGTACCGGACCCACGGCGTCCCGAAAGCCGCTGACCTGCGCTCGGCGTTGGAACCGCTGTTGGCTTGATCGCCGAGTCGGTTGGTAAGCTGGCCGGCGTGTCCGCCCGCCTCGAGCCGATGCTCACCAAGCGCCGCGCAGTCGATCTGTGCCGCGTCGCGGGTTCTTGCTGTTGTTGTAGCTGCTGAGTAGCCGCGCCGCTCTTCGCGCCGCACTCGGGAGCGACCTCTGTGGTCAATCCCCGCCCAGCCCATGACAGCCCACAGGAGCACATGAATGCCAGCGACGGATATGTCGACAACGAACACCCGGACACCCGATCAGGTGGACGTGCGTGGACCGCGGTTCGCCGCGTGGCTCACCACCGGGGTCCTCGTGGCGACGCTGCTGGTGTGGCCGCTGAGCCCGGTGGTCTCGGCCGTGCTCCTGGGCGCCCAGGCGGTGGTGTTCGCCGTCGGTGCGTCGCGCGGGCCGCGATCGCATTCCTACGGCCTGATCTTCGGCCGCTTCGTCGCGCCGCGGCTCGGACCCGTCACCGAGAAGGAGCCCGTCCCGCCACTCAAGTTCGCCCAGCTCGTCGGCCTCGTCTTCGCGGTGGCCGGCGTCGCCGGGTTCGCGGCCGGCCATCCGCTGCTGGGCCTCGTCGCCACCGGCTTCGCGCTGGTGGCGGCCTTCCTGAACGCAGCCTTCGGCATCTGCCTGGGCTGTCAGCTGTACCCGCTCGTCGCCCGCGTTCGAAAGAACGCGCGCACACCGTCACCCGCATAGAACTTCGAAACCGAAGCAACCGAAAGGATCCCCTACATGGCACGCTCCGACGTCCTGGTCACGGTTGACTGGGCCGAGAGCAATCTCAACGCGCCGAACACCGTCTTCGTCGAGGTCGACGAGGACACCAGCGCCTACGACACCGGCCACATCGAGGGCGCCGTCAAGATCGACTGGAAGACCGACCTGCAGGACCCGGTGCGCCGCGATTTCGTTGACCAGCAACAGTTCTCGAAACTGTTGAGCGAGCGCGGCATCTCCAACGACGACACGGTGATCCTCTACGGCGGCAACAACAACTGGTTCGCCGCGTACGCCTACTGGTACTTCAAGCTGTACGGGCACCAGAACGTCAAGCTGCTCGACGGCGGCCGCAAGAAGTGGGAACTCGACGGTCGGCCGCTGTCCACCGAGGTGGTCAAGCGACCGGCGACCAGCTACACCGCCAAAGCGCCCGACAACAGCATCCGGGCCTTCCGCGACGAGGTGATCGCCGCGATCAACAGCAAGAATCTGGTCGACGTGCGCTCGCCCGACGAGTTCTCCGGCAAGATCCTGGCGCCCGCGCACCTGCCCCAGGAGCAGAGCCAGCGGCCCGGGCATATCCCCGGCGCGATCAACGTTCCGTGGAGCAAGGCGGCCAACGACGACGGCACGTTCAAGTCCGACGAGGCGCTCGCGAAGCTGTACGCCGAGGCCGGCCTGGACGGTGAGAAGGAGACGATCGCCTACTGCCGCATCGGTGAGCGTTCGTCGCACACGTGGTTCGTGCTGCAGGAGTTGCTCGGACACCAGAACGTCAAGAACTACGACGGCAGTTGGACGGAATACGGCTCCCTCGTGGGTGCCCCGATCGAGTTGGGAAGTTGATATGTGCTCTGCCCCGAAACAAGGCCTGACGTTGCCCGCCAGCGTCGACTTGGAAAAGGAGACGGTGATCACCGGCCGCGTCGTGGACGGGTCGGGACAGGCCGTCGGCGGCGCGTTCGTGCGGCTGCTGGACAGCTCTGACGAGTTCACCGCCGAGGTGGTCGCCTCGGCCACCGGCGACTTCCGGTTCTTCGCCGCGCCCGGTACGTGGACGCTGCGTGCGCTGTCGAAGGTCGGCAACGGCGATGCCGTCGTGGCGCCGTCCGGTGCGGGGATCCACGAGGTCGACGTCAAGGTCGCGTAGCTTTCTACGTCGAAACTGAGCTTGTGCTTGAGATTTCGTGAAAATCTCGCGCACAAGTTCAGATTCGGCGGGCTGGGCCCGGCGAGCCCGGTGACCAGCCGGAGGCTAGACTGCACCCCGTGGTGCTGTTCTTCGAACTCCTGCTGGTGGCCGCGACGGTGGTCATCACCTGGTTCGCGTTGTACGCGGTGTACCGGCTGATCACCGACGAGTCGTGACGTCGGGGGACGACGCAGTAGCGGCCGCGGCCGAGCGCGCGAAAGCGACCGCCGCGCGCAACATCCCGGTCTTCGGCGACCTGCCGGCGCCCTCCGACACCGCCAATCTGCGCGAAGGCGTGAACCTCAACGACGCGCTGTTGGCGCTGCTGCCGCTGGTCGGTGTCTGGCGCGGTGAGGGTGAGGGCCGCGGTACCGACGGCGACTACCGGTTCGGCCAGCAGATCGTGGTGTCCCACGATGGCGGGGACTACCTGATCTGGGAAGCGCGGTCCTGGCGGTTGTCGGAGTCGGGTGACTACGAGCAACCGGCGCTGCGTGAGTCGGGCTTCTGGAGATTCATCGTCGACCCGGCAGATCCGTCCGAGTCGCAAGCCATCGAACTGCTGCTGGCACATTCCGCCGGCTACATCGAGTTGTTCTACGGCCGTCCACTCACCCAGTCGTCCTGGGAACTCGTCACCGATGCGTTGGCGCGCAGTAAGTCCGGGATGCTGGTCGGCGGCGCCAAACGGCTCTACGGCATCGTCGAGGGCGGCGATCTTGCGTACGTCGAGGAGCGCGTGGACGCCGACGGCGGCCTGGTTCCCCACCTGTCGGCCCGGCTGTCGAGGTTCGTCGGCTGATGCGCGCAATCTTGCTCGCCACGGGCGTCGTCGCGGTCGCGTTCCTGGCGGGCTGCGCGTCGGACCCGCCGGCCGATCAGCAGACCACCACATCGAACGCCCCGGCCGGCCACGGCTCGCTGGCGCAGTGCCTCGCCGACCACGGCGTGCCCGCCGCTCCCGGTCCTGCGGCCGCTCCGCCGCCCGGCGTCGATCCGGACACCTGGCATCAGGCCATGCAGGCTTGCGCGTCGTTCGCGCCGGGACCTACCGGCTGAGCAAACCGCAACGGCTCGTCATCGATTCGCCCCCGGATATGGGGCGGCCCCCGAGCCGTGTGTTCCTGGCGGACAAAACCGAGGGGCTCGGGGGCCGGGTGACTGCGGGGAATTCGCCAGAGCGCGCAGAACGCGAAGAGCCGTCAGCTCATTCCCCTGGCGCTGCTAGCTCGCAGCCACCTCACAAGTCCATAAGTCACTCAAAATGTCGGACCACCTCCTTCCCTGTGTACGAGCGACGGTACCCGCGCACACCAGAGGCGACAACCGATTTACGGCGGTTTCAGCGCTCAGCGATCGCTGACGATGGCGGCGTCGACGAGTTCGGCGAACTCCGCCGCCAACGGGCTCGCCGGCAGCGCTTTGCCGTCGAGGGTGTGCACCCGCGCGGCCAGGGTGATGCTAGAAACCAGCCAAACACCTTGAGCGGTAAGCAGATCCGCGGGCCGCAACGAGCGGTAGTCGCAGTCGTACCCCTTGTTGCGCGCCACCTCGAACAACGCCTGCTGCGTGGTGCCACGCAGGATCGGAAACCACGGCGGCGGCGTGAACAACGCCACGTCGCCCGCGCCCGGTTCGGACTCGGCGGCGATCACCACCGTCGAGCGTGGGCCCTCGAGCAGAAACCCGTCGGAGCCGACGAAGATCACATCGCCGGCGCCGTGCCGCTCGGCATGCCGCAGCGCGGCCATGTTCACCGCGTACGACAACGTCTTCGCGCCAGCCAGCAGCCACGGCATGTCGGCGGTGCCCTCGCTCGGTAGCCCGCGGGGCAGCGTCAGCGCCGCGAGCCCGTGGCGTCGCACCTGTGCCACCCGCGCCGGCAACACGCCGATCGTGGCGAACGCCGTCGGGGGCGTCCCGCCTTCGCGGCCCCGGCTGTACACCAGCCGCAGCACGCCCTCGTCGTCTGCACCCGCGCCCCATTCGTCGACCGCCGCGGACACCGCGGCCCGCCACCGCGGCAGGTCGGGTGCCGGCAGGTCGGCCATCCGCGCCGACTGGCCGAGCCGGGCCAGGTGGGCCTCGAGCAGGCAGGGCCGACCGTCGCGGATCAACAGCGTCTCGAAGACACCGTCGCCGCGTACCGCTGCGAGGTCGTCGGCGTGCAGCAGCGGCGCCGCCGGATCGTGCAACCGCCCGTCGAGCGTCACCACGACCCCCGGTTCGCCAGCCATGGGCCCACAGCGTAGCCGCGGCCCGCCGAGCGCCGAACGTAGAGTTGACGTGTGACATCCTCTGGGCCAGCCGTCCCCGCTCCCGACACCGGACCCGACGCCGGCGCCGTCTGGCATTACGGCGATCCGCTGGCCGAGCAACGCGCGGCGGCGGACGCGGCGGTCGTCGTGGACCGCTCACACCGCGCGGTGCTCACCCTCACCGGCGCCGACCGCAAGACCTGGCTGCACAATCTGACCACCCAGCACGTCAGCGATATGGGCGACGGCACGGTCACCGAGAATCTCAGCCTCGACGGCCAGGGCCGTGTCGAAGATCACTGGCTGCAAACCGAACTCGGCGGCGTCACCTATCTCGACACCGAAGCGTGGCGCGGCGAGGCGCTGCTGAGCTACCTGCGCAAGATGGTGTTCTGGTCCGACGTCGCAGTCGAACCGGCCGACCTGGCGGTGTTGTCACTGCTCGGGCCGCGGTTGGCCGACGACGCCGTGCTCGACGCGCTCGGCGTCGGGTCGCTGCCGGCGCCCCGCACGGCCGTCGCGCTTCCCGACGGCGGCTTCGTGCGCCGCCTCGACGGATCCACGCTGGAACTCGATCTCCTGGTGCCCCGCGACCAGCTCGACCGCTGGCGCCGGCGGCTCGGCGATGCCGGGGTCCGGCCCGCCGGGGTATGGGCCTACGAGGCCCACCGGGTGGCCGCGCGTCGGCCCCGGCTGGGCGTGGACACCGACGAGCGGACGATTCCGCACGAAGTCGGCTGGATCGGTCCCGCCGTGCATCTGGACAAGGGCTGCTACCGCGGGCAGGAGACGGTCGCCCGAGTGCACAACCTGGGTAAACCGCCGCGGATGCTGGTGCTGCTGCATCTCGACGGTTCGACGGATCGGCCGACCACCGGCGATCCGGTGCTCGCCGGCGGCCGGACGGTCGGCCGTCTCGGCACGGTGGTCGACCACGTCGACGAAGGCCCGGTCGCGCTGGCGCTGCTCAAGCGGGGACTGCCCGCGGACACCGAACTGACCGTCGCAGGAGTGCCCGCCCTGATCGATGCGGATTCGATGCCGGCGCCCGACGTCGCAGGTGCCGGGCGCCGCGCGGTCGAACAGCTGCGCGGCGGAAACCGCTGATCGCCGAGGGCCTGGGAGCGCACCGCAGCCAGGCACGGTAAAGTGTCGGCAGGACGATAAAAAGACAGATCAGATCGGAGCCGCCTACCAATTGGGCCGCTCCGTTATTGCGCGAGGGGGTCCCCCCATGGGCCGCGGCCGGGCGAAGGCAAAGCAGACCAAGGTTGCTCGTGAGCTCAAATACAGCTCACCGCAGACCGACTTAAAGCGGCTCCAGCAAGAGCTGTCGGGCGCTTCCGAGAACGACCTGAACGGCACCGACCCGGTGGCCGACGACTGGGTCGACGACGATGACTGGCGCCGCTAGAGGTTCAGAGTGCAGGCTCAGAAGCGCGGGTGCTGACCCACGAGCCTGGCTCGGGGACCGTTCTTACCGCCCTTCTTGACGGTGCCCAGCGTCCAGCAATTCAGGTGACGCGCGGTCAGGATCGCCAGCGCGCGGTCGGTGTCCTCGGGTGCGACGACCGCGACCATCCCGACACCCATGTTGAAGGTCTTCTCCATCTCGCTGCGCTCGACCCGTCCGCGCTGCCCGATCATCGCGAATACCGGTGCCGGCGTCCAAGTGCCGCGGTCGATTTCGGCGATCAGCCCGTGCGGGACCACCCGCTCGAGATTGCCGGCCAACCCGCCGCCGGTGACGTGGCAGAAAGTGCGTACCTGCGTCTCGGCCGCCAGTGCCAGGCAGTCCTTGGCGTAGATGCGGGTCGGCTCCAGCAGTTCTTCGCCCAGCGTGCGACCGAATTCTTCGACGTGACCGGCCAGGTTCATCCGGTCGATTTCCAGCAGCACCTTTCGGGCCAGTGAATAGCCGTTGGAGTGCAATCCCGTAGAGGCCATCGCGATCAGCACGTCGCCCGGCTTGACCCGGTCCGGGCCGAGCACGTCGTCAGCCTCGACGATGCCGACCCCGGTGGCCGAGATGTCGTAGTGGTCCGGTGCCATCAGACCGGGGTGCTCGGCCGTCTCGCCGCCGAGCAGCGCGCAGCCGGCCAGCTGGCAACCGTCGGCGATGCCGGCCACCAGTTCGCCGATCCGCTCGGGAACAGTGCGCCCGACCGCGATGTAGTCCTGCAGGAACAGCGGTTCTGCGCCACAGACCACGAGGTCGTCGACGACCATCGCGACCAGGTCGATTCCGACCGTGTCGTGCTTGTCCATGGCCTGGGCGACCGCCAGTTTGGTGCCGACGCCGTCGGTCGATGAGGCCAGCACCGGCTCCCGGTAGCCGCCGCGCAGCGCGAACAGTCCCGCAAAGCCGCCGATGCCGGCGCGCACCTCGGGCCTGGTGGCCTTCTCGGCGAGTGGTTTGAGGAGTTCGACAGCCCGGTCGCCGGCTTCGATGTCGACCCCGGCCGACGCGTAGGAGATGCCGGCAGGTTCGGCGCGTTCGGTCATCGCGATAAAGGCTACCGGTGTTCGGCGCGCCGCGGTAACCGCCTAGCCGTGTTTGCCCGACCCCCAAACCGGCGATCCCGGCGGGGTGACAGACGCGATTCGCTGCTTGGTGACGGGTGCGACCGGTTACGTCGGCGGCCGGTTGGTGCCCGCTCTGCTCGACCACGGTCACGCCGTGCGCGCGCTGGCGCGCAACCCCGACAAACTCGGCGACGCGCCGTGGCGCGACCGGGTCGAGGTGGCACGCGGCGACCTCGGCGATATGGACTCGCTGCGCAGCGCATTCGAGGGCATGGACGTCGTCTACTACCTGGTGCACTCGATGGGCACCTCCGGCGATTTCGTCGATGAAGAGGTCCGGTCGGCCCGCAACGTGGTCGCCGCTGCACGCGATGCGGGGATCAGGCGGCTGGTGTATCTGGGCGGGCTGCACCCAGCGGAGGCCAACCTGTCCCCTCACCTACAGTCGCGGACCGACGTTGGCGAGATCCTGATCGAGTCCGGCCTCGAGACCGTCGTCCTGCAGGCCGGAATAGTGATCGGTTCCGGATCGGCGTCGTTCGAGATGATCCGGCACCTGACCAACCGCCTGCCGGTGATGACGACACCGAGGTGGGTGCACAACAAGATCCAGCCGATCGCGATCGACGACGCGCTGCATTATCTGGCCGAGGCCGCCGCCGCGCCGGTGCCGACATCGCGCACCTGGGATATCGGCGGGCCCGACGTGCTCGAATACGGCGAGGCGATGCAGGTGTACGCCGACGTGGCCGGTCTGCGCCGCCGGGTGATCGTCGTATTACCTTGGCTGACACCGACTATCGCGAGCTGGTGGATCGGGTTGGTGACGCCGCTGCCCGGGGCGCTGGCACGTCCGCTCGTCGAGTCGCTGGAGTGCGAGGCGGTGATGGGCAACCACGACATCGATGCCGTCATCGCCCCGCCGCACGGCGGCCTGACGAGTTATCGCGACGCGGTGGCGACGGCGTTGCAGCGCGGCCCGCTGCCCGGTGATCCGCGCTGGGCACACGTCGGGCGGTAGCTACGGCCTGCGCAGCGCCGAGACGTTGTCGTTGTCGGAGCGCAGCGGCAGTCCGGTCTTGGCGGCCGTCGCCAGCATGTGTTCGATCACGTTCTTGCCCAACGCCGATTCGCCCGGCAACTCGATCGGATACTTGCCGTCGAAGCAGGCGCTGCACAACCGCGAAGCGGGCTGCTCGGTCGCGGCGATCATGCCCTGCTGGCTGATGTAGCCGAGGGTGTCCGCGCCGATGGCGTGGCGCACCGCCTCGAGCATCTCCCCCTGGTCCTCGACGGCGTTGGCGATCAGTTCGGCCGGCGTGGCGAAGTCGATGCCGTAGAAGCAGGGCCATTTGACGGGTGGCGACGCGATGCGGACGTGCACCTCCACGGCGCCCGCCTCGCGCAGCATCCGGATCAGGGCGCGTTGGGTGTTGCCCCGTACGATCGAGTCGTCGACGACGATCAGCCGTTTGCCGCGGATCACTTCCTTGAGCGGGTTGAGCTTGAGCCGGATGCCGAGTTGGCGGATGGTCTGCGACGGTTGGATGAACGTGCGTCCCACGTAGGCGTTCTTCATCAGGCCTTGGCCGTAGGGGATGCCGGACTCCTGCGCGTAACCCACCGCGGCGGGGGTGCCCGACTCCGGAACGCCGATCACCAGGTCGGCCTCGACCGGCATCTCCCTGGCCAGCCGGCGGCCGATGTCGACGCGGGTGGCGTGCACCGAACGGCCGGCCAGAGTGCTGTCCGGCCGCGCCAGATAGACGTATTCGAAGACGCAGCCCTTGGGTTCGGGGTTGGCGAACCGGGTGGAACGCACTCCGTCGGCGTCGATGGCCAGCAGTTCACCGGGCTCGATGTCGCGCACGAACGAGGCACCGACGATGTCGAGCGCCGCGGTCTCCGACGCGACGACCCAGCCGCGGTCCAGCCGCCCCAACGCCAACGGTCGCACCCCGTACGGATCGCGCGCCGCGTACAGGGTGTTCTCGTCCATCCAGGTCAGACAAAAGGCGCCGCGCACGGTCGGCAGCAGTTCCAGCGCGGCCTGCTCCAGAGTCGCGTCGGCCGCCCCGTGGGCGAGCAGCGCGCCGAGGATGTCGGAGTCGGTGGTCGCCGCCGGAGCACCCCTGGTCCCGAGCAACCCGGCCTCGCGGGCGCGCGCGGCGAGTTCGGCCGCGTTGACCAGGTTGCCGTTGTGTCCCAGCGCGACACCGGTGCCCGCCGCCGTGTTGCGGAACACCGGTTGGGCGTTCTCCCACGTCGTGGAACCGGTGGTCGAGTAGCGGCAGTGCCCGATGGCGACGTGGCCTTCCATCGCGGCCAGCGTCTGCTCGTCGAAGACCTGGCTGACCAGGCCCAGATCCTTGAAGACCAGCACTTGGGAGCCGTCGGCGACGGCGATGCCCGCGGCTTCCTGGCCACGGTGCTGAAGCGCGTAGAGGCCGTAGTAAGTGAGCTTGGCGACCTCTTCACCCGGCGCCCACACGCCGAATACGCCACACTCTTCGCGGGGTTCTGGATCGGTCTGCGGGCCGGTCACGATATGGCTGCTCCCAGGGCGGAATGGGTAGACCGCCTCAGTCTACGTACATCACGAGTCATTCACCGAATGCGGCGGGGGTGTCGCCGCAACGGGAACAACGCGCCCGCGGGCGCCTGCATTTCCGCACTCACCTGCGATTTCGGTGCGCTTCCGATCGCTGAGCGGTCTGTGGTGTCTCGGGACATCGCTGACAGATATGTCTCGGGACATCGCTGACACTCATGATGACGGTTTTGGTTCGCGGGTGCGGTAGGTCCGTGTGTTGGGTGCGCACCGCTGGTGGTAGCGGGTGGGGTCGGCGGTGAGTTCTCGGATCAGGGTGGTGCCGCTGAAGATGGCGATGTGATCGCCTTGTCGGATGACGTCGCAGCTGTGTCCGGCCCAGCGCAGACCGATTCCGATGCGGTAAGGCTTGACGTGGAGGTTGCCGGACTGTTCATCAACGCTGTGGCGGCTGACGAAGACCGGTGCTGGCATCGCGTGTTGGGCGGGGTGGGCTTTGGCGGTGGCGTTGAACGCTTTGTGTGGCCGCGCAGGGCGCGGTGGGGGCGGTGGTAGTTGTAGAACTCGCGGAACTGGTTGAGCAGCTCGTTGAGCTCGTCGATGGTGGCCGGGGCAGGGCGCGCGCGTAGCCATTTCTTCAGCGTCTGCCAGAACCGTTCGATCTTGCCGCAGGTCTGCGGATGAAACGGGGTTGAGTTGATGGTGCGTGTCCCCAGAGCGCGAAGGTTAGCCTCGAACGACGCCTCATATCCTTTGCGTCGGCCGGTGTAGACGATCCCGTTATCGGTCAATGACATTGCTGGGACACCACATTCGGTGATACCGGCCAACATCGTCGACCACACCAACTCGGCGGTGCCGTGCCCGATGTCGACCGCCAGCGCGGGCAGGTACCGGGAATGGTCGTCCAGGGTGCCAGCGATAGCCACAGCGGTGCCATCGGCGAGCATCCATTGTGTCCAGTCGGACTGCCAGCAGTCGTTGGGCCGGGTGAAGCAAAACCGTTTTGTCGCCGATTTGGGCCGCTTCTGGGGCTGAGCGACGATCACCCCATGGCGGGTCAGAATCCGCCACACCGTCGCCCGCGACGGCACCTGTGGGTGCTTTTCGCGTTGCAGGGTCCACACGATCGACTGTGGACCGTGATCAAGACCAGCTTCGAGCAGCTGTTTGCGTTTGCGCAGCACCGCTTCTTCGACCTCGGCCGCGGTCTGACCCGGCGAGGATATGGGCCGGCGCGAGCGCTCCTCGAGCCCGTCCAGACCGTCCTCACCGAAGCGGCGGCGCCACTTGTAGAACGTCTGCCGGCTGATCTGCTGATCGCGGCAGAACTGCGACACGTTGCGGATCTGTCCAAATGCCGTCGCAACAAGAATGTCCATCGCCGTCACCTTCTGGGCCATGAACCATCCTGGCCAGGCCCTTACTCAGGTGTCAGCGATGTCCCGAGACATACACCTGTCAGCGATGTCCCGAAACAGGACATATCGCTGAGCGGTCAGTAGAGCACCGAAATCCCCGGCGGACGTGGTGTGGCGAAGCTAACCGTCGAGGTCGATCAGCGGTAGCCAGGTCCCGATCTCGCCGGCGCGCGACCCCGACAGCGTCAACCGGCCGTCGGCCACGGCGTCGCCCAGCGACAGCATCCCGCTGGCGAGCAGCAGCCAAGTCCGCGGATCGGTCTCGGCCACATTGGGCGGGTTGCCGCGCCGGTGCGCCGGACCCGCGATGCACTGCACCGCGATGAACGGTGGTACGCGGACCTCGACGCTGGAACCCGGCGCGACCGCGGCGAGCGTGCGGGCCGTCAACCGGACCGCCTCGGCGAGTTCGGTTCTGGCCGGCGCTGGTCGCTCATCGTCGCGTAACCAGTCCACCAGCGCCGCGACCGCGGTGCGGGTCTTCGCCGGATCGGCAGTACGGGCCCGACGAGAGGTGGCCATACCTTACTGTCTCAAAGTGTTTGTCGACCGCCACAGGCCGCCGTACAAGGTGGCCGGTGCGGTGTTCCTGGTGATCGCCGCCGTCGCGGTGGGCGTGCTGTATCTCCAGTTCCGCGGCGACCTGACGCCTCGGACTCAGCTGACGTTGCTGTCGCCGCGCGCCGGGCTGGTCGTCGAACCGGGCGCGAAGGTGACCTACAACGGCGTGGAGATCGGGCGGGTCAGCCAGATCTCACTCGTCGAGGGCGGCGACGGGCAGCAGGCGAAACTCACGCTCAAAGTCAATCCCCGCTACCTCGAACGCATTCCGGCAAACGTGACCGCGGACATCCTCGCCACCACGGTGTTCGGCAACAAGTACATCTCGTTCACCGCGCCCGAAGATCCGTCGCCACAACACCTCACAGGCCGGGAGGTGATCGAGGTGTCGTCGGTGACGACGGAGTTCAACACCGTGTTCGAGACGGTCATGGCGCTCGCCGAACAGGTCGACCCGATCAAGTTGAACCAGACCCTGGCCGCGACGGCGGAGGCCCTCACGGGTCTGGGTGACCGATTCGGCGAGTCTCTGCGCAACGGCAACCGGATCGTCGACGACCTCAACGCCCGGATGCCGGCGATCCAGTCCGACACCCGCCTGCTGGCCGATCTCGCCGACGTGTACGCCGACGCCTCCGGCGACCTGTGGAACGGCCTCGACAACGCGGTGACCACCGGTCGCACGTTCAACGAGCACCGCGCCGACCTCGACGCCGCGCTGATGGGCGCGCTCGGCTTCGCCGACATGGGCGCCGACGTCTTCGAGCGTGCCGGCCCCTATCTGGTCCGCGGCGCCGCCGATCTGCTGCCGACGTCGAAAGTGCTCGACTACCACAGCCCCGCGCTGTTCTGCACAATCCAGAACTTCAACGAGGTCCAACCGCGGGTGGCGAAGACGTTGGGCGGCAACGGCTATTCGCTGACCGGTGGTGGCGGCGTCCTGGCGGGTGCCGGCAATCCGTACATCTATCCCGACAATCTGCCGCGGGTCAACGCCACCGGCGGGCCGGAGGGCCGTCCTGGCTGCTGGCAGGATGTCAGCCGCGAGCTGTACCCGGCGCCTTATCTGGTGATGGACACCGGCGCCAGCATCGCCCCGTACAACCATCTCGAACTCGGCCAGCCGTTGTTCATCGAGTACGTCTGGGGCCGCCAGGTCGGCGAACTCACGATCAACCCGTGAAGTTCAGTCTGGGAAACCGAACAGCTTGACCACGCCGTGGTCGCGACCGGCGGTGTAGCCACCGTCGACCGCGATGGCCTGGCCGGTCACGAACGACGCATCGGCCGACACGAGAAACGCTGCGACGGCAGCGATCTCGTCCGGGCGGCCCCGCCGCTGCAGAGCGTGCTCCTCGGTGATGGAACGCAGTGGGCCCTCCATGCCTTCGAGGCCCATCACGCTCGCCAGCATCGGGGTGTCGATGAAGCCGGGGCAGACAGCGTTCGCGCGGATACCGCTCGGGCCGTAGTCGACGGCGATGTTCTTGGTGAGCAGCACGACACCACCCTTGGCGGCGTTGTAGCTGCTGCCGCCGGCGGTGCCCTCCAGACCCTCGACGCTGGCCAGGGTGACGATCGACCCACGCTCGCCGTCGACGCGCGGTTGCTCGATCATCTTCGCGACCGCGGCCTTGGCCACCAGGAACGTTCCGGTGAGGTTGACCTCGATCACGCGGTCCCACTCGGCGCGGTCGAGCAGGTGCACCGGCCCGCCGCCGGCAACTCCGGCCGAGTGCACGACGCCGTCGAGGCGCCCGCGCACCGCGGCGAACACCGATGCCACCGCGGCCTCATCGGTGATGTCGGCGGTGACGAACTCGAAGCGGTCGCCCAGTTTCTCCGGTGGCTGTGCCAAGTCGGCGCCGATCACGGTTCCACCGCCTGCGAGCAGGCGCCTGGTGGTGGCCAGGCCGATGCCCGACGCGGCTCCGGTCACGACGAAGGTGCGCGAACGGTCGCGCTCGGCGGTGCTCATGCCCGGGACTCTATGCGCCGCTGAACGGCAAGTGCCGCCAACGCCGCGGCCTCGTTGGCGGCCAGATGGGCCAGCATCGGCGCGGCGAGGCTGCCCGAGCGCGCATGCAGCCATCCGAACGCCCAGCCCGCAACGCCGGTGAGAAGGACCGTGCCCAACACCGGGTTGCGGGTGAGGCGCGCATCCATGATGTGCCACAGACCGAACGCCACCGACTGCAGAAATCGCCCGCCTGCACGTTCGAACGCGGTCTCGGCGGCGCTGCCCAGCGTCGCCCGGTAGGCGACTTCCTCGGGCCAGACGGTGCCGACCGGAATGTCGAACGCCAGCCACCGCACCGGACGGTCGGGCAGTTCGCGCGCGGCCATTCCACGTCGCACCGACGGGACCGCGGTCGCCGCCGCCACGCCCAGCGCGATCACCGCACCCGCGGCCAGCCCATGGCGCAGGCCGGACCACAGTGCGGGCGGACGCAGCCCCAGCGGGGGACGGGCGAGCGCGTAGAGGCCGGTGCCCAACGCGGCGTTCGCAATCGGATGAAAGCGCACCCTGGGCGCGACGAAGCTCCAACCCACCAGGGCGGCTGCCACGGCGGTCGCGCGAAACTTCTTCGCCCGCATCAGTATTCCGGTCCGTCCTCGCCCTCGGTCTTGGTCAGCGCGGTGCGGATCCGTTCGGTGTCCTCCCGGGTCCAGCCGTCGGGCGGCGCGACGGCGGCCCAGCCGTCGAGCACCAGATCGCCGTAGTTGTGGCCGTGCCCTCCCGGCACCGAACTGGCGTTGGTCATATCGGCCGCAACCTGCCCGAACGTCACGATCGGATACCACCGCATGCTGGCCGTGCGGTCACGACCGGGCGGTTCGCGCAGCCAGTCCGGCCGGCTGAACAGCAGGTCCGGCGACCACCACACGATCGGATCGGACGGGTGCTGCAGAAACAGCACGCGCGTACCCTCCCACGGCGGCGCGGTGTCACGCTCGATCTCCGCGGGATCGGTCGCCTGGGAGAACCGGACGGTGCGGCCGTTGTCGTAACGCGGCTCGACCTGCGCGGTGCCCGGGTCGCGCCGGTCGGTGATTGCCTTCCACAGCGGGCTGGCGTTCGGCGGACCCACCCACAGCACCGACGAGAAACCCATCCGTGAAATGTCGGGCAACCACTCGAACGCACCCTGGCCGGCCATCGAGCCCAGGCTCTCCCCGTAGAGCACGAGTTTCGGCCGCCGCTCCTGCGGAAGTTCTTCCCACCGTTGCTGAATCGCGTCGATCATCATGCGCCCGGACACCATCGACTTCTGCTGGTCACCCAGAAAGGAGATCCAGCTCGGCAGGAAGGAATACTGTGATCCGACCAGCGCGGTGTCCCCGTTGTACATCATCTCCAGCGCCCGGGCCGCCACCGGATTGACCCAACCGGTGCCGGTGGTGGGGATGATCACCAGCAGCTCACGCTCGAACGCGCCGGTGCGCTCGAGCTCGCTGAGCAGCACCGCCATCCGCTGTTCGTCGGTTTCGGCGGTCTGCAGCCCGACATACACCCGGATCGGCTCCTTGGCGGGCGCGCCGTTGAGTTCGCTGAGCTCGTCGGCGCGTGGACCGGTGGCGACGAAGTTTCGACCCTGATAACCCAATGTCTCCCAGGCCGCGAAAGACTCTGGGCTACCGGATCTTTCCGGTTCTGCCGGTTGGATGACGCCTTCCCGGGTGGTGGTGTTCTGCGGCTGGAACACCCGGTTGGCGCCGGCGAGGAAGCCACGCACCAGCACACCGTTGATCAGCGTGATGGCAAGCACGACGACGATGGCGGTCCCGATGAACAGCGCCACCTCGTCGTGCAGACGCCAGCGCCGGATGAAGAACCGGGCCATCGTCTTGATCACCTCGAGCAGCACGCGTGCGACAGCCACGCACAGTCCGCCCACCAACAACGCGACGATCAGCGTGCGCAGATAGCCGAGTGTGGCCGGTCCCTCGATGCCCATCACCGCCGACACCTGTCGCTGCCACGCCGCGGCCGGAATCACCATCAGAACGCTGGCGGCGATCGACAACGCCACCGTGGCGGTCTTGAGCACCACCAACACCCGCTTGGATGGCGGCCACCAGGCGCGGCGGCGTAACATAAAGCGGCGCAACATTTTTGCGATGAAGACGCCGATGCCGTAGCCGATCGCGGCGTTGAGGCCCCCGATCAGGCCTGCGAACAGCCAGTCACGGGGTAGCAGCGACGGCGTCAGCGACAGGCAGAAGAACAATGCAGCGAACGCGACGCCGACGAAGTCGAGTCGGACCAGGCGCCACGCCCAGACGTGTATCGGGTGTCGTTGTCGCGTGTGCTCGCTCACCCGAACAACCCGGGCAGCACGCTTTCTGACGTGCTGCGCAGGTCCTCCAGGGTAACGGTGAACAGACCTTGGACCTCGATCGCATCGCTGGCCGCATCGACCACGCCGATGCGAGTGGCAGGCAGGCCGCGGGCCTCGCACATCGCGCGGAACCGGCTCTCTTCAGTTCGCGGCACCGCAACCAGCACCCGGCCCGCGGATTCGGAGAACAAGAACGTGAACGGAGCTGTTCCTTCTTGCCAGCCTTCGGGAAGCACGATGCGGCAACCGGTTTCACCGCGCAGCGCGGCCTCGACGACGGCTTGGATCAGCCCGCCCTCGGACAGGTCGTGCGCGGCTGAGACGAGACCGTCGCGGGACGCGGCGGTCAGCACCTCGGCGAGCAGCTTCTCCCGCGCGAGGTCCACCTCGGGCGGCAGCCCGCCCAGATGGTCTGCGGTCACCTGCGCCCAGATCGATCCGTCGAACTCGTCGCGGGTGTCGCCGAGCAGCATCAGCGTCTCGCCGGGTTCGTTGCCGAAACCGGTGGGAATGCGCCGCTTCACGTCGTCGATCACGCCGAGTACACCGACGACCGGGGTCGGCAGGATCGCCGTGGTGCCGGTCTGGTTGTAGAAGCTGACATTGCCGCCGGTGACCGGAATACCCAGCGCCGCAGCACCGTCGGCCAACCCGCGCACGGCCTGACTGAACTGCCACATCACGCCGGGGTCCTCCGGCGAGCCGAAGTTCAGGCAGTTCGTCACCGCGACCGGGGTCGCGCCGGTGACGGCAACGTTGCGGTATGCCTCGGCCAGCGCCAATTGCGCCCCGGCGTACGGGTCGAGCGCCGTGTAGCGGCCCGACGCGTCGGTCGATATCGCGATGCCGCGGCCAGTGGCCTCGTCCACGCGCAGCAACCCGCCGTCGGCGTCCTCGGCCAGCACGGTGTTGCCGCGCACATAGCGGTCGTACTGCTCGGTGATGAATGCGCGACTACACAGGTGCGGACTGCCCAGCAGCGCAAGCAGAGTCGCTTTGAGTTCCGCACCGGTCGACGGTCGCGGCAGGCTCGCCGTGGTGTCGGCGTTGAGCGCATCCTGCGTGTCGGGCCGCTGTACCGGTCGCTCGTAGACCGGACCTTCGTGCGCGACGGTGCGCGGTGGCACGTCGACGACGGTCTCGCCGTGCCAGGTGATCTGTAGCCGGTCGCCGTCGGTCACTTCGCCGATGACGGTGGCCAACACCTCCCACTTGCGGCAGACGGCCATGAATTTGTCGACGTTGTCGGGCGTGACGACCGCGCACATCCGCTCCTGCGATTCGCTCGAGAGGATCTCGGCGGGCGTCATGTTGGCCGCCCGCAACGGCACCGTATCCAGTTCGATGCGCATGCCGCCGTCACCCGCGGATGCCAGTTCACTTGTGGCACAAGACAGTCCGGCGCCACCGAGGTCTTGGATGCCGACCACCAGGTCGTTGGCGTACAGCTCGAGGCAGCACTCGATGAGCACCTTCTCCATGAAGGGGTCACCGACCTGAACGCTCGGCAGCTTCTTGCGTCCCGCACCGGCTTCGTCGCCGCCGAAGGTCTCCGAGGCCAGCACCGACACGCCGCCGATGCCGTCCAGGCCGGTGCGGGCGCCAAACAAGATGATCTTGTTGCCGGTTCCCGACGCGAACGCCAGGTGCAGGTCCTCCTTGCGCAGCACCCCGACGCAGAGCGCATTCACCAGCGGGTTGCCTGCGTAGGACGCGTCGAACACCGTTTCGCCGCCGATGTTGGGCAGTCCCAACGAGTTGCCGTACCCGCCGATGCCGCGCACCACCCCGTCCACGACGCGGCGGGTGTCGGGCGCGTCGGCCGCGCCGAACCTCAACTGATCCATGACAGCGACCGGGCGGGCGCCCATCGCCATGATGTCGCGCACGATGCCGCCGACGCCGGTGGCCGCCCCCTGGTAGGGCTCGATGTAGGAGGGGTGGTTGTGCGATTCCACCTTGAAGGTGGCGGCCCAACCGTCACCGATGTCCACGACGCCGGCATTCTCCCCGATGCCGGCCAGCATCGTCTTGCGCATCTCGTCGGTGGTGGTCTCGCCGAAGTAGCGCAGATGCACCTTCGACGACTTGTACGAGCAGTGCTCGCTCCACATCACCGAGTACATCGCCAGCTCGGCGTCGGTCGGCCTGCGCCCCAGAATCTGGCGGATCCGCTGGTACTCGTCGTCCTTGAGACCGAGTTCACGGAACGGTTGCGGTTGATCGGGTGTGGCGGCGGCACGGTCGACGGTGTCTACAGCGTTTCCGGCGTGGGTTAGCTCCGACGTCACGACGCCATTCTAGGTTGGGGCGCCTCGCTCACCGCTTCGACATGGGTTTCCCCGCCGACCTATCGGGTAGCCGAACCACGTCACAAGGAAGGAAGGAAGGTGACCCATGACCACAACCGCCCACACCGGCCAGGTAACCGGAACCAAGGACAAGAACTACAACCTGATCTGGTACACCGAGCAGTGCCTCGAGAACGCGCTGAAGATGGAGACCTACATCGAAGACGCCAAGCGCGACGGCGACAACGCGGTGGTGGAGTTGTTCCAGAAGGCCCAAGCCGACAGCCGCAAGGGCGCCGAAATGGCCAAGCAACTGCTCGCGCAGCGACTCGGCTGACCTGGCGTCAGCCTGCCGCGGCGATACAGAACGCGTTGCCCGCGGGATCGGCCAGCACCACCCAGTTGAACTCCTCCCCGAAGCTGTGTCGGCCGGTTTCGTGGGCGCCAAGCCCCACCAAGCGCTTGACCTCCCCCTCCACATCGGTGGCCGTGAAATCGATGTGGAGCTTGTTCTTGCCCGGCGTCGGATCGGGCACTCGCTGAAAGCCCAGAATCGGCCCGTCGGCGCGCGTCACCGTGACGAATTCACCTGGTGCAAAAGGCGTTACTTCGCCGTCGACCGCCTCTGCCCACCACCGGGCCAGCTCGTCGGGATCCTCGCAGTCCAGCGTGATCATTTCGACCTTCAGCGTCATGGTGCCGACCCTAGATCACTGCGGTGACAAGAACGCCGTCAACGCCGCGGCGTAGGCCGTGACGTCATCGGCGCCCATCACCTCCCGGGCCGAATGCATGGCCAGCTGCGGTGCGCCCACATCGACGGTCGGGATGCCGGTGCGGGCCGCGGTCATCGGCCCGACCGTCGACCCGCACGGCAGATCCGCGCGGTGCTCGTAGCGCTGCAGCGGGACCCCGGCCTGTGCGCAGGCGAGCGCGAACGCCGCGGCGGTGCGGCCGTCGGTGGCGTAGCGCAGGTTCGGCTGCACCTTGAGCACCGGGCCCGCGTTGACCTCGATGAGGTGCCCCGGTTCGTGTCGCTCGGGATAGTTGGGATGGGTCGCGTGCGCCATGTCGCCGGAGGCCACCATCGAGTCCGGCAACCGGCGCAGAAACTCCTCGCGCCCGCCGCCCTCGCCCAGCGTGATGCGCTCCAGCACCGTCGCCAGCAGATCGGACTGGGCGCCGTGGTCGGACTGCGAGCCGACCTCCTCGTGGTCGAAAAGCACCAGCACCGGCAGATATCCGCGCGGTTCGGCGGCCAAGAACGCTTCGAGCCCGGCGTAGCAGGTCGCCTGGTTGTCCAGCCGGGGCGCGCTGACCAGCTTGCCGCCCGCGCCGACCAGCCGTGACGGCGTGAGGTCGTGGGTCATCAGATCGGCGCCCAGCACGTCGCCGGCAGGCACGCCGGCGTGCTCAGCGACGTAATCCAGGAATGATTCGGGCCCGTCACCGACACCCCACACCGCATTGACGTGGCGCTGCGGGTTCAGCTCGACGGCCTTGCGGTCCTCGGCCAGGTGGATGGCCAGTTGCGGCACGCGCAGGATCGGTTCGTCTATCCGGATGAGTTGGTGCTCGATCGTGTTGCCGGTGCGTACCGAGAGCCGGCCGCTGACGCCGAGGTCGCGGTCCAGCCACGAGTTCAGCCACGCGCCGCCGTACGGCTGAAGCGCGACCACCCGCCATCCCGAGAGGTACCGGTCAGGGTGCTGTTTGACCCGCAGGTTCGGGCTGTCGGTGTGCGCGCCGACGATGCGAAACGGTGCGGCCCGGCGCTCTGCATCCGTGTGCCAGGCGACCAGGGAGCCGGCACGCACGGTGAAGAACCGGCCCCCGGACGACGGCCAGGGGTCGGCTTCGGAGAGTTCGCGGAAGCCCGCCGAGCGCAGCCGGTCCGCGGCGGTCTCGCAGACGTGGTACGGCGAGGGCGACGCGTCGATGAACTCACACAGGCTCTGGGGGCTGGCTGCCATCTGTTCATCTTTACGGGTGATTCAAGATCATTGGCGCTAGGGTCCAGTTGTGCCCGAAATCCAGCCGCAGCCGGTGCTCGAACCGTTGACGCCCGCGGCCGTCTTCCTGGTGGCGACCATCGTCGCCGGCCGGGAAGAGACCGTTCACGACGCGTTGGCGGAGGTCTCGGGCCTGGTGCGGGCCATTGGTTTCCGCGATCCGGCCAAACGGCTGTCGGCGGTCACGTCGATCGGCTCCGATGCCTGGGACCGGCTGTTCAGCGGACCTCGACCGGCCGAGTTGCATCCCTTCACCGAGATCCGCGGCGGGCGCCACCACGCCCCGGCGACCGAGGGCGATCTGCTGTTCCATATCCGGGCCGAATCGATGGACGTCTGCTTCGAGCTCGCCACCAAGCTGATCGAGGCGATGGACGGAGCGATCACCATCGTCGACGAGACGCACGGCTTCAGATTCTTCGACAACCGCGACCTGATGGGCTTCGTCGACGGGACCGAGAACCCGGATGGTCCGCTCGCACGCTCGGCAACCCAGATCCGCGAGGAGGACCCCGATTTCGCGGGCGGCTGTTATGTGCACGTCCAGAAGTATGTGCACGACATGACCGCGTGGAACTCGCTGTCGGTCGAGGAACAGGAGCGGGTGATCGGCCGCACCAAACTCGACGACATCGAACTCGACGATGCGGTCAAGCCGGCCAATTCCCATGTCGCACTGAACGTGATCGAGGACGACGGCGGCAACGAACTGAAGATCGTGCGGCACAACATGCCGTTCGGCGAGATCGGAAAGGGCGAGTTCGGCACCTACTTCATCGGGTATTCGCGCAGCGCCGCGGTCACCGAACGGATGCTGGACAACATGTTCATCGGCGACCCGCCGGGCAACACCGATCGCATCCTCGACTTCTCGACCGCCCTGACGGGCGGCATGTTCTTCACCCCGACCGTCGACTTCCTCGACGACCCTCCGCCACTGCCTGATTCGGTCGCCTCCGACGCAGGGCCGGCGGCCTCGGTGACTCCCGTCGAATACGAAGGCTCACTCGGCATCGGCAGCTTGAAAGGAACCCGTTGATGAACAACCTGTACCGCGATCTGGCACCGGTCACCGAAGCCGCTTGGGCGGAAATAGAATTGGAGGCCAGCCGCACGTTCAAACGGCACATCGCCGGCCGGCGGGTGGTCGACGTCAGCGAGCCCGGCGGGCCGGCCGCCGCGGCGATCAGCACGGGGCATCTGCGCGACGTCGCGCCTCCCGGCGACGGCGTGATCGCGCACCTGCGCGAAGCCAAACCGTTGGTACGGCTGCGGGTGCCGTTCACGGTGTCCCGCACTGCGATCGACGACGTCGAGCGGGGCTCGCAAGATTCGGATTGGGATCCGGTCAAGGACGCCGCCATGAAATTGGCGTTCGCCGAGGACCGGGCGATCTTCGAGGGCTACGAGGCGGCGTCCATCGAAGGCATCAGGGCGTGCAGTTCCAACACCGCGCTGGCGTTGCCCGACGACGAGCGCGACATCCCCGACGTCATCTCTCAGGCGCTGTCCGAGCTGCGGCTCTCCGGCGTCGACGGCCCGTACTCGGTGCTGCTGTCGGCCGAGGTGTACACCAAGGTTAGCGAGACCACCCAGCACGGCTATCCGATCCGCGAGCACCTCCACCGGCTCGTTGACGGCGACATCATCTGGGCCCCTGCTATCGACGGCGCGTTCGTATTGTCAACGCGCGGAGGCGATTTTGACCTGCAGCTGGGCACCGACGTGTCGATCGGCTACCTGTCGCACGACGCAGGAACCGTGCAGCTGTATCTCGAGGAGACGCTGACGTTCCTGTGCTATACCGCGGAAGCCTCGGTCGCGCTGACGCCCTGACGTTCCCCTTTGTTTCCGCGAGCGTGCGTGTTTGCACACGACACGCCGCGGGATTTCAGCATATTGTGCACGCTGGCGGGGATGTGAACGTGCGCTCACGCATCAGCGGTGTACAACCCAAAACAAGCAGGCCGCTACGATTCCCAGCGTGGAGATCGAAAACGCAAACCCTTGCTTGTCGACGACGGGTGCGCGGGGTCTCGTGAAGACCGTCAAGCAGGGTCCGCGGCGGCATGGTGGCGTGGTCAGATTCCTCCTCGGCATAGCCGCCATCGTTGTGATGGCGGCTGCGTGCACGAACTCTGCGCTCTCGTCCCGGCCGCCAGATGCACACCTGCAGACGGGCACGCAAAGTACGTTTCCGCTTGTCACGATGGGCATTACGTCGTTAAGCGTCGACGGTAAGAACGTCCTCTATTTGGGTGGCGCCACCGGAATCTCCACTCTGGCACCAGGAGCAGTTCGCCCGACCCCGTTGAAGCTCAGTGGTTATCCGACAGCCTCAACGTCCGCCGTTGCTCCGGACGGCACGCTGTACTTCGTCACTCTCGACGGTCTCGTCGAGACCGTCTCACCCGGATCCACGGAACCGAAGCGGCTACCCTTCCCCAAGCTGCAAAATTACAGCGATATCGCGGTGGCGACTGACGGCACAATCTATCTCGGCGACAACAAGCAGAACAAGCTGTTGAAATTCGTCCCCGGTGCGGACAGCCCCACCGAGCTGCCCGTAGCCGGGATCAACGGGGCAGGACACGTGGCGATCGACGCCGAAGACAACCTGTTCGTGTTCACCATGGGTGAGCTCGTGAAGATAGCGAAGAACGCGAAGACGGCTGAGCCGGTCGAAGGTGCGCCCGACCACGTCGGTGGCCTAGCCGTCGACACTGCCGGCAATCTGTATGCGACCAACGTGAAAGCGAACACCGTCTCACGCATGCCCGCCGGCGGAGGCGGATGGGCCACACTACCGTTCACCGGCCTCCAGAGCCCGACCCACATCACAGTCGACAATGACGGCAACGTATACGTCGTCAACCAAGGACGAAAGCTCGTCAGGCTCGCTGCCGAATAGCGAAGCCAGGCGCCCGCTAGCGATCAGGTGGATCCCCTTGCAGGCGCTTCAAAGCCGTGCCATCGGCGAGCTCCGATCGGCGTTCAGGGTGCCGCCAGTAGAAGCGCATCAACTCGCGAAGAGCCTGCCCGCCGGGCGTGTACCAGTCAGTCGGGTGCGCTCGAACCCGACCGTCGGCGGTGACGATGTACGCGGCCCCGGTGCCATGACGCCCATTGGCCGGCCGGTCAGCGATGTCCGCCACTTCGTCCCAGGACCGGCGGACGGTTGTCATGGTATTTCCCGTTTCGAGTCCGGCGACGGTCATCCGCAGAAGACTGCTACCTCGTTGCACGAGCATGTGGCGAATCGCGAACACTCCCACCAGAGCACCTGCAGCGCAGGCAATCACGATGTATTGACTGTTGCCCCGGGGAGCCCGAATATCCAGCATCCCCAGCGGCGCGAAGATGGCGTAGAGCGCCATCGCGAAGAATCCTGCGAGCGACGAGATCACAAGAAGCGTGTCGACTCTGCGATCGGGTCGAAAGGTGACTCCGCCCTGGTGCCATTCCGCACGCGGCACGACTCGGCGTGACGCAACCGTCAACAGCATCGCAATCATTCCGAAGGAGAAGACGGCACCTCCGAGAGCCACGATCGCCGTCAAATACGCAGTGCGCGAGAGAGACACAAACACCCAGGCGGCGCTGAGAAGCCCGAACGCGCCGAGAACGACCGACAAAAACGCAACAGCAACCGACGACTTCACGGCGGGCACAACACATTCCCGACCAACTCTCCCACATATCCGAAGAGGAAGCCGCTCCCCGTGCTGATGCCCATCGCGGCTAGGGGTCCAACTCCAGGGACGGCTCCCACCGCGATCGTCGTCGCCAGGCCGCCGGCTAACCCGACTCCGCCAGACCAAGCAGCGACACATTTCTCATGCAGCGTCTCCGCCGACACGATGTTGTACGCCATCGACGCGATACCCACCGCGGGACCACCGAATTTCGCGCCGCCCTTCAGTCCTTCGAGGACATCGGCGCTCAGCTTCGGAATCCCCTGACCCGCTTTGACTTCAAGTCCCGACAGCACCCCGCCGGCCAGCGTCGGAACCGGATCGTTGAAGAATGAGTCCGGCAGGATCGCTTCCCCGCGGCCCGGTGTCCAACAACTGCCGGTGCGGACTCCGTCAGCGGTTTCGGACATGGTCAACTTCGTTCCATCGGCATACCACACTTCGGTCAGCGAACCCCCGTCCTCCCGAGGAGTTGTCATCGTCTCCGACACGAAATTCCCGTTCTTGTCCGTGTGCACGAGCTTGACCGTCCCGGCGGCGTAGACCTGCTCGCTGGGCAGACCTTGGTCGATGTACTCCGTGGTGACCTGAGTGCTGCCATCCAGCATGGTGAGCGTTGTGATCCGGTTTCCGTGTTCGTCGACCGTCTCCTCGACATCGCGGATCGTCGTCGCCATATCCTGCGCGAGGGCGGCCTCCTGAAACTGTCTGCCCGCCGGATCTTTCGGATTGGGCACATCGTCACCCGGGACCGGTGGCACCGGACCGGGCGGACCGAAGACGAGGCCCTCGAATACCTTTCCGTGTTCGAGCCGGGCCAACACCAACTGCTGCAGGGTCCGCTCGTCGGCACTATCCAACTCGAGAAGAAGCTCGTTGACCTCAGTCTGCGCAGCTTGCGCCTGCATCTGCAGTTCGGCTGCCTTCTGCGCCGACATCTCGGCGGGGTCGATCATCACGACCCACTGGTCGGTGACGTTCAGCGGACCGCTGTCGATGTCGTCGGCCGTGGCAAGCAACGTCCTTCGAGCACTGCCGATCGACGCGCTGCCGCCTTCCAGCGCGCCGGCGAATGCGTCGGCGTAGTTCTTGAACGTCGACGAACGAGAGGTGGCCCGCCGGAACATGTCTGCTGCGGCGTTGTGCGCCTCGCCGGCCCACCCTCTGGCCTCGGGCATCCGGTCGATCCGATCGTCGAGGGCCAGCACCCCGTGGTATATCGACCCGCCGGCATTTCGGAGCGTCGAGGCGGCCGACAGCAGCGACTCGGGGTTCCAGCTCTGTAGCCGCGAACGGGAGGGCAACACGTCAGAACAGCCGCTTGAACGTGTCCGCCAGGGTGCTGTCCTCGACTTCGTAGCGATCGCCCGCGCCGCGCACCGCTATACCCATGGCACGAATGTCGTTGGCGATGTCGGCGGCCGCGATACCCAGGTGGGACCCGATCTGGCGGGCGGCCCACTGCGTCTCCGAGCCCGGTAGGCCGTCGGCCGACGTCGTGGCCGTCGAGCCGACGTCGAGTCCGTTGATCGTCGCCGCGACGGCGCCCACTTGCGCGGCGAATGCACGCAAGACTTCCGGATCGACTAGCACTTGGCACCCGAAGTTCGTCTGTTGCCAGGAGTCGTATCTTCAGCACGGGTCAACACGGATCGAACCTAACACCGCCTGAGGGGCAGTCCGCGCACCAAAATCGGCACCCTCTGGAGCCGGCGAGCGTGCAGAAAGTGCTGCAAAAGCGCGGCGTGTCGTGTGCAAACACGCACGCTCGCGGAGAAAAGGGTGACGCTTCGCTCAGGCGCTCAGCACGCCGTCCAGCGCGGAGTAGAACAAGCCGAGCCCGTCGTCGGACGGTCCGGTGAGCGCCTCGGTCGCGTGCTCGGGATGCGGCATCAGGCCGACGACGCGTCCGTCGGCAGAGCTGATGCCCGCGATGTTGCGTTGCGATCCGTTGGGGTTCTCGCGATAGCGGAACACCACACGCCCCTCGCCTTCCAGCTCGTCGAGCACCTTGTCGCTGGCCACGTAGCGCCCCTCGCCGGATTTCAGGGGGATCAGCAGGTCGGCGCCCTGCTCGTAACGCGATGTCCACGCCGAGGAGTTCGACGCCACTTCCAGCCAGATGTCGCGGCAGACGAAGTGCAGGCCGACATTGCGGGTCAACGCGCCCGGTAGCAAGCCCGACTCGCACAGGACTTGAAAACCGTTGCAAATACCCAACACCGGCATGCCTTGCTCGGCGGCGCGCACCACTTCGCCCATCACGGGCGCGAACTTCGCGATCGCCCCGGCCCGCAGATAATCCCCGTAGGAGAACCCGCCGGGCACCACCACTGCGTCGACGCTCTTCAGGTCGGCGTCGGCATGCCAGAGCGGAACGGCTTCGGCGCCGGCCAACCGAACGGCTCGCGCGGCGTCGACGTCATCGAGGGTGCCGGGAAATGTGATGACGCCCACACGCGCGGTCATGACTCGTTCCCCGCCGGTTCCCGGCTCACGCTCCAGTCCTCGATCACGGTGTTCGCCAACAGCGATTCCGCGATCTCAGCGAGGGTGTCGTCATCGATGCTGTCATCGACCTCGAGCTCAAAGCGCTTGCCCTGCCGCACATCTGAGACGCCGCCGAAGCCGAGTCTGCCCAGCGCGCCGACGATCGCCTGCCCCTGCGGGTCGAGGATCTCGGCCTTGGGCATCACGTGCACCACCACCCTTGCCACGCGTCAACTGTACCGGCGGCTTCGGCTTGCGCGAGTCACCGGCACGAACCGAGGTAGGCATTGCAGAGCGGAGCCGTCAGCGCGTCGAGAACCCGGGCGTCGGGCACTGCGTCCCAGGGCACCTGCACGGGCAGCGTCGACCACATCGCCAGTTCGACGATCGTGCCGCTAGTCGGGTGCGCGAGCAGGTACTGGTGCACCACCTTCTGGCCGGCCACGCTGATCACGGCGGCCATCCGCTCCGGGTCCGTCGTGGTGATCGACGGCGACACCAGCGGAGCCGTCAACTGGCAGGTCCGCAGCCTGTGTCGCGCCGTGTCGAGCACCGACCGCGTGAGCGGATCGTTGTGCGCGATGTCTCCGCGCCAGTGCAGTACCTGCGCCCGTAGTTGCCACTGACCAGCCGGATTGCCGACCTCCGCCCTGGCCGCGACCACATAGTCGCGCGGGTCGCCGGGCACCGGCGGGCTGCTGCAGAGTTCCTCGAACATGAACCGCGGCGAGCGCGCGCTGACCGCCAAGCCGGCCAGGCCAGGCCAGCGGTACACCGAGTACAACGGAAGCTCGCTGGACACCGCCCAGGCCGAATCGGGAATCGCGTCGCAGATCGGCGGGCAGATGCCCGGGACGGCGGCCGCCGGCGGGATAGGTGTGATCGCCACCCCGAACGCCGCGAGGGCCACTGCCAGCAGCAATCGCACGACTCAAGTACCCCCTGAACACGGCCAGCGCCGCCACAATATAGGCATGGAATTGACGCATTTCGGACATTCATGCTTACTCGCGAATTTCAAGGGTGAATCGGGCGGCGAAACGACGATTCTTTTCGACCCTGGAACGTTCTCGCACGGTTTCGAGGGCATCACGGGGCTGTCGGCGATCCTGATCACCCATCAGCATCCCGACCACGCCGACACCGAACGATTGCCGGCCCTGCTCGACGCCAATCCGCAGGCCGCGCTGTACGCCGACCCGCAGACCGCCGCGCAACTCGGCGATCCGTGGCGCGCGGTCAACGTCGGCGACGAGCTCACCATCGACCACCTCACGGTCCGCGGCGTCGGCGGCAAGCACGCGGTGATCCACCCGGAGATCCCGGTGATCGACAACATCTCGTATCTGATCGGCGACGGCTCGCATCGTGCCCGCTTGATGCACCCCGGCGACGCGCTGTTCACTCCGGGCGAACCGGTCGAGGTGCTCGCGACGCCCGCCGCCGCGCCATGGATGAAGATCTCCGAGGCGGTGGATTATCTACGCGCCGTGGCGCCGACGCATGCGGTGCCCATCCACCAGGGGATCATCGACCCCAGCGCTCGCGGCATCTTCTACGGCAGGCTCTCGGAGATGACGGACACCGACTTTCAGGTGCTCGAACCGGAGAACGGCACGGCTTTCTAGCGCAGCTAAGCGGTGTCGCGCGCCGCCGCGCGGCCGGCGGCCCGGCCGGAGAAGATGCAGCCACCGAGGAAGGTGCCCTCCAGCGACCGGTAGCCGTGCACGCCGCCGCCGCCGAAACCCGCGGCCTCCCCGGCGGCGAACAAGCCCTCGAACACGCTGCCGTCGGGTCGCAGCACCCGCGCGTCGAGGTCGGTTTCCAAGCCACCCAGCGACTTTCGCGTCAGGATGTGCAGTTTCACCGCGATCAGCGGACCGGCTTTCGGATCGGTCAACCGGTGCGGCGCGACGACGCGACTCACCCGGTCGCCGAGATAGTTGCGGGCCACCCGGATCGAGGCGATCTGGAAGTCCTTGGTGAACTTGTTCGCGACCTCCCGGTCACGAGCGGTGACCTCGGCCTGCACCGTCGCGTAGTCCAGGCGTTGGACTTCAGGGACGGCGTTCATCGCAGAAACCAACTCGCGCAGGGAATCAGCACTGACGAAGTCGACCCCGCGATCGACGAACGCCTGCACCGGCTTCGGCGCCCCGGCACGCACCCGCGACAAGACATCGCGGACGCTGCGGCCGGTGAGGTCCGGGTTCTGCTCCTGACCCGAAAGCGCGAACTCCTTGGCGATGATCCGCGCATTGAGGATGAACCACGTGTAGTCCTGCCCGGTCCGCGCGATGTGTTCCAGCGTGCCGAGTGTGTCGAATCCGGGATACAGCGGCGACGGCAGGCGGTTGCCGTTGGCGTCCAACCACAACGACGACGGCCCGGGGAGGATCCGGATCCCGTGCAACGGCCAGATCGGGTCATAGTTGGTGATGCCCTCGGTGTAATGCCACATCCGGTCGCTGTTGATCACCCGCGCCCCGGCCGCCTCGGTGATGCCGATCATGCGACCGTCCACGTGCGCGGGGACGCCGGACAGCAATTGTTCGGGCACCCGGCCCATCCGCTTCGGCCAGTTCTGCCGCACCAGGTCGTGGTTTCCTCCGATGCCGCCACTCGCGACGACAACCGCCTGAGCGCGGAACTCGAACTCTGCAACAGCTTTTCGTGACGACGCGACACCGCGCGGCGCGTCAGTGGGCTCGAGCACTGCTCCCCGCACACCGACGACCGCGCCGTTCTCGACGATCAGCTCGTCCACGCGATGCCGATGCGCGAACCGGACGCGTCCGGTCAGCCGACGCGCGAAGATGTCGACGATCGCCGGGCCGGTGCCCCAGGTGATGTGAAACCGTGGCACCGAGTTGCCGTGCCCGCGGGCGTCGTATCCACCACGCTCGGCCCACCCGACGATCGGGAACGTCTGCAGGCCACGCTCGCGCAGCCAGCCGCGCTTTTCGCCGGCCGCGAAATCCACGTAGGCGTGCGCCCATTGGCGGGGCCAGTGATCCTCCGGGCGGTCGAATCCCGCGGAGCCCAGCCAGTCCTGCAGCGCCAACTCGTGACTGTCCCTGATGCCCAGCCGCCGCTGCTCGGGGCTGTCGACGAAGAACAGGCCGCCGAACGACCAGAACGCCTGGCCGCCGATGTTGTTGGCGCTCTCCTGGTCGACGATCAGTACGCGGCGGCCCTGTTCGACGAGTTCGCATGCCGCCACCAGACCTGCAAGCCCGGCCCCGACGACGATGACGTCAGCATCTGCCATGTCGCCACGTTAGCGGGCGGACGCTACGCGGCGTCTGTCAATGCGCGGTACGGCCGCCATTCGTAGACACCGGGCACGCACCGGTGCATGAGCGCGAGGTCGACGGCGTCGAGCATCGCCCGCCGCGGCCCCGGCCTGCGCAGGTGCCGGGCGGCGACGGCCACCCGAACCAACCCGCCTCGTCGTGCGATGCGCTCTGCGGACAGCACCAGTGTCCGGCACCACCACGGCTCGCTGAGGAAGCCTTCACCGATGCCGAGGACCCGCGAACGTACCGCCGTCCCGCGGGCCAGATCGGCGATCTCGGTGAGTCCGGCGAGGAGTCGGAAGCCGTTGCGTGGCAATGCCGTGAGTGTCCCCTGCGACACCGTCCAACCTGGCGCCGCGAACAGCCGCGTGCGCAAACCCATGTGCTCCATCACGCGGTCGGCGGCCATCAACCGCAGATTCGCCTCGTGTGCCGGCAACGTCGCGAACTCTGAGCGCCGATTCTTGGTGGCAGCCTCGTCGAAGCCGTGCAGCACGATCGCGTCGCGTGCATCGCGCCTGCGTGCCAGCCATCCCACCGTGGCGGCGTCGTCGTCGAGCCGGTAGCCGCCCTTGATCCTCGGCGCCACCAGCAATGAGACCGGCACACCGCGCACGTCGAGTTGCGCGCAGAACTCCGCGACCTCGGGCATCGTGCGATCGCTGATCCCGGAGACGGAGACGATCAGTTGTCCAGCCACGCGGCCAGTATGGCAACGTCAGGTGTCGCAACGGTTTACGACAGGCTGACGGCACATGACGATCGCGTGCTAGCGCGGCAGAACGTCCTCGATGGCCGCGATCACCTCGGGAGAATCGGGCTCGGTGCGGGGACGGAACCGCTTGGCCACCGTTCCGCCCGGCGCGAGCAGAAACTTCTCGAAGTTCCACTGGATGTCGCCGGCCTCGCCGCTGTCATCGGGCGTCTTGGTCAACTCGGTGTACAGCGGATGCCGGTCGGCGCCGTTGACGTCGGTCTTGGCCAGCAGCGGGAATGTCACTCCGTAAGTGGTCGAGCAGAATTCCCGAATCTCTTCGGCGCTGCCCGGCTCCTGACCCATGAACTGGTTGCACGGCACGCCGATCACGGTCAGCCCGCGGTCGCGATAGTCCTTGGCCAACTGCTCGAGCGCGGTGTACTGCGGCGTCAGACCGCATTTCGAAGCGACGTTGACCACCAGCGCGGCGCCGTCGGCCAGTTCGCCCAACGTGGTGTCGCGGCCGTCGAGGGTGGTGACAGCGATGTCGGTCAGCGGTGTGTCGGTCATGCCCGCACGTTACCCGTTCTTGAACAGCATGCCCGCCACCCGGTGCACTGTCGCCACCGGATCGTCGTCGACGTCGATGGTTTTGTTGAGCCACAGCAGCGAAAACCCGTGCACCAGTGACCATGCCGCCAGCGCAGCGGCTTGTGGGTCCTCGGTGGCGCGCGGATCGTCAAGGGTCCCGACGCCCTGGGCCAGCTCGGTGCCCGCAGCATCCTGAGCCGCCACCAACTCGGGGTTGGCCGGGTCGACAAGTGACCGGTCGAACATCACCGCGTAGTGCCCCGGGTTGTCGAGCGCGAACCGCACGTATGCCAGCGCGGCGTCGAGGAAATCCGGCCTCGTGTCGGCGAGGGCTGCGGCCAGCTTCCGCCAACCCTGGGCCGCCAACGCGGTGAACAGGCCACGGCGGTCGGTGAAGTGGTGCGCGGGCGCCGCATGCGACACCCCCGCCACGCGGGCCAGCTCGCGCAGCGAGATGCCGTCGGCGCCACGCTCGGCCACCAGGTCGGCCGCCTCCGCGAGGATGACGGCCTTCAGGTCGCCGTGGTGGTAGGAGGGCCTGCTCATGCCGCCATCATACCCACAAATCTTGACAGTGTCTAGATTGCGCCTAGGGGCGGCGCTCGTGATCGGCCTTGGCAGCGTCCAGTAGCCAGGCGTACTGGAACGCGGTTTCCTTCCAGCGTTCATAGCGTCCGCTGATGCCGGCGTGGCCGGCGTTCATCTCGGTCTTGAGTAGCACCGGATTGTCGTCGGTCTTGGTGTGGCGCAGTGCCGCAATCCATTTCGCGGGCTCGACGTAGTACACCCGGGTGTCGTTGAGCGACGTCATCGCCAGGATCGGCGGGTAATGCTTGGCCGCCACGTTCTCATACGGCGAGTACGACTGCATGTACTCGTAGACTTCCTTGTTCTCCAAGGGGTTTCCCCACTCGTCCCATTCGGTGACCGTGAGCGGAAGCGACGGGTCCAGGATCGTGGTGAGCGGGTCGACGAACGGCACCACCGCGAGGATTCCCGCGAACAGCTCCGGCGCCATATTGGCCACGGCGCCGACGAGCAGGCCGCCGGCACTGCCCCCGTAGGCGACGAGGTTCTCCGGTCGGGTGATATCGGTCTGCACGAGATGGTTTGCCACGGTGATGAAGTCGGTGAAGCTGTTCTTCTTCTCGAGCATCTTGCCGTGCTCGTACCACGGCCTACCCAGCTCTCCGCCGCCGCGCACGTGGGCGACCGCGAACACCATCCCCCGCTCGAGCAGCGACAGCCGCGCGATCGAGAAGCGCGGATCCTCGCAGGCCTCGTATGCGCCGTAGCCGTAGAGCAGCGTCGGGGCCGGATACTGCAGGCCGATCTTGTGCACGATCGAAATCGGAATCCGCGCGCCGTCGGGCGCCACGGCCCAATCGCGGCGTTCGACGTAATCCTCGGGGCGGTAGTCGCCGAGCACGGGCTGTTCGCGCAGCAGCGTCCGTTCGCCGGTGGCGAGGTCGACGTCGTAGACGCGCACCGGGATGACGTACGAGGTGGCGCCGATCCGCAGTTTCGGTGCGCTCCAGTTCGGATTCACGCTCAACCCGGCCGACGTCAGTTCGGACTCGAACGTGAAGTCCTCGGGATGGCCGTATTCACCATTGGGGTAGATGGGCCACAGCTGGATTTTCGGCAACGCCTCGCTTCGGTAGCTGACGACGAGGTGCCTCTCGAACGCGTCCACCGAATCCAGGCGGGCGTCGTCGCGGTGCTCGATCAGTGTGCGAACCACGGTGGGCTCGGCGACCGGCGCCTCGACGAGCGTGAAGTTCTCCGCACCGTCGTTGTGCAGGATGAGGAACCGGTCTTCACCGCCCACGACGGCGTGCTCGACGGAGTACTCGACGAAGTCGCGGCGCGGCCACACGACCGTGAACTCGGCGTCGGGGTCCGTCGCGTCGGCGTAGCGCACCTCGGAGGTGACGGCGCTACCGGCGGCGATGATGACGTACTTGTCGCTGCGGGTCCGGCCGACGCCCAGCCAGTACCGTTCGTCGGGTTCGTGATACACGCGTTGTGCCGGCAGGCCCGCGCCCAGCCGGTGCCGCCAGATCGTGTCGGGCCGCCACGCTTCGTCGAGCGTCGAGTAGTACACGGTGCGGTTATCGGCCGCCCACGTCGCGCCCGGACCGATTCCGACGATCGTGTCGTCGTACAGCGCGCCAGTGCGTAAATCCTTGAACCTCAGCGTGTATCGCTCGTCGCCCTTGACGTCGACGGAGTACGCCAGGATGTTGCCGTCCAGGCTGACCGAGGCGGCGCCCAGGGAGAAGAAGTCGTGGCCCTCGGCCTCGACGTTCTCGTCGAGCAGCACCTGTTCGCCCGGGATCTCGGTGTTCTCGTCGAGCACCGGCGGCGTCCAGTCGTCGGGATCGGCGACCGGGCAACGGCAGTGCACGCTGTACTGCTTGCCCTCGAAGCTACGGCCGTAGTACCACCAGGCGTCGCGTCGGGTCGGCACCGACAGGTCGGTCTCCTTGGTGCGTGCCTTGATCTCATCGAAGATGTTCTGCCGCAGCGGTGCCAGATGCTCGGTGACGTGCTCGGTGTAGGCGTTCTCCGCTTCGAGGTGTGCGGTCACCGCCGGATCGCTCTTGTCGCGTAGCCATTCATACGGGTCGACGAAGACGTCGCCGTGATGCTCGCGGCGCGTCTCGACGCGTTTGGCGACAGGTGGCTTCATCCGCCGTTGATCCGCTCCGCAAGCGTCGCTCATGCGCCGATCCAATCGCTGAAGTCGAGACCCGAAATGCGTTCGTACGCCTCGATGTAACGCGACCTGGTGGCTTCGACGACGTCTGGCGGCAGGGGCGGCGGCGGGGTATCGCCGGCACGGTCCCATCCGGAATCCGGCCCGGTGAGCCAGTTGCGGACGAACTGCTTGTCGAAGCTCTGCTGCACGACACCTTCTTTCCAGTCGTCGGCCCGCCAGTATCGGCTCGAGTCCGGCGTGAACACCTCGTCGGCCAGTCGGAGTTCGCCGTCTTTGTCCACACCGAACTCGAACTTGGTGTCGGCGACGATGATGCCCTTGGTCAACGCGTGCTCGGCGCCCTGGATGTAGGTCTTCAGTGTCCGATCGCGTACCTGCTCGGCCTGCTGCGCGCCGAGCAACCCGACCACCTCGTTGAACGAGATGTTCACATCGTGCTGTCCCAGTTCGGCTTTGGTCGCCGGGGTGAACAGCGGAGCAGCGAACTTGCTCGCCTCGCGCAGGCCTGCCGGCAGCGCGATACCGCACACCTTGCCGGTCTGCTGGTAGTCGATGAGCCCGGAACCGGTCAGGTAGCCGCGGGCCACCGCCTCGACCGGCAGCATCTGCAGCTCCTGCACGACCAGCGCGCGGCCGAGCACCTCGGCGGGGATGCGCTCGTCGTCGGGTGGGCCGGCGAGGTGGTTGGGCGCGTCGAGAAGGTCGAAGAAGAACACGCTCATCGCGGTCAGGATGCGGCCCTTGTCGGGGATCTGCGAGTCGAGGATGTGGTCGTAGGCGGAGATGCGGTCGCTGGCCACGAAAAGCAGCGTCTCGTCGTCCACGCGGTACAGCTCGCGAACCTTGCCGCTGGCCAGATGTTCGTAGTCGGACAGAGCGGGGCGCATCGGGCCAGCCTATCGGGCAGCATCTACAGCCATGACTTCGCGGTTTATCCCCTATGCCACCACGCCGTCGCGTGTCCTCGGCCAGCTGATCAGCGACATCGTCGTGGTGGCCTGGACCACCGTGTGGGTGACGGTCGGCATGGCCGTGCACTCGGCCGTCTCGACGATCGCCGCGGTGGGCCGTCAAGTCGAGACCGGCGCCAACGGGGTGTCCGAGAATCTCGACACCGCAGGTGACCGCACCGACGACTTCCCGCTCGTCGGCGATGCGCTCAGCAAGCCGCTGCGGGCGGCCAGCGAGGCGGCGCTCGATATCGCGGGGGCCGGTCAAAGCCTCGACACCACCGCGTCATGGTTGGCGTGGGTGCTGGCGCTGGCGGTGGCCGCGCCGCCGATCCTGTTCGTCGCGATGCCGTGGCTGTATCTGCGGCTGCGGTTCTTCCGTCGGAAATGGATTGCGATCTCGCTGGCTCGCACTCCCGCCGGCGAGCAACTGCTGGCGCTGCGCGCGCTGGCCAACCGGCCGCTGGCCAAGCTGGCGGCGATCCACCCTGATCCCGTCGGGGCGTGGCGCGAGCACGACGCCGAGACCATCCGCGGTCTCGCCGCCCTGGAGCTGCGGTCCGCAGGTGTCGCGCGACTCCGTGTCTGAGCGGCTCCGCCGCCAGCGGCTCCGCCGCCCGCGACTTGTGGAGGTTTGGCGGCGGTGAGCGCCGGTGCGGCTCCACAAATCGCCCGGGATGGAACCGGTTGGGCCGGTTCTCGCGTCCAAAAAGAGTGCTCGACGACTATCTGTGCCGGCAGGACGGCGTACTCACCCGCACTCAGGCGCTTCGTGTGGGGCTGAGCCAGGATGCGATCAACCGCAGGATCCGGTCGGGGCATTGGCTGCGCTGCGCTCGCGGCGTGTACTTCGTCGCCGATCGGCGATTCACCGACGCCGCTCGGGTACGCGTCGCTGTGCTGGCCTACGGTCCGCAGGCATGCGCGAGCGGCATGGCGGCGGCGTGGTGGCACCGGCTGACGCAATTCGCGCCGAGGACCGTCGAGGTCACCGTTCCACGAGACAGTCGACTTCGACATCAACCGGAGACCAGGCTGCGGCGACGTGACCTCGACCCGCACGACGTGATCGAGCGCGACGGCCTGCGCGTCACCGCGCTGCCGCTGACGGTCGTCGAAGCCGCGGTCCGGCGCGGCGGCGGTGCCAAGCTGATGGACGCCGCCCTCCAGCGCCACGTCGAACTCGCTCAACTCTGGCGGGCACATCTACGCAACAAGGGCAGGCACGGCTCGCCTCCAGCACGCAGACTCTTGCAGGCCGCCCAGGACGGGGCCCGCTCGGAGGCCGAGCGACTGCTGGTCAAGCTCCTCCGCGACGCCGGGTTCACCGGCTGGAAGACGAACTATCCCCTCGGCGGTTACAAGGTCGACGTCGGGTTCGTCGACGCGAAGGTCGCCATCGAGGTCGACGGGTGGGCATTCCACCATGACCCGGATGCGTTCCAGATCGACCGCAAGCGCCAGAACGCGATATCGCTTCTCGGCTGGAAGGTGTTGCGCTTCACCTGGCTCGACCTGACGGAGTATCCGCAACGCGTGCAAGCCGAAATCGCCGCGGCGACCGGACAGTGAACCGCACTACCCGAGCACGCGCCGCCACACCCGCCCGAATGAATACCGCGCCGTCACCGATCCGAACCGCACCCGGCCGCGGACCACCACATGCAACCGCTCCGACCGCGGCCCGCGGGGCACCTTGACGGTCGTGCTGCCGGCGAACGTCTCGACACCGTCGAGGTCGGCGGTGGCGCCGTCGGGCAGGATCAGTTCTGTCGAGCTGAAGTAGTCGTCGATGTCCAGCACGACGGTCGGCCCCTGCAGCGCCGCGTTGGTGAAGTCGAGCGTGGTGTCACACATCCGGGTGTTCACCCGCAGGTGCGACGGCACCGTCCACCGCCCACGCCGCGAGACCGACGACATCCGGCCACGCAACACCGAGCCATCGCCAGGCCCCGCCGTCGTCGGTGGCAGGACGTCCACATCTGGGAGATCAGCCAACACCGTGCGGAGGTCTCCGCGGGTACGCGCGGCCAGCACAGTGTCGATCCGCTCGCTGAACTCGTCGAGTGTGAGCATGCCCTGGCCCACCGCCCGTTCGAGTCGTCGTCTCACGTGAGCACGGTCGTCGTCAGAGATCCGTAGGTTCGCATCATCGGAGTCCATGCCTCGAGGGTAGGTGGCGGCGGGCACGCAACCGCCACGCCCCGGCGACCGCCACAATGAGCCACGCAGCGAACGCAATCCAGAAGAAGGTCGTCGAAACGCCGGGCAGCACAGGCCATCCGGTCTCTACGGCCATGGCGTGGGTGGCCGTCGAGTACATGCCCAGCGGGAACACCATCGCCCACCACACCGCGACGAAACGCCGGGCCTCGGCCCGCTGGATGTGTCGCAAGCCGAAGTAGAGAAGCGGCAGGATCCACAACGACGCCACACACCACGTCGCGATCGTCACTGCGCGGACGTTGTCGAACCCCGCGCGGTGGATGTGATCTCCGGCCAACGTGGCAATGGCCAACCCGCCCATCAGTATCCACGCGTCCGGCTCGAACCCACTGGGATCCAGCCGTGCGGCGAACGCCCGCGCCAGGATCATCGCGGTCATCAACACATACACCGCGATCGCCACCGCCCAGATCGCCACACCGATCATCAGCAGGGCATGCGAGCCCCTGTCATGCGCCAGCGCTACTGCGACGATCGCCAGTCCGGACGTGCCGACGCTGGCCAGTTCCCACGCGCCACGTGCACGCTCCTGCAACTCTTTCCAGGATCTGGCAGCGAGATTCCTCGCCGTCAGCGCGCTCAACACCAGCCAGGCGACCGCCGCCAACACGCCCAGCGTCCACAACACCGCCGATATCGACGTCAGCCTGTTGTCGAGGACCGCGCACGCCGCGACGAACGTGAACAAGCCGAATGTGACATCGGGATCCGACAGATCCGGCGGCCGGCCGCGCCACATAACTCCCGCCGCCGCGATGAGAACCACGAGCCCGACGACGGCCACCACAGCCAGGCCGTCGCTGACGTAGACCAAGCCGTGGTCCGTCGCGGCGATCGACACGATGCCGGTCGCCATCACGAACGCGAACGCGTCGGGCCTCACCGCCCGCCGCTCACCGCAGCTCCACCACGAGGTGCCGAATGCCGGTGTGCCGGTTGCTGCGCGTCCACTCGACGGGCTTGACCAGCGTGGCCACGGAGAACCGCGTCAGCAGTTCCTCGAACAGCACCCGAAGCTCCAGCCGCGCGAGGTTGGCACCGAGGCAGTAGTGCACACCGTGCCCGAACCCCAGATGCGGGTTTGGTTTACGCTCGATGTCGAACACATCCGGATCGGTGAAGACCGCCGCGTCCCGGTTGGCCGATCCCTCCCAGATCTGCACCTTCTGACCGGCCGCGATCTCGCAATCGCCCAACGACACATCGCGGGTCGCGGTGCGCCGCTTCGATGGTGAGGGCGACGTCCAGCGCACCATCTCCTCGACGGCCGGCGGCAACGAATTCAGATCCGAACGCAGAGCCGCGAGCGAATCAGGGTTGTCGATCAATGCCAGCAGCCCACCGGCCACCGCATTGCGGGTCGTCTCGGCGCCCGCGCTGAACAGCAGGCTGAAGAACAGATACAACTCGATTTCCGAAAGGAGGGCCGGAGAGAGTGCGCCGTCGTCCGCGGTGCCATCGAGGCAAGCGTTCGCCACCACCGACAGCATGTCGTCGGTCGGCGACGCGCGTTTGGCGGCGATCAACTCCTGGCCATAGGTGTACATCCGCGAGCCGGCCTCCTCGGCCGACAGCTGTCCAAGGGATGCCTTACGGGAACCGCCGAAGTCGAACTGCGGCTCGATCGCCTGAAACAACCAATGACGTTCGGACTCGGGAACTCCCAACAGAATGCAGATCATCTGCATCGGCAACTCGGCGGCTACGTCGACCAGGAAATCAAAGGGCTCCCCCGGCTCGACAGAGTCCAACAGCCGCCGCGCCCGCGCCCGCAGATCGTCCTCGACCCGCCGGATCATTCGTGGCGTCAGACCCGAGCTGACGAGCCTGCGGATCTGCGCGTGTCGCGGGTCGTCCATCATGTTGAGCACCTGACCGGCGATCGCCAGGTCTTGCAGCAGCGTGCCGCCGTATGCCCGCGAACCACCGGTCACCGACGAGAAAGTTTGTGGATCACGCAACACCGCAAGCGTTTCGGCGTAGGTGGCGACAGACCAGAATCCTTCGCCGTCGGGAGTGTGCTCGGTCGGCGGGTGCCAATACACCGGCGCCTCGCGCCGATGCACCGCGAACAACTCGTGCGGGAAACCGGAAGCGAAGTTGTCCAGATCGGTGAAATCGATTGCGGCCAGTGTCACAAGATGGCACCCGAAGTGTATTTGGCGGCTTCGGGATAGCGGCTGACCAATTCGTCGACTGCTTCGACGATTCGGTCCACCTGATCGCCGGCAGCGCCGGTGAACGCCTGCTTGTCGGCCAGCGCCGCATCCAGCGCGGGCCGGTCCAGCGGTAGCCGCGCATCGGCCGCCAATCGGTCCAGCAGGTCGGGTTCGGAGCCCTTCTCCCGCATCGCCAAGGCCACCGCGACGGCGTGCTCCTTGATCACCTCGTGGGCGGTCTCGCGGCCGACCCCGGCGCGGACGGCGGCGATCAGGATCCGCGTCGTCGCCAGGAACGGTAGATACCGGTCCAGTTCCCGCTGGATCACCGCGGGGTAGGCGCCGAACTCGTCGAGCACCGTCAGAAAGGTTTCGATCTGCCCGTCGACGGCGAAGAATGCATCGGGCAGCGCCACCCGGCGCACCACCGAGCAGAACACGTCGCCCTCATTCCATTGCGCGCCAGCCAGTTCGGCCGCCATGGCCGCGTAACCGCGCAGCACCACCTGCAATCCGTTCACCCGCTCGCACGAGCGGGTGTTCATCTTGTGCGGCATCGCCGATGATCCGACCTGACCGGGTGCGAAGCCTTCGGTGACCAGTTCGTGGCCGGCCATCAGCCGGATGGTGTGCGCCAGGGACGACGGCCCCGCACCCACCTGCACCAGCGAGGAGACGACGTCGTGGTCCAGCGAACGCGGGTACACCTGCCCGACGCTGGTGAAAATGTCTGTGAAGCCGAGGAATTCGGCGACTCGGCGCTCGAGATCCGCAAGGCGCGACGCGTCACCGTCGAACAGGTCGAGCATGTCCTGAGCGGTGCCCATCGGGCCCTTGATGCCGCGCAACGGGTATCGGTCGATCAACGAGCGCAGCCGCTGCAGCGCGATAAGCATCTCTTCGGCCGCCGACGCGAATCGCTTGCCCAAGGTGGTCGCCTGCGCGGCGACGTTGTGGCTGCGGCCGGCCATCACGAGGTCGCGATACAGAACGGCGCGTTCGGCCAAGCGGGCCACCACCGCCACGGCGTGCGAATGCACCAGCTCCAGGGACCGGCGGATCTGCAACTGTTCCACGTTCTCGGTGAGGTCGCGGCTCGTCATGCCCTTGTGCACGTGCTCGTGGCCCGCCAGCGCGTTGAACTCCTCGATGCGCGCCTTGACGTCGTGGCGCAGCACCCGCTCGCGCTCCGCGATCGAGGCCAGATCGACGTGTTCGAGCACCCGCTCGTAGTCCGCTACCACCGTCGCCGGAACGTCGACACCCAACTCCGCCTGGGCGCGCAGCACGGCGACCCACAGCCGGCGCTCCGCGACGACCTTGGCCTCCGGCGACCAGATGGCCACCATGTCCTCGCTGGCATAACGATTGGCCAGCACATTGGGGATCGTCACAAACACTCAGCTTACGGCGGCGGGTAGGTGCACGGGTAAGGCAGAGTAGCGCCCATGTACTTCGTTGGGCTCGATCTCGCATGGGCGGACGCGAACCAAACCGGGATAGCCGTCCTCGACGAAGACGGACGGCTCGTGCAGGTCGGCGCGGCGGTCAGCGACGACGAGATCGCGGCGACTCTCGCGCCCTACGTCGACGGTCCCTGCGTCGTGGCCATCGACGCCCCCCTCATCGTCAAGAATCCCAGCGGCTACCGACTCGGCGAGACCTTGTACAACCGGGATTTCGCGCCGTTCGAAGCAACCGCGCAGCCCTCGAACACGGGCAATCCGCTCTTCAATCCACCCCGCGCCGAAGTCCTCTGCGAGCGGCTCGGCCTCGACCCCGACCCGCAGTCTCGCGGTGTTCGTCGCGCGATCGAGGTCTATCCGCACGCAGCGACGGTCTCACTGTTCAAACTCGGCAGGACGCTCAAATACAAGCGGCGCGCCAAGGATGTCGAGAAGCGCAAGTCCGAGCTGCTGAGGATGGTGGAGCTGATCGAGGGGTTGCACGACGCGACGCCGCAGCTTCGCGTGCGCAGCAGTCCTGCCTGGCTTGAACTTCGAAAGAGAATCGAGGCGGGGGTTCGAGCCTTTCAGCTGAACGCTTGTGAAGATCCCGTCGACGCGGTGCTCTGCGCGTACGTCGCGCTGTATTTCGAGCGGCGCCGCGAGGACATCACGATCTACGGCGACCGCGAAGTCGGCTACATCGTCACGCCGGCGTTGCCACCGGAGCTCGCGCCCGCTCCTCGGGCTCGTGCGGTGCCACACCATGACCCCGACGATGTGTTGCCGCGGCTCGAGCAGGTTCAACTTCTCATCGAACGCGCACAACGCGAGCTCACCGAGATCCGCAGGCAGCTGGGCGGCTAATCCGGCCGTTCGGCCAGCTGGGTCGGATCGGTGATGCCGGCGTCCTTGATGCCGAGCTGCTTGTTGATCACCACGGTGATCACGAACAGCACGACGCCGATCACGAGTAGGCCGCCGGCGACCAGGTACTGCGAACCCGGGCGCCCCGACAGCGGCGTCACCAGATACAGCGATGTGATGAACCCGATCACGGGCAACACCGTGGGCGTTTTGAAGTGCCGGCCGGCCTCACGGACGTCGCGGCGCAACACCAGCACCGCGACGTTGACCATCGCGAAGACCGCCAACAGCAACAGCGACGTCGTGCCGCCGAGCACCGAGACCGCCTTGCTGCTCGCAAACGCGGAGACATAAAAGATCAGACCGAACGCGATGACTGTCGTGAATACGATTGCAACCCAAGGAGTGTGGCGTGTTCGGTGCACCGCTCCGAGCACCGGCGGCAACACATGCTGGCGAGCCATGCCGTAGATCAGCCGGCTCGCCATCAGCATGTTGATCAGCGCGGTGTTCGACACCGCGAACATCGTGATGAACGGAAACAGTTCGTCGATCGGAAGCCCGGGGGCGGCCGCCTCGACCACGGCGACGAGCGGTGTGGCGCTTGCCTTCAGTTCACCGATGGGCACCAACGCGACGGCGATGATCGACACCACGATGTACACCACGCCCGCGATGCTCAAGCCGGTCAACAAGACCTTCGGGAAGATCCGGACCGGGTCCTTGGTCTCCTCGGCCATGTTGACCGAGTCCTCGAACCCGACCATCGCGAAGAAGGCCAGTGACGTCGCCGCGGTGATCGCGACGAATGTGCTTCGCTCCTGGCTGCTTTCGAACATGACGACACGCGAGAAGTCATAGTCGCCGGCCTGGGTGAAGGCCCACAGCCCGACGAAGATCACCATCATCAGTCCGGTGATCTCGATGATGGTCAGGCCGACGTTGAGCTTGACGCTTTCGCTGACGCCGCGCAGGTTGATCGCGGCCAGGACGGCCATGAACGCCAGCGCGATGACGGCGACACCGGCCTTGCCCCAATCCAGCCCGAAACCCTTGATCAGGTTGGCCGCGAACGCTTGTGACGCGGTGGAAGCGGACGTGATACCGGAGCACATCACCACGAACGCGACGAGGAAAGTGAAGAACTGAACTCCGAAAGCCTTGTGCGCGTACAGCGCTGCTCCCGCCGCCTGCGGATATTTCGTCACCAGCTCGAGGTAGGAGAACGCCGTGATCGTCGCGATGGTGAACGCCAGCAGAAACGGCAGCCAGGCCGCACCGCCGACCTCACCGGCAACCTGGCCGGTCAGCGCGTACACGCCGGTGCCGAGGATGTCGCCGACGATGAACAGGAGCAACAACCCCGGACCCATGACCCGCCGAAGTTCTGGCTGTTGCTTGTCCACCGGCGTACTCATCGGCCTCCTCTGGCTTTACACCTGCGCTACCCGCTCGTCGATCGGTGCCAACACGTCTATCACGTCGATCAACGTCGCGCGCGCTGTTGCGCGAGGGCCGTCACCCTCGGCGACCAGCGCCGCGACCACCGCACCATCGACGGCGTTGACCAACGCGGTGAGGTACTCCGCCCGCACCGACCGCCCCGAGCGTTCGATGACCTCGATGACCGCGTCGCTGCGCTGGCGCAGAATCCGCCGTTGGATGTCGCGCAACAGGGGGTGGCGTGCGCATGCGATGTAGCGCTCATAGCGCGAGATCAACTGCTCGCTGACCCGCTGTCCCACCGCGTCATCGACCAACAGGTCGACCAGGATGTCGGCGGTCGACTCCGCGCCCCGTCGCCGCCGCGACAGCATCGCGACGCGCGCCCGCAACTGCTCGGCCTCGCGCTCGCCGACGTATTCGACAGCCTTGGCGATCAAGTCGTCCAGCGACGAGAAGTAATAGGTCGTCGACGCCAGCGGCAGGCCGGCACGACGGGCCACGGCGCGATGACGCACCGCGTCGAAGCCGCCTTCGCACAGCAGATCGGCAGCTGCGCTGACCAGCGCATACCGCCGACGCTCTCCCTTGGGAGTGACCGCTGCCGTCACGCCTAGCATGCTGCCAGTCAGGCGGGCCTCCCATCGGGCTTTCGGCTAAACGTCAGGCTTTGCCCACAGAAGACGGGGCTGGTGGTTCTGCTGCGACGCGCAAACGGCCGCGCCGGCTGAACAAGTGCCGGTGGCATGATGGCCGCCATGCCCGAACTGACTCGCCGTTCGCTTCTGCGCTTCGGAGTCGGTGCCGCGGCCGGGGCGGTGGCGTTGCGGATGGCGCCGACGGTTCCGGCGGCCCCTGCCGCGCCCACCTACATCGACGGCTCCTTCGTCTCGGCGGCGCGGGGAGGACGGACGACCAATTGGGCAATCGCCCGCCCGCCCGGCCAGAGCGCCCCGTTGCGTCCCGTCATTGCGCTGCACGGGAAAGGACAGGACGCGGCCGGTGTGATGGCCGGAGGTGTGGAGCAGGGCCTGGCCGAGGCCGTCGCCGCGGGGCTGCCGCCGTTCGCGGTGGTCGCCGTCGACGGCGGTGGAAGCTACTGGCACAAGCGGGCGTCCGGCGAGGACTCCGGGGCGATGGTGCTCGATGAGTTGATCCCGATGCTCGACTCGCAGGGCTTGGACACCTCGCGCGTCGGCTTTCTCGGCTGGTCGATGGGCGGCTACGGCGCGCTGCTGCTCGGTGCCCGGCTCGGCCCGGCCCGCACGGCGGCGATCTGTGCGGTGAGCCCGGCGTTGTGGACGTCGTCGGGGGCGGCCGCGCCCGGCGCTTTCGACAGCGCCGAGGACTATGCGGCCAACAGCGTATGGGGGCTGCCCGCGCTGGCGTCCATCCCGATCCGAATCGACTGTGGCACCGACGATCCCTTCTATTCGGCGACGAAAGAGTTCATTGCGCAGCTGCCGAACCCGCCCGCCGGCGGGTTCTCACCGGGCGGGCACGACGGTGGGTTCTGGAGCTCGCAACTGCCCGGTGAGCTGAGTTGGATGGCGCCGTTGCTGACGGCCTAGAGGGCGATTCGCCCTTCGGCCGCCGCCAAGCCGATATCGCTGCGAAAGTGGCTGCCGGGCAACCGAATCGACTTGATCAGCTGGTAGGCGGCTTCGCGCGCGGCCGGGAGGTCCGCACCAGTGCCGACCACCGAGAGCACACGGCCGCCCGATGACATGATCGCGCCGTCGTCGCTCCGACTTGTCCCCGCGTGCAGCACGCCGTCGACCTCTGACCCGGTGATCGCGTCGCCGACCCGCGGGCGGCCCGGGTAATTCTCCGCGGCCAGCACCACGGTCACCGCGGCGCCGTCGCGCCACTGCAAGGGCGGCTCGTCGGCGAGGTCTCCGATCGCGGCGGCGTACAACAGTTGGCCCAGCGGCGTCTCCAGCAACGCCAGCACACATTGGGTCTCCGGATCGCCGAAGCGGCAGTTGAATTCGATCACCGCGGGCCCTTGCGGCGTGATCGCCAACCCGGTGTATAGCAGGCCCGAGAACGAACTGCCGCGCGCAACCAATTCGGCGGCAACGGGTTTCACCACGTCATCGACGATCCGGGTGACGACGTCATCGGGCAGCCACGGCAAGGGGGCGTAGGCCCCCATGCCTCCGGTATTGGGCCCGGTGTCGTTGTCGCCGACGCGCTTGAAGTCCTGCGCCGGGAGCAGCGGCACCACGGTCTCGCCGTCGACGACGCAGAACAGCGACACCTCCGGGCCGTCGAGGAACGACTCGAGCAACACCGGATGCCCCGCGTCGAGCAGGCTTGCCGCGTGCGCCCGCGCGGTGGCGCGGTCGGCGGTCACCACCACGCCCTTGCCCGCGGCCAGGCCGTCGTCCTTGACCACCCACGCCGGGTCCCCGCCCGGCGGGCCGAACCGGTCGAGCGCGGCGTCGAGATGTGCCGGGTTGTCGACGACCTCGCTCCTGGCGGTGCGCACTCCGGCGGCGGTCATCACGTCCTTGGCGAACGACTTCGAACCCTCGATACGCGCCGCGTCCTTCGTCGGCCCGAAGCAGGGGATCCCGACGCTGCGCACAGCATCGGCGACACCGAGCACCAACGGCACTTCCGGCCCGATGACCACCAGGTCGGCGGCGATGCGCTGGGCCAACTTCGCGACCGCCTCACCGGAGGTGATGTCGACGTCGTACTGGTCGGCGATCCCTGCGGTCCCCGCATTACCCGGGGCCACGGACAGCCCCTCGACCTCGGGGTCTCGCCGTAGCGCCAGCAGCAGCGCATGTTCACGGGCTCCGGAGCCAATCACCAGGACTCGCACAACTGCTCACCCTAACGCCTGTCAACCCGGCCCTTCGGCCATACACTTGACAACACACTGTATGGTCTAATGTATGACGCACGCCACATGTCCGTTCTTGCCCGACGGTTACGACTTCACCGACCCCGAGGTGCTGCTCCGCGGCATCCCCGTGGCCGAATTCGCCGAGCTGCGCAAGACCGCGCCGGTGTGGTGGAACGAGCAGCCCGAGTCGATCTTCGACGACGGCGGCTACTGGGTGATCAGCCGCCACGACGACATCAAGGCCATCTCCCGCAACGGTGACCTGTGGTCGACCAACCGCAAGGGCGCGGTGATGCGCCTGCCCGAAGGCGTCACCGCCGACCAGCTCGAGCTCACCAAGGCACTGCTGATCAACCACGACGCGCCGGAGCACACCAGGCTGCGCAAGCTGGTGTCGCGCCTTTTCACACCGCGAGCCATCACGACCCTCGAGGCGAAGCTCGCCACCGCAGCGCGCGAAATCGTCGCCGCCGCAAAGGAAAAGGGCAGCGGCAACTTCGTCGACGACATCGCGATGAGCCTGCCGCTGTTGGCGATCGCCGATCTGATCGGAGTTCCGGAGGCCGATCGCGAGAAGCTGTTCCACTGGACCAACGCGATCATGAACACCGACGATCCGGACTTCGACTCCGACCCGACCGCCGCCAACGCGGAGTTGATGGGTTACGCCTACTCGATGGCCGAGGAGCGTCGGCGTTGTCCGGCAGACGACATCGTCACCCGGCTGGTCCAGGCCGACCTCGAGGGTGAGTCCCTCGAGGACGTCGAGTTCGCGTTCTTTGTGATTCTGCTGGCGGTCGCCGGCAACGAAACCACCCGCAACGCCATGACACACGGCATGAACGCGTTCTTCGAGAACCCCGACCAGTGGGACCTGTTCAAGCGGGACCGGCCGGAGACCACCGCCGACGAGATCGTGCGCTGGGCCACCCCAGTGCACTGCTTTCAGCGAACGGCGTTGGCCGACAATGAGCTTGGCGGTGTCACGATCCGCGAGGGCCAGCGCGTCGGGCTGTTCTACAGCTCGGCCAACTACGACGAAGACGTCTTCGAACGGCCCTTCGAGTTCAACATCCTGCGCGACCCCAACCCGCACCTCGGCTTCGGCGGCAACGGCGCGCACTACTGCATCGGCGCGAACCTGGCCCGCATGGAGATCAAGCTGATCTTCAACGAGATCGCCGACCAGATCCCCGACATCGCCAAACTCGGCGAACCGCAACGCCTTCGGTCGGGCTGGATCAACGGCGTCAAGAACCTGCAGGTCTCCTACACGGGTTGATCGAACTGGCTGAGTAGGATTTCGCCGTGCGCACCCACGGCTGGTCCGGATCGGCACCGTCGACGGATGAGGAGGCGGTCGCCCGCATCCTCGACGCCGCAGGCAAGGCGATCGACGCCCGCGGCGCGGACTTCTCCATCGCCGACGTCGCTCGCACCCTCGGTGTCACGAGGCAGACCGTCTACCGGTACTTCCCCAGCACCGACGCGCTGCTCGAAGCCTCGGCGCAACGCGCGGCGACCGGCTTCCTGGATCGGCTGGCCGACCATCTGCAGGGAGTGACCGACCCGCAAGAGGCGGTCGCCGAGGGCATCGCCACCGCGCTCGAGTGGCTGCCCAAGGACAAGCACATGGGCCTGCTGCTGACGCCCGGAAGAGCCAGCGCCTTCAGTCAGACGGTCACCTCTGATGTGGCGCTGCAGTTCGCCAACTCGATGCTGCGGCGCTTCGACGTGGACTGGACCGGTCACGGCTTGACCGACGGCGACCTCGACGAGTTGGCCGAACATCTGCTGCGGATCATCCAGTCGTTCATCATCGACCCGGGCCGCCCGCCACGCAGAGGCGCGGAACTGCGCAAGTACCTGCGCCGTTGGGTCGGCGCGACGCTGGCCCCCGAAATTGCCGTCGAACGCACGAGTTGACCGGCCTTAGACTCCGATCGTGAGTGTCCTGGCTGCCTTCCTGTCGACGTGGGAACGCGCGCGCACCACGTTCGGCGAGGGCACTCCGCACGGCGGTGACGGCTTCGACCACAGTGCGCGGTTGCGCCGGCTGCAGAGCGATGTCGACGCAGTCGCACCGCGGGACTGGACCGGTGCGGGCTCGGAATCGTATGCCGAGGCAAACCAGCGACAGAGCCGTGCGCTGGCCGCGATGGCGGACCTCGATCAGCGACTCAAGGCCGAAGTCGACCGGTCGGCGGCGGTGGTGGCGGCCGGCCGACGCGAACTCGAAGGCGTCAGGCAGTGGGTGGTCGACACGGCCGCGACCGTCCCGAGGACCGCGGCCGGCGAGCGGATGCTGTGGCCGGTCATCAGCAGGGGCGCAAGCGAGGTCGCCGATATCGTCCGCCGTTCCCACGGTGAGTTGTCCGCCATCGCCGAGAGGATGCGCGGTCTGGCAGGCGAGTACGAGGAGCTGAGTGGGCGGGGCAAGGACGACGACGCGGAAACGGTGTCGTTCATGAGCGACGACGAAGACGAGCCGAGCGACGAAGTGCCCCCGACGACGCTCGACCTGGCCGACATCGAGTACCTGGACCCAAGCGCCAAGGGCCGGCCGGGGATGATGGAACTGATTCCAGGCTCCGGAGTGTGGGTACCGGACCCCGGCAGCCCCACCTATCAACCGAAAACTCCTGAGGCACCACTCGATCTCAACGACATCGAGTATTTGGGCCCGGGGGTCAAGGGCGAACCCTGGCAGATGGAACTGGTCCCCGGCTCAGGGGCCTGGGTGCCCAATCCCAACTACCCGGGCTACGAGCCGCACATCCCCGAGGCGCCAGTCGATCTCACCGAGATCGAGATCGTCGACCCGCAGGCACGCATTCCCGCCGGAATGGTGGAGCTATGGCCGCGTTCGGGTGTCCTCATTCCGGATCCCTACTCAGGTAGTCCTTTCTAGCCGCGAATCACCGACACGGCTTCTCGCAGGAGGCCCGCGAGCACGGGCTCTGCGTCGAATTCGGGAGCGAGGCGCGCCTGGACGTCGACGTAGACGCGATCGTCGAGGATGGCGGCGTAGTAGTACTCCGGATCAGGGAAGCCATCCGTCGTGAGTTCGAGGGCATACGTGGTGGCTCCGTCGATGTCCGGCGCCGCGATCCGTTCGGCTGTGCCGCTGCGCGGTTGGTCGTCATCGGGCACGGTGTACCTCAGCCGTTCGCAACCGACCGTGGGGATCTGCGCCGGAACGGAGACCGGCACATCTGCACCGACCGCAATCGTTCGCTTCTCGGTTCCATCCGCCCGGATGCCGACGGTCTCGGCTCCGGCCTGGCCATCCACCGGTTTCAACAAGACATGGCACTGCGGCGGGTCCGCCTCGAACGGCTTTCCGTTGGACACGACCGATCCGACTCCGGCGACGTAAAGCTGTTGGAGTCTGCGAACTTCCGACGGATACGGAACGAATCCCGGTGGCATATCGTCCTCGAGTTGCGACAGCTTCGACAGGTCGAACTCTGCAGTTGCCTGGGGCGACGCCGAAGTCGACTCGGGCGCGCTGTCGGACCCTGAACAACCGGCCAGCACCATGGTCATACAGATCGCGAGCGGCCACGCCGCCAGTCGTTCCAGACGCATCATTCCCCGAGCCTAAGCGACGGGCACGCGCACCCGATGCAGAGGTTTTCAGAGCACCGTCAACGGCAGCGACTTGCGGTCCTCGAACTCCCAAGAGGCGCCGCCACTGACCCTGACCACCGACACCTCGGAGAATTCCTTGGCCTCCGTGCCGGTTTCGACGACGCGCGCGGTCCAGTCCTGACCGTCGCCCGCGACCTCGACATCGAGGTGCCTGTCGACTGCGGTGACGATCGCCTGCAGCGGGCGCACCTCGCCGGGAGACACCAGCGACACCCATGCGCCGTCCTCGTGGGCCGGTGACCTTCGCACATGCACCACGTCCGGGCCGAACTCCGCGTCGACGTATGCGGCGGGGTTGAACATCGGATGTAGCTCCATCGTGCGCAGCGCGCCCTCGATGCCGCCGGGAAGTCTCAGTGCCCGATGAATCCGCTCGGCGGCGATTCCGGCGACGCCGATCAGTTGCTTGGTGCAGATCTCGGTCGCCAGTTCGGTGTTGGTCCCCGCCCGCTTGCCCACCGCGATCACGAACGACAGGTTCAACAAGTGCATCTGCAGGCAGACCTCGTCCGCCATGCGCACCAACGCCGAATGTGAGAACGCACCGAAGTCGAAGTCCGACAACAGCGCGCCGGAGTAGTCCGCCTGTCCCTCGTCTTCAATGTCGATCGGGTCGAGTTCGGTTTGTGCCGCCCGTGTTCGACGGATCACGTCGAGAACAGGGTGCCCCTCGACCTCGGGATGCGACTCGTCGATGATCACGGTCCACGCGCAGTGGGGGTGCCGGTCGGCGGGGGTGCGCGGTGGGCGATGGATCGGCCGGATCTGTGCTCGACGGTTGGTGGCGACCGCCGTGGCGTCGAACGTGGGGTCCTCGATGTCGTGGCACATGCCGCGCACATAATCCTCGCCCATCGGTTCCACGTCGAGCAGCGCACCGCAGTGATCGAGATGGAACTCGCCGTGCCAGCGGTCGTGCACGGTGTAGCGGAAATCCATGAACTGCGGCGGCGCACCGATATCGAGTTGCAAACCCTTGAAGATCGTGACGACGTCTTCGCCCTCGTACTTCAACGCCTTCTGCATCCGCTTGGTGTAGATGGGGCTGGCGCCCATCCACTCCTCGATCGCGATCTGCAGCATCTCCTCGCGCCCGAAATTGCTGATGCACCAGGCCATCCCGGACCGGTCGATCAGCTGGCCGATCAGCAGCAGCTCGGGCACCAACACCGCGAGTTCTTCGCGCGACAGCGAGGAGTACCTACTCATCTGGGTCGTCATGGACCGTCCCCCCGGAGTGCATCTTCACCGCCGCGTTGACGTTCGCCTTCTTGTCCTCGCCCCGCCCCTTCTCGGCGGCCTTCTTACGGTTCTTGACCACCTTGCTGACCACCCCATCGAGTTTGGAGCCCAGCGGGAAACCGAGATAGTGGGTGAGGAAGATCGCCATCTCCTTGAGCTCGTCTTCGGTGATCTCACCGTTGGCGAGCGCGGCGTTGGCCTGAATCTCGGCCAGCTCCGAATTGCCGAGCGCGGTCACCACGGTCAACGTCATGATCCGCTTGTCCCGCATGGAAAGACCGGGCCGCGTCCAGATGGTTCCGAAGAGGTGATCGGCCGTCAGCGCGAAGTAGTCGTTGCCCTCGACGTTCGGCATCTCCCAGCCGTAGACCTCGTTCATCATCTCCAGGCCCTTGCGGCGCAACTCGTCCATCCTCTTACTCCTTCGTGTGCGGCACACCCAGCCCGGCAGCCAGGTTCTGCAATGCGATCTTGGCCAGCGGCAGGCCGACGTCGACGCTCTCCCCCAACTCCAGAGCCAAGCTCAAGTCCTTCTCGCCCAACCCGCGGGTGTGGGTGAACGCGTCATACAGCCAGTGGTCGGGGGTCAGGTCTTTCATGTCCTCGCGCACGATGATCGCGCCGGGCCCACCACTCTGTGCGTCACTGTGGCGCACGACCCGGCCGAGCGCCTGAAGGCTCAGCCCGGACGCCTCGGCCAACTTCATCGCCTCGCACGCAGCGACATAGCCGGTGAACGTCAACATGTTGCGCGCCAACTTCATCCGGGTTCCAGCTCCCGGCTCGCCGGCGTGGATCACCAACGACGCGAACTGTTTGAACGCCGGCTTGATCCGCTCGTACACCTCGCGTTCGGCGCCGACCATCACCGCCAGCTCGCCCTTCTCCGCTGCGCCTCCGCCACCGGTCACCGGGGCGTCGGCGATGTGGAGCCCCTGGGGCCGCAACTGTTCGGCGAGTTCCACCGCGGTCTCCGGGCTGATCGTCGAGTGAATCGCGATCACGGTGCCGGGCTTCGCGTTGGCCGCCAGTTCGCCGACGACTTCGCGCACCTGCTCGTCGTTGAGCACCGTCACGCTGATGATGTCGGCGGCCGCGACATCGGCGACGTTGTCGGCCAGTGTCGCGCCGACCTCCGCCAATGGTGTCATGGCCTCTGCCCGCACATCGAAGACCACCAGCCCGCCCGGCCACTGAACCAGACGCTTGGCCATCGGCGCGCCCATGTTGCCAAGACCGATGTAGCCGAGCTTGACGTCGTCGGTCATCGGATGATCTGTCCGCCGTCGACGTTGAAGATCTGGCCGGTGATCCACTTGGCCTCATCCGACAGCAGGAACAGGCACATACCAATCAGATCCTCGGGCTCACCCATGCGCGACAACGGAATTCGCTTCACGATGTCATCGACCATTTCCTGCGGGGTGGTGGTGCGGTTGGCCTCGGTGTCGATGGGTCCTGGCGCGATCGCGTTGACGCGGATGTTCTGGCCGCCGAGTTCGGTGGCCAACTGCTGCGTCAGGCCGTTGATGCCCACCTTGGCCAGCCCGTAGAAGTTCGAGTACAGCCACGCCGCGGTGGACGACTGGTTGACGATCGCCCCGCCCCCGCGCTTGGCCATCTTCTTGTACACCGCTCGGGTGCACACCAACGCACCGTCCATGTTCACGCTCATGAACTTCTTGTAGTAGTCCCAGTCGACGGTGATCAGGAAGTCCAGCTTCATGCCGCCGAAGATCGCGGCGTTGTTCACCAGATAGTCGATGCCGCCGAACTCCGAAAGCGTCTGTGCGGCCATCTCCTTGGCGGATTCGGGATCGGACACGTCGACCCGCACCGCCAACGCGTTACCGCCCTCGCCCTTGATCCCGTCGGCGACCTTCTGCGCACCCTCGGTGTTGATGTCGGCGACGACGACGGCCGCGCCCTCACGTGCCAGTGCCTCGGCGTAGGCCTGGCCGATCCCGCCGCCCGCACCCGTGACGATCGCGACCTTGTCGTTGAACCTCATGTCTTCCCTTCTGGTCACACCGCTGTGGCGATGGCCTTGATCTCCAGGTATTCCTCGAAGCCGGCCAGACCCATCTCCCGGCCCAGTCCCGACTGCTTGTACCCGCCGAACGGCATGTCCGCCGAGTACCAGACGCCGCCGTTGACGTTGACCGTGCCGACCCGCATCCGCGCCGCCACCCGGTTCGCGCGCTCCTCGTCGGCGGAGAACACCGTGCCGGACAAGCCGTATGGCGAGTCGTTGGCGATGCGCACCGCGTCGTCGTCGCCGTCATGGGCGATGACCGTGAGCACCGGCCCGAAAATCTCCTCGCGGGCGACCTTGGCGTCGTTGTCCAATCCGGCGATCACGGTCGGCTCGATGAAGAAGCCGGTGTCGCGGTCCTGTGGACGGCCGCCGCCGCACGCGAACTTGCCGCCCTCGTCGATCGCCGAGTCCAGGTACCCTTGCACCCGGTCGCGCTGACGGGCGGAAATCAAAGGGCCACAGATCGTTCCGGCGTCCTGCGGATCGCCCGGCCGCAGCCCCGCCATCGTCGCAGCCGCCGCCTCGACGGCCTCGTCGTAGCGGGCACGCGGCACCACCAACCGTGTGGTGATCGCACAACCTTGGCCCGCGTGCATGGACGCGGTGAAGGCCGACATCGAACACGCACCCGCGAGATCCGCGTCGTCGAGCACGAGAAACGCCGACTTGCCACCGAGTTCGAGGAACACCCTCTTGATCGTCGCGGCGCCGTCGGCCATCACGGCCCGGCCGGTCGCCGTCGAACCGGTGAACGAAACCATATCGACCCGTGGGTCTTTCGACAGCAGGGCGCCAACACCGTGATCGCTGGACGTGACGATGTTGACCACGCCCGGCGGGATGTCGGTGTGCTCGGCGATCAGTTCCCCGACCGCGGCCGCGCACCACGGGGTGTCCGGCGCCGGCTTGAGCACCACGGTGTTGCCCGCCGCCAGCGCGGGACCGATCTTGGCCAGGTTGATCTGGTGCGGGAAGTTCCACGGCGTGATGGCACCGACGACGCCGACGGCCTCACGCACCACCTTCCGACGAGACGGAATCCCCATCGGGGAGGCGACTCCCAAATCGGTGACCCACTGATACGACTCGGCGGTGTCGGCGCAGAACGCCAGGTCTTCCACCGGGCCCTCGAGTTGGGCTGCCGACGTCAGCATCCGCGGCGCACCCACCTCGGAAATCGTCAAGTCCCGTAACTCTTCTAGGTTGTCGCGCAGCACCTGCTGCAGTTGGCGCAGACACCGCACCCGCAACTCGGTGTTGGTCGACCAGTCGGTCTCATCGAACGCGCGACGGGCCGCCCCGATCGCGCGATCCATGTCGTCGGCGGTCGCGTCGGCGGCGACGCCGAGCACCTCCTCGGTCGCCGGGTTGACGGTCTGGAACGTCCCGCCACCGCCGCCGACGAGCTTGCCGTCGATGAGCAACTGACTCTCGCGATTGGCCAGCACTGCCATCTGCGCTCCGTTCCACCGTTGCTGGACAACTGTCCGGATTGATTTGAAAGCAACCTTAGACCTCTGGCCTGGCAGGTGGCAAGCAGATGGGCCCCAACTGGGCACTTGCGGGCCGCAGCTGGCATCCGATAGCTTGGACATGTGTCCAGCGAACCCGTGGTCGCGGTCACAGGGCCGGCGCCCGTGACCGACGGCGAGACGCCGCGCAACCGTCGCCAGGAGGAGACGTTTCGCAAGGTGCTCGCAGCAGGGGTTCAGATGCTGCGCGAATCCAGCTACGCCGACCTGACCGTGCGAGCCGTCGCGGCGAAGGCCAAGGTCGCCCCCGCGACCGCCTATACCTACTTCTCGTCGAAGAACCACCTGATCGCCGAGGTCTACCTCGACCTGATGCGCCAGGTTCCGTACTTCACCGACGTCAACGAAAGCAGACTGACCCGCGTCGAGAAGACGCTGCGCGCCATGGCGTTGATGGTCGCCGACGAACCTGAGGTCGCGGCGGCCTGCACGACCGCGTTGCTGAGCGGAACCGACGCCACCGTGCGCGCCGTGCGCGACCGCATCGGCGCCGAGATCCACCGCCGTATCCGCTCGGCCATGGGACCCGACGCCGATCCACGCGCGCTGGCCGCCTTGGAGATGACGTTCTTCGGCGCGCTGGTCAACGCCGGCAGCGGCGTGTTCACCTACCACCAGATCGCCGACCGGCTCTCCTATGTCGTCGGCCTCATCCTGGGAGACGAGCAGTGACCCCTCAGACCGGAGCCGCCTCCGACGTGATCCTCGACCCCTACGATTACGACTTCCACGAGGACCCGTATCCGTACTACAAGCGGTTGCGCGACGAGGCGCCGCTGTATCGCAATGACGAACTCGGCTTCTGGGCGCTGTCGCGGCACCAGGACGTGCTGCAGGGTTTCCGTAACAGCACCACGCTGTCGAACAAGTTCGGCGTGTCGTTGGATCCCGCCTCGCGCGGCCCGCACGCGTCGAAGACCATGTCTTTCCTCGCGATGGACGATCCGGCGCATCTGCGGTTGCGCACGCTGGTGTCGAAGGGCTTCACGCCGCGCCGCATTCGCGAACTGGAGCCGCGGGTCACCGAGATCGCGGTCCAGCACCTCGATGTCATGCTGGAGAAGGCGCGATCGAACGAAACCGTCGACTACGTCGATGAATTCGCAGGCAAGCTGCCGATGGACGTCATCTCCGAACTGATGGGCGTGCCCGAACCCGACCGCAGCCAGGTGCGAGCATGGGCGGACGGCGTGATGCACCGGGACGAGGGCGTGACCGATGTGCCGCCGGCGGCCGTGGAGGCGTCCATCAACCTGATCGTCTACTACCAGGGCATGGTCGCCGAACGCCGGAAGACACCCACCGACGACCTCACCACCGCGCTGCTGGAAGCCGAGATCGACGGCGACCGGCTCACCGACGACGAGATCCTCGGCTTCATGTTCCTGATGGTGATCGCCGGCAACGAGACCACCACGAAACTGCTTGCCAACGCGGCGTTCTGGGGCCACAAGAACCCCGACCAACTCACCGGTGTGTATGCCGACCTTGACCGGGTACCGCTATGGGTCGAGGAGACGCTGCGCTACGACACCTCGAGCCAGATCCTGGCGCGCACCGTGGCCGGTGAGCTGACGCTGTATGACACCACCATCGGTGACGGCGACGTGCTGCTGCTCCTGCCAGGTTCGGCGCACCGCGACGAGCGGGTGTTCGACGATCCCGACCGGTTCGTCATCGGCCGTGAGATCGGGTCCAAGCTCATGAGTTTCGGCAGCGGCGCACACTTCTGCCTCGGCGCGCACCTCGCGCGCATGGAGGCCAGGGTCGCGCTGACCGAGTTGTTCAAGCGAATCCGCGGATACGAGGTCGACGAGGCCAACGCCGTCCGCGTCCACTCGAGCAATGTCCGCGGGTTCGCTCATCTTCCGATCACTCTCCAAACCCTCTGAAGGCCAACACATGCCCCGCTTCGAACCGTTACCCGAACGCCGACCCGTCATCGTCGCCGGCGCCTCGTCAGGAATCGGCGAGGCCACCGCCATCGAGATGGCCGCGCGTGGCTTCCCCGTCGCGCTCGGCGCGCGGCGCGTCGAGAAGCTCGACGACATCGTCGGCAAGATCAACGCGAACGGTGGTGAGGCGGTCGGGTTCCACCTCGACGTCACAGATCCGAACTCGGTCAAATCCTTTGTCGCCCAGTCCGTCGACGCGCTCGGCGAGATCGAGGTGCTGGTCGCCGGCGCCGGAGACACGTACTTCGGCAAACTCGCCGAGATCAGCACCGACGAGTTCGAATCGCAGTTGCAGATCCACCTCGTCGGCGCCAACCGGCTGGCGGCCGCGGTGTTGCCCGGCATGCTCGAGCGTCAGCGGGGCGATCTGATCTTCGTCGGCTCCGATGTGGCGCTGCGGCAACGGCCGCACATGGGCGCCTACGGCGCGGCCAAGGCGGCACTGGTCGCCATGGTCAGCAATTTCCAGATGGAACTGGAAGGCACCGGTGTGCGCGCCTCGATCGTGCACCCCGGTCCCACGAAGACCAGCATGGGTTGGAGCCTGCCCGCCGAGAAAATCGGTCCAGCACTCGAGGATTGGGCCAAATGGGGGCAGGCCCGCCACGACTATTTCCTGCGGGCCTCCGACCTGGCGCGCGCGATCGCGTTCGTGGCAGAAACGCCGCGCGGCGGGTTCATCGCGAACATGGAACTGCAGCCCGAGGCCCCGTTGGCCGACGACAAAGACCGTCAAAAGCTCCAAGTCGACGAGAAAGCCCTGAATCAATGACCACAGCCATCGTCCCGCGCGTTTCCGGCGGCGAGGAAGAGCACGGCCACCTCGAGGAGTTTCGCACCGATCCGATCGGCCTGATGAAGCGCGTGCGCGAGGAATGCGGCGACGTCGGCTGGTTCCAGCTGGTCGACAAGCACGTCATCCTGCTCTCCGGCGCGGAAGCCAACGAGTTCTTCTTCCGTTCGGCCGATGAGGATCTCGACCAGGCCGAGGCTTACCCGTTCATGACGCCGATCTTCGGTAAGGGTGTGGTGTTCGACGCCAGCCCGGAGCGGCGCAAGGAGATGCTGCACAACTCGGCTCTGCGTGGCGAGCACATGAAGGGCCACGCGGCCACCATCGAGGGCGAAGTCCAGAAGATGATCGCCGACTGGGGCGAGGAAGGCGAGATCGAACTGCTCGACTTCTTCGCCGAGCTGACGATCTACACCTCGACGGCGTGTCTGATCGGGTTGAAGTTCCGCAATCAGCTCGACCACCGATTTGCCGAGTACTACCACGATCTCGAGCGCGGCACCGACCCGCTGTGCTACGTGGATCCGTACCTGCCGATCGAGAGCTTCAAGCGCCGAGACGAAGCCCGAGTGAAACTCGTTGCGCTGGTTCAGGAAATCATGAATCAGAGGCTGGCCAATCCGCCGAAGGACAAGTCCGACCGCGACATGCTCGACGTGCTGGTGTCGATCCGCGACGACGACGGCAATCCGCGGTTCTCGGCCGACGAGGTGACCGGCATGTTCATCTCGCTGATGTTCGCCGGGCACCACACCAGCTCGGGCACCTCGGCGTGGACGTTGATCGAGTTGATCCGCCACCCTGAGGTGTACGCCGAGGTGCAGGACGAACTCGACGAGCTCTACGCCGACGGCCAAGAGGTCAGTTTCCATGCGCTGCGCCAGATCCCGAAGCTGGACAACGTGGTCAAGGAAACACTGCGGCTGCATCCCCCACTGATCATCCTGATGCGGGTCGCACAGGGCGAGTTCGAGGTGGCCGGCTTCCCGATTCACAAGGGCGACTTCGTCGCGGCGTCACCGGCGATCAGCAACCGGATTCCCGAGGACTTCCCGGACCCTGATGCGTTCAACCCCGACCGCTACAACAAGCCCGAGCAGGCCGACGTCGTCAACCGGTGGACGTGGATCCCGTTCGGCGCGGGCAGGCACCGCTGCGTCGGCGCTGCGTTCGCCCAGATGCAGATCAAAGCGATCTTCTCGGTCCTGTTGCGCGAGTATGAGTTCGAGATGGCCCAGCCCGCCGACTCTTACCGCAACGACCACTCCAAGATGGTGGTCCAGCTGCAGCGGCCGGCCAAAGCCCGCTACCGCAGGCGCGCGAAGTAGGTCACCATGGGTTGCTTTCGAATCGAAGTGGATCTGGATCTGTGCCAGGGCCACGCGATGTGCGAACTCGAAGCACCCGACTATTTCACGGTGCCCAAACGAGGCAAGGTCGAGATCCTTGACCCCGAACCGCCGGACGACGCCCGCGACGAGGTTCAGAACGCGGTCGACATGTGCCCGACCCAAGCCCTGACCATCAGAGAAACAGGAGAGTAGACAATGCCGTCACTACCACGCGAAGCGCTCGACAGCTGGGTCGAGCAGTGGCTGGAGGCCAACCGGGAGGCCGAGCGTAACGGCGACTGGAAGCCGTTGGCCGAGTTCTACACCGATGACGCCACCTACGGCTGGAACATCGGGCCGAAAGAAGACGTGATGTGTATCGGCAAGGACGAAATCCGCGACGTCGCATTGGGTTTGGAGATGGAGGGCCTGGAGAACTGGGTGTACGAGTACCAGAAGGTGCTCGTCGACGACAAGCAGGGCGAGATCGTCGGGTTCTGGAAGCAGATCGTCAACAAGTCCGATGGCACGCAGGACGAGATCTACGGCATCGGCGGCAGTTGGTTCCGACTCGATGCCGACCTCAAGATCGAGTGGCAGCGCGACTTCTTCGACTTCGGCCACGTGTCTTACATGTTCGGCAAGCTGATCGAGTCCGGCGACCTTTCACCGGGCATGCAGAAACGCATCGAACGCTCCCTGGCGGGCGAGAAACTGCCCGGCTACTACCCGCTCGGCCAGGCCCCGGCACCCATCTGGTGACCGGCCAAGCAGTTGATTGGGGGTGACTGTGACGTATCTAACTACTCCCTCTAGTCTGAGGTCACCGGCTCTAGCGGAAGGCACGTACGAATGAAGACAAAAGGCGCTCTCATCTGGGAGTTCAACCAGCCGTGGTCGATCGAAGAGATCGAGATCGGAGACCCCGTCAAAGACGAGGTCAAAGTGCAGATGGAAGCGTCGGGGATGTGCCACTCCGACCACCATCTCGTGACCGGCGGCATTCCGATGGCCGGCTTCCCCGTGCTCGGCGGCCACGAGGGCGCGGGCATCGTGACCGAAGTCGGGCCGGGCGTCGAGGACATCAAACCCGGCGACCACGTGGTGATGTCGTTCATCCCGTCGTGCGGCAACTGTCCGTCGTGTCAGGCGGGCCTGCGCAACCTGTGCGACCTCGGCGCCGGACTCCTCGGGGGCACCGCGGTCTCCGACGGCACCCACCGCATCCACGCAAATGGGCAGCCGGTTTTCCCGATGACACTGTTGGGCACCTTCAGCCCGTACATGGTCGTGCACAAGAGCTCGGTGGTGAAGATTGACGAGTCGATCCCGTTCGAGGTCGCCTGCCTGGTCGGCTGCGGCATCACCACGGGCTACGGTTCGGCGGTGCGCAGCGGTGACGTCCGCCCCGGTGAGGACGTCGCGATCGTCGGCGTGGGCGGTGTCGGCATGGGCGCGCTGCAGGGCGCCGTCGCTGCCGGGGCCCGCCGCGTCTTCGCCATCGACCCGGTGGAGTGGAAGCGCGATCAGGCGCTGAAATTCGGTGCCACACATGCCTATCCGGATTGGGAGTCGGCCATGGCAGGCATCGGGGAGGTCACCTGGGGTTTGATGGCCCACAAGGTGATCGTCACCGTTGGCGAGTTGCACGGCAAGGACATCGACAACTACCTCAACCTCACCGCCAAGGGCGGCACCTGCGTGGTGACCGCGATCGGCAGCCTGCTCGACAATGAGGTCAACCTCAACCTGGCGATGCTGACCCTGCTGCAGAAGAATTTGCAGGGCACCATCTTTGGTGGCGGCAACCCGCACTTCGACATCCCGCAGCTGCTGTCGATGTACAAGGCCGGCAAGCTGAACCTCGACGACATGGTCACCCGGCAGTACAAGCTGGAGCAGATCAACGACGGCTACAAGGACATGCTCGAGGGTCGCAACATTCGCGGGGTCATCCGTTACACCGACGAGGACCGCTGAACCCGATGTCGCAGGAAACCGCCGAGAAGACACCGGCGTTGGCCGCGTCGCACAACTCCTGGAAGTGCGTGCATGCCCACGACAAGGAGGGCTGGCTGGCCCTGATGGCCGACGACGTCGTCATCGAGGATCCGATCGGCCAGTCCTTCACCAACCCCGACGGCAACGGTCTGCGCGGCAAGGAGGCGGTGTCCGGCTTCTACGACGCCAACATCGCCTCCAACGACCTTCAGATCACGTGCGAGGAGACGTTTCCCTCCAGCTCACCGCACGAGGTGGCCCATATCCTGGTGTTGCGCAGCAAGTTCGACAACGGCATGACAAGCACGGTGCGTGGCGTGTTCACCTACAAGACCGACGACGCTGGATTGCTGACCAACCTGCGCGGCTACTGGAACATGGACATGATGGAGTTCGGCCAGCCAACGGATGACAACTAGCCCGCTACTGGGCGGGCGCGGCGCGGTTGTCGTCGGCGGTTCGCGTGGTGTCGGGCTGGCGGTGGCCGAACTGCTCGCCGCCCACGGCGCGGGAGTCATCGTCAACGGCCGCGACGCCGATGCCGTAACGCAAGCAACCCAACAGATCCCGAACGCGCGCGGGCTGCCCGGCTCGCCCGCAGATCCGGCTGTCGCTGACACGCTGATCGACTTGTGCGTGGAGGAGTTCGGTCGGATCGACATCCTGATCAACTGTGCGGGCACCGCCGAGCCCCACGGATCGTCGATCCTCAACGTCACCTCTGCGCAGTTTCACGATTTGATCGACGCGCACCTCGGCACGGTGTTCGAGACCTGCCGGGCCGCTGCTCCGAAGATGGTGGCGCAAGGCGGCGGCGCGATCGTCAACACCAGTTCGTTCGCCTTCCTCGGTGACTACGGCGGCACCGGTTACCCGGCGGGCAAGGGCGCAGTCAACGGACTGACGCTGGCGATTGCGGCCGAGCTCAAAAGCGACGGTGTGCGCGCGAATGTGGTGTGCCCCGGCGCCAGGACGCGGCTGTCCACCGGCCCGGAGTATGAGGCGCACATAAGCGATCTGCATCGGCGCGGTCTACTCGACGAGATCAGCATGCAGGGCGCCCTCGACGCCGCGCCGCCGGAGTATGTGGCGCCGACTTACGCATATTTGGCCAGTGATCTGGCCGCAGACGTGACGGGGCAGATCTTCATCGCTGCCGGCGGTTTCGTCGGGCGCTTCGACCGGCAGATGCCGGCGGTCCTCGCGTACCGCGATCAGCACGATTCGCCACCGTGGTCGATCACCGAGCTCGATGAGCTTGTCCACAGGGGCGATTACCGTCGCTGATTTTTGTCGGTTGGGTGTGGCAGGATCGAAGCCATGATCGAACACACGTTCGATGCCGAGTTCGCGGCCGTCGACGACAGCATTGTGGTGGCTGCGATCGCCGACTGCGTCCGCGCGGAGGCTGTGCTGGCCGCGCGTCGGCTGGCGGCCACCGCCGAGCTGACCGCGCGCTACACCGAGCCCGACGAAGAGCGTGAGCATTTGGCGATTGATGGCTGGCGGATGGCCTCGGCCGAGGTTTCGGCCGCGATGGGGATCGGGGATCGGGCTGCCTCGCGGGAGATGTGTATCGCGATGGCCCTGCGCGAGCGGCTGCCCCGAGTCGCTGCGTTGTTCGCCCAGGGCCGGTTGAGCGTTGGGCTGGTCGCGACCATCACCTGGCGCACCCAACTGATCGTGGACTCCGCAATCCATGCACGGGTCGATGCCGCCATCGCCGCGCGCGCGGCCAAATGGGGTGCACTGTCGGTCACCAAGCTCGAGGCCGCGATCGACGCGCTGGTCGACGAACACGACCCCGACGCGCGCCGGCGCCTGCGCGAGGCCGCGCGCAGCCGAGACGTCCGACTCGGTAAGCGCGACGATGTGACCGGAACGGCCTCGCTGTGGGGGCGCTTATCCGCCGCCGACGCCGAGTTAATCGAACGTCGCCTCGCCCAGATGTCGAGCGGGGTGTGCAATGCGGATCCGCGCACCGTGGGGCAGCGGCGCTCGGATTCCCTGGGTGCCATCGCCGCGTTCGCGGACCGACTGACCTGCCAATGCGGCAGCCCCGACTGCGCCTCTGCCGGCGAGGATCCCCGCGCAGCCAACTTCGTCATCAACGTGCTCGCCGACCCCGCGGCCATAGACGCACAACCGGATCCGCAGATGTCCGGCGATGGCCACCCCAAACCTGCCGAACCCCCGGCCGACCCCGCCGAATCCCCGGCCGAACCGGCCGGGCCCGCGAAACCCAAACCCGTTGCGGGGCTGATCCTCGGCGGCGGACTGCTTCCGACCCCGCTGTTGGCCGAACTGATCAACAACGGCGCCAAGGTTCGCTGGGTGCACAAGCCCGATGCGGCACCGGAATCGGGCTACCGGCCATCGCAGAAGACCGCACGCTTTGTCCGGATGCGCGATCTGACGTGTCGATTCCCCGGCTGCGGGCGCCCGGCGCAGTGCTGCGACATCGACCACACCACGCCGTATCCGGCCGGTCCCACGCATCCGTCGAACACCAAATGCCTGTGCCGAATCCACCACCTACTCAAAACCTTCGGCGGGTGGCTCGATGAACAACGCGCCGACGGAACCGTCATCTGGACCGCCCCGTCGGGCAGAACCTATGTCACCCACCCCGGCAGCCGCTTCTTCTACCCCGGCTGGGACACGACGACCGCTACCCTGCCAGCGGCACAACGCCCCGCGGGAAACGGCGACAAGGGCGCCATGATGCCGCGCCGACGACGCACCCGCGCCCAAGACCGGATGCGACGAATCGAACACGAACGCGCCCTCAACGCCCTCGAACGCCGCCAACGCGCAGCCCCCGTCACCACCGAACCCAGCAGACCACCACCCGACCACCCGGGCAAGATCAACCTCGACGTCGGCACCGACAACCCCGACGCCGACCCCCCACCGTTCTGACCCGTCACGGGGTCGCGAAGTGTGCGGGACAGAAGCACCTCGTCCGCCCGATCCGCCGATGTCATCACCGTGGAACGCCGCACTCGCCCGCTCACTATGCTCGACCCATGGCGAGCGTCTTCACCAAGATCATCAACGGAGAGTTACCCGGCCGGTTCGTCTACGACGACGATGACATCGTCGCGTTCCTGACGATCGCGCCGATCACGCAAGGCCACACGCTCGTGGTGCCCCGGGCCGAGATCGACCACTGGCAGGACGTCGACTCCGCGGTCTTAGGCCGCGTCATGGAGGTGTCGCAGCTGATCGGCAAGGCCGTGGTCAAGGCGTTCCCCGCCCACCGCGCCGGGGTCATCATCGCCGGCATGGAGGTGCCGCACCTGCACGTGCACGTCTTCCCCACCAACAACCTGGCGGACTTCGGCTTCGCCAACGCCGACCAGAACCCGTCGCCGCAGTCCCTCGACGAGGCCCAGGCCAAGATCAAAGCCGCGCTGGCTCAGCTGACCTGAGACGCCACGCCGGCCTTGCGCTGTCCATAGACTGAGGCGATGAACTACGGCAAAGCCCTCACGGACCTGGCCGTTGCGCCCGTCAAGGTGGGGCTGGCCGTCGCCGACGCCGGGCTCTCCATGGCCAACGGGGCGTTGGGCCTGGCGCAGAAAACGCTTGGCGACGCGAACACGGCGACCAGGAACGGCTCGGCCTCGTTCGCGCACATGCTGGGTCTCGACGAGGCCGTGGAGCGGGCGAACCGGCTGGCCAGGCTGATGGACGACGACGCCCCGCTGGGACGTGCGCTGGCGCCGAACGGCCCACTGGACCGGCTGCTGCGCCCTGGCGGCCTGGTCGATCAGCTGACCACCGAGGGCGGGTTGCTGGACCGGTTGACCGCCGAGAACGGCGCGGTGGCGCGAGCGGTCGCACCTGGTGGGCTGGTGGATCAGGTGATGGCCGAGGGCGGACTGGTGGACCGGATGACCACCGACGACGGCGCATTGTCGCGAGTGATCGCGCCGGGCGGGCTGGCCGACCAGCTGCTGGCCAACGACGGACTGGTCGAGCGGGTGCTGCGCGAGGACGGCGTGGCCGACCGCTTACTGGCCGAGGATGGTCTGCTGGACACCCTGACCGATCCGGACGGACCGCTGCTCAAACTCGCCGACGTCGCCGACACCCTGAACCGGCTGGCCCCGGGCCTGGAGGCGCTGGCGCCGACGATCGACGCGCTGCACGACGCCGTCGTCACCCTCAGCCAGGTGGTGAACCCGCTGAGCAACATCGCCGACCGGATCCCGTTGCCGGGCCGGCGGCCGCGCGCCCGAACGTCGTCACGAACGGTGACCTCACAGCGCGTCATCGACGTCGAGGAATGACGTCAGGCGTCGGCTTCGATGGTTTCGACCGCGGCTGCGACGCTTTCCGGGTTCGGAGGCTGATTTTCGGGCTGCCACCGCTGGAGTAGCAGCACCGCGGCGCCGCGCAGGATGCGTACGTATTCATCGACGTCGGCCTTGCCGTAGGACTCGATGCGGGCGGCGATGTCCGGCGCCAACGGCCTGATGGCAGTCGCGACACTGAGGCCCAGCCCGCCTCCGGTGCTCGCGCTCTCGTCGAGGAGCGTGAGCAGCCGCTCCACCTGCGGCCGGGTCAGCCCCGGATAGACGTGCGGGAAGTCGCTCAGGAGATCGTCCTTGACACTCACGGGCAGCGGGTTCCCCGAACGCGCTACCGGATAAACTCAGGGCCCGCAGGCCTCCTTAGCTCAGTGGTAGAGCACCGCGTCAGTACGACTGGCCGTCGGCATACCGTTGTCGCCGGTAATGGCGGCCGCTGCCGCGATTTCTGGCCTTATACGTCGGCAGCTGGCTATCACAGTTGGGACAGACGAGCCGCAAATTGTCACGACGGTTGTTGGTGGCGTCCCCATTGATGTGGTCGATGATCAACGCCAGGGTCATGCCGTTCCACTCGCTTGCGATTCCGCAGACTGCGCAGCAGCCACCCTGCTGCTCATAGAGGTAGTCCCGAACGTAGTTGCCTTGGTATGACGTGCGGCCACACATTCCCGTCTGGAGCCAGGCATCCAGGAGCACTCGCCGCCGGTGCAACTGTTGGCATGCGTTGGAGCAGAACACTTTTCGTCGACGACCTTCGAGACGGAGGCCGCACCCGAGGCAGGTCATCGACACAACATGACGTTAGCCGCCGGGACCGACACAACGGAGCCGCGTGAGAGACTCGAACTCTCGACATCCGCTTTACAAGAGCGACGCTCTACCAACTGAGCTAACGCGGCCAGCTCGATGAGCCGCGACCATTCTACGATGGGCCCAAGTCGAGCTACATCGCGCCACGGCCGGGGCAGCGCCCGCGATCGCCCCGAAGCGCGATACCCTGCCTCGACCGGTATGGCTTCCGTCGACGCAGGAGATGTCCTGAACAACCTCGGATCGTTGACGTGTCGGACGTGACCTTGGAGTCGGCCGGCCCTGACTCCGTCGCGTCCTCCGGCACCGAGTCCGGCGCAGACGACCTGCCGCACGCGCTTGCAGACGCCGTCTCGGATCTGATCGGTAAGCCCCGCGCACGCGGCCTGATCCACTTGTGCTCCGCCGTCGGCGCCGTCGTGGCGGGAGCGACGCTGGTGTACGTCGCTTGGACCGCCGGGTCCCCGATAGCCGGTTGGGCGACATTGGCCTACAGCGCCGCCATCGTCGCGATGTTCAGCGTCAGCGCGACCTACCACCGGGTGCACTGGCGGCCCACCACCGAACTGTGGATGAAACGTGCCGACCACTCGCTGATCTTCGTTTTCATCGCCGCCAGCTACACCCCGATCGCGCTGTTGGCCATGCCGTCGGACGCCGGAACCCGCGTCCTGACTGTGGTGTGCGCAGCCGCAGCCGCAGGTGTCGCGATGAAGTTGCTCTGGCCGTCGGCGCCTCGGTGGCTGGGAGTCTCGCTGTATCTGCTGCTCGGCTGGACCGCCGTGCTGTACACAGAAACACTGCTGAACCACGCCGGCCTCACGGTGGTGCTGCTACTGCTGGCCGGCGGCGTGCTCTACAACATCGGCGCCGTCTTCTACGGAATGGGCTGGCCCAATCCGTGGCCGCACACCTTCGGCTATCACGAGTTCTTCCACGCCTTCACCGCGGCCGCGGCGGCCTGCCACTACGTGGCCGTCTGGGTGGTCGTTCTCTAGCCCCCGGGATCCTAAGCTGCTGGACATGGATGTGCGGAGCCGCAACAACGTCAAGATCGTGGGCCGGCAAGGCGGCCCGACGCTGCTGCTGGCTCACGGTTTCGGCTGCGATCAGAATTTGTGGCGGCTCATTGTCGACAGGCTGGAGGCAGAATTCGAAATCGTGCTGATGGACCATGTCGGCTCGGGGGCGTCGGATCCGAAGGCGTGGAGCGATGCCAAGTACTCGTCGCTGGACGGCTACGCCGACGACATCGTTGACATCGTGCGCGAACTCGACCTGAGCAACGTGGTGTTCGTCGGCCACTCGGTGGCGGCGATGATCGGCGCTCTGGCGGTGATCAAGGAGCCGACCCGATTCGCCAAACTCGTGATGATCACGCCCTCGCCCCGCTACATCGACGATGACGAGTACCAGGGCGGCTTCTCCAGGGCCGACATCGACGAGCTCCTCGAATCTCTGGAACTCAACTATCTGGGTTGGTCGCGTGCCATGGCTCCGGCGATCATGGGGAACCCGGAACGGCCCGAGCTCGGCGAGGAGCTCACGGCGTCCTTCTGCCGAACCGACCCCGACTGTGCGCGTGTGTTCGCCCGCGCCACCTTCCTTTCCGACAACCGCGCCGACCTCCCGCGGGTCGCGGTGCCCACGCTGATCCTGGACTGCACGCAGGACGTCATCGCGCCGCGGGCGGTCGGTGCCTATGTGCACCGGCACGTCGCCGGCAGTCGACTGATCACGTTGGACGCCACCGGACACTGCCCACACGTCAGTAACCCGGACGCCACGGCCGAGGCAATCGCCGACTTCGCTCGACCGACATGACCGAAGTGGACCTCGAAGACCACTGGGACAACGCGCCCTGCGGCCACCTGATCGCCGACCCGGGCGGTCGCATCATCCGCGCCAATTCGACGCTGACCGCATGGTTGGGATATGAGCGTAATGGTCTGCACGGCAAGCAGATCACCGACTTGTTGACCATCGGCGGACGCATACACTTCGACACCCACTTCCGCCCGCTGCTGCGGATGAGCGGGAAGCTCGATGGCGTGACCGTGGACCTCGTGGCCGCCGACGGGACCAGGCTGCCGATGTTCCTCACCGCGAACCTGAAGTTCGACGGCGACGGAAATCCGGAACTGCTGCGGCTGACCGCCATCGACGCCACGGACCGTCGATCCTACGAACGCGAGCTACTCGCGCAGCGAGAGAAGGCCGAGAGCGAGCGCCGCCGGGTGCAGGCCTTTGCCGAAACTCTGCGCCGCTCACTGCTTCCGCCGCATCTCGAGCCGCCCGCGGGGTTGCACGCCGCTGCCTACTACCACACCGACTCGGATGACGACGTGGGCGGCGACTTCTACGATCTCTTCCCGCTGACACGTTCCATGTGGGGCTTCTTCTTCGGCGACGTCGCGGGTAAAGGAGTCAAGGCCGCAGTCGTTGCCGGCCTCACGCGGTACGTGCTTCGCTCGGCCTCTGTCGCCGATCACGACCCGGTGAAGGCACTGCACGTCCTCAATTCGGTTCTCATGCGGGAAGGCGACATCGCTGCGAACCGCCTGTGCACCGTGATCGACGGAAACATCACCATGCGCGGTGACGGGTTCGACGTCGAGTTGGCCAGCGGTGGTCACCCGCCACCACTGCTGCTCGGTGCCGACGGGTCGGCCTACTACGCCGACACCACCGGAGGGCAGGCCGTCGGTATCACCGATGACCCGCGCTTCATCGCCCACAAGCTCCACTTGGCGCCGGGCGACACCCTGGTGCTCTACACCGACGGACTGACCGAGGCGAGCATAGGAGTCGGCAGTAAGCGCTACGACGACGACGGTGCCCTTCTGGCCTTCGTCAAGTCCCGCGCGCCCACCACCGCGAACCACATCGTCGGTGCCATCCAGCAACTTCTCACCAGCTTCGGCGCCGGAGTCAAGGACGATGTCGCGGTCCTCGCACTCGGGGTGCCGGCGACCGGCTAGCCGCCTGGGCGTCAGGTCTCGTCGGCGATGTCGTGGCGATCCTGATGGCCGCCGGGCGCCTCGGGGTCGTCGTTGCGGTGGTCCAGATCCTCCTGCAGAGCCCGTTGTTCCGCGGTGACCTTCGTCGCGTCCTTCGGGGTGGCCGGGGGGTCGTTCGGCGTTGACATGCGAGCAGGGTCACCCGTTCCACCTCGGACGAAACCCGTGTGACCGGAAGTACATTGCTAGGGCACTAACTATTAGGCCACCATGGAGATGTGACCACGTCGGCTCCGTCCAAGGTCGATCCCCTCGCGCTTGAACAGCAGGTGTGCTTCGCGCTCGCGGTCACCCATCGGGCGGTGCTGGCCGTCTACCGTCCGCTGCTCGAACCGCTCGGGCTCACCCACCCTCAGTACCTGGTGATGTTGGCGTTGTGGGACCACCACAAGTCCGGCGATACCGGCGAGGCGCCGACGAAACCATTGTCGGTCAAGGACATCGCCCGCGCGCTGCAGCTGGACTCGGCGACACTGTCGCCGATGCTCAAACGACTCGAGTCGCTCGGCCTGATCACCCGATCGCGCAGCGCCGTCGACGAGCGGGCCACCGACGTGCGACTCACCGAGGAGGGTGTGCGGTTACGGCGACGCGCGCTGAAGATCCCGCCTGCGGTCGTCGAGCGCCTGGGCGTCGACCTCGACGAGCTTGAACACCTTCGTGACGTGCTGACCCGCGTGAACACCGCCGCCCTCGCTGCGGGCGCGCTAGCCGACTGACCAACCGAGGAGAAACCATGGCGCAGACCCGCCCCGGCATCGTCCAATACGTCACCTATTCGTATGGACGCCGCCTACCCGACTCCATGCGCGAGTGGGTGGCACGCGACCTGGCTGGACCGGGCGCCCTCCGCCGCCACATGGTCCGGATGGCGATACCTCCGTTGGTGATCCTCGCGCCGCTCTGGCTACTTCCTGCGTCGCTGTACGTGCATCTGGAAATGACCGTGCCGATCTACATCTGGGCGATCCTGATGGCATTGGCGCTCAACAAGATCTGGCGCCGGCACCGCCTGGCGCAGCACGGACTGGACCCGAACCTCGTCGACGAGATCAAGCGCCGCAAGGACGCGCGGATACACGAAGACTACGCCCGCCGCTTCGGTCCCCGTCCGGAAGAGGCGCGCTGGCAGCAGAACAGCAGTCCGTTCTAACCGGCGCGGACCTCGTTCGCCGCAGCAACGAGGTTACGCAGCGACGCAACCACCTCGTCGACCCTGCGGGTCTTGAGGCCACAGTCCGGGTTGACCCAAAGGCGTTCGGCGGGAACCGAGTCCAAGGCTTCGCGCAACGCTGTCGCCATCTCCTCGACACCCGGGATGCGGGGCGAATGGATGTCGTACACCCCGGGTCCGACGCTGTTGGAGAACCCAGCCGCGTTCAGGTCTGCCAGCACCTCCATGTGCGAGCGCGCCGCCTCGATCGACGTCACGTCGGCGTCGAGGTCCGCGATCGCGCCGATGACCTCACCGAACTCCGAGTAGCACAGGTGGGTGTGAATCTGCGTCGAGTCCGCCACACCCGAGGTCGCCAACCGGAAGGCGTCGACCGCCCAGCGTAGATAGTCGTCTTTGTCCTTGGCGCGCAACGGCAACAGCTCACGCAAGGCCGGCTCGTCGACCTGGATGATCGCAATATCGGCCGCCTGCAGGTCGACCGTCTCGTCCCGGATCGCCAGTGCGACTTGGGCGGCCGTGTCGGCCAGCGGCTGGTCGTCACGCACGAACGACCAGGCGAGGATGGTGACCGGGCCGGTGAGCATGCCCTTCACCGGCTTTTCGGTGAGCGACTGCGCATAGGTGATCCATTCCACGGTCATCGGCTTGGGCCGTGCCACGTCGCCGTACAGAATCGGCGGGCGCACGCACCGGCTGCCGTAGGACTGCACCCAGCCGTTCTGCGTCGCGAAGAACCCGTCGAGTTGTTCGGCGAAGTACTGCACCATGTCGTTGCGTTCGGGCTCACCGTGAACGAGCACGTCGAGACCGAGTTCCTCCTGCAACCTGATGACGTCGGCGATCTCGGCCTTCATCCGACGCTCGTACTCCGCGAAGTCGATGGTGCCGGCGCGCAGGTCCGCACGCGCCACCCGGATGGCCGAGGTCTGCGGGTAGGAGCCGATCGTCGTGGTCGGAAGCAGAGGCAGCTTCAGCCGGTCCTGCTGCGCCGCGCGACGCTTGTCCGCAGGCCCGCGCTGCGCCCTGGACGCCACGATCGACGAAATCCGCGACCGGACCTGGCCGTTGTTCAACCGCGGATCCACGCGCCGCGCCTCTACGGCCGCGTTAGACGCCGCGACCTCACCGGAAATCGCGTCGCGTCCCTCCCTCAAGCCTCGGGCGAGTGTCACCACTTCGGCAACCTTCTCGAATCCGAATGCCAGCCAACTGCGCAGCGCGGCATCGACGTCCGGCTCGGCGTCGAGGGAGTACGGCACGTGCAGTGTCGAGCACGACGTCGACACCGCGACGTGGCCGGTAGCGCCCAGCAGCGTTGTCAGTGTCCCGAGCGCGGCCTCGAGGTCCGTGCGCCAGACGTTACGCCCGTCGACGATACCGGCGACCAGCAACTTGTCCGCGAGCTCAGGTACCGCGGCGACCGATGACCCACTGCCGGCGACCAGGTCAACGCCGATGGCCTCGACCGGCGTGCGCGCCAGCGCGGGCAGCGCATCGGTGAGCTCGCCGAAGTAGGTGGCCACGAAGATCGCCGGACGCTTCGCCAGCCCACCGAGGAACTGATACGCCCGCTCGGCGAGTTCGCCTGCGTTGTCGACGATGTCGGTGACCAGCACCGGCTCGTCGAGCTGCACCCACTCCACGCCCCGGTCGGCGAGCAGTTGCAACAATTCGCCGTACACGTCCAGAAGTTCGCCGAGGCGCTCGAGCGGCGCACTTCCTCCGTCGACCGCCTTGCTCAACGCGAGGAAGGTGACCGGCCCGACGACCACCGGACGCGCCGGAACACCCTGCGCACGAGCCTCTTCGAGTTCACCCAGAATTTTGGCCGGGTTCAGCGCGAACCTGGTCTGCGCGCCGAGTTCGGGTACGAGGTAGTGGTAGTTGGTGTCGAACCACTTGGTCATCTCCAGTGGCGCGATGTCGTCGTTGCCTCGCGCGGCCGCGAAGTAGCGATCCACTTCGTCGGGCACATCGGCGACCCGCGGCGGCAGTGCGTCGACCATCATGGCGGTGTCGAGCACATGGTCGTAGTACGAAAAGGTGTTCACCGGAACGGAGTCCAGGCCGGCCGATGTGAGCGCCTCCCACGTACCGCGGCGCAGGTTCGCGGCCACGGCCTCGAGTTCGGTGCGGTCGATACCGCCCGCCCAGTACTTCTCGACGGCGCGTTTGAGTTCCCGGTTCGGCCCGATGCGCGGCGCACCGAGGATGGTGGCGGTGAAGGGCCGGTAGGTGGCTTGTGTGGTCATGACGACGTCCTCATCGGTGCGGCGGATGGTCATCGCCAGTAGACGTCAAGCCGAACACGGCATCGAACCGGCTTCGGCCACAGCCTATTCCACGAGGCGATGCACCACCGGGCGCGGCGCGCCCGGTACAGCTGGCAGGTCTTCGGACTTGCAGGCCCGCGCGAGGAAGATCGCGCACCTAGTGGCCGTCGCTTCCCAGCCCGTCGGGGCCAGTGCTGGTGACGGCGGTCGTTCCTGCACACCGCTGCGGGACAGTTCCGGATTCTCACCGGGTTCCCTCTCGCGCCGCACCCGGACCGGCATGCAGCACTCGATCTCGACGTTCCGACTTCGTCCCCGAGGCCGGGTCGCCGACAAACCAGTTGCGCTGACCAGCCTACCCTTGCCGACGCCCGTGACCGCGACCGCCTACACCAGCAGCGTCTGGCCGAGATATCCGCCCGTACCGACTCCGGGCAGGATCGCGAACGTCGCCGACCCGATCGTGGTGATCCACTCGTTCAGCGCATCTGCCGCCGCGAGACGCTGCTGAACCGGCGTGAACTGGACGGCCGGATCGCGTTGGTAGGCAGCAAAAACCAGGCCGCATTCGGTGGTGCGCCCGGCCGGCGGCGGATCGTCGAAGTTGTAGGGGCGGCGGAGGAATTGTTCATGCTCGTTGCGGTGCCGGGCCAACGCAATGTGCGCGTTCGGCGGGATCACCGGGATGCCGTTCTCGGTCGCGGCGAAATCCGGTTCGTCGGATTCCCGCTGTCCGGTCAGCGGGGCGCCGGTGTCGAGTCGACGCCCGACCGTGAGTTCTTTGCTGCTGCGGTCGAGTTCGTCCCAGGTGTCCATCTCTGCGCGGATCCGGCGCAGCACCAGGATCGTGCCGCCGCCGAACCACGGCTGATCGTCGCCGGCATCCCAGACGTGCCGGTCGAAGCCCGCCGCGTCGGTGATGTTGGCGGTCCCGTCGATCTGGCCCATGAGGTTGCGCATGCTGGCGCCCTCGCCGTTTCCGACCGCGTTGCGGAATCCGGTCTGCCGCCAGCGCGCAGTGGTCATGGTGCGGACGTTCTTCAGCAGCACCCGGGCGGTGTGCGCGACGGTGACCGGGTCGTCGGCGCAGATCTGCAGCAGGAGATCACCGCCACACCACTGCGGGTCAAGTCGGTCGGTGGTGAAGGCGGGCGGTTCGGCCAGAGCCCGCGGACGCCGGTGCGCCAACCCGATCCGGTCGAACAGACCCGGCCCGAGGCCCGCCGTGACGGTGAGACGCGCCGGCCGGTGTGCCAGTTCGGGTTCGGTATCCGCCAGTGCGGGCGTGCCCTGCGTCAACCGCGCGGCGTCCGAGGTCCACAGCTTGAGGACCGCGGCCAGCGTCTCCCGCGGACTGCGCCGGGGTTGCGGTGCGAGGTCCAGCGCCACGAACAGCGCGTGCGTCTGTGGCGGCGTCGCCACGCCGGCCTGATGCTTGCCGTGGAACGGTTCGACGGCCCGGTCGAACGGTTGCGGTGCGACCGCGGACTGCGCGACGCTGCCCTGCGTGAGCGTCGCCCCTGCCGCCACCGCGGCGGCGCTGCCCGCGAGCAGGCGCCGCCGGTTGAACCGTACGGAACCGCCGGTCGAGCGCTCAGCCATGACCGTCGTGCGGCGACGACCCGCCGGTCGACGGCTGATAATCCTCGTCCGCGCCGGCGAAGTCACGCACCTGCGCGGTGACGGGCAGCGTCGAACCGTCCTCGAACTCGACGGTCAGCGTGACCTCTGAACCCGGCGCCAGCGGCTGCACGAGGTCCATCAACATCAGGTGGTCCCCGCCCGGCACCAGCGCATGTGAGCCGTCGGCCGGAATCGTCATGCCGCCCTCCTTGGGGCGCATCGTCTTGACGCCGGTGGCATCTGCTGCGACCTCATGAACTTCGACTCGACCGGCCACATCCGAGGTCCCTTTGACGATCCGGGCGTCGTGGTGCCCGGCGTTGGTGAAGGTACCGAACACCGCCGCCATGCCCGTCTCCGCCGAGCTGGCCCACTGCTCGGCGATGGTCACCGCCGACGCCATCGGCTCTTCATCGTGGTGGGCCTGCGTCGTACAGCCCGCGACGACGACCGTCGCGGTGGCCGCGAGCAACAGAACTTTGCGATACCGCTTGTCAGACACTGGCTTTCGCCTCCTGCCTGCTGTCGTATCTGCGTTTCTTGACGGCGCCGACGATGAGGTCGACGACCATGAATGCCGCGAGGCTGAGCCCGAACAACGGCAGTGCCCAGCCGAGGGCGAGCGCGCCGAGAGCGAGCGCGGTGACCGCGACGGGGTTCAGGCCGCGAAGGGTGCCGCGCAGCGGCGGACGTCCCACTGCCCACGCCGTTCCGCGCGTCGGCCGTCGTCGCCACCACATCACGTAGCCCCGCGCGACGATCGTGATCAGCCCGATCGCGGTGAGCGCCAACAGGATCTGATTCGGGACGCCGAACAGGACGCCCATGTGGGCGTCGATGGCCCAGTCGGTGAGCTTGGCCAGAACCGGCCACTCGGCGAAGTCGACACGGTCGGTGATCGCACCGGTGTCGGGGTTCACGGTGATCGCGTCGTGCCGGGTCGGCCAGTCGCGCTTGTTCTCCGCGACCTGCCAGCCGTGGCCGGGTTCGGCGGGTGGATACATCCACATCGGTCCGCGCAGACCCGCGTCGACGGCAGTGCGCAGCGCCGTGTCCGCGCCGTGCAGCGCGGCATCGCCACCCGTGGCGGAGGGCCCACCGTGCTGATGCCCGCCCCGGATGTCGCTTCCGGCCGCTTGCGTCAACGTCGTGTCGACCGCCGGCGCGGTGGTGTTCAACCGCTCTTGGAGAAGGTTGACGGTCTCGCCGCCGTACCGCGACCAGGTGATGCCGGTGATCGACAAGCCCAGCAGCGCAACGATGAGCCAAACCCCCACCGCGCCATGCCAGGACAGCGTGCGTCGCCGATCTGTCTTATCGCGGTCGGGCACGGCGATGCGACGCAGCTTATTCGTGTCGCGGCGGTGCAGGTACCACAGCGCCAACCCCGCCAGCGCGATCACCCACAGCCAACTCGCCGCGAGCTCGCTGTAGTTGCGGCCCACCGCGCCGAGGTGCAGGTTGCGGTGCAGTTCGTCGAACCAGGCCCGCAGCGGCATCCACTGGCCGTAGGTGGTCAGCGCGCCGCGAACCTCACCGGTGTACGGGTCGACGAAGACGGTGCGCGCGTAGTCGGGCGGTACGTCCTCGACGGCGAGCGTGACGCGTGTCGTCTCATCGGCGGCGGCGGGTGGGCGGATGCTTTCGACCGTCCCCTCGGGGTGCGCGGCACGTGCGGCGCGGATCTGCTCGGCCAGTGGCAGCCGTTGCTGGCCGACGCTGTCGACGGTCACCTCGTGGCGGTGGACCGCGTTGTCGATCTGGGGGATCACCGCGTACAGCAGGCCGGTGACGGCGGCGATGAGGATGAACGGGCCGACGAAAACGCCGGCGTAGAAGTGCAATCGAAGTAGCAGAGGGCGCAGTCCGCGCAGATGTCGGCGCGCGGGCGTGCTCCGGGTGGGAGTCGTCGTCATGGCATCGGAAGCTTTCGAGCCGGCGGCGCGCCGAGCGCCGGCACGCCGGAAATTCAGCTGAGGAGTCAGGGACTGCGTCATACAAGTGATGCAGCCGGCCGGGGTCAGCGAGACCGCGGCGAATTCAATCGAGGTGGCGGGCTATGCCGCCGTTGCGTACCTCGCCGGCGGAGCGCGCATACCGAGGCCGTAGTTGAACAGCACGGACTCGGCGACAACGGTTTTGGCTACGCGGGGCACTCGGCGCACCCGCGGCCGCAGAGCAAGGGCGGCGAAAATCCGCAGCCAGCGCAGCACGGACACGGAGACCACGTAGAGGTACTCGACTGCGGCGATCGCCGCACCGAGGACGAGCGCGGCGCCGAGGTGTGCGGCCACCATCGCGGGTGTGAAGCCGAGCGCGGCGGCCGAGTGGTGGTGCCCGCCGGAGACGACGAACGAGAGGTGACCCAGGACCTGCGCGATGCTCAGCGCGCCGATGGCACCCACCAGACGCGCGTGGCGACCGTCGAGTGTGAGCCGCGCGACCGCGGTGCCCGCGGTGGCGCAGAGGAGCATCGCGACGATCAATGCCGAGCCCCGCGGAAGCTCCCCTTGGGCGAAGGTGTGCGCGGTCGCGGTGAGGATGGCGGAGCACGCGCCGACAAGGCCCCCACGCAGCCAGCGTGCGTGCGATGTCGGCGTGCTCATTTGCCGCACTCTACCGCCAGCACTACGGGTCACCCTTCGACCACGACGCCCGCGGCGGCTTCGATCGGCTTCACCACCGCGGTGAAGTCCGAGTCGGCCCCTTCGCTCGCCATCGTCGACTCCCAAACCTGCGCCACGGCGTCGGCAAGTTCGGTCGACAGCCCCAGCGCCTTCGCCTCGTCGAGGTAAAGCCGAACGTCTTTGACCATCAGCCCGGTCGCGAAACCGTAATCGAACGTGCGTGACAGGACCGCCCGCGGGAATTTGTCCCGACTGGCATGGGTGCCGCCCGACCCGGCGTTCAGGACGTCGAGCATCACCCGGGCATCGAGACCGGACTTCACGCCGGCCACCATCGTCTCGGCGGTGACCGCCAACGTCGTCGCCGCGATCAGGTTGTTCACCAGCTTCATCGTCTGCGCCGCGCCGGGCTCCTCGCCGACAAAAGTCGCCCGACCGATGGTCTCGAAGATCGGCAGGCAGGTCTCGAAGTGGGCGGGCGGACCCGACACCATGACCGCGAGCGTGCCCGCCTCGGCTCCGTGCACGCCGCCGCTCACGGGACTGTCGAGCGCGGCGATCCCCCGCTCGGCGAGAAGCACGCTGTTGCGTTGCGCCGTTCGGCGGCCCACCGTCGACAAGTCGACGAAGCGTTCGACGACGTTTCCGTGCGCGACGTCGGAGGCGACGGACTCCGATGCCACAGGGGTCGGCAAGCTGACCAAGACCGTCGGGACACGATCTGCGACCTCGCGCACCGATGCCGCCGCTTCGGCGCCGGCTTCGACTGCCTTGTCGACCACCTCGATGCGCCTGTCGCACACCACCACGCGGTGCCCTGCCGCCCGCAGCCGGGTCGCGATCGGAAATCCCATGTTGCCGAGGCCGATGAAGCCGATGTCCATGCCCCGCCCCCTACCGGTGGTCGGCGTCGTCGAAGGCGGTGCGCGCTGTGCGGAAGGCCTCCGCCGCTGCGGGTACGCCCGCATAGACCGCGACCTGCAGGAAGACCTCGCGGATCTCCTCGCGCGTGACCCCGTTGGTGAGAGCGCCCCTGACGTGGGTGCGTAGCTCATCGGGACGGTTCAGCGCCGCGAGCATCGCAAGGTTGAGCATGCTTCGGGTCTTGCGGGGTAGGCCGTCGCGGCCCCACACGGCGCCCCAGCAGTACTCGGTCACCAGATCCTGGAACGGCCCCGTGAAGTCATCCGCAGCGTCTGCGGCCTTCTGCACATAAGCCGCACCGAGCACCGCCGTGCGGATTTCGCGGCCCCGGTCATACACGTCTTGGTCCACCACTCGAGAGTGGCAGACCGCGACTGCGCCGACTCAGCCGGCTGGCGCAGGCGCCGGGGCTGGTGGTGCGGGCGGCGCCGGAGCTGGTGCCGGCGGCGCGGGTGCCGCGAACGGGGCTGGTCCCAGTGCTGGCGCCGGCGCACCGAACGGTGCCGGCGCTGGTTCGGGCGCCGGGGCCGGTGCCGGGGCGGGTGGAGCCGGCTGGAGGCGCGCCACCGCGTAGGCCGCTCCCTCGGTGGCCATCCCGTTCATGAGGTACGAGTTGTGCGCGAAGCTCGGAAGACCGATCGGAGCGCCGTTGCAGATCGTGTCGCCTTCGGCGCACAGGCTCAGCGTCTTGTCTTGATACGACGGTCCGATCGCGATCGGGGGTGCGCCTGCGTCGGTCAGGAACCGATCCGACGGCCGGCCGAACAGCACCACGGCGGCAACGTGGTCACCGACTTCGTCGGACATCGGCTCGGGGATGAACTCGCGGTACTCAGCGGGTACCTCCTCAGGAATCTCCGCAGAGGTCACGTAACCGGCCACCGCAGCGCCCTGGGAGAATCCGCCGAGCACGATGTCCGTATCGGGGCACGCCGCTGCGGTCGACTCGACTTTCCGTCCGGCATCGCGGATCCCGTCGACGACCGTCCGTGCGAACTGGATGCGGTCGCCGAAGTCCGCGCTCGCGGGGTAGTTGACCGCGTAGACGTCGACCGACCGCGGAGCGGCCTGCGCGCGCAGCTGGTCGACGAATGCCTGCCCGACCCCGCCGACACCGACGGGTTCCCCGGTGCCCCGCGCGAACACCACTTGCACGTCGGGACAGCCGGGGGGCGGTGGCGGCGGCGGTTGGGCCGCCGCGAGAGGAACCGGTGCACTGACGAGCGCCGCGAAGGGCACGACCAGACCAAGCTTTCGAGCGATTCGACGAGCGCTCATTCGACCACTCCCTTACCTGTATTCGTCTATCAACTGAACTGCGGCGACCGCCGCGCCGGTCGTCATACCCGCATTGTTTGCCAGATAATCAACCGTTCTAGCGGCGGAGATCATCCGCCGCTCGGCTGGCTTATCCTGACCAGCATTTTGCCTATGTTGGCACCGGTGAACAAGCCGTTCATCGCGTCCACACAGGACTCGATGCCCTCGAAGATCGTCTGACGATGCACCAATCGGCCCTCCTGCGCCCACCGGCGCAGTGGCCCGAACGCCTCCTCGAAGCGGCCCCACTCGTCGAGCGCGTTGAATCCCTGCATCAGCGCTGTCTTCGACAGCAGGTTGACGTAGTTGGCCGGACCTGGATGTTCGCCGGTCAGGTAGCTCGAAATGACGCCGCACAACACGACCCTGGCCTTGTGGGCCAGCCGGCCGAGCACCGCATCGAGGATCGGCCCGCCCACGTTGTCGAAGTACACGTCGACGCCCTTCGGGCAGTGCTGTTTCAGCGCGGCGGGCAGGTCGTCCGCGCGGTAGTCGATGCAGGCGTCGAACCCGAAATCGTCGACGACGGCCCGGCACTTCTGCGGGCCGCCCGCGATCCCCACCACCCGGGCGCCGGCGATCTTGGCGATCTGACCGGCCACCGAGCCCGTGGCTCCTGCAGCCGCGGACACCACCACGGTCTCGCCCGGCTGCGGCTTGCCGATGCCGACCATCCCGAAATAGGCGGTTGCGCCGGTCGGCCCGTACACCGACATCACCGCGAGCTGGTCTACATCGGGGCCTTCGACGGGTGTGGTGAAGATGTCGTCGCGGCTGATGACGTACTCCTGGAATCCGGTCAGCGTCGTCACGACGTCACCGACGGCGTACGCGTCGCAACGCGAGGCGACCACCTCACCGATGCCCGCCGCGCGGATGACCTCGCCGAGTTGCACCGGAGGCAGGTACCCCGGCTGATCGTTGAGCCAGGTGCGGGCGGCCGCGTCGATGCCGATGTAGGTAGTGCGCACCAACGCCTCACCCTCGGCGGGCTCCGGCGCCGGGACGGTGATCAACTCGGTGTCGGCGGGCTGGACCAACCCGGTGGGTCTGCGACGCAACACGATCTGGCGGTTCATCAGCTCGGGCACGACCGCAACCTACCGAAGTGCCTGACGGTCACGTAAGAGGCATGAAGAACGGGTACGCGGTAGGCCATGACGGTCATCGGCTTCCACTGTTCTCACGAGCAGATCAACCCCGCCCAATTGCTGCGTGACGTGCAACATGCCGAGCAGGCGGGATTTCGCGCCGGCATGTCGTCGGACCACTTCAGCCCCTGGAGTGAACGGCAGGGCGAATCCGGTTTCGCGTGGGCATTCCTCGGCGCGGCACTCGCCACCACGCAGCTACCGTTCGGCGTCGTCAACGCGCCGGGGCAGCGTTACCACCCGGCGATCATCGCCCAGGCGATTGCAACGCTCGCGCAGATGTTCCCCGGACGGATCTGGGCGGCGCTCGGCTCAGGCGAGGCATCCAACGAACGGATCACCGGCGACCAGTGGCCACGCAAGGAGGTGCGCGACCAGCGCCTCCTCGAGTGCGTCGACGTGATCAGGCGCCTACTGCGCGGCGAAGAGGTCAATCACGAGGGTCTGGTCAACGTCAACCGGGCGCGTCTCTGGACGCTTCCCGAGAAGGTTCCCGATCTCATCGGTCCGGCCGTCACCCCGGAAACCGCCGCCCGGCACGCCGCCTGGGCGGACGGCCTGGTCACCGTCAACCAGTCGCGAGACGCCCTGGAGCAGGTGCTGCACTCCTACCGCGACGCCGGCGGCCGCGGACCTGCGCGCCTGCAGATCCATCTCAGCTGGGCCCCCTCGGAGGACGAAGCCCTCGCCATCGCCCACGACCAGTGGCGCACCAACGTTTTCGATCCGCCGGTCTGCTGGGACATCGAGACGGTGGAGGCATTCGATGTCATCGGCGAAAAGGTCTCGTCCGAACACGTCCGGCGAGCCGTCCGGGTCTCGAGCGACCTGGGCCGGCACGCCGAGTGGCTGCACCAAGATCTCGAACAGGGCTGGGACGAGCTCTATCTGCATTTCGTCGGCCAACAGCAGAGCGCATTCATCGACGCGTTCGGCGAACATGTGCTCTCGCAGCTGAATTCGGAGGCGGTCAGCGCGTGAGGAAGATCGAGACCGGCGACCTGTGGTGGAAGAACGCCGTCTTCTACTGCGCCGACATCGAAACCTTCTACGACTGGAACGGCGACGGCTGCGGCGACATCCGCGGCATGACTGAGCGCATCGAGTACCTCTTCGACCTCGGCGTCAACTGCCTGTGGCTCATGCCGTTCTACCCGACCGGCCGCATCGACGACGGTTACGACATCACCGACTTCTTCGGTGTCGATCCACGTTTCGGTACCCACGGCGACTTCGTCGAACTGGTGCGCACCGCCAAGGCGACCGGTATCCGGGTGATCGTCGACTTCGTCATGAACCACACCTCCGACCGCCATCCCTGGTTCAAGTCCGCATGCCGCAGTACCGACGCCACGTATCGCGACTACTACGTGTGGAGCGCGACCGAACCCAAGTCCAGCCCTCAAGACGTCGTCTTCCCGGATCAGGAAGACAGTCTCTGGGAGTTGGACCCGAAGACCGGTGAGTGGTACCTGCACCACTTTCTCAAGCACCAGCCCGACCTCAACATCGCGAACCCTAAAGTGCAGGAAGAGATTTCCCGCGTCCTGGGGTTCTGGCTCGAACTGGGGGTGTCCGGTTTCCGGGTCGATGCCGTGCCGTTCCTGTTCGCCCGCGACGGTGTCCCGGGGGACCCCGGCGTGTTCGACCCGTACGAATACCTCGGCGACGTACGCAATTTCATCACCCGCCGCGTCGGCGACGCCGTCCTGCTCGGCGAGGTCAACGTCCCCTACAAGGACCAGAAGAGCTTCTTCGGCGGCCCCGACGGGGACGGGCTCAACATGCAGTTCGACTTCATCGGGATGCAGAACCTCTACCTGTCGCTGGCCCGCGGCGACGCCCGCCCCATCGCCAAAGCGCTGAAACAGCGCCCGACACTCGACATCACCAGCCAGTGGGCCAACTTCGTCCGCAACCACGACGAGCTCACCCTCGACAAGCTGAGCGACGAAGAGCGCCAAGAAGTCTTCGACGCCTTCGGTCCGGATCCGGACATGCAACTCTACGGTCGCGGGCTGCGCCGGCGGTTGCCCGCCATGCTCGGCGGTGACCAGCGGCGGATGCGCATGGCCTACTCGCTGATGTTCTCGTTACCCGGCACTCCGGTGCTGTTCTACGGCGAAGAGATCGGCATGGCCGAAAACCTGGAAGTCGCAGGGCGATTCGCCGTGCGAACACCGATGCAGTGGACCGCCGACGTCAACGGCGGATTCTCCACCGCGGCCAAACGCCGGCTGCCCCGCCCGCAACCCGACGGGATGTACGGCCCGGACCGCGTCAACGCCGCAGACCAGCGCCACGACCATCGGTCGTTCTGGTGGTTCATGCGCGATCTGATCTACACCTACCGCTCACAGCCGGAGATCGGCTGGTCGACCCCGGAGATTCTGAAGCAACCGAACACCGCCGTGCTGGCGCACGTCTGCCGGGAAGAGTCGGGCTGGGCGATGGTCGGGTTGCACAACTTCGGCGCCGAAGCCTGCATCGTGACGATCGAACTCGACGAAGCGCCGGAGTGCCGGCTCGTCGACCTCCTCGACGGACCGTCCGAACACCAGCTCGACAACAAGGGCCGCCTCGAGGTGGGCCTGGAACCGTACGGCTACCGGTGGCTGCGGCTGCTGCGCCCCGGCGACCCGCCCATCATCTGAGGCGGCGCACGTCAGCTTCGGAAAATGTGTCCCAGATTTGGGATTGATTTGGATATGAGCGGGTAGATATGCCACATGCCCGATGCCGATGAGACCACCGTAGTCGCGGTCTGCGCTGGTTGTGGCTATCCGACTCTCGGACCGAATCTATGTGCCTACTGCCAGGCCATGACCGTCGGCCCGACGGCGGCCTGAGGACGCACGGGTCGGCTCACCTCACCGGCGCATCGAGAATAGGGTGCTGGGCGTATGCGCCGGGCGCATCGAAATGCCACCACTCCCCCTCGTAGACGGTCAGCCCGCCCGCCGCCATCGCGTCTCGCAACCGCGCGCGGTTGGCCTGGGCGGCCGCGCTGACTCCGTCGGTGGCATAGGCGTTCGCCCGCGGATTGAAGTCGTCGAACCCGGTGCCCATGTCGATGAGGGCGCCGTCGCGCGCCAATGTGACGTCAACCGACAGGCCGGCCTCGTGGCTGCGGGCGTAGGGCCCCGGCCGTGCCACCCAGCCGGGCTCCGGCACCGCCTCGTACATCCGCACCTGCACATCGTGCGGCCGGTAGCAGTCCCAGAACACCAGCACCTCGCCGCCGGGGCGCAGCGCGTCAGCCGCCACGGCAAGGCGCGGCGCCACCGACTCGTCGACCAAACATCGAGCGTCGGCGGGATACAGCTGCTGGCCGACGAAGTTGTTCGTCGTCGCGTACCGGAGGTCGATCACCGCGTCGGGGACCGCGGTGCGCACGTCGACCAGACCCGCCGCGCGGGCCGCGTCGGAAACCGGCGGCACGTCCGGTGTCGCGGCGGCCACGCCGGACGTTGCCCATGCCAGCACCACCGCCGTCACACCCGCCCAGGCTTTCCGCATCGTGCAGCGTCACACTAGCCGCGACCGCCGGGAGCCCGAACACGATTAGGTACTCCCCATGGAAACATCGGCTGGTTGGCGGGGGGCGCCACTGTCGAAGGCCGCGCCTTGATCGACACACTGCCGTTGGTTTGGCAGGTCGTCATTGAGCCCGTGTCCTGGCAGGTAGGTCGAGCATCGGCGGCCGGAGGGAAAATGACCGCCATAACTGTCAAACTCACCATGACAAGTGCCGACTTGCCTCGATTTGTCATCTGCCCTCGCCCTTCAAGCCGCCCCCACCCAATACCACGATGCTCGCACGCGGGCCGTCCTGATAACCGCGCGTCATCAAGGACACTCCGATACGACAACGCGGGCCGTCGCACCGCTTCCCGCTGAGCACCTGCACAGCGTGGCGGGCTTACACTGCGACCGTGCGCGACGTGCTCGACGAGTTGCTGACCGTGTGGCGGGCCGGCGGCACCGCCGGGGTGGCCACCGTCGTGCGCACGATCCGCTCCGCGCCACGCCAACCGGGCGCGACCATGGTGGTCTGCCCCGACGGCACGGTCGCCGGTTCGGTGTCGGGTGGCTGCGTCGAGGCCGCGGTCTACGAACTCGCCAACGAGGTCGTCTCGGCGGGGCGCCCCGAACTGCAGCGCTACGGCATCAGCGACGACGACGCGTTCGCCGTGGGACTCACGTGCGGCGGCGTCATCGACATCTTCGCCGAGCCGGTGTCACGCGACACCTTCCCGCAACTGCAGGCCGTCGCCGACGACATCGCCGCCCACCGGCCGACCGCACTGGCCACGGTGATCGCCCATCCCGATCCGCAGCGGATCGGCCGCCGGCTGGTGATCGGGACGCAAGCCGTCGAGGGATCGCTGGGCTCGGCGCGCGTGGACTCCGCGGTCATCGACGACGCCCGCGGGTTGCTCGCGGTCGGCCGCACGGGCGTGCTGTCCTACGGCCCCGACGGTCAGCGTCAAGAGTCGGGGATGGAGGTGTTCGTCGCCAGCCACGCCCCGCCGCCGCGGATGCTGATCTTCGGGGCGATCGATTTCGCGAGCGCGTTGGCGCAGCAGGCGACGCTGCTGGGCTACCGCGTCACCGTGTGCGACGCGCGACCGGTGTTCGCGACACCCGCACGGTTCCCGGGCGCCGCGGAGGTCGTGGTGATGTGGCCCGACCGCTACCTCGCCGAGCAGGCCGAACACGGCGCGATCGATTCGCGGACCGCGATCTGCGTGCTCACCCACGACCCGAAGTTCGACGTGCCGGTGCTGCAGGTCGCGCTGCGCCTGCCCGACGTCGGCTACATCGGGGTGATGGGCTCGCGTCGCACCCACGACGACCGGATGCAGCGGCTGCGCGAGGTCGGGCTGACCGACGCCGAGCTTGGCCGGCTGGCCAGCCCGATCGGGCTCGATCTCGGCGCCCGCACCCCCGAGGAGACCGCGGTGTCGATCGCCGCGGAGATAATCGCCCGCAGGTGGGGCGGCGGCGGCAGGCCGTTGAGCGACACCGCGGGGCGGATCCATCACGATGGCTGAGACAACGGGCTTAACGGGTTGGTTGCATGCGTCTGGTGCGGGTGATCAACCGGTTAAGCGCCGCGAAGCCGGTCCACAGTCTTCCAGCCGAGTCGCGATGAATGAGACAATGGGCATGGAAATGTCGTTCTCGAATGCGATAACGTCACTCTTAAGGCCGATCGGAAAGGCGTCGAGGTGACTTCAGCTTCAGCGGAGAAGGTCGCGACCCGTTACGCGGGGGCCCGCGTGCCACGCATCGAGGACAACCGGCTGCTCACCGGTCGCGGCACCTTCGTCGACGACGTCGTACGACCGGGAATGCTGCACGCCTGCTTCGTGCGCAGCCCGTTCGCGAGGGCGACGATCAAGGGCATCGACGCGTCGGCTGCGCTCGCCATGCCGGGCGTGCACGCCGTGTTCACCGCCGAGGACCTCAATCCCGACGTGAAAGAGGCTTGGCACGCCGTCGCGGGCAAGGACATGCCGGACACCCCGCGGCCGCCGCTGGCCGAGGGCGAGGTGAAGTTCGTCGGGGACCCACTCGCCCTGGTCGTGGCCGACAGCCGCTACCTCGCCGAGGATGCCGCCGACGCGGTGGAGGTCGACTACGAACCGCTGCCCGCGATCGCCGACTTCACCCGGGCCGTCGGCGGTGCGGACGCCGGCGTTGCGGTGGTACACGACGCCTATCCCGACAACGTCGCGGGCGGCATGGGCGGCGCGCCGCCCGACGAGGAGACCTTCACCAACGCCGCACACGTTGCCTCGGCGAACGTCTATCAGCAGATCCACGCGCCGGTGCCGATCGAATGCCGCGGCATGGTCGTCGAATGGACGCCCGCGACAGAGGAACTGACGATGTGGGCGTCGACGCAGACACCCCACGAGTTGCGGGCGTTCTGCGCCCGGCTGCTCGGAATCCCGGCGCACAACGTCCGGGTCATCATGCGCGACACCGGCGGCGGGTTCGGCCAGAAGGTCGTGCCGATGCGCGAGGACATGTGCATCATGCTGGCGGCGCGCAAAGTGCCTTCAGCCCTGAAGTGGATCGAGGACCGCCGCGAGAACCTGATGTCGGCCGGACAGGCCCGCCACGTCGACGGCACCGCCCGGGCGGCTTTCGACGACGAGGGCAACATCCTCGCGGTCGACATCGACTTCACCTACGACATCGGCGCCTATCCGACCCCGTACCCGGTGCTGACCACCGCCGCGGTCGGCATGTTCTTCCCCGGCCCGTACCGGGTGCCCAAGGCCAGCTTCAACTACAAGACGGTGTTCTCCAACACCGCCGGACTGGCCGCCTACCGCGGGCCGTGGCAGTACGAAACCCTCGCGCGCGAAGTGCTTTTCGACATCGCAGCGCGCAAGATGGACATGGACCCGGTCGAGTTGCGTCGACGCAACATCCTGCGCGGCGACGAGATGCCGTACTTCAACCCCAACGGCATGCCCTACGACCACGTCGCGCCCGCCGACACCTTCGAACAGGCCGTCAAGATCCTCGACCACGAAGGCTTCCGCAAGGAGCAGGCCGACGCGCTGGCCGAGGGTCGTTACCTCGGACTGGGATTCTCGGCCTACATCGAACCGACGGGCGCCGCAACGGGTCACCTCGCCACCGAAGGCGCAACGATCCGGATGGAGCCGACCGGCAAGGTCAACGTCTACGTCAACGGCGGTTCGACCGGCAACAGCCTCGAGACCACGGTCGTGCAGTTGACCGCCGACGCCCTGGGCGCCGACATCGAGGACGTCTCGACGATCCAGGGCGACACCGCGGTCACCCCGTACGGCGCGGGCACGCAGGGCAGCCGCAGCGGTCCGATGACCGCGGGCGCCGTCGCCGAGGCCGGCGCGATGCTGCGCAAACAGATCCTCGCGATGGCGGCACCGCGCCTGGAGGTCGAGGAGTCCGAGCTGGAACTGGCCGACTCACGGGTTCGCGTGCGCGAAAACCCCGACAAGAGCGTCAGTTTCGCCGATCTGGCCTACCGCGCGTACTACGAGCCGCAACAGCTGCCGCCCGGTGTATCGGCCTCGTTGGAGGCGACCGCGCGGTTCACCTCGCAAGCGCCGATCCACTGGGCGAACGCCACCCACGCGTGCACGTGTGAGGTCGACATCGAGACCGGCCGCGTCACGCTGACCCGATACATCGTCAGCGAGGACGTCGGGCCGATGATCAACCCCAACGTCGTCGAGGGCCAGATCGCCGGCGGCACCGTGCAGGGCATCGGCGGGGCGCTGCTGGAGGACATGGCATACGACGACGACGGAAACCCGCTGTCGAGTACGTTCGTCGACTACCTGTTGCCGACGGCCACCGAGGTGCCCGCGATCGAGTACGGACACGTGGAGATTCCGGGACCGGGCGTGGGCGGATACAAGGGTGTCGGCGAGGGCGGCGCGATCGGTTCGACGCCCGCCGTGATCAACGCGATCAACGACGCCCTGGCGCCCCTCGGCGTCACGCTGACCCGCCTGCCCGCCAGCCCGGCCGCGATCGTCGAGGCGATCGAACAAGCGCGAAAGTAAGGAAACAGCAGTGGAACTCAACAACGAATTCCGGGTCGCGGTACCGGCCGCGAAGACCTGGGAGGTGCTGACCGACGTCGAGCGCGTCGCACCGTGCCTGCCCGGTGCCACCCTGCTGTCAGTCGACGGCGACGACTTCACCGGCGCGGTGAAGGTCAAGGTCGGCCCGATCACGGTGTCCTACAAGGGCGCTGCCTCGTTTCAGGAGAAGGACGCCGCCGCGCAGCGCGTCGTCCTGAAAGCCGAAGGCAAGGAGACGCGCGGTAACGGCAACGCCGCGGCGACCGTCACCGCGCAGTTGAAGGACGAGGGCGACGCGACCAGGGTGGTCATCAACACCGACCTGACGATCTCCGGCAAGGCCGCGCAGTTCGGTCGCGGCGTGCTCGCCGATGTGGCGTCCAACCTGATCGGCCAGTTCGCCAAGTCTTTGGAGGCCAGCGTGCTCGGCGACAAGGCCACCACGGCACCGACGACGGAGGCGGCCGCGGCCGCCGCGCAGCCTGAAGCCGGTGAGTCGATCGACATGCTGAAAGTCGTTGCCGTACCGCTGGCCAAGCGCGCCGCGCCGGTCGCAGCCGGTCTGGCCGCGGGATTGGCGGTCGGCCTTCTGCTGGGCCGTCACCGTAAGAAGCCGCCGGCCGCGGCGATGGCCGAGGACCTGCAGGCCGCACTGGCGCGGCTACTTTCGTCATGAAAGCCGCCCCGTTCGCCTACCACCGCCCCGAGTCGGTCAAGGAGGCGGTGGACATGCTCGCGGAATTCGGCGACGACGCGAAACTTCTTGCGGGCGGACAGAGCCTGGTGCCGATGCTCGCGATGCGACTGACGTATTTCGAGAACCTGATCGACATCTCGCGGATCGACGAGCTTCGCAGCATCGACCTGGTCGACGGCGCGGTACGCGTCGCGGCCGGCACCCCGCATTCCTTCGTCGGGATGGATGACGAAGTGGCGGAGTCGGTTCGGTTGCTGACCCTGGCGACGCCGCACATCGGCCACTTCCAGATCCGCACCAGGGGGACACTCGGCGGCGCCATCGCCCACGCCGACCCGGCGGCGGAGTACGCGGCCGTCGCGTTGGCGCTCGACGCGCGGATGGACGTCCTGTCCTCGACGGGGTCCCGACAGATCGCCGCGAAGGACTTCTTCACCGGGCTGTGGGAGACCTCGTTGCAACCCGGCGAGATGCTGACCGCGGTGCACTTCCCGATCTGGAGCGGGCGGACGGGCTTCGCAGTGGAGGAATTCGCGCGCCGCCACGGCGACTTCGCAATCGCCGGTGCGGCGGTCGCGGTCGAGTTGGATTTCGATGACCGGGTAACCCGTTGCGGCATCGGACTTCTGGGCCTGGGTTCGACACCGCTGCGGGGCAGCGCCGCCGAAGAGGCCGTCACCGGTCGCCCGGTCGGCGACATCGACGCCGGGGAGATCGGCAGGCTCGCACTGAGCGGACTCGACGACATTCCGTCCGACCTACAGGGGTCGGCGACCTACCGAGCCAAGGTCGGCGCGACGATGGTCGCCCGTGCCTGGACTTGCGCCATTACGGAGGCAATCGATGCATGACATGCCGGTCGAAGTGACGGTCAACGGACGCACGTTCACCGCGACCGTGGAACCGCGGCTCACGCTCGCCGACTTCCTCCGCGAGAAGTGTGGCCTGACCGGAACGCATCTCGGTTGTGAGCACGGTGCATGTGGGGCCTGCACCGTGCTGCTCAACGGTGACGCGGTGCGTGCGTGCCTGATGTTCGCCGTGCAGGCCGAAGGTATGGAGGTCACCACCGTCGAGGGCGTCGGGGGTCCGGACGGTGAACTGTCGCCGGTGCAGGCCGCGCTGCGCGACTGCCACGGTTTGCAGTGCGGCTTCTGCACGCCCGGCTTCGTCACCTCGATCACCGCGCTGCTACGCGACAACCCCAAGCCCACCGACGAGGAGATCCGCGAAGGGTTGTCGGGCAACTTCTGCCGGTGCACCGGATACCAGGGGATCGTGAACGCCGTACATCGTGCGGCGGAGATGACCTAGGCTCGTCCCCCGTGTTGATCGCTGTCACGGGCGGAACCGGCTATGTCGGCGCCCACTGTGTGCGTGCCCTGCTCGCTGACGGTCATCGAGTGCGCCTGCTGGTGGCGCCCGAGGCGCAGGGCGCACCGGTGCTGCAGCGGTTCGCCGAGATCGGCGACATCGAGACCATGGCGGGCGACATCCGGGTCACCGCAACGGTTGAGGCGCTTCTCGACGGCTGCGATGCGGTGCTGCACGCCGCGGGCGTGGTGGGCACCGACAAACGCCGCAGCACGCTGATGTGGGAGGTCAACGCCTACGCCACCGAATCGGTGCTGAACCGCGCGACGGCGGGCGGCCTCGACCCGATCGTGTCGGTCAGCAGCTACAGCGCATTGTTCCCGCCACCGAACGGTGTCATCGGACCGGATACGCCGACCGCGCCGGGGCGAAGCCCGTACGCGCGGACCAAGGCGTATGCCGACCGGGTGGCGCGTGGCCTGCAGGAGCAGGGCGCGCCCGTCGTCGTCACCTATCCCTCGAGCGTGGTCGGTCCGGCGTTCCACACTGCGGCGGGCGTCACGGAGCGGGGGTGGGCTCCGCTGGTGCGTGCCGGTGTCGCGCCCCGGTTGCGCGGCGGGATGCAGATGATCGACGTCCGCGATGTTGCCGACGTGCACGCCGCATTGATGACGCCGGGTCGCGGGCCGCGCCGTTACGTATGCGGGGGCACGCTTGTCGCATTCGACGATATGATCGCCGCTCTGGAGCGCGGGGCGAACCGTCGCTTCAGACGAATCCCCCTGAGCCCGAGTTTGTTTCGCATCATCAGCCGGGCCAGCGAGGCGTTGTCCGGCGTCGTAGACCTGGGTGACGGCCTGAGCTATGAGGCGGCGCTGCTGCTCATCGCCGCGACACCGACTGACGACTCAGCGACGATCGGGGATCTCGGCGTGACGTGGCGTTCGCCGGTGGAGGCCATCGTCGCGTCGTTCGAACCGCAGGCGTCGCTGCCGTAACGGCCCGCTTTCACGCTGTAACGCCGCTACGTATCCGCTAGTGCGCCGCCCTCGGCTTCCCACCGGTGCAGAGCGACGTGGGTGAGCATCTGATCGTCGTTGTGCCGCGATCCGTTTTCGGATGAATTGCATGCGATCATGTCTGCTGCCCTCGTTCGGTCGTGTAGTCAAGCGCCCAGAACCCGCTTCGTCGGGCTCGGGACACCTTCCATGGTGCTCTGTCCCGGGCCGACTCGGGTTGCACCAGTACGACAACGGCAGCGTGAGTTGTTGTTCGCGCACGACAACCGCCCAGTCATGCGCGACCCGCGGAAACGTCCTAGCTGCGGTCGGGTTCGGTGCGCGGGCCGAAACCGGTCGGCGACTCGCCCGCGGTGGCGTGCCTGCCGATGTGCGACTCGGCGCGCATCCGGTCGACCATGTGCGGGTAGTGCAATTCGAAAGCGGGCCGCTCCGAACGGATCCGGGGCAGCTCGGTGAAGTTGTGCCGCGGCGGCGGGCACGACGTCGCCCACTCCAGCGAGTTGCCATAACCCCACGGATCGTCGACGGTGACCGGCTCGCCGTAACGCCAGCTCTTGAACACATTCCAGGTGAACGGAAGCACCGAGACGCCGAGGATGAACGCGCCGATCGACGACACGACGTTGAGCGTGGTGAACCCGTCCGTCGGCAGGTAGTCCGCATAGCGCCGCGGCATGCCGTCGTTACCGAGCCAGTGCTGCACCAGGAAGGTGGTGTGGAATCCGATCAACGTCAACCAGAAATGCAGCTTGCCCAGTCGCTCGTCGAGCAGCCGGCCGGTCATCTTCGGGAACCAGAAATAGATGCCCGCGTAGGTGGCGAACACGATGGTGCCGAACAGCACGTAGTGGAAATGTGCCACGACGAAATAGCTGTCGGTGACGTGGAAGTCCAGCGGCGGGCTGGCCAGCATGACGCCGGTGAGCCCGCCGAGCAGGAAGGTCACCAGGAATCCGATCGAGAACAGCATCGGTGTCTCGAACGTCAACTGGCCCTTCCACATCGTGCCGATCCAGTTGAAGAATTTGATGCCCGTCGGCACCGCGATCAGATAGGTGGTGAACGCGAAGAAGGGCAGCAGCACCGCGCCGGTGGCGAACATGTGGTGCGCCCACACCACCACCGACAGCGCCGCGATGCCCAAGGTCGCGTACACCAACGTGGTGTAGCCGAAGATCGGCTTGCGGCTGAACACGGGGAAGATCTCGGTGACGATGCCGAAGAACGGCAACGCGACGATGTACACCTCGGGGTGGCCGAAGAACCAGAACAGGTGCTGGTACAAGAGCGGCCCGCCGTTGGCCGGGTCGTAGATGTGCGCGCCGAGGTGGCGGTCGGCGGCCAGGCCGAACAGCGCCGCGGTCAGAATCGGGAAGGCCATCAGCACGAGGATCGACGTCACCAGGATGTTCCAGGTGAAGATCGGCATCCGGAACATCGTCATGCCGGGTGCGCGCATGCACACCACGGTGGTGATCATGTTGACCCCGCCGAGGATGGTGCCCAGGCCGGCGACGGCCAACCCCAGGATCCACAGGTCCCCGCCGGCGCCGGGCGAGTGGATGGCGTTGCTCAGCGGCGCGTACGCGGTCCAGCCGAAGTCAGCCGCGCCGCCCGGGGTGATGAACCCGGCGAGCGCGATGAGCCCGCCGAACAGGAACAGCCAGAACGAGAACGCGTTGAGGCGCGGGAACGCCACGTCGGGCGCGCCGATCTGCAGCGGCAGCACCAGGTTGGCGAACCCGAACACGATCGGGGTCGCGTAGAACAGCAGCATCACCGTGCCGTGCATGGTGAACAGCTGGTTGTACTGCTCGTTGGAGAGGAACTGCAGCCCCGGCACACCCAGCTCGACCCGGATGAACAGCGCCATCAGCCCGCCGATGAAGAAGAAGACGAAGCAGGTGACGACGTACATGATGCCGATCAGCTTGTGATCGGTGGTGGTGATGAGGTTGTAAACCAAGTTGCCCCGCGGGCCCATCCTGGCCGGGAATGGCCGGCGGACCTCCAGTTGCGGAACCGAGGTGACTTCGGCAGTCAAAAGACCCTCCTTCGGCGCGGGGCGTAGGGGTCGTCGTGAATCCATCCTAGTTAGCCGCCAAGCGCGCCGAAAGGTTATTCGCGAAGCATCATCTCGTCGCCGCTGTGCAGGCCGTACGGCACCGCGGTGAGCATCGTGACGGACAGATCCGCCCCGCTGGGGAGTTTGAAGCTGCGTTGTTCACCAGGGCGGGCGCCGAGGATGGCCGCGCCCAGCGGCGACTGGACGGAGTAGACCTCCATGTCACCGTGCTCGGCACTTCGCACACCGAGGAGAAACGTCTCGACCTCGGCGGTGTCGTCGTAGCGAACCGTCACCACCATGCCCGGTTCGGCGATCCCGTCATCCGGCGGATCCTCGCCGACGACAGCGTTGATGAGCATCTCGTGGATCTCGCGGATGCGCGCCTGGCGGGCGCGTTTGACGGCGGACGCGTTCTCGCCCGCGTCTTCTTCACCGACTGCATTTGCGACGAGTTCACGAAGCGTGGCGAGTTCATCCTGCAGCCGCGCGTAGGCGTCCGGTGATATCCAAATTCGTTGTGCGATGGTCATTTCTGGTCCTTTCCAGGTACTCGAGTCGCGAGTCGGCCGGTCGCCATGGAGGGCGAGCAGACGAGGGGTTTCGATGGGTGGCGGGCGCCGGTCTAGGCGACCGCGCGTCGTAGCGGATCGAAGGGCCGCAGTGCTTCGGGCTGCTTCCCGGTGGTGATCTGTTCGGCCAGGAGTCGGCCGGTCACCGGACCGTGCGCGAGTCCCCACATTCCGTGCCCGCCTGCGACGTAGACGTTGCGCGACATCTCGCCGACCAGGGGTCTGCCGTCCGGGGTGATCGGCCGCGGACCGACCCAGATGTCGCTGCGCTCGGCCCACCGGACGCCTTGCAGCAGCGGGCTCGCGGAAGCGACGATCGCCCCCACCCGCTCGGCGGTCACCGGTTCGTGTGGGTCGCGGAACTCCATCGTGCCCGCCACGCGAAGGGCACCGTGGTAGGGCGTGCACGCGACTCGTACGTCGGGCAGGTAGATGGGCCCGGGGATCGGGCGGTCCACCGGCACGGTGAAGGAGTAGCCGCGACCGGACTCCACCGGGACGCGCAACCGGTGGCCCGTCAGCCGTGACATCCACGCACCGGTGGCGATCACCGCGGTGTCCGCGGTCAGGTGCTTGCCGTGGTAGGGCTGCACCACCACTTGGTTGCCGGAACTGAACACGCCACGCACGTCCAGCGTCAGGATGCGCGCCCCGCGCTCCTCGACCGTTCGGCCCAGGGCCTGGACGAATCGTCCTGGATCGACGAATCGCTGACCGTTGATGTTGATACCGGCGGTGATCGCCGGCGATGCCAGCGGCACCTGCTCCCGCAACGCCTCACCGGACAACCCGGTGACGAACAGCTTCTGGCCGGCCCGCTCGAGCGCGCGCAGTTCGCGCATCATGTTCTCGGCGTCATCGGTGTTGCGGAACACCGCGGTGATCGGAGCGTCGGTCACCGGCGCGTCGACACCGTTCGCGATGAGAACGTCGAATGCTTCGATGCATTCTTCGTTCAGCGGCACACTGGCCTCCACCGCCTGGCGCCACGCCGAGGGCCGGCAGTTGGCGGCGAACTGCATCAGAAACAGCCACAACGCGCCGTCGATGCTCAGCGGGATGTGCAGCGGCGCGCTGCGGTCACGCAACGAGCGCAGCGCATAGCGCAGCACCTTCGGCGAGTTCAAGGGCAGGGTCAGCGCGGGCGCGACCCAGCCGGCGTTACCCCAGGAGGCGCCGCCGGCCACCCCGCTCCGGTCGACGACCGTGACTTCGACACCGCGCTCCTGCAGAAACCAGGCCGTCGACAAACCGACGATCCCGGCGCCGATCACGATCGCAGACCGCGGCCCACCGTCCATCCGCTCGCCGCTGACCACGGAGATACCTCCATTGCCGAACATTGCCGAACATTGCCGACATTGCCGGCTGTCCAACCATGGTGCGGCCGGTCGCCTCATCGCGTATTGCCGCGCCAGGACAATCCGCGGCGCTGCCGTTGTGGTGATCCGACAACAGTCAGACCTGCGCCGAGGAAGCGGCGAATCGTTTCAGTCGGCGTCGATGGCGGCGAGTTCGATCATGATGGCCAGCCGCTTACGGGCGTCGTCCAGCGGCAGTTCGGTGATCTCGGCCATCTTGCGCAGCCGGTACCGCACGGTGTTCTCGTGCACGCCCAGGCGGACGCCCGCCTGGACGGGGTCGCCCAGCGCCTCCAGCCATGCCCTCAGCGTCGAGACGTACTCCGTGGCGTGGTCTTGATCGTGACGGCGCAGTTCGGCGACCGGCCCCCGGTCCGGGGTGCGGCCGGACTGCGCCGCGGTGCGAAGTCGCTGCAACAGGATCTCGTCCCAGGATTCGTCGTAGGCGGGGGGTACGGCGGTCGACGGCCTGATCTCGTGCAGCGCGAGGCATTCGTCGGCTTCCTGACGCGCCGCGGGTAGGTCGGTGGTGATGGCCGCCTTGCTGATGCCGGCCAACACGGTGACGCGGTCGGGCAGGGCCGCCCGTAAGCCGGTGACCCATCTGCGAGCGGGGTCAGCCAGCTCGCCCGGCAGCAGCGTGTAGATGGTGTTGCCCGCCAGCGCACTGCGCCCCGGACGCGACCAACCGAAGCCGGCGGTCGCCCTCTCGAACGCCAGCAGCAGCGCGGCGTCGTGTTCGGCGCCGATGAATGCCCGCACGGCGATGACCCGCATCGGTCCCTGCGAGAGGCCGAGTCTGCTGGCGGCTGCCGCGGCGGCCGCACTGCCGTCAAGGAGTCCGAGCACCAATTCGGATTCGACCTGGCGCTCCAGATCTGCACTGGCGCGGGACCGCAGCAGATGCAGAGCCACCGTGCGGGCACCGTCGGCCAACGCCGTGCGTTCGGGTTCGGCCAACGGCTCAGGGCACGCAACCCACACGGAGCCCATCAGTTCCCGCCCGGACCGCACCGCGACAACCATGCGGCCGGACAACCCCTGACCGGTGTCGGGCCCGACGAACAGCGGCTCGTCGGAGTTCACCAGATGGGCGAACACGCCTTGCGCGTCGAAGAATTCGCGCAAGGACTCCGGCGCCTGCCTGCTCATGATCGTCGCCACCCGCGCCGGGTCGGCGTTCTCCTGCATCGTCGAGTACGCAAGCACGCGCGACAGCGGGTCCTCGATGGTGACCCCGCCGCCGGTCGCTTCGGCCAGGCTGTCGGCGAGCGCGAACAGATCCGTTGGCCCGCGCCCGGATTCGGTTTCCCGCCCCTCGAGCACCAGCCCGTAGACGACGGCGGCGAGCTCGCTCCAGGACACGGTCTGATCGACGACCATCACCGCGACCCCCTCGACCATGCCCGCGAATGTGGTGTCGTCGTCGCCGTCGCGCAGGAGGACCACCACCGCACGCGCCGAAACCGCCCATCGCAGCGCCTCGTTGACGGTTCGCGCCCCGATCGCCATCAGCACGTCACCGGTGATCGTGCGGCCGCCGACCATTTCGTGCATCACCACGCTGCCCAGCTCCCTGGAACGCGGGATCGGGCAGAAGCGCAGCCGCACGCCGTAACTACCCAGCACGTTGACGAGCCGGTCCAAGGTGACCACGTGACCGACGTTACCGGGCTGGGCGGAGCGGCTAGGTGGAGACGACTCCCCGCAAGCCGTCCGCGCCGAACAGCGGCTCGAGCATCGACGAGTAGTCCGGGCCGCGGCGCACGAGTTGTCCGCCGTCGACGTTGATGACCTGGCCGGTGATGAAGCTGGAGGCATCGCTGAGGAGGAAGAGCGACGCATTCGCGATGTCGTCGACCTCGCCGGGCCGCGGCAGCGGCGTACACGCGGCGTAATCACCGCTGAGTTCCGGGGATTCGAGTACCGGCGCGACGAGTTCGGTGCGGATCAGACCGGGCCGGATGCAGTTGACCCGCACCCAGGACGCGCCGAGTTCGTCAGCGGCCAACTGCATCATGTGGTCGATGCCGGCCTTGGAGACCCCGTAGGCGCCGAACCAGCGGTGGGTGTTACTCGCAGCGATCGACGAGATGCCGATGAACGAGCCGCCGCCCCCGCGCACCATCTCCCGCGCCGAATGTTTGAGCACGTACATGGTGCCGTTGATGTTCAGGTCGACGGTGCGGCGCCACAACTCCGAGTCGATCTGCGTGATCGGTCCGATCGTCTCACTGCCGCCCGCGCAGTGCACGACGCCGTACAGCCGACCGGTCCACGCCGTAGTCGCCTCCACGACGCGGGCCACTTCGTCTTCGTTGGTCACATCGGCCGGTTCGTAGAGCACCGAGCCCGAACCGCCCTGCGCTGTGATCTCGTCGGCGGCTTTGGAGAGTTTGTCGGCGTTGCGGCCGACGAGCATCGCGTTTCCGCCGGCCGCCACCACCGCGGCGGCCACACCCTTACCAATGCCGCTGCCACCACCGGTGACCAGTACCGTCCGCCCCGCCAACGACAACTCCACCGCAGATCCCTTCATCAGATGACTAGAACAGGTTCTGGTTATACGTCACGGCTCGTCGCGGCGGGCGGGCTTCGGCGCCCCGAGTGTGCGCCAGTCCGGCACATTCGGCGGAAGCCCCACGGGATAACGGTTCTCGTTGTGCGCCGCCCAGTGCGCGTGCCCGAGTTCGTGGATGTGGAATGCGTGCCGCAACGCCTCGGTGAAACCCATCGCGTCGGCTGCGGCATTCACCGAATCCTTGACAAGCAGGGCCGCCATGGTCGGGCGCTCGGCGATGCGTCGGGCGAACTCGAGCGTCTTGTCCTCGAGTCCCTCGCGCGGGAAAACCTTCGACACCATACCGAGCCGGTAGGCCTCATCGGCATCGATCGAATCACCGGTCAGCAGAAGCTCTTTGGCCTTGCGAGCACCGAATTCCCATGGGTGCGCGTAGTATTCCACGCCCGGCATGCCCATCCTGACGCCCACCACGTCGCTGAATTTTGCGTCGTCGGCGGCGACGATCAGGTCGCAGGCCCAGATCAACATCAGGCCGGCGGATATCGCGTTGCCCTGCACTTGGGCGATGGTGATCTTGCGCAGATCCCGCCAGCGACGGGTGTTCTCGAAGAAGAAGTGCCACTCCTGCAGATATGTCCGCTCGGCGATCGCGGGCACGGTGGCGCCGTGCGACTGGAACGTCGGATGTTGCGCAGGGCCCGGCTTGCGTTCCAACATCGCCTCTTCGGACCCGAGATCGTGGCCGGCCGAGAAGTTCTTGCCACGCGCGGCGAGGATCACCACCCGCACCCGGTCGTCGGCCTCCGCGCGGCCGAATGCCTCGTCCAACTGCACGAGCAGCGTGCGCGACTGGGCGTTCTGCGCCTGCGGTCGGTTGAGCCAGATGCGGGCGATCTGGCCGTCGTCCAGCGTTTCGTACGTCACCTGTTGCGCTGCATCGCCTCCGGCGTCGGCGCTTGTCAGATCAGGGCTCGCCATCGCGGACCACCTCGCTTGCGTTGTTCGGCTTACTGCACATTACGGTGCCGCCCACCCCGCACTATCCCGGCCCGTGCCAAACGTGCGCATACGCAAAGGCAAGCTCCTACAATCGCGAAATGGCGAATTCCTCGTTCCCGATTCGACGGATTGTCCTGGCCGGCGGGTTCCTCATGGCGGTCGCGGCCGCGCCCGTGCTCGGCCTGTCTGTCGCACCGGGACCGGACGCAGCGGTGGCTCAGGGGGGCTGCCAGTCGGGCGAGGAAGCGGACCAGTTCACGACGACGTGTGTGCCGTATCTGGTGCCGAGTGCGCCGCCGTTGTTCCAGACCACGGCGGCCAATCCGGACGTTCCGGAGATCGACGGTATTCCGTGCATCGGGCACAATTCCGGGGCCTGCATGGGGCTGGCCGAGGACGAGGAAGCGGCGGGCCCACCGGCGCAACCCCGATCCATCATCAGTTCCAGCCCGTAGCCACCGGCCCGGTAACTCGGCGAAGCTGTGCAGAAACCTGCTGGCTTCCATAGAATTCATGCCGACGACACGGTTGACGACTACAGGAAGCGTGACGATGGCGACCATGAAGTTCCCCGCACAACGACTGATGATTGCCGGTGGCTTTGCGGTTGCGATCGCCGCGGCGCCGGTGCTCGCCACGTTCGCAGCGCCCACGCCGGTTGTGGGGCCGGTGGCCCAGAGCTGCTCCGGTGGCGAAGAGCCCGACCAGTTCACCGGCGTGTGCGTGCCTCACACGGTGCCGAACGCCGGTTCGACGTTCAGCACGCCGGCCGGTAACCCGGACGTGCCGGAGGTGCTGGGCGTCCCGTGCATCGGCCACAACCAGGGTGGCTGCATCGGCCTGGACGAGGAGGCCCAGGCTGAGCAGGTGACTCCGCCGCCGGCGCCGGTCTTCAGCCACAGCCCCTAGTTGTACTCGGTCATGAGGTTGGTTGCAGTCGGCTGATGGGCGGCAGTCCACCGAGTGCGCTGTGACGCCGTTGAGTGTTGTAGTACTTGAGCCAGGGGGCAAGGGCTGCGGCGCGTTGGCTGTTGGAGGTGAAGACGCGCTTGTAGGCCCATTCGGTCTGCAGCGTGCGGTTGAGGCGTTCCACCTTTCCGTTCTGCCAGGGGCAATGCGGCTTGATGAAGATCTGGCGAGCGCCCAGCTCAGCGCTGACTTCGCGTAGCGAGTATCGGTAGGCCCAGGCGTTGTCGGTCATGATCTGTTCGATGGCAGGGATGCCGTGGGCGCAGAAGTAGGCTGCGGCGCGGCGCAGAAACCCAGCGCAGCTGGAGCCTTTCTCGTCGGGAAGGATTTCGCTGTAGGCCAGCCGGCTGTAGTCATCAACAAGTGAGTGGATGTAGTCAAACCCGTTACGCCGGTTGACATCTAAGCCAGTGTTACCGCGCCCGTGTGCGCCAACCGCCTCCGTCGGGTATGCGGCCCAGCTTCTTGACGTCCATATGGACCAGTTCACCGGGCCGGGATCGTTCATAACGTACGGCGGTGGCCTTGGAGGCGCGGATAACGTGACCGGTCATCGGGTCACAGTCACGCAAATAGGGCACGTCGCGTCGGCGCAGCACACGCGACACCGTGCGGGCGCACACACCCAGCTTCGCGCTGATCTCGTCGGGACCGCAGCGGTGCCGACGCCGCCAAGCCACGATCTGATTTTCGAGGCCGTGGGTAACCCGGGTGGGCGTGGTATGCGGGCGCGAGGGCCGGTCGCACAGGCCCGCCTCGCCGTCGGTTTCGTAGCGAGTGATCCAGGTGTGTACGCACTTGCGCGACACCCCCATCGCCTTGGCGATATGGGCTTTAGCCCAGCCGGCCTGATACCGCTGCACTATCAGCAGTCGGCCGTGAAACGTCGTACGGGCATTACGGTGGGACACGAGAACCTCCGGACGGTGGTGGACCTAGACAAGCCACACCTCATCCGGAGGTTCTCCTCACATCAAGCCGACACGCCTGCTACCAACGTCCTGTCCCGGTACACCTAGTCAGCGGGTTGCCGGACCGCGGCGAGGGCACCTTCGCCTAGAGTTGTCGTATGCCTGCCAAATCAGATCCCGCCGAGCTCGGCGACGTCGAACCGCTCGCCGACAGCACTGCGCGCCAGGCGCGGCGCGTTGTCGCCGCGTACGCGACCGACGCCGACGAATGCCGGGTCTTCCTCTCGATGCTCGGCATTGGACCGTCGAAACACGAGGCGTAAGTGACTCCGGGAGGCGGTCCGCGGGCCGGCTCCGGGAACGCCGACTTCGTGGTGGTGGCCAACCGGCTGCCCATCGACATGGAGCGGCTGCCCGACGGCAGCACCACCTGGAAGAGAAGCCCCGGCGGGCTGGTGACCGCCCTGGAGCCGTTGCTCCGCAGTCGGCAGGGGGCGTGGATCGGCTGGCCCGGGATACCCGATGCCGATGATGCGCCGATCGAGCAGGACGACATGACCCTGTGCCCGGTCAACCTGTCCGCCGACGACGTCGCCGAGTACTACGAAGGCTTCTCCAACGCGACGCTGTGGCCGCTGTACCACGATGTGATCGTCAAGCCGATCTACCACCGCGAGTGGTGGGACACCTACGTGGAGGTGAACCGCCGCTTCGCCGAGGCCACCGCGAAGAACGCCGCGCAGGGCGCGACCGTCTGGGTGCAGGACTACCAACTGCAGTTGGTGCCCAAGATGTTGCGTACACTGCGCCCGGACCTGACCATCGGCTTCTTTCTGCACATTCCGTTCCCACCGGTCGAACTGTTCATGCAGATGCCGTGGCGCACCGAGATCGTCGAGGGCCTGCTCGGCGCGGACCTCGTCGGCTTCCATCTGCCCGGCGGGGCACAGAACTTCCTCATCTTGGCGCGAAGATTGGTGGGCGCCAACACTTCCCGTGCGACGATCGGCGTCCGGTCGCGGTTCGGTGAGATCGATGTCGGCGCACGCACCGTGAAGGTCGGTGCCTTCCCGATCTCCATTGACTCGACGGCTCTGGATCAGCAGTCTCGCTCGCGGTCCATCCGCCAGCGAGCCTTGGAGATTCGCAACGAGCTGGGCAACCCCCGCAAGATCCTGCTGGGTGTCGACCGGCTGGACTACACCAAAGGCATCGACGTGCGGCTGCGGGCGTTCTCCGAACTGCTCGCCGAGGGTAGGGCCGACCGCGAGGACACCGTGTTCGTGCAACTTGCGACGCCGAGCCGGGAGCGAGTCGAGAGCTACATCGAGATGCGGCAGGACATCGAACGCCAGGTCGGCCACATCAACGGCGAGTACGGCGAGGTCGGGCATCCGATCGTGCACTACCTCCACCGTCCGGTGCCGCGCGACGAGTTGATCGCATTCTTCGTGGCGGCCGACGTCATGCTGGTGACGCCGCTACGCGATGGGATGAACCTGGTCGCCAAGGAGTACGTGGCATGCCGCAGCGATCTGGGCGGCGCGCTGGTGCTCAGCGAGTTCACCGGCGCCGCAGCAGAATTGCGTCAGGCTTACCTCGCCAACCCGCATCATCTGGAGGGCGTCAAGGACGCCATCGAAGCGGCGCTGAACCAATCACCCGAGGAGGGCAGGCGCCGGATGCGGGCGCTTCGCAGGCAGGTGCTGGCCCACGACGTCGACCGCTGGGCGCGGGCGTTCCTGGAAGCGCTGGCCTCGAAGCGCTCCGCCGACGAGCTACCGGCGTCGGCTAGATCGGAGTGATGTACTGGATCAGCCACTTGCCGTCGACCTTCTGATAGTCGACCCGCAACCGGCTGCCGTCGTAAATCGGCTCCTTGGACTTGTCGGTGACGGTGCGGTTCATATACACCATCACCGACGCTGAATTGCGTTGCGCGTCCATGACTCCCACCCCGACCACATTGGCCTGGCTGACCAGTTGGCGGTCCCGTGCCTGCGGAATGATGTCCTTGTCGGCGCGGTCGCGGAACTCCTGGCGATAGCTCGGGGTGAGCATCGGATAGACCTCGTTGAGCGTGCGTTCGACGGTCTGGTAGTCGTAGCCGAAGACCTTCGGGATCTGCTGTTCCGCCAGCGGCGCGAGAGTGGTACGCGCGGCCTGCTCGCCGCGCTGCTCGACCCGGTTCCAGTACAGCCCGCCGCCGACGGCCGCGGCTGCGATGAAGGCGACCGCGAGCAGAACGGACAGCGCACCGACGAGGCGGCGCATCAATTGCCCCCATCGGGGTATTCGAGGTCGTAGCCCGACATGTTTCCGTTGTCGTCCTCGTGCACGATAACCCGTAACCGATACGGTTGCGACGGTTGGTTGTTGCCGTCGAGGTCGGTGACCGTGACCCGCGCCGACACCAGTATCGCGGCGTTCTTCGAGACTTCGTCGATCTTCTCCAGCGCGGCACCGTTGATCACCGCCTCGGCGCTGGCCTCGGTGCTCCGGAACAGCAGCTTCAGGTTCTGGGTGTTGTCACCCTCAGTCATCATCGCGCGCAGCGGGCCGCTGGTGCTGTTGACGAAGCGGTCGACGCTGGCGTCGATGGTGTCCTGTTCATAGCTGAACATGTTGACCACCAACTGCGATGCCGTGTCGACGAAACGCTGCTCTCGCGCCTGGGCGGCCTCGGCGTCCCGCTGTTGCCCGACCATCAACGTGCCCAGTCCCGCCAGCACCGCTATCGCGACGACGGCGGCCGCGAGGAAGACGACGGCGACCAGCTTCCGGTTCGGCTGCCTGCGCGGCGGGGGCCCGGCGGGTTTGGGCAACCGGGCGCGCAGTGGCTTTGCCGGGTCGACTCGGCCGGTCGCCGCCGGTTCGCCACTCGCCGGCCCGGCCGGGCGGGACGCGCGCCGACGTCCCTTGGGCCCCGGCACCGTCGCCGTCGATCCAGTGTTATCCGTCATCACGCCTGCCTTGGAGCCAACATCAAATCCACCCAGTTCTCTGCAGGCGCCAGTTTGTCAGTACCGGCCGCGAATATGCCACTTCCGCCCTCAGGGTCGACGAACTTGCCGTTCTGGTCGTAGGTCGCGATCATCGGGCCCATCCCGGTCCTAGCAGCCATCGGCGCCTCGGCGGGCAGTGGCGGACCACCCGCCGACGGCGATGCCGGAGCGACAGCCGGCCGTGGCGGCGCGGGCCCCGCCGGCGGCAGCGGTGGTGTCCTGGCGTACGGCGGCACCACATGATCCGGCGGTGCGAAGAACGGCCACGCCGGCGGCAGTGTCGGCGGAACCTCGTTCGGCGGCACCGGCAGCGGGAAGGGCGCATGCGGCGCCGGACCCGGGCCCGGTGGGACGCCGGGCGGCAACTGCACCGCCGGGGGACCCGGGTCGGGGTCGACCTGTGGTGGGATGTACGGGAACTTGTTCGGCGGCAGAATGTTGCGCCCGTCCTCAGGCGTGTCGTCCTCCATGACGTCCATCGGGGTACCGACCGGCACCGGCGGCCCCCGCCACGGGTTGTTGCCGATCGGGACGTACCCGCGCGGATCACGGCACAGCTGAATCGTCGGCGCGCGCTTGCCGGGGAACTCCTGGCACGGATAGTTGCGCGCACCACGCACGACGCTGGGATCGTTGTGCGGCACCTTGCAGTACAAATCGTTAGGCAGGTTTCGTAGCGTCTCGTCTGCGGGTGAGCGAATTTCCGTGGCGGGGACGAAACCTGTTGAGCAGCCCGGGGGGTCTTGCAGGTAAATCTTGAAGTCGAGCTTCCCTCCCTCGTCCGCCGGCACCCCCCCTGCGACGGTGTTCAAAGCGGCGATCAATGCCGGGAATACCACCAGCGAGTGCTCGAGGGACTTGCGGTAAATGACGCCGATCCGGCCGAAATTCGCCAGATTGGCCGCCAGCACCGGGAAGGACGGCCGGATGCCGCTGAACAGCTCGTTGGCCTCGGCTGTCGTGCCGGGCACGGACTGCAGCGTCGTGCGCAACTGTGGGTCGGCATTGGCCACGTGCGTCATCAGCTTCGCTAGCCCGTCCACCAGCGATCGGATGTCGTCACCGCTGCGAATCTGCGCGTCGAGGAACGGTCCGGCCTGATCGATCAGCTGCGTTGTCAGCCCGTAGTTCGCGTTGGCCTCGTCCACCAGCAGCCGCGACGATTCGATGAGCCTGGCCAGCTCGGGACCGGACCCGTTGAACGCCGTGAACGCCTCGCGCAACAGCTCCTGGATGCGGCTGTCGCCGACGCTGCTGACCAGCGCGTCGGCCTCACGCAGCAGGCCGGCGATGTCCTGTCCGATCGCCGTGCGGTCCACGCCGATGTTGTCCCCGTTGCGCAACATTGATTGCGATGGATCCTCTGGTGGCACCAGGTCGATGTACTGCTCGCCGACGGCCGAGACGCTCTTGACCGTGGCAGTGACGTTCTCGGGGACCGGCGTTCCGCTGTTGAGCCGCATGTCGGCGACGATGCTGTCCTGGTCGAGCCCGACCGAGGTCACTCGCCCGATGGTCACGCCCCGGTAGGTGACGTTCGCGTTCTCGTAGAGGCCGCCGCCGGCAACGAAGTTGGCGCTGACATTGTAGGCGCCGATCCCGACGGCGGCGGGCAACTTCAGGTAGAAGAGCGAGATCGCGCCAACAGTCAGCACGGTGACGATCGCGAAGATCGACAGTTGAAAGCGGGTGAGGCGGTTCAGCATTTAAGGTCCCTGGTGCTGTGTCGCTGTGCCCGGCGGGATTTCGAACGGATCGGCAGCCTGCCCAGAGAGGTTCGCCAGCGAGCCGGTCATGAAGTCGGGCGGGGTGATGACTTCGTCCATCCGCTTCATGTTCGGGTCCAGGCCCCATGACGTGGTGAAGATCGACTCACCTAAGCGCCGCAGGGTCAGGTCGAACGTGACGTACACGTTCAAGTAATCGCCGCGCACCGCGTTCTTCAGGTACTGGTAGTGGAACGGGAACGTCGGTAAGAACTCAAGGTCCTTGATGAAGAAGTCGGCGTTGTCGTTGAATGCCTTGATGATCGGGTACAGGGCCTTGAAATCGGCGGCGAAGTCGTCCTTGGTCTGCTGCAGGATCCGCGACGCCACGGTGGCGAAGCGCTGCAAGGCTGCGAACGCGTCCACGATGTTGGCCCGGTTGTCATTGAGTACCTTCAGCGCCGCGGGCAGACGGTCCAGTGTGCGTCCCAACCCGTCCCTGCTGCGCGCCAGGATTCCGGCGAATCGATCGAGCCCCTCCATCGCGGCGATGATGTCGTTCGTCTGCCGGTCCAGCGAGCTCGTCAGGTCGGCGAGCCGGGGGATCAGGTCGGTGAAGGTGCCTTCGCGTCCGGCGACGGCGTTGTACATCTCGTCCGTGATGTCCTGTAACGCACCGAGATTGCCCTTGTTCACCACGACGCCCAGCGACGACAGCACTTCCTCGGTGGTCGGATAGCGGCCGGTACGGTCAAGCGGGATGTTCGAGCCGTTCTTCAGGTGTCCGACGCCGGGCTGACCGACGGGCTCAGCGAGCTCGATGTGCTGTGAGCCCAGCAGCGACGTCTGTGCCACCGTCGCAGTGGCGTTCTCCGGGAGGTCGACGTTCCCGTCCAGCGACAGTTGTACCGCCGCATAGAACGTGCCGTCGGAGCGCTGCACCGCATCGATGCCGGAGACGCTGCCGACCGTGACGTCGTCGATCATGACCGGCGAGTTCTGCGGCAGAGTCGCCACATCGGGCAGCTCGACGGTGATCTTGTAGGAGCCCGCGCCGTGGCCGGCGGTGCCCGGCATGTTCAGCGAGTTGAGCCCGCCGAACGAGCAGCCTGCCAGCACCACCGCCAACGTCGGCAGTGCGATCATCCTGCGGATCACGGGGCACCTCCACCGGGCAGCGGGGCCGGCATCGGGATGGGAGCGACCGGGGCGTGCGCGGGCGCGGGCTCAGCCGCGTTCACATCGGCGCCCGGCAGCGGTGCCTCCGCGGGCAACTCGGAAGCCGCCCCCCCGGCATGCGAGTTGTCAGGCGGCGGCGGCTGTTCGGGAGCGGCATCCGGTGCGGGCGGCACGATCAGCGAGCTGAGATCCGTGTTGCCCGACAACTGCGGTGGTGTGACGCCCGGCGCAGGCTGCCACTGCAGATACGGCACCGGGGTTTCGGCCTTCGCCTCGGTTTCCGGGGTGTCGTAGATGATCTGCCCCTTGTAGGCGGTGATGCTGTTGATGGGATGGAACATCAGCGGCGGGTAGTTCATCGCGATGCGCTTGAACACCGGCCCCATGCGTTGCCGACATATCTCGGCCCGCTTGTAGTTGTCGGTTGACGTGCCTGTGTCAAACGTGCCGCCGCAGATGAACTGCACCGGGTTGCCGAAGTTGGGCAGCGTGAGCAGGCCCACGACGGTGCCCTGCGCGGGGTTGTAGATGTTGTAGAAATTCGACAGGCCGTTGGGCGTGATGTGCAGAATCTGCTCGATGTCCTCGCTGCGTTCCGTCAGGATGCTGGTGAAGTCCGTGAGCTTGGCGACCTGATCGATCAGCGCACCGTTGCTCTCGTTGAGGAAGCCGCGGACGTCGGCCAGCGCCTGGTTCAGCGTGCCCAGCGTAGTGTCGAGATCGGCGGTGCTGTCGGCCAGTACCTGAGATACGGATGCGACGTGGTTGGAGAACTGCACGATCTGCTCGTTGCTGTTGGATAGCGCGTCGACGAGCACCTGAAGGTTGCGGATGGTGCCGAATAGGTCGGTGCGCGAGTCACCGAGGCGGCCCGCCGTCTTCGAGAGTTCACGCAGGGCTTGACGGAACGAGTCGCCGTTGCCGTCGAACGTGTCGGCGGCCTGGTTGACGAAGGCGGTCAGCGGGCCCTGCACCGACCCCGGCTTCGCGCCGAGCTGGGCGCTCAGCTGTGTGAGTTGCTCTTTAACCTCGTCCCATTCGACCGGTACTGCGGTGCGGTCGAGGCCGATCTCGGCGCCGTCGGCCATTTTCGTGCCGCCGGTGTAGGCGGGGGCCAGCTGAATGAACCTCGCCGCAACCAGGTTCGGCGCGACGACGAGGGCCTTCGCGTCAGCGGAGACCTCGACGCCGTTTTCCACCGTCATGGTCACCTTCACGTCGGTCGGCCGCGGTTCGATCGAATCGATTGTTCCCACCGGTACACCGACGATGCGGACATCGTCGCCGGGGTACAACCCGACCGCTGAGGTGAAGTAGGCGGTCAACTTGGTGCCGCTGCGCGACGGCATGACCAGCAGCACGCCGATGACCAGCATGATGACCAGTGCCGCCATCACGGCTATGCGCAGCCAGCGGCCGCGGTTCGGAGTCGATGTCGCTTGCGTCATGGTGACTTCGGCCTGACGATGATGCGCTCGGAAATGAACCCGCGGAGGTAGTCGGCGAGGCTGTCGGGCAGCTTCCCTGGTTGGAAGTAGAAGTCCAGCAGCACCTCGGCTAGCGGCGCCGGCGGCAACCCGTATAGGTTGATCTGAAATCCGGATCCAGAACCGACGACTTCGCCAAGCGTGGTGGCGTACGGGGGAAGCCGCTTGAGCGCCTCGCTGATGTGCTCGCGGCGCTCCAGCAGGTTGTCCATCACCAGGTTGAGCTTCTCCAGCGCGGGCCTGAACTCACGTCGGTTGTCGGCTACGAATCCCGAGAGTTGTTCGGACACCTCGTCGATGCCCTCGATCAGGTTGCTCAGCGCCTCACGCCGCTCGTCGAGCGCGGCGAACAGCAGGTTCCCGTCGACGATCAACTGGCTCACCTGGCCGGCGCGCTGAGCCAGCGTGTCGGAGACCCGCTTGGCATGGCCGAGAAGGTGTTCGAGCGCTTCGTCGCGTCTGTTCAGGCTGCGCGACAGACCCGCGATACCGTCGAGCGCCCCACGCAACTGCGGGGTCGCGTCCCGCAGCGAGTCGGTGAGCGTCTGCAGTGCCTGCTCGAACCGCGGCTTGTCGAGCTCGTTGGCGTTCTGCCCAAGGTCCTGCAACGCCGTATTAAGCGTGTACGGAGACGTCGTGCGTCCCAACGGGATACTGGTCGTCTCGCCGCTGCCCTGCGGCATCACCGCAAGTGACTTCTCACCGAGCACGGTGTCGGTCTTGATGGCGACCATTGTCTGGTCGCCGACCCAGATGTCGCGGTCGACGGTGAACGTCACCTTGGCGGTGCCGCCGGCCAGTTCCACGCCGGTCACCTGGCCGACGTTGATGCCGGACACGTTGACGTCATTGCCGGGCGAGATGCCGCCCGCGTCGGTGAAGTACGCGTCGTAGGGCTTGCCCTGAGGGAAGAACGGCAGGCTGCTGTAGCCGAATGACACCAGCACCAGGCACACCACGAGGAAGATGCCGAAGATGCCGGTGCGCAGCGGATTCGAATCGTCGGGTCTACTCGACATTGGGCGAACACCTCCCCTTCGACGGATCCGGTGGGCCGCCGAGCGGAATCAGCATGTCACTGCCCGCCGGGCCGTTGATCTTCATCCGAACCGAGCAGTAGAAGATGTTGAAGAACGAGCCGTACGCGCCGAGAGCGTTCAGCCGAACATAGTTCTCGGCGAGCGGCTCGATCACCTTGTTCACGTCGGCCTTACGCTCGTCGAGACGCTGGGCGAACGGCCGGACGTTCTCGATGACACCCTGGATCGGCCTGCGGGATTGCCCCAGCATGTCGGTCAGGTCGTTCTCGGCCGAGGCCAGCGGGGGGATGGTGCCGGCGATCGGGTCGCGGCCCTCGGCGAGACCGGTGATGAGCCGCTGAAGTTGGTCCACGCTGTCGTTGAACTGGGCGCCCTTCTCATCGACCGTGGCCAGCACCGTGTTGAGGTTGTTGATCACGTCGCCGATCAACTGGTCGCGCGCCGCGAGGTTCTGGGCGAACGCACTGGTCGTCGACAGCAGGTTCGACAGCGCACCGCCCTCGCCCTGCAGCAGTTCGATCACCGCACTGCTGACCTCGTTGATCTTCTGGCCGTCGAGTCCCTTAAGCACCGGCCGTAGCCCGCCCAGCAACGCGTCGAGATCGAGCGCGGGTTGGGTGTTGGTCACGGGAAGCGTGCTGCCCGCCGGCAGCTTGCGTAACTCACCTGGGCCCGAGGTGATCTCGAGATACCGGTCGCCGACCAGGTTCTCGTAGCGCACCACTGCGCGCGTCGAGGTGTACAGCTGATAGCGCTTAGCTACGTCGAACGCCACGTCGACGGTGTTGTCGGCATTCAGCTTCACGTCGTTGACAGTGCCGACGGGCACACCGGCGATCCGCACATCCTGACCGGCCTTCAACCGCGAGGCGTCGGTAAACGTTGCGCGATAACCCTCTTCTGCTGTGAATCTGAACTCGCCGAAGACGATCACCAACATCGCCGCGACCAACACCATGACCACCGTGAAGATGCTGACGTTGAGCAGCGTCCGATCACCCTTCATCAGAAGTCGTCCCTTTCCGCGAAAGCCCCGTTGAACAACCACTGCAGCGTCGACGGCGCGTCGAACTGCAACTCGGTGTTCGGCTGGTACGGAACGTAGGCGTTATCGGTGACCAGGAACGGTGAGCGGTACCAGGAACCGCCGAACTGCTTGCTCGGCACATTGGGCAGACCACGGCAGTTGGGTCCGCCGGAGGCGTTCACGATGGGCAGACTTTCCGGATAGGTGTACGCGGGCGCGCCGAGCATGAAGTTCGATGACACAAAAAGACCAGGACGGATGCCGCCGATGATGGGTGCGAAGCGATCCACGGCCAGCGCGGTCCCCTCGAGAACGCAACCGAATTCGGGGGAGTAGTCTGCCGCCACCTTCAGCGGTGCCCGCAGCCGTTGGATCGCCGCAACGTAGTCGGTCTCCGCCGGTTCGAGCGTCTGTGTTCCGTTGTTGGCCAGACCGATTGCGGCCAGCAGCGTCGCGTTGAGGTTGTCCTGCTCGGCGACGATCGTGTCGCTGATCGCGGGCGCGTTGTCGAAGATGCGTGCCAGATCTGGGCCCGCGTCACCGTAGATGTTGGCCACCACGGCGGTCTTGCGTAGATCTTCCTGCAGCGTGGGCAGCTTCGGATTGAGCTGCTGCAGATAGGAGTTCAGGCCGGCCAACAGAGCGCCCAGGTCGTCGCCGTTGCCGCGCAGGCCCTCCCCCAGTGCGCTCAGCGTCGCGTTGAGCTCGATCGGGTCGATCTTTTGCAGGACGTCGGTCAAGGTCTGGAATAACGTGTTGACCTCCAGCTGCACTGACGACGCCCTCACGGCGGCACCGGCACGCAACTGGCCCGTCGGGTTCTCGGGCGGTACGAACTCGACAGATTTGGCGCCGAAGACGGTCGTCCCGGCGATCCGGACGTCGGCGTTGGCCGGGATGTACCGCATCTCGTTGCTGTTGATCGCCAGCGTCAGCTTCGCTTGATCGCCCACGTACTCGATTGATCTGACTTCACCGATCTGGATGCCACGGTACTTGACCTTGGCCTCGCGCTCCATCACCAGGCCGGCACGCGGGGAGGTCACGGTAACCGTATCCGTCGATGTGAACGCCGCCGTGTAGGACAGGTACGTGAACACCGTTGCGGCCACAACAATCGCCACCAGGATCGCCGCGGCGATCCTGACGTGGGTGCGCTTCGCGTCTCCGTCTGCCACCGCGGTTACCCGGAGAGGTTGAAGTTGCCGGACGCGCCGTAGACGGCGAGTGAGATGAACAAGGTGATGGTGACGACGACGATCAGGGAGGTGCGCACGGCTTGGCCGACGGCGATGCCGACACCGACCGGGCCGCCGGAGGCGTTGTAGCCGTAGTAGGTGTGCACGAGCATGACCGCGACGGCCATCACGATGGCCTGGAGGAAGGACCAGAGCAGGTCGGTAGGTACCAGGAAGGTGTTGAAGTAGTGGTCATACAGGCCCGCGGACTGGTTGTTGATGAACACCGTGGTGAAGCGGGCGGCGAAGAACGCCGCGAGTACCGACAGTGAGTACAGCGGGATGATCGCGATCATGCCGGCCATCAGCCGGGTGGAGACCAGATAGGACACCGAGTGCACCGCCATGGCTTCCACGGCGTCGATCTCCTCGGCCACCCGCATCGCCCCGAGTTGGGCGGTGGTGCCCGCGCCGATGGTGGCCGCCAGCGCGATCCCGGCGATCACCGGGGCCACGATGCGCACGTTGAGGAACGCCGACAAGAACCCGGTCAGCGCCTCGATCCCGATATTGCCCAGCGAGGAGTAGCCCTGCACGGCGATCACCCCGCCCGAAGCCAGCGTCAAAAACGCCGCCACCCCGACGGTGCCGCCGATCATCACCAACGCCCCGGTGCCCATCGTCATCTCGGCGATGTTGCGGATGGTCTCGGTGCGGTAGCGGCGCACCGCGTTGGGCAGATAGCGCATCGTCTCGCCGTAGAACAGCGCCTGCTCGCCGATGGTGTCCACGGCCTTGGGCACCCCGCTGAACATGCGGCGCAACCGCACGGTGACGTCGTAGCTCATCGGACCAGCACCCGCACCCCGACCGCGGTCATGATCACGTTGATCACGAACAAGCAGATGAACGCATAGACCACGGTCTCGTTGACCGCGATGCCCACCCCCTTGGGCCCGCCCTTGACCGTCAACCCCCGATAACAGCCCACCAGCCCGGCCACCACACCGAACAGCAACGCCTTGATCTCGGCCATCACCAACTCACCCAGACCGGTCAGCACGGTCAACCCATTGATGAACGCCCCCGGGTTGACGCCCTGCAAAAAAACCGAGAACGCATAACCACCTGAGAGCCCGATCAGACACACCAGACCGTTGAGCAACAACGCCACAAACGTCGAGGCCAGCACCCGCGGCACCACCAGGCGCTGGATCGGGTCGATGCCCAGCACCCGCATCGCGTCGATCTCCTCACGGATGGTGCGCGCCCCCAAATCGGCGCAGATCGCCGTGGCGCCCGCCCCGGCCACCACCAACACCGTCACCACCGGGCCCAGCTGGGTGATGGTGCCAAAGGCCGTACCTGCCCCCGACAGATCGGCCGCACCGATCTCGCGCAGCAAAATGTTGAGCGTGAACGCCACCAATACCGTGAACGGAATCGCCACCAACAACGTCGGCACCAACGAAACCCGCGCGATCATCCACGTCTGATCCAGAAACTCCCGAAACTGAAACGGACGCCGAAAAGTTTTGGAGAACGTATCGAAAGACATCTCCACGAACCCGCCCACGGCCCGAGCCGGTGCCGCCAGCTGTTCGATCAACCTTAGCTCCGTTCTCGGGGGCCGGATGGTTGCGCATAGTCGCCGTGGCGAAGAGGCGAAACTCGTTGTCACGGCGGGCTTCCCAGCCCTTGGTTAAGCGTTGCTCTTAGTGAGCCGGATCATACTAACTAGAACACGTTCGCGGTGTCAAAGAACCGGAAAAGTAGCCGAAATTGTGATCTTTGCGCTGTTCAAGCCAGGCGTGACCGAGGTCATTGTAGAACGTGTTCTAGCACGAGCCGAGCTCGGCGACCGAGACCTTCAGTCTTGCTACGCCATCAGTCCGGTGGCGGCGAAGCACTTCTGCGAATCATGGCCAGCAAAGTAATTTCGCAGCGTTTCGGACAGGTCCGACGGGTTCCAGGCATCGGCTTCGGCGCTGAACTGTGCCTCCACGGTCGGCGCCGCCACCAACGTCACCGTTGGACCGTAGACGATGAACAGCTGTCCGTTAACCCCCTCCGCCGCGGGCGAGGCCAGGAAGCGGACGAGGTTCACCACGTGCTCGGGCGACAGCGGGTCTATCTGGCCTTCCGTAAGTTCCGGCGCTTGGCCGAAGACGTCCGCGGTCATCGCCGTGCGGGCGCGCGGCGCGATGGCGTTGGCCCGCACGCCGTAGCGTTCGAGCGCGCGCGCCATCGACAGCGTCAGTGCGGTGATGCCGGCCTTTGCCGCGCCGTAGTTGGCCTGCCCGACCGGTCCAACCAGGCCGGCCTCCGAGGAGGTGTTGATCACCCGGCCGTAGATCTGGCCGTTGTTCTCCTTGGCTTTCGCCCGCCAGTACGTTGCGGCGTTGCGGGTCAGCAGGAAGTGCCCACGCAGATGGACGGCGATCACCGCATCCCAGTCCTCGTCGGACATGTTGAACAACATCCGGTCGCGGGTGATGCCCGCGTTGTTGACGACGATGCCCAGCCCGCCGAGACCGTCGGCCGTTTCGACCAGCTCGTCGGCCGTCGACCGCTCGCTGATGTCACCGGCCACCGCGACGGCCTTGGCGCCCGCGGCGGTGATCTCGTCGATGACGTCGGATTTGTCCAACGCCGCGGCGATGTCGTTCACGACGATGGTGGCTCCCGCCCGGGCGAGGCCGATGGCCTCCGCGCGGCCCAGCCCGGCGGCCGCGCCGGTTACCACCGCTACGCGGCCGGACAGGTCGTTGGCGTCAGTGCTCATGCGGCTCCTCGGGTGGAGGGTTTCGGCGTCAAATTATGAATACCTCTAGTCTCTGCGGATCAATGCGGCGCGTGGGCACTCGGCGATCGACTGCTCGGCCAGATCCTCCTGGTCGGCAGGCACCGGGTCGGCCTTGACCACCGCGTAATCCTCGTCGTCGAGATCGAACAGGCCCGGCGCGATTCCCACGCACACGGCGTTACCCTCGCAGCGGTCCCGGTCCACTTCCACTCTCATCACAACCTCCTCGCGGTCAGAGCTGCTCCGAGCCCAGTGTGACACCGGTCTGGACCCCAAGACTAGAACGTGTTACAACCGGGGGTGAACGCGGGCTGGGCTTCCGTTTCAGCCTGGCTGCCAGCTTCGTGCCTCTACAGAAGTTAGGACAAGGCGATGCGAATCGGCTACACCCCAGAGCAGGAAGAGCTGCGTCGCGAGCTGCGCTCCTACTTCACCAAGCTGATGACGCCCGAGCGGGCCGAGGCGCTGGCGTCCAACGACGGCGAGATGGGCCGCGGCAACGTCTACCGCGAGACCGTCGCTCAGATGGGCAAGGACGGCTGGCTGACGCTGTCGTGGCCCAAGGAGTTCGGCGGCCAGGCCCGCCCGCCGATCGACGGACTGATCTTCAACGACGAGGCCGCGCTCGCCAACGTGCCGGTGCCGTTCCTGACCATCAACAGCGTGGCGCCGACCATCATGGCGTTCGGCACCGAAGAGCAGAAGAAGTTCTTCCTGCCCAAGATCGCCTCGGGTGACCTGCACTTCTCGATCGGGTACTCCGAGCCGGGCGCAGGCACCGATCTGGCGTCGCTGCGCACCACCGCGGTCCGCGACGGCGACGACTACGTCATCAACGGTCAGAAGATGTGGACCAGCCTGATCGCCTACGCCGACTACGTCTGGCTGGCGGCGCGCACCAACCCGGAGGCCAAGAAGCACCGCGGCATCTCGATGCTGATCGTGCCCACCACCGCGGAGGGGTTCTCGTGGACGCCGGTGCACACGATGGCCGGCGTGGACACCAGCGCGACGTACTACCAGGACGTGCGGGTGCCGGTGACCAACCTGGTCGGCGAGGAGAACGCCGGCTGGAAGCTGGTGACCAACCAGCTCAACCACGAGCGGGTCGCGCTGGTTTCCGCGCAGCCGATTTACTTGGCACTCAACGGCGTTCGAGAGTGGGCGCAGAACACCAAGGATGTGCACGGCAACCGGTTGATCGACTCGGAGTGGGTGCAGCTGAACCTGGCCCGGGTGCACGCCAAGGCCGAGGTGCTCAAGCTCATCAACTGGGAGCTGGCGTCCGCGGACGACGCGGCGCCGTCGCCCGCGGACGCCTCGGCCGCCAAGGTGTACGGCACCGAGTTGGCCACCGAGGCGTATCGCCTGCTGATGGAGGTGCTCGGCACCGCCGCCACGCTGCGTCCCGATGCGCCCGGCGCGCTGCTGCGCGGGCGGGTCGAGCGGATGCACCGCAGCTGCCTGATCCTGACGTTCGGCGGCGGCACCAACGAGATTCAGCGCGACATCATCGGGATGGTCGCGCTCGGCCTACCCCGAGTGAACCGGTAAGGATTGTCGACATGGACTTCAAGACGACGGAAGCGTCCGAGGACCTCGGCGGGCTGGTTCGCACCATCGCCGACTCGGTCGTCACACCGGAGCGCCAACGCGAACTCGACGGTCTCGAGCAGAGGTTGGACCGTGACCTGTGGGGCAAGCTGATCGAGGCCGACGTGTTGTCGGCGGCATCCCCGGAAGGTGTGGGCGGCGGTGGATTCGGCGTACTCGAGCAGGTCGCGGTGCTCGTGGCGCTCGGTCGACAGCTCTCTGCGGTGCCCTACCTGGAGTCGGTCGTGCTTGGGGCGGGCGCGCTGGCCGAGTTCGGATCCGAGGCGCTGCAGCAGGAGTGGGCGGTGCCGGCGGTCAGGGGCGAGAAGATCCTGACCATCGCGCTCGACGGCGAAATGGGCGAGGGACCGGTGCAGGCGACATCTTCGGGGGCGAGCGGCTCTGGGTTCCGGCTCACCGGTTCGCGCACCCTGGTGCCGTACGGACCGGTCGCCGACGCGTTTCTGCTGCCGGCTGAAACAGATTCGGGCACAAAGGTCTTCCTGGTTCCGGCAGCGAATACGGGCGTGGCGGTCGAGTCGCTGAGCACCACCGGACAGGGTAGCGAAGGGCATCTCGAGCTGCGCGGGGTCGAGCTGGGCGCCGACAGCGTCGTCGGTGACGCCGAGGCCCTGGCTTGGCTGGTGACGCGAGCAACGTTGGGACGCAGTGCGTTCCAGCTCGGCGTGCTCGAGCGTGCTTTGGAGCTCACCGCGGAATACGCCCGTGAGCGTGAACAGTTCGACCGGCCGATCGGCAGCTTCCAGGCGGTGTCGTCGCGGTTGGCCGACGGCTACATCGACGTCAAGGCGCTGCGGTTGACGCTGACCCAGGCGGCCTGGCGACTGTCCGAGAACCTCCCCGCCGACGTCGACGTCAGCACCGCGGCGTTCTGGGCCGCCGATGCGGGCCACCGCGTCGCGCACACCACGGTGCACGTGCACGGCGGCGTGGGCATCGACACCGACCACCCGGTGCATCGCTACTTCCTGGCGGCCAAGCAGACCGAGTTCGCGGTCGGTGGCGCCACCGGACAACTGCTGCGCATCGGCCGGGAGTTGGCCGACACTCCCGCCTGAGGTGAACGAACTTCCCACCGTCGCAGGACTGTTGACGCCGCTGATCGACGTCGACGACCGGGGCATGTACTTCACCGACGAGCCTCTCGGGCGAGGAGACGACGACACCGTCTCGTTCACGCCGTGGCGTGAGCACATTCGGCACGCAGCGGCGCTGGCGGCGGCACTGCGCGCGCGCCTCGACCCGGACCGGCCACCGCATGTCGGCGTGCTGCTGCAGAACACCCCGTTCTTCTCGGCGGTCCTGGTGGCCGCGGGGTTGACCGGCATCGTGCCGGTCGGGCTGAACCCGGTGCGCCGCGGCGCGGCACTGCAGCGCGACGTCGAACACGCCGATTGCCAGGTGGTGCTCGCCGATTCGGCGTCGGCGTCGGCGCTCGGCGATGTCGACCACATCGACGTCGACTCCCCCCAGTGGGCGGCCGAGGTGGACGCACACCGCGACGCGCCGGTGCAGCTGCGGGCCGCCGACCCCGGCGACCTGTTCATGTTGATCTACACCTCGGGCACCAGCGGTGACCCCAAGGCGGTCAAGTGCAGCCAGGGCAAGGTCGCGATCGCGGGCGTGACGATGACGCAACGCTTCTCGCTCGGACCCGACGACACCTGCTACGTCTCGATGCCCCTGTTCCACTCGAACGCGGTGCTGGTCGGTTGGTCGGTGGCGGTGGCGTCGCAGAGCTCACTGGCGTTGCGCCGCAAGTTCTCCGCGTCGCAGTTCCTGCCCGACATCCGCCGGTTCGGTGCGACGTATGCGAACTACGTGGGCAAGCCGCTGTCGTATGTGCTCGCGACCCCCGAACGACCCGACGACGCGGACAATCCGCTGCGGGCGGTCTACGGCAACGAGGGCGCGCCCGCCGACATCGAGCGCTTCGCCGAACGATTCGATTGTGTGGTGATGGACGGCTTCGGTTCCACCGAGGGGGGTATCGCGATCGCGCGCACGCCCGACACCCCGCCCGGCGCCCTGGGCCCGCTGCCGCCCGGCACCGAGATCGTCGACGTCGACACCGGCGAGCCGTGTCCGCCCGGCGTGACCGGTGAACTCGTGAACGCTTCGGACACCGGGCGTTTCGAGGGTTATTACAACGATCCCGGGGCCGATGCCGACCGGATGCGCGGCGGTGTCTACCACAGCGGCGACCTGGCCTACCGCGACGAGCAGGGTTACGCCTACTTCGCGGGCCGGCTCGGCGACTGGATGCGGGTCGACGGCGAGAACCTCGGCTCGGCACCGATCGAGCGGGTCCTGCTGAGGCACCCCGACGTCGTCGAGGTCGCGGTGTACGGGATACCGGCACCCGACGTCGGTGATCGGGTGATGGCCGCGGTGACGCTGACCGAGGGCGCTGCGTTCGATCCCGGTGGGTTCCGCGACTTCCTGGCGGCCCAACCGGACCTCGGCCGCAAGCAGTGGCCGTCGTTCGTCCGGATCAGCGAAACGTTGCCGCGCACCGAGACGTTCAAGGTGATCAAGCGGCAGATGGCCGCCGAAGGCATCGAATGCGCCAACCCGGTTTACGAGATCCGGGCTTAGGGGCTCAGCTCCAGACGCGGTCGCGCCATCGCCAGGCGCTGTCGGCGAGGAATTCGGTGAGCGTGCGGGGCGGTCTGCCGAGGAGGCGCTGGACGTCGTCGGTGATCTGCTGGTTCTGCCCGAACCGGGTCAGCGTGTAGACCGCTGCCATGAAACCGATGGTGTCCCAGCCGACGCCGCGGCCGCGCAGCCGTCGGGCGAAGGCGATCAGGTTCGGATCGGTGTAGGTGACGGGATAGCCCAGCGCAGTTGTGAGTTCCTCTGCGACCTCGGTCATGGTCAAGGCGGCCGGTCCCGTCAGGTGATACACGACGTTGCGGTGGGCCTCGCCGTCGCCGAGCACCAACTCTGCAACAGCGGCGGCGTCGCGGGCGTCGATGAACGTCGTGCGGCCACGACCGGCGGGGATGAACAATTCACCGCACTCGGCGATGTCCTGCCCGTGAGTGGAGATCTGCCGGTGCAGGTTCTGCATGAAGAAGCTGCACCGCAGCACGGTCCACGTCATCGAGCTTGCGCGCAGTGCGGCCTCCACCTTGTAGTGCGGGATGAACCGGGCGCGGTCGGCGCCGAAGACCGAGATGTACACGACGTGTCTGCATCCGGCTCGCTCGGCCGCATGCAGGAACGGGATGATCGCCTCGCGAGCGGCGCGGTTGCCGGGCAGCGGGAACAGCAGGAACAGCAGGAACAACGAATCCACGTCAGCCAGCGCGTCGTTCCATGTGGACCGATCGAAGAAGTCCAGGCGTGTCGGCACGGCCGAGCCACCGCGTAGCCGGGCGTGCACCTGCTCGGGGGTGACGACTGGCCACCCGCCACTTCGGCCCGTCCTGCCGGGTGTCGAGGAGCCTGACGAGTTCGTGACCCACATTGCCCGACGGGCCGGTGACCAAGAGCATCATCCGGTAGTACCACAGCCGCTCCGCGCCGTGGCACAACGCGCTGACGCGCGTCAGCCGTCGCGGACGACGTCCAATCGCCGGGTTGCCTCTTCGAAGCCCTGCACCAACTCGGCGATGATCTCGGCGACGGGACGGATCTCGTTCATCCGGCCGACGATCTGGCCCACCGGCATCGCGACGGTGTCGGGGTTGTCGGACTCGTTCATCCGCTGGTGGGCCTCGCTGACGAGGATGTTCTGCAGCGGCATCGGCAACGGTTCCGGCGCATCGGGGGCATCCCACGCTTCGGTCCATTTGCTCTTCAACAGCCGCGCAGGCTTGCCGGTGTAGATGCGGCGGCGCACGGTGTCACTGGAGTTGGCGCGCAGCAATGCTTCCTGGATCGTCGACACGCCGCTGGGCTTGCGATAGCCGAGGTCGTATTCGGCCGCCGTCAGGAATGCCGAACCCATCCACACGCCGGATGCACCCAGCGCCAGCGCGGCGGCCACCTGCCTGCCGGTGCCGATCCCACCGGCCGCCAGTACCGGCGCCCTACCATCAAGGGCGTCAACGATTTCGGGCCACAGCACCATCGAGCCGATTTCACCGGTGTGTCCGCCGGCCTCGTGTCCCTGTGCCACCACGATATCGACGCCGTTCTCGACGTGCCGCTGGGCATGCTTGGCGCTACCGGCCAGCGCCGCGACCGGCACTCCCGCCGCATGTGCCTGGTCGATGACGTCCTTCGGCGGGGAGCCCAGCGCGTTGGCGATCAGCTTGATCGGATGTCTCAGTGCGACCTCGACGTGCGAGCGGGCCACCGAGTGCAGCCAGCCAAGCACACCCTCGTTGCGCTCCCCCTCGTCGGGAAGTGGTGGGACACCAAGGTCGGCAAGGGTTCTCGTGACGAAGTCGCGGTGGCTCTGCGGGATGAGCTTGTCGATGTCGACCGCCGTGCCCTCCTGCGGCACCTTGGCAGGCATGACCACGTCGACGCCGTAGGGCAAGCCGAGAGTGTTCTCGTCCATCCAGCACAGGACGCGCTCGAGGTCGTCGGCGTCGTTGAACCGCACGCAGCCCAGCACCCCGAGTCCGCCGGCCTTGCTGGCCGCGGCGGCAACCTTCTCCGACGGTGTGAAGACGAAGATCGGGTACTCGATGCCGAAGCGATCGCACAGTTCGGTGCGCATCTCTATTTCTCCCGTCGCTTCAGGACACAGTTCCGACGTGGTTGGCGTGCGCATCGTCGGCGGGCCGCTCCTCGGTGGTGTCCTTGGCCCACCGGTAATCCGGCTTACCCGCCGGCGTGCGCTGGATCTCGTCGACCCACCACACCTTGCGCGGCACCTTGTAACCGGCGATCTCCTGGCGCACGAAGGTGTCGAGGTCGGCGAGCGTCGGCTGGGTGCCGGGGCGGCGATGAACCACCGCCGCGACACACTGGCCGTAGCGTTCGTCGGGCACCCCGACCACGAGCGCGTCGAACACGTCCGGATGCCCCTTGAGCGCGGCCTCGACCTCCTCGGGATAGATCTTCTCGCCGCCGCTGTTGATCGACTGCGACCCGCGGCCGAGCATCGTGACGGTGCCGTCGGCCTCCACCTCGGCGTAGTCACCCGGAATGGCATACCGAATTCCGTTGAAAGTGCGGAAGGTCTGCCGGGTTTTTTCTTCGTCCTTGTAGTAGCCGACTGGGATGTTGCCCTTCTTCGCGATCAGCCCGCGCACACCCGAACCGGGTTTGACCTCGTTGCCGTCTTCATCGAGGACGACGGTGCGGTGATCGATGGTCACCCGCGGGCCGCCGCTGTGCGACTGGCCCTTGGCCACGATGCTGATGCCACCGAAGCCCGTTTCCGAGGATCCGATCGAGTCGGTGATCACCCGGTTCGGCAGCAGTTCGAGGAACTTGTCCTTGATGCTGGTGGAGAACAGCGCCGCGGTGCTGGCCAGCAGGAACAGCGACGACAGGTCGGGTTCGCGGCCCTCGTCGTGCAGCTTGGTCAACGCGTCGAGAAGTGGACGGGCCATCGCGTCGCCGGTGAAGAACAGCAGATTGACCTTGTGCTTCTCGATCGTATGCCAGACTTCGTCCGGGTCGAATTCCGGTGTCAGCACGGTGGTTTGGCCCGAGAACAATGACATCCAAGTCGCCGACTGGGTTGCGCCGTGGATCATCGGCGGGATCGGGTAGCGGACCATCGGCGGGTTCTCGGCGGCGGCCTTGGCCAGGTCGTATTCGTCCTTGACGAACTCGCCCGTGGCGAAGTCGGTGCCGCCGAACAGCACCCGGTAGATGTCCTCGTGGCGCCACATGACGCCCTTGGGGAAGCCGGTCGTGCCACCGGTGTAGAGCAGGTAGATGTCGTCCTCGCTGCGCGGGCCGAAATCCCGCTCAGGGGAAGCCTGCTCGAGCGCGGAGTAGAACTCGGCGCCGCCATATTTGAGGAAGTCGTCGGCTGGGCCCTCTGTGCCGTCCTCCACCACCAGGACCGTCTTGACGTTCGGCGTCTCGGGCAGGACGTTCGCGACGCGGTCGGCATAGCGGCGTTCATGTACCAGCGCCACCATGTCGGAGTTCTCGAACAGATACTTCAGCTCGCCTTCGACGTAGCGGAAGTTGACGTTGACCAGGATGGCGCCCGCCTTCACGATGCCGACCATCGCGATCACGATCTCGATGCGGTTGCGGCAGTACAGACCGACCTTGTCGTTCTTCTTGACGCCCCGGTCGATGAGGTAATGGGCCAGGCGGTTGGCCTTGTCCTCCAACTGGGCGTAGGTGAGCTGGTCGTCGCCACAGATCAGGGCGACGCGGTCTGGCACAGCATCGATGGCGTGCTCGGCGAGATCAGCAATGTTCAGGGCCACGGAACCTAAACTAGAACGTGTTACATTTCGAGACAAGTCTGTGGCTCCGAACCAGGAAAGAGAGCGACCGTGAGCGAGAGCGAAAAAGGCCCCGACGCCCTCATTGAGCAGCGCGGACACACTCTGATCCTGACGCTGAACCGGCCCGAGGCGCGCAACGCGCTTTCCACCGAGATGCTCTCGATCATGGTCGAGGCCTGGGATCGCGTCGACAGCGATCCGGAGATCCGCACGTGCATCCTCACCGGCGCCGGCGGCTACTTCTGCGCGGGTATGGACCTCAAGGCCGCGACGGCCAAACCGCCCGGCGACTCGTTCAAGGACGGCAGCTACGACCCGTCGCGCATCGACGGGCTGCTGAAGGGCCGTCGGCTCAAGAAGCCGCTGATCGCGGCGGTGGAGGGACCGGCCATCGCGGGCGGCACCGAGATCCTGCAGGGCACCGACATCCGCGTCGCCGGCGAAAGCGCCAAGTTCGGCATCTCGGAGGCCAAGTGGAGCCTCTACCCGATGGGCGGTTCCGCGGTGCGCCTGGTGCGTCAGATTCCCTACACGATCGCGTGCGATCTGCTGCTGACCGGTCGTCACATCACCGCCGCCGAGGCGTTGGAGTACGGGCTGATCGGCTACGTGGTGCCCGACGGCACCGCTCTGGACAAGGCGCTGGAGATCGCCGAGGTGATCAACAACAACGGGCCGCTGGCCGTGCAGGCGATCCTCAAGACGATCCGCGAAACCGAGGGCATGCACGAGGAAGAGGCCTTCAAGCCCGACACCGCCAACGGCATCCCGGTGTTCTTGAGTGAGGACGCCAAGGAGGGCCCCCGGGCGTTCAAGGAGAAGCGGGCCCCAAACTTCAAGATGCGCTGACGGGCGGCGCGATTGTGAATCTCACGACGCATAATGCCGCTGAAGCGTCGTGAGATTCACACTCGAGGCGGGCCCATCGGCGTGCTAGGCGCCTACCGGCTTCGTCGGCGTGAACTTCACCGGCATCTTCTCCAGGCCCGACACGAAGTTGGCGGGCCGCAAAGGTAATTCGTCGTCGGAAGCCAACCGAAGATCGGGCAGGCGCTGCAGCAACTTGGTCTGCATGATCGACAGTTCGAGGCGGGCGAGCTGGTTGCCCAGGCAGAAGTGCGTGCCGAAGCCGAACGCCAGGTGGTTGTTGGGATAGCGCTCGATATCGAAGGACTCCGGGCGCTCGAAAACCGCTTCGTCGAAGTTCGCCGACTCGAACAGCAGGATCATCTTCTCGCCCTCCTTGAGGGCGGTTCCGTGAAACTCGGTGTCGGAGGTGACGGTTCGCGCCATGTTCTTCACCGGCGCAGTCCAGCGCAGCATCTCCTCGATCGCGTTGGGCAGCAACCCCGGATCGTTGAGCAGCTTCTGATGCTGGTCCGGATGACGCAGTAGCTGTCGAGTCCCGCCGGACAGGGTGTGCCGGGTGGTCTCGTCGCCGCCGATCAGCAGCAACAGCACCTCGGTGACGATCTGGTGGTCCTCCAGCTTCGACCCCTCGACCTCCGCGTGCACCAGCACGCTGACCAGGTCGTCGGTCGGTTCGGCCTTGCGGGCCTCGATCATGCCCATCATGTACTGGCTGTAGGCGGCGAACGCGTCCATCGTGATCTGGAACTTCTCGGGGTCCGCGGTGCTGCTCAGGAAGCTGACCAGATCGTCGGACCACTTGAGGAACATCTCCCGTTCCTCGGGGCGCACACCGAGCATGTCGCCGATGACGGCCATCGGTAGCGGCGCGGCGATGTCCCAGACGAAATCGCACTCGCCGCGCTCACACACGTTGTCGATCAACGTGTCGCACAGCGAACTGATCGACCCTTCAAGGTCTTTCACCCGCTTGCGGGTGAAGCCGGCGTTGACGAGCTTGCGCCGCAACAGATGCTGCGGATCGTCCATCTCGATCATCATTTCGACGCCCGGCTGATCCGGCCGGATCCCGCCGGCGTTGGAGAACAGGTCGGGATTGCGCTCGGCCTCGATCACCGCGGCATAGGTGGCGGCGGCGGCCAAGCCGTTGCGGTCCCGGAACACCGGCTCGTTCTCGCGCATCCATTTGTAGACGGATCGCGAGTCCCCGGCGTAGAACCCACCGTCGGTGAGATCGACATCTGGTCGAGTGAGCGTCATGGACGGACCTCCTGCGCGTCAGCGAACGACATCTCCACGTTGCCGGCCGAACTGGAGAACAGCGCGCGTTTCGGGAAGCCTAGCGAGGCCAGCTCCTTGGCGTAGGGATGTTCGCCCAACCGGACGCGCGCGCCACCAGGCCGGTAGCGCACATCGGACAGCTTCATCTCCCCGACCGTCTGCCGGACCACCCCGTCACGGTAGGAGTACGTGGGATGCGCCTGCGGCTTGGACGTGAACGCCGCGGGCGCCTTCAGCCCCGGCTTGAAGTCCATGCCGACGGCGAACTGCCCGTCGATCGTGACGTCGAACCCGAACGTGTGGCCGTCGCGAATCGTGAAGTCGGACATCACCTTCGGGTAGCCCCAGATCTTCGTGCCCGCCTCGAGCGTGAACGCCTGGTCGACGGGCAGGTGGTGGATGAAGGCGCCGGCGTCCTGCAACGCGCGCGGGCCCGAAGCAGAAGACCCCGGCGGGTTCACCATCACGTTGGTGCCGTACTCGTAGTACTGGCCGAGGTCGCCGTCGACGTAGTGCATCAGCATCAGCACGACGACGGCGCGTCCGGGCAGGAAGCGGCACACCTGCAGGCCGCTGTAGTCGATCATCCGTTGGGCGGCGTCGGCGTTGACCGAGAACATCGCCATGTGTTGCTGCGCCTTGCGGATCTTCACCGGCATGGTCAAAACGGTGCCCGCGATGGTGTGCTGACTCATCGCGTCAATCTAGAACGCGTTCTAGACAACTAGCAAGAAGTGTCTACACAATCCCGGCGAGGTCGCGGATCTGCTCGGGCGACCGCGCGCCGACGACCATCATCGTGACGCCCGCGGCCTCCCACGCCTTGATCTGCTCCTGCACGTACGCGAGGTCGCCGACGATCGCGGAGTCGTCGACCAACTCGTCAGGGATGATCTTGGCCGCCTCGTCCTTGCGATCGCTGCGGAACAGCTTGGTCACGTCGTCGACGACCTCGGCGTAGCCCATCCTGCGGTAGACGTCGGCGTGGAAGTTGGTGTCCTCGGTGCCCATCCCGCCCATGTAGAGCGCCAGGTGCGGCCTCATCAACTCCATGACGCCGGCACGGTCGTCGGTGACGACCACCTGGGCCGTCGCGCAGATTTCGAAATCCTCGCGGCTGCGGCGCGCGCCCGGCCGGGCGAAGCCCTCGTCGAGCCACTCGTTGTACATGGCCGCGATGCGCGGCGAGTAGAAGATCGGCAGCCAGCCGTCGCAGATCTCGGCGGCCAGCGCGACGTTCTTGGGCCCCTCCGCGCCGAGCATGACCGGGATGTCCGCGCGCAGCGGATGGGTGATCGGCTTGAGGTTCTTGCCCAGGCCCGTGGTGCCCTCGCCGGTCAACGGCAGCGGGTAGTGCGGGCCGTCGCTGCGCACCGGTGCCTCGCGCGCCCACACCTGGCGCAGGATGTCGACGTACTCGCGGGTGCGCGCCAGCGGCTTCGGGAACTTCGCGCCGTACCAGCCCTCGACCACCTGCGGGCCGGACACGCCGAGGCCCAGGATGTGTCGCCCGCCGGAGAGGTGGTCCAGCGTCAGGGCCGCCATCGCACACGCCGTCGGGGTACGCGCCGACAGCTGGATCACCGACGTGCCGAGCCGCATCCGCTTGGTCTCGCGGCCCCACCACGCCAGCGGCGTGTAGGCGTCCGATCCCCACGCCTCGGCGGTGAACACGGTGTCGAAGCCGGCGTCCTCGGCCGCGGCCACCAGTTCGGCGTGGTTTTCGGGCGGCTGCGCGCCCCAGTAGCCAAGTTGCAAACCCAACTTCATGAGACCGCCTCCACACCCGTGGTTGAAACCATTCTTAGAACCTGTTCTACTCGATGCCGTGACCACCAGCCAAAGCAGCCCGGTGCAGATCGATCCCCATCAGCGGCCACTTTCGGCTCCGCTGAGACTCTCATTCGACTACACCCGTTCAGTAGGGCCACTCCTGTCCCAGTTCTTCACCGCGCTGCGCGAACGGCGCATCGTCGGTGTCCGCGGTTCGGACGGGCGCGTCCACGTGCCACCTGCCGAGTTCGACCCCGTCACCTACGAACGATTGACCGAGATCGTACCGGTGGCAGGCGTCGGAACCGTGGTGTCGTGGACCTGGCAGTCGACCCCGCTGGAGGGCCAGCCGCTGGAGCGGCCGTTCGCTTGGGCGCTGATCAAGCTCGACGGGGCGGACACCCCGCTGCTGCACGCAGTCGACGCGGGTTCGTCCGACGCCATCAGCAGCGGCGCGCGGGTGCACGTGCACTGGGTCGACGAGCCCGTCGGCGCCATCACCGACATCGCGTACTTCAAGCTCGGGGAGGAAGGCCCTGCCGCCGAGCCCCGCAAAGACGACCGTGACCCCGTCACGGTGCAGGTGACGCCGAGCAGCATCGAGATCCAGCACACCGCCTCGTTTCCGGAGACGACGTTCCTCAAGGCGCTCGAGGAGGGCAAGCTGCTGGGCGCACGCACCAAGAAAGGGCGCGACGGCAAACCCGGCAAGGTGTACTTCCCGCCGCGGGAGGCCGATCCGGCCACCGGCCACGAACTCGACGAGTTCATCGAACTGCCGGACAAGGGCACGGTGACGACGTTCGCGGTGATCAACATCCCGTTCGCGGGGCAGCGCATCAAGCCGCCCTACGTCGCGGCGTACGTGCTGCTCGACGGCGCCGACATCCCGTTTTTGCACCTGGTCACCGAGATCGAGGCCGATGAAGTCCGGATGGGCATGCGGGTCGAGGCCGTGTGGAAGCCCCGCGAGGAATGGGGCCTGGGCATCGACAACATCGACCACTTCCGGCCGACGGGTGAGCCCGATGCCGAATACGACACCTACAAGCACCACCTGTAAAGGGATTAGGCAATGACTGAAGTTGCAGTGGTGGGCTTCGCGCACGCACCACACGTGCGGCGCACCGACGGGACCACCAACGGCGTCGAGATGCTGATGCCGTGCTTCCACCAGCTCTACGAGGAGTTGGGCCTGAAGCAGACCGACATCGGCTTCTGGTGCTCGGGCTCCTCCGATTATCTTGCCGGGCGGGCATTTTCGTTCATCTCGGCGATCGATTCGATCGGTGCAGTGCCGCCGATCAACGAATCGCACGTCGAGATGGACGCGGCATGGGCGCTCTACGAGGCCTACATCAAGATCCTGACCGGTGAGGTCGAGACCGCGCTGGTGTACGGCTTCGGCAAGTCCAGTGCCGGCACGCTGCGCCGGGTGCTCGCGCTGCAGACCGACCCATACACCGTCGCGCCGCTGTGGCCGGATGCGGTGTCGATGGCGGGACTGCAGGCGCGATTCGGGTTGGACGCCGGCAAATGGACCGCCGAGCAGATGGCCCAGGTGGCTCTGGATTCGATGGCCGCCGCGGGGCGCACCGACAGCGAGAAGCCGGCCAAGAGCATCGATGAACTGCTGTCCCGCCCCTACTTCGCTGATCCGTTGCGCCGCCATGACATCGCGCCGATCACCGACGGCGCGTCGGCGATCGTGCTCGCGGCCGGTGACCGGGCGCGCGGACTGCGCGAGAACCCCGCTTGGATCACCGGATTCGAGCACCGCATCGAGACGCCGGTGCTGGGCGCCCGGGACCTGACCACCTCACCGTCGACGGCGGCGTCGGCGCAGGCGGCGACGGGCGGCGACGCCGGCTCCATTGAAGTGGCCGAGATCTACGCGCCGTTCAGCCATCAGCAGCTGATCCTCAAAGAGGCGATCGGCCTGGGCGACAAGACGAAGATCAACCCGTCGGGCGGCGCACTGGCGGCCAACCCGATGTTCTCGGCGGGCCTGGAGCGCATCGGCTTCGCCGCGCAGCACATCTTCGACGGCTCGGCCCAGCGGGTGCTGGCGCATGCCACGAGCGGCCCTGCGCTGCAACAGAATTTGGTCGCGGTCCTGGAGGGACGGTCATGAGCAAGCAGCTGGCAGCGGTGCTGGGCACCGGGCAGACGAAGTACGTCGCCAAGCGTCAGGACGTGTCGATGAACGGCCTGGTGCGCGAGGCCATAGATAGGGCGCTCGCCGATGCGGGTGCGACGATGGACGACATCGACGCCGTGGTCGTCGGCAAGGCGCCCGACTTCTTCGAGGGCGTCATGATGCCCGAGTTGTTCATGGCCGACGCCGTGGGCGCGACGAACAAGCCGCTGATCCGGGTGCACACCGCGGGTTCGGTCGGCGGATCCACCGGTGTGGTCGCCGCGTCGCTGGTGCAGTCGGGCAAGTACCGCCGAGTGCTGGCGATGGCGTGGGAGAAGCAGTCGGAGTCGAACGCCATGTGGGCGTTGAGTATTCCGGTGCCGTTCACCAAGCCCGTCGGCGCGGGCGCGGGTGGCTACTTCGCCCCGCACGTGCGCGCCTACATCCGCCGCTCCGGAGCGCCGAACCACATCGGCGCGATGGTCGCGGTCAAGGATCGGCTCAACGGCGCGAAGAACCCGTTGGCGCATCTGCACCAGCCCGACATCACGCTGGAGAAGGTGATGGCCTCGCAGATGCTGTGGGACCCCATCCGATTCGACGAGACCTGCCCGTCGTCCGACGGCGCGTGCGCGCTGGTGATCGGCAACGAAGAAATCGCCGACAAGCGCGTCGCCGAGGGCAATCCCGTCGCATGGATACACGCCACCGCGCTGCGCACCGAACCGCTGGCCTACTCGGGACGCGACCAGGTCAATCCACAGGCCGGCCGCGACGCCGCCAAGGCGCTGTGGGAGGCGGCGGGTATCAAGAGCCCGATCGACGAGATCGACGTCGCCGAGATCTACGTGCCGTTCTCGTGGTTCGAGCCGATGTGGTTGGAGAACCTCGGCTTTGCGCCGGAGGGCGAAGGCTGGAAGCTCACCGAGGCCGGTGAGACCGCGATCAGTGGCCGCATCCCGCTCAACCCGTCCGGCGGTGTGCTGTCGTCGAATCCGATCGGCGCCTCAGGCATGATCCGGTTCGCCGAGGCCGCGATCCAGGTGATGGGCAAGGCGGGCGAGCACCAGGTGCCGAACGCCCGCAAGGCGCTCGGCCATGCGTACGGCGGCGGTTCGCAGTACTACTCGATGTGGGTGGTCGGGGCTGACAAGCCGTGAAGTACACCTGCAGCGTCGCGATGGGCCCGGTCGAGGAGCTCATCGAGATCGCCAAGGCGGCAGAGGAAGTCGGGTTCGACGCGATCGCGCTGCCCGACTCGCTGTTCTACATGGAGAAGCAGTCGACCGACTATCCGTACACGCCGGACGGCTCGCGGATGTGGAACGCGGACACCCCGTGGGTCGACCCGCTGATCGCCGCGGCCGCAATGGGTGCGGTGACGTCGACGCTGCGGTTCTACACCAACGTGCTCAAGCTCGGTTCGCGCAACCCGCTGCTGCTGGCGCGCCAGGTCGGTTCGGTGGCGAACCTGACCAACAACCGGTTCGGGTTCGGCGTCGGAATCGGCTGGGCACCTGAGGAGTTCGAATGGTGCGGACAGCCGTACGCCAAACGCGGCAAGCGCGTCGACGAGATGATCGAGGTGATCAAGCTTGTGCTCGCCGGCGGCATGGTCGAGTTCCACGGTGAGTTCTACGATTTCGACAAGCTGCAGATGAGCCCGGCGCCCACCGAGCCGGTCCCGTTCTACGTCGGCGGCCACACCGAGGTCGCGCTCAAGCGTGCGGCGCGGATCAGTGACGGTTGGACCAGCGCGATGATGACCGGCGACCAGTTGGCCGAGACCATCACCAAGCTCAAGGCTCTGCTCGCCGAATACGGTCGCGCCGAAGCGCCGTTCGAGTATCAGGCGGTGTGCATCGACAAGTTCGGTGTCGACGGGCACCGCGAACTCGCCGAGGCCGGCGTCACCGACAACATCGTGATCCCGTGGGTCTTCGAAGGTCTGGGCTTCGATGCGCCGTTGGAGAAGAAGAAGGACGCGATGAAGCGCTTCGCCGATACCTACATCCACTCGGGCTGGCAGGACTGACCCATGACCGTGACCGATCCGAACGCACCGGTTCACCTGGCGGGCAAGCGCTCCCGCGAGGCCGCCATCGCGCATGACAAGCAGGCGTGGCTGGACAACTTCGCCGACGACGCGGTTGTCGAAGATCCGATCGGCCCCTCGCACTTCGATCCGGACGGCAAGGGCCACCGCGGTAAGGAAGCCATCGCGGCGTTCTACGACAAGGCGATCGCGCCGAGCGAGCTGACGTTCAACTTCGAGCAGACCTACCAGTGCGGCAACGAGGAAGCCAACGTCGGCAACATCGTGATCCGGTCGGCCGGATACGAGGTGACGGCCGAGGGCGTGTTCACCTACCGCGTCGACGACGACGGCAAGATCGTCGCGCTGCGCGCATACTGGGAACTCGACCGAGCCACCGCCAGCGCTCGAAAGCTCTAGCGCGAGAAGCGGTCCGCCGCCGCGGTCGCCACCCCGAACGTCAAGCGCTTCGCGCGCCTGGCCGCGTCGGTGAGCATGCGCTTCGGTCCCGGCGCCGAGCGCACGCCGGCCGTATCCCCCACTCGGACAACGCCTTCGGTCTGCACCCAGCAGTACACGCCGAGGCAGCGCTGCGCACGTCCCGCGACCGCCCGGGTGATGCGGCGGTCGACCTCGAGCCCGGATTGCGGGCGGCTGGGCACGACGCAGCGGATCGTCGGCATGGTGACCTCGAGGACCGCGCCACCCACTGTGAGAAGCCCTCCCGTCCAGTGCGATTCCGGCAGCCCGTCATCCGGATCATCGAGCGTCAGAAGGACGTTGGGCCGGAACCGGCGCAAGTCGACGTCGCCGCCGACCTCACCGCCGATGGTCGCAAGGCTCGTCTGGCTGATCACATGCACCGGCGCCAGGTCGACGAACATCCCCGGCGGCGTCGAGTATCGGGCCAGCATGGCCAGATCGGACATCCGGTACATCGAGACGTCCGGGAACCCCTCGCCCTCGGTCAACCCGAAGTCCTGCCGGTAGGCTGCGATCGAGATGTTGTCGCGCTCGTGCTTGCTCAGCCGGTGCAAGCTGGTGTCCTCCGCCGGCGGCAGTGCGGTCAGCCGGACGTCGCGGCCGGCCACTTCGGACAGCTTGTCGTGCACGCCGGCGTCATTGCTCGACATGACGGCGCCGTCGGGAAAGGTGATCTCGACCTCGGGCACGTTGCCGGGTCCTGCATCGGGCGCGAGCGGTGCGGTGTACCGGGCGGTGGCGGTCAGCAGCGCCGGTATGCGTCTGGCCGATGCGGTGACGTCGCGTTCGAGGTCCCGCACGGCCCAGAGGCGGTCGCCGTGCAGCCCGCGCTGCCCGATGTCGATGCCCTCGACCTGCTCGCCGCCCAGCGACTTCACCGGATACCGCCAGAGCGCCGCGACGTTGCCGATCGACATCTGATCACCGTAACGCCCCACGCCGGTACGTTGGGTGTTTGACCGATTGTTCAGCAACGAACGTCACGAAGTGAAGATCGAATGCCTGCGAACCTCCGTATTCCATATTGGAAATCCCTGTCCGCCATCGCTTTCGCATTGCTGGTATGCGTCGGGGCGGCCGGCTGCGACGCATCCGGCCCAGCACCTGACGCCAGCGCTCCACGCCTGCCCGCCTTCACGACCTCACAGGCGCAGCCAGCCCCGACCGCCAGTCCCACCGGCGATGCGGCACCCAAGGGCGGCGACTACAGCGGTTTGCTGCTTCGCCCCGAAGACCTCAGCGACGCCGAGGACACGTTCGCGGTGCGGTCGACGACCCCCGGCGGCCCTGACGGGTTGCCGGGCGCAAGCGCGCTCTTCGTCAACCAGGACGACACCCGGGCGATCTCCGACGCCATCGTGATCTATCCCGACGCCGCGACGGCCGCCACCACGTTGCGGGAGGCCCTGCCGACGATCGGCACGGTCGTCACCGGGGCGACTTCGCGACCCGTCCCAGTCGGCAGCGACGGCACCATGGCCGTCGGCATGTCCCCCGACGGCACCAAGGCGGCCACGCTGCTGCTGTTCACCCAGGGTCCCGCGCTGGTGCGCCTGGAATTCGAGAGCGCGCCGGGCGACGCGACCACCGACGAGTTCGTCATCAACATCGGAAAGATGCAGCAGATCGCGCTGCGGACCGGGCTGAGCCGGTCGCAGTGACTCAGCCCTCGTCGTCGACGCGCTTCAGTGATGCCAGGTACCTGCGGGCCAACTCCTGGTACGCGCCGGGATTGGTGTTCACCCACATCTCCGCGCCCGTTCCCGCGATCGGGCCGCGCACCTTCGCTGGTGACCCGGTCACCAGGACTTCGTCGGGGATCTTCGTGCCACCGACGACCAGCGAGTGTGCTGCGATGAGGCTGCGCCTGCCGATGACCGCGCCGTCGAGCACAGTGCAGTGGTTGGCGAGCACCGCCTGGGCCCCGATGTGCGCACCGTGCACCACGCATGCGTGTGCGACCGTCGCACCCGGCCCGACGTCGACGGGAATGCCCGGCGGTGCGTGCAATACGCAGCCGTCCTGGACGTTGGCGCCCTCGCGGATCACGATCGGAGCGAAATCGGCGCGGAGCACCGCGTTGAACCACACCGATGCACCCGCCTCGACGTGTACGTCACCCACCAGCGTCGCAGTGGGCGCGATGAACGCGTCCGGACCGATCGTCGGAGCGCGGCCCTCGAAGGAGTACAACGGCATCGTTTGGTTATACCGCTGGATATACCGCAGGTAGAGGCGTTTGGATTGCGCGCCGAGCGGGAAAAACTGTAACGTGTTCTAGTTAGAGACACATAACGGGAGGCCCACCGTGACTACCGACAGTGCGGGAATTCGCGAGATCGACACCGGCGCTCTGCCCGACCGGTACGCCCGGGGCTGGCACTGCCTGGGCCCGGTGCAGAACTACCTGGACGGCAAGCCGCACGGGATCGAGATCTTCGGCACCATGCTGGTGGTCTTCGCCGACTCGCACGGCGACGTGAAAGTGCTTGACGGCTACTGCCGCCACATGGGCGGAAACCTCAGCCAGGGCACGATCAAGGGCGATGAGGTGGCGTGCCCGTTCCACGACTGGCGTTGGGGCGGCGACGGCAAATGCAAGCTGGTTCCCTACGCCAAGCGCACACCGCGACTAGCCCGCACCCGCGCCTGGCACACCGACGTGCGCGGCGGGCTGCTGTTCGTCTGGAACGACCACGAGGGCAACCCCCCGCAGCCCGAGGTCCGGATCCCCGAGATCCCGGAAGTCGAGAGCGACGAGTGGACCGACTGGAAGTGGAACTCGATCCTGATCGAGAACGCCAACTGCCGCGAGATCATCGACAACGTCACCGACATGGCGCACTTCTTCTACATCCACTACGGGTTGCCGACGTACTTCAAGAACGTCTTCGAGGGCCATATCGCCTCGCAGTACCTGCACAACGTCGGTCGGCCCGACATCAGCGACATGGGCACCACCTACGGTGAGGCGCATCTGGACTCCGAGGCGTCGTACTTCGGTCCCTCGTTCATGATCAACTGGCTGCACAACAACTACGGCGGTTACAAGGCCGAGTCGATCCTGATCAACTGCCACTACCCCGTCACGCAGAACTCGTTCATGCTGCAGTGGGGCGTCATCGTCGAGAAGCCCAAGGGCCTGGACGAGGAGATGACCGAGAAACTGGCGAACACGTTCACCGAGGGCGTCAGCAAGGGCTTCCTGCAGGACGTCGAAATCTGGAAGCACAAGACTCGCATCGACAACCCGCTGCTGGTCGAGGAGGACGGCGCGGTTTATCAGATGCGGCGCTGGTATCAGCAGTTCTATGTCGACGTTGCCGACGTCACGCCCGATATGACCGACCGCTTCGAGATTGAGGTCGACACCACGGCGGCCAACGAGAAGTGGCACGTCGAGGTCGAGGAGAACCTCAAGCGGCAGGCCGAACAGAAGGACGAGAAGGAAAAGGCCGACCAAGCGAGCTCATGAGTCCGCGAGATGCTCCCGACGTCGACCGGCTGGCCCGGGCGATGTTGTTGCTGCACGGCGCGCATGACGACGACGACCACGGCCACGGCCACGGGAGTGAGCCCAGGCGCGGAAGCATCTCGAAGGCGCCGCCTTTCGATGCGGAACGCGCGGCGGCATTGAGGGAGGCCACGCAGCGAGACCGTGAGCGCTATCTCAGGTCGGGCCTGGTGTCGGTCGACTGCCGGTTCTGCCACGTGTCGGTGGACGTCAAGAAGCTCGGGCCGGCTCACACGTCGGTGCAGTGGAACGCCGAAGCGTCACAGCGCTGCGCGTACTTCAGCGAGATCCGGCAGTCCGGCGGGGACCCCGCCCGTGCCAAGTCCTGTCCGCGGCTGGCCGACAGCATCAAGCACGCCGTCGCCGAAGGTTGTCTGGAGGAGATGTCGTCGGCTCCCTCCCCCGGCGACGGCTAGGTTTCTCTGCGCTGGCCCCTTCCTCGCGAGAAGACGTAAAGTGCCCTGAAATGCGGCGATTTTGGGCTCTCCTGACACTTCCGTGGGTTGATTTCTGAGATGTCTGGGGCGCACGTCGTTGTCGCTTAAGGTTTCTGGCTTGTCAAGGGTCAGGAACCAAGGGAGCGGGCAACGACGTGCGCAATGTGAGGTTATGGCGTGGGCTGCTGGGTGTCGACAAGCGCACGGTGATCGAGGCGGTCGAGTTCGAGGAATTCGAAGGCCAGGACGCCGAGGGCGCCGCACTGGTGGTGGCGCGGGTGCGGCCACGAAGCGGGGTCTCACGGCGTTGTGGCCGCTGTGGCCGCAGGGCGTCTTGGTATGACCGGGGTGAGGGTCGACGCCGGTGGCGGGGCCTGGATTGGGGCACTGTGCAGGTGGTGCTGGAGGCCGAGGCGCCGCGGGTGAACTGCCCCACCCACGGGCCGACGGTGGCGGCGGTGCCGTGGGCGCGTCATCACGCCGGACACACTTTGGCCTTCGATGACACGGTGGCCTGGTTGGCGGTGGCGTGCTCGAAAACCGCGGTGTGCGAGTTGATGCGGGTCGCCTGGCGCACCGTCGGCGCGATCGTGGCCCGGGTCTGGGCCGACACCGAGAAGACCTTCGACCGGTTCGCGGTCTGCGCCGCATCGGCATCGACGAGATCTCCTACAAACGCCACCACAAGTACTTGACGGTGGTCGTTGATCACGACAGCGGCCGGCTGGTGTGGGCCGCACCCGGGCGCGACACCAAGACGCTGCGGCGGTTCTTCGACGCCTTGGGCGCCCAGCGGTGCGCACAGATCACCCACGTCTCCGCTGATGCCGCCGACTGGATCGCCGACGTCGTCGCCCAACGCTGCCCGGCCGCGATCCGTTGTGCGGATCCGTTCCATGTGGTGGCCTGGGCCACCGAGGCACTCGACGTCGAGCGGCGCCGGGCCTGGAACGACGCGCGAGCGCTGGCGCGCACCGAGCCCACGTGGGGCCGGGGTCGGCCCGGTAAGGACACCGCGCCGCGGCCGGGCCGTGAGCACGCCCGCAAGCTCAAGGGGGCCCGCTACGCGTTGTGGAAGAACCCCGAAGACCTCACCGAACGCCAGAACGCCAAACTGGCCTGGATCGCCAAGACCGACACCCGCCTCTATCGCGCCTATCTGCTCAAAGAGGGCTTACGGCATGTGTTCTCGGTCAAAGGCGAGGAAGGCAAACAGGCCCTGGACAAGTGGACCTCCTGGGCGCGGCGTTGCCGCATCCCGGTGTTCGTCGAGCTCGCCGGCCGCATCGTGCGCCACCGGGTGGCCATCGACGCCACGCTCGATCACGGCCTCTCCCAAGGACTGATCGAATCCACCAACACCAAGATCCGACTCCTGACCCGCATCGCGTTCGGATTTCGCTCCCCAGACGCACTCATCGCCCTGGCCATGCTCGCCCTCGGCGGCCACCGCCCCGCGCTACCAGGACGCATCAACCACCCACGGATCAGTCAGTAGAGCCGCATTTCAGGGCACTTTGTGTCTGCTCGCGATGGGTCTCGCGGTATGTGCTGCTGCCTGCACGCGTGTGGTGGACAGCCCGCAACCCAGGGCCGAGCCGCCGGTCGCACCGATCACTGCGGGACAGGTCGGCGATCTGTTGAGTCCGAAGGTCGCCAAGGCCGACGGCAACTTGTTCGTTTCCGTCGACCCCCAGGACTGCGCGGGGTTGGCGCGTGAGGTCGACCCGCCGTTCATCGCCGATCACGGTCCCGCCGCGTACGACGGCGGGCATTGGACCACCGTCCTCGGCGGTCGCGAGGTGTACGTCGAGGAGATGGCCGGTGTCTATCGTGCGGACTTCAACTCGAAAGACGCCCTGGCGCAAGCCAAGCGAACGATCGATTCCTGTCGCGGTAGGACCTTCGAGGTGACCAGCATGGCACAGCGCGTGTACGCCTTCCAGCTTCTTCCGCCCGTCGAATCCGATTCCCCCGAAATCCTGTTGTGGTCGTTCAAGGGCGATGACTGGGCATGTGACAGCGCATTCGTCGCCGCGCACAACGCGGCCGTCGAGATCTCGACATGCGGCCCCGCCAACGGCTACGACGTCAACAAGCTTGCCCACGATGCACTGGAACGCATTGAAGCGCTGGCCAATACGACGGCTTGATAGGTGTTTACAACCCCTTGAAGCGGTCCTTGACCTGCTCGTCGCTCAGGCCGTAGTCGGCCAGCGAGTAGGTGTGCTTGGGCGCGCGCGGGCCCTGCTTGCTCTCCTCGTGGCTGTGCTCCATCGCCGCTCGCGCATCGTCGGTGAAGTCGATGCCGAAGTGCCGGTACACGTCCTGCACCGCGCGAACCGGGTCCTTGACGAACTCGAAGTAGTCCAAGTCGTAGAACTGGGCCGGATCATGTTCGGCGCGAACCCGATTGAACAACTCCAAACCGCGTGACCACGTCTCCATCGCGTCACTGCCGATGACCTCGCCGGTGAAGCTGTTCGACCAGCCTTCGGTGGTGTGCTGGGCCAGCGAGCACATCGACGCCATGATCGTCTCGACCGGCCGGTGACACTGGATGACCAGCGCGTCCGGGTAGGTGTTGAACAACGCGTCGAGCGCGAACAGGTGGCTCGGGTTCTTCAGCACCCAGCGTTTCTCGGGTTCGTTCAGGCCGATCAACTGGAGGTTGCGGCGATGCCGCTGATAGGACTTGGTCCAGTCCTGTCGAGCCAGCCACTGCGAGTACGTCGGGATGTGGGCCAGCGTCTCGTAGGACACCGAATGCAGCGACTGTCGCAGCAGCTGCCAGCACTCCTCCACCTCGTCGGCGGTCATGTAGTGCAGGCCGGTGTAGTCCGGATTCTCCTCGTGAGCCTTCTTGAACCTTGCGTCCAGCTCGGCGAAGACAGGGTTCGCCGGCCATGTTTCGCGCGGCGGGCGCGGCTGCGGGAACTCCGCAAGCCAAAGCTCAAGACCTTGGTGCCGCGGATCGGCCGCCAGCAGCCGGTGAATGGCGGTGGTACCGGTGCGGGGCAGGCCCGTGACGAAGATCGGTCTCTCGATCGGCACGTCGGCATGCTCTGGGTACTGCTTGAACGCCGCCTCGCTCACGAGCCGGGCCACCAATGCGTTGCGCACGAAGAACCGCTGCATCTTGCTGCCGAACTCAGTGAGATCGGCGTCCTTGCGGTACGCCTCGAGCAGCACCGCCAGCGCTTCGCGGTAGTTGTCGTCGTCGCTGCCGAAATCGTCGAGCCCGCACGCCTTGGTGGCCGAGGCATGGAGGTCCTCCACCGTGCCGACATCGGTACGCGCACTCATGCTTTGTATTCCCCGCAGTTGACGTCGAGCGCCTGCCCGGTGATGCCGCTGGACAGATCGCTGGCCATGAACAGGATCGCCGAGGCCACCTCGTCCTCGGTGGGCAGTCGCTTGAGGTCCGATGCCGCAGCCGTGGCCTTGTAAATCTCGTCGACCGTAGTGCCGTACTTGCCGGCCTGATGGTTGAAGTAGCTCTCCAGCGTGCCGCCCCAGATGTAGCCGGGCAGCACGGAATTCACCCGAATGCCCTGCTCACCAAGCTCGGTGGCCAGCGACTGCGACATCGCCAGCAGCGCCGACTTCGCCATCTTGTAGGCGCCGTACTTGGCCTGCGAGTGACGCACCACCATCGAGTTGACGTTGACGACCGATCCGTTGGCCTCCGCCAGCGCGGGGGTGAAGCCCTGGATCAACCGCAGCGCGCCGAACACCGTCAGCTCGATCGCGTCGCGCATGTGCTCGAAGGTGGTATCGGCCAACGGTTTCATCGAGGGCACCCGAAACGCGTTGTTGATCAACACGTCGACCTTGCCGTACGCCGTCATGGTCTCCTCGACGAGGTTGCGCACCTGAGCATCATCGGTGATGTCGGTGCCCACCGAAAGGGCACGCCTGCCCAGATCGGTGACCTCCTTGGCGACATCCTCGAGTCGTTCGACCGTCCGCGCGGCGAGCACCAGGTCGGCGCCGGCTTCCGCGCACCGTCGCGCCAGGGTGGTGCCGAGTGCGGGACCGACACCGCTGATGACGACGACTTTGTCCTGCAGAAGTCCTGCGGGCGTACCGGCCATGGTCAGCCAACCATCCTGTTCTGAATCTGCTGTTGCCGTAACGCGATTCGCGCGCGCCAATCCTCCTCGGAGATCTTGTTCGACTCGTAGTAGGGCAGGGCGGCCGCCACCTTGTCGATGTCGACGACCTCGACGGTGGGCCCGTCGGCCTCGGTCAGCGCGCGCGACAGCCGCTGCCAGCGGAACTGCAGGTAGCCCTTCCGGTGGCCGAGCGTCTCGCACCAGTTCGTCACGCCGGGATTCGCGTCGGACACCACGATGCGGATCTTGCCGTCGGGGTCTGCTTGCGCCTGAGTGCCGTTCAGCGACGTCTGGTGATTGATGTAGTCCAGTGAGATGTACCACAGGCTGCCCAGCTGGAATCCGAGATACGGCGCGTCACTGACCGGAAGCGTGATGATCATCGCCTGCTCGGGGGTCAGGTCGAAATGCCCGACCGACGAGTATTGCGTGGCCAGCCCGCCCGGCGTGAGTCGTGGCGGCACCATCGTGTTGACCGGCAGGTTGTTGTAGAACCACTGCGGGAACTGCAGCCACGTCTTGACACGCTGAACCAGTTGCTTGCCCGCGACCGCGTAACGCTTCTCGATTGTCGCTGCGGTCAGCGGCGGCGGCGCAGTGCCCGCGGTATCGGTGCGCGCGATGCTGATGTAGCCGCGCTGTGCCGACCAGTCGTTGTAGACCTCGCGAACCACCAACTGCGAGGGGCTCGTCGGCGTCACTCGCCACTCGTACGTGCCGTCCGCGGCGATGTCGAGTTCGCGGTCGTCGAACGCCGCCTGGCTCGGCGGGACATTGTCGTCGGTGTACTCCCCGCCGAGCATCTGGAAGGCCAGGTCGGTGGTGGTGCCACGCTTTCCGGTGACGACGTACTCGTTGCCGGGCTGCACCCGGGCGCCGAAGTACAGCGCGTCGGGGTTGTCGAGGCCCATCTTGGTGAACGGCCCGGTGCCTGACTGCATGAACGGATGGTCGCGGTCGTAGTCGAACGCCAGGTGCGTGCACGCGGCGACGCAGCCGGCCAGGTATTGCAGACCCTCGAGAAGGTCCGCCTCGGATTCGATGAACGGTGCTTGCGCGACGAGGTGTTCGGCCTCAGCGATCGCGTCTACCAATGGCTGCGAGTACACCCCTCGAAAGTAGAACGCGTTCTAGGGAGTGTCAATATGCGACCTTGCTGGTACAAATACGGAACGGTCGGTAGCCTTCCGTACATGACTCGCCCCGCCGGCCGCTCGTCGCCGCCGACCGAACGCGTGGTGCGCATTCTGGATTACCTCGCCGGCCACCCCGACCGGCGGTTCGGTGTCTCCGAGTTGGCCCGCCGTCTCGGGCTGAGCAAGCCGACTTGCCTGGGTATCGTCACCACGCTCGCTGATGCGGGCTATCTCGTGCGCGACCCCGGCGACAAGACGTACCGGTTGGGCCCGTCGCTGATCACGCTCGGCCACAAAGCGCAGGAGTCGCTGCGCGTCAGCCCGGCCGCCCGCGAGGAGCTACGGCGGCTGTCGTCCCGCTTCGGGGTCACCGCGGCGCTGTCGGGGGTCATCGACGATCGAATCACGCTGCTCGACCTCGTCGCGCCGCCCGGCGCAAGGCCCGGTGTCGTGGTCGGGCAGAGCTATCCGTTCGCACCGCCGGTCGGGCTGATGTTCGTGCTCTGGGACGACGAGGCGCAGCGCGACTGGTTGGCCAAAGAGCCGACAATCCCGTTGCGCACCGACACCGAGCGGCTGAACCGGGTGATCGCCGAATGCCGCGCGCACGGGTACCTGGTCGAACGGCTGACACCCGGCGGGCGGCGGCTGTACTCGTTGATGGCGGGCATGTCGACCGATCTGCCGGACGAATTGCGCGCGCTGCTCGGCGAACTGGTATCCGACATCGGCGAGCGAGTGTATCTGCGCGCCGGGTCCGCCGGCGCCCGCAGACGACATGACATCAGCGTGATCTCGGCGCCGGTGTACGACCACTACCAACGTCAAGTCATGGTCGCGTCGATGCACATCGGAAAGTCGTTGACTGACAACGAAATAACCGAGCGGGCACGGGAATTGGTGGCGACGGCCGATGCGGTCACCACCCAACTGGGCGGAGTGAAGAGGGGACACACCTCCCCTCCCACTCTCAATCTATAGCGCACACCGGGGCTTGCGGCAAGACCGGGGGTATGCCGCAGAATCGCTGGCCTGTAACGAAAAGGCCGGTGGAGATGGGGGTTTCGAATGCGGGTGTGCCTTTCGACGTGGGGGTCGCGCGGAGACGTCGAGCCGATGGCGGCGCTGGCGGCCCGGTTACGTGAATTCGGGGCGGAGGTCCGCCTGTGCGCGCCGCCGGACTTCGGTGAACTCGCCGCCAGGGCCGGTGTGCCGCTGATCCCGCTGGGCCGCCCGATCCGCGAGTTCCTGCACGGCGACAAGCCGGCGACGCCTGCCGACGCGCCCCAGACGGCGGCCAACCTGATCGACATGCAGTTCGACACGGTGGCCGCCGCCGCCGAAGGCTGTGACGCGGTGGTGGCCAGCGGCCTGATGCCCGCCGGTGTGCGCTCGATCGCCGAGCACCTCGGCATCCGCTACGTGTGCGCCATGTTCCACCCCGGGAGCATTCCGTCCCCGCACCAGACTCCTCTGCGGCGACCCGGCAAGCCGTTCCCGGACGGCGAGACGGACAGCCGGGTGCTGTGGGACATCGACGCCGAGCGCGTCGATGCGTTGTACCGCGACCCGCTGAACCGTCACCGCGCAGCGCGAGGGCTGCCGCCGATACGCAACGTTCGCGACCACGTCTTCACCCACAAGCCGTGGCTGGCCTGCGACCCGACGCTCGCTCCATGGCCTGGGTCGCCGTATTTCGAGGTCATCCAGACCGGCGCCTGGATCCTGCCCGACCCCCGTCCGCTGCCCGACGATCTGGCCGCGTTCCTGGACTCCGGCGCACCACCGGTTTACGTGGGTATGGGCAGCGTGCGGGCGCCCGCCGACATCGCCGGCGTGACGATGGAGGCCGCCCGCGCCCTGGGGTACCGCGTAATCGTCAACCGAAGTTGGGCGGGACTGACACCCCCTGACGCGAGCGACGACTGCTTCACCGTCGATGAGGTCAATCACCAGGCATTGTTTCCCCGCGTCGGCGCGGTGGTGCACCACGGCGGCGCTGGTACCACGACGACGGCGGCAGCGGCAGGCGCGCCGCAGGTCGTCGTGCCTCAGTACGCGGACCAGCCCTACTGGGCGCAGCGGGTGAGGGTGCTCGGCATCGGCGTCGCGCACGACGGTCCGGCGCCGACACGCGACACGATGACGGCCGCGCTGCGCACCGCCCTGTCGCCGCAGGCACGCGCAAGGGCAACCGCGGTCGCACACCAGGTCCGCACCGACGGCGCAACCGTGGCCGCGAAGCGGCTGCTGGATCGGCGGCCCTAGACGCACTCACCGCGCCGACCGAAGCCGGCGCGGTGAGCTACTGATGACGTACAGGTCAATCAACCGATTTAGACGTCAGACAACGCCTCTGAAATCGGCGTCGGCTCCACCTCGATGCCACATTGGCTCGAGATCGCCGCTACCGGCTCGTTGATCGCCTTGAGCTCGGACTCGACCTGCGGATTCTCCGCGAAGTAGGTGCGGAACGCCTCCGTGGTCTGCTCCTGCTGTTGCGTGGCAATCTCCGTCAGCGCCTCGTTGGTCTCGGGGTGCGAGGCGAGGTAGTTGCTGGTGGACGCCGACACCGTGCTCGCGGTGTTGGCGATTGCGCTCACGCTGCAGGTGTTGTCCGGCGCCGGCGCAGGGGCCGGCTGGGCGCTGGCAACCGGTGCGACGATCGCGGCGGAACCGAATGCGAGAAGGCCGCCTGCAAACATGCCGTACAGGCCGCGTCGCACGGTCGTAACGGACATCTTCATCGAATCACTCCTTCAGTCTGCGACCCGGTGGCCGCTCCCGAAGGCGTAACCGCCCTCGGGGGCGAGCTAAACAACCCCAGGCCAGACCCCATGTTCAGCGTGGTCGGACCGTCGGCGTGTCAGCTCACGCCGGCCAGCGTGAACGGCAGCACGGCCGGCGCACCCGCGGCCCTGACCAGGCGCGATGCCATCGTCAGCGTCCAGCCGGTGTCGGCCACGTCGTCCACGAGCAGCACCGGCCCACCGGCCGCGGCGATCAGCGCCGGATCGGGTGCGGTCCACGCATCACACAGCGCGGCGACCCGATAGGCGGAGTTCGCCGCCGACACCGGCCTGCGTCCGGGCGCGTACCGCAGGACGCCGAGGTCGGTCAGTCGGCCGAGGCGGGCCAGTTCTCGCGCCAGTGACGCGATCAACACCGGATGACTGTGTGAATCCAGCGCCATGACCGCGGTCGGACGGTCCTCCCAGTCCCATGCGGCCAACACCTGCACCGCAGCCTGGACCATCTCCCCGGGCACCTCCGAATCCGGGGCGTCGAGCAGGTGTCGCAGGCGGGCTCCCCAGCCGAGGTCGGTCAGCCTGCCGATGGTCCGGCCGCAAGCGGGGCCGTCGCCGATTCGGCCCTTGAGATCGATCCCGAGCCTGCTCAATCCGGACGGCCACTGTTTGCGTGGCGTGAGTTCCACCCCGGGCCGCATGAGCGACGCCCTGGTGCGCTCCTCGGCCGTGGTGTCGACGGTCCCGTCGTAGCGCGGACCCGCGCAGTTGTCGCAGCGGCCGCAACGATCACCGTCGTCGAGGTCGGGATCGTCGAGTTGCGCCCGCAGGAAGGCCATCCGGCAGCGGTCGGTCGCCTGGTAGCCGAGCATCGCCTGCTGTTCCCGCTTGCGCGACTCGTCGAGCTTGCGGTAGCGCGGTTCGTCGTAGGCCCACTCCTGGCCGGTGCCGACCCAGCCGCCCTTGACACGCCGCACCGCACCGTCGACGTCGAGCACCTTCAAAACCATCTCCAACCGGGTCCGATTGAGATCGACAAGCGGTTCCAACGCGGCCGTCGACTGCGGGCGTTCCGCGTCTAGCTCCCTGATCACCTTGCGCACCAACGCTTCCGGTGGGAATGCGACGGACGCAAAGTACCGCCAGACGTCCTGATCTTCTCTGCCGGGCAGCAGGACGACCTCGGCGCTGTCCGTCGACCGCCCGGCGCGGCCGACCTGCTGGTAGTAGGCGATAGGCGAGGACGGCGCGCCGAGATGCACGACGAATCCGAGGTCGGGTTTGTCGAACCCCATGCCGAGCGCCGACGTCGCGATCAGCGCCTTGACGCGGTTTGCCAGCAGGTCCGCCTCGAGTTGTTCGCGTTCGGCTGCCTCGGTGGAACCGGTATAGGCCGCCACCGGATGTCCCTGTTCGCGCAGCAGTGCGGCGACGTCATGTGCCTGCGCAACGGTCAGGGTGTAGACGATGCCGGAGCCGGGCAACGAATCCAGATGTGCGGCAAGCCATGCCGCTCGCTGCGCCGGGTTGCCGGCGTTGACCACCGACAGGCGCAGCGACTCCCGGTCCAGCCCACCGCGAAGCACCAGGGTGCTTCCGGCTTCGGAGCCGCCGACGCCCAACTGCGCCGCGACGTCGTCGACCACCCGGTCGTTGGCGGTCGCGGTGGTCGCGAGCACCGGCACGTCCACGCCGAGGTCGGCGATCAGGGTGCGGATCCGGCGGTAGTCGGGCCGGAAGTCATGACCCCAGTCCGATACGCAGTGCGCCTCGTCGACCACCACCAACCCGGCATCGCGCGCCAGCGCGGGCAACACCGCGTCGCGAAAGTCGGGATTGTTCAACCGTTCCGGGCTGACCAGCAGGACGTCGAGCTCGCCGCGGTGCACCCGGCGGTGGATGTCGTCCCAGTCGGCGACGTTGCTCGAGTTGATGGTCGCGGCGTGCACTCCGGCCCGCTCGGCGGCGGCCACCTGGTTTCGCATGAGCGCCAGCAGCGGCGACACGATCACCGTCGGGCCGTGCCCGTCGGTGCGCAGCAGTTTGGCGGCGATGAAGTAGACCGCGGACTTACCCCAGCCGGTGCGCTGTACGACGAGAGCGCGCCGCCGGTGCACCACCAGCGCTTCGATGGCGGCCCATTGGTCGTCGCGCAGTACGGCGGTCGGACCCGCCAGCTGTTCGAGAAGCGCCTGTGCGGCTTCGCGAGTCCTCACGCGGCCCACCGATTGTGAATCTGGCGACGGAAAATCGCCGAAAACGTCGTCAGATTCACACTCGCCGGTCAGGAACTTGCCGCGGCCGCGTCTTGCTCCCGCTTGATCTCCAGCGCGATGTCGATGAGCTGGTCCTCCTGGCCGCCGATGAGCTTGCGCTGGCCGGCGCGGTGCAGCAGCTTGTGCGCCGGCACGCCGTAGCGCTCGGACTGGCGGATGGCGTGCTTGAGGAAGCTCGAGTACACCCCGGAGTAGCCCATGATCAGCGCGTTGCGATCCAGCAGGCATTCGGCGGGCATCGCGGGCGCGACGACCTCTTCGGCCGCGTCGGCGATATCGAAGAAGTCGATGCCGGTCTTGACGCCGATCTTGTCGAACACCCCGATCAGCGCCTCGACCGGCGCGTTGCCCGCGCCCGCGCCGAAGCGGCGGCACGAGCCGTCGATCTGCTTGGCGCCCGCGCGGACCGCCTCGATCGAGTTGGCCACCCCCAGGCCCAGGTTCTCGTGGCCGTGAAAACCGACCTGCGCGTCGTCGCCCAACTCGTCGACCAGAGCGGCCACCCGGTCGCGCACGCCCTCGAGTACCAGAGCGCCTGCGGAGTCCACGACGTATACACACTGACAGCCCGCGTCGGCCATGATGCGCGCCTGCTTGGCCAGCTTCTCCGGCGGAATGGTGTGGCTCATCATCAGGAAGCCAACCGTCTCGAGGCCGAGTTCGCGGGCCAGGCCGAAGTGCTGGATCGACACATCGGCCTCGGTGCAGTGCGTAGCGATCCGGCAGATCGACCCGCCGTTGTTCTGCGCCTCCTTGATGTCTTCCTTGGTGCCGACACCCGGCAGCATCAGGAAGGCGATCTTGGATTCCTTGGCGGTCTCGGCGGCGAGCTTGATCAGCTCCTGCTCGGGCGTCTTGGAGAACCCGTAGTTGAAGCTGGATCCGCCCAGCCCGTCACCGTGGGTGACCTCGATGACCGGCACTCCGGCGGCGTCCAGTGCCGAGACGATCGCATGCACCTCGTCCTTGGTGAACTGGTGACGTTTGTGGTGGCTGCCGTCGCGCAGCGAGGTGTCCGTCATCCGGACGTCCCAGATCGGGTTGAAGTAAATCTGTTCCGTGACGCTCATGCCTGGCCTCCTGTCGATACGGAGAGGCTCGCCCCAACCTGTTTCCGGGCGATCTCCTCGCCCACCTTGGCCGCCGCTGCGGTCATGATGTCCAGGTTTCCAGCGTAGGGCGGTAGATAGTCCCCCGCACCCTCGACCTCGATGAACGTCGTGACCAGATGGTTGCCACCGTTGACCATCGACGGCTCGTCGAATTGCGGTTCGTTGAGCAACCGGTAGCCGGGCACATACGTCTGCACTTCGGCGACGACATCCTTGATGGACTGCGCGACGGCGTCCTGGTCGGCGTCCTCGGGGATGGCGCAGAAGATGGTGTCACGCATGATCATCGGCGGTTCGGCGGGGTTGAGGATGATGATCGCCTTGCCACGCTGGGCGCCGCCGATGTTCTGCACACCCGCGGCGGTGGTCTTGGTGAACTCGTCGATGTTGGCCCGCGTGCCGGGGCCTGCCGACGCCGACGACACCGATGCCACGATCTCGCCGTAGGGCACCCCACCGATGTCGCGGACCGCGCGCTCCACCGCGTAGACGATCGGGATCGTCGCCTGGCCACCGCACGTGACCATGTTGACGTTCGGCGCGTCGAGATGCTCACGCAAATTGGCCGGCGGGATCACGCCGGGGCCGACCGCGGCCGGGGTGAGGTCGATGGCGCGGATGCCGGCCTCGGCGTACTTGGGGGCGGCGTCGCGATGCACGTAGGCGCTGGTGGCCTCGAAGACCATGTCGGGCTTCTCATCCTGCGCCAGCAGCCAGTCCACGCCCTCGTGAGAGGTTTCCAAGCCGAGCTTGCGGGCGCGGGCCAGGCCTTCGCTCTCCGGGTCGATGCCGATCATCCAGCGCGGCTCGAGCCACTCCGAGCGCAGCAGTTTGTACAGCAGATCGGTGCTGATGTTGCCCGATCCGACGATCGCGACCGAAAGCTTTTCCGGCATATGTAGCTCCTCGATTACTCGAAACTCAGGTGTACCGAGCCCAGCCCGGCGAAATCTGCGACGTACTCGGCGCCGGGTGTGGCGTCGAACGCCTTGGTGCACGATCCCGGCAACACGATGTCGCCCGCCTTGAGGCGGACGCCGAAGCTGTCGACCTTGCGCGCCAGCCAGGCCACCGCGGTCACCGGGTTGCCGAGCACCGCATCGCTGCGGCCCTTCGCCACGACCTCGCCGTTGCGGGTGAGCACGGCGTCGATCGCGGTGATGTCGATGTCCTTGGGTGAGACCCTGGCCTCCCCGAGCACCCAGCCCGCCGACGACGCATTGTCGGCGATGGTGTCGCAGAGCTTGATCTTCCAGTCCTTGATACGGGTGTCGATCAGCTCGATCGCGGGCGCGAACGCGGCGGTCGCGGCGAGTACATCGTCCTCGGTGCAACCGGCGCCGGGAAGGTCGTCGGCGAGGACGAAGCCCACCTCCACCTCGACGCGGGGATAGAGGTAGTCCGCGGATTTGACGGGTCTGTCCTCGAAGACGGCCATCTCGTCGAGCAGGTGGCCGTAGTCGGGTTCGTCGACGTTCATCATCTGCTGCATGGCCTTGGACGACAGCCCGACCTTGTGACCGATGACCTTGGCGCCCTCGGCCACGCGTTGGCGGATGTTGATCAGCTGAATCTCGTAGGCATCGACAACGTCGATGTCCGGATGCCCATCGGTCAACGGTGCGATCGGAACCCGGCTGCGCTCGGCCTGCGCGAGGTCGGCGGCGAGCTCCTGACGCACCTGGTCACTGAGCATTCTTATGAAGTCCCCTTGTTCTGTTGACCGGCGCGGTTGTGGGTCGGCCGCGCAATTCTATAACGTGTTCTACATGACTGGTCAGGAGTATGACGTCGTCGTGGTGGGCAGCGGCGCCGCCGGCATGGTCGCCGCCCTTACCGCGGCCCACCAGGGACTTTCCACAGTAGTCGTCGAAAAGGCTCCGCACTACGGCGGTTCCACTGCGCGGTCAGGTGGCGGCGTATGGATCCCGAACAACGAGATACTCAGGCGCGACGGGGTCAAGGACACGGCTGAGGCCGCCCGCACCTACCTGCACAACATCATCGGCGACGTCGTGCCCGCAGAGAAGATCGACACCTATCTCGACCGCGGTCCGGAGATGCTGTCTTTCGTGCTCGAGCACTCGCCTCTGAAGCTGTGCTGGGTGCCGGGCTACTCCGACTACTACCCCGAGACACCGGGCGGCAAGCCGACGGGCCGCTCGGTCGAGCCCAAGCCGTTCGACGCGAAGAAGCTCGGCCCCGACCTGCCGGGCCTGGAGCCGCCGTACGGCAAGGTCCCGCTCAACGTGGTCGTCATGCAGCAGGACTACGTTCGGCTCAACCAGCTCAAGCGTCACCCCCGCGGAGTGCTGCGCAGTCTCAAGGTCGGTGCGCGCACTATGTGGGCCAAGGCCACCGGCAAGAACCTCGTCGGCATGGGTCGCGCGCTGATCGCGCCGTTGCGCATCGGCCTGCGCGACGCGGGCGTGCCGGTGCGGCTGAACACCGCGCTGACCGACCTCTACATCGAAGACGGTGCCGTGCGGGGCATCTACGTCCGCGATACCAGCGCACCGGAAACCGCTGAGCCCGAACTGATCCGGGCGCGCCGCGGCGTGATCCTCGGCTCGGGTGGCTTCGAGCACAACGAGCAGATGCGGGTGAAGTACCAGCGCGCCCCGATCACCACCGAATGGACGGTCGGCGCCAAGGCCAACACCGGTGACGGCATCATCGCCGCCGAGAAGCTGGGCGCCGCGCTCGACATCATGGAGGACGCGTGGTGGGGCCCGACCGTTCCGCTGGTGGGCGCGCCGTGGTTCGCGCTGTCGGAACGCAATTCGCCGGGTTCGATCATCGTCAACATGGCGGGCAAGCGGTTCATGAACGAGTCGATGCCCTATGTCGAGGCCTGCCACCACATGTACGGCGGCCAGTACGGGCAGGGCCCGGGACCCGGCGAGAACATTCCGGCCTGGCTGGTGTTCGACCAGCAGTACCGGGACCGCTATATCTTCGCTGGACTCCAACCGGGACAACGGATTCCGAAGAAATGGCTGGAGTCGGGTGTGATCGTCACGGCGAACACGCTCGAGGAGCTGGCGGAGAAGACCGGTCTGCCCGGGGAGGCTTTCACCGAGACGGTCGAGCGCTTCAACGGGTTCGCCCGCTCCGGCGTCGACGAGGACTTCCGCCGCGGCGAAAGTGCTTATGACCGCTACTACGGCGATCCGACCAACAAGCCCAACCCGAACCTCGGCGAGATCAGCCATCCGCCCTACTACGCGGCCAAGATGGTGCCCGGTGATCTGGGCACCAAGGGCGGCGTGGTCACCGACGTGCACGGCCGCGCGCTCCGCGACGACGGGTCCGTGATCGAAGGGCTCTATGCTGCAGGCAACGTCAGCGCGCCGGTGATGGGCCACACCTACCCCGGCCCGGGCGGCACCATCGGTCCGGCGATGGCGTTCGGATACCTTGCCGCACTACACATAGCGGGGAAGAACTGATGCCCATCAATCTCGACGAGGCGCTCGGCGCGGAGCTTCCCGCCGCCGAGTTCTCATGGACGAGCAGCGACATCCAGCTCTACCACCTCGGGCTAGGGGCCGGCGCCGATCCGATGGACAAGCGTGAGCTTCGCTATCTGACCGACGAAACCCCGCAGGTACTGCCGACATTCGGCAACGTCGCGCAGAGCTTCCACATGACCGATCCGCCGACGGTTAAGTTTCCCGGCATCGACATCGAGCTCTCGAAGGTCCTGCACGCCAGCGAGGCGGTGTCAGTGCCGGGGCCGATCCCACCGGCCGGCACCGGTATCGCAGTCACGCGCTTCACCGACATCTGGGACAAGGGCAAGGCGGCGGTGATCTGGTCGGAGACCACGGTGACCGCGCCCGACGGCACGCCGTTGTGGACCCAAAAGCGCTCGATCTTCGCCCGCGGTGAGGGTGGCTTCGGCGGCGAGCGTGGACCGTCTGGGTCTTCGGAGCCGCCGCCGCGTGCGCCCGACTTCGAACTCTCGATCCCGGTGTCACCGCAACAGGCGCTGCTCTACCGGATGTGCGGCGACCGCAACCCGCTGCACTCGGACCCCGACTTCGCAGCAGCCGCCGGCTTCCCGCGGCCGATCCTGCACGGCTTGTGCACTTACGGCATGACGTGCAAGGCGATGGTGGACGCCTTGCTCGACGGAGACACCGCCAGGGTCGCAAGTTATGGCGCCCGGTTCGCCGGTGTGGTGTTCCCGGGCGAGACGCTCAAGGCCAGCGTCTGGAAGAACGGCGACGGGTTCGTCGCGACGGTGACCGCACCCGAGCGTGACGACGCGGTGGCGCTCGCCGGCGTCGAGTTGACTCCCGCATGATTCGCGCATCCACTGCCGGGTTTGCCCTGGCCGACGAAACCATCTGAAACACAACGCCAACCGCGTCGCACGCCCGAAAAGGTCGTTGCCGCATCATGACTCGCTGCGCCCTAATGTCAACGGCGTCAGTCGATCCGGAATCCACAATCGCCGAGTGACCTGATAGTTTCGTTCCGTGACCATCCCAATTGTCGGACGAGTCAGGAGCACATCATGAAGATCACGAAGATCACCAGCGTGTTGGCAGCAGCCGCGACCGCCGGCTTCATCGGGGCGCCGCTGGCCTCCGCAGAAGCCGAAGCCAACCAGAGCGGAACCACCGTCCAGACCCAGACGCTCGGAAGCCAGGGCAAGCTGGTCGACGGCGCAGTCATCCAGGGCTGGACCATCACCGACCTGAAGCCGAGCAGCGACGCGATCCCGTATCCGGTGACCGGAAAGCTGTGGGAAGCCACCGCAACCGATCAGGCGATCCAGGGGTCCGCGACGCCGATCGTGTCGAATCTCAACGCGAGGGCCGCCGACGGTCAGACCTACCGCGCGCTGTTCGGCGTCGCCACGCCGCAGGGCGTGAACCCGTCGACGCTCGCCCCGGGGCAGCAGACGTCGGGCAAGGTCTACTTCGACGTCACCGGTGCCGCTCCCGACAGCGTCGTGTACAACGCCGGCGGCCAGGACCGGCTGGTGTGGACCGAGCCGCCCGCCTCCGATTCGAGCAGTTCATCGCCGTCGACCTCCTACGACGCGGAAAGCGAGCCGGCGACGGCAGCACCTGCCGAGGCTGAGGCGCCTGCCGCGCAGGCTCCCGAGGGCACGACCGCCGCTCCCGCCGCTTCGGGCGCCGAGGTGCCCGAGGGCAGTCAGGGCACCCCGGTTCCGGAGGGCAGCGAGGGCACCCCGATCGCACCCGAAGGCGCTGCGACCCCGCATGGCACGCCCGTCCAGCCCGCCGAGGCTGCTCCCGCTCCGGCGGGCACCGAGGGCGTGCCGCAGCCTGCGGGAAGCCATGGCACGCCGCTGCCCGCCGGTGACCAGGTGCAGACTCCAAACACGTACATCCCGGCGCCTACTCCCTGACGGACCATCAGGTAGTACGTCAACCGGTCAGCGTCGTCACGAGTGCGATGACCACCACGCGTACAGCTGTGGGAAGGTCGGGCCGCCAGGCCCCGCTCGGACGGCGCTGACCGTCATCTTGGCCTCGTCGGTCCAGACGACGGTCGGTTGACCGGTCTGCAGGCCGCAGAACAGAATTCCGCTGATCCTGTCCGGAGTCGCGTTGCGCCGCCACGGCCCCGGCGTTCACTCGCCCAACCGACAGGTGTCGAAAATGTCTCGATTGGAGTGGGCTACCGCCCGGAGAGTCCAGCTCGGTCGAGGGGACCCTCGGCGCGGCGCGACCCCGCTTCAATGACCCAGGTCCAGCAGATCAAGGTCGAACCCAAGCTGATTCACCGACAGCCCATTTAGATCCCTGACGATGCGGCACTCACCACGACGTGCTCGGGGGATGCTGGTCCGGATCCCCGACAACTGGGGCCGGTTCTCATCGTCGGTGACATCTGGGACACCCTTGACGTGCGCTTTCGATGCCGTCTCACGGTGATGCCGAGTTGGTTTGTCTCACGGCGGCGCTGCATTTCCTAGCTCTGTAGGCGAATGCGCGCATGTTCAGGTATGTCGGGCCGCCTCTTGCGCCAACTGCACCCGCGACGTCAAGCCCAGCTTGGTGTAGACGTGCGTCAGATGCGTCTGCACCGTCCGCGGTGACACGAAAAGCCTTGTGGCGACGTCCTTGTTGGCAAGCCCCTCGCCGACCAGCCGTACGACGTCGAGTTCAGTCGGCGTCAAAGACGCCCAACCACTGCTCGGCCGCTTGCGTTCACCACGACCACGCTGAGCGTAGGCAATCGCCTCCTCGGTGGACAAAGCGGCACCCTCGGCCCAACACACCTCGAAGTCGTCCTGCCCCAGGACATCTCGAAGCGCCACCGCCGTGTTCTCGAAGTCGGCATCGTAGGCCTTGAACCGGAGCAACCGACCACGTTCGCGCATCGCGTTCGCCGCGCCGAGCAGTCGTACCGCCTCGTGTTGACTCTCGGCTTCTCCTGCCAAACGGGCCAAGCACTCCAGTGTGTCTGCGACGCCCAGGTACGCCCGCAGATCTGCCGCACAGGCAAGGGCGGCGTAGGCGTCGCGTTCAGCCTGTTCCGACTCGCCCTGTGCCAGCGCAACCCGGGCCCGGGTCCTGAGCGCTGACGCGAGATACCAGCCTTTCGTCATTGATATCGCTTCATCGGCGAAGCGGCGCGCGGCCGTCAGATCGCCGCGGGCCAGCGCCGTCTCAGCGCGTAGGTACAGGACGGTTCCCGCGGCATTGGGTTGGATGCTCAACAGATTCGACGCGGTCTCGGATGCCTCCGCGCAGGCGTCGAGGTCTCCGGCGGCAAGGTGCACGAGTCCCAATCCTCCGTAGGCAAAGCCGGGGTAGAACCCGGTGAGCTCCTTGGCGGCCTCGAGGGCGGCTTCGGCCGCGGCGCGGGCATGCCCTACGTCTCCACCATTGGCGAATACATAAGTCTGGCCGAACAGGCTGGTGAACCGCCAAACCAGATCGTTCACTGCTTCAACCTCGGCGAATACCTCGTCGAATCGCGCAGTGGCATCCGCGAGGTTGGCGCTCATCACGTCTGCCCACCCCAACCAGCTGCGACTGGTGCGCGAGCCGAAGTGGTTGCCAGACGCGGCGGCGACACGTCGACCCTCATCTGCGGCCGTGCGCGCCGCGATCGGATCTCCCGCCATGATGGCCGCATATGCGCGCCACCCGAGAAGGTGAATGAGCCGCCAGCTGTCGTCGATCTCGCGGGCCAGCTCGACCGCCTCGGCGAAGTATGGCTCGGAAAGTTCGTCGTCGTAACCGACAGCCATGCCACGCGCGGTCAGTGCCCGGGCCAGCAGGGCACGGTCCCCGACGTCCCGCGCGATCCCCAGCGCTTCCTCAGCCCGATCGAGGCTTGCCGGGAGGCCGGACCACGCGTCGAGTGCGACCCTGTCTGCGAGCGCACGAGCGTATACGGCGGGCGCAATCTTCCGTTCGTCCGCCGTTCGGTCGTTCAGTGTGGTGTCCAGCCAGGCGCACCCCTCGCCGTTGCGACCCCGCGCGAGCCACAACGGGAATAGCGAGCAGGCGAGCTGCAAAGCGAGTTCGGTATCACCGCACTCGCGGCTCCACGCGAAAGCCGCACGGATGTTGTCGAACTCGATTTCGGCCTGCTCCAGGCGTGCCTCATGCCCTTCGTCGCCCGGGGCGTCGACCCCGATGGCCAGCCCGAGATAGTGGTCGCGGTGCAGCGCGCGAACGGCGTCCGCCTGGGCCGACTCGGCCAGCTTCTCCTGTGCGTACTGCCGAACCGTCTCCAGCAAGCGGTATCGTGTGCGGCCGCCACTCTCCTCGGCCACCACGAGCGATTTGTCGACCAGCAAGGTGAGCAGGTCGAGCACCTGGTAGCGCTCCACATCGCCGTCACCGGAGATCGCCCGGGCAGCTTCGAGATCGAACCCGCCGAGGAACACCGCGAGTTGCCGGAACACCACGCGCTCGGGTTCGGTCAGCAGCGCGTGCGACCAGTCCACCGACGCCCGCAGCGTCTGCTGCCGACGCACCGTGGTCCGCGATCCTCCGGTCAACAACCGGAATCGATCGTGCAGGCTGTCGACGATCTCCTGCAACGACAGCGCGCGCACCCGCGCCGCGGCGAGCTCGATCGCGAGCGGCATGCCGTCGAGCCGCCGGCAGATCTCGGTCACCGATGCCACGTTGTCATCGGTGAGATGGAATTCCGCGCGGACCAGCCGGGCACGGTCGGCGAACAAGTGGACCGCCTCGTCGGCGATCGCCAGCGATGGCACCCGCAGGGTGACCTCGCCCGCGACACCTATGGGCTCGCGGCTGGTGGTGAGCAAGGTCAGGGCCGGACAGACCTTCAGTAGGTCGACGGCGAGCTCGGCGGTCACGTCCAACAGGTGTTCGCAGTTGTCCAACACGACGAGCATCTGATGCTCGCCGACGAATCGGACGATCGTGTCCATCGTCGAGCGGTTCGGCTGATCGGGCAGGCCCAGGCCGCGGGCCACCGCGACCACGACCACGTCCGGGTTGGTGATCGGCGCCAAGTCGACGTACCACGCACCGTCGGCGAACTCGCTCGCGATCACACCCGCGATCTGGATGGCCAAACGCGTCTTTCCCGCGCCGCCCGCACCGTTGAGGGTCACCAGCCGGTTGTCGCCAAGGACGCTGCGCGCCTCGTCGATCTGCGCCGCACGTCCGACGAAGCTCGTGAGTTGGGCCGGAAAGCGCTGCACCACAGCTGCTTTCGCTACCCGCAGCGGCGGGAACTCATTGGGAATGTCCGGATGACACAGTTGCACAACCCGTTCCGGGCGCGGCAGGTCTCGTAACGTGTGCGTGCCAAGGTCGGTGAGCCACGCATCGACCGGGAGATGGTCGAGCACCATCGACTCCGTCGCACCCGACAACACCGTCTGCCCACCATGGGCCAAGTCGCGCAGCCGCGCGGTGCGATTGATGGTCGGGCCGATGTAGTTGCCCTCGTCGCGCAACTGAATCTCGCCCGTGTTGACGCCGATCCGCATCCGGATCGGCGCCAACGGCGCCCGCTGCAACGCCAACGCACATGCCACCGCATCGCTGGCACGGGCGAACGCCAACACGAAGCTGTCGCCCTCGCCCTGTTCGACCGGCCGCACACCGTTATGCATGGAAGTGAGGTCGGCTAGCGTCCGATCGAGCATCGCGATCGCCACGCGCATCTCCTCGGGCTGGGTCTCCCACAACCGCGTCGAGCCTTCGACGTCGGCGAGAAGCAGCGTCACCGTTCCGGTCGGAAGTAGCCCGCTCATGCCCAGGTCGCTCCAGTTCAACGGTGGCGGATCCGCCTGTGGATCAATCTCGCTCATGCTAGCCAGCATGCGGCGGGCGCGAGCCGCAATACATCGGCGGATCCGCGTATCTACGACCCCGGCCCCGCGTATCTACGCGATCTGACCGATGGTCTAGCGCCGGCGACATCGGATAGTCGACTCATTCCGACCCGAGAGGCCACCATGACCATCGACACCACCCGCTCAACTTTCCCCAGCGTCTTCGACGCCGAGTTGCCGTCCCTGACCTATGACGACACCCCGAAACCCGAGGACGCGCACCGGCGGATTCGGCAGGCACGGCAGCAGGCGCCGATCGCGCTGGGACCACACGGACCCGAATTGCTGACCTACGACTTGGTCCGCACCGTCCTGCGCGATTCCCGCTTCGCCATGCCCCAAGGGCTCGGTCTGGAGGCACAAGGCATTACCTCCGGTCCGCTGTGGGACAAGACAATCACCGGCATCTTGAGCCTCGACGGCGCCGAGCACCACCGGCTGCGCCGCCTCGTGTCCAAGGCCTTCACACCCCGCGCGGTCGGGCGGCTCGGCACCACCATCGTCGAGGTCATCACCGAGCTGATCGAACCTTTGACCACCGCCGGGCGCTGCGACGTCGTCACCGACATCGCCCAGCAATACCCGATTCCGATCATCTGCGCGCTGCTGGGCGCACCCCCGGAGGACTGGCAACTGTTCTCGCGCTGGACCGACGACATCTTCAAGATCTTCAGCTGGAACGTCGCCAACGACGCGCCCGTCATCCTGCGAGCCTGGGAACAACTCGACGCCTACATCGACGACATGGTCGCCCAGCGGCGCCACACCCCCACCGACGACCTGATCTCCGCACTGATCCGCGCCGAAGACGACGGTGACCGACTCACCCACGCCGAGCTGATCACGCTCGCATCAACCCTGCTGGCCGCCGGCACCGACACCACCCGCAATCAACTCGCCGCCACGGTGCAGGTCCTCTGTGACCATCCCGACCAATGGGCATTGTTGGCTCAACATCCCGGGCTCGCACCGCAGGCGATCGAGGAAGCCATGCGCCATTCTCCGGTCGTCTGCATGACCATGCGCAAAGCCACCGAGGACGTCGCGCTCGGCGGTGTCGTCATCCCGGCCGGCACCCTCGTCATGGCGAATATGGCCGCCGCCAACCGCGACCCCGGTGTCTATCCCGATCCCGACCGCTTCGACATCACCCGCGACGGCCCAGCAGCCATGCAGACTTTCGGCGGCGGCGTGCACTACTGCCTCGGTACCCACCTCGCAAGACTCGAACTCGCCGAAGCCTTAACTGTCATCACCCGACGAATGCCGAACCCCCGTTGCACCGGCCCCGCCCCCTGGAAGCCGCTCACCGGGATGAGCGGCCCGACCACCCTGCCCATCAACTTCGACACTGGCTACTGATTTGAATGCTGCAGCCAATTCGGTGCGCCGCTAAACTCATCCCGTTGTCACAAATGACACCCATATGAAAAGACAAATGAGAATATGACATCGCCGGGCGGACAGTCACCGCCCCCGGTATTTGCGTGGCATCGAAACAACGACGTTGGCTCCGGCGGTTTCGTGCGTGATTTCGGTGATCACCGCTGAGAGCGTTCTGATCTTGCTTCGCAGGTGAGCATTTTCGGTAGCCAGTTCCTGGTTGTGATCACGGGCCTGTGCAAGTTGTCGTTGCAGAGCCTCGACATTCGGGGTGGCGGGTCCGCACCCGACCGTCGCCTTGAACTCGTTGAGCAGGTCGCAGTAATGTTCGTAGAGTCTCTGCCGTGGTATTCCCGATTCGTCAGCCAAGGCCACCACAGTGCGCGCGCCGTTGCTCTGCTCGGCTTTGTTGTCTCGGAGGCGGTTGATAGCGGCCCGAACCCGCTGGCGTTCCTCATCGTTGCGTGCGGCGGCATCGCCCATGAGGGTCATTCGTCTTCCTCGCTCTGTTGTGGGACTGTCATCGGCCGGCTGGAATCGTGTTCTGCGAGGGCCTTTCGGTGCTCGATCAGGCGAACCTGAATTCGCTGCCGCAGCGGTTCGGGGAGTTCGAGTGTCGCCAAGTCGCGTTGGAGCGCTGTGACATGCTGGCGAAGGTTGGCGGCGTCGCGGTCGGTACGTGCGGCGTTGACGCAGCCCAGACGGCATCGACTCCAGAAGGGTTCAGCGGAGCTGTCGGCAGGTTCCAGGCAGGCTGCGGTGGCGCGCCGGAACACGCACGTCACGACCGCGCCGTGGTGGATCTGCAAGTCGGGGTTCGATAATGCGCTCTTGATCTGACTCTTGGTGGTCACTGTCAAACCCGCGAATGTGCTTGCCCTGGCAATACGGGCCCGGTACTCATCGGCAGCCGGACCGGAGACGTGCTCGCCGCGCTCGAGTCGTTGGGAATCGTCGTGGATGATCTCAGCACGGTGGAGAAATTGTTCGAAGGTGATGTCGTCGAGGAATCCTGCATCAGCTCCGCCGGCATAACCTTGGATCATTTGTGTGTGCAGGTGGCCGTATTGCGTTGCGCCGGCGATCGTTCCGCCGGGCCGCCGCACGATGTGCCAGGCCAGTGTGCGTCGCAGGCGCGGTACTTGGATTGTGCCGTGCGGATCGGCGCCGATCAGCGGATGGCTGACTACTGGAGCGACCTCGCGATTGAACCATTCAATGAAGCTGGTGATGTCGGCGTTGATGGAGCCAGGTGTTCTGGTCCGGGTAGCGCCTAAGAGAAATTGGTCCTTGGAGAACAGCTCGAACGCCGGAAACAGCAGATCGCTCACCGTGATCTGCTCGAGAACGCTGACGGCATGCGCTGTTTCGTCGGTCACGACCCACGGGATCGTGGCGGGCGATCGGTCCCGGTGCTGCTCACCGGCCTTCAACTGGTGGCCGGACATGAGTGTCAACGCCAGCTTCGAGTCCCGGCTGATGCAGCCGCGTCGTAGGTTGAGTGCCTCGCCGGTCCGGACACCCGAAAGGTAGGCGATCACGAGGAAACAGGCAGTCGTGACGTGGCGAAGCAGTTCGACGAGTTCATTCGCACCGACGGGGGCTTCACGCCAGCAGTACATGCCGGTGGCAGTGAATGTGGTGGCGCGCAACATGTCAACTTCGATCGGCAATCCATACTTGGCTATCAGGACCGAAGTCTCTTTCATTCGTTTCAGTTCGCTGTGGCTGAGCCATCCACCCACGGCCAACCCCATCAGGTCGACACTGGTCGTGTCGCCCGTCCGGATACCCGGAAGTGAGGCGTCGTTGCGGCCCAGTGCCGCAAGCAGGCATTCGAGTTGGGCCTTGGTGGTGTCGAACACCGACACCGTACGAGTGGGAGCTCGGCGAATGGCGGGTGCGATGTGATGGGCCAGATACCGCATCGCGTGAAGGTTGCGCGCCGCGGGAAGTAGATCGGCCGCGACCGTGTGGGTGATCACCAGCGCCGCCGAGAGCAGCGGCTCCATGACATCGGGATGAATGCGAGGGGTCGTGTTCGGCTTGCCCCAGGATGACTCGTAGTTGGCGAGCCCCCGCGCACTCGCACCGCCCCACAACGGACCTGCGGGGAGCCGGCAATGCGGGGGCAGGGCATCCCGGTACACGTGCAGACGCTTGATGGCCTGTAACGCCGAGCGTTTGGATTGGGCGCTGACACCGATGGTCTCGGTGACATGGCGCAGATAGTCATCGAGGTGTTCGGCGCTGACCTGGCCAAACGATGTGACACCCCGCTCCACCAGCCACGTCGTGAACCTCCGCAACGGCACCAGCTCGCCCAAGATCGTCTTGATGTGTGGATAGAGCGATCGGGCACTGTCAAGGCGGGGTGCGTCGTCGACGATGTTGAGCAGGGCGAACAGGTAGAGCTTGCAGGCGTGACGAAATGGCATTGGGAACCCCTCCCAGTGCACGGCTTGTCCTGCACTGTGCCGGTCTTCGATCGCCGCGGACAAATCCCACACCGGGTCGCCGAATCGGCATCGGGTCGCGTCGATGTGAAGCGTCCGGTTGACCAAGACCGCTGTTTCGGGGGCGACTTGGACACCTGCCACGACGTCGAGCGCTTCAGCTGTGTACGTCATGATGCTTCGAGGTTTCCTGTCAGCAGAAGGTTCACCGTCTGGTGATGGCTGTCGGTGATTTCGGCTCGCGCGGCGCTGAGCTGGGCCTGCTCGTACTCGGCGAAGATGTCGTCCAGTTGTGCGAGAGGACCCGCGTGATCGGCGATCCACTGCCCGATGGGCATCTCTTGGCGCAGGCCGCGAAGCCGGTCGGCAACGACGAGTTGAACTGGTAGGTGGCGCGGGAAGGCGCGGGCGTTGCTGCAGTCAAGGCATGCCATGAACGACTGGCGGCACCGTTTGCCGTCGATCGGCGAGTGCTCGAAATCGGCGCACGTACCCAGCACGGCGTCCTGGCCGGATCCGTTGTCGTGGGTGTCCGGTTGCACCGTCATCGAGCGTCGGGCCAGTGCTCGTGCGACCTGCTCATCGAGGGCCTCGGCGACGATCTGGAATCCCTCGTTCCTGACGGGATCCATGCGACTCAGATAGCGGGCCAACGTGGCCGGGGTGTGGGATGTGGGTTTTCGGACCTGCTCGAGGTAGGTCTTGCGCAGCCGATCCATACTGATCCCGAGGAGCAGGCCGTCACGCTCGGCATCACCGGTCAGCCACGGCGCTATCCACCGCCGTCGCGCATTCACTCCGGAGGCTGTGCTGCTGATTCCGTATCCGAAGAGTTTCTGTTCGACATTGTCGGGCTGGGCGCTGTAATAGATGAATGCGTGCTGGGACCCGGTCAGCGCACGGGCCGGTTCGGTCAGTTCCAGCAGCAACATGAAGACCCCGTACGCGGTAGTCAGCGATGTGTTGACCACTGCGGCGCGCCGATTCTCCCCACCAAGCGGCCGCAGTTCGGGGCGCAGCGCGGTCACCGGCACCGTCATGGCCGACCGTTTCCCACGGCGGGGCTTGTCGGCGCTGACGAACACGATGCCGGGTTCATCTGGGCTGCTGGCTCGTCGGTGCGGCGCGGGCAGCGAGTCCAGCGTCGACAGGTTCAGGCCGGTCAGTCCGGCGAGGAGAACACCAAATGCCCACACTTCTCCCGGGCTCACATGCAGCAACGACTGAAGTCGACATCCACCGGCCGCGGCCACCGCCCGCCGCGTCACGTACGCCCTTGCACCCGAGGCGGTGCGAGGGAAATCTCCCTCCCGCGCGCAGTGATCGAGTACTTCGGCCAGACTGCGAATGGGGTCTGCACGGGGGAGGTGATCGAACCGTCCCGCACGATAGTCGGCGACCATCGCCCAATGAGTCCGCAATCGGGCACGTGCCCGGCGGACTGTTCCCCGTGCCACGACACTGATTTGGCGAATCTCGTCGGCAGAGTACGGTTGTCTCGCCTTCGCGTTCTTCTGGTGACGCACGCGCGCGAACGCCTGACTTGCCTCGTCTGAGACGACGGGACTACAGCGCAGCAGCGTCTTGAGGCTCGCCGCCGGGCCAGGGCCGCTGGGTACCCGACACGATAGGGCGAGCAGCCGGGCATCCGGGGCTGATAAATCTGCCAGTCTCCTTATTTCTGGCCGGTTCTCGGCGAGCCAGCAGCAGGCATGCCGGGCAGACTGCCACAGCGCGCCCGCACCCCTCAATCGCTTGGATACGCCCAGCACACCAGTGGCATCCTCGAACGCGATCGCGAAATCGTGGCGGATTCCGTCAGTGCCCGGCAGAGAACCGAAGTCGAAGTCCTTTGACTGAGTGCCATCCTCGCTGACGAACGTCACGATCAGCCCGCGTCGCCGCAATACCGGTCGCCACGCCGGATCCGGCTGCGCCGCGCGGTGACCCGTCACGTTTGGACCGTCAACACACGAGACTCACCGACACCAACTGTTGCGACGAGACGCTCAAGGGATTGCCGATCGTCGGCATCCATCAGCGCGATGAGCTCCTCCACCTGCAACGCCTGAAACGGCTCAAGATAAACGCTGCGAGTCACCTCGGCACTGCGATGTCCAAGAAGTGTCGCCAGAAGAAACCAGACATCGCCAAGCTGATTGCGGAAGTCGCGCTGCTCCTGCTTGGTCAACATATCGGTGCGGCGCCACGCGACGAACGTGGCAATGCAAAACCACCGCAGCGCAAAGGAATGCCTCAGCATGTGGGGACGGCACCACAACGGCGTACCCCCCTCTTGCGCAAGCGCTTTCGCAACCCTGGTGTTCGCGCGGTCGAACGTCTTGTACCAGGAGTGTTTAGGGCGAGGTGTCCCGTCGTGATTCAGCCACAGCCACATCGGTTCCAGGCCATCACGTCCCCGGCGGAACAACTTCATTCGTGTCGACGGCCCGAGTGCATCGAGCCGGACCGTACGACGCGATCCCGTCGCATCAACGACCTCCAGTTGCCCATCCCGGCGAACATGTTCAACGACCAATCGATCCGCAATCTGCCCATAGCGACCAGCACGTTGCGCGCGTGCTACGGCAGCAGTGCGACTACCTTCCTGCAGATAGAAGTGAACTTGTTGGGCTACGCGGCGCCGCATCCAGAACGCTCGCCCGCTACCACCCTTCGCGCAATGAGACGCAACGCGCGAACGCACGAGCCCCTCAGAGCCCGGCTTGGGCACCTCGATGGTTAATATGCTGGCCCACTCGCCGATTCGTAAACCCGTCCCGAACAACCCCTCCGCGAATGCGATGTCGCGATCCTCAGTCGCTCCCCGCCAATCGTGGCGCGGCACGCCCTCCATCGTGAAACCACGCAACCCCAGGTTCCGCCACAACCGAAATGCTTGTGGGGTAAGCCACTTCACGTCGGCCCTGCGCATCCCCGACGGAGTGCTCTCCAACACGACTTGGCCACCGCCCATCCAAGACGTGGCAATCACGCGGGCTCGGACGGGGTTGTCGATTCCGTGCTGCTCGGCCGCCCACGAGTAGAAATTGCGGATCGCCGCGCGATCGACACAGAAACTATTGGCGGTCACGTGCTGAGGATTCTTCTCAGCCGACAACCGCCACTCCTTGAACGCAGCCAGTTCCGATCGCGACGCCTGATCCCATCGAACGCCCATCGCGTGCAGAAAATCCAGCCACACCTTCAACGACAAGGCGTAACGACGCAAAGTCCCCGTTGCTCGTCCCCTCACCAGCGGATCTCGCCAGTAGGCGTTCACCAACGCATCCGCCCGGCCCCACGGATCCAGGAAGAACGGAGTGCTATCACGCGCACCATTTCGCTTCGCCCGGGACTCGACATCACCCAACCCTGGAACCACGTCGTCCACCGATACGAACCGCTGACGGAAATCGTAGAAATGAAGAGTCCAACCATCAGCCGAAGCACCAGCCATCCCCGGCTTCCCCCTTACCTCACGGGCATCGCCCTCATCATCGCCGAAGCGATTCCCCCAACCGTCTTCGACACGCCTGTCGGGCAGAGAACCGGTGACTGAATGTTGCCTGGGCAGTTGACCCTCGTCGCCGCTGCGACCGCGGCATTGAAGACCGCTTCGAGGGCAGCCTTGTCGCCGACCAGGCTGTAGGTCGCCGACAGCGGGCCCCCGACATCGTCGTTTCGACCACAATTCACCTGCGCCAATACGCTTTCCGCTGGGGGCACGGTTTCACACGCCTCCGCCCGGTAGCCCTTGGGTAACTGACGTAGCAACCGGGCGTCGTCTTCGGAGGCGGCCGATTGCTCCGGTGGCGTGGACGTCGTCGGTTCCCCGGCACCCGGCGCTTGCGCACCGCCCTGAGACGGTCGCGTCGACCAGAAGACCAAGCCGCCGAGCACGGCGACAGCGCCCACCACGGCAGCGCCAATGATTAGCGGCTTGTAGTTGCGCTGAGGCTTGACCTGGCGCGGGTTGACGGTCAGCGGTGCATCGAACCTCGGCGACCAATTCCGCTGGGCACCAGCGAAGTCCGGTGCCGCGGCGGTGGATGGCCGCTGAGCCTGCAGCGGGCCGGTGTCCGCGTCATCGGGTGCCGGTTCGTGGATGCCGTCGACCGAGGCGTCGTTCTCCTGTGGCCCCGGCTCCGGTGGCGTCGACGAACTCACCTCTCAGAGAGTAGTAGGCCGACCACGACGCCCACGCCGGATGGTCAGCCCAGGATCAGCCCGGAGGTCGGCACTCCGGTGCCCGCGGTGACGAGCACATGCTCGACGTCCGGTACGGGATTGACCGACGTGCCACGCAACTGTCGTACGCCCTCGGCGATCCCGTTCATGCCGTGTATGTAGGCCTCGCCCAACTGACCGCCGTGGGTGTTGATCGGCAACCGTCCGCCGACCTCGATCGCGCCGTCGGCAATGAAGTCCTTGGCGTCACCGCGATCGCAGAAGCCGAGTTCCTCCAACTGAATAAGCGTGAAGGGAGTGAAGTGGTCGTAGAGTATCGCGGTCTGAATGTCTTGCGGCGTCAGACCCGACTGCGCCCACAACTGCCTGCCCACCAGACCCATCTCCGGCAGCCCGAGCTCCGGTCGGTAGTAGCTCGTCATCGAGTACTGGTCCGGGCTCGAACCCTGCGAGGCCGCCTCGATGACCGCCGGCCGGTGCTTGAGGTCCTTGGCCCGCTCGGCGGACGTCACCACCAGCGCGACCCCGCCGTCGGTCTCCTGACAGCAGTCCAGCAGCCGCAGCGGCTCGGCGATCCACCGCGAATTCTGATGATCCTCAATGGTGATCGGCTTTTCGTAGAAGTACGCCTTCGGGTTCTTCGCCGCGTGTTTGCGGTCGGCGACCGAGATCATGCCGAAGTCTCTGCTCGTCGCACCCGACTGATGCATGTACCGCCTGGCGATCATCGCGACCTGCGCAGCGGGCGTTGAGAGCCCATGCGGATAGGAGAACGAGTTGTCGACGCCGGTCGAGTCGGCGTTCTCCACCAACCGCATCTGAACCTGACCGAACCGCACACCTGAGCGCTCGTTGAACGCCCGATACGCCACAACACATTCCGCGACACCGGTCGCCACCGCGATCGCCGCCTGTTGGATCGTCGCGCATGCCGCGCCGCCGCCGTGATGGATCTTCGAGAAGAACTTCAGCTCACCGATGCCCGTCGCCCGGGCGATCGCGACCTCGGTGTTGGAATCCATTGTGAACGTGACCATGCCGTCGACATCGGCGGGCGTGAGGCCGGCGTCGCCCAGGGCATCGAGCACCGCCTCCGACGCGAGACGGAGTTCGCTGCGGCCGGAGTTCTTTGAGAAGTCGGTGGCGCCGATCCCGACGATCGCCGCCTTACCGGACAGCTCGCCGGGCATCAATTCCCTCCGATCGTCAACGTCGCGGTGGCGATCACATGGTCGCCGAGGCTGTTGCTGCCAACGATTTTCAGCGTGATCACCCCGTCATCGATCGCAGTCACCTCACCGGAGAACGTCACCGTGTCATAGGCGTACCAGGGCACGCCGAGGCGCAGCGAGATCGACTTGATCATCGCGGTCGGACCCGCCCAGTCGGTGATGTACCGCTGCACCAGGCCGGTGTCGGTCAGGATGTTGACGAAGATGTCCTTCGAGCCTTTGGCCTGCGCCTTGTCCCGGTCATGATGGACGTCCTGATAGTCGCGCGTGGCGATCGCCGTCGACACGATGAACGTGGGGTCGCCATACAGCGCCAGCTCTGGAAGCTTCGTCCCGACAGAAATGGAAGGAGCGCTCATCGTGGCGCCTCCTCACTCGGCTCCCACGCATACAGCGTCCACGCGGGACCTGACTCTCCCTCTGGGAAGTCGATGTACGTTGCGCGAACAGGCATTCCGATCTCCACGGTGGCTGGGTCGACGTTGCGGATCTGGCCGAGCATCCGTACGCCTTCTTCGAGTTCGACGAGCGCGATCACGAACGGCAGCGTGCGGCCGGGCACCTTCGGTGCATGGTGTACCACGAAGCTGAACACGGTGCCCTTGCCGCTGGCGACGACGTAGTCGGTCGGCTGGTTCTTGTCCTGCCACAGTGCCGGCACCGGCGGATGCACCAGCGTGCCGTCGGGACGTTTCTGGATGCGCAACTCGTGTGCGTTGACGCCGTCCCAGAAGAACTTGGTGTCGCGCGAGGACGCCGGCCGCATCATCATGTCCGCGTCCAGGTCGTCGGGCACCGTCACGCCGGCGCCCGCGTCGGCGCTGTCGGCCGGCTTGAACTTCATGATTCGCCACATCATCTCGGCGACCGGGTCTTCGACGTCGTCACCGACCGTCCACGTGATCTTCTGCGTGATGAAGAAACCCTCACCGAGCGCGGTGGTCTTCGGCCCGATGACATCGGTCAATTCCGCAGTGACGCTGACCTCTTCGCCTACCCGCAGGTACCGGTGGTAGGTCTGCTCGCAGTTGGTCGCGACCACGCCGACATAGCCCGCCTCGTCGAACAGGTCGAGGATCTTGCCGAGAGGGTCGTCGTCCGGCCGGACACCGCCGAGGCCCATCATCGTCCAGACCTGGATCATCGCCGGAGGCGCGACGGCGCCGGGATGCCCGGCCGTCTTGGCGGCCAGATCGTCGACGTAGATGGGGTTCCGGTCACCCATCGCGTCGAGCCAGTGGTCGATCATCGGTTGGTTGACCGGATGCCTGCCCGCTCGCGGCTTGCTCTTGCCCTCGGCCTTGATCCGCTCAGCGGCCTTCTGGATCTCCTCGATGGCGCTCACCGCGGCACCCTCGGGACCTTCAGGCCGGCGGCCGCGATCATCTCCCGCATCACTTCGTTGACACCTCCGCCGAACGTGATCACCAGATTTCGTTTCGTCTGGGAGTCCAGCCATTCCAGCAGTTGCGCAGTGTCCTCTTCAGAAGGATCACCGTACTTCCCGACGATCTCCTCGGCGAGGCGTCCGGCGTACTGGATGCGCTCGGTGCCGAACACCTTGGTGGCGGCCGCGTCGGCGACATCGATGGTTTCCCCCGCCGCGGCGACCTGCCAGTTGAGCAGTTCGTTGATTCGCCACATCGCCTTGAGCTCGCCGAGCGAGCGCTTCACGTCGTCGTGGTTGATCGGGATGTCGCCGTTTCCGCCCGGCTTCGACGCCCACGCATACACCCGGTCGTAGAGGCCGGCGAATCGTCCGGCGGGTCCGAGCATCACGCGCTCGTTGTTCAGCTGGGTGGTGATCAGCTTCCAGCCGCCGTTCTCCTCGCCGACGAGCATGTCGGCGGGCACCCGGACATCGTTGTAGTACGTGGCGTTGGTGTGGTGGGCGCCGTCGGACAGGATCATCGGCGTCCACGAGTAACCGGGGTCTTTCGTGTCGACGATCAGAATCGAGATGCCCTTGTGCTTCACCGCCTCCGGGTCGGTTCGGCAGGCCAGCCAGATGTAGTCCGCGTCGTGGCCGCCGGTGGTGAACACCTTCTGCCCGTTGACGATGTACTCGTCGCCCTGCCGCACGGCGGTGGTGCGCAGCGAGGCCAGGTCGGTGCCCGCCTCCGGCTCGGTGTAGCCGATCGCGAAGTGCACCTCACCCGCGAGGATCGCGGGCAGGAACTTCTTCTTCTGCGCGTCGGTCCCGTACTGCTGCAGCGTGGGCCCGACGGTCTGCAGGGTGACCGCGGGCAGCGGTACGTCGGCGCGCTGCGCCTCATTGACGAAGATCGACTGCTCGATCGGACCGAAGCCGAGCCCGCCGAACTCCTTGGGCCAACCCACGCCCAGCTTGCCGTCCGCGCCCATCCGCTTGATGACGGCGCGGTACGCCTTGCCGTGGCGGTCCTTCTCCATCTCCTTCGCCTCTTCAGGGGAGATGAGACTCGAGAAGTACTCTCGCAGTTCGGCTTGCAGCTGTTTCTGTTCGGGCGTCAGTTCGATGTACATTCCTATCTCCCGTCGTCCCCTGGCCTCCGGCCGTGGCCCCATCGCTCGCCCAGTGCGGCTCCCACCGTGTCGAGCCGGTGTGACGGACCACCCACCAGGCGGGCGAGGTCCTTGATCGAGGAGTAGTAGCGGTCCATCGGGTACGTGATGTCCATACCCATCCCGCCGTGTAGGTGATGACACAGCTGCATCACCGGCGGCGCCTGGGAGGCCAGCCAGTAGCCGAGGATGTCGATGTCGTCGTCGGCGTCGCGGCCCTCCGAGAGCCGCCAGGTCACCGAGTTCGACGCCAAAGTCAATGTGCGAGAGGCGATGTAGACCTCGGCCAGCTGCGCGGCGACCGTCTGGAAGGTCGACAGCGGCTTGCCGAACTGCTCCCGGTTGGCCACATAGTCGGCGGTCAACCGCAGTGCACCCGCGACCAGACCGGACGCAAAGGCACCGATCGCGGCGAGCGCCAACTGGTTGACCCGGCGGGCTTCGGCGCCGTCGAGCACTCCGTCGACCACCGCGTCGGTGAACGTCACCGAGTACTCGTCGCCGTGGTTCGACGTCGGCGTCTTGGCCACCGTCACGCCCTCCGCCTTCGGGGACACCACGGCGACCCCGGTATCGGCGGTCACGACGAGCCAATCCGCTTGCTCCGCATAGGGCACCGCGACTTTGGTGCCGCTGAGTCTGCCGTTGGCGAGCGTCACCCTCGGACGATCCGGCAGCGGCGCTCCGGGTTCGTTGAGGGCGGCCGAGAGCACGGCGCCTTTCGCCACCCCGGCGAGATAGCGGTCCTGTTGCTCTTCGGTCGCCGCGTCCAGGAGCGGCAGCAACCCGAGACCCAGGGTGGCCAGCGCGGGGCTGATGGTGCCGTGCCTGCCGATCTCGGTGAGCGCCGTGGCCACCTCGGGCAAACCGACCCCGTCGCCGCCGAGGCGCTCGGGCACGGCCAGTGCGCTCACGCCGCCGGAAACCAGCGCGTCCCAACTGTTGTCACGACCGAGCACCGAGTTCACCACGTCGGCGACAGCCTGCTGCCCTTCGTCTGGACTGAAGTCCACCCGAATCCTCCTTGGTACCGGGAAATTTGCGCAGTGGCTAAAGCTACTTCGCGACTGGGCACTTGCCGGTGTAGTCCACCTGCCAGTGCTTGATGCCGTTGAGCCAACCGGACTTGAGCCGCTCCGGCTCGCCGATCGCCTTGAGGTCGGGCATGTGGTCGGCGACCGCGTTGAAGATCAGGTTGATGGTCATCTTCGCCAGGTTCGCGCCGATGCAATAGTGGGCGCCGGTGCCACCGAAGCCGACGTGCGGGTTGGGGTCGCGCATTATGTCGAACTTGTGCGGGTTCTCGAATACCTCGTCGTCGAAGTTGGCCGAGCGGTAGGACATCACGACCCGCTGCCCCTTCTTGATCTGCACGCCGCCCAGCTCGACGTCCTCCAGAGCGGTGCGCTGGAACGCCGAAACCGGGGTGGCCCAGCGGACGATCTCGTCCGCGGCGGTTTCGGGCCGTTCCCGCTTGTACAGCTCCCACTGCTCGGGGTTCCGTGAAAACGCGATCATGCCGTGGGTGATCGAGTTGCGGGTGGTCTCGTTGCCCGCCACCGCGAGCATCACCACGAAGAACCCGAACTCGTCGTCGGAGAGCTTCTCGCCCTCGATATCGGCCTCGATCAGCTTGGTGACGATGTCTTCGGTGGGATTCTTGGCCCGCTCCTCGGCCATCTTCATCGCGTACTGGATCAACTCGAACGACGACACCGCGGGATCGACGTCGGCGTACTCGGGGTCTTCACCGGCGGTCATCTCGTTGGACCAGCGGAAGATCTTGTCGCGGTCGTCCTGCGGCACACCGAGCAGTTCGGCGATGGCCTGCAGCGGCAGTTCACACGACACCTGTTCGACGAAGTCGCCGGATTCCTCGGCCGCGGCGGTCTCGGCGATCTTCTGCGCGCGAGACCGCAGTTCGTCTTCGAGCCGTCCCACGGCGCGGGGCGTGAAGCCGCGCGAGATGATCTTGCGAAGACGGGTGTGCTGAGGCGCGTCCATGTTCAACAGGACCGCCTTCTGCAGGTCGATCGCGTCCCGCGTCATGTCCTGCGGCCAGACCGGAATGGCGCCGTCCGGGGAGCTGCCGAAGACCTCGTTGCGCTTCGACACCTCTTTGACGTCGGCATGCTTGGTCACCAGCCAGTAGCCCTTGTCGCCGAAGCCTCCCGTGCCGCCCGGCACGTCGACCCAGTGCACCGGCTCGGACTTCCGCAGCTCGGCAAGCTCCTCGACGGGCAGGCGCTCCAGGTTCAGGGTCGCGTCGAGAAAATCAAAGTCGTTGGGAATGTTCGGACAAGGCATCGCGGAAAGCTCCTCTGCAACGTCTCTGCAACGTCAATTGCAACGTGTTCTAGTGCCAGTAAAACATGCCTTCTGCGCAGATAAAAGGCACGACGTCAACGCCGCTTGTCAGAGTAATGAAACGTGTTCTAGCCTGACGGAATGGGTAACCCTGTCATCGTTGAAGCCACCCGCAGCCCGATCGGAAAGCGCAATGGCTGGCTGTCTGGCCTGCACGCCACCGAGTTGCTCGGCGCCACCCAGAAAGCTCTCGTCGAGAAGGCCGGCATCGATGCCGGCGACGTCGAGCAGGTCGTCGGTGGCTGCGTCACACAGTACGGCGAGCAGTCGAACAACATCACCCGGGTGAGCTGGCTGGTGGCCGGCCTGCCCGAACACGTCGGCGCGATGACGGTCGACTGCCAGTGCGGCAGCGGGCAGCAGGCCAACGGGCTGATCGCGGGCCTGATCGCGGCGGGCGCCATCGACATCGGCATCGGCTGCGGCATCGAGGCGATGAGCCGGGTCGGGTTGGGCGCCAACGCCGGCCCCGATCGCAGCATCCTGCGGCCGGAATCGTGGGACATCGACCTGCCCGACCAGTTCACCGCCGCCGAGCGGATCGCCAAGCGTCGCGGCATCACCCGTGAGGAGATCGACCGGTTCGGCTTCGACTCGCAGCGCAAGGCCAAGCAGGCGTGGGCCGAAGGCCGGTTCGACCGGGAGATCAGCGGCATCGAGGCGCCGGTGCTCGACGAGCAGAAGCAGCCGACCAGCGAACGCCACATCGTGACCCGCGACCAGGGGCTGCGCGACACCACGCTGGAGGGTCTCGCGGGGCTGAAGCCGGTGCTCGAGGGTGGTATCCACACCGCCGGCACGTCCTCACAGATTTCCGACGGCGCCGCCGCGGTGCTGTGGATGGACGAAGACGTGGCCAAGGCCCACGGCCTGCGACCGCGCGCCCGCATCGTCAGCCAGGCGCTGGTCGGCGCAGAGCCCTACTACCACCTCGACGGGCCGGTGCAGTCCACGGCGAAGGTGCTCGAGAAGGCCGGCATGAAGATGGGTGACATCGACATCGTCGAGATCAACGAGGCGTTCGCCTCGGTCGTGCTGTCCTGGGCGCGGGTGCACGAGCCGGACATGGACCGCGTGAATGTCAACGGCGGCGCGATCGCGCTCGGCCATCCCGTGGGAAGCACCGGCAGCCGGCTGATCACCACCGCCCTGCACGAGTTGGAGCGCACCGACAAGAGCACCGCGCTGATCACGATGTGTGCCGGCGGCGCGCTGTCCACCGGCACGATCATCGAACGGATCTGAGCCGCGTCGGGAAATTCGGCCGGGCTTTTTGCTAGGCGCGCCGCACGGTCGGGCTGAACCGGGCCCGGATGTGGTGGATCCTGCCGTCCGAGGCGGGAATCAGGAACGTCTCGCGCACCGGGGCGACGACGCGGCGGCCGGCGAGCTTCGCCTTGGTGACGACCGTGAACGTCGCGTGCACGTGGTCGCCATCGACGGTGAACTGGCGTTCCGTCGTCGCTTCGATGATTCGGTATTGCGGCCCCCGATTGAGGCTGCGCCGCAGGTGATCGCCGGAGAAGCCGGTCTTGATGCCCTGTTCGATGCGCACGCAGTCGGGAGCGAACGGCACGTCGTCGGCTCGATGGCTGGCGAGCGCGTCGATGTAGGCGTCGGCCGCCGCAATGCGGTCGGTGTCGGAGACTGTGTCCACCGACCGAGCATAGGATGACCGCCATGCCAAATTCGCGGCCCCGGTTCATGGACACCAAAGCGTCCGACTTCTTCATCAAGTGGATGTCGAAGATCAACACCGCCCTGTACCGCCGCAACAACGGCGAGGGGCTCGGCGGCGAGGTCCAGGGCATCCCGGTGGCGCTGCTGACGACGACCGGCCGCAAGACCGGTGAACCGCGGGTGAGTCCGCTGTACTTCCACCGTGACGGCGACAAGGTGATCGTGGCCGCGTCCAAGGGCGGAAGTGACAAGCACCCGATGTGGTACCTGAACCTCAAGGCCGACCCGAAAGTCACGGTGCAGATCAAAAGCGAAGTGCTCGAACTGATCGCGCGCGACGCCACCGAGGAAGAGCGGGCACGGTACTGGCCTCGGCTCGTCCAGATGTACCCGACCTACGACGATTACCAGTCCTGGACGGACCGGCGGATCCCGTTGGTGGTCTGCGAACCCCGGTAGGGCTCAGGCGCCGTAGACCGGAACCGGTTCGCGCGCCTTGCCGAGCAGGTCGGCGACGACGGGGCCCAATTCGGCGGGATCCCACCGGGCTCCCTTGTCCACCTGCGGGCCGTGCGCCCAGCCCTCTGCGACCCGGATGACGCCACCCTCGACCTCGAACATGCGGCCGGTGATGTCCTTCGACTCGACGCTGCCCAGCCAGACCACCAGCGGCGAGATGTTCTCCGGTGCCATCGCATCGAAGTCCTGGTCCTGGGTGGCCATCATCTCGGCGAACACGGTCTCGGTCATCCGGGTACGGGCCGAGGGCGCTATCGCATTGACGGTGACGCCGTACCGGCCCATCTCCGCGGACGCGACCAGCGTCAGCGCCGCGATGCCCGCCTTGGCCGCACTGTAATTCGCTTGTCCCACACTGCCTTGCAGGCCGGCGCCCGAACTCGTGTTGATGATCCGGGCATCAACAGGGTTGCCGGCCTTGGACTGTGCGCGCCAATACGCCGCGGCATGTCGCATCGTGGCGAAGTGCCCCTTGAGGTGCACGGCGATGACGGCGTCGAACTCCTCTTCGCTGGTGTTGGCGAACATCCGGTCGCGAACGATGCCTGCGTTGTTGACCAGGACATCGAGCCCGCCGAACGTGTCGACAGCCGCCTGAATGAGGCCCTCGGCCTGGGACCAGTCTGCGACGTTGGCACCGTTGGCGACGGCTTGTCCTCCGGCGGCGGTGATCTCGTCGACGACGGTCTGCGCTGCGCTACCGCCGCCGGCGGGTGACCCGTCCAGGCCGACGCCGATGTCGTTGACCACCACGCGGGCGCCCTCGGCGGCGAACGCCAGCGCATGCGCGCGTCCGATGCCGCCGCCCGATCCCGTCACGATGACCACACGACCGTCGAGCAATCCCATATCTATTGTCTCCCTTGATTATTTGATGTCGGCAGTGGTGGTTGCCAGGTAATGGGGCGGCTCGCCGCCGCCGTGGACTTCGAGCGATGCGCCGCTGATGTAGGAGGCCGCGTCGGACGCCAGGAATGCGGCAGCCCAGCCCACGTCGGCCGGCTCGGCGAGTCGGCCGAGTGGGACGTTCTGTGAGATCGCCGCGATGGAATCCGCGTCTCCGTAGAACAATTCGGACTGCTCGGTTACGACCATGCCGACCACCACCGAGTTCACCCGGACCTTGGGTGCCCATTCGACGGCGAGCGTGGCGGTGATGCTTTCCATACCTGCTTTGGCAGCGCCGTAGGGCGCGGTGCCCGGCGTAGGTCTGCGACCGCTGACGCTGGCAATGTTGATGATCGATCCACCGCGTTCCTGTGTCTGCATCACCGCGTTCGCGTGCGTGGAGACCGACAGCGGGCCAAGGAGGTTCAGTTCGACGATCTTCCTGCTGAATTTCGCCGACGCTTCGGCGGCGAGCACGTAGGGCGAACCGCCCGCATTGTTCACCACGACATCGAGGCGTCCGTGCCGGTCGACGATGGTCTGGATCAGCGCGCCCACCGCGTCGTCGTCACGCACATCGCACGGGTGGAACTCGTACGGCAGGCCCTCGACCGGTCGACGGGCACAGGTCACCACGCTGGCACCCTGGCCGGCGAACACCGCGCTGATCCCCGCGCCGACGCCGCGTACTCCGCCGGTAACCAGGACCACCCTGTCCTCGAGTCCGAGGTTTATGTCTTGCAGGTCGGTCACTGTGCTAGCGTACCAAGCAAGTGCTTGCTTTCCTACGCCGTCCCCAGGAAGTGCTCGGGAGTTTCAATGACAATCGCTCATACCATCACCGAACCGGGCATCGTCTCGGTCACCGTCGACTACCCCCCGGTCAATGCGATCCCCTCACGCGGTTGGTTCGAGCTGGCCGACGCGATCACCGCCGCGGGACGGGACCAGAGCACCCACGTCGTGATCCTGCGCGCCGAGGGCCGAGGCTTCAACGCCGGTGTCGACATCAAGGAGATGCAGAACACCGAAGGTTTCACCGCGCTGATCGACGCCAACCGCGGCTGCTATGAAGCGTTCCGCGCGGTCTACGAGTGCGCGGTGCCCGTCGTCGCCGCGGTGAACGGCTTCTGCGTCGGCGGCGGTATCGGCCTGGTCGGCAACGCGGACGTCATCGTCGCCTCCGACGACGCGAAGTTCGGACTGCCCGAGGTCGAGCGTGGCGCGCTCGGCGCGGCCACCCACTTGTCGCGATTGGTGCCCCAGCACATGATGCGGCGACTGTTCTTCACCGCCGCCACCGTGGACGCGGCAACCCTGCACCACTTCGGTTCTGTGCACGAGGTGGTGCCGCGCGGCGAACTCGACGAGGCCGCACTGCGCGTCGCCCGAGACATCGCCGCCAAGGACACCAGGGTCATCCGGGCGGCCAAGGAGGCGCTGAACTTCATCGACGTGCAGCACGTGAACTCGAGCTACCGCATGGAGCAGGGCTTCACATTCGAGCTGAACCTCGCGGGGGTCTCCGACGAGCACCGCGACGCGTTCGCCGGAACCGACAAGGGAACCAAATGAGCGACAAGAGAACGACTCTGGACGACGCAGTCTCTTCGATTCGCAGCGGCATGACCGTCGGCATCGGCGGGTGGGGATCGCGCCGCAAGCCGATGGCGTTCGTGCGCGCACTGCTGCGTACCGACGTCACCGACCTGACCGTTGTCACCTACGGCGGACCCGACCTGGGGCTGCTGTGCTCGGCGGGCAAGATCAAACGCGCCTACTACGGCTTCGTGTCGCTGGACTCGCCTCCGTTCTACGACCCGTGGTTCGCCAAGGCGCGCACCAGCGGTGCGATCGAGGCGCGCGAGATGGACGAGGGCATGCTGCGGTGTGGCCTGCAGGCCGCGGCGCAGCGGCTGCCGTTCCTGCCGATCCGAGCCGGGCTCGGCAGCGATGTGCGCACGTTCTGGGGCGACGAGTTGAAGACCGTGACGTCGCCGTACCCGACCGGTGACGGCTACGAAGAACTCATCGCGATGCCCGCGCTGAGCCTGGATGCCGCGTTCGTGCACATGAATCTCGGTGACGCACAGGGCAATGCGGCCTACACCGGTATCGACCCCTACTTCGACGACCTGTACCTTATGGCCGCCGACCAGCGGTTCCTGTCGGTCGAGCGGGTGGTCGCGACCGAGGAACTGGTCAAGGCCGTGCCGCCGCAGGCGCTGCTGATCAACCGGATGATGGTCGACACCGTCGTCGAGGCCCCGAACAGCGCGCACTTCACCACGGCTGAACCGGATTACCGTCGCGACGAGAAGTTCCAGCGGCACTACGCCGAGGCAGCGGGTTCCGACGAGTCGTGGCAGCAGTTCGTGCAGACCTATCTGTCGGGTACCGAGGCCGATTATCAAGCGGCCGTGCGCAAGTTTGGAGAGAGCAAGTGATGTCGGTGTCCCGTGCCGAAATATGCGCCGTCGCGTGCGCCGAACTCTTCCGCGACGCCGGCGAGATCATGGTGAGCCCGATGACGACCATGGTGTCGATCGGCGCCCGGTTGGCCCGGTTGACCTTCTCCCCCGACATCCTGCTGACCGACGGTGAGGCGCGCCTGCTGGCCGACACACCCGCCCTCGGCGCCGCCGGCGCGATCGAGGGGTGGATGCCGTTCGGCCGGGTCTTCGAGACACTGACGTGGGGTCGACGGCATGTGGTCATGGGCGCCAACCAGATTGACCGCTACGGCAACCAGAATCTCTCGGCGTTCGGACCCCTGCAGCAGCCGACTCGCCAGATGTTCGGTGTGCGCGGTGCGCCCGGCAACACCATCAACCACGCGACCAGCTACTGGGTCGGCAACCACTCGAAGCGGGTGTTCGGCGACTCCGTCGACGTGGTCTCGGGCATCGGCTGGGACAAGGTGGATCCGGACAACCCGGCCTACCGGTTCGTCAACGTGTACCGGGTGGTGACCAATCTCGGCGTGTTCGACTTCAACGGCCCCGACCATCAGATGCGGGCGGTGTCGCTGCATCCCGGCGTTCAGGCGGAACAGGTCGCCGAGAACACTTCGTTCGAGGTACACGGATTGGACTCGGTGGAGGAGACTCGACTGCCCACCGAGAGTGAGCAGAAGCTGATCCGCGAGGTGATCGATCCGAAAGGTTTGCGGGACAAGGAAATACGGTCATGAGTAAGTTGCGCACGCCGTTGACCGAGCTGGTCGGCATCGACCATCCGGTGGTTCAGACCGGCATGGGCTGGGTGGCGGGTGCGCGGCTGGTCTCGGCGACCTCCAATGCCGGCGGTCTGGGGATCCTCGCGTCGGCGACCATGACGCTCGAGGAACTGCAGACCGCGGTCACCAAGGTGAAGAGCGCGACGGACAGGCCGTTCGGTATCAACATCCGCGCGGACGCGGGCGACGCCGGCGAGCGCATCGATCTGCTGATCCGCGAGGGCGTCAAGGTCGCGTCGTTCGCGTTGGCGCCCAAACCCGACCTGATCGCCAGGCTCAAAGAGGCTGGCGTCGTGGTGATTCCGTCGGTGGGCCTGGCCAAGCACGCCAAGAAAGTGGCTGGCTGGGGCGCCGACGCGGTGATCGTGCAGGGCGGTGAGGGCGGCGGTCACACTGGGCCGATCGCGACGACGCTGCTGTTGCCGTCGGTGCTCGACGCGGTGGACATCCCGGTCGTGGCGGCCGGAGGCTTCTTCGACGGCCGCGGACTCGCGGCGGCGCTGTCTTATGGCGCGGCAGGCGTCGCGATGGGCACTCGATTCTTGTTGACGTCGGACTCGACGGTGCCGGACGCGGTCAAGCGGCGATATCTCGAGTCGGGATTGGACGGCACGGTCGTCTCGACCCGCGTCGACGGAATGCCGCACCGGGTGTTGCGCACCGGCCTGGTGGAAAAACTCGAGAGCGGATCGCGCCTGCGCGGATTCTCCGCGGCAGTGCGTAACGCCCAGAAGTTCAAGAAGATGTCGGGCATGACGTGGCGGTCGATGATCCGCGACGGCCTCGAGATGCGGCACGGCAAGGAGTTGACGTGGTCGCAGGTCGTGATGGCGGCCAATACCCCGATGCTGTTGAAGGCCGGCCTGGTCGAGGGCAACACCGACGCTGGTGTCCTTGCATCTGGTCAGGTCGCGGGCATGTTGGACGATCTACCGTCGTGTGCCGAGCTGATCGAGTCGATCGTGGCAGACGCGGTCAAGCACCTGCGGGCGGCCAACTCGTACGTTGAGTGAAGGTTATTGCTTAAAAACGGCCTAGTGAAGCTATAATCTTCATATGATCGACGTGAAGCTTTCTGCTTCATCAGTGCGGGCTACGCTGATCGGCGACGTGGTCGGCTCGCGCCGTGTTGCCGACCGCGCCGCCGCGCACCGCGCAATCAATGACACGCTGGCCGACGTGGCCAGCGGCGCGATCGATCCGCCCGCGTTCACAGTCGGCGACGAATTCCAGGGCACCTTTCCGACGGTCGGCGAGGCAATCGACGCGGCTTTGGCCATCCGGCTGGCCGTCGAGCCCAGCATCGACGTCCGGTTCGGCATCGGGTGGGGTGAAGTCACCGTGCTCGACCCGGAGGCGGGCATCCAGGACGGACCGGGCTGGTGGGCGGCGCGAGAGGCGATCGAATGGACAGCGGCCGCGCAGCGACAGCCAGGATTGGCGTCGGTGCGGACATCGTTCCGCGCGGCCGCCGACAGCAGGTCGGACATCGACGCCGTCAACGCCGCGCTGTTGTGTCGGGACCATCTGCTTGGATCGCTCGATGACCGCTCAGTACGGATTGTGAAGGGACTGTTGACCGATCAGACGAAGAAGGACATCGCCGCGGCCGAGGGCGTCAGCGCCTCGGCGGTGTCGCAACGTGCGGGCCGCGACGGGTTGGACCTGATCGTGGTCGCCTCGCGCCTTCTGCGGGGTGTGCCGTGAGTGCGGTCGCGGTGATGCTGATCGCGATGGGTGTCGCCGACGTCATCTGGCGGGTGACCGGTCGGCTGTGGGTGTCTGCGTCGACTGCACCAATCGTGGTCGTCGCATGCGCGGCACTGGCCGGGCTTTGGCGCCTCGGCGACATCGTGCTGTTGATCGTCGCGGCGGCGGCGAGCGTCGGGTGGGTGGTGCTGGGCGCCCATGCCGAACGCACTGGCCGCGGTCAGGTGGCCCCGTTGCTGGTGTTCGCTGCGGCGTTGGCGGTGTTGATGGTGCTGTCCGGTTGGGACTCTGAAGTGGCCGGCGTGGTGGGCCGGTGGCCGTCGTGGGTGGGTGTCTCGGTGTCGCCAGATCGATTGCTGATGATCGCCGGGGTGGTGCTGATGCAACTCGTCACGGGAAACCAGTTGGTGCGCTTGGTGCTCGGCTCCGTCGGCGCGGTCAAGCCGGAAGGGCAGCCGCAGCCGTCGGACAGGTTGAAAGGCGGCCGACTTCTCGGCCCGATGGAACGGCTGTTGATTCTCGGTCTGGGCCTGGCCGGTCAACTCGCGGTGGCCACGGCCGTCGTCGCTGCCAAGAGCATCATCCGGTTCCCGGAGATCAACGCGCAGAAAGCTCGTGAGAACGGCGGCTTCGGCATCGACGAGGTCACCGAGTACTTCCTCGTCGGCAGCTTCGCAAGTTGGATCGTCGCGCTGGGCGGTCGCTCTCGCGCACTGAACGGTAAGCCTTTCGATTCCCCCGTATTTCGGCTGTCGGTTTCCTACACTCGCGGCCATGAAAACCAACGCCGCCGTTCTGTGGGGACTCAACGAACCGTGGAGCATCGAGGAGATCGATCTCGACGGGCCCAAGGAGGGCGAAGTCCTCATCTCGTTCGAGTCGACCGGTCTGTGCCACTCGGATCACCATGTGGTCACCGGCGATTTCGCCGGCGTACCGCTGCCGATCATCGGCGGACACGAGGGTGCGGGAATCGTCGCCGACGTCGGGCCGGGGGTTCGCGACCTCAAGGTCGGCGATCACGTTGTCAGCTCGTTTCTGCCGGCGTGCGGACGCTGCCGGTGGTGCGCCAGTGGCCACCAGAACCTGTGCGACCTGGGTGCGCTGATCCTGATCGGCCTGCAGGCCGACGGCACCTACCGGCGCAAGGTCCGGGGCCAGGATGTCGGTGTCCTGTCGGGCGTCGGCAGCTTCTCGCAGTACGGCACGCTGTCGGAGGCGTCGGTCGTCAAGATCGACGACGATCTGCCGCTGGCGCGGGCCTGCCTACTGGGCTGCGGTGTGATGACCGGATGGGGGTCGGCGGTCAACACCGCCGATGTCAGCCCGGGCGACACGGTCGTGATCATCGGCTGCGGCGGCATCGGCAGCGGCGCCATCCAGGGCGCTCGGCTGGCCGGCGCGGAGCACATCGTCGTTGTGGACATCGTCGAGACCAAGCGGGACATGGCATTTCAGTTTGGTGCGACGCATTTTGTGACGTCGATGCCCGAGGCCATGGAGCTCGTCGGAGAGCTCACCCGCGGCGTGATGGCCGATTCCGCGCTGTTGACGATGGGCGTGCTCGAGGGCCAGATGATCGACGAGGCGCTCAACATCATTCGCAAGGGCGGAGCGGTGGTGATGACCGCCATCGCGTCGATGGCCGACGTGACCCCGACGCTGTCGATGGCGATGATGACGCTGTTCCAGAAGCGGCTACTGGGCAGTCTCTACGGCGAGGCCAATCCGCGCGCCGACATCCCGCGTCTGCTGAACCTCTATCGAGACGGCAAGCTGCTGCTCGACGAAACCGTCACGGCCGAATACAAACTCAACGACATCAACGAGGGTTACGACGACATGCTCGCCGGCCGCAACATCCGCGGCGTAGTCATCCACGACCACTGAGCAGTTGGCCGCGGAAGTAGTCAGAGGCGCTCGATGATCGTGACGTTGGCGGTGCCGCCACCCTCGCACATCGTCTGCAGCCCGTAGCGGCCGCCGGTGCGCTCCAAGGTGTTCAGCATCGTGGCGAACAACTTGGCGCCGGTCGCACCGAGTGGATGACCGAGCGCGATCGCGCCGCCGCTGGGGTTGACCTTCGCGTGGTCGGCGCCGGTCTCCTTCAGCCACGCCATGACCACGGGCGCGAACGCCTCGTTGATCTCGACGGTGTCGATGTCATCGATCGACAGGCCGGTCTTCTTCAACGCGTACTCGGTCGCGGGAATCGGTCCGGTGAGCATGAACACCGGGTCGGCGCCGCGAGCGCTGATGTGATGGATCCGGGCGCGCGGCGTGAGCCGGTGGTCCTTGACCGCCTGCTCGGAGGCCAGCAGCACCGCGCTGGCGCCGTCGGAGATCTGACTGGCCATCGCCGCGGTCAACCGGCCGCCGTCGACGAGGGTCTTCAATCCGGCCATCTTTTCCAGCGAGGTATCGCGCGGGCCCTCGTCGGTGACAAAGCCGTCAACCGGGATGATCTCGTTCTCGAAGTAGCCCGCGCGAATCGCCTCCTGCGCACGCTGATGGCTGGCCAGCGAGTACTCCTCCATCTCCTCACGTGAGATGTTCCACTTCTCGGCGATCAGCTCTGCGCCGCGGAACTGTGAGATCTCCTGGTCGCCGTAGCGGTGCAGCCAACTCTTGGATTCGTTTGTCGGGGAAGTGAATCCGTACTGCTCGCCGGCGGTCATCGCCGACGAGATCGGGATCTGGCTCATGTTCTGCATGCCGCCGGCAACGATAAGGTCTGCGGTACCGGACATGATCGCCTGCGCGCCAAAGGAAACGGCCTGCTGACTGGATCCACACTGGCGGTCGACGGTGACGCCGGGCACTTCCTCGGGGTAGCCGGCCGCCAGCCACGACAACCTCGCGATGTTGCCGGCCTGCGGTCCGATGGCGTCGACACAGCCGGCGATCACATCGTCGACCGCGCCCGGGTCGACGTCGACACGATCGAACAGCCCGCGCCACGCCGCGGCGCCGAGGTCGACGGGATGCACACCCGCCAGAGATCCATTGCGCTTACCGACGGCTGTGCGTACGGCGTCAATGACGTAGGCCTGCGAGATTCCAGTCATAGTCGTCCTTACTTTCTGGTGATGCCGCCGAGAACGATCGACAGATAATGACGGCCGACTTCCTCGGCCGTGAGCGGACCGCCCGGTTGATACCAGCGGACCGAAACCCAGGTGGTGTCGCGGATGAACCGGTAGACCAGGTCGACATCGATGTCGGGACGGAAGTAGCCCTCGTCGACGCCCTGGTTGAGTAGGTCCAGCCACATTTTACGTTGCTCTTGGTTGCGCTTCTCGACATAGGAGAACCGCTCCTGACCCGCGAGCCGCTTGGCCTCGTCCTGGTAGATGACCACCTGCGCGTGCCGGTGCTCGATGGCCTCGAACGACGTCATGAACAGCCCTTTGAGGCGCTCCAGCGGATTGGGCTCGGTGGCGACGATCTCCTGGTAACGCGCGAAGAGCCAGTCGAGGAATCCGCGCAGCACCTCGTCGACCATCTCCTCCTTGGAGGCGAAGTGGTGGTACAGGCTGCCGGAGAGAATTCCCGCGGAGTCGGCGATGTCGCGGACGGTGGTCGCCCGCAGGCCGCGCTCGGCGAACATCGACGCCGCGAGCTCGAGAAGCTCGTCGCGTCGGCTCGCCGGCTGGCTCAGCGGTGCCTCACCCACCGCCACAGCCTATCAACCAAGCGCTTGCTCGGCCAGCTGGTTAGCGATGATGCGACCGCATTCGGTAAACAAGAGCGGTGACGGACGCGCAGCGGAAGCCCTCTGGATTCTGGAGCCGCCTATCCCGTCGAGGCAAAATCGTCATCGTCGTCGACCTGGTTGTGCTGGCGCTCCTTGTCGCGGCCGCCGCGATCTACTTCACCATGTCGCGATCTGACTCATCTGCGTCGGACGTCTCGAGCGCGTTTCCCACCACCACGTCGACGAGCCGGTCGCCTCTCCAGACGTCCTATGGCCTCGCATGGATCGTCGCGGCATGTGGCGGGGCGATGACTTTGCAGGACCTGCCGGAGTCACCGCTGCCACGGGCGGAGGACTATGTGGTGTGCCTAGCGCCCGAGAGCGGCGCTTCGATGGTGATAGGGGTGTACGACGACGGCGCGGCGCTGAACGACGATGTCGCCGAAATGCGCACGGCGCATCGCTATGCCACTCGCGTCGACGACACGGAGAAGCACTGGCTCGTTCTGGTCGAAGGGGACAGCGCCGCGCCACTGCAACCCCTGCATCGCTACGGCTTCCGCATCCGGTAGGCCGAGAATCAGTGCACCCGAGCCGTCGTGCGTTCCTTTAGGCTTGGAGCATGTTAGTCGACACCGACATGCTACGGATGGGAGCCGACTTCTCGAAGAGCGCCAGCGAGATTGCGAAGCGAGGAGCGGACGAGTTCGCGTCGACATCCCTGCCCGCAGGACTCTTCGGTGACTTTGAGGCTGCCCATGGCTTCCACAGCGCCCTCTGCCGTGCCCACGAAGCACACGCCGAAACTATGCGGTCACACCACGCCGACCTCGATGGTCTGGCCGCGAAGGCCAACATTGGCGCCGCAGAGTTCGATACGCAGGACGAGGCCTGCCGAGCGGCGGTGTGCTCGGCAGGAGACGACATCGCCTGACCCGAGATGACGGTCGACTTCAAGCATCTCGATGTCGGGGTGCTCACCGGATCTGCCGGTGGTGATCCGTGGCAGATGAACCGGACGGTGCAGAGCGGATCACCCGGCGAGATCAGCGAACTCGCGACGGCCTTCCACAACGCGGGCGTGTGCACCACCGAGACCAGCGAGGAGTTCGCCGTTGCTCAACAGCGCTTCGCCTCTGCATGGGATCGCCAGGACGGCGGTGGCCATCCGATCAACGACTCGGCAGAAGTTAAGCGCGCCATGGAATCCCTGCAGCTCAATCGTGAGCAGATCGGTCGGATCGCCGTCGATTTGCAGAACATTTCAGGCTCTCCTGACACTTCCGTGGGTTGATTTCTGAGATGTCTGGGGCGCACGTCGTTGTCGCTTAAGGTTTCTGGCTTGTCAAGGGTCAGGAACCAAGGGAGCGGGCAACGACGTGCGCAATGTGAGGTTATGGCGTGGGCTGCTGGGTGTCGACAAGCGCACGGTGATCGAGGCGGTCGAGTTCGAGGAATTCGAAGGCCAGGACGCCGAGGGCGCCGCACTGGTGGTGGCGCGGGTGCGGCCACGAAGCGGGGTCTCACGGCGTTGTGGCCGCTGTGGCCGCAGGGCGTCTTGGTATGACCGGGGTGAGGGTCGACGCCGGTGGCGGGGCCTGGATTGGGGCACTGTGCAGGTGGTGCTGGAGGCCGAGGCGCCGCGGGTGAACTGCCCACCCACGGGCCGACGGTGGCGGCGGTGCCGTGGGCGCGTCATCACGCCGGACACACTTTGGCCTTCGATGACACGGTGGCCTGGTTGGCGGTGGCGTGCTCGAAAACCGCGGTGTGCGAGTTGATGCGGGTCGCCTGGCGCACCGTCGGCGCGATCGTGGCCCGGGTCTGGGCCGACACCGAGAAGACCTTCGACCGGTTCGCGGACCTGCGCCGCATCGGCATCGACGAGATCTCCTACAAACGCCACCACAAGTACTTGACGGTGGTCGTTGATCACGACAGCGGCCGGCTGGTGTGGGCCGCACCCGGGCGCGACACCAAGACGCTGCGGCGGTTCTTCGACGCCTTGGGCGCCCAGCGGTGCGCACAGATCACCCACGTCTCCGCTGATGCCGCCGACTGGATCGCCGACGTCGTCGCCCAACGCTGCCCGGCCGCGATCCGTTGTGCGGATCCGTTCCATGTGGTGGCCTGGGCCACCGAGGCACTCGACGTCGAGCGGCGCCGGGCCTGGAACGACGCGCGAGCGCTGGCGCGCACCGAGCCCACGTGGGGCCGGGGTCGGCCCGGTAAGGACACCGCGCCGCGGCCGGGCCGTGAGCACGCCCGCAAGCTCAAGGGGGCCCGCTACGCGTTGTGGAAGAACCCCGAAGACCTCACCGAACGCCAGAACGCCAAACTGGCCTGGATCGCCAAGACCGACACCCGCCTCTATCGCGCCTATCTGCTCAAAGAGGGCTTACGGCATGTGTTCTCGGTCAAAGGCGAGGAAGGCAAACAGGCCCTGGACAAGTGGACCTCCTGGGCGCGGCGTTGCCGCATCCCGGTGTTCGTCGAGCTCGCCGGCCGCATCGTGCGCCACCGGGTGGCCATCGACGCCACGCTCGATCACGGCCTCTCCCAAGGACTGATCGAATCCACCAACACCAAGATCCGACTCCTGACCCGCATCGCGTTCGGATTTCGCTCCCCAGACGCACTCATCGCCCTGGCCATGCTCGCCCTCGGCGGCCACCGCCCCGCGCTACCAGGACGCATCAACCACCCACGGATCAGTCAGTAGAGCCACATTTCAGCGTCGTTGGCCGAAGCGCAGCGCAACGGTGACATCGCCATCTCCAACCTCGACGCGGCGTTGAAGCGGATCGACAATCAGATCGACTACCAGCTTGCTGTCGCCGCTGCAAACGGGGAGGAAGCAGATGTATCCGATCTGAAACGGGCGGCCGTCGACCGGACGCGGGAAGCGCTCACGGCAGTGCAGGGTGTTCGCGACAGCTACTCCGAGCAACTGGACAAGTCTCGGCTCGAGATGGCGGCCGAGGGTTACTCACCCGACGCGATGAAGGGCAGCGAGGGCCAACAGGAGTCTCCGACGTCACAGGATGCGAAGGCTGAGGCCGATCAGTACGGCAGTGAACAACGCACGGCCGACCAAGAACTCGTCAACTCGCCGGGTCCGTGGACACCTGAGAAACAAGCAGCCGCAGGACGTCTGCGTGACTACGACACGATCAACGACCCGACGTCGAGTCTCGACCAGAGGCGCTTCGCAGGACAACGCCTCGACGACTACCAAACGGCCACCACTCAGGGTCCGCTACTGGGCGACCCCATCCTCGGCGGCGACGCTCGCTCCCAGGCGCGCACGAGGCTTGAAATGCAGGCCAAACTCGAGCAGGGCTTGCTCAATACGGCGCCGATGCCGCCGGATCAGGCCACCGCGATGATCAACCAAAGCGAGGCACAGGCGAGGAACCTGGTCATCGCACGCGTGCAGGAACAACTCATGCAGGCCGGTATGTCCCCTGAAGGCGCCGCGGCGGCCACAGACAGCATGGCGCAGGGCATCGTTCCGAAGGAGCTTGTCGAGGCGGCATCCGCTGCGGGCAAACCGATCGCGGGCGGGGAGAAGGCGTTCCAGCATTTCGCCAATTCGCTGCCCATAGCGGATAACCCGGTGCAGGGTATGCCGGGCTTCTCACCAAGTGATGTCGACGTGCTCAAGAAGATCGGGGGCAACCTGGGGGTGGCTGGGAATCTCGTCGACTTCGGCGTCGGAATGTACGAGTGGCGAACCGGAACACCGCTCGGCGAGGTTGCCGCCAAGACGGGTGGCGGAATGCTCGGTGCCTCGGGAATGGCCGCCTTCGGGGCATGGCTCGGCGCTCCGGCCGGCCCGGTCGGAATCTTCGCGGGCGCTTTCATCCTCGGCTCCATCGGTTCGCTCGGCGGCGAGCAGCTGGGCCAGAACCTTTACCAGAGAATGGCTGGGAGTTGATGAACGACTTCTTCATGACGACAGCGTTCGCCGGTCTCGGCGCCGCCATTATCGCGGGATGGCTACCGCTGCGTATCGGCCGCATCGTCTACTGGTCGGGCGCCGTCGTTACGACGGTCTCCGTATTTTTCATGGCCTATCCGCCGGACTGGAAATCGGGACTGATGATGTCGGTGTTCGCGGTGTTCGCGATGACCGGCGTCGCCTATGTCAACACCCAGTTCATTTCGATCGGCGGTAAGACCTATTCGTTGTTCGCCGATCCTGAAGCCATTGACGACTACGGCGTCGGCTTGACGCCCACGAAGACGTGGTGGCTGGCTGTGTTCGCGGTAGCGACGCTGATCGCGAGCGCCGCAGCATTCGTCGCCGACGGCGCGCAGGCCTGGGTCCCGGTTGGCCTAGGCGCCATCGCCCTGTTCGCCGCCGTCTCTCTCGGGTACCGCGATGCGCTCGCCGACCGCCCCATCGCAGCCGGACAGAAATTACAACTCGGGCTGCTGGCGGTGCTGACGTTCGGCGTCTTCCCAATCGTGTATCTGGGAGCGTACAAAACAGGCCAGCGAAGAACTGTCGGCAAGCCAGCCGAGCGCTAAGCCCGTTGGCTCGACACCGAAATGACTTCTCCGGTCAGATAACTGGAGTAGTCACTGGCCAGGAACGCGATGGTGGCCGCGACTTCCCACGGCTCGGCGGCGCGCCCGAACGCCTCCCCCTCCGACAGTCGGTCCAACAGATCCGACGAACTGGTCTTCTCGAGGAACTTGTGCCGGGCGATGCTGGGCGAGACGGCGTTGATCCGCACGCCGAACTCGACGGCCTCGATCGCGCTGCACCGTGTCAACGCCATGACTCCGGCCTTGGCGGCGGCGTAGTGCGACTGCGAATGCTGTGCGCGCCAGCCCAATACACTGGCGTTGTTGACGATCACGCCGCCGTGGTCAGCCTCGCGGAAGTAGCGCAGCGCGGCGCGCGTCGCGCGCATCACCGACGTCAGCGTCACGTTGAGCACGCGGTCCCACTCCTCGTCGGTCATGTCGACGACGGGCGTCTGCCCGCCCAGACCGGCGTTGTTGACCAGCACGTCGAGCCGGCCCATCCGCGCGGTCGTCGACGCGATGAGCGCATCGACCTGCGCGGTGGACGTGACGTCGCAGACCACGCCCTCGACCCGGCCGAGGCCGAGTTCGGCCAACTGGTCGCGGGTCTCCCCCAGTCGGCGCTCGTGATGGTCGGACACCACGACGTCGGCGCCCTCGAGCAGCGCCCGTCGCGCCACCGCCGACCCGATGCCGGTACCGGCAGCCGCCGTCACGACGACCACCTTGCCGGTCAGAAGACCGTGGCCGTCAATCTCTTTCGGGGTCTCAGCCAGATTCACGAGCCCTTGACCTCTCTGGGTAGTCCGAGCACGCGCTCGGCGATGATGTTGCGCTGGATCTCGTTGGACCCGCCGTAGATGGTATCGGCCCGGGAGAACAGATACAGCCGCTGCCACTCGTCGAAGTCACCGTCGGTCAGCGTCAGCCCTTCGCGGCCGAGCACCTCCATCGCGATCTCACCGAGTTCGCGATGCCAGTTGGCCCACAACAACTTCGACACGTTGTCTTGTCCCGGCTGCTCGACGTCCATCGTCGCCAACGCATACGACCGCATCGTGCGCAGACCCGCCCACGACCGGGTCAACCGCTCACGGATCAACGGATCGTCAGCTGCACCATTGCGTTTCGCCAACTCGGCGACGCCGGACAACTCGCGGGCGTACTCGATCTGCTGGCCCAGCGTCGACACGCCACGCTCGAAGGTCAATGTGCCCATCGCGACCCGCCAACCGTCACCCGGCTCGCCGACCACCAGCGAGGCATCGGTGCGGGCGTCGTCGAAGAAGACCTCGTTGAACTCCGAGTCACCGGTCAGCTGGACGATGGGGCGGATCTCCACGCCCGGCTGATCCAGCGGGACCAACAGATACGACAAGCCCGCATGCCGCTTGGAGCCCTTCTCCGTGCGTGCGACGACGAAGCACCACTGCGCCCAGTGCGCCAGCGACGTCCACACCTTCTGGCCGTTGATGACCCACTGATCACCGTCGAGTTCGGCGGTCGTCGCCACGTTCGCCAGATCACTGCCCGCGCCCGGCTCGGAGTAGCCCTGACACCACAGCTCGGTGACATCGAGGATCTTCGGCAAGAACCGTCGCTGCTGCTCGGCGGTCCCGTACGCGATCAACGTCGGACCGAGCAGTTCCTCACCGAAGTGGTTGACCTTCGCCGGGGCGTTCGCGATCGCGTACTCCTCGTAGAACGCCACCCGGTGTGCGACCGACAACCCGCGACCGCCGTGCTCCTCGGGCCAGCCCAGACACGTCAACCCTGCGGCCGCCAGGTGCTGGTTCCACGCCCGGCGTTCCTCGAACGCCTCGTGCTCCCGGCCCGGCCCGCCGAGGCCTTTCAGCGCGGCGTACTCCCCGACAAGGTTGTCGGCAAGCCAGTCACGGACCTCGGCCCGGAACTCCTCGACCTCAATCACCCTTGTAGGCTAACCTACCAAGCACTTGCTTTGTTAGAGGAGCATCGATGACTGGCGATCGGCGGACCATTCCGGAGGTCTTGAACCGGATCGCCGACCGGTTTTCCGACCACAACGCGCTGGTCACCGCCGGCAATTCGACCGGGGATCGCACCGTCACGTACGCCGAACTGCGCGACGAGGTCCGCCGCGCGGCCGCGGCGATGATGCAGCTCGGGATCAAGTCCGGTGACCGTGTCGCGATCTGGTCACCGAACACCTGGCACTGGGTGGTCGCCTGCCTGGCCACCCACTATGCCGGCGGCGTGGTGGTTCCCTTGAACACCCGCTACACCTCCAGCGAGGCCGCCGACATCCTGGCGCGGACGGGTGCACCGTTGCTGTTCGCGTCGGGCGAGTTCCTCGGCGCCGACAAGGCCGCCTCCCTCGATCGTGATGCTCTGCCCGACCTCAAGCACGTCGTGCGCGTGCCGATCGAGAAGGACGACGGCACCTGGGACGAATTCGTGGCTGAGGGAGAGGACCTCGACGAGGTCGACGCCCGCGCCGCCGCAGTCGCACCCGACGACGTGTCCGACATCCTGTTCACCTCGGGCACGACTGGCCGCAGCAAGGGCGTGCTGTGCGCGCACCGACAGTCGCTCGACGCATCCGCCGCGTGGGCCGCCTGTGGTCAGCTCACCAGCGACGACCGCTATCTGTGCATCAACCCGTTCTTTCACAACTTCGGCTACAAGGCGGGCATCCTGACTTGCCTGCAGACCGGAGCGACGCTCATTCCTCAGCTGACATTCGACCCGGAGCAGGCGATGGCCGCGGTGGCCGAGCAACGCATCACCGTGCTGCCCGGTCCGCCGACCATCTACCAGACGCTGCTCGATCACCCGAAACGCGCCGACTACGACCTGAGTTCGCTGCGCTTCGCGGTCACGGGGGCGGCGACGATCCCGGTCGTGTTGATTGAACGCATGCAGAACGAACTCGACATCGACATCGTGCTGACGGCGTACGGGCTGACCGAGGCCAGCGGGTTCGGCACGATGTGCCGTGCCGACGACGACGCGGTCACCGTCGCCACGACGTCGGGGCGGCCGATCGCGGATTTCGAACTGCGCATCGACAATCCGGATGAGTCGAGCGCCGGCGAGGTGTTGCTGCGCGGCCCGAACGTCATGCTCGGCTACCTCGACGATCCCGAAGCAACCGCGGCGGCGATCGACTCCGATGGCTGGTTGCACACCGGCGACGTCGGTACCGTCGACGAGAACGGCAACCTGCGCATCACCGACCGGCTCAAGGACATGTACATCTGCGGCGGGTTCAACGTCTACCCTGCCGAAATCGAGCAGGTGTTGGCCCGCCTCGACGGTGTCGCCGAAGCCGCGGTGATCGGGGTACCCGACAAACGACTCGGCGAGGTGGGCAAGGCGTTCATCGTCACCAAGTCCGGCACCGAACTCGACGAAGAGACCGTAATCGCTTACTGCCGGCAGCATCTGGCGAACTTCAAGACACCCCGGTCGGTGGAGTTCCTGGCTGCGTTGCCGCGTAACCCCGGCGGCAAGGTGGTCAAGCCCCGTTTGCGCCAACAACACAATGAGAGGGCTGGATCTTCCTGATGGACCTGAATTTCGACGACGCCACCTTGGCCTTCCAAGCCGAGGTACGCCAGTTCCTGGCGGACAACAAGGACAAGTTCCCGACCAAGTCCTACGACACCGCCGAGGGTTTCGAAGAGCATCGACGTTGGGACAGGGTGCTTTTCGACGCCGGGCTGTCGGTGATCACCTGGCCTGAAAAATACGGTGGCCGCGACGCGTCCCTGCTGCAGTGGGTGGTCTACGAGGAGGAGTACTTCCGCGCCGGCGCGCCGGGTCGCGCCAGCGCCAACGGCACTTCGATGCTGGCGCCGACGTTGTTCGCGCACGGCACCGAAGAACAGCTCGACCGCGTGCTGCCGAAAATGGCCAGCGGCGAGGAGATTTGGGCGCAGGCCTGGTCGGAGCCGGAATCCGGCAGCGATTTGGCTTCCCTGCGCTCGACCGCGACCAAGACCGAGGGCGGCTGGCTGCTCAACGGGCAGAAGATCTGGAGTTCACGGGCGCCATTCGGCGAGCGGGCGTTCGGTTTGTTCCGTTCCGATCCGGAGGCGCAGCGCCACAAGGGCCTGACCTACTTCATGTTCGACCTCAAGGCCGACGGCGTCACGGTGCGTCCCATCGCGCAGTTGGGCGGCGACACGGGATTCGGCGAGATCTTCCTCGACGACGTGTTCGTTCCCGACAACGATGTCATCGGCGAAGTGCACGACGGGTGGCGCGCAGCGATGAGCACCTCGAGCAACGAGCGCGGTATGTCGTTGCGCAGCCCCGCCCGGTTCTTGGCGCCGGCTGAAAGGCTGGTGGCCGAATGGGCCAACGACCGCGACCCCGCGTACGCCGACCGGGTCGCCGACGCGTGGATAAAGGCACAGGCTTACCGGTTGCACACGTTCGGGACCGTAACGCGCGTCGCCGCAGGCGGTGAGCTGGGCGCCGAGTCCTCGGTGACGAAAGTGTTCTGGTCCGACCTCGACGTCGCGATCCACCAGACCGCACTCGACTTGCGCGGCGCCGACGGTGAGCTCGCCGACAAGTGGACCGATGGCCTGCTGTTCGCTCTCGGCGGCCCGATCTACGCCGGTACCAACGAGATCCAGCGCAATATCATCGCCGAGCGCCTCCTGGGGCTTCCCCGAAAGTAGTCAGATGAACTTCGAATTGGACGAACAGCAGCGCGACTTCGCGGCGAGTATCGACGCCGCGCTGGGCGCCGCCGATCTGCCGGGTGCGATCCGGGCGTGGGCGGCCGGTGACACGGCGCCCGGCCGCAAGGTGTGGGCGCAGCTGACCGACCTCGGCGTCACCGCGCTCGTGGTCCCCGAGAAGTACGACGGGATCGAGGCGCACCCGGTGGATCTTGTGGTCGCCGCCGAACGTCTCGGTCGGTGGTGCGTGCCGGGTCCGGTCGTCGAATCCATCGCAGTCGCACCAGTTCTGCTCGCCGTCGACGAGCGCAGTGCCGCGCTGGCCGCCGGTGAGCTCATCGCCACCGTCGCCCTGCCACCGCATGTGCCGTACGCCGTCGACGCGGATACCGCCGGACTCATCCTGGTGGCCGACAACAACGAGGTGCGCGACGGCGCTGCAGGCGCGCAGCACGAGTCCGTGGATCCGAGCCGGAAGCTGTTCGAGGTCAGCGCTTCCGGCGACGCGAAGAAGGCCGACGTCGCGCGAGCGTACGAATTCGGCGTGTTGGCGACGGCAGCGCAACTGGTCGGTGCCGGGCAGGCGATGCTCGACATGTCGGTCGAATACGCCAAGCAGCGCACCCAGTTCGGCAAGGTGATCGGTACCTATCAGGCGATCAAGCACAAGCTCGCCGACGTGCACATCGCCGTCGAACTGGCCCGCCCACTGGTGTACGGCGCGGCGCTGTCGCTGGCCGACCATTCACCCGACACCGCGCGCGACGTCAGCGCCGCCAAGGCCGCCGCGGCCGACGCGGCACTGCTGGCGGCCCGTTCGGCCCTGCAGACCCACGGCGCCATCGGCTTCACCCAGGAACACGACCTGTCATTGTGGTTGCTGCGCGTGCAGGCGCTGCGCTCGGCGTGGGGCGACCCGGCGGTGCATCGCCAGCGGGTATTGGAGGCGCTGTCATGAGTGAAGAACGTCAACTCCTGCGCGAGACGGCCGCCGCGCTGGTCGACAAGCACGCATCACCCGCGGCGGTCCGCGAGGCGATGGAATCCGAACGCGGATACGACGAGTCGCTGTGGAAGCTGCTGTGCGAGCAGGTCGGCGCGGCGGCACTCGTCGTGCCCGAGGAACTCGGCGGCGCGGGCGGTGAACTCGCCGACGCCGCCGTCGTGCTCGAGGAACTCGCCAAGGCTTTGGTACCGACCCCGCTGCTCGGCACCACACTCGCGGAGTTGGCACTGCTGGCCGCGGACGAACCCGACACCGAGGCGCTCGAGGGGCTGGCTGAGGGCACCCGGTTGGGCGCCGTCGCTTTCGATGCCGACCATGTGGTCAACGGTGACATCGCAGACGTGGTGATCGCCGCCAATGGCGATCGGCTGACCAGGTGGACGCGGTTCACCGCCCACCGGGTCGACGCGATGGACCTGACGCGACGGCTGGCGCGCGTCGAAGCGCAGGACACCGCGGACATCGCCGCCGACCCAGGCCTCGCCGACACCGCCGCGCTGTTGCTTGCCGCCGAGCAGATCGGCGCGGCGTCGCGTTGCCTCGACCTCACCGTGCAGTACACCAAGGACCGGGTGCAGTTCGGCAGGCCCATCGGCAGTTTCCAGGCGCTCAAGCATCGGATGGCGGACCTGTACGTCGCGGTGCAGTCAGCGCGCGCGGTCGTCGACGAGGCGATCGCCGCGCCGTCACCGACATCCGCAGCGCTGGCCCGGTTTTCGGCCAGCGAGGCGTTCACCAAGGTCGCCGGCGAAGCCGTGCAGATGCATGGTGGCATCGCGATCACCTGGGAGCACGACATCCAGCTGTACTTCAAGCGCGCGCACGGCAGCGCGCAGCTGCTCGGACCGCCGCGGGACTACCTGCGGCGGCTCGAATCCGAAGTGCTTTAGCGTTAGCAGCGTGAGCATCTCGCTGCGGTCGGGGATCCCGCCGTTCTACGTGATGGACGTGTGGCTGGCCGCCGCGGAACGCCAGCGCAGCCACGGCGACCTGGTGAACCTATCCGCCGGTCAGCCCAGCGCGGGCGCCCCCGCCGCCGTCCGTGCCGCGGCGAAAGAGGCGCTGGACACCACCGTGCTCGGCTACACCGTCGCGCTGGGTATCCCGGAACTGCGTGCGGCCATCGCCGGCCAGTACCTCGCCCGGCACGGTCTCGTCGTCGACCCGAACGACGTGGTGATCACGACCGGTTCGTCGGGCGGCTTCCTGTTGGCGTTCCTGGCCAGCTTCGACGTCGGCGACCGGGTCGCGATCGCCAGCCCCGGCTACCCCTGCTATCGCAACATCCTCTCGGCGCTGGGCTGCGAAGTCGTCGAGATTCCCTGCGGCCCCGAGACCCGCTTCCAGCCGACGGTTCAGATGCTCGCGGCGCTCGATCCGCCCGTGCGGGGCGTCATCGTGGCGAGCCCGGCCAACCCGACCGGCACGGTGATTCCGCCGGACGAACTGGCGGCGATCGCGTCGTGGTGCGATACGGCCGGAGTGCGGCTGATCAGCGACGAGGTGTACCACGGGCTGGTCTACGAGGGTGCGCCCGCAACCAGTTGCGCATGGCAGACGTCGCGCAACGCGATTGTCGCCAACAGCTTTTCGAAGTACTTCGCGATGACGGGGTGGCGGCTGGGCTGGCTGCTGGTGCCGCAGGAACTGCAGCGTGCGGTGGACCGTCTGACGGGCAACTTCACGATCTGCCCGCCGACGCTGCCGCAATTCGCCGCGGTCGCGGCGTTCACCCCGGAGTCGATCGCCGAAGCCGACGCGCTGCTGCACCAGTACGCCGCCAACCGCCGGCTGCTACTGGACGGCCTGCGAAGGCTCGGCATCGACCGCCTGGCCCCGACCGACGGCGCGTTCTACGTGTACGCGGACGTCTCGCATCTGACCACCGACTCGTTGTCGTTCTGCTCGAAGCTGTTGGATGACACCGGTGTTGCGATCGCACCGGGTATCGACTTCGACCCAGCACGCGGCGGTTCGTTCGTGCGGATGTCGTTCGCGGGACCGACCACCGATATCGACGAAGCGTTGTACCGAATCAGCTCCTGGTTGAGCTGATCTGGCCTCAGAAGGGTACCTCTTCGTTCGGTGGGTCTGAGTTGTTCTCCGCGCGTTCGCCTTTGATGCGCTGAAGGCGTGCTTTGGCGCGGGTTAGCTTACGCAGTGGCATCTTCAGCTCACGCTGCGGCCCCAGCGGAGGTGGCGCGGTGTACGGAAGATCGGCTGTGGTGACATCCCAGTCTGGGAACAAGTTTCGACACCCCGGACTTGTGGTGTAGGTATGTCCGGTCGGTGCAGTCCACGTCGCCGTGCCGTCAGGGTCGAGCACCAATGACCAGTCCGGGACGAGAAACGTCTTGCGTAAATGGTCGCGGCGGCACAGACAGACCAGATCCGAAGCGTGGGTCTTACCTGTCGGGTACGGGGTCACATGATCGATATCGCAGCGATCGGCGGGCACCCGACACCCCGGTGCGCGACAATGCAGATCGCGGGCCCGGATGAAGGCGGCCAGCTTCGCCGATGGCCGGTAGCGTGGCTCCGGATCCGGGTCCGTCGGCGTCGGTAGGGGACAGAGTTTGGCGCCGTTGCCAATCATTTCGGCCAGCAACGGGGTGGGTACCACGGTGCTGTCAGACATGACGGCAGTCCCGTTGTCGGCGCGCGAAGTTCCTGAACACGCGGTGTCCCGCTCGGCGGCAGCAAGATAGGCCCTCGCGGTGTCGACGGCTTTCTCATCGGCGAGCACATTGATCACGACCGGCGACTTCGGCGCCGGGTTATCGGCCACCGGACATGCCGGCGAGCCACAGCCACAGATCAGGTGCCGGTTGCCGGCCATCACCGCGTAGAACGCATCCGAGCGTCGCTGTGCGACAGTGCGGGGATCGTCGGCGCAGACGGTGCTCGCCACCGCGGCGACGACCTTGCCGACGAACGCGGCCTGATCCGCCGGCAACTTCCCGTAGACGGTGGTCAGCCCGTCTTCATCCTCGTGAGCGCCGACGACGAAATCGCGGCCCTTTACGCGGCGTTTGACGGTGATGACCGCATCGGCGTCGTACTGATAGATCAGAGCATCCACCGCGGCGACAATGTCGTCCTGGGACAACGGACCCCACTCGATGGCCCGTTCCGCCAGAGCGGAATCCACGGCGGCCCACACACCGCCGTCGACGATGTTGCGGGTCCGCCACGTCAGGATCGACACCACTCGCTCGGACAACTGTCCCTTGCCGAACAGGGCTGCCACCTTCGGGAGGCGATCGCGTAGGGCCTCGGCGATCCGCATCTGGCCACAGGCTTTGGCATAGCTGATCGTCATCGCCGCACTCACTTCCGCGGCCACCTCCGCCCACGGATCAAAGGCGTAGGCGTAGCGGGGGTCGGCACCCTCGTCGGGGAACCGGCGAGCCATCAACTCGCCGATAGCCGCCAATCGCAGCGACGCCGCCGACGCTTCGGCGCGCACAGCATCGCCGATTGTGGAGACCAGCCCCGCCTCGTCGATTCTGTCGAACACGTGTTCGACGCTAGCGCACCACTATGACAAGAGTTGGCCCGCGGATCCGTGCGCTACCGCTTCTGCGTGACGTACCAGTCGAGCAGATCGGGGTCGTCGACGGCGCTTCGCTCGACCACCTTCGCGGCGTCTGCACCCTGGAACAGTTTCTTGATCGGCACCTCGAGCTTCTTGCCCGTGCGGGTGTGCGGAACGCCTGGCGCAGCGATGATTTCGTCGGGCACGTGTCGTGGCGACACCTCCTCGCGAATGGTGCCCTTGATGCGGTCGCGTAGGTCGTCGGTCAGTTCCGCATCGTCGGCCAGCACCACGAACAAGGGCATCCAATACCCGCCGTCGGGCTGGTCGACGCCGATGATCAACGCTTCGGCGACCTCCGGCAACCGCTCGACCGCCTGGTAGATGTCGGCGCTGCCCATCCGGATGCCGTGCCGGTTGAGGGTGGAGTCCGACCGACCGTGCACGATGACGCTGCCGTGGTCGGTGATCGTGATCCAGTCGCCGTGGCGCCACACACCGGGAAACATCTCGAAATACGCGCCGCGATAACGCGACCCGTCGGGATCGTTCCAGAACCCGACCGGCATGGAGGGCAGCGGCTTGGTGATCACCAACTCCCCGACGTCGTTACGCACCGGCTTGCCCGACTCGTTCCAGGAGTCCAGCGCACACCCGAGATACGGCGCCGACAGCTCACCCGGCCACACCGGGACGGTGCGGACTCCACCGATGAACGCCGACACCACATCGGTGCCCCCACTGATCGATGACACCTGCACCTGCTCACCCACGTTGTCGCGCAACCACAGTGACGACGACGGCGGCAGCGATGATCCGGTGATGCCGACCGTGCGCAACGCCGACAGATCATGCTCCTTACGCGGCACCGCACCGGCCTTCGCGCAGGCGAGCACATATCCGGGGCTGGTTCCCAGCACCGTGGCCTTCACGCGAGCCGCGATGTCCCACAGCGTATCGGGCCGTGGGGCGCTCGGGCTGCCGTCGTAGCAGACGATGGTCGCTCCGACGAGAAGCCCCGCGACCTGGAAGTTCCACATCATCCAACTCGGGCTGGTGTACCAGAAGAAGGTGTCGTCGGGTCCGATGTCGGATTGCAGTGCAATGACTTTGAGGTGTTCGAGTAGAACGCCGCCATGGCCGTGCATCATGCCCTTGGGCAGTCCGGTGGTACCCGACGAGAACAGAATCCACAGCGGATGAGCGAAGTCGACCGGTGTCGAGGTCAACTCCGCACCGTCCGAAGCGGTCAGTTCCGAGGCCATCACGGTGGCGCGCAGGGTCGGCAGGCCGTCCTGCAGCGTAGCGATGTCGCGGCTCTTGTCGTGGAACTTGCCGCCGTAGGTGTAGCCGTCGGCGGTCACCAGCACCGTCGGTTCGAGCTGTCCGAGCCGGTCGAGGGCGGCCTTGGCCGAGTAGTCCTGGCCGCAGGCGCTCCAGATGGCTCCGATGCTGGCGGTGGCCAGGAACGCGATCACGGCTTCGGGAACGTTGGGCAGGTATCCGATGACCCGATCACCGGCGGTCACCCCGAGCGAGCGCAACTTCTGCGCGAAAGCTGCGGTGCGACTCAGTAACTCGGCCCAGGAAACCTCGGTGACCCCGCCGCCTTCGGCGAGATAGAGGATCGCGGGCCGATCGGTTCGGGCGTTGCGCACCACCTGATCCACGTAGTTGAGCTGCGTTCCGGGAAACCACTGTGCGCCGGGCATTTCGGCGGTGGCGAGCACTGTGTCGGGCCGGTCGCCGAGGCCGAAGTAGTCCCACAGCGCTGCCCAGAACGCGTCCGGGTCGTCGATCGACCATTGCCACAGTGACCGGTAGTCGGGTAGGTCGAGGCCGGAGCGCCGCCGCACGAACCGCGCGAAGTCGGTGACCCGCGCGTCGGCGATGTCGGCCTCCGTGGGCGTCCATTGCGCAGCGGGAGTCATCGGGCGCTCCAGCCGCCGTCCATCGTGTACGACGCCCCGGTCACCATCCCCGCGTCCGGTGAGGTGAGCCAGATGACCAGCGAGGCAACTTCTTCGGGTTCGACAAGTCGCTTGATCGCACTCTCCTTCAGCAGAATGTCGGAGACCACCTTATCCTCGTCGATCCCGTGGGTGCGGGCCTGATCGGCGATCTGTTCGGTCACCAGCGGAGTTCGCACATAGCCCGGGTCGACGCAGTTGCTGGTGACGCCGTGTGGCGCGCCCTCCAACGCGGTCACCTTCGACAGTCCCTCGAGCCCGTGCTTCGCTGTCACGTACCCACTCTTGTACTCCGAGGCGCGCAGGCCATGCACCGACGAAATATTGATGATGCGCCCGAAGTTCTGCTCGTACATGTGCGGCAGCGCCGCGCGGATCAACAGGAACGGCGCTTCGAGCATGAGTTGGAGGATGAAGCGGAAGCGCTCGGGCGGAAACTCGGCGATCGGGCTGACGTGCTGCACCCCGGCGTTGTTCACCAGGATGTCGGTCTGCAGCCGAAGTTCCTCGAGCGCCGAGACGTCGGAAAGATCGACCACCCACGGCTTTCCACCGATCTGCTCGGCGATCGCCTTGGCGCTGGCGTCGTCGCGATCGGCCACGGTGACCGTCGCCCCTTGCGCAGCCAAAGCGCGGGCGCATGCGGCCCCGATCCCACTCGCACCTCCGGTGACCAGCGCGGTGCGGCCGTCGAGGTCGCTCATACGACACCCGCTTTGGCCAGTTGCTCACGGTCGGCCGCATCGAGCGTCGCGAGATCGAGCCCTTTGGTTTCGCGGGTGAACAACGCGGCCACCAACGTGATCACCGAGGCGCCGGCGAGATAGAGCGCGATCGGAACCGCCGAGTCGTACCTGGCGAGCAGCCAGGTGGCGATTGCCGGCGCCAGCGACCCGGCGACGATCGACGTCACTTGATAGCCAAGGGAGACACCGGAATACCGCATCCGGGTCGGGAACATCTCGGCCATGATCGCCGGCTGCGGCGAGTACATCAGCGCATGGATGACCAGTCCGAGGATGACCGCCGCCATGATCAGCAGGTAGGAGCCGCTGTTCATCATCGGAAATGCGAAGAAGCCCCACGTTCCCCCGGCGATCGCACCGACGATGTACACCGGCCGCCTGCCGAACCGGTCGGACAGCCGGCCCACCTGGGGGATCACCAGGAAGTGCACGGCGTGCGCGACAAGCAGCCACCACAGGATGTCGCTGGTGTCGGCGCCGACGTGCGTCTTGAGGTAGACGATCGAGAAGGTGACCACCAGGTAGTACATGATGTTCTCCGCGAAGCGCAGACCCATCGCGGTGAAAACGCCACGAGGATAACGCCTCAGGACCTCGAACACGCCGTACGAGACGGCCTTGACGCGCTCCACTTCCTCCTGCGCGGCCAAGAAGATCGGTGCATCGCTGACCTTGGTGCGGATGTAGTAGCCGATCAGCACCACCACCGCGGACAGCCAGAACGCCACCCGCCACCCCCAGGACAGGAACGCCGCCTCCGGCAGCAGTCCGGTCAGCATCAGCAGCACGACGGTGGCGAGCATGTTGCCGACGGGCACCGCGGCCTGCGGCCAGCTAGCCCAGAATGCACGCTTGTCGTTCGGACAGTGCTCGGCGACGAGCAGGACCGCTCCGCCCCATTCGCCGCCGACCGCGAAGCCCTGAAGGAACCGTAGAACGACGAGCAGGATCGGCGCCCATACCCCGATCTGCGCGTAGGTCGGCAGGCAGCCCATGAGAAACGTGGCGGCCCCGACGAGCAGGATCGCGAACTGGAGGAGCTTCTTGCGCCCGTACTTGTCACCGAAGTGTCCGAAGACCACCCCGCCCAGCGGGCGCGCGACGAATCCGACTGCGTAGGTCAGCAGGGCCGCGATGAGTCCACTCGCCTCGCTCATGCCTTCGGCGAAGAACACCTTGTTGAAGACCAACGTGGCGGCGGTCGCGTAGAGGAAGAACTCGTACCACTCGACGACCGTGCCGGCCATCGAGGCGACCACGACGCGTTTGAGGCCCGTCGGGACCGGCGCGTCGCTGCTCGCAACGTTGGTGACATCCATCGCGCACTCCTTCAGCTGTGATGGCACGCACAGACTTTGTGAGTATTCACGCAGGTACCCACGGCTAGCAATGGCGAAAAGTGCAGGAGGCATCTGCGAAAATGCAGTTGTGCCGCCTCCGATGACCCAGCCGTCGGGTCGACGGCCGAGCGCCGACGACCTGCTCGTGTTGCTGGCGGTCGGCCGGTCCGGCCGGTACAAGACCGCCGCCGAGGAGCTCGGACTCAACCACACCACGATCTCGCGGCGCATCGCCGCACTCGAGGAGTCGGTCGGCGGACGGGTCTTGGCGCGCGGCGCGGGCGGATGGGAACTCACCGACCTGGGCCGCGACGCGCTGGCGGCCGCGGAGGTCATCGAGTCGGCCGTGCGGTCGCTGGCCGTCGACACCGCAGGCGGCCGCGCACTGGAAGGCGTCGTGCGGATCTCGGCGACCGACGGCTTTTCCGCGTACATCGCAGCACCGGCCGCAGCTCACGTTCAGCGTCGGCATCCGAAGGTGGCGGTCGAGCTCGTCGCGACGACGCGACCCGCCACCCAGCAGAGGTCCGGTCTCGACGTGGAGGTGGTCGTCGGCGAACCCAAGGTGCATCGGGCCAGGGCGATCAGGCTCGGCGATTACTGCCTGGGCCTCTACGGCGCCCGCGACTACCTGGCCGAGCACGGCACGCCGACCAGCATCGCCGACCTCGAGCGCTACCCCCTGGTCTACTTCATCGACTCGATGCTGCAGGTCGACGACCTCGATGTGGCGGCGAGCTTCGCGCCCGCCATGCGCGAATCCGTCACCTCCACAAACGTTTTCGTGCATGTGGAAGCGACCCGCGCGGCCGCGGGCATCGGGCTGCTGCCCTGTTTCATGGCCGACCGGCACGACGATCTGGTCCGCGTGCTGCCCGGCCAGGTGGCGGTCCGGCTGACGTATTGGCTCGTCACCCGCGCAGAGGCGCTACGCCGACCCGAGGTGGCCGCCGTGGTGGAGGCGATTTGCGACCGCATGCGCGAGCAGCATGATGTGCTGCTGGGCAAGGTCTAACGTCGTCAGCATGCCGTTCGTCGACCATCCGAAGGGCCGCGCCTACTACCGCCACTGGCCGTCTGCCGAACCGCGCGCCGCGGTGATCTTCCTGCACGGCTTCGGCGAGCACTCCGGGCTCTACCACCGCTTCGGCTTCGCGCTCAATGCCGCGGGTATCGATCTGTGGGCGGTCGACCAGTTCGGCCACGGCCTGAGCCCGGGCACCCGCGGGGACTTCGGGTCGATCGAAGACAGCTCCGGCCTCGCCGATGCCGTGACCGATGTCGCGGAGACCGCACGGCCTGGACTGCCGTTGATCGCTGTGGGGCATTCGTTCGGCGCCATCGTCACGCTGTTCCGGCTGCTGGAACAGCCGGACCGCTATCAAGCCGGAATCGTCTCCGGCGCTCCGTTGGTGGCGACGCCCGCGATGGTCGACAGCGACACCTCACTCGAGCTCGAACCGAGCTGGCTGTCCGAGGACCCGTTCTACCTCGACCTGCTGGAGAACGATCCGCTGGCGTTCGTCGACGCCGACGGTGCGGCACTGACGCGGGAACTCGACAGGGCCTGGGACCGATTCGGCGCCGCCCTGCCGGAACTCACGGTGCCGACTTTGGCGGTGCACGGCTCGAACGACGCCATCGCGCCGGTCGGCGCGGTGCGGGCGTACGCCGAGCAGATCGACGCGCTGCATCTCGCCGAGTTCGCGGGCGCACGCCACGACATCCTCAACGAGACCGTGCACCGCGAGGTCACCGCAGCGGTGGTGGATTTCGTCAACGAGCGGTTGTAAGCCCGGACCTGTCAGAGCCAGGTGTCGTCGGTCGTGGCGGTCAGGAACGCTTCGAGGTCGTCGCGCCAGTGCGCGGGCGTGTTCTTGTCCGGCTCGATGCCGGTGTACTGCCCGCGGTAGAACAACAGCGGCCGCGGCTTCTTGTGCGGCACGTCCGACATCGAGTGCACGGAGCCGAACACGACGTAGTGATCGCCGCCGTCGTGCACCGAATGCACCGAGCAGTCGATGTGCGCGAGGGTGCCTTCGATGACCGGTGAGCCGAGTTTCGAGGGTGCCCAATCGATTTCGGCGAACTTGTCAGGCTCCTTCGAGCCGAATCGCGCCGAGACGTCCTTCTGGTTCTCGTGCAGCACGTTTACGCAGAAGTTCCCGCTGGCTTCGATCGCCTGCCATGACCGCGACATCTTCGTCGGGCAGAACAGCACCAGTGGCGGATCCAGGGACAGCGCGGCGAACGACTGGCAGGCGAACCCGACCGGCGCGCCCTCGTGCACCGTGGTGATCACCGTGATGCCGGTGCAGAACTGGCCCAGCACGTTGCGGAACGTGCGCGGGTCGATCGGTTCGGCCGCCACCGTTACTTGAAACCAACGCTGAAGTCGTGGCCCCACAGGCTCACCGCGGTGCTCTCCCGCGCGACCCAGTCCTCGTTGTCATCGACCTTCAAACCCTCGCAACCGAATTCGACGTCGAAGCCGCCCGGGGTCTTCATGTAGAAGGACAGCATCTTGTCGTTGACGTGGCGGCCCAGCGTCGCCGACATGGGCACCTTGCGGCGCAGCGCGCGGTCCAGGCAGAGCCCGACGTCGTCGGCCTCGCCGACCTCGACCATCAGATGCACGATGCCGCTCGGCGTCTCACCCGGCATGAACGCCAAGCTGTGGTGCCGCGGGTTGACCCCGAAGAAGCGCAGCCATGCGGGCGCACCGTCGGCCGGCCTGCCGACGAGCTGGGGCGGCAGCCGCATCGAGTCACGCAGGTAGAAGCCCAGCACGTCGCGGTAGAAGTGCAGAGATTCGGCGTCGTCGCGGGTGGTCAGCACCACGTGGCCCAGACCCTGCTCCTCGGTGACGAACTTGTGGCCGTAGGGGCTGACGACGCGGCGGTGCTCGAGCGCGACGCCGTGGAACACCTCGAGCGTGTTCCCCGACGGGTCGTCGAACCGGATCATCTCGTCGACCCGGCGTTCGGCGAGCTCGGCGGCCGAGGCCTCTTTGTAGGGGACGCCTTCGATGTCGAGCCGGTTGCGGATGTCCCGCAGTTGGGCGGCGTTGGCGGTCTCCCAGCCGGATTGAAGCAGCCGATCGTGCTCACCGGGAATGATCACCAGGCGGGCCGGGAACTCGTCCATCCGCAGATAGAGCGCACCCTCTGTCTGTCCGGAGCCCTCGACCATGCCGAGCACCTTGAGGCCGTATTCGCGCCACGCGGCGACATCGGTGGCCTCGATCCGAAGGTAGCCAAGCGATTTGATGCTCATCATTAGCTCCCGAGGAAGTCGATGGTCAGCTTGTTGAACTCGTCGAATTTCTCCAGCTGCGCCCAGTGGCCGCACTGCCCGAAGACGTGCAATTGCACGCGAGGAATCTGTTTGAGCGCGACCAACGCGCCATCGAGCGGATTGACGCGGTCCTCCCGGCCCCAGATCAGCAGCACCGGCTGACGCAGCTTGTACACCTCGCGCCACATCATGCCGAGCTCGAAATCCGCACCCGCGAACGACTTCCCCATCGCCTTCGCCGCGGCCAGCGACTCGGGCTGGCTGGCGATCGCGAACCGCTCGTCGATCAACTCGGGCGTAACCAGGTTCTGGTCGTGGACCATGATGCGCAGGAACTTCTCCAGGTTCTCGCGTGTCGGCTCGGCGGTGAACCTGCCCAGCAGCTTGACACCCTCGGTGGGATCCGGGGAGAACAGATTGACCGACAGCCCGCCCGGGCCCATCAGCACCAGCCGGCCGGCCCGCTTGGGATTGTCCAGTGCAAAGCGCACCGCGGTCCCGCCGCCGAGTGAATTGCCTACCAGCGCAGCACGTTCGATGCCGAGATGGTCGAACAGGTTGAGCAGAGCGGTCGCGCTGTAGCGGTTGTACTGCTCGTGTTCGGCGTGCTTGTCGGAGTGTCCGTAGCCGGGCTGGTCGACGGCGATGACATGGAAGTGCCTCGCCAGCACCGCGATGTTCTTGGAGAAGTTCGACCAACTCGACGCGCCGGGCCCGCCGCCGTGCAACAGCACCACGGTCTGCGAGTGGCCGACACCAGCTTCGTGGTAGTGCAGCCGCATGTCGTCGCGCACCTGCGCGTACCGCGACGTCGATTCGAAGGTGACCTCGACCTGCTGCTCGGTCTCCTGGATGTATGAGGTCATCAGGCCTTCCCGTTAAACCATCGTGTCCTGCGGCGGCAGCCCGAACTCGTTGTTGCCGAAGATCAGGTAGGCGCGTTCCGGGTCGTTGGCGGCGTGCACCCGTCCGGCGTGCGCGTCGCGCCAGAACCGTTGCACCGGAGCGTCGTTGTTGAGTGCGGTGGCACCGGATGCCTCGAAGAGCCGGTCGATCGAGGCGATCGCGCGGCCGGTCGCCCGGACCTGGTCGCGGCGGGCGCGGGCGCGCAATTCGAACGGGATCTCCTGGTCCGCCGTGAGCAGTGCGTATTCGTCGCCGACATTGCCGATCAGCTGACGCCAGGCGGCGTCGATGTCGCTGGCGGCCTCGGCGATCCGGATCTTGGCGAACGGATCATCCTTGGCCTTCTCCCCCGCGAACGCGGCGCGCACCCGCTTGCCCTGATGCTCGACGTGAGCGTCGTAAGCACCGTAGGCCATGCCGACGATGGGAGCCGAGATCGTGGTGGGATGCACAGTCCCCCAAGGCATCTTGTAGACAGGCGCGGTGTTGGTCTGCAGCCCGCCCGCGGTGCGGTCGTTCATCGCCTTGTAGGACAGGAAGCGGTGCCGCGGCACGAACACATCCTTGACCTTGAGCGTGTTGCTGCCGGTCCCCTTGAGCCCGACCACATGCCACACGTCGTCGATCTCGTACTCGGTGCGCGGGATCAGAAAGCTACCGAAGTCGACGGGCTTACCGTCCTTGATCACCGGGCCTCCGACGAACGTCCATGTGGCGTGGTCGCATCCCGAGGACCAGTTCCAGGAGCCGTTGACGATGTAGCCGCCGTCGACGACGGTGCCCGCACCCATCGGCGCGTACGACGAGGAGATCCGCACAGCGGGGTCGTCGCCCCAGACTTCTTCCTGGGCCTGCTGGTCGAACAGCGCGAGATGCCAGTTGTGCACACCGATGATCGAACCGACCCAGCCCGTGGAACCACAGGCGCTGGCGAGCCGGCGCACCGCCTCGTAGAACAGCGTCGGATCGCACTGCAGGCCGCCCCACTGCTGCGGCTGTAGCAGCTTGAAGAAGCCGACCTCGTTGAGCTCGTTGATCGTCTCGTCAGGAATGCGACGCAGGTCCTCGGTGGCTTGCGCGCGTTTGGCGATCAGCGGCAAGAGGTCGTCGATCCCGGCTAGGACCGACTGCGCGTCACGCTGTTCAATGGACGTCACTGATGTGCCTCCCGGATAGGACGGACTGCGATGAGCACTCACACCAAGCGCGAATCGCTTAGCCGTCAGATTAGAACACGTTACGATTCGTGTCGAGTAGGGCATACCTGTGACGGCTGGACCAGCGCACATGCATTTCTGTAACCTGTTCTAGTTATCGGCCTGAATCGGCGGAATCGCCGGACGTGAAAGGTGGACGCGAAAGTGACCGACGAGCCGCTCGGCAGCCATGTGCTCGAGCTGGAGCTTGCCGACGTCGTCGAGGAGACGGGCGACGCGCGCTCGCTGGTGTTCACCGTGCCCGCCGGTGCCGAGATCCCGGCTGAACGGCTGCGGTACGCACCCGGGCAGTTCCTGACGCTGCGCGTGCCCAGCGAGCGGACCGGATCGGTGGCCCGCTGCTACTCGCTGTGCAGTTCACCCTTCACCGACGACCGGCTGACCGTCACCGTCAAGCGCACCGCCGACGGCTACGCATCCAACTGGCTCTGCGATCACGCGCACACCGGCATGAAGGTGCACGTGCTCGCGCCGTCGGGCACGTTCGTGCCCAAGACACTGGACACCGACTTCCTGCTGTTGGCCGCCGGGTCGGGGATCACGCCGATGATGTCGATCTGCAAATCGGCACTCGCCGAGGGCAGCGGCAAGGTTGTTCTGATCTACGCCAACCGCGACGAGAACTCGGTGATCTTCGGCGCGGCGCTGCGTGAACTGGGCGAGAAGTACCCCGAGCGGCTCGTCGTCGTGCACTGGTTGGAGACGGTGCAGGGGCTGCCGAGCGCGGCGGCGCTGGCCACGCTGACCGCCCCGTACACCGGCCACGACGCGTACATCTGCGGGCCGGGTCCGTTCATGGCCGCGGCGGAGGAGGCCGTCAAGGGCGCCGGAATGCCGGCCGAGCGGGTGCACCTCGAGGTGTTCAAGTCGCTGGACTCCGACCCGTTCGCCGCGGTGGTCATCGAGGAGGACGACAGCGACGAGGGCCCGGCCACCGCGATCGTCACGCTCGACGGCGAGAAGCACGAGGTTCGGTGGCCCCGCAACGCCAAGCTGCTCGACGTGCTGCTGGACAAGGGCCTCGATGCGCCGTTCTCCTGCCGTGAGGGCCACTGCGGCGCCTGCGCGGTGCTCAAGAAGAGCGGCGAGGTCGAGATGGATGTCAACGACGTGTTGGAGCAGTCCGATCTCGACGAGGGCCTGATCCTGGGCTGCCAGGCGCTGCCACGCTCGGATTCGGTCGAAGTCACCTACGACGAATAGCGTGCGGGCTAGCATTCGCCGCACGACCGAAAGGGAGAACCAGTGAAGCGGTGCGCCGGCGTTCTGGCCGTGGTATCGGCGATGTGGTTGGCTGTTGCGCTCGTCGCCCCGACCGCGTCCGCGGCGGTCGACACCGCTGACGTGTCGATTCCGGTCGACCCCGCCACCTCCCTGGAGATGCACTCGACCGCCAATTGCATCGCGGCCGAGGCCAAGTGCCTGTTCGACGCGCGCGCCAACCTTCGCCGCGGGCCCGACATCCTCGGCTTCCCGGGCGACCTGTGGGCCCGCCAGACCACCACGCTGCGGACCATGGACCGCGGCGTGTACATCAACTTCAATTTCGATGCGCCGAACACCCGGTCGTTCAAGTCGCTCACCGATGTGGAGTTCACGACGATCTACTTCGGCGGCGGACCGCCGGAGAAGTTCCAGTTCCGCGGAATCGCTTGGCCGGTCGACGCGCGCACCGGCGGCCCGCGCACCGACGTCCCGCTGATCGTGTGCTCACACATCCAGGTGGTCTACGCGGGAGTGAACGTCACCTCCCCCGACGCCTGCGCACAGGCCGCGTTCAGCTAGGCGACTGCTGGGAATCCTGCGTAAAGCACGCGCGGCGCACTTAACGGGTTAATTACAGCCACCAGGTGCGTGCGATCAACCCGTTAAGGGACCACACGACTGCCACCACCCCTAGCGGGGCAGGCCGAGCAGCCTTTCGCCGGCGAGGGTGAGCAGGATCTGCTCCGTGCCGCCCGCGATCGTCAGGCAGCGGGTGTTGAGGAAGTCGAACACCGTGGGGTTCTCGACCACGCCGCCGCCTTCGGACAACTCCATCCGAATCTCGGCCAGCGCCTGTCGATAGCGCACCCCGATCAGCTTGCGCGCGCTGGCCTGCGGTCCCGGATCCTGGCCGCCAACAGCGAGTTCGGCGATCTTGCGGTCCAGCAGCGAGCCGACCTGAGCCGCGACGATCAACGAGCCCAACTGGTCCTGGCCGGCCGCATCGAGATCGAGCGTGGCCACCTGCTTGAGCAGTTCCTCCATCGGATTGCCCAGTGCGGTGCCGTGTGACATCGCCACCCGCTCGTTGGCCAGCGTGGTGCGTGCCAACCGCCAGCCGTCGTTGACCTGCCCGACGACCATCTCGTCGGGGACGAAGACCTCGTCGAAGAAAACTTCGTTGAACAGGTTGTCGCCGGTGATCTCGCGCAGCGGCCGGATGTCGATGCCCGGCGACTTCATGTCGACCAGAAAGTACGTGATGCCTTTGTGTTTGGGCGCATCCGGGTCCGTGCGCGCGAGACACACACCCCACGCCGCCTTGTGCGCCGCCGAGGTCCACACTTTCTGTCCGGTGAGCTTCCAACCGCCATCCACCCGTACGGCTTTGGTGCGCAACGCCGCCAGATCGGATCCGGCGCCGGGCTCGGAGAACAACTGACACCACAACAGCTCGCCCCGCAGCGTGGCCGGCACGAACCGCTCGATCTGCTCCTGCGTGCCGTGCTCGAGAATCGTTGGCGCCGCCCACCATCCGATCACCAGGTCCGGCCGCGACACACCGGCCTTGGCCAGCTCCTGGTCGATCAGCAGCTGCTCGGCGGGGCCGGCGCCGCGCCCGTACGGCTTGGGCCAGTGCGGTGCCTGCAATCCCGCGTCGGCCAGTGCGGCCTGCTGCTTCTCGACCGGCAGCGCCGCGACTTCGGCGACGGCAGAGGCGATTTCGGGCCGCTTGTCCGCGACCGACTCGAGGTCGATGTGCAGTTCGCGACGCACCCCCTGTTGCGTCAACGTGGCCACACGGCGCAGCCAACGCTGCGCCCCGCCGAGGAAGTGCGCGATGCCGTAGGCACGGCGTAGGTACAGGTGCGCGTCGTGCTCCCAGGTGATGCCGATGCCACCCAGCACCTGGATGCAGTCCTTGGCATTGGCCTTGGCCGCGTCGATACCGACGGCTGCCGCCACCGCCGCAGCGATCGACAACTGTTCGTCCTCTTCGCCCACGGCCCTCGCGGCGTCGGCGGCCGCCACGGAGGCCTGCTCTGAGCGCAGCAGCATTTCGGCGCACATGTGCTTGATGGCCTGAAAACTGCCGATCGGCTTGCCGAACTGCTCGCGCACCTTCGCGTATTCCGTCGCGGTCTGCAATGCCCAGCGGGCCAGCCCGGCGGCCTCCGCCGCCATCACCGCCGCCGCGATGTCGATCACCCGTTGCGCCGGAACGTCGACCGCCTCGGCGGGCGCGGCGTCGAGCACGACGCGCGCCAGCGGCCGGGAGAAGTCGGTCGCCTTCAACGGTTCGACCGAGACGCCGCCGGCGCCCGCGTCGACCAGCACGAACTCGTCGCCTGCGGGCAGCAGCAGCACCCCCGCGGCGTCGGCGCCGAGCACGTATTCCGCGGTGCCCGAGGCGCGGCCGTCGGCGAACTGCAGATCCCCGATGAGTGTCACCCCGGCGACCCGATCCCCGGAGGCCAGTGCCTGCAACACCTCGGACTGCTCGGCGGACTGCTCTATCACCAGCGTGGCAAGCGCCGTCGTGGCGATCGGGCCGGGAACCAACGCGGCGCCCGCCTCGTCGACCATCGCGCAGAGGTCGTCGACCGTGCCGTCTGCGCCACCGTGCTCCTCGGGCAACGCGACACCGAAGATCCCGAGTTGGGCCATCCCCGCATAGGGTTGGCGCCAGGCGTCCGGCTGGCCCTGCTCGACGTCGCGCGCCGCCGCGATGGCGCCGGAGGCTGCTGCCCAGTCACGGACCAGCTCCCGTACGGCCGACTGCTCGTCGGCGATGGTCCCCGGGGATGCGAGCGACACCGTCCACTCCTAGCGATTGGGTGAGAAGGCGGTGCTCCTCACTAGAACGTGTTCTAATAGTGCCAGCGATCGAACGTCAAGTCGACCGCCATTACAGCAGGACACGTCGGTGCCAATGCGGGTGTCGAGGTGAGAAAATGAGGATCGGCATGCGTATCGTTTCGAAACGAGAACGCACGACGAAGGAGTTGCCCGCCGCATGTCCGGCCCGTCTCAGTCAGCACCCGCCAGCTCGGGTTCGGCGTCGGATTCGCGACCACGCCAGGTGATGAACGTGGCGGTGCTGTCCGAGTCCGAGCTCGGCTCCGAAGCCCAGCGTGAGCGTCGCAAGCGCATCCTGGACGCCACGCTGGCGATCGCCTCCAAAGGCGGTTACGAAGCCGTTCAGATGCGTGCGGTTGCCGAACGCGCCGATGTCGCGGTCGGCACCCTCTACCGATACTTCCCGTCGAAGGTCCATCTCCTGGTTTCGGCGCTGGGCCGCGAGTTCGAGCGCATCGACGCCAAGACCGACCGCGCAGCGCTGACCGGCGGCACGCCTTATCAGCGGCTGAACATCATGGTCGGCAAGCTCAACCGCGCGATGCAGCGCAATCCGCTGTTGACCGAGGCGATGACGCGGGCGTTCGTGTTCGCCGACGCGTCGGCGGCCGGTGAGGTCGACCATGTCGGCAAGTTGATGGACTCGATGTTCGCCCGCGCCATGAGCGACGGTGAGCCCACCGAGGACCAGTACCACATCGCCCGCGTGATCTCCGACGTCTGGTTGTCGAATCTGCTCGCCTGGCTGACCAGGCGGGCCTCGGCGACCGACGTCAGCAAGCGGCTGGATCTCGCCGTGCGGCTGCTGATCGGCGACGGAGAGCACCCTAAGATCTAGGCGTGCTCCCGGCCGATCTGCAGCGTGCTCTCACGACGGCCGCAGCGACACCGCGGCTGCTCGTCAGCTCCGATTTCGACGGCACCCTCGCACCGATCGTGAGCAACCCGGCCGACGCCCGACCGCTCGCCGATGCCGCCGATGCCCTGGTGTCCCTGGCCGATGTTCCGCATACGGCCAGTGCGTTGATCTCCGGGCGCGCACTCGACGTGCTGCGCGACCTGTCGGGGCTGTCGCCGGCGGTGCATCTCGTCGGCAGCCACGGCGCCGAGTTCACTTCGGGTTTCACACATGACATCGACCGGGAGCTGCTGGACCGGATCACCGCCGAGCTCGACGCCATCGCGGCGGGCCGACCGGGCGTGACCGTCGAAACCAAGCCCGCGAGCGTTGCGTTGCACGTCCGCAACGCCTCGGCCGACGACGGCGAGGCGGCGCTGGCGGCGGCACGTGAGGCGTCGACGGGCTGGGATGTGCAACTGACCGAGGGCAAGGCGGTGCTGGAGTTCGCGGTCATCCAGACCGACAAGGGCGAGGCGCTCGACATTCTGCGCTCGCAGGAGAAGGCCAGCGCGGTCGTGTTTTTCGGCGACGACGTCACCGACGAGAAGGCGTTCCGGCGGCTGGGCGGTGACGATGTCGGGGTGAAGGTCGGCCCGGGCGAGACGCTGGCGGCCTACCGGGTGAACTCGCCCGAAGACGTTGCCGCAGCGTTGAGGTTCCTACTCGAAGCGCGTCAGTCGCACTCGGGTTGACGGTGCTGACCGACGCCGAGATCGCCGCCCGCACCGCCACCGCCGTCGCCGCAGCCGCCGCGGCCGGTGTCGACCTCGGTCTGCGTGTGGACGAACCCCGCGTGCTCTACGACGCGTTCTCCGTGATCGTCCACCTGTCGCCCGCTCCGGTCGTGGTCCGGGTACCCACGGTGCTGCCGCCGTCGTACACCGCGAACCCGCACGAGCAGACCAGGCAACAGCGCGCGGAACTGGCCGTGGCCGGATGGCTAGCCGATCGCGGCCATCCCGTCGTGCCGCCCAGCCCGCTCGTGCCGCGCGAACCCGTTCGGCGCGACGGTTTCTCGATGACGTTCTGGCAGTTCGTCGAACAGATTCCGGACGTAGCGCCGGACATGGGCCGGCGGATGGAGCAGACCGCGCGGTTGCACGCCGCGCTTCGCGACTACGACGGGGAACTCGAGTTCTGGGCGCCGTTCAACTCCTACATCCCCGAAGGGCTTGCGCAGCTACGGCGCCTGCCCGAGCTGGTCTCTGCCGCCGATCTCGAACGCGCCCAACGGGAATGGGCCGCCATCGCCCCGGTGCTGACGTCGCGCGCGGCATTCGAGGCGGCCTTCCCCGGTGTGGACGTGCAGACCATCCACGGCGACGCGCCGTACCACAACATGATCGCCACCGCCGACGGCGACCTGTGGTCGGACTTCGAACTCGTGACGTTGGGCGCGGTCGAATCCGATCTGGCGTTGACGGGCCCGGAAGCGATCGCCACCTACGACGCGGCCGCCGTCTCGCTCGGACTGCGGCCGACCGACGCACGGGTGCTGCGCATCACCGAGGCGGCCGGCCGGCTCGCGATGATAGCGGCCCTGGCGATGGCACCCGCCCTGCCGATGCTGGTCGAGGGCATCGCGCCGATGATCGACTTGTGGCGGGCCACCCCACCGCTGACCGAAATCTAGGCGGGAGGACCCGCGGTGCGGCCGCGGATGACCTCGGTGTCGAGCACCTCGACCACAGGCAGCCCGCTGCGGGGCGGGTGATGCAGCAATCGTCCTGCCCGACGGCCTTTTTCGAGGCTGGGCTGCGCGACGGTGGCGAGGCCACGCCGCAACGCCTCGGGAACTCCGTCGAAGCCGGTGACCGTCATCTGGCCCGGCACGTATATCCCCCGGGCCCGCAGATGGTCCATCGCCGAGAGCGCCAGCACATCGGCGGTGCACATCAAGGCGGTCAGTCGCGGGTTGGCGTCGAGCGCGACCTCTGCTGCCGCACCGCCCGAAGTCCGAAGGTGCTCATAGCTTTCCACCACGGTCAGCGATTGCGGGTCGAGGCCGGCCGCGGTCATCGCATCCCGCACACCTGCGATTCGCTCCCGCTGTACGTGGAAGTGCGGTGTCTGCAGTCGGTCTGGGTCGGCGAGGGTCGGTCCCGGCCCGCTGCGTGGCCGGTCGCGGCCCAGCCGCATGGTCAACAGGCCGATTTCCCGATGTCCAAGCTGCAGAACGTGTTCGGCGAGCTGGCGCATCCCGGCACGGTCGTCGATGCACACATGCAAGGCCCCCGGTACGTCCTTGGGTTGGTCGACGACCACCATCGGAAGATGGCGCTGCTGGACCGCCGCGAGATACGGGTCATCGTCGGACGCCGAGTACACCACGAAACCGTCCACCCCCGCGGCCAGTACCGCGGCCGTGCCGTCGCTGACGCTGCGGTTGGGGCCGATCGCCACCAGCAGCAGTCCCTGCCCGGCCGCTTCACAGGACTCGGCCAGGCCGGCAACGAAATCGAGCGCGGCCGGGTCGCTGAACGAGTAGTTGAGCGGTTCGGTGATCATCAGCCCGACCGCACCCGCCCTCCGGGTGCGCAGCGACCGCGCCACCGGATCCGGACCGGGGTAGCCCAGCCGCTTCGCCGTGGCGAGCACCCGCTCACGAAGGTCCGCCGACAGTTGATCAGGCCGGTTGTAGGCGTTGGAGATCGTGGTGCGGGAAACCTTGAGTTCCGCCGCCAGGGAAGCCAGGGTGGCACGCCGTCTGGGCGTCGGACTCCTGGGCATGCTCCCGGAGAGTAGCCGAAGGAGTTTCCCGCTCCCGCTCAGGTGACCAGCACGCGGTCGGCGGTTTGTCGCAGGCCACGCTGCGCTGCCCACACCAGCGCCCACACGCTGCAGGCGACCGTGACGATCACGAAGCTCGGTGGCGCATTGAACATCGCCGACAGGCCGAGCCCGGCCCACACCGAGGCCAGGCTGAACCCGGTGGCCAGCGCGATCGCGCCGCCCGGCCGTGGCGTCAGCATGATCGCCGCGGCAGCGGGGGTGACCACGAGCGCGAACAGCAGCAGCGTGCCGACCGCCTGCACCGCCATCGTCACCGCGAGGCCGAGAAGCGCCATGAACGCCACCGACAAGGCGCGCACCGGCACTCCTTTCGCGTCGGCCACTTGGGCGTTGACGGAAGTGAACAGCAGCGGCCGGTAGATCATCGCGATGCACAGCGCCAGCACGACCAGCAGCACCGCGAACATCGCGATCTGTTGGCCGGAAATCGCCAGCAGGTTGCCGAACAGGACGTTGGTCATGGTGCTCGAACTCCTGGTCGCCATCGAGTTGAAGAACAACCCGAGACCCGTTGCCATGGCCAGCACGGTGCCGGTCGCGACCTCGCGGTCGGCGGCCCGTCGTCCGAGCGCACCGATGACCAGCGCACCGCCGATACAGAAAGCGCCCAGCCCCACCGCCACCGGAACGCCGACCAGGACCGCGCCCGTTGCGCCGGGCAGTCCGATGTGGGCGAGCGCGTGCGCGGCGAACGCGGTGTTGCGCACGACCACGAAGTACCCGATGAGCCCGGCGGCGAGCGCGACGATCGTGCCGCCGATCAGCGCATTGCGCATGAACTCCGACGTGATGATGTGCCACCAATTCTCCTGGTAGCCCAGCGCGACGATGGTCGTGTTCATCATGTTCTCCGCGTGTACAGCTCGCCCTGCGGGGTGTGCACGACTTGCACCCGGGTGCCGTAGAGGTGGCTCAGCAGTGTCTCGTCGACGACGCCGTCGAGGGTGTCGAAGTGGGCATGCCCGTCGAGCAGGTAGATGGCACTGGTCAGGACGCCCAGAAGCGGGTTGAGGTCGTGTGCGACGACCAGGATGGTGACGCCGAACTTCGTGTTCACCCGCTCGAGGACGGCGACGATCTCGCGTTGGCTGCGCAGGTCGAGCGCGGCCAACGGCTCGTCGAGGATCAGCATCCGGGGTTTGGAGACGAGCGCTTCGGCCAACGCGACCCGCTGGCGTTGTCCGCCAGACAGTTGGGACAGTCGCTTGTTCGCCACCGCAGTGGCGTCGACGGCGGCGAGCACCTCGTCGACGCGACGGTTGTCGTCGCGGCTGGGGCGGCCGAATCCCCACCGGTGCCCCGTCAGACCGAGCATCACGGCATCGCGTGCCCGGATCGCCTCACCGGAGGCCGACGCATAGTTCTGCGGGACATAGCCGATGGCCTTGTTCAGCGCGCCGGCCAGTTCGCCGAAGACACGGACATGTCCCGACGCCGGCGGAAGCAGTCCGAGCACGATCTGCAGCAGCGTGGTCTTTCCAGCGCCGTTGGATCCGATGACGGCGACGATGCCGCCCGCAGGCACCTCGAACGTCGCTTCCGACCAGATCAGTCGCCCGCCGCGCGCCGCACTGACGTCGTCGAAGGCCAGCGCAACCCCGGCATCAGCCTCGGACACCGAGCGCCTCGCCGAGTTCGGCCAACTGATTCACCTGCCAGCTCGCAAACGAGTCGGTATCCGGCGGCACGGTCTCGGTGATGTCGACAACCGGGACTCCCGCCCCCTCTGCGGCGGCTCGAAGCTGTTGTGGGACAGCCCCTTCCGTCTGCACGTTGTAGATCAGCACGTCGACGCCGCGATCGGCCAGCAGTTGCAGGAAGACGTCGAGATCCGCGGGCGACGGTTCGGATTCGTTGGCCGAGGAGACCTGGTACCCGCGAGGAGTGCGGTTGACCAAGCCGAGCGCGGCGCCCATGTCGTCAAACACGGTCTCGGTCGCCGCATAGGACTTGCCGGAGGCACCGGCCCTGATGAAGTCGATGCGCTCATCGTACGGCCTGAGGGTCTCGCTGAACGCGGCGCGACGCTCGTCGAAATAACCCGCGGCGCCGGGCTCAAGCTCGCGCAGTCGCGCGCTGACCGCGTCCGCGACCGCCGTCACCGTCGCGGGGTTGTACCAGGCGTGGGGGTTCACTTCGTGGTCGTGGGTCTCGCCCTCGTGGTCGGGGATGGCGCCGCCGACGGCCAGTGCATCGACGACCGGCGCATCAGGCGCCGAGCTGGCCGCGAGCTTGGCCGCCCACTCGTCGTAGTGGCCGCCGTTGAGAACCACGAGTTGGGCCTCCTGGAACTCGGCTGCATCCGAGGGCGCCGGTTCGAAATCGTGCGGATTGACCCCCGAGCTGGCCAGCACCGTGGTGACGCGGGCACAGTCGCCGCCGAGGTCGGAGACGATATCGCCCCATTGGTCGACGCTGACCACGACGTCCACCGGGGTGGCCGGGCAGGCCTCGGCGGACGTCGGCTCCGCCTGCTCAGCGCCCTGCGCACATCCGACCAGCCCGAATGGCGCGGCAAGGAGCAGGCCGGCGAGGGCGCGGACCGCGGATCTCTTTCCAGTGAACACGACGATAACGATAACCGTTTCCAATAGTTCGTGCCCGCCGGGCCGAAGCTCGCCAGACGCGTTCGGCTGCCGCGGAGGCCTACGCTGATCGGCGTGAGCGAGCATGCGTTCAGCGGGCCCGAGCGCCGGGCGGTCTACCGGGCCATCGCCGAGCGCCGCGACATGCGCCGGTTCGTCCCGGACGCGGTGGTTTCGAAGGATGTACTGGCACGGCTGCTGGAGGCGGCGCACACCGCCCCGAGTGTGGGCCTGATGCAGCCGTGGCGGTTCATACGGATCACTGACGCAGACCTTCGGCGTCGCATTCACGACCTGGTCGACCAGGAGCGGCTGCGGACCGCCGAGGCGTTGGGGGCTCGCGGTGCCGAGTTCCTGACCCTCAAGGTCGAAGGAATTCTCGAATGCGCCGAATTGTTGGTGGTGGCGCTTGGTGACGCCAGAGAGCAACACGTGTTCGGCCGGCGCACGCTGCCGCAGATGGACCTGGCATCGGCGTCGTGCGCGATCCAGAATCTCTGGCTGGCCGCCCGCGCCGAAGGCCTCGGCATGGGTTGGGTGTCGATCTTCGAACCGCGTGAACTCGCGGCGTTGCTCGACATGCCCGATGGCGCCGAGCCCGTGGCCGTGCTGTGCCTGGGTCCGGTACCCGAATTCCCCGACCGGCCGCAGTTGGAGATCGACGAGTGGACGTCGGGTCGCCCGCTCGCGGAGTTCGTCTCCGAAAACCGTTGGCCGTCAACGGTGGGGACCCCATCATGACTACCGTGGATCTCAACGCAGACCTCGGCGAGGGCTTCGGGGTGTGGCGACTCGGGGACGACGAGGCCATGCTCGACGTCGTCACCAGCGCCAACGTGGCGTGTGGCTTCCATGCCGGCGACCCGGCGCTGCTGCTGAGGACGTGCCGTGCGGCGGCCGAACGCGGCGTGCGCATCGGCGCGCAGGTGAGCTATCGAGACCTCGCTGGGTTCGGCCGCCGCTTCATCGACGTGCCGCCCGAGGAGTTGACGGCCGAGGTGATCTACCAGATCGGAGCACTGCAAGCGCTTGCCGAAGTTGCCGGATCAACCGTCAGCTACATCAAACCCCATGGGGCGCTGTACAACACGATCGTCACCGATCGGGACCAGGCGCATGCGGTCGCCGAGGCGGTGCACGCCGTCGACGCGTCGCTGCCGGTTCTCGGGCTAGCGGGATCGGCGTTCTTCGGCGAAGCCGAACAACTCGGGCTGCAGACAGTGCCCGAGGCCTTCGCCGACCGGTCCTATCGCCCGGATGGCCAACTGGTGTCGCGGCGTGAGCGCAACGCGGTCCTGCACGACACGGCGGAGATCGCCGACCGGGTCGCGTCGATGGTCAGCGCGGGCAGGGTCGCCGCCGTTGACGGGTCGACCATCCCGATATCGGTCGAATCTATTTGTGTGCACGGTGATTCGCCGGGTGCCGTGCAGATCGCGACAGCTGTGCGGGAACGGCTGCTGGCCGAAGGCGTCCAGATCGGTCCCTTCAGCTGAGTCGTCGCAGCGCACAATCCGAACATTTCGACCCGTCGGCGACGCGGTAGTACAGGCAGCAGCTGCGGCGGCGAAAAGCCAAGTTGTGTTTGACGGTCCCGGATCCCGCCAGCCGTCCCGTCTCCAACAACGACCGAGCCAGCCGGGTGGCCTCCCCACGGAGCTGCGGCCGGACGGAATACAGTGCACGCGTCGCGGCGACCAACGCAGACGCGATGTTGCCGTAGAGCAGTCGCGGCGCGACCTTGACAGGCAGCCCGTCGGCGAGCCGCTCCAAGTGTTCTTCGACGACGATGCGGTAGAGCGTGTTCGGCAGATCCCCGTCGAGCCGCGAGCCCTCGGGCACAGGGATTCTCAGTGCCGCGCTGTCATCGGCGCGCTGCAAGCCGGTGAGATCCGGTAGCACGCCGTGCGCGACAGCGCATGCGAGTACGGGCGACCACAACCGCGACGCGTGGCTCATCTGGACAAGCGACGCGCTGACGCGACGGTCGGCCGTGCGGTACCTGCGGGTCGTCGCCTCGATCAGATCGGCGTAACCGTCGGCGTAACACTCCTCGACCGCACGCCAGCCTCGATCGTCACCGCCGACGACGATCGTGAAGAACCCGCCGTGCCGCGCGATCTCCGCGAGCTCCGTGCTGATCCTCACCGGTTCTGCCCCTTTGGCGCCACGGCTACCCGCAACAGGTTGGTGTGCTCATCGATGTCGACCCGGGCGTCGACGCCGTAGACCTGCGCCAGCAGTTCGACCGTCAGCACCTCGGCGGGAGTGCCGGTCGCGACGACACTGCCACAATCCAGCACACAGATTCGGTCGCAGTATGCCGCAGCGAGATTGAGATCGTGCAGCGCGGCGACGACGGTGGCGCCTGTCGTCCGTAAGAGGTGCAACGCATCATGCTGGTGGCGCAGGTCGAGATGGTTGGTCGGCTCGTCCAGCACGATCGTGTCGGTGCGTTGTGCCAGCGCCCGTGCGATCAACACACGTTGCTTCTGTCCGCCCGAGACGCGGTCGAACGGCTGGTGGGCCAACGCCGATATGTCCACGGCGTCAAGCGCTTCGGCGATGATCCCTCTGTCGTCGACGTTGTCGCCCTCGAACGCGCGCTTGTACGGCGAACGCCCCATGGCGACGACGTCGAACACGGTGAGCTCGAAATCGCCCGGGGTGTCCTGCAGTACCGCCGCCAACCGCCGTGCCGCTCGCTTGGCGGACATCCGCCAGACGTCGTCGCCGTCGATCAACACACGGCCCGACGTCGGTCGCTGGGCACGGTAGAGGGTGCGCAGCAGCGTGGTCTTGCCGGCACCGTTCGGCCCGACGACGCCCACCATCTCGCCGCGGCCTGCATGCAGGGACACGTTGCGGATCAAGGTCTTACGTCCCGCTGACACGGTGACGTCGTCGATGTTAATTCGGCCGGTCATGCCGGCGCCTTACGTCGCATCAACCACAGGAAGTACGGGCCGCCGACGAGCGCGGTGAGTATTCCGACCGGCAACTCCTCGGGCGCGGCGACCGTGCGCGCGGCGATGTCGCACACGATGAGAAACGAGGCGCCGAGCAGCGCGACCGCGGGCAATGCGCGACGGTGGTCGGCGCCGACGATCATGCGCACGATGTGCGGCATGATCAAGCCGACGAAGCCGATCGCACCGCTGACCGCGACCATCGCGCCCACCATCAACGCGACCACGACGAACATCGCTGCGCGGAACCGATGCACATCCAAACCCAGTGCGGTCGCGGCCTCTTCGCCGCTGTACAGCAGGTTCAACGACCGGGTCACCGCCAACAGCGCCGCCACACCGATTGCCACCACGATTGCCGGTATCCACACCATCGACCAGGTCGCCCCACCCAGGCCGCCGAGCATCCAACGCACCGCGGACTGGGCCTTGTGCGGGTCATCGGAGGTGACGATCAGCAGGCTCGAGGCGGCCGAAAGTATCTCGGCGACCGCGACCCCGGCGAGTATCAATCGGATCGTCGTCATCCGACCGCCCGTCTGCGCGAGGAAGTAGACGGCGACCAGTGCAATCAGCGCTCCCACGAACGCGGCCGCCGGTAGCACCATCAGGCCGGCCCCGACGCCGGCCACCAGCACCGAGACCGCACCCACCGAAGCGCCCGACGAGATACCGAGCAGCATCGGGTCTGCCAGTGGATTGCGCACCACCGCCTGCAACGTCATCCCACACGCCGCCAGGCCCGCGCCGACCACGGCTGCCAGCACGACCCTCGGCAGCCGCGCGTCGAGCACGATCGAGGCACGCGTCGGCGGCCATGTCGCGTCCCACAACACCGGGTTGAGTTCGTGCAGCAGAATTTGCCACACCTGCCCGGGAGGAATCGCCACCGAACCGATGGTGACCCCTGCGGTCGTGCACACCAACAGCAACACCACGAGCAGCGTGAGCGCGAGGCTGTATGAAAGGCGGCCGTGAACCGGCGGTGCAGCGCAGGCCGGTCGGTCCAGGATGGCCGACGTCACCCGGTTCGTCCCGGGTGTAGCTGTTCGGCAAGCGATTTCACCGCGTGCCCGACACGGACGCCCGCCGTGATGGAAGACAGCGGCAGCACCGCGAAGCGCTGGTCCCGAACCGCCGGCACCCGCTGCAGCACCGGGTTCTCCCGCAAGAACCTCTTCTTCTGCTCAACCGACTGGTCGCCATAGTCGTAGATCAGGATCACCTCAGGCGCCCGCTCGGCGAACTGTTCGAACGACACGTCAGCCCACACCTTCGGTACGTCGGCGAACAGGTTCCGCCCGCCCGCCGACTCGATGATCTGGTTGCCGATACCTTTCCCGCCGGAGGTGAACACCGTGGTCTCGCCGCTGTCATAGACCGCGACATCAACCGGCGCCGCGCCGTGGATCCGATCCCGACTGTCCTGCAGGGTGCGGCGCTGCCGTTCGATCTCCTGTTCGGCTCGTTCACTGACGCCGAATATCCCTCCCAGCGTTCGGATTTCGTCGTCCACGGCGGACATCGTCATCGGTCCGGGGGAGCAGTTCTCGGTGTTGAGATGCGTGTCGATGCCCACCTCGGTCAGCCGCTCTCGGCCGCGCCCCTCCTTGTCGTCGAATGCACTTGCCCAGCCTCCGTAGACGAAGTCGGGCTCGGTGGCGAGCAGCGTCTCGAACGACGGGTACTCCTCGGCGATCACCGATATCGAGTCATAGGCCTCCTGGTACTCGGGCAGGATTCGGTCGTCCAGGAATGCGGTCGCAACCATGGACTTCTCCAGTCCGAGCGCCAACATCGTCTCGATCGCGTGCTGATTGAGGGCGACAGCACGGCGCGGCGGACGCTCATATGTCGTGGTGATGCCGCAGTTGGTCACGGTGACGGGAAACCCGGCCACGGGTTCGACGGCCGCGAGGTCCGATGGTGGTGCCGGTGTACCGCATCCCGCAAGAAGCAGTGCCGAGATCGCCGCCGAAGCAAGGTGTCGACGCGCCGCCATCTTCCGTGCCTCCCGTCATGGGCGGATGCGACGGGAGCACGCTCGGCATGCCGAGGTCGTCCTCGCCGGGGAAATCCGCCCCAGTTGTGGTGAGGAGGCGACCGCGAGGAGTATCTGGCTCTCGGCGCGGTCGAAAGAATGCGCCGATCACAGTGGCGGGACCGCGCCGGATTCACACCGGCTTCCTCGGGTCACGGTCGCCTGTCGGGGACGATCCTGCCACACCCGAGTCCGCCGGCGCTGATCAACCTGAGCGAGATACGCCGAGCCGCTGCCGCTCTCGCGGCGTCGTCGCGCCCCAGATGCCCCAGGGCTCCACATGCGTGAGCGCATACCGCAGGCAATCGCGTTGCACCGGACACCGACGGCACACTTCCTTGGCTCGTTCCTCGCGAACTGCCCGGCGCTGACCGCGCTCGGCATCGGACGCGAAGAAGATCTCGGTCGGCATCCCACGACACCGTGCGCGCAATTGCCACGACCGATCGTCTGCGTGGTGACGGCAAGACATGTTCCTCCTCACCTCGGTACGCTAACGTTAATGACAATCATTTTCAACACAGGGAGGTCGGGTGCGCACCCCAGTGGTGCTGATCTGCGGTCAAGGGGATGCCGACGGGGTCGCTGAGGTGTTGGCCGGCGCGTCATAAGGTTGGCGCTATGCGCCTCAAGGTCGGCAGGCCGGACCTCACGGACTACGCGAGCTACTTCGACACGCCACCGGCGTCGGCGAGCACACCCCTGACCGTCACCTGGGCGGGTGTCACCACTCTGCTGATCGACGACGGCAATTCGGCCGTACTGACCGACGGCTTCTTCTCGCGGCCCAGCCTCGGCGAAGTGGCCTTGCGGCGGCTCGCGCCGTCGCAACCGCGCATCGACGGCTGCCTGACCCGCCTGCGCATCGACCGGCTGCAAGCCGTCCTGCCCGTCCACACTCACTACGACCACGCGATGGACAGCGCGGTGGTCGCCGAACGGACCGGTGCGAACATCGTGGGCGGAAAGTCGGCCGCCCAGGTGGGCCGCGGCCACCGGCTGCCGGAAGACCGCCTCGTCGTCGTCACCCCCGGGGAGCCCGTCCGGCTCGGGGCCTACGACGTCACGCTCATCGAGGGTGACCACTGTCCACCCGACCGGTTCCCCGGCGTCATCACCCGACCGGTCGTCCCACCGGTCAAAGTGTCGGCATACCGATGTGGCGAGGCGTGGTCCACGTTGGTTCACCACCGGCCGTCGGGTCGACGCCTGCTGGTGGTCGGCAGCGCGGGGTTCGTGCCTGGCGCACTGGCAGGACAGCGCGCCGACGTGGCGTACCTCGGTGTCGGGCAACTCGGATTACAACCCGAGCGGTATCTCGTCGACTACTGGCAGGAGACCGTGCGGACGGTGCGCGCGCGCCGCGTGGTGCTCATCCACTGGGACGACTTCTTCCGTCCGCTGCACGAACCGCTGCGCGCGCTGCCCTACGCCGCCGATGATCTCGACGTTTCGATGCGGGTGTTGTCGCGGCTGGCCCACGAGGATGGCGTCGCGCTGCACCTGCCCACGCTCTGGCAGCCCGCCGATCCGTGGAGCTGAGCCTCTTTCAGCGAGCTCTCAAGAAGGACGGCGTTGGCGGGCGATCTCGGCGAGCACCACGCCGGCGGCCACCGACGCGTTCAACGACTCGGTGGGGCCGGCCATCGGAATGGACACCACGGCGTCACAGGTCTCCCGGACCAACCGTGACAGCCCCTTGCCCTCGGAACCGACCACCACCACGATCGGGCCCGACCCGTCGAGCTCGTCGACGGTGGTGTCCCCGTCGGCGTCCAACCCGACGATCTGCAAGCCGGCGTCGGCCCAACTCTTCAGTGTCCGAGTGAGATTCGTCGCGCGTGCCACCGGCAACCGCGCCGCGGCACCCGCGCTGGTGCGCCACGCCACCGCAGTGACCGACGCCGACCGGCGTTGCGGGATCAGCACGCCATGGCCGCCGAACGCGGCCACCGATCGCACGATCGCACCGAGGTTGCGCGGATCCGAGATGTTGTCCAGGGCCACCAGCAGGGCCGGCGAACCGGCTGCTCTCGCCGACGCGAGCAGGTCGTCGGGGTGTGCATACGAGTAAGGCGGAACCTGAAGCGCCACACTCTGATGCAAGCCGTTGGTGGCGATCCGGTCGAGATCGTGGCGCGGCACCTCGAGAATCGAGATGCCCGCATCGGCGGCGATCTGCACGGCCTCGGTCAGCCGTTCGTCGGCGTCCGCGCCCAGCGCGACGTACAGCGCCGTGGCCGGCACATCCGCCCGCAGGCACTCCAGCACCGGATTGCGGCCCAGCACGACCTCGGTGTCGTCGGTCTTCTTGCCTTGCCGCCGCCCCTGCGACTTCGCCGCCTTGGCGGCGCGCTTTGCGGCCGGATGATTGGGGCGCATGTGCGCGGGTGGGGTGGCGCCGCGGCCTTCGAGGCCCCGTCGCCGCACACCGCCCGACCCGACCGTCGGTCCCTTCTTGGTGCCCGGTTTGCGGACCGCACCCCTGCGCCGTGAATTGCCCGCCATCTACTTGGGGTACCCGTCGAGCAGCGTCCACTGCGGGCCGTCGGCAGTATCGGTGACCTCGATGCCCGCTTCCTTTAGGCGGTCCCGGATCGCGTCGGCCTCGGCCCAGTCCCGCCGCGCCCGTGCGTCCTCGCGGCGCTTCACTTCCGCCTGCACCAGCACGTCGACCGCCGCCAACGCCGCCGACGTCTCGTCCTTGGACTCCCAGCGCTCGTCGAGTGGGTCGGCGCCGAGGATGCCCATCATCGCGCGGATCGACATCGCCTGGCTCAACGCTGTCTCGTGGTCGCCGACGTCGAGGGCCCGATTGCCCTCGGCGCGGGCGGCGTGCACCTCAGCCAGCGCGATCGGCACCGACAGGTCGTCGTCGAGCGCGGCACCGAACTTCGGCGTCCACTCGCCGGGCACAACCGCACCGACACGGTTGCGCACACGGTGCAGAAAGTCCTCGATCCCGGTGTAGGCCTTCGCCGCGTCCTGCAGCGCCGTCTCCGAGAACTCGAGCATCGACCGATAGTGCGCGCTGCCCAGGTAATACCTCAGTTCCGAGGCCCGGACCCGTTGCAGCACAGCGGGAATCGCGAGCACATTGCCCAGCGACTTGCTCATCTTCTCACCGCCCATGGTGACCCAGCCGTTGTGCAGCCAGTACCGGGCGAACGGGTCGCCCGCGGCCTCGGCCTGGGCGATCTCGTTCTCGTGGTGCGGGAACACCAGATCCATACCGCCCGCGTGAATGTCGAACTGGGCGCCGAGGTAGGCCTCGCACATCGCGACGCATTCGGTGTGCCAGCCCGGCCTGCCCCGACCCCATGGCGTCGGCCAGGACGGTTCACCGGGCTTGGCGCCCTTCCACAGCGTGAAGTCGCGGTCGTCGCGCTTGCCGGTCGCGACGCCCTCACCCTGATGCACGTCGTCGATCCGGTGGCCGGACAGCTTGCCGTAGCCCGGCATGCTGAGCACGTCGAAGTACACGTCACCGCCGCTGGCGTAGGCGTGTCCGCGCTCGATCAACCGCTCGATCAGCTCGACCATCTGGGTGATGTGACCGGTGGCGCGCGGCTCGGCAGATGGCGGCAGCACGCCGAGCGCGTCGTAAGCCGCCGAGAACGCGCGCTCATACGTGGCGGCCCACTCCCACCACGGCCTGCCCGCGTCGGCGGCCTTGTTGAGGATCTTGTCGTCGATGTCGGTGACATTGCGGATGAACGCGACGTCGTAGCCCTTGGCCAGCAGCCAGCGCCGCAACACGTCGAAGGCGACGCCGCTGCGAACGTGTCCGATGTGTGGCAGGCCCTGCACGGTGGCACCACACAGGTAAACGGAAGCGTGGCCGGGGCGGACCGGCACGAAATCGCGCACAGCACCGGTCATGGTGTCGTACAGCCGCAGTTCGGTCACCCTTCCCGACCGTTCGCTCCACTCACGACCGGCCAGCTTACCGGCCTATTCGGGCTTCACCACCAACGCGGTCGCGATCGCGGCGAGCCCCTCGCCGCGGCCGGTCAGGCCCAGCCCGTCGGTGGTGGTCGCGCTCACCGACACGGGGGCGTCGAGCAATCCGGACAGAAGTTCCTGCGCCTCGCCACGCCGCGGGCCGACCTTGGGTCGGTTGCCGATGACCTGGACGGCCGCATTGACGATGTGGAAACCCTGCCCATCAACCAACTCGCGGACGTGCCGCAGCATGTCGGCACCGCTGGCGTCCCGCCACTGGGGACGGCCGGTGCCGAACACCTCGCCGAGATCGCCGAGCCCGGCTGCCGACAGAAGCGCATCGCACAGCGCGTGCGCAGCGACATCGCCGTCGGAATGGCCTGCGCAGCCCTCGGCATCGTCGAACAGCAGGCACAGCAACCAGCAGGGCCGCCCGACCTGGATGGGGTGCACGTCGGTGCCGAGCCCGACCCTTGGCAGGCTCGTCATCGACTTCAGGAAGCGGCGGCTAGTGCCTCGTCGAGAATGGTCGCGGCCTTCTCGTCGTCGGTGTTCTCGGCCAGCGCGAGCTCGCCCACCAGGATCTGCCGCGCCTTGGCGAGCATCCGCTTTTCCCCCGCGGACAGGCCACGCTCCTGATCGCGTCGCCACAAGTCGCGGACGACTTCGGCGACCTTGTTGACGTCACCTGAAGCCAACTTCTCGAGATTGGCCTTGTACCGCCGCGACCAGTTGGTCGGCTCCTCTGTATGGGGGGCGCGGAGCACCTGGAAAACCTTGTCCAGGCCCTCCTGTCCGACGACGTCGCGCACCCCGACATACTCTGCGTTCTCGGCGGGTACTCGAACCGTGAGGTCGCCTTGGGCGACCTTCAAGACGAGATATTCCTTCTGTTCGCCTTTGATGGTCCGGGTTTCGATCGCTTCGATCAACGCAGCACCGTGGTGGGGATAAACAACGGTGTCTCCGACCTTGAAAATCATCAGTTTCGAGCCCCTTTCACACTCCAATGCTAGCACGGGCCCCAGACGGGGGCGCACCAACGGTGCAGGTCAGGGGCACCTCAGGAGAACACCAGGGGTTGACACGACGGCGAATCCATGCATGGCTCTGATGTCCGACAGGTGACTCGTCGGCGCCCCGGCGATAGCCGTCGCAGCGCCCTGAACACGCGGATTACCGATCTTGGCCGGTGGCTCCGGCGAGAGTTCGGGCACGCCATCGGCCCTGCGCTACCGCCTACTGCGCGCACCTACTACTGTGCATAGTCGAATCCCCGCGGCCGGTCGCATCGGCCGCTCGACGGTCGAGCAGGAGGCAAGAGTGGACCGCTTCAAACTGGCCGCCTGTGGGCTGGCCGCCGCCGTCGCGCTCGTTGGCTGCAGTTCCGGTCAGGTTTCACAGATGACCTTGCAGGAGCCGGCCGTCAACGGCACCAGCGCCGACCTCGGCTCGATCGCATTGCGCAACGTGCACCTGCGGGCCGAGCAGGTGAGCGACTTCGTCCAGCCGGGCAAAGAGGTGGAGCTGATCTTCCAGGCGTCCAACGCCTCGCCCGACCAGGCGGACAAACTGGTGTCGGTCACCTCCGACATCGGCAAAGTGACACTGACCGGTGACACCACGCTGCCGGCCGGCGGTGCGCTCACCGTCGGCGCGCCCGACGGGCAGATCACCCCGTTGGAGAGCGTCGAGGCGGCCGAAGCCGCCGAGGCGAAGGTGACGCTGTCCAAGCCGATCACCAACGGGCTGACGTACGACTTCACGTTCAAGTTCCAGAAGGCCGGCGAGACCACCGTGCCGGTGCCGATCTCGGCGGGCGAGGAGCCGCGACGCGGGGACGCCGCCGAGGCGGGCGACACGGCCGGCGGTCACGGCGGCGGGCACTGAGCGAAGTCGGCGACACGGCGGCTCACCAGTGAGTTTCTGTCGGTTTCTGTCGGAGGCGACGGTTACCGTCACAGCGTGGCCAAAGGTGGCGTCAAGGCGCATTCGCAGTACCGCTGCTCAGAATGCCACCACATCACCCTCAAGTGGGTCGGCCGCTGCCCGGAGTGCGGCACCTGGGGCACGGTCGACGAGGTAGCCGTCCTCTCCGCGGTGGCCGGAGCGGGCGCGCGACGTTCGGTCGCACCCTCCTCCCCGGCCGTGCCGATCACCTCCATCGATCCCGGCCGCACCCGCCACTTCCACACGGGCGTCACGGAATTCGACCGGGTGCTCGGCGGCGGCCTGGTTCCCGGCTCGGTGACGCTACTGGCCGGCGACCCCGGAGTCGGCAAGTCGACGCTGCTGCTGGAGGTCGCACACCGGTGGGCGGCGGCCGGTCGGCGCGCGCTGTACCTCTCGGGTGAGGAGTCAGCAGGCCAGATCCGGATGCGAGCCGAACGCACGGGATGCACGCACGACGAGGTCTACCTGGCCGCCGAATCGGATCTGGCGACGGCGCTGGGGCACATCGACGAAGTGCAGCCCAGCCTGGTGGTGGTCGACTCGGTGCAGACGATGTCCAGCACCGAGGCCGACGGGGTAACCGGCGGCGTCACCCAGGTGCGGGCCGTCACCACCGCGCTGACGTCCTATGCCAAGGCCGGCCCGTCCCGGGGCGTCGCGATGATCCTCGTCGGTCACGTCACCAAGGACGGCGCGATCGCGGGGCCACGCTCACTGGAGCACCTGGTCGACGTCGTGCTGCACTTCGAGGGTGACCGCGCGTCGTCGCTTCGAATGGTCCGCGGCGTCAAGAACCGGTTCGGCGCCGCCGACGAGGTCGGTTGCTTTCTGTTGCACGACAACGGGATAGAGGGCGTCGCCGACCCTTCCGCCCTGTTCCGCGACCAACGCCCGAAACCGGTTGCGGGCACGGCGATCACGGTCGCTCTCGACGGCAAGCGGCCGTTGATCGGTGAGGTGCAGGCGCTGATCGGACCACCCGCGAACGGAACTCCGCGGCGGGCGGTCAGCGGTATCGACGCGTCACGCGCGGCGATGATCACCGCGGTGCTCGACAGACACGCGGGCCTGGCGGTCGCCACGCGCGACATCTACCTGTCCACGGTGGGCGGGATGCGGCTGACCGATCCGTCGACGGACCTCGCGGTCGCGGTGGCCATCGCATCGTCCACGATGAACCTGCCGATGCCGGCCGAGGCGGTCGCGATCGGTGAGGTCGGGCTGGCCGGTGACCTGCGGGGGGTCACGGGCATGGACCGTCGGCTGGCCGAGGCGGCGCGGCTCGGCTTCACCTCGGCGGTGATACCGCCGGGCGTGACGTCGGTTCCTGCCGGGCTGCGTGCGATCACTGCCGACGACATCGGTTCGGCGTTGCGGGTTTTACGCGAAATCAGCAAAGATCAGCGAAGATAGTGCAATGACGGCCGATCCTAGGGAGGGGCGATGGCCGTGAAGTCGGGCGGAAGATCGGGTCGCACCGTGGTGCCGTTGGCCCGGCCGACGCTGCGCGAGACCATCGCCCGGTTGGCGCCCGGAACCGCACTGCGCGACGGTCTCGAGCGCATCCTGCGCGGACGCACCGGCGCGCTGATCCTGATCGGCTACGACGACAGCGTCGAGGCGATCTGCGACGGTGGCTTTTCCCTCGACGTCCGCTATGCGCCGACACGGCTGCGCGAGCTGTCCAAGATGGACGGCGCCGTGGTGCTCTCCAGCGACGGCAGTCGCATTCTGCGGGCCAACGTGCAACTGGTGCCTGATCCGTCGATCCCCACCGAGGAATCAGGGACGCGGCACCGCTCCGCCGAGCGTGCCGCGATCCAGACCGGCTATCCGGTGATCTCAGTGAGCCATTCGATGAGCATCGTGACCGTGTATGTGGCCGGGGAGCGCCACGTGATCCCGGACTCGGCGACCATTCTGTCGCGCGCCAACCAGACCATCGACACCCTCGAGCGTTACAAGACGCGCCTCGACGAGGTCAGCAGGCAGCTCTCGACGGCCGAGATCGAAGACTTCGTCACCTTGCGCGACGTGATGACAGTGGTGCAGCGGCTCGAGATGGTTCGTCGCATCAGCCTCGAGATCGATTCCTACGTAGTCGAACTCGGAACTGACGGCCGTCAGCTCAAGCTGCAATTGGAGGAGCTGGTGGGCGACAACGACACCGCCCGCGAGCTGATCGTGCGCGACTATCACGCGAATCCCGACCCGCCGTCGGCGGCGCAGGTGAGCGCCACGCTCGACGAACTCGACGGCCTGTCCGACAACGAGCTGCTCGACTTCACCACGCTGGCAAGAGTTTTCGGCTACCCGTCGACAATCGAGGCGCAGGATTCGGCGATGAGCTCACGCGGCTACCGCGCGATGGCCGGTATCCCTCGCCTGCAGTTCGCGCACGTCGACCTGCTGGTGCGTTCGTTCGGCTCACTGCAGGGTCTGCTGGCGGCCAGCGCAGGTGATCTGCAGTCGGTCGAGGGCATCGGCTCGATGTGGGCACGCCACATCCGGGAAGGCCTGTCGCAGTTGGCGGAGTCGACGATCGCCGACCGGCTGGCCTAGCGGGCTATCGGGCTATCGCGGCTCAGCCGGCGGGCGGGGGCCCGGGCGGCGGCGCGGCGCCGTTGCCGTGCACCGGCGACTGCGGCGCCGCGAGGATGAACGGCACCGTCGCTGAACGCAGATTGCCCAGCTGCACGACCAGGTTGTACGTGCCGGGTCCGATGGGTTGCCGCGGCAGCGGGCAACCCGGCGCGGAGCCCATGCCCGTCCAGGTGACCTCCGTCGTCACCTGCTCACCGGGCTGGAACGTCTTGACCAGCGTTTCGTTCGACGGTGCACAGTCGAGGTTGGACCAGAGCCGGGCGTTGTCCAGCGAGTACACGTAGGCCGCCAGCACGGCGGCACCGACGTCGCGTTTGCAGCCGACGAGCCCGATGTTGGTGACCACCATTGTGAACTTCGGCTGATCACCCACGACGTACTGCGGTTGGTTCGTGATGCCCTTGACGGCAAGCGAGGAATCGGGGCAATCGTCGCCCTCGTTGAGTAGCGGCGGCGGCACCACCGCCGCGGTCGGCGTCGCCGTCGGGGGCGGCGCATCCTGCGCCGGCGGCATCACCGGCGTCTTGACTTCGGGGTTCTCCCCCGGCAGCGGCGTCGGCCCGGCTGCCGCGGTGGACGCAGACTTCTCCGCGTTCGCCTCGTCCGTGCCGCCGGTGTTCTTCACAACCACGACCACGATGGCCGCGATCACGCCGATCACGAGTACCGCTATGCCCAGCGCCAGTGCCCTGCGACGCCAGTAGATCTGCGTCGGTAGCGGGCCATGCGGTTCCAGATCCAGCACAAGTTCAAGGTAAGGCCGGGTCGCGCCTTATCGCCCGAGGTGACCCGGCGTGTCGCCCGTCAGCCTTCGCCGATGTCGCCCAGATGATCTCGCAACACCACCCGGCCGTCGGCCAGATGGTAGGTCAGTCCCACGATCGCCAGGTCGCCCGCAGCAACCCCCTCGGCGATGGCCGTCGAGCGGGCCATCAGCTGCGCCCCGGTCTCAGTGACGTGCCGGGCCTCGAACTCGTCAACCCTCTTCAACCCGTCACGCCTGCCCAGCAGAATCGACGGCATCACCCGTTCAACGATGTCGCGCACGTAGCCGCCGGGCACCACGCCTTCGTACAGTGCGGCCAAAGTCGCCTTCACCGCGCCGCAGCTGTCGTGGCCCAGCACCGCGATCAGCGGCACGTTGAGCACATTGACCGCGTACTCGATGGAGCCCAGCACCGCCGAGTCGATGACATGTCCCGCGGTACGGACCACGAACATGTCTCCGAGGCCCTGATCGAAAATGATCTCGGCCGCCACGCGGCTGTCCCCGCAACCGAACACCACCGCGGTCGGCTTCTGCGACGCTGCCAGGCTCGCGCGGTGCTCGACGCCCTGGCTCGGGTGGACGGGCTTACCGGCGACGAAGCGCTCGTTACCCTCTTTGAGTGCTTTCCATGCGGTCACTGGGTTGGTGTTCGGCATGACCGGTATTGTGCCTCAGCTGCTCGATTGGTTTGACCGCGGGCAGCGCGACCTGCCGTGGCGCCGGCCCGGGGTGACACCGTGGCAAATCCTGGTCAGCGAGTTCATGCTGCAACAAACGCCGGTGGCCCGGGTCGAACCGGCCTGGCTCGCATGGGTGCAGCGTTGGCCGACCCCGTCGGCGACCGCGGCGGCGAGTGCCGCCGACGTGTTGCGAGCGTGGGGCAAGCTGGGGTATCCGCGCCGCGCCAAGCGATTACACGAGTGCGCGACGGTGATCGCCGCGGAGTACGACGACGTCGTGCCGTCCGACGTCGAGACGCTGTTGACTCTGCCGGGCGTCGGCGCGTACACCGCGCGTGCAGTCGCCTGCTTCGCCTACCGCCGGCGGGTGCCGGTCGTCGACACCAACGTTCGTCGTGTCGTCGCCAGGGTGGTGCACGGTCGCGCCGAGGCAGCGGCATCGTCGTCGCCGCGTGACCTCGCCGACGTCGAGACTCTGCTGCCCGACGACGAACTGGCGCCGAAGTTCTCGGTCGCGCTGATGGAACTGGGCGCGACGGTGTGCACCGCTCGGGCGCCGCGGTGCGGGCTGTGCCCGCTGGACATGTGCGCGTGGCGTTCGCATGGTTTTCCTTCGTCGACGGCGCGGACGCGCCGCACGCAGCGCTACGCGGGCACCGACCGGCAGGTGCGCGGTCGTCTGCTTGATGTATTGCGCGGCAACGACTCTCCCGTCACCCGCGCGCAACTCGACGTCGCCTGGTTGTCCGATACCGCCCAACGCGACCGGGCACTTGATTCGCTGTTGGTCGACGGCCTCATCGAACAGACCGCCGACGGCCGGTTCGCGCTCGCCGGCGAAGGCGATCAGGCGGTGGCCGCCGATTCCTGCGTTCCGCCGTTGGAATCCTCTGCACCACAAGCGAACCTGCGTCGATAGTCCGACGGTGTCACTCCGATGATCCTGCGGAAGTGGTGGCGCAGCAGCGTCGCGGTGCCGAAGCCACTGCGTTCGGCGATCCGGTCGACATCGAGATCGGTCTCCTCCAACAGGGTGCGCGCGTACAACACACGTTGATCGGTAACCCATTGCATCGGCGTCCGGCCGGTCTCTTCTACGAATCGGCGTGCGAACGTGCGCGCGGACATGTGCGCGCGGGCGGCCAACGTGGCAACGGTGTGCGGTTTGTCGAGATTGCCGAGAATCCAATCAAGGTGGGGGGCAAAGCGTTCCGAACATCGCACCGGGATCGGCTGGTCGATGTACTGGCGCTGACCGCCGTCGCGTTGCGGCGGAACCACCATGCGGCGGGCGATCTTGTTGGTCACCTCGCTGCCGAGTTCGCGCCGGACGAGATGCAGGCAGGCGTCGATTCCCGCCGCGGTGCCCGCACTGGTGATCAGGTTGCCGTCGTCGACGAACAGCACGTTGCGGTCGACTTTGGCGGTCGGATATTTCCGGGCGAGTGCGTCGGCGTGCATCCAGTGCGTGGTGCAGGGCCTGCCGTCGAGCAATCCCGCGGCACCGGCGACGAAAGCACCCGAGCACACGGTGAGGATGATCGAGCCGGCGTCGGCGGCGGTGCGGACGGCGGCCAGCGCCTCGGGCAGGTACTCCGATCCGCCGATCGCCGGGATCGCGACGAGGTCGGCGCCCACCAGGTCGGCGAGGCCATGAGCGGGTGTGATCGTCGCCCCGACGGAGGTGCTGACCGGTCTGCCGGGCTGGGGCCCGCAGATCTTGAAGTCGAAATTGGGCACGCCGTCGGCGGAACGGTCGATACCGAAGACCTCGCAGATGACTCCGAACTCGAAAATCGCCAGATCGTCGAGCACCAGTGTCGATACGCTCTTCATCGCCATGGCAGCATTTTATCTCAATGTGTCATTCCTGCCACTGTTGGCCGGATATGTCCGAGCGAAAGATTACTGCCATGACCACTGCCCTGACACTGCTGATCCTGGTAGCCCCATTTGCGGTGGCCGCGGCGTTCGGCTGGGCCGCCCACCGCTCCGGTGCCCTGCGATTGCACCCCGACCAGTTCCGGATGGCGGCGCCGATGGCGGGCCGGCTGTTCGACGACGACCGCGACGTCCTGCGCGTCGAGCATGATCTCGACGTGATCCGCACCCGGTTCGAGCGTCCGCCGGGCCGGCCATCCTCAGCTGTCCTCGGGGAGTTCCGATAGGAACGACTCGACCGCCTGCCGGTAGGCCCGCGGTGCGTCGTCGTGGATGAGATGACCGGCGCCGGGCACATGCAGATAGGTCGTCCGGTGGCCGGTCTGCGCCATCTTCGCCATCTGGCCCCCAGGTGTGACGGAGTTGCCCGCCTCGAGCAGCAGCGCCGGTACGCGCACGGCCTCCCACTCCCGCCAGTAGTCGCGGGTACCCCACTCGGCGGCGATTTCGATCCACACCGCCGGTTGACCGTGCAACCGCCAGCCGGTCGTCGTGCGGTCGAACGCCTCCAGGAAGTACTGGCCGGCCACCGGCCCGAACTCGTCGTAAACCCGTTGCGCAGTTTCGAATTCGACCGGCAACGCGTGCAGCCAGGGCTCCCACGGACCGGTGGTGCGGCCGCGGAAGTCCGGTGCCATGTCCTCGATGACCAACGCCTCCACCAGGTCGGGCCGCGTCGCTGCCAGGCACCACGAGTGCAGTGCTCCCATCGAGTGGCCGATCAGCACGACGGGCTTGCCGATCGTCGACACCGCGTCGCCGAGCTCGGCGACGAACCGCTCCGTGCTGATCGGGGCCGCATCGTCGACGTCGCGGCCCCGGTGCCACGGCGCGTCGTAGGTATAGACATCGCCCAGCTGAGTGAGCCACGGCAGCTGACGCGTCCACGTGCTGCCCCGCCCCATCAGGCCGTGCACGAGCACCAGCGGTCGGCCCCTGCCGCCGCGACGGGTCAGGTGAGCCCGCTCGCGTGCTGGGGACTGCATGGGAGACATCATCGTGCCTCAAGGTGCACGCCGCGCATTCGGTAGCCTTTAGCGCATGCCCAGCCAGAACCCCGTGGTGAAGATCAACGCAATCGAGGTCCCGCCCGACGCCGGTCCCGAACTGGAGAAGCGGTTCGCACACCGCGCCCATGCCGTCGACAACCAGCCCGGCTTTCTGGGCTTTCAACTTCTGCGCCCGGTCAAGGGCGAAAACCGCTACTTCGTGGTGACGCAGTGGGAGTCCGAGGAAGCTTTCCAGGCCTGGGCCACGGGCCCGGCGATCGAAGCCCACAAAGGCCAGCAGGCCAACCCGGTTGCCACCGGCGCGTCACTGCTCGAGTTCGAGGTCGTCCTCGACGTTGCAGGTGCCACTCACTAGCGGCAGGCGTAACGCGCGCCGCGCGCTCGCGCTGACGGTCGCAGTCTCTGTCGTCGTCGCGCTCGCCGGTTGCTCGAAGGTCGACGCCCCACCGGCCGACGCCGCGTACGGCACGCCGATCGAGATCAACACCCCGCAGGGTCTGCGGGCCAAGCAGACCCTGGACATGCTCAACTCCGACTGGCCGATCGGGCCGGTCGGGGTGCGCACCCTGGCGGTGCCGGAGAAGGTCGACGACATCGCGTTCAAGCTCGACAGGATCTGGTGGGACCGGCCGTTCACCGTCACCGACGTGGAGATCGGCGCCGGCCAAGCAAAGGTGGGTGTGCTGACGTCTTATGGCGTCGCACAGGAAATCGACCTGCGCACGAACGAAGCCGGCTTGGTCGATCGGCTCGACGTGTCGCTGCGACCGCCGGTCGTCGACGAATGGGCTGACGTCGACGCCGAGTTGACGAAGTCCGGCGCGCGTTATTCCTATCAGGTGTCGAAGGTGGTTGCGGACCGGTGCGATGTGGTGGCCGGAACCAACACCGAACTGTCGCTGCCGTTGGCGTCGATCTTCAAACTCTATGTGCTGCTTGCGGTTGCCGACGCGGTGAAGGCCGGCACGCTCGAGTGGACCGACACGTTGACCATCACCAAGCGGGCCAAGGCGGTCGGATCGGCCGGCCTCGAGGAACTGCCGCCCGGCGCACGGGTATCGGTGAGAACCGCTGCCCAGCAGATGATCTCGGCCAGTGACAATATGGCCACCGATCTGCTGATCGCACGCCTTGGTCCCGGCGCGGTGGAGCGGGCACTGGTCGCGGCCGGCCATCACGACCCGGCCAGCATGACGCCGTTCCCCACCATGCACGAGCTCTTCTCGGTCGGCTGGGGTCGGCCGGACCTACGCGAGCAGTGGCGGCAGGCGGTAGAACAGGGCAACCCGCAGGTCCGTGCGAAACTGCTGAAGCAGACGAATTCGCGGCCCTACGAACCGGATCCAAAACGCACGCACACGCCGGCGTCGAACTTCGGCGCGGAGTGGTACGGCAGCGCCGCCGACATCTGCCGCGTGCACATCGCGCTGCAGGCGGCCGCTGTCGGCGAGGCCGCGCCGGTCAAGGACATCCTCGCCGCGATTCCCGGCATCGACCTGGACGGGTCGAAGTGGGCCTACATCGGCGCCAAGGGCGGAAACCTGCCGGGCGACCTGACGTTCAGCTGGTATGCCGTCGACCACACCGGCCAGCCGTGGGTCGTCAGCTTCCAGCTGAACTGGCCCAGGTATCGCAGTCCGACGGCCGCCGGGTGGCTGTTGTCGATCGTGCGCCAGGCTTTCGACCTGGTCCCGATCAGCGGCTAGCGGTTCGACCGGAGTGTCCACGCGTGCCCGCGGAAGTGCATCACCGTGCGGCTGACCGGAGCAATGTCGATGCGCCAGAACGACTTCGCGGGTGCATCAAGCGCCACCAGGATGGCCGCCCGGATCACCGCCGGGTGTGTCACCACGACGAGCCTGCGGCGGACCGTCGTCTGCGACTCCATCCAGTCGCGCACCCGGTCGACCAGGTCGACCACCGATTCGCCGCCGTGCGGCGCCCGCGTCGGATCGGTCAACCAGACCGCCAGGTCCGCCGGTCGCACCCCGCCCAGTACGTCACCGCGCCATCGTCCGCAGTCCAGATCGGCGAGCCGACCGTCGACCTCGGCATGCAGACCCAACAGTTCGGCGGTCTGCCTGGTCCGCTTCTCAGGACCGCAGAACGCGGCATCGGCGACACCCAGGTCGATGGACGCGTCGACCTGCCGGTGGCCGATCGGGCTCAACGGCTCGTCGGTGGGGAATCGTCCGGCCGACATCGCGTCCGTCAACGCATGCGACACGAGCGTCAGCCGAACGACCTCACTCACAAAGGAACGCTCTCCCGTCGCTTCTCGCCGAGCAGCCGCGCTGCCATCGCGCCGAACGCCAGGGCGATCGTCGTGTAGATGACGACCTGCGTGCCGAGCGAGAACAGCCGGAACTCGTAGAGCGCGTCGGCCGGGAAGCCCTCGTAGACGATGGTGCCCGCGTCGTCGCGCAGCGGGCCCGGTGTTTCGTGGATGCCAGGCAGTATCAGCATCAGCACCGCGATCGCGACGACGTAGGACCCTGCCGCGGCCAACGTCGCGTTCCATGCGCCCAGCCGGTCGGACAACCGCCTACCCAGATAAACCGCACCGACCAGCAGCGCCGCGGACAGCACCACCATAAACAGGTACAGCAGCGTGCGCTGACGGATCGTCTCGTCCAGGCTGAGCGCCGGTGGGCTCGCCGGGTACTTCAGCGAAGGGACGATGTACAGGCTCAACAACATTCCGCCGGCCACGTACACCGACAGCAGCCGCGCCGAGACGTCGCCGACGCGCCCGTAGGCCACCGCGAAGACCACGGCAAACAATGCCGCGATCGCGACACTGAAGGCGAGCACGCCCAATCCCATGCCGATGTTGGCCTGCACGACACGGTCGAATCCGCCACCGTCACCGTGGCTGTGCCCGCCGTGCGCATGGCCTGCCATCGCTTCGTGCGCGGCGCCGACGCCCTCTTCGTAAGCGATCGCCCGCTCGATGACGGGTTCGACGAAGATCCGGGCAAAGATGAACGCGAACAGTCCGGCCAGGGCGCCGGCAAGCAGGCCGCGCCCGATGATCTGCTTTTCCATTGTCTCTGGCGCCGTCCGCTCAGTGGCAGGGGAAGCCGAGCAGGTGGCGGGCGTCATGCACGAACTCGTGGATGACGGTGTTGTTGCCGAACACCGACGTCGCACCCTGATCCATGCCGACGAAGTAGAGCACCAGGAGGGCGAAGAATGCGGTGAACGTCAACCACATCACCGCCTTGGTGGCCGAGAAGTCCAGCGCGGGCGCAACGCTCTTGCGGGCCTCAGGAGAGGTCATGTCGGTGTCCTTTCCGGGATTTCGCGTCCCAGTTCCCGCACGGCGGGCCGTGCATCGGGTCGAGGTGTCGGCGAACGTCGGGTCTGACTTGACACAGTGGCGCGACCGTTCTGGATTCTCACCAGATTCCTTCGCTCGCCGATTACATCGCACATCCTAAGCAACCGCTGGACGAACAGCCGCAAATGCCCCCGAAATCCTTGCGATTCGGGGGCATTTGCGTTGTGGCGCGATTGACTATTCGGCGCTGGCCGCCCCGGCCGCACCGGCCTGAGCGAGGTCGGGCTCGGCCACCGGAGCCGGCTTCTTGGTGCCCTTGAACGTGAACACCGCATCCTCGCCGGCGCCCTCGCCGTCCCAGTTCTCGACATCGACCGTGACGAGCTGACCCGGACCGATCTCGTCGAACAGGATCTTCTCCGACAGCTGGTCCTCGATCTCGCGCTGGATGGTGCGCCGCAGCGGCCGCGCGCCGAGCACCGGATCGAACCCGCGCTTGGCCAACAGGGCCTTGGCCATGTCCGTCAACTCCAACGTCATGTCCTTGGCCTTGAGCTGGTTGGACACTCGGCCGATCATCAGGTCGACCATGCGGATGATCTCGTCGCGAGTCAGCTGGTGGAAGACGATGATGTCGTCGATACGGTTGAGGAACTCCGGGCGGAAGTGCTTCTTCAGCTCGTCGTTGACCTTCTGCTTCATCCGCTCGTAGTTGTTCTCGCCGCCACCGGGGCTGAAGCCCAGTCCGACCGCCTTGCTGATGTCGGACGTGCCGAGGTTCGAGGTGAAGATCAGCACGGTGTTCTTGAAGTCGACCGTGCGGCCCTGTCCGTCGGTCAGGCGGCCGTCCTCGAGGACCTGCAACAAGCTGTTGTAGATCTCCTGGTGCGCCTTCTCGATCTCGTCGAACAGCACGACACTGAACGGCTTGCGGCGCACCTTCTCGGTGAGCTGGCCGCCCTCCTCGTAACCGACGTAGCCCGGAGGGGCGCCGAACAGCCGCGAGGCGGTGAACCGGTCGTGGAACTCGCCCATGTCGATCTGGATGAGCGCGTCGTCGTCGCCGAACAAAAAGTTTGCCAGCGCCTTCGACAGCTCCGTCTTACCGACACCGGACGGGCCGGCGAAGATGAACGAGCCCGACGGACGCTTGGGGTCCTTCAGCCCGGCGCGGGTGCGGCGGATCGCCTTGGAGACCGCCTTGACGGCGTCCTCCTGGCCGATGATCCGCTTGTGGATCTCGTCCTCCATCCGCAGCAGCCGAGTGGTCTCCTCCTCGGTCAGCTTGAACACGGGGATGCCGGTCCAGTTGCCCAACACCTCGGCGATCTGCTCGTCGTCGACCTCGGCGACCACATCGAGATCACCTGAGCGCCACTGCTTCTCGCGCTCGGCGCGCTGGGCGACCAGCTGCTTCTCCTTGTCGCGTAGGCTTGCCGCCTTCTCGAAGTCCTGCGCGTCGATCGCGGACTCCTTCTCCCGGCGCGCATCGGCGATCTTCTCGTCGAACTCGCGCAGGTCTGGCGGCGCGGTCATGCGGCGGATCCGCATCCGGGCGCCGGCCTCATCGATCAGGTCGATCGCCTTGTCCGGCAGGAACCGGTCGTTGATGTAGCGGTCGGCCAGCGTGGCGGCCGCGACCATCGCCGAATCGGTGATCGAGACGCGGTGGTGCGCCTCGTAGCGGTCGCGCAGTCCCTTGAGGATCTCGATGGTGTGCTCGACCGTCGGCTCACCCACCTGGACCGGCTGGAAGCGGCGTTCCAGGGCGGCGTCCTTCTCGATGTACTTGCGGTACTCGTCGAGCGTGGTGGCGCCGATGGTCTGCAGCTCGCCGCGGGCCAGCTTCGGCTTCAGGATGCTCGCGGCGTCGATCGCGCCCTCGGCGGCACCCGCGCCCACGAGCGTGTGCAGCTCGTCGATGAACAAGATGATGTCGCCGCGGGTGTTGATCTCCTTGAGCACCTTCTTCAGGCGTTCCTCGAAATCACCGCGGTACCTCGAGCCGGCGACCAGCGAGCCGAGATCCAGCGTGTAGAGCTGCTTGTCCTTCAGCGTCTCGGGGACCTCGCCGTGCACGATCGCCTGCGCCAGGCCCTCGACGACGGCGGTCTTGCCGACGCCGGGCTCACCGATCAGCACCGGGTTGTTCTTGGTGCGCCGGCTCAGCACCTGCATGACCCGCTCGATTTCCTTCTCGCGGCCGATGACCGGGTCGAGCTTGCCCTCCATAGCGGCGGCGGTCAGGTTGCGCCCGAACTGGTCGAGCACCAGCGAGGTCGACGGGTTGCCCGCCTCGCCGCCGCGGCCACCGGTGCCGGCCTCAGCGGTCTCCTTGCCCTGATAGCCGGACAGCAGCTGGATCACCTGCTGGCGCACGCGCGTCAGCTCGGCGCCGAGCTTGACCAACACCTGGGCGGCGACGCCCTCACCCTCACGGATCAGGCCGAGCAGAATGTGCTCGGTGCCGATGTAGTTGTGGCCGAGCTGCAGCGCCTCGCGCAGGCTCAGCTCCAGCACCTTCTTGGCGCGCGGGGTGAACGGGATGTGGCCGGACGGCGCCTGCTGGCCCTGGCCGATGATCTCCTCGACCTGGCTGCGCACGCCCTCGAGCGAGATGCCCAGCGACTCCAATGACTTGGCCGCTACACCTTCACCCTCGTGAATGAGTCCCAACAGGATGTGCTCGGTTCCGATGTAGTTGTGGTTGAGCATCCGGGCCTCTTCTTGGGCCAGGACGACGACCCTGCGGGCACGGTCGGTGAATCTCTCGAACATCGGTGGTTACCTGCTCTCCATCAATAGGTCGGTGCCATGCGACTCGAAGACTCCGAGCGACGCACCGCACCTACCGTCCACTCTAGTGGGCGGCTCGCCCCGATGCCCCGCCCGCCGGTCAGCTCTGCGCGGACAGCCGAAGCATCAATGCGTATCGGGTCGAATACCCGACGCTACCGACTAGCAACGCGTCAGCGGGGTGATTCGTTTCCGGATCGGGCCGCAGCAGGTTCGCGGCTAGCGAACGGGCTCGAGAGCCCCGGAACTGCCTGGCTAGGTCGCCGCGTGGAAGGCGTCGATCACGTCGGCGGGAATGCGGCCGCGGGTCGAGACATTGTGGCCATTGCGCCGCGCCCACTCCCGGATGGCTGCGCTCTGCTCACGGTCGATGGCCGCGCGCCCGCGCCCCGACCCAGCGGAACGTCCACGTCGACGGCCGCCCACCCGCCGGCCGGCCTCGACCCACTGCTTCAGGTCATTTCGCAACTTCGCGGCATTCTTCGAAGAAAGGTCGATCTCGTAGCTCACCCCGTCGAGGCCGAATTCAACCGTCTCGTCAGCCGCACCTTCGCCGTCGAAATCATCGACCAACGTAACGGTAACTTTCTTCGCCATTTCCCCACACGCCCTTCTGCGCGATCACTGGATCGCGGTTAAGTCCTCGAACCCCGGCACCAATGTGCCATATGTGTGTCCCCCATTCAACAGAATCGACAATAGCTGGTGTTCAGTTCCCGTGACGCCGAACAATCGGAAACAAAACTGTCTCCCTAATCGACAGTCCCGTCAATGCCATCAACAACCTGTCGATGCCCATTCCGGTGCCCGTGGATGGCGGCATCGCATACTCCATGGCGGCGAGAAAATCCTCGTCGAGAGCCATTGCCTCGTCGTCTCCGGCTGCCGCCGCCCTGACTTGGGCTTCGAACCTTTCCCGTTGGATTACCGGGTCGACCAGCTCGGAATATCCGGTGGCCAACTCGAAGCGCCGGATGTAGAGATCCCATTTCTCGGTGACGCCCGGAATGCTGCGATGTTCCCGTGTCAGCGGGGTCGTCTCGACGGGAAAGTCACGGACGAAGGTCGGCGCCCACAGCCTGTTGCCGACGGCGTGCTCCCAAAGCTCCTCAACCAATTTCCCGTGCCCGTAACCGCGATCACGCGGAATCTCGACAGCTAGTCGATCCGCGATCTCCCATAACCGCTCGGCCGTCGTTTCGGGAGTGATCTCTTCGCCCAGCGCTTCGGATAGCGATGGATACATTTCGACGGATTGCCATTCGCCGTCCAGATCGTAGACAGTGCCATCAGGCAATGGCACGTCACGCGTTCCGATCGCTTCGTCGGCAACCTCTTGAATAAGCTCTCGGATCATCACCGCGGAATCGTCGTAGGTTCCGTATGCCTGATATGTCTCGAGCATCGCAAATTCCGGTGAATGTGTGGAATCCGCGCCTTCGTTTCGGAACACCCGATTCAGCTCGAAGACGCGCTCGAAACCGCCGACCAACGCCCGCTTGAGAAACAGTTCAGGGGCGATACGTAGGTAGAGGTCCGCATCCAGCGCGTTGGAGTGCGTCACGAAAGGCCGGGCCGCGGCGCCACCGGCGAGTGTCTGCAGCATCGGTGTTTCGACTTCGAGAAAGCCGCGCCGTTCCAGCGCCGATCGCAGCGCCCGCACCACTGCCACTCGCTGCCGGGCAATGGCACGCGCCTCGGGTCGCACGATCAGATCGACGTAGCGCTGCCGCACCCGCGACTCTTCGCTCATCTCTTTGTGCGCGACCGGCAGTGGCCGCAAGGCTTTCGAAACAATTCGCCAGGAATCGGCGAGCACGGAGAGTTCGCCGCGCCGGGAACTGATCACTTCGCCCTGCACGAACACGATGTCGCCGAGGTCGACGTCGGCTTTCCACGCGTCCAGCGATTCCTGTCCGACCTTGTTGAAGCTGATCATCACCTGCAGCTGGGTGCCGTCGCCCTCCTGCAGGGTGGCAAAGCACAACTTGCCGGAGTTACGGGCGAACATCACGCGGCCGGCGACACCGACGATCTGGCCGGTCTCAGTGTCGGCGGCCAGGTCGGGATAGGCGCCCCGGATCTCGGCCAGGGTGTGGGTGCGCGCGACCTCGACCGGGTACGGGTCCCGCCCCTCGGCGAGCAGTCGCTCACGCTTGGCCTGACGGATCCGGTACTGCTCCGGAATGTCGGGCTCGGATGCCGCTGCCGCTGCCGGTGCGGTGCGGGGCGAGTCAGGTTCGGTCACGTCGTGCCAGCTTAAATGAACCCATGACGGCCCCGATCAGCGCAGCGGCGGTGGCGGCGCTGGCCGACGAACCGCTGGACTGGCGGTTCAAGGGCCTGCCCGCCGCCTGGTGGGGCCGCACGGTGGCGGAAATCCGTGAGCGCAGGCCCGATCTGTTCGGCGATGGCGCCGTGGGTCCGGTGTGCGTCCTGCAGGCCGAGGCGGTGGCGCACAACATCTCGACCATGGCGCGGTGGTGTGCCGCGCACGGAGTGCAGCTGGCTCCGCACGGCAAGACTCACATGGCGCCGCAGCTGCTGGCCCGTCAGCTCGAGGCCGGCGCCTGCGCCGTCACCGCCGCCACGATCAGCCAGGTGCGGATGTTCCGGGCGTTCGGAGTACGAGACGTGATCCTGGCCAACGAGCTCGTCGACGAGGCCGGGTTGCGCTGGCTTGGCGACCAGCTCGATGCCGATCCGGCCTTCAACGTGACGTGCTGGGTGGACTCGGTCCGTGGGGTCGAATTGATGACGTCGGCGTTGGCCGCCGCCGGCACGGTCCGCCCGGTGGACGTTTGCGTCGAGGTCGGGATGCCGAGTGGGCGCACCGGCTGCCGTGACCGCGACACCGCCGACGCGGTGGCCCACGCGGTCGCCGCCTCGGCACGGCTGCGGCTGGTCGGGGTGGCCGGTTACGAGGCTGCCCTCGGCCACGGGCGGGAGGCGAGCGGCGCGGTCGCGTCGCACCTGGCGGATGTGCGTGCCGCGGTGCTGCGGCTGGCGCCGCTCTTCGAAACCGACGTCGTCATTGCCACCGCCGGTGGCAGCACGTACTTCGACGCGGTGGCCGAGGCCCTCACCGGCTGGCCCGCCGGGCTGCAGGTGAGCGCGATCCTGCGCAGCGGCTGCTACCTCGCTCACGACGACGGCCTGTACGGGCGGACGTCGCCGCTGCGCGAGACCCTGCGGCCCGCGCTCAGCGTCTGGGCGCAGGTGATGTCGCGCCCGCAACCCGACCTGGCGCTGTTGACGATGGGCCGCCGCGACGTGTCGTTCGACCAGGATCTGCCGGTGCCGCGACGGCTGCCCGACAGCAGCGTCACGAAGCTCAACGATCAGCACGCGTACCTGCGACCGGGTGGCGGCGACTCCGTCGACGTCGGCGACTGGGTGGAGTTCGGGATCTCGCATCCCTGCACGGTGTTCGACAAGTGGCCGATGATCCCGATGCTCGACGAGGCCGGCCGCGTCGTCGACCTCATCCGCACGTTCTTTTAGTGATTTCGGTGTCGCCGGTCGCGCTGAGCGCGACCAACTACACCGAAATCCCCTTTTTGAGGCGGCCGCGTTGGTTGTCGCGGTTGCGCTCGAACACCAACCGCAGCCCGTCGAGGGTGAGGTGCTCGTCGTAATGCTGGACGGTCCGCATGTCCGGCAGCACCAGCGGCGCGGTGTGTCCGGTCGCGACCACGGCGACGTCGGTGCCCGAGAAGCCGTCGACATCGTCGCGGATGCGTTGCACCAGCCCGTCGACCAACCCGGCGAACCCGAACACCGCACCGGCCTGCATGCATTCGACGGTGTTCTTGCCGATGACCGATCGCGGCCGGGTCAGCTCGATGCGCCGCAGTGCCGCCGACCGGGCCGCTGCCGCATCGGAGGACACCTCGACGCCCGGCGCTATTGCGCCGCCGAGGAATTCGCCTTTCGCCGACACGACGTCGACGCAGATCGACGAGCCGAAGTCGACCACGATCGCTGCGCTGCCGTACTTGTGGTATGCGGCAAGGCAATTCACGATGCGGTCGGCGCCGACCTCTTTCGGGTTGTCCACCAGAAGCGGAATGCCGGTGCGTACTCCCGGCTCGATCAGCACGTGCGGGACAGACGGCCAGTACTGTCCCAGCATCTCGCGCAGTTCGTGCATCACCGACGGGACGGTCGAAAGGCCCGCGGCGCCGGTCAGCTGTTCGGAGTCGTCACCGATGAGGCCGTCGATGGTCAGCGCGAGTTCGTCGGCGGTCACCTCGGATTCGGTGCGGATCCGCCACTGCTGAACGACTTTCGCGCGCTCTCCCGAGCCCGATACCAGCCCAACGACGGTGTGGGTGTTGCGGACGTCGATCGCAAGTAACACGGGCTCTACCGTGGCGACATCAGCTCGGCCGCGTCGGCCGGTACGAACGCCGGATCGTGACCGAGGTCGATCTGCTTGTTGTCGGCGTCGACGAACACGATCCGCGGTTGATATGCGCGCGCCTCGGCGTCCTCCATGGTGCCGTAAGCGATCAGGATCACCAGGTCACCGGGATGCACGAGATGCGCTGCCGCGCCGTTGATCCCGATCACCCCGCTGCCGCGTTCCCCGGTGATCGCGTACGTCACAAGCCGCGCGCCGTTGTCGATGTCGACGATCGTCACCTGCTCACCCTCGAGCAGGTCGGCGGCGTCCATCAGGTCCGCGTCGATGGTCACCGACCCGACGTAGTGCAGGTCGGCTTGCGTGACCGTGGCACGGTGGATCTTCGATTTGAGCATTGTTCGTAACATCAATTCCTCCAAGGGAGTTCGTGTTCGTCAAACGCGACGTCCGGGCCCGATCCCGACGGCACCCCGATGTCGATGGCGATGTTGTCCAGCAGCCTGGTGCGGCCGAGCCGACCGGCCACCAGCATGCGGGCCGCCCCCACGACGGGTGCAGGGCCCAGCATCGGGTCGCGCACCTGCAGGTAATCGACCTCGATGGCCGGCACCTCGTCGAGCACCGCGCGCGCCGCGTCCAACGCGGCCGGGGCCCCTTCGCCCGCCGCGTACATCCCCGCCAGCAGCGCCGCGGACAGCGCGCCGGCGTGTTCCCGCTCCTCTTCGTTGAGGTAGCGGTTGCGCGACGACATCGCCAGGCCGTCGGCCTCCCGCACGATCGGCACGCCGACGATCTGCGTGTCGACGTTGAGGTCGGCGACCATCTGCTGGATGAGCGCCAACTGCTGATAGTCCTTCTCCCCGAAAAACGCGCGGTCGGGATGGACAATGTTGAGGAGTTTGAGCACGACCGTCAGCACTCCCGCGAAATGCTCCGGCCGAGTGGACCCTTCGAGGTCCGAACCGAGCGGACCGGGGTGGACGGAGGTGCGAGTGCCGTTCGGGTACATGTCGGCGACGGTCGGGGTGAATGCGATCTCGACACCCTCGGAGCGCAGCGCGGCCAGGTCGTCGTCGAGTGTTCGCGGATAGGCGTCGAGGTCTTCGCCCGCGCCGAACTGCAGAGGGTTGACGAAGATTGACACCACCACGACAGCGCCTTGAACGCGCTTGGCGGCACGGATCAGCATCAGATGCCCGTCGTGCAGCGCGCCCATCGTCGGCACCAGCATCACCCGGCGGCCGGTGCTGCGCAGCGCCCTCGTGACGGCCGAGACCTCGCGCGGGTTCGAGTAGACGTTCAGCTCACCCGCGGTGAACGTAGGTTTGCTTCCGCTCATCGGCCCGTTCCTCGGCCGGCGCTGGGTTCTGCTGCGAGCACGGCGAATACCTCGTCGGGGGCGTGCGCACGCTGGGCGGTGCGCAACGAGTTCGCCCGATATGCCTGAGCCAATTCGGGATTCACCTCCGTCAACGCCTCCAGATGTGTCGCGACTGCGGCCGCGTCGCCGCGCGCGACGGGTCCGGTCAGCGCCGACTGCCCGCGGTGGAGCGCGTTCTCCAGCGAGGCCCGCGCCAGCGGACCGATCACCCGCTCCGCGATGCCGCCCGGCGCGTCGCCGACCAGTTCCTGCCCGAGCAGTTCCTGACCCCGCAGCGCGGACCGTAGGGCTTCGACCGCGTCGAGCAGCACCGTCACCACGTGGTTGCCGCCATGCGCGAGCGCGGCGTGATACAGGGCGCGCGCGTCCTCCCGGACCCGGAACGGCTCGCCGCCGATCTCGAGCACCAGCGACTGGGCGATCGCGTAGCCGACTTCGTCGGCGGCGGTCACGCCGAAGCAGGTGTCAGGCAGCCGTTCGATGTCCTCGTCGGTCCCGGTGAACGTCATCGCCGGATGGATCGCCAGCCGAATACAGCCCTGCTCCGCCAGCGGCGCCAACACGCCGATTCCGTTGGCGCCTGAGGTGTGCGCGACGATCGTGCCCGGCCGTACCGACCCGGTTGCGGCCAGACCCGACACCAGGTCGGCGAGCACCGCGTCGGGCACCGCGAGCAGCAGCAGTTCGGCGCGGCTTGCGACCTCGTCGACCGGGAGCACGGCCGTATCGGGCAGCCTGCGGTTCGCACGGTCGCGGGACGCGCGCGAGATCGCGCTGCACGCCACCACGACATGCTCGGCGCGCTCGAGGGCTACGCCCAGCGCGGAACCGACGCGACCTGCGGAAATGATTCCGACAGTGAGCCGCGCCGGGCGGAATCCGCCAGGTGGGGTCCCCATGGAGACCATGAAGTCGACCTCGCTGAGAGTCAATGTGTGTCGTTCCGGTCCTGCGATGCGGGTACCGGACGGTCGATACGAGGTTAGCTCACTCCTCGCGGCGGCGCCGACGCCCACCCGGCGTCTGGCTCGCCTGCAGCCGGGCCAGCAGCTCGGCGACGGACTGGCCGGCGGTGTCGGCGTCGTCAGCGCTGCGGTGTCGCGACCGTTCGGCGGCCCGCGCCGAAGGGGGCTCGGACGGTTGCTGCGCCGGTGCGGCGGCCAGGGTGGGCGCGGCGGGACGGCCGGGATCTCCGGCATCCGGCGGGGCGGAATGTCGGCCGCGCCGCGGTCCGGGCGACGGCGTCGACATGGCCGGCTGCACGCCCGTCCCCTCGGCCGAGTCCTGCGTGGGTTCGGGGGCGCGCCGTCTGCCGACGTATTCGTTCGCCTCCCCGTTGACGCTCGACGACGCCCAATTGCTGCCCGGGCTTCCCGGCGGAAGCCACAGGCCGTCGGCGGGCGCGGGCTGCCACTCGGCCACCGGCTCCGGCTCCGGTGTCGGCGAGGGCTCCGGCTCCGGTGTCGGTGTCGGCTGTGGCGGAGGGGGCGGCGGCGCAGCCGGCGCGACGGGTTCCGGTCGCGGCGGCGGTTGCGGGACCGGCTCGGGCTGGGGCGGCGGGGGCGGCGGCTGTGGTGGTGGCGACGGCTGTGGTGGTGGCGTAACCCACGGGGAAGATTCCTCCACCGGACGGTGCCCCCGCTCGTCGTCGAACGATCTGCGGTGCGCCCCACCGGCTTCGGGCGACGACGCCCAACCGAACTCCGGCTGAGGTTCGGCGGGCACGTCGATGATCGGGCTCTCCTCGGTGCGCTCGTCGACGTCCGGCCGGTACTGGTCGAAGCGGCTGGAGCTCACCCGCCCAGTGGTTTCCGGGTCGCGCGCCCAGTCGCTGTAGGCGCGCACGGTCGTGCGTTCGGTCTCGATCGCCGGCCGGTGCGACAGGTCGGCGTCGAACAGGATTTCCAGGTTGGCCCGCAGCGCAGCCAGCTCCGCCCGCAGGCCCGCCACCTCGTCGGCGGCCTGGGCCCGCACTTCGGATGCGAGTTCGCGGCGCAGTTGCGACTCCAGCGACAGCTCGTATTCGCGGCGCGCCGAGATCTCACGGTCCAACTGCAGGTCGTACACCAGCTTGAGGTCGCGGACCTTGGCCTGGTCGATATCGCTCTGCCGTCGGTAGATGACCGACACGAAGGCCGCGACCACCGCAGCCCACAACGCGAGGATGACGGCGAGCTTGAGCAGCTCCACCCGGTTGGTGAACACCAAGGCGGAACTGGCCGCGATCGCCAGCACCAGCAACGCGGTCAACAGCATCCAACCCGGCCTGCGGCCGCCGCGCCGAGACCGGGCGCTGCGGGTCGGATCGGTCATGGGGGCGACTGTACCCGCCACAGGTCACTCCGCGTGTCGACCTTCACGGCGATTCGACCGCGCGCCCACCGAAGTCCGCTATTCCGTTGCCCCGTCGGGCTTCTCCGGTGGCTCCCCCGGAGACTTGCAGCAATGCTGCAACCACAGCGCAGCAACGACCAGCGCCAGCGCGCAGCCCGCTGCGACTGCGGCGCCCGCGGTGTCGTCGGCCGCGACGCGCAAAGTCGAGCGCCGCGGAAGGACGTAGGCGAGGACGGCCGACCACCAGCCCAGCACCAGCGCCCCGACCCACGCCGAGGCCTTGGCGATCACCACCGACCTCGCCACCGCGAGGGGGTCCAACCGGCCGGACCCGACACCGATCTCGCCGTCGTTGATCTTGGCGCGGACGTGGAAGGCCCAGCCCGCTTCGGCGATCGCGACCGCCAACAGCGATATGCCCGTCCACAGCGTGATCGGCGGAAACCACCGGTACAGCGCGAGCACGAGCAAATAGCTCACGACGGCGGTGAGCACCGTCGCCGCGACGAGGTCCCGCCAGCGGGTCGGCCCCATCAGCGCAGCACCAGGTCGGTACGGCGAACGCCGTCGCGTTCGGACGCGTCGAGTGCGGCGAGCAGCTCCTCGACGCGGCGCGGCCGGCCCGCGATGGTCAATACGGCGTCCGGTTCGATCGCCAGCCAGGGCACGAGCACGAACGCGCGCTGATGGGCCCGCGGGTGCGGCAGCGTCAGATCCGCGTCGCACGAAATCAGCTCGCGGCCGTCGGCGCGGCAGGTGACGATGTCCACGTCGAGGGTGCGTGGTCCCCAGCGTTGCGCGCGCACCCGGTCGGCGGTCTGCTCGAGCTCGTGCGCGCGCCGTAACCATCCGCGGCCGTCGAGCGCGGGATCCTCGGCGATCACCACCGCGTTGAGGAACGGTCCCTGGTCGACACCACCCCACGGAGCGGTCTCGTATACCGGAGACACTGCGCACACCGCTTCGCCGAGCCCGTTTACGACCGAGCGCAGCATGGCCAGCCGGTCGCCGAGGTTCGACCCGATCGAGAGAACTGCGCGCGTCAAAGGTCACCGCCCCGGCCGCGGCGTGATCGACGGGCCACCACCGCGACGTCGGCGAACGTCAGCGGGATCGGCGCCGCCGGTTTGTGCACGACGACCTCGACGGCGTGCACGCGGTCGTCGGTCATGACGCCGTCGGCGATGTCGCCGGCCACCGCCTCGATCAGGTTGCGCGGCGGACCGGCCACGATGTCGGCCGCCCGCTGCGCCAACGCGCCGTAGTCCAGGGTGTCGGCCAGGTCGTCGCTGGCCGCTGCAGCAGCCAGGTCGAGCCAGACCGTGATGTCGACGACGAAGTCCTGGCCGTCACGCCGCTCATGTTCGAAGACCCCGTGATGTCCACGAACCGTCAAGCCCCGCAATTCGATTCGGTCAGCCATCCGTCCAGGCCTCCAACACCTTGATGGCGTCCACCGAGGCGCGCACGTCGTGCACCCGCACGCCCCAGGCGCCGTGCAGGCCGGCCAGCGCCGAGATCACCGCGGTCGCGGTCTCGCGGCCGTCTGGCGACCGCGGGCGGCCGTCGGCATCCGCCAGCAGCGTGCCGAGGAAGCGTTTGCGGGATGCGCCGACCAGCACCGGGATGCCGGTGGCGACGAACTCTGGCAGCGCGCGCAGCAGCGCCCAATTGTGTTCGCCGGTCTTGGCGAAACCCAGACCCGGGTCGATGACGACCATGGCCGGGTCGACGCCGGCGGCCACCGCGGCGTCCACGCTGGCGAGCAGTTCGGTGCGCACCTCTTCGACCACGTCCCGGTAGACGGGCACCTCGTGGGGCCGGTCCGCGCCGACCGACCGCCAATGCATCAGCACCCAGGGCACTTTCGCATCGGCGAGCAGCGGCGCCATGTCCGGGTCGGCGCGGCCGCCGGACACGTCGTTGACGATCTGCGCGCCATTCTCCAGCGCCGTCCGCGCGACTTCGGCGTGCATGGTGTCGATGCTGACGGTGACGCCTTGTGCGGCGAGTTCGGCGATGACCGGCGCCACCCGCGACTTCTCGACGTCGGGGGCGATGCGCACGGCGCCGGGACGGGTGGACTCACCGCCGACATCGACGATCGCGGCACCCTGGGCGACCAACTCCAGGCCGTGCTCTACGGCGCGGTCACGGTCGAGGAACAAGCCTCCGTCGGAGAAGGAGTCGTCGGTGACGTTCACGACCCCCATGACGCGCACCTTGGTCGGGCTCATCCGCGCAGGATCAGGTCCAGCGCCTCGGCCCTCGATGCCGCATCGACCTTGAACTGTCCGCGCACCGCCGACGTGGTCGTCACCGCGCCCGGCTTACGTACGCCGCGCATCGCCATGCACAGGTGTTCGGCCTCCACCACGACGATCACCCCGCGCGGATCCAGCTTGCGCATCATCGCGTCGGCGATCTGCCCGGTGAGCCGTTCCTGCACCTGCGGTCGTTTGGCGTAGAGATCGACCAGCCGGGCGATCTTTGACAATCCGGTGACGCGGCCGTCGTTACCCGGGATGTAGCCCACGTGCGCGACGCCATGAAATGACACCAGGTGATGTTCGCAGGTCGAGTACATCGGGATCTGCTTGACGAGCACCAGCTCGTCGTGCTGCTCGTCAAAGGTGGTGTCCAGGACGGAATCCGGGTCGATGTAGAGCCCGGCGAACAGCTCCTTGTACGCCCGCGCCACCCGCGTCGGGGTCGACTCCAGCCCATGGCGGTCGGGATCTTCCCCGACGGCCAGCAGAAGCTCGCGCACCGCTGCCTCCGCACGCGGCTGATCGAACTTCGCGGGGCTGAAGGTGACAGAGTTGTGCCTCGACTGCGCCAATGGAGCCTCCTGTGACCTGCCTGCTTGTCAGCCGTTTCGCCGGCTGTTGTCCTGACCCTGATCCTCGTTCGGCTGGGGCGGGTTCTGTTGGGCGCCGGGCGGGCCGGGCTGCGGGTACGGCTGGTATTGCGGATAGGGCGGACCGCCGGCGGCGTTGGGGTGGTGCCAACCCGCCTGCGGCGGATACCAGTAGCCGTGGGGCTGCTGGACCGGCGGCTGTTGCTGCTGCTGCTGCGGCGGCGGCCAACCCGGGGCGTGCCAGCCCGCGGGCGCGCCGTAATCCGGCTGCGTCGGCGCATTGCCGGAGGACCCGTTGCCGCTGCCGTTGGTTCCGTTCTTGCCGCCCTCGGCCACCCTGGTGGCTTCGGCGGCCCTGGTGGCCGCGGCGATCGCGGCCTTGAACGCCGGCTCGGGCACCGGTTTCGGCCATTCCTCACCGCGCTCGATGGCGAGCTCGCCGGGCGTCTTGATCGGCGGCTTGTCGGACGGCACGCGGCCGCCGAAGTCGTCGAACATGGTCAACCGCGGACGCTTCTTCACCTCGCCGAAGATCGCTTCGAGCTCGCGCCGGTGCAGCGTCTCCTTCTCCAGCAGTTCGCCGGCGAGGGTGTCGAGCACGTCGCGGTACTCGGTGAGGATCTCCCACGCCTCGGTGTGCGCGGCCTCGATGAGCTTGCGGATCTCGTCGTCGATGATCTGCGCGACCTCGTGGCTGTAGTCCGGTTGGGTGCCCATGGTGCGGCCCAGGAACGGATCACCGTGCTCGGTGCCGTAACGCACCGCGCCGAGCTTGGAGCTCATGCCGTACTCGGTGACCATCGCGCGGGCGATCTTGGTGGCCTGCTCGATGTCGGAGACCGCGCCGGTGGTCGGCTCGCGGAACACCAGTTCCTCGGCCGCTCGTCCGCCCATCGCGAACACCAGCCGGGCGATCATCTCCGAGCGCGTCATCAGGCCCTTGTCATCCTCGGGCACAGACATCGCGTGCCCGCCGGTGCGGCCGCGGGCCAGGATCGTCACCTTGTAGATCGGGTCGATGTCGGGCATCGCCCACGCCGCCAGCGTGTGGCCGCCCTCGTGGTAGGCGGTGATCTTCTTCTCGTGCTCGCTGATGATGCGGCTCTTGCGCCGCGGCCCGCCGACGACGCGGTCGACGGCCTCTTCGAGCGCGGGACCGGTGATCACGGTGCCGTTCTCGCGGGCGGTCAGCAGCGCCGCCTCGTTGATCACGTTGGCCAGGTCGGCACCGGACATGCCGACCGTGCGCTTGGCCAACCCGTCCAGGTCGGCGTCGTCGGCGATCGGTTTGCCCTGCGAGTGCACCCGCAGCACCGCGCGGCGCCCGGCCAGATCGGGGTTGGAGACGGGGATCTGGCGGTCGAAGCGGCCGGGGCGCAGCAGCGCCGGGTCGAGGATGTCGGGCCGGTTGGTGGCGGCGATCAGGATGACGCCCTGGCGCTCGCCGAAGCCATCCATCTCGACGAGCAGCTGGTTCAGCGTCTGCTCGCGTTCGTCGTGGCCGCCGCCCAGGCCGGCGCCGCGCTGGCGACCGACCGCGTCGATCTCGTCGACGAAGATGATGCACGGACTGTTCTGCTTGGCCTGCTCGAACAGGTCCCGCACCCGCGAGGCGCCGACGCCGACGAACATCTCGACGAAGTCGGAGCCGGAGATCGTGAAGAACGGCACGCCGGCCTCGCCCGCGACGGCGCGCGCCAGCAGCGTCTTACCGGTGCCCGGCGGACCGAACAGCAGCACGCCCTTCGGAATCTTGGCGCCCAGCGCCTGGTACCGCGACGGATTCTGAAGGAAGTCCTTGATCTCGTAGAGCTCTTCCACGGCCTCGTCGACACCGGCCACGTCGGCGAACGTGGTCTTGGGCATGTCCTTGTTGAGCATCTTGGCCTTGGACTTGCCGAAGCCAAAGCCCATCCGGCCGCCGGACTGCATCCGGGAGAACATCACGAACAGCGCGACCAGCAGCAACAGCGGCAGCAGGTAGATCAGCAGCGAGCCGAGCATGCTGCCCTGGTTGACCACGGTGTTGGTCTTGACGTTCTTGTCCTGCAGCGCCTCGAACAGCGTCGCGCCGTAGCCGGTCGGGTACTTGGTGATGACCTTGTCGCTGCTTTCGACCTCGTTCTTCAGCTCGAGCCGCAGCTGTTGTTCGCGGTCGTCGATCTGGGCCGACTCGACGTTGTCGCTGTTGATCTGGGCGATCGCCACCGACGTTTCGATCGGCTTGTAGCCGCGGGTGTCGTCGCTGAAGTAATAGAAGGACCAACCCAGCAACAACACGACCGCGATCACGGTCAGCGTGCGGATGACATTTTTCCGGTTCATCAACTATCCGTCGTCGTTCGGCCGCATAGGGCCGTTAGTTCTGTCCAATGTGCGCAGCTGGAATAGTCCAGGCTACCGCTAGACCAACGATCCGAGGTTCCCGACGGTTCTCCGCCGAGCGAACGCTTGTTCGCGAGTCCGCTCGCGTTTTGTGTTCACAACGGCACTTCGGCGTCGAAGATATGAGCGTGCTCACACCGACCGAGCGGTTTGTCGATACCAATGGCGTCCGGCTGCGGGTGCTCGAAGCGGGGGAGCGGGGCGCGCCGCTGGTGGTCCTGGCCCATGGCTTCCCCGAACTGGCCTACTCCTGGCGCCACCAACTGCCGGCGCTCGCCGAGGCCGGCTACCACGTGCTGGCGCCGGATCAGCGCGGCTACGGGGGGTCGTCGCGGCCCGAGGCCATCGACGCCTACAACGTCGTCGAGTTGTGCGCCGACGTCGTCGGCCTGCTGGACGACTCCGGCGCGGAGCGAGCCGTCATCGTCGGCCACGACTTCGGCGGCGCGGTGGCGTGGGCGGCGCCGCTGCTGCACCCGGACCGGTTCGCCGGGGCGGTCGGCATCTGCGCACCGCCGGTGCCGCGCTCGCGGGTGCCGACCACGCAGGCGTTTCGCCGCATCTTCGGCGACAAGTTCTTCTACATCCTCTACTACCAGGAACCCGGCCCCGCCGACGCGGAGTTGAACCGCGACCCCGCCATGACCATGCGCAAGCTGTTCGGCTCGGCCACCGCATCCAAGGACGGGCTCATCGACCAGCGGATGGTCGAACCGGGTCCGCACGGATTCCTGGCCCGCATCCCGGAACCCGGCGACCTACCCGACTGGATCAGCCAGGACGAATTCGACTACTACGTCGACGAGTTCACCCGCACCGGCTTCACCGCACCGCTGAACTGGTACCGCTGTTTCGATCGCAACTGGGAACTGACCGCGGCCACCCCCGCCGCCACGATCGCGGTTCCGTCGCTGTTCCTCAGCGGCGCCGACGACCCGACCCTGGCCTACACGCCGCGGCACCGCGCCCGCGAAATCGTCACCGGCGACTATCGCGAAGTGATGATCGACGGCGCCGGGCACTGGTTGCCGCAGGAACGCCCCGCCGCGGTCAACACGGTGCTGCTCGATTTCCTCGCCCGATTGGAGTGGTGAATGCGCGCTGCGGTACTGCGGGACGGACGGATGGTGGTCCGCGACGACGTGCCCGAACCGGTTCCTCTCGAGGGTCAGGTCCTCGTCGCGGTCAAAGCCTGCGGGATCTGCGGCTCGGATCTGCATTTCGCGAAGCACGGTGACCAGATGGTCCGGCTCACCCGAGAGATCACGGGAATGCCACTGCAAGGCGGGCTGCCCGTCGACGTCGACGACGACGTGTACATGGGCCACGAGTTCAGCGCCGAGGTCCTCGAGGCCGGCCCGCGCACCGACGCGCCGGCCCCCGGGACGGTCGTGACCTCGCTGCCGGTGTTGCTGTCCCCGAAGGGTTTCGAGCCGATCCTGTCGAGCAACACGGTGCTCGGCGGGTACGCCGAACGGATGCTGCTGTCGACCCCACTGCTGCTGCGCGTGCCCGACGGCGTCGACCCGCGTCACGCCGCGCTCACCGAGCCGACGGCCGTCGGGCTGCACGCGGTCAACAAGTCCGCCATCGCACCCGGGGAGGCCGCCCTGGTCATCGGCTGCGGTCCGATCGGTATCGCGATCGTCGCCGCGTTGCGGCTCAAGGGTGTCGAACACATTGCGGCCGCCGACTTTTCGGCGACACGCCGCGACCTCGCTGCGACGATGGGGGCGCACGTGACGCTGGACCCGGCGGACGGGTCGCCGTTCGACACCGCGAAGCCCGCGGTGATCTTCGAGGCCGTCGGCGTGCCCGGCATCATCAACGACGTGATGCGTCGCGCACCGTTGGGCAGCCGCTTGGTGGTGGCCGGAGTGTGCATGCAGCCCGACACCGTGCTGCCGCTGTTCGGCATCGCGAAGGAGATCAACGTGCAGTTCGTCAATGCCTACGACCACAACGAGTTCGCGGAGTCGTTGCGCGCCATCGCCGACGGCGACATCGATGTCTCGCCGCTGATCACCGGTGAGGTCGGGCTCGACGGGGTCGACGCCGCGTTCGACGAACTCGCCCATCCCGACACGCACTGCAAGATCATGGTGACGCCCTGACGGTAGGGTGCCAGCCATGCCAATCGCTGCGCGGGCGAAGACGCCCATCCGAGTCCTCGCCGCCGCGGCGGTGGGATTGATCGCCGTCCTTTCGGGTTGTGACGCGAAGGCCGGCCCGGTCCTCACCAACGACGACAGCGTGCCGCGTCAGGTCACGGTCGTCGGCACCGGCGAGGTGCTCGGCACGCCCGACACGCTGACGATCAACGCGGCGATGGAGGTCGTCGCCTCCGACGCTGCCGGTGCCTTGAACCAGACCAGCCAGCTGCAGCGTGGCGTCATCGACGCGTTGGTCGACGCGGGCATCGACCGCAAGGACATCAACACATCTCAGGTGAGCGTGCAGCCGCAGTACGCCGGCGGTGACTCCAACAACATCATCGGGTACCGGGCGTCGAACACCATCGACATCAAGATCCGCGAGCTGAACATGGCGTCGCAGGCGTTCGGGATCATCGCGAGCAGGGGCGGCAACGCGACGCGGATCAACGATGTAACCCTTGCCATCGAGGATGATTCGCAGCTCGTCCGCGAGGCGCGCGCCCGGGCGTTCAACGACGCCAAGATGCGGGCCGAACAGTACGCGCTGCTGGCCGAGCTGGATCTGGGCAAGGTCATCTCGATCTCGGAGGCGCCGTCGTCGACGCCGCCGATACCGTATCCGGGCCCGCGCGGTCCGGCGGCGGAGATGGCCGCGGTGCCGGTCGAGCCCGGCCAGCAGACCGTCGGCTTCAACGTGACGGTGGTCTACGAGCTGACCTGACCGCGAGCGAGGTCAACCCGCGGGCGCGATGTCCACCGGTATGCCGTTCAGCACAGCGGTGCCCGACAGCGGATCCAAATGGGTGCCGTCATTGAGCTGGTTGACGTTCACGCCGGGCTCGTCCGCGGCGACGCGTTGGCCGGTGCCGCCGCGGTCGTGGCCCCATCCATGCGGCAGCGACACCACCCCGCGGCGCATTTCGGGTGTGATCTCCACCGGGGCCAGTAGTTCGCCGCCGGGTCCTTTGACGACGGCCGTGTCGGTCAGGCCGAGATCGGCCGCGTCATCGGGATTGATGCGCAGTGTGCACCGGTTCGACCCGCCCGACAACGCGGGCAGGTTGTGCATCCAGCTGTTGTTGGATCGCAGGTGCCGTCGTCCGATCAGCACGAACCCGTCGGGGCGCCGCCCAAGCGCATCCCGCAGTCGCGCGACATCGGCGGTCAGCTGGTGCGGCGCGAGTTCGATTCGGCCACTTGGCGTCCGCAGCACCTCACCGAGCCGCGGTCGCAGCGGCCCGAGGTCGATGCCGTGCGGCGCGGCCTTGAGCTTGGCGAGCGTGAGGCCGTCAGGTTTGGCGCCGAACGCGTCCCCGTAGGGGCCGAGCCGCAGCATCATGTCGAGACGCCGTTCGTAGCCCGGCGCCTGCGGCAGCATCGCGGTCAGCTCGTCGACGGAGCGCCCGGTGACCGGCGAATGGGGGTCGGCGACCTCCTTGGCCAACGTCATGGCGATCACCTGATCGTCGACCAGCATCGGATCCCCGTCGTGCCCGAGGCCGTACAGGATCAGGGCGAGGCGCGACAGTATCTCGGCTTCGTCCGGCCGGCCGGTCAGCGGTAGGGCCGGCGGTGAATAGCGGGCGTTGTTGCGCACCGCGAGGCTGTTGAGCGCGATGTCGAAATGCGCGCTGCGCGACGGCGGAGGCGGCGGCAGGATGACGTCGGCGTGCCGAGTGGTCTCGTTGAGATACGGATCGATGCTGAGCATGAACTCGACGCCATCGAGCGCCTTGTCGAGGCGGTCCCCGTCGGGCGCCGAGAGCACCGGATTGCCCGCGATCGTGATGACGGCCTTGATCTGCCCGTCGCCGGGAGTGTCGATCTCCTCGGCGAACGCTGCGGCCGGAAGCTCCGACAGCGCTTCGGGATAGCCCGAAACGCGGCTGTGCCAGCGGCCGGTGCGAAAGCCGCGGCCCGGCTTCGGCGGGCGCGGCGCGGACGCGATCGGCGAGAGCGGGAACATCGCACCGCCGGGGCGGTCCAGGTTGCCGGTGAGGATGTTGACCACGTCGACCAGCCAGCTGCCCAGCGTGCCGAATTCCACTGTGGACGTGCCGATTCGACCGTAGACGGCCGCCGACGGCGCGGCAGCGATCTCACGAGCCAGGGTGCGGATGTCGTCGGCGGGCACTTCGCAGTGGGCGGCCACCGTGTCCGGGGTGAAATCAGCGGTCAGCGCGCGCACCTCGTCGACACCGTCGACATGCCCGGCGAGCCCGTTCAGGTCGACGAGGTCTTCGTCGAACAGCACGTTGACGACGCTCGCAAGCAGCGCCGCGTCGGTGCCCGGCCGGGGGGCGAGGTGGCGGTCGGCGAATTCGGCGGTGCGGGTGCGGGCGGGGTCGATGACGACGAGGCGCCCGCCGCGCTTTCGCAGGGCCCGCAGCTTGCCCGGGAAGTCGGCAGCGGTCGCCAGACTACCGTTGGACACAAGGGGATTCGCGCCGATGACGACGAGGTAGTCGGTGCGGTCGAGGTCGGGCACCGTGAACGCGACCGGACTGCCGAACATGTAGCCCAACGCGACATGTTTGGGCATCTGGTCGAGCGTGCTCGCCGAGTACACCTGCCGGGTGCCCAACGCTTTCACGACCAGCGGCGTGTACAGCCCGCCGGCGATCGTGTGGGCGTTCGGATTGCCCAGGTACACGCCGACCGCCGTGCCGCCGTGTTCGGCGAGCACAGCGCCGAGGCGCTCGGCGACGGCCGCGAACGCCTCCTCCCACGTCGCCTCGGTCAGCGCGCCGTTCCGCCGGATCAGCGGGCGGGTCAACCGGTCGGGGTCGTTGTCGAGTTCGGCGAAGCTGGCGCCTTTCGGGCAGATGAAGCCCTTGCTGAACACGTCGTCACGGTCGCCGCGGGCTCCGGTGACGCGACCGCCGTCGATGGTCAGGGTCAGGCCGCAGGTCGCCTCGCAGAGTGGGCAGATCCGAAGGGCTGTGGTCATGCCCCGCATTCTGCGCCGCAATCGCGCATTTGCACCACTACCTGACGGGTCAGAGCCTGATGGCGCGCCGAGATCGACACCACCGAGGATTCCTCTCGGGCTTCTGCGCGCTGACGTCGATTTCGACGCCACCTGCCGGTTGCGCCGCTACGTGATCGGCAATCACCTCAGCTTGCACACCGATCAACTTTTTGCGGCCCGCTACTCGCCCGTTGTCGGCAAAACGTTGAGTGGTGTGACGCGCGAGGATCGTCGCCCTATTGCTGGTCGTAGACCTTCGGGTCCAGCGTCCCGATGTAGTTGAGGTCGCGGTAGCGCTCGGCGTAGTCCAATCCGTAGCCGACGACGAACTCGTTGGGGATGTCGAAGCCGACGTAGGCGATGGCGACGTCGGCGCGCACGGCGTCGGGTTTGCGCATCAGCGTGCACACCCGCAGCGAACGGGGATGGCGGGTCGCGAGGTTGCGCAACAACCAGGACAGGGTCAGGCCGGAATCCACGATGTCCTCGACGATGAGCACGTCGCGGTCGTTGATGTCGCGGTCGAGGTCCTTGAGGATGCGCACGACGCCCGACGACGACGTAGACGAGCCATACGAGCTGACCGCCATGAACTCTAACTGCGTCGGCAGCGGAATCGCGCGCGCGAGGTCGGTGACGAAGAACACCGCGCCCTTGAGCACGGTCACCAGCAGCAGGTCTTGGCCTCCGGCCTCGACGGCGTCGCGGTACTCCTCGCCGATGCGTGCACCGAGTTCGGCGATCTTTGCCTGAATCTCGTCGGACGACAGCAGCACCGACTTGATGTCGCCGGAGTACAGCTCGGCGGGTTGCTCAGGCACGGGCACAGTTTTCCACGTTTCGCACCGGCTCGGTGTGCAGGGTCAGCATGCCGTCACGGCGAGCGGCGATCAGCCGTCGCTCGCGCAGGCGGGATCCGACCGCCACCCCGCCTTGGCCTCGCCACGCGGTCACCAGGGCGTCCACTCCGCGGATCTGCTTGTCGGTCAGGTCGCTGCCGCCACCGTCGAGCAGCCAGCGACGAATCACCCGCAGCCGCAGGGATTCCGGCAATACGGTCAGCTTTTCGGTGTCGAGTGCACCGTCGCGGCGAAGCCCGCTCAGGGCGCGGTCGGCCAGTTCGTCGAGGGTGTCGGTGTCGGCCCGCAGTGCGCTCGCGGTGCGGGCCAGCGCCTCGGCGACGCCGCCGCCGAGCACGTCTTCGAGCAGTGGCAACACCTCCTCCCGCAGCCGGACCCGGGTGAAGCGGCGGTCGGAGTTGTGCGGATCCTGCCACGGAGTCAGTCCGAGCTCGGCGCACGCGGCCCGGGTCACCGCCCGCCGAACGCCGAGCAGCGGCCGGTACCACGGCGGGTCACACGGTCGCATGCCGGCGATGGACCGCGGCCCGGAGCCGCGGCCCAACCCCAGCAGCACCGTCTCGGCCTGGTCGTCCAGCGTGTGCCCGAGCAGCACCGGCGCCCCGTCCCGGGCTGCGTCGAGCGCCCGGTAGCGGGCGGTGCGGGCCGCCGCTTCCGGTCCGCCTACGGTGCCGATGTCGATGCGGATAATCTGTGTCGCAACGCATCCCAGTGACTTCGCCTGCTGCTGTGCGGTTTGCGCCACGGCCGCAGAGTCCAGCTGCAGCTGGTGATCCACGATCAACGCGGTGGTCGGTTTGACACCGGCCGCGGCTGAGGTCAACGCCAGCGAATCCGCACCTCCGGACAGCGCGACGCACCAGCGGTCGTCACCGGCACCGTGGTCACGGGCGAACGCTGTGACAGCCGCCCGTAACGCGGCTACAGCACCCTGTCGATCCATCGTTGCGGCTCATCGATTTCTGTTGGCAGAGGCAGTGTTTCGGGGCCGGACCACACGGAGTTGAACCGGGCCATCCCGACAGCGGACACCACGTGGTCGACGAATGCCTTGCCGCGGGTGTACTGGCTGAGCTTGGCGTCGAACCCGAGCAATGCGCGCACCACCCGCTGCAGTGGTGGCTGTTTGCGTTGACGCCGCTCGTCGAACCGGCTGCGGATGGTGGCCACCGACGGCACCACCGCTGGGCCGACAGCGTCCATCACGTGGTCTGCGTGACCCTCGAGCAGCGTGCCCAACACCAGAAGCTGGTCGAGTGCCTCGCGCTGCGGCTCGGACTGCACCGCCCGCAGCAGCCCGATCACACCGTTCGAATTGGCATCCGGCGCAATCCCGTTGGCGTTCCCGCGGCGACCACGAATGAATTCGGCGAGTCGCGAGACCATTTCGGCGATGTCGTCGCTGTTTTCCTCGGTGAGTACGGCGAGCGCTCGAGACATGTGGTCTGCCAGCCATGGGTTGGCGCGGAACTGCACTCGGTGGGTGACCTCGTGCAGGCACACCCACAGCCGGAAGTCATAGGGCTGCAGGCGAAGTTGCCGTTCCACGGCGATCACGTTGGGGTAGACCAGCAGCAGTTCACCGCCGTCGGGGCCGAACGGGTCGTACTGGCCGAGGATGCCCGACGAGACGAATGCGAGCACCGCGCCGGTCTGGGCGCCGGTTATCCGCCCGCTGATGAAGCCTTTGGGATTCTCCGTCCCACCGGTCATCACGCGCATGGATCGCGTGGCCGCGCGGATCCACTGTGGCCGGTCCACGATCCTGGCCTCGGGGATCTCGCCGCCCTCGTTCAATCCGGTGACCTCGCGCACCGGCAGTTCAGCGGAGCGCGCCGCCTCGGACAACTGCTCGATCACCTGACGTCGCGTGTACTCGCTCGACGCCGGGCCCGGGCGGGCCAACTTCTGCCCGATGGTCGCCGCGAATTTCCAGTCGACGGCGCGGCCGACGGAGGGCGAGGACTTGGTCGTGGATGTCATGCGCTGCATCCGCACCTTCGCAGCGTGGCGGCCAGGTTGTCGAGCGCGATGCGTCCGGTCGGGCCGGCGTCGTTGGAGATCAGCGCGAACGTCAGGACGCGTCCACTCGCGTCGGTGACGATGCCGGCCAGTGAGTTGGTGCCGGTCAGCGACCCCGTCTTGGCGCGCAGGAAACCGGCGGCGGGCTTGACGATGGCGGTGTCCAGATAACGGTTGGACAGTGTTCCGCTGCCCCCGGCGATCGGCAGCAGATCGACCAGCGGCCGCAGCGACGGATGGTCGCTTCCGGCCGCCGACTGGACCACCTCGTCCAGCGTCTCCGCAGTGAGGCGGTCATCGACAGACAGTCCGCTGGAATCGAACAATCGCGCGCCGGCGGTGTCGATCCCGGCATCCTCGAGAGCGCCGAGCGTCGCACGGACGGCACCGTCGAAGCTCTGCGGCAGGTTCCTCTCCGCAGCCACCTCCCGGCCGATCGCCTCGGCCATCACGTTGTCCGAGGCGTTCATCATCTCGCGCAGCCGCGGGATCAGCGGAGGCGACTGCACCGCGGCGATCTCCTTGGCGCCGCCGGCGCTTCCGGGCTGCACGCTCACCTTCGCCGGGTCGATCTCCAGCGCGGCCGCCAGCGCCCGGCCGGCGTCCAGCGCGGGTGTGTGCGAACGCGCGGAGTCCACGCTGACCGGTTGGGTGCGCCCGCAGTCGAGCATCACCGACTCCATCGGCGCGATGTCCCCGCCGTCGATGTCCAGCGGATCCCAGCCCGGCGCCATCGTCGGGCCGCTGTAGGTGCTGGTGTCGACCTGCACGGCCGTCACCTCGATGCCAGTGCTTCGGACCTGCTCGGCCAGGTCGCTGATCCGGGCCGCGTCGTGGTACCAGGTTTCCTGCCCGTCGGGCGCGGCCGACAGGGTCGGGTCGCCGCCCCCTTTGAGCACCACCGCCCCGGGCCTGCTGCCGCTGTACACGCGGGTGGTCAGCCGGGCGTCGCGGTCCAGTGTCAGCAACGCTGCGGCGGCGGTCAGCGTCTTGTTGGTCGACGCCGGCTGCATCGGCACCTCGGCTTCCTGCTCCCACAGCGACGTTCCGGTGATGGCGTCGGTGACCTGGCCGGTTAGGTGGCCCAGGTTCGGGTCCGCCAGCGCCGGCGCGAGCATGGCGGCCAGCCGGTGCGGTGCCGGCCTCGGCGCCGAATCAGCAACCGGCACGACGGCGGGGTGCGCGGTCGCGGGCGCGGGCGCCGGCTTGACGGCGGCGGCTTCGGTCGACGGACCCGCGGTGAGCAGCGCGGCCACCACCACGACCACGGCGATCAGCACCAACACCGCCAGCCCGACCGCCATATGCGTGGATCGTCGCCACCCAGTGGGCCGCATACCCCTCCTGCTCATCTAGACCGCCCCCGTACAGCAGCGTATCGCTCCATTAAGGTTGACCCGCGTTCTCACAGGACGACCCAGACCAGAGCACAGGGCAAGGAGCCATCGCCGTGCAGTTCGACGCAGTCATCGAGATTCCCAAGGGTTCGCGCAACAAATACGAGGTGGACCACGACACCGGCCGGGTGAAGTTGGACCGCTACCTGTATACGTCGATGGCCTATCCGACCGACTACGGATTCTTCGAAGACACCCTCGGTGAGGACGGCGACCCGCTCGACGCGCTGGTCCTGCTGCCCGAATCGGTGTTCCCCGGCTGCGTCGTCGAGGTCCGTCCGGTCGCCATGTTCCAGATGACCGACGAGGCCGGCGGCGACGACAAGGTGCTGTGCGTGCCCGCCGGCGACCCGCGGTGGGAGCACATCAAGGACCTCGGAGACGTCCCCTCCTTCGAACTCGAGGCCATCAAGCACTTCTTCGTGCACTACAAGGACCTCGAACCGGGTAAGTACGTCAAGGCCGCCGACTGGGTGGGCCGCGAGAAGGCCGAGGCCGAAGTGCAGGCGTCGGTGGAGCGGTTCAAGAAATCCGGCCACTGAGCCTGGGCACTGCGCGCACTGAATTTTCCTCGATGTAACCCGAGGTAACCTGCCCGTACTCCACGGCTTCGATCATGAATTTGTGTTGATGCATCAGGGGATCGGCCTCGACGTGTTCAACGCGATGCCGATGCGCAGGGCCGTGCACGCCGTGTACGAGTGCTGCTACAGCGTGCCGTTGGCCGCCGACCTGGCACGCGCTCGTCCCTACCTCGACCACGCCACGTTGTTCCGCGAGGCCGACGCGTTGCTGTTCGGGTTGTCAGAGGCCTCCGTCGACTCGATCCTCGAGGCCCATCCCGACATCGGACGGCGGCCGGGCAGCGCGAAATCGCGGGCCGAGCAGTGCGCGATCTGGTGCGACAAACCCGAGGTGATGGAGCAGCTGGGGACGGCGGCCAAGCGCTACTTCGAGCACTTCGGATTCGGCTTCGTGATGTGTGTAACCGGCTACGAGGCCCCCGATGTACTGGCGACGATGACCGACCGGATGCACAACGACGTCGACACCGAGCGCAAGATCGTCCGCAACGAGTTGGCCCGGATCAACCGCACCCGCCTCGAGCGCATGCTGGGTCCCGAGGGCGGCTACGACAACTGGTGATGCTCGGTGTGGTGCACCGGGCATGATGAGCCGATGCACAACATCATCGACGGCCAGTGGGACAGCCGTTTCGACCAGGTGGCCGAGGCGCTGGCCGACGAGATCACCAAGGGCGAGGAACTCGGCGCGTCCATCGCCGTCGACATCGACGGCGAGTCCGTCGTCGACATCTGGGGCGGCCACGCCGATCGCGCCAAGACGATCGCGTGGGGCCGCGACACGATCGTCAACTTCTGGTCCTGCACCAAAACCCTCACGGCGCTGGCGGGGTTGATGGTCATCGACCGGGGCCAGCTCGACCCCTACGCCCCGGTCGCGGACTACTGGCCGGAGTTCGCGGCGAACGGCAAGCAGGACATCGAAGTCCGGCAGCTGTTGGCGCACACCTCCGGCGTGTCGGGCTGGGAGGCGCCGTTTCGTCTCGAGGACATGTACGACTGGGACAGTTCGACCAGCCACCTGGCGGGCCAGGCCCCGTGGTGGCCGCCCGGGACGGCGTCGGGCTATCACGCACTCAACTACGGCCACCTGATCGGCGAGGTGATCCGGCGCGTCACCGGCAAGACGCTCAAGGAGTTCGTGCGCGACGAGATCGCCGCGCCGTTGAACGCCGACGTGCAGATCGGCGCCGGACCCGACGACGACCACCGGATCGCCGAGCTGATCCCACCTCCGCCGCTCGAGCTGCCGTTCGACCTGCTGCCGCAGGACCATCCGATGCTGAAGACGTTTGGCACGATCCGGCCCGACCAGGATGTCGCCGCGATCGCCGAGACGACGGCGTGGCGGCGCGCGGACATCGGCGGCGCCAACGGCCACGGCAACGCTCGAGGGCTCGCGCGGGCCCTGTCGCCGATCTCGCTGGGCGGCAAGGCGAACGGTGTGCAGCTGTTACGTCCCGAGACCATCGACCTGATCTTCGACGAGCAGTCCGACGGCCCGGATCAGGTGTTGATCATCCCGCTGCGCTTCGGCATCGGCTTCGGACTGCCTTGTCCGGCAAGCGTTCCCGCTATCCCGGAAGGGAAGATCTGCTTCTGGGGCGGCTGGGGCGGTTCGATGGCGGTGATGGATGTCGACCGTCGCACGACGTTGACTTATGTGATGAACCGGATGGGTCCGGGCACCACCGGAACCGAGCGCACCAACCGCTACGCGAAACTCGTCTACGAAGCTCTCGCCTGACCGCTCAGCGCGAATCGATCGATTTCGGGGTTTCGCTCGCACCGTTCTTCACGTCGTGCACCCGCGTCTTGTAAAGGCTCGCCGCGGTGGTGATGAGCAGCGTCACGACGATCACACCCAGCGACAGAAGCGTCGGGATCTCGGGCACCGGAACGTGCTCGCCGCCGTTGATGAACGGCACCTCGTTCTCGTGTAGCGCATGCAGCAGTAGCTTCACCCCGATGAACCCCAGGATGAACGCGAGGCCCTGGGACAAGAAGACCAGTCGCTTGAGCAGGTCGCCCAGCAGGAAGTACAGCTGGCGCAACCCCATCAGCGCGAACACGTTCGCCGTGAAGACCAGGTACGGCTCCTGTGTCAGGCCGTAAATGGCCGGAATGGAGTCGAGCGCGAAGATCAGGTCAGTGGTGCCGAGCGCGACGATGACGAGGAACATCGGCGTCATCAGCCGCTTGCCGTTGTCCTTCACCCACAGCTTCAGGCCGTCCCACTTGTCGGTCATGCTCAGGTGGTTGCGTGCGAACCTCACCACGATGTTGTCGCCGTCGTCCTCGTGATCGGTGTCGCGGGCGAGGTTGATCGCGGTGTAGATCAGGAACGCGGCGAAGATGTAGAACACCCACGAGAACTGGTTGATCGCCACGGCGCCCAGAGCGATGAAGATGCCGCGGAAGATCAACGCCAGGATGATGCCCACCAGAAGCGCCTGCTGCTGGTACTTCCTGGGCACGTTGAAGCTCGCCATGATGATCAGGAACACGAACAGGTTGTCCACCGACAGGCTGTATTCGGTGAGCCAGCCGGCGAAGAACTCGAGCCCGTACTGGCCGCCGTGGAAGAACCAGGTCCACAACCCGAACGCGATCGCCAGCCCGACGTAGATCGTCAGCGCGATCCCGGTCTCCCGTTTCGACGGTTCGTGCGGCCGTCGGCCGATCACGACGACGTCGAACAGCAGGATGCCGATCGTCACGCTCAGCGTGATGATCCATTCGAGTTGGGAAACGTTCACTGATCCTCCGGTCGTCAAAAGCGCCGGAGGTCTCTTCCACCGCCACGACGGCTCGTGCCGGCCCGCAGCACCGGTCGTCCGATGACGGCCGACGTGATGACGACGCCGCGGCGAAGGAATACTCCCCTCCGCAGCCGATTCTGCCAGGTACCTGCGGATGACCGAAACCGGGGGAAATCAAACAATCGTGATCACGCCCAGCGTGCGGCGCGGGCGACACAAGCGCGTCGCTGGGTAGTTTTGTAGCCGTGACTGGGCAGTTGCCGCCGGAAGTACCGCCTCAATACGTGTTGTCCCCGGTGGCGCCGGCGCCTCGCACGCTCATCGACATCCTCTACGAAACCGCGGGCCGCCATCCCGAAGCGCCCGCCATCGACGACGGCGAGGTGCAGCTCACCTACGCCGAACTCATCACCGACATCGAGGACAGCGTGCGGTGGCTGGCCGCGCGGGGCATCGGCCGCGGCGACCGGATCGGCATCCGCATGCCGTCGGGCAGTTACGCGCTGTACGTCGCGATCCTTGCGACGCTGGCCACCGGTGCCGCCTACGTGCCCGTCGATGCCGACGATCCGCAGGAGCGGGCCGAACTGGTGTTCACCGAGGCCAACGTGGTGGCCATCATCACCGAAGCAGGGCTTTCCCGCGGGCCCGGTTCTTCGCGTGGCTGGCGCGCGGTGTCGCCACTGGGCCGCGACGACGCGTGGATCATCTTCACGTCCGGCTCGACCGGCACCCCGAAAGGTGTCGCGGTCACCCACCGCAGCGCCGCCGCGTTCGTCGATGCCGAGGCACGAATGTTCCTGCAAGACAATCCGATCGGACCGGGCGACCGCGTGCTGGCCGGGTTGTCGGTGGCGTTCGACGCGTCGTGCGAGGAGATGTGGCTGGCCTGGCGGCACGGAGCCTGTCTGGTGCCCGCGCCGCGGTCGCTGGTGCGCAGCGGAATGGATTTGGGACCGTGGCTGGTCGCACGCGACATCACCGTGGTGTCCACGGTGCCGACCCTGGCCGCCCTGTGGCCTGCGGAGGCGCTCGAGGCGGTGCGCCTGCTGATCTTCGGCGGTGAAGCCTGCCCGCCCGACCTGGCGGACCGGCTGGCCGTCGAGGGCCGCGAGGTGTGGAACACCTACGGACCCACCGAGGCGACCGTCGTGGCATGCGCCGCCCGCCTGACCGGAGACGGCCCGGTGAGCATCGGGCTACCGCTGGCCGGCTGGGACCTGGCCGTGGTCGATCCAAACGGTGAGCCGGTGCCGTACGGCGAGGTGGGCGAGCTCGTTATCGGGGGGGTGGGCCTGGCGCGCTACCTCGACCGTGACAAGGACGCGGAGAAATACGCGCCGATGCCGCTGCTGGGGTGGTCGCGCGCCTACCGCAGTGGTGACCTGGTGCGGCTGGAATGCGACGGCCTCTACTTCGTCGGCCGCGCCGACGACCAGGTCAAGGTCGGCGGGCGGCGCATCGAACTGGGTGAGGTGGACGCCGCGCTGGTCAACCTGCCCGGGGTGAGCGGCGGCGCAGCCGCGGTGCGCCGAACGGCCAGCGGCACGCCGCTGCTGGTCGGCTACGTCGCCAGCGCCGACCCGTCGTTCGACCTCGCGAAGGCGCGTGTCACGCTGGCCGAGACATTGCCTGCGGCGCTGGTCCCACGACTCGTGCTCGTCGACGACCTGCCGACCCGCACGTCGGGCAAGGTCGACCGCGACGCGCTGCCGTGGCCGATCGACCCGGCCCGAAGCGACGCCGGAGACCACGGCGCCGACCTGGCGGGCACGATGGGCTGGCTCGCCGGCCTATGGCGCGACGTGCTGGCCGCCCCGGTGGACGGCCCCGAGGCGGACTTCTTCGCACTCGGCGGGGGCTCACTGTCGGCGGCGAAACTGGTCGCCGCGTTACGCGGGCGGCATCCTCAGGTGACCGTCGGGGACCTCTACGACCATCCTCGGCTGGGTTCGCTGGCGAGCTTCCTCGACGAATTGGATCCACCGCCGCAGGTGGCTGCGCGCGAGGTGAAGCCGACGTCGCATCTCGCGCAGGGGGTACAGGTGGTGTTGTCGCTGCCGCTGGCCACGCTGACCGGGTTGCAGTGGGTGGTGTGGCTGGCGTTGGCCAACAACGTTCTGGCCGGCCTGGTGCCGTGGACCACGCAGCTGAACTGGTGGTGGGTGGGTGTCGGCTTCGTCCTGTTCGTCACACCGCTCGGCCGGATGGGCATCGCGGCGCTGTGCGCCCGACTGCTGCTCGGCGGGCTGCAACCCGGCACCTACCGGCGCGGCGGGCCCGTCCACCTGCGGGTGTGGCTCGCCGAGCGGATCGCCGAAGCCAGCGGTGCCGAAAACCTTTCGGGTGCACCGTGGTTGGTGTTCTACGCGCGGGCACTGGGCAACATAGTCGGCAAGGGCGTGGACTTGCACTCGACTCCGCCGGTGACCGGCATGCTCAAGCTCGGGCACCGCAGCTCGATCGAGCCCGAGGTCGATTTGTCCGGCCACTGGATCGACGGCGACCGGTTCCACGTCGGGCCGATCACGGTCGGGAACGACGCGACCATCGGTGCGCGCACGACGCTGCTGCCGGGCGCCGTCGTCGGAAAGAACGCCGATGTGGCGCCCGGGTCCGGAGTCGTCGGCAAGGTGAAAAACGGTCAATACTGGAAGGGTTCGCCCGCGGTGAAGTCGGGCAAGGCGCGGCACCCGTGGCCGGACCACCGCCCGCGCCGGGCCCCGCTGTGGGTAGCGGTCTACGGCGTTACCTCCCTTTTCCTCGGCGGGCTGCCGCTGCTCGCGATCGCCGCCGGGTTGGCCGTGCTGGGTTACGGCATCCGCGATACCGAGTCGGTGACGGACGCGATCGTGCCCGCTGTCCTGTGGACGCCGGTCGCGACGCTGGCTGCGGCGCTGACCTACGCGGTGTTGACGGTGGCCGGAGTGCGACTGCTGTCGCTGGGACTACGGGAGGGCTATCACCCGGTGCGCAGCCGCGCCGGATGGCAGATCTGGGCCACCGAGCGCCTGATGGACGCCGCGCGCACATATCTGTTCCCGATCTATGCAAGCCTGCTCACGCCGTGGTGGTTGCGACTTCTCGGCGCCAAAGTGGGTCGCGGAACAGAGATTTCGACGGCGCTGTTCACCCCGAAGTTCACGGTCGTGGAGGACGGCGCATTCCTGGCCGACGACACCATGGTGGCTTCCTATGAACTGGGCGGCGGCTGGATCCACGTTGCGAAGGCGACAATCGGCAAGCGCGCTTTCCTAGGCAACTCGGGCATCACCCAACCGGGCCGCAGGGTGCCCGACGACGGGCTGGTGGCGGTGCTGTCGGCGGCCCCACGTAAAGCCAAGGCGGGGTCGTCCTGGCTGGGCAGTCCGCCGGTCAGGTTGCGCCGCAAACCGACCGCGGCCGACGCGCTGCGCACGTTTCGACCGTCGGCACGGCTGAAGCTGCTGCGCGGGCTGGTCGAGACGTGCCGCATCGCTGCGCTGATCGTGACGTTCGGGATCGGTGTCGCGGTGTTGTTGGTCCTGCAGTGGCTGGCCGTGCATACCGGTTGGGGGTGGGCTGCGCTGGCCGGTGGTGCGGTGCTGCTGGCGGCGGGCGCCGTCGCCGGCGTCACCGCCGTTGTCGCGAAATGGCTTGTGGTCGGCCGTATCGAGGCCCTCGAGCATCCCCTGTGGTCACCGTTCGTCTGGCGTAACGAGGTCTCCGACACCTTCGTCGAAACCGTCGCAGCGCCCTGGTTCGCGCGCGCCGCCAGCGGCACGCCGGTGATGAACCTGTGGCTGCGCGCACTGGGCGCCCGAATCGGCCGCGGTGTCTGGTGCGAGACGTACTGGCTGCCGGAGGCCGACCTGGTCACGCTCGAGACGGGCGCCACCGTCAACCGTGGCTGCGTGGTGCAGACCCACCTGTTCCACGACAGGATCATGCGAATGGACACCGTTGTGCTCGAACGCGGTTCGACACTCGGCACCCATTGTGTCGCACTGCCCGCGGCGCGCATCGGTGCGGGAGCGACCGTCGGCCCGGCTTCGCTCGTGATGCGTGGCGACGAGGTGCCCCCGTCCACCCGCTGGCAGGGCAACCCCATCGCGCCGTGGATTGCGCCGCGCAAGAAGCGCCGCGGCGCGTCGGCATCTTCGACCAGAACAACGGCCGCGTGACGAGCAGCAAGAAGAAGACCGCGGATGCGAGGAGCGGAGGTGCCGGGGCGCCGGTCATCGACCCGTACGTGCCGGCCAGCGGCAACTTCGGGTACCGGGTGTCACGCTATGAACTCGATCTCGAGTACAAGGTGGCGATCAACCGGCTCGCGGGCACGGCGACGATCATCGCGGTGACGCTGGCGGCGTTGCGCACGTTCACCCTTGACCTCACCGACACGCTGTCGGCGACGAAGGTGACCGTCAACGACGCCCGCCCGCAACGGTTTCGCAGCTCGGCGGGCAAACTGCACATCGCGTTGCGCGACACGTTGCCTGCAGGTGCGGCGATGACGATCGTCGTGCGCTACGGCGGCGTCCCGCGGCCCATCCGGTCGCTCTGGGGTGACATCGGGTTCGAGGAGCTGACCGACGGAGCCCTGGTCGCCGGTCAGCCGAACGGCGCACCGTCATGGTTTCCCTGCGACGACCACCCGAGTGCCAAGGCGAGCTTTCGCATCCAGATCACCACCGAGAGCCCGTACCGTGCGATCGCCAACGGCGAGTTGATGTCCCGGCGTGCCCGGGCCGGGATGACGACGTGGACCTACGAGCTGCCGGAGCCGACGTCGACATATCTGGTCACGGTGCAGATCGGGATGTACGAGCGGCATCGCATGGCCGAGAACGGCGTTCCGATCGACGCAGTGCTGCCGGACCGGTTGCGTCGCGACTTCGAACACGACTTCGCCCGCCAACCGCAGATGATGAAGCTGTTCGTCAAGTTGTTCGGGGCCTACCCGCTGAGCGAGGGTTACACCGTCGTGGTCACCGACGACGACCTCGAGATTCCGCTGGAGGCGCAGGGCATTTCGATCTTCGGTGCCAATCACTGCGACGGCGGCCGCGGCGCCGAGCGGCTCATCGCGCATGAACTCGCCCATCAGTGGTTCGGGAACTCGGTGACCGCGAAGCGGTGGCGCCACATCTGGCTGCACGAGGGGTTCGCCTGCTACGCCGAATGGTTGTGGTCGGAGAACTCCGGCGGACGCAGCGCCGAGGACTGGGCGCACCACTACCATCAGCGGCTCGCACACTCGCCACAGGACCTTGTCCTCGCCGACCCGGGGCCACGGGACATGTTCGACGACCGGGTGTACAAGCGCGGCGCGCTGACGTTGCACGTACTGCGGCGCCATCTCGGTGATGACAACTTCTTTGCACTACTGCAGGATTGGACTGCGCGCTACCGGCACAGCACGGTGGTGACCGACGACTTCACCGCACTGGCATCGCATTACGCGAGTGAGTCACTGCGCCCGCTGTGGGACTGCTGGCTGTATTCGACCGACCTTCCCGCCCTGGATCCGCCGTGACCGATGCGGGCGCGCCGTTCGATGCCCTCAGCGCAAGCGGCACAGCGCCGTCCGGCCCGGCCGCACGAGGCAGCGTCGCTCGGGTCGGTGCGGCGACCGCGGTGTCCGCGTTGTGTGGATACACGGTGCTGTATCTGGCGGCCCGCGACCTCGAGCCAGTGGGTTTTTCGGTGTTCGGGGTGTTCTGGGGAGCGTTCGGACTGGCCACGGGTGCGGCGTTCGGCCTGCTGCAGGAGGCCACCCGCGAAGTGCGCACCGCCGGTGATCTCGAGGCAACCGACGGGCCACACACCCGTCCGGTGCGGGTGGCCGCCGTCGTCGGCGTCGTATCGGCAGCGGCCATCGCGGTCACCTCACCACTGTGGTCGGAGCACGTGTTCGTCGAAGCGCGGTGGATCTCGCTCGCGTTGCTAGCCGTCGGCCTGGCCGGGTTCTGTCTGCACGCAACGCTGCTCGGGATGCTGGCGGGTTTGAACAGGTGGACGGCATACGGCTCGCTGATGGTGGCCGACGCCGGCCTGCGGGTGCTGGTGGCCATCGCAACGTTTCTGATCAGCTGGGGGCTGGTCGGCTATCTGTGGGCCACCGTGGCGGGTGCGGTGGCATGGCTGCTCATGCTGATCGCCTCACCCGGCACCCGGCACGCGGCCGGCCTGCTGACCCCGGTCCGCACCGCGACGTTCCTGCGGGGCGCGATGCACTCGATCGCCGCGGCGGGCGCCAGCGCGATCCTGGTTATGGGATTTCCGGTGCTGCTCAAGGCGACCACGGGCGACCTCGGCGCGGCCGGAGGTGTGGTGATCCTCGCGGTGACGCTGACCCGGGCGCCGCTGCTTGTTCCGCTGACCGCGATGCAGGGAAACCTGATCGCCCACTTCGTCGACCAACGCGCGCACCGGTTGCGTGCGCTGGCCGCCCCCGCGATCCTGGTCACCGCTGTCGGTTCGCTGGGCATGCTGGCCGCGTGGACGGTCGGACCGTGGTTGCTGCGCAGCGGGTTCGGCGCGGAGTACCGGGCCGAGGGCTCGCTGCTGGCCTGGCTGACGGCCGGGGCGACCGCGATCGCGTTGCTCACGCTGACCGGTGCGGCGGCGGTGGCGGCGTCCCTGCACCGCGCGTACTCGCTGGGCTGGGTGTCGGCAACGGTCGCGTCGACGCTGTTGCTGCTGTTGCCGCTCGACCTGCAGACCCGCACGGTGATCGCGCTGATGTGCGGGCCGGTGGTCGGTATCGCGGTGCACCTGTGGGCGCTTGCCCGGGGCCGGACGGGGTGATCGACGGGACACAATGCGCGCCTATGCTGCCGGGGTGCACGTCTGGAGAAAATTTCTCGGCGGATTGATCGCGCGTGCGGTAAGTCTTCGAGACGTCCTCGCGTTCATTGTTCGACATGAATGGCTCTTTGCGGTTAGCGTCACCGGGGCAATACTCGGCTTACTACCGTTGCTGCCGCTTCCGCGCTTGCAGGTCGTGCAAGTAGGCATCGGCGTCCTGGGCCTAGGCGTCACTCTGGTCTTGTTAGTGCGCGACGTCCGCGCCGTGTTCGATAAACACTCACCATGGGAGTTCGGCGACGCCCTGCCTCTCTTCCCGCCCGAAATCACTGTTCGAGATCCCGGTCTTCCTCTGACCGTGAGAATGGCCCGCGGGACGATGTCGACCTCTGCACACGTGAACCGAGCAATAGCCGATTGGAATCCCGCGATCGATTGGAGGACGGACGAGTTCCGCCTCGAAGGCCTATTGCAAGAGAGAGCACCCGCAATGGTGTTCAGGACGACTCGCGGCAAGTACCGCTACAACAGCTTGTGCGTCCGTATGGAATCCGACCTGGACGAGCACACGGTCGGTGAACCCCTGCCGGTCGTGCTACGTCCCGCGCGTTACTTCGACGGGCTGTGTTCCAACATGCTCACGCCATGGAATATCAGCCATCACGGCGTGCCATGGCATTTTCGCGAGGAGTACTTGCTCACACCGTCCACAGCCGGCGAGTCGGTCGTCGTGCCCCTAAGTGTGAGCGCGCTAGCAAACCTTTTGGGCGTCTCAACACTCGCTATGACAACCGACGACTTCCTAGTACTCCCACTGCAGTCGGAAGCAAGTAGCAGTTCGGCTCGGCTTCTCGCGCCTTCGGGCTCCGGCTCGCTGGAACCAAGGGACCTTTCCGACTCCGCCGCGTCCACGTTACTCAGGGGCGTGGAGCGCGAACTACGCGAAGAATGCGGGTTGACGCGTTCTGATATTGCGGGTAGCAGGCTTATCGGGTTTGGCAGATGGCTCGAACACGGCGGCAAGCCGGAATTCATTGCGTTGACTGCGCTGACGATTGAAGCGGGAGCAATCCGTCGCAAACCCAAGTGGGCAGAGCTGTCCGAGGCGGTGTGGACTCAATCGGTTGCAGTTGTGCCGCTTTGCGAGTCGAGTCGGATTGCGGATCCATATACAGAACCGGGGTCGGTTACCGCAATGGTCACCGGCGATTATTCACTGTATGGCAGCGCATCTGTGCCGCTCGAATTTGCGGTCAGATGCTTGATCGACACATTGCAACAGCGGCCGAGCACGGTGTCGGAGCTCCGTTCTCTCGTAAGGAAGATCGAATGACCAAATTCTTAGTCGTTGACCTCAGACTTCAGCGCGAGGTAGCCCTATTGCTCAGGAGCGCCGGGGTTGCTCGGCGTTCAGAATGGTCGTGCTTATCCCTCGATGTATTGCTGAATGATGGACGTCGGTGCGCCTCCGGTGAATTCGCGGCCCGCCACGTAGGTCGTTCGACCGTTGACCGGGCGCGCCAGGACGGAGATCGCCAGCTTTGGCTGATGGGCGAAGAGCGAATGCACCCGCTCGGATTTGCCGTTGGACTCGCATACCGCCCGCATCATGTGCTCGCGGAAGTTGAGCAGAGCGTCGGTGAACGCTGCGCGTCTCCACGTGAACACAAGAATCATGTGGTCGCGCAGGAACGACACGCTGTGTCGACCCCAGCGATGCGTTTCAGTTGTCACAGGCTGGCCTTACAGTCGGGTTATGCACATGCGTTTCCGGTATCGCATCGAACCGACACCGGGTCAGCAGATGACTCTGGCGCGGGTCTTTGGGTGTTGCCGGGTAGTGTTCAACGACGCGCTACGGGTCCGTGGCGACGCCTATCGGGCGGGGTTCACACTGTCCCACAGCGAGATTCAGCGCCGCGTCATCACCGTAGCCAAAACTACCACCGAGCGGGCCTGGCTGTGCGAGGTGCCCAGTGTAGCGTTGGTGCAGTCGGTCAACGACTCTCGCCGCGCCTGGCAGAATTATTTCAACTCCCACACTGGGAAACGCAAGGGACGCACGATGGGGCGGCCGCGGATGAAATCCCGCAAGGATTACCGGCAGTCGTTCCGACTTACCCGCAACGGATTTTCGGTTCGGTCCAACGGGCGGTTGTATCTCGCCAAGATCGGCGAGGTGCGGGTGCGCTGGTCGCGGGATCTGCCGTGCGAGCCGTCGTCAGTCACCATCATCCGCGAGCCGGATGGGCATTTCTACGCCAGCTTCGTGGTCGATGTACCAGCGTCACCGTTACCGCCGGTGGAGCAGGAGGCTGGGGTGGATGTTGGCCTGACCCGGTTGGCGACGATCTCGGCAACGGACGGCACTCGAGTCGACGTTCTAAATCCGAAGCATCTCAGACGCAAGCTGCGCAAGCTGGCGCGGTTGGAGCGGGAAAAGTCCCGTCGGCAGAAAGGATCAGTGAACAGAGAGAAATCGCGGCGCAAGGTTGCTGTCGCGCACAACGAGGTGGCTCGCGCGAGGCGCGACTATCACCACAAGCAGGCTTTGGCGCTGGTTCGCGACAACCAAGTGATCCACGTCGAAGACCTCAACATCGTGGGCATGCTCAAAAACCGTCGCCTCGCTCGCTCGATCTCGGATGCGGGCTGGGGACAGTTCGTGCGGATCATTGGCGAGAAGGCCGACCGCTACGGGCGCACCGTGCATCAGGTGTCGCGATGGTTGGCCTCGAGCAAGACATGCTCGCAGTGCGGACATCGGCTCGACGAACTTCCACTACAAGTGCGTTCGTGGACTTGCCCGGCTTGCTGGGTGGTCCACGACCGCGATCACAACGCCGCCAAAGTCATTCTCGCCGCCGGGCGGGCGGAGAGACTAAACGCTTGCCGAGCCCCGGTAAGTCCTCCCGATCGAGAGGTTCGGGGCGATGAAGCAAGAAGCATCCCAACAGCGGGGTAGCCGCACGGGAGTTCCCGCTATTCATGGCGGGGAGCACGTCAATTGGTTGGTGACCGGCGGCGCGGGATACATCGGTTCGCATGTGGTGCGCGCTTTCTCGGCCGCCGACGTGCCTGTGGTGGTGATCGACGACTTCTCGACCGGTCTCGAGCGATTCGTTCCCTCGACCGTCCCTCTGGTGCGCGGCAGCCTGCTCGACGGTGAACTCGTCGCCCGTACGCTCGACGAGCATCGCGTGTCCGGCGTCGTACACATCGCGGGCTTCAAGTACGCAGGCGTCTCGGTGCAACGGCCGCTACACACCTACGAGCAGAACGTCTCTGCGACAGTCACGCTGCTCAAGGCGATGGAGGCCGCCGGCACCGACAAGATCGTGTTCTCGTCCAGCGCGGCCACCTATGGCACACCGGATGTCGACATCGTCACGGAGCAGACGCCGACCGCACCCGAATCGCCCTACGGTGTCAGTAAGCTGGTGGGCGAGTGGATCATTCGCGACGCGGCCCGTCCGTCCGACTTGCGGCACACGAGCCTGCGTTACTTCAATGTGGTCGGCTCCGGGTCGGAGGAACTGTTCGACGTCAGCCCACACAACCTATTTCCCCTGGTGTTCGACATGCTCTGCCGCGGCGAGACCCCGCGGATCAACGGTGCGGACTACCCCACCCCGGACGGCACCTGCGTGCGCGACTACATCCACGTGTCGGATCTGGCGCTCGCGCACGTCGCCGCGGCAAAGCGATTGGCCGCCGACGAGCCGATCGAACCCGTCTACAACCTCGGCAGCGGTAACGGCACCTCGGTTCGCGAGATCATGACGACGATCCGCGATGTCACCGGCTTCGACTTCGAGCCGGTCATCGCCGCGCGCCGACCCGGTGACCCGGCGCGCATCGTCGCCTCCGGCGATCTGGCGGCGCGCGACCTGGACTGGCAGATGCGGCATTCGTTGGAGGAAATGGTGCGCTCCGCATGGACCGCGCGCCGGCAAGCAGGGGACGCGTATCCCCGGTAATTCCTGGCTGGGCACCTGGGTCGCTCGCACCGCCGTCGTCCTGATCGTCGTGCAGTTGGCGATCCGGGCGGTGCTTGCGTTCGGCGGCTACTTCTACTGGGACGATCTGATCCTGATCGGTCGCGCGGGCACGCAGGCACTGCTGTCGCCGGGATATTTGTTCGACGACCACGACGGCCACGTCATGCCGGGGGCGTTCTTCGTCGCGGGCGGCATCACCCGGTTGGCACCGCTGAACTGGGTTGGCCCGGCGATCAGCCTGCTGGTTCTGCAGTTGCTGGCCTCGTTGGCGTTGCTGCGGACCTTGCACGTGATCCTCGGTTGGCGCCCGGTGTTGTTGCTGCCGTTGACGTTTGCGTTGTTCACGCCGCTGGCGGTGCCCGGCTTCGCGTGGTGGGCCGCGGCATTGAACTCGCTGCCGATGCTGGCCGCGATGGCGTGGGTGTGCGGCGACGCGATCCTGTTGGTGCGCACCGGCAACGGGCGTTACGCGGCGACGGGCTTGTTGGTGTACGTCGGCGGGTTGCTGTTCTTCGAGAAGGCGGCGGTGATCCCGTTCGTCGCATTCGCGGTGGCGGCGCTGCTGGCGTACGTGACCGATACCGCATCGGTGAAAACGGTGTGGCGCAAAGGCATCCGCCTGTGGCTGCCGTCGCTGCTGATTACGGTTGGATGGATCGCCGTGTACCTCGTCGTGGTGGACCAGAAGCGCTGGAGTTTGGACCTGGCGATGACGTGGGACCTGCTCGCGCGGTCGGTGACGCACGGGATTGTGCCGGGCCTGGTCGGCGGGCCGTGGGACTGGCAGCGTTGGGCCCCGGCCTCGCCGTGGGGAACACCGCCGCTGACGGTGATGGTGCTGGGTTGGGTGGCGCTGGCCGCGGTGATTGTGCTGTCGGTGCTGCGGAAGCGGCGCATCGGCGCGGTGTGGCTGGTGGCGGCGGGCTACGCGGTGGCCTGCCAGATCCCGATCTACCTGATGCGGTCGTCGCAGTTCACCGCTTTGGAACTGGCGCAGACGCTGCGCTATCTGCCGGATCTCGTCGTCGTGCTGGCGCTGCTGGCGGCGGTCGGACTGTGCGCGCCGAACCGGGAGAGGTCGGGATGGCTGGACGAGTCGCGGGTGCGCACGGCCGTGATCTGTTCGCTGACCGCGGTATTCGTGGCGAGCAGCCTGTACTCGACCGCGACATTCCTGACGAGTTGGCGCGACAACCCGGCCCAACCGTATCTGCAGAATGCGGTGGCGGGGTTGGCCGAAGCCGCCCGGACGTCCGATGCGCCGATGCTCGACCAGGAGGTCGATCCGATGGTGTTGCAGCGGGTGGTGGGGCCCGAGAACCGCGCCAGCCGCATGTTCGCGCTGCTGTCGGACCGCCCCGAATTCGCCGCAGCCACACCGGAATTGCGGATGCTGGACAGAGCGGGTCGAGTGGTCGACGCGACGGTCACGTGGGTGCGCAGCATCGCACCCGGGCCGGCGCCTGATTGCGGATATCTGGTGCAACCCGATGCCCCGGTCCGGATGCCGTTGGACGGTCCGTTGCTGCCGGCCGACTGGACGGCAGAGATCAACTACCTGGCCAACAGCGACGGCTCGATGATGATGTCGCTGTCGGAAGGGCAGGAAGTCAAGGTGCCGGTCCGACCGGGGCTGAACCGGGTGTTCGTCCGACTGCCGGGGGCCGGAGACGCGATCGACGTGCGCGCGAACACCGCGGCGTTGTCGGTGTGCATCGCGTCGGGGCCGGTCGGATTCGTGGCGCCGAGGTAGTCGGCGGGCTGAGATACTTGACCGATGAGCGTGATCGACGCGTTCCTGACGACTTGGTCGAACGCGCGCCAGACCTATGGTGAGGGCACCCCGCAGACCGGCGCGCAATACGACAACAGCAGCACGCTGCGCGGGCTGCAATCCACCCTGGAGTCGGCCGCACTGGGCCCACGGTGGACCGGCAGCGCGGCCACCGAGTACGACGAGGCCAACACCGAGCACCGGCGGGTGATCGGCCACCTGGCCGATCTGGACCGGCGACTGGCCACCGAAGTCGACAACTCCGCGCAGTCGGTCGACGCCGGCCGGCGCAATCTCGACGACTTGCGCAAGTGGGTCGTCGACACCGCCAACAGCGTCCCGCCGGGCGAGAACGGCGCCCTGATGCGCATGGTCATCGCCCAGAAGGGACTGGCGGAACTGCAGGAAATCATGCACCGCTCCAATGCCGAGTCCCACGCGATCGGCGGACGCATCCGGGCGCTGGAGCAAGAATTTCGCGCGCTCGGCGATCAGAAGTTCCTTCACTGAGTGCACGGCGGAGGTACGCAAATCCGAGAAACCCGTACACCGAGCGTGCGCTCGGCGAAAACCGGAAAGAACTGGAGCCACTGTTGGGCTTCGGTTGATGCTTGTCGGATCGGTTCCGGTTGATTCTTGACACTCGTTGTTGTGTTCAGGGCTCGGTGCTGGTGCGCAGAGCCCTTTTGTTTCTTACCTCGCCGGTGCTATTGCGGGCGGCGGTCTTGACCAGAACGTCGCCGATGTAGAAGCGCAGCAGCTGGCCGTCGACATGGACGTCGCAGCGTGAGCCGCTGTAGTGGCGTCCCAGGCTGACCTGTTGCCAGGACACGCACACCACGCCGTTGGTGGTTACTCGCCTGCTTACCCAATGCGAGCCGGTGCGTTCCTGGCTGCATCCCTCGACTGGTGGCATCGGTGCGGTCGCAGCGGCCGCTGCCGGGTCGGCGCTGAACCGCGAGGCCGGTGTGGCCATCTGTAGCGCCTGATGTGGGCGGGCCGTGTTGTAGAACGCCACCCACTCCTCGAGCGCCTGCTGGGCTGACTTTAGATCCGCGAAAGGCGCATGCCCGCTGAGGAACTCGAGGCGAAGGGTGCGGTGGAACCGTTCGATTTTGCCGGTCGTGGTCGGGCTGCGCGGCTGGGTCAATATGTGATCGATCCCGTGCTGGCGGCAGATCGCATCGAAGAGCACCTCGACCGGCGGATGGTTGAACCGCCCGGTGAACACCTTGCCGTTGTCGGTCAGGATCTGCGCTGGTGCCCCGAACGCCGCTAGCGCGGCACGCAACCCATCGCAGACGGCCCGTGTCCGTTCACGCGCCATCACCGCTGCGCATACACACATTCGCGAGTGATCGTCTATCCCGGTCAACACCTTGGCCGATGTGCCATCAGCCAGGGCGAACCCACCGACCACATCCATCTGCCACAACTCCATCGCCGCGGCCCGTTCCCAGCGCTTCCACTTGCGTGAGCGACGGTCCCGCAGGTGCGGATCGATCATCTGCGCCCGAACCAATGCGCGATAGGCCGCCGATTCCGACGGCACGGGCCTCACACCTCGTTTGGCCAGCTCGAACACCAACCGCCGCGGCCCCCAGTACGGACGTGAGCGGCGCAGTTCCAGCAGACGGGCCTCCACCTCGGCCGGCATCTGATGCGGACACGACACCGGCCGATGCGACCGATCCGCCAACCCTTCCAGACCCTCGGCCTCATACCGGGCCAACCACGCGTGCAACGTCTGGCGCGACACACCAACCTTGTGGGCAACCTGCGAGATCGACAACCCATCGCTGATCACCGCCAACACAGCCTGATACCGCTGCTCAACCACGCTCAACTCCCTCATCTAGGGAGTGTCAAGGATCAACCGAAGTAGGTGTAAAGCATCAGCCGAAACACTGTCAGCCATCAACCGAAGTAAAAACGTCAAGCCTCAGCCGACGTAATACAAAGAACTGGAGCCACCTAGGAGAATCGAACTCCTGACCTGCTCATTACGAGTGAGCCGCTCTGCCGACTGAGCTAAGGTGGCCGGCGCCCGCGATGAGCGCTTGCGCGAGGGGCCAAGCGCCGTAGCGGCGGCACGAGTCTACGGCAGGGCCCGTCGCGGACCCAACTCAGTCGCGCAGTGCGCGCCCGACGGTGGCAACCATCGCGTCGACCGCGAACTTCGGCTTGACGTTCACCGCCAGCGCCTCGCGGCACTCCAGCACCGCCTCGATGCAGCGCAACAGCTTCTCCGGCGACGCGTGCGCGGCGATCTTGGCGACCTCATCACCCATATCGGGATGGTGGTGCTGGACATCACCCGCACCCGAGGCCACCAGCAGCGCGTCGCGGAAGTACGTCGCCAGGTCGATCAGCGCCCGGTCGAGTGAATCACGCGACGCGCGCGTCTTGCGCGACTTCTGCCGTCGCTCAAGGGCATTCAGGGCGCCCGCCGCGCCGCGCAGCGAGCCGGCCGTGCCTTTGCCGGTGCCGCCCGCGCCGAGTGCGGTGCGCAGTTCCTCCGTCTCGGCCTCGTTGCGGTCCACCGTCAGCGCCAAGGCCTCGTCCTCGGCCGTCTTCACCAACTCCTCGGCCGCGGCGTAAGCCCGCGACGGAGTCGCCGCGTCCCGCGCCAACCCCAGCGCCCGCTTCCTGCGCTCGCGCGCCGCCTCGTCGGTGGCCAGCCGCCTGGCCCTGCCGACATGGCCGCCGCTGACCGACGCCGCCCATCGGGCGTCGGCCTCCGGCAGCCCGTCGCTGTCGACCAGCACGTCCGCGATGGCGTCCACCGTCGGTGTCACCAGCGCGACGTGCCGGCACCGCGACCGGAGCGTGATCGCGATGTCCTCCGGGTCCACCGACGGCGCGCACAGCAGGAACACCGTCGACGGCGGCGGCTCCTCCACCACTTTGAGCAGCGCGTTCGCCGCCCCCTCCGTGAGCCGATCGGCATCCTCGATCAACACGATCTGCCATCGCCCGGTGCCCGGCCGCCGAGACGCGATCTGCACGATGCCGCGCATCTCGTCGACGCCGATCGACAGTCCCTCGGGAATGATGCGACGCACATCGGCGTGCGTGCCGGCCATCGTCGTCGTGCACGCCCGGCATTCACCACAGCCGGGCGCACCTTCGGCTGTGCACTGCAGCGCGGCCGCGAAGCACAGCGCCGCAACCGAACGACCCGAACCTGGCGGGCCCGTGATGAGCCAGGCGTGTGTCATGGTCCCGGTCACGAGGCCGGTGTGAGTCGCCTCACCGCGCGCAGCGCGCGCAGCGGCCACCAACTCAGCCTCCACGGCCTGCTGACCCACCAGACGCGAGAAGACACCGCCCATCGCAGATAACAGTAATGCTGCGAACCGACACGTCCGTCTCACACCACCCGTAGACGTCCCCGAGGCCCGATACGGTTGACGCGTGGCCATGGACGCGAGACCGATCGGGCGAATCAGCGCATTCGTCCGCTGGGCCGCGCGCACTCCGTGGCCGGTGTTCACCTTGGGCATGGTGCAGGCCGACATCATCGGCGCCCTGCTGGTCCTGAGCTTCCTGAGGTTCGGCCTGCCGCCCGAGGACCGCATCCAACTGCAGGATCTGCCCGCCTTCAACCTGGCGGTGTTCCTCGGCTTCCTGTTCGTCTCGTTCACCGTTGCCGCGTACTGGAGCCTGCGGCTGCTCATCCCGGTGATGCGCTGGCAGCGCCGCGACATGCTGCTCGGCGACCGCGGCGACCCCGCCGACACCGAAGTGGCCCGCACCCGGGCGCTGAAGATGCCGTTTTACCGGTCGGTGATCAACGTCGTGAACTGGTTCCTCGGCTCGGTGGTGTTCATCGTCGCGAGCTGGCCGGTGGCCAGCAAGTCGGCGCCGGTCGTCGCTGTCGCCACCGGACTGGGCGCCACCGCGACGGCGATCATCGGTTACCTGCAGTCCGAGCGGGTGTTGCGGCCCGTCGCCGTGGCCGCCCTGCGGGGTGGGGTACCGGAGAACTTCCGCGCGCCGGGAGTGATCGCACGCCAGGTGATGACGTGGGTGCTGTCCACCGCCGTGCCGATCATCGCGATCGTGCTGGCGCTGGTGGCCAGCAAGTTCGAGATCCTCACCGCGCCCGCCCACCGCCTCACCACGCCGATCCTGATCCTCGCGATCGCCGCGCTGGTGGTCGGGTTGGCCGGCACCGTCCTGGTGGCCATGTCGATCGCCGACCCGCTGCGCCAGCTGCGCTGGGCACTCGGCGAGGTGCAGCGGGGCAACTACAACGCCCACATGCAGATCTATGACGCCAGCGAGCTGGGGCTGCTGCAGGCAGGCTTCAACGACATGGTCCGCGACCTGGCCGAACGGCAGCGGCTGCGCGACCTGTTCGGCCGTTACGTCGGCGAGGACGTGGCCCGCCGCGCGCTCGAACGCGGGACCGAGCTGGGTGGTCAGGAGCGCGACGTCGCGGTGCTGTTCGTCGACCTGGTCGGCTCGACGCAGCTGGCGGCGACAATCCCCGCCTCCGAGGTAGTCAGCCTGCTCAACGACTTCTTCCGGGTCGTGGTCGACACTGTCAACCGGCACGGCGGCTTCGTCAACAAGTTCCAGGGCGACGCGGCGCTCGCCATCTTCGGCGCACCGATCGAGCACCCCGACGCCTGCGGGGCCGCGCTCGCCGCCTCCCGTGAACTGCACGACGAGCTGATCGAGGTGCTGGGCCAGACCGAGTTCGGCATCGGGGTGTCCGCAGGCCGGGCGATCGCGGGGCACATCGGCGCCCAGGCGCGCTTCGAGTACACGGTGATCGGTGATCCTGTCAACGAGGCGGCGCGACTCACCGAACTGGCGAAACTGGAGGAGGGTCACGTGCTGGCCTCGGCCATCGCCGTCAGCGGGGCGCTCGACGCCGAAGCGCTCTGCTGGGACGTCGGTGAGATCGTCGAATTGCGCGGACGCACCGCCCCGACGCAGTTGGCCAGGCCGGTGAACCTGGTCAACCCCGATGCGGCCGGCAAGAACGACGAAGTCTCGAGCGACGCGTTGTGACCGGCGGATCCGGTGCCGACGATTCCTCGGAACCGGAGGCCACCGTCTCGCCGGGCAGCGCAGGTCTGATCACGCGGTATGCCGATCTGGCTCGCGCGGCCCTAGGCATGGCGGAAGCACCGGTCGCTTCTTACGCGGGGTTGTGGCTACTGCTGGCGAACCTTGCCCCGGTGGCGTCCAGCGCTCATCGGGCCCAGCTCGCCGATGTGCTCGGTGTGCCCTGCGACGACGCCGCTGCGTTGGCCGCCGAACTCCTCGCCGCTCCGCACCCCACCGTCGGCGTCGCGCTCGGCGCATGGTCGCGCGTCCCGGTCCCGGCCGGGCTGGCAACCGCACCCGACGAGCTGCCCGACCAGGCCGGCCTTGACCGGTGGGCGGCCGAGCACACCCGCGGCCTCATCGAGCGGTTCCCGTTGCAGATCAGTCCCGCGACGCTACTCGTTCTCGCCACCGCGCTTGTCCTTCAGCCGCGCTGGACAACCGAACTCGCCAAGCGCGACGGCCTACTGGTCCTCGTCGGCGAACTGCAGGCCCTCGTCGACACCCGCGCTGCGGGACCGGTCGCCGTCGCCAAGCCGCTCAGCGAGGATGGCGTCGATGTCCTGAGCATCATTGCTGCACAAGAGGTTCCGTCGCACGATGTTTGGCGCGCCGTCGATGAGGTCGTCGCCCGGCTAGACGGCGGGGAGCTGCGGCACGGCGAGCACCCCGGCGGGGAACTGATCGACGGGCACGCCTGGACCGTACGGGAAACGACCGAGACGTTCCTCGAATGGGATGCGCCCAACGACTTCGACAATCTGTGGCGCAGCCGCCTGCCGCGCTGGCGTGCCGATGCGCTCAGCAAGCTGACCGGCGCCCCCGGCGTGACCGAGATCGCCAAGTCGCTGGCCGATGTTGCGCCCGAACTCGGCGGCCCGACCGAGTGCACCCAGGCCGCCACGGCGGCCTACGACGAACACGGGTTCAGTGCTGCCGCCGTCACCGCATTCGGTGTGGCCCTGGGCCGCCCGGCGTTCGTCGAGCGCACCGTCCGACGCGTCGAGATCACCTTCGACCGTCCCCACGCCGTCATCGCGATCGCCCGTGGCGGGGCGTGGGAAGGCGTGCCGCTCGTCAACGCGTGGGTGAGGCCCGACATGCACGTCAGTTCGACGTGACGCAAAGCCGCGTCAGCTCTTCTTGGCCGCTTTCTTCGCGGGTGCCTTCTTCTTCGCCGGCGACTTCTTGGCTCCGGCCTTCTTGGTCCGCTTCACCGGTCCCCGCGCCCGCCGGTCTGCCAGCAGTTCCGCGGCGCGTTCGTCGGTGATCGACAGCACGTCGTCGCCCTTGCGCAGGCTGGCGTTGGTCTCGCCGTCGGTGACATACGGGCCGAACCGGCCGTCCTTGATGACCATCGGCTGGCCGGTCGCCGGGTCGTTACCCAGCTCACGCAGCGGCGGAGCCGACGCGCGTTGCCCGCCACGGCGTTTCGGCTCCGAGTAGATCTTCAGCGCTTCCTCGAGCGTGATGTCGAACATCTGCTCTTCGGTGGCCAGTGACCGAGAGTCGGTGCCGCGCTTGAGGTAAGGACCGTAGCGCCCGTTCTGCGCGGTGATCTCCTCACCGGTGTTCGGGTCGACGCCCACGACGCGCGGTAACGACAACAGCCGAAGCGCATCCTCGAGCGTGACCGTCTCCAAGTCCATCGAACGCAGCAGCGACCCGGTGCGCGGTTTGGGGCCCGTCGGCTTCTTGCTCTTCTTCGCCGGAGCGCCGTCCTCGCCGTCATCCGGCGGTTCGGGCAGCACCTCGGTGACATACGGACCGTAACGACCGTCCTTGGCGACGATCTCGTGGCCGGTTTGCGGGTCGACGCCCAACGACCGCCCCTCTTGCGGTGTGGCGAAGAGCTTTTCGGCCAGCTCCAACGTGAGCTCGTCCGGGGTGAGCGCGTCCTTGAGGTTGGCGCGCTGCGGCGTCAGCTCACCGTCGTCGCCGGTGACCATCCGCTCCAGGTATGCGCCGTTCTTGCCGACCCGCACATAGATCGGACGGCCCTGCTCGTCGTCGAAGAGCCTGATGGAGTTGACTTCTCGAGCGTCGATCTCCTCGAGGTTCACCCCGACGAGCTTCTTGAGCCCGCCCGACCGGGCGATCGAGTCCTCGACCCCGTGATCACCGCCGAAATAGAAGTTGGACAGCCAGTTGGTCCGTCGTTCGTGACCGGCGGCGATCTCGTCGAGCTCGTCTTCCATCGCCGCGGTGAACCCGTAGTCCACGAGACGGCTGAAGTGCTGCTCGAGCAGTCCGATGACGGCGAACGCGACCCACGACGGCACCAGGGCGCTGCCCCGCTTCACCACGTAACCGCGGTCCTGGATCGTCTTGATGATCGACGAGTACGTTGACGGCCGGCCGATGCCGAGGTCCTCGAGCGCCTTGATCAGCGAGGCCTCGGTGTAGCGGGCAGGCGGCGTCGTGTTGTGCCCGTCGGCCGTGAGGTCCTTGGCGTCGACGCGCTGGCCCTGCTGCAACGAAGGCAGCCGGCTCTCGGCGTCGTCGGCCTCGCCGCCAGCCTGCTCGTCGATGCTCTCGACGTAGGCCTTCAGGAACCCGGGGAACGTGATCGTGCGGCCGCTGGCGTTGAACACGACCTGTTGACCGTCGCGGGCGGCTCCGGAAATCCGCAGGGAGAGCGTGGTGCCGCGCGCATCGGCCATCTGCGAGGCCACCGTGCGCTGCCAGATCAGCTCGTAGAGCCGGAACTCGTCGGTGTCGAGCTGGCCGTGCAGCTGGCCGGGGGTGGAGAACACGTCGCCGGCGGGCCGGATGGCCTCGTGCGCCTCCTGCGCGTTCTTCACCTTGCGGGTGTACTGCCGCGGGGTCGGGTGCAGGTATTCCTCGCCGTAGAGCTGCCGGGCCTGGTTGCGCGCCGCTTCCACCGCGCTGCCCGACAGCGTGGTCGAGTCGGTGCGCATATAAGTGATGTAACCGTTCTCGTAGAGCCGCTGCGCGATGCTCATCGTGCGCTCCGAGGAAAACCGCAGCTTGCGGCCCGCCTCCTGCTGCAGGGTCGACGTCATGAACGGGGCGTACGGCCTGCGCGTGTAGGGCTTCTGCTCGACCGAGCTCACTGTGAGCTGGGCGCCGCGCAGGCCGGTGGCCAGCCCACTCGCGGCGGCCTCGTCGAGCACCAGCACCTCGTCGGGCTTGCGGAGCTGGCCCAGCGAGTCGAAGTCCCGGCCGGTGGCCACTCGCCGGCCGTCGACGGAGTTCAGTTTCGCGGTGAAGGTGGGCGGGGACGCCTGCGGGTCGGACACGCTGGCGTCGAGTTCGGCGGTGACGTCCCAGTAGCCGGCGCTGCGGAACGCCATCCGTTCGCGTTCACGCTGGACGATGATCCGCGTCGCCACCGACTGCACCCGGCCGGCGGACAACTTCGGCGCGACCTTCTTCCACAGCACCGGGCTGACCTCGTAGCCGTACAGCCGGTCCAGGATGCGGCGGGTCTCCTGCGCGTCGACCAGGTCGTTGTCCAGGTCGCGGGGGTCTTCGGCGGCGGCCCGGATGGCCGGCTCGGTGATCTCGTGGAACACCATCCGCTTGACCGGGATGCGTGGCTTGAGCGTCTCGAGCAGATGCCAGGCGATCGCCTCGCCCTCGCGGTCGCCGTCCGTCGCCAGATAGAGCTCGTCGACGTTCTTGAGCAGGTCTTTGAGCTCCGCGACCGTGCTCTTCTTTTCGGGGCTGATGATGTAGAGCGGCTCGAAGTTGTGGTCGACGTCCACCCCGAGCCGGGCCCACGGCTCCGATTTGTACTTCGCGGGCACGTCGGCGGCGTTGCGCGGCAGGTCGCGGATGTGCCCGCGGGAGGACTCGACGATGTAGTTGGAGCCCAGGTAACCAGCTATTTTGCGCGCCTTGGTAGGCGACTCAACAATGACGAGCCGCCGGACGCCACCGTTGCGACTGCCGCCGCGGTCACCGTCTGCCACCTTTACTTACGCTCCACTTCTTCAGTCGCCCACGGCGCCGGGTTCCGCACTCGGCGGCTCGTCGACCCCGTCGGCAACTGACAATTTCGCACCCCGCGCGAGCCGACGCAAACTGGCCCCCCTCTGTACGGCCGTCAAATACGCGGCCATTGGTGGAACGCCTCCACGTTGCCCGGCGGTTCCCCCACGTTCTCTACCAGGCGCGACAGCCGTCGGCGACCGCTGATCCGCAGCGCCGGACGCGAGCCTCGAGTGCCGATCAACGTCGGTGCGATCCCCACCCGCATCATCGCCGACGCGAGCGGCGCATGCGTGTCCGGCGCATGCGGGTCCAGTCCGAGCAGATACCGGTCCGCCTCCGGCGTTCCCGCCGCCAACGTCCAGGCCCGAAGTTCCCGCGGTCCGGGCAGCCACTGCGGCGGCACCGTCTTGACGGCTCCACGGGTCCAATCAGCGGCGATGGCGACCAGCCGCGAGTCGACCGTGGTGCGCACCAGTGGATTGTTCTCGTCGGTGCGCGCGACCTCCGGCTGCAGGCCCGCCTCGACGATCATCTCTGCGATGGCCTCGGCGCGCCACATCTGATCGACGACGACCGACAGGCGCGCAGCCTGCTGTGCGCCCGAACCGACCAGCACCACCTGGCCGGGCGCGGCGAGCAGCCCGGTGAGGTCGGTGACCGCGGGGGGCACCGACTCCGCCGAGAAGAACGACAGCTGGCTCACGAATCGACAGTAAGGCAGCCGCCGACATCTACCGTGTCGGCCGGGCCGTAGCGCGCCGGAATGGCGAACACCCCGCGGCAACCGGTCTCGGATGCTCGCGGGGTGTTGCCCTCAGATCGTGTTGGTCGCGCTAGACGGCCCGAACACCCGTGGCCTGCGGCCCCTTGGGGCTCTGGCCAACCTCGAACTCAACCTTCTGGTTCTCTTCCAGGGTGCGGAAGCCGCTGCCCTGAATTTCCGTGTAGTGGACAAAAACGTCGGCGGAGCCGTCCTCCGGGGCGATGAAGCCGAAGCCCTTCTCCGCGTTGAACCACTTCACAGTTCCCTGTGGCATTTCCTGTTGTTTCCTTCTCTTATTCACCGGGTGCGGTCCACCGTGTTTCGGTACACCGGGCCCGTTCCGACCGCTCTCCTTCGTGGAAGCTCGGAACTCGACCCGACCTACAACCCTCGCAGGAACCGCGATCGCAACGTCGATCCTGCGAGTGCTGATACACGAACACAGAAGCTGCGACCGCGCTAAGTCAATCACGTTCGTTGCTGCTGCGTACAGTCTCGGCGCTGGCAAGTGGGGAACAATTCATCAAATAGCGGTTCTCAGGAGGGCGATCGATGGTTGATTTCGGCCGCGAGCTGCTTGCTTGCGCGGTCGAAGGCACCGGGCGGGGCGGGCAGAATCCGCTGCGTCACGTGGCGGATCTTCCGCCGCGCCAGGGCCGTCCGCAGGGGTGGCCGCGGTGGGCCGACTCAGATGTGGTGCGGGCGTTCGTTGATCGGGGCATCGAGTCCCCGTGGTCACATCAGCTCGCCGCGGCGGAGCTCGCCCACGCCGGCCGCCACGTGGTGCTGTGCACCGGCACGGCATCGGGTAAGTCGCTGGCCTACCAACTCCCCATATTGACGGACTTGAAAGCAGATCCGCGGGCCCGGGTGCTGTACCTGTCGCCGACGAAGGCGCTCGGCCACGACCAACTCCGAACCGCGGTGGCGCTCACCGAGGCTGTGCCGCTGCCCGACGTCGCCCCGTGCGCCTACGACGGCGACAGCCCTGGTGACGTGCGGCGCTTCGCGCGCGAACGGTCGCGCTGGCTGTTCTCCAACCCCGACATGATTCACCTGTCGCTGCTGCGCAACCATGCCCGCTGGGCGGTGTTCCTACGTCACCTGCGCTACCTCGTCGTCGACGAATGCCATTACTACCGAGGTATTTTCGGCTCGAACGTGGCGATGGTGCTGCGACGCCTGCTGCGGTTGTGCGCGAGATACTCGGCCACCGGCAGTATGCCGACGGTGATTTTCGCCAGCGCGACGACCGCCGCGCCTGCGCAAACGGCCTCCGAACTGATCGGCCAGACTGTCGTCGAAGTGACCGAGGACGGGTCGCCGCAGGGTGCGCGCACCGTTGCACTGTGGGAGCCGCCGCTGCTCGAGGATGCGGTGGGTGAAAACGGGGCTCCGGTAAGGCGTTCGGCCGGCGCTGAGGCCGCCGGCGTGATGGCCGACCTGATCGCCGAAGGCGCCCGGATGCTCACGTTCGTGCGGTCGCGCCGCGGCGCCGAACTGACGGCACTCGGCGCGAGAGCCCGGCTGCAGGAGCGCGCGCCGGATCTCGCCGACCGGGTGGCGTCCTATCGCGCCGGTTATCTCGCCGAAGACCGTCGCGCGCTCGAACGCGCTCTGGCCGATGGGGAACTGCGGGGATTGGCGACGACGAACGCCCTGGAGTTGGGTGTGGACATCGCGGGTCTGGACGCCGTGGTACTCGCCGGGTTCCCGGGCACTGTGACGTCGTTCTGGCAGCAGGCCGGCCGGTCGGGCCGCCGCGGGCAGGGCGCGCTGATCGTGTTGATCGCCCGCGACGACCCGCTGGACACCTACCTGGTGCACCACCCGGCCGCCCTGCTGGACAAGCCGATCGAACGCGTCGTCATCGATCCGACGAACCCCTACGTGCTTGGGCCGCAACTGCTGTGCGCGGCCACCGAACTTGCGCTGACGGATGCCGAGGTGCGGATGTGGAATGCCGAGGCGGTCGCCGGAGCACTCGTCGACGACGGACTCCTGCGCCGCCGGGCGAACGGCTACTTCCCCACCCCCGGCATGGATCCGCATCCGGCCGTGGACATCCGCGGCGGATCGGGCGGACAGATCGCGATCCTGGAGGCCGGTACCGGCCGCATGCTGGGCAGCACGGGTGCGGGGCAGGCGCCCGCCTCGGTGCACCCGGGCGCCGTGTATCTGCACCAGGGCGAGAGCTACGTCGTCGACTCCCTCGACTTCGAAGACGGCGTGGCGTTCGTGCACGCGGACGACCCGGGCTACACCACGTCCGCCCGAGAAGTGGCCGACATCTCGGTCACCGGCGAGGGAGAGCGAAAGACGTTCGGTCCGGTGACTGTTGGGCTCGTGCCGGTCTCGGTGACCAATACGGTGATCGGCTATCTGCGCCGTCGATTGACGGGCGAGGTGATCGACTTCGTCGAACTCGAGATGCCCACCCGCACGCTGGACACCATCGCGGTGATGTGCACGATCACTCCAGAGGTGTTGCAGCACAACGGCCTCGATCTACTTCGAGTGCCCGGCGCGCTTCACGCCGCAGAACACGCGGCTATCGGGCTTCTGCCGCTGGTCGCCAGTTGCGACCGTGGCGACATCGGCGGAGTGTCGACGGCGATCGGGCCGGTGGGAGGATTGCCGACGATCTTCGTTTACGACGGCTACCCCGGCGGCGCGGGCTTCGCCGACCGCGGATTCCGCAGGCTTGCCACCTGGTGGGCGGCGACGGCCGATGCGATCGAGGCGTGCGAATGTCCTGCGGGATGCCCGTCCTGCGTGCAGTCGCCCAAGTGCGGCAACGGAAACGACCCGCTGGACAAGGATGGTGCGGTGCGGGTGCTGCGCCTCGTACTCCGTGAGATTTCCGGCGGCTCGCCGTGACGGACCGTGCGAAGGGCGATCGACCCCTCGACGATCGCCCCCCACGGTGTCCGCGGTCTGGGGCCGGGAAATGGCCACCGAGCGCGAACCTTGCGGGGAACGGCCGAACGACGCGATCCGTTCCCAATCCCGGAACCCGGGCGCAGACGAAAACTACCTCGTTGATGAGGCGGTTGCAACTCCCGACGGGGGCAACGAGACGCCCCGGAAGTCGCGACGCCGCCGAATCGCAACGAATTCCGCATCCTTCCAAGCCGGGAGGGCCCCACACGCCCGCCGGTAAAGTGTCACCATGACCCACGACTGGCTGCTCGTGGAGACGCTGGGCAGCGAGCCCGTCGTGGTCGCGCAGGGCCGTCGAACCCAGAATTTAATTCCGGTGGGTGCGTTCCTGCGGCGTAATCCCCACCTGATGGCCGTGCAGACCGCTATCGGGGAAACGGTGCGGGCGCGACAGGGCCTGAGCAGCATCACGCCCAAGAACGACCGCGTCATCCGCACGGAGGTGGTGCAGATGACCGACGGCCGCATCCACGGCGTGCACATCTGGATCGGGCCGCCGGACATGGAACCGCCGCAGCGGCCCGTGCCTGGACCGCTGTTGTGGGATCTCGATACCGGGACCGCCACCACCACCGAGGAATCGCTGTTCAACAGCGGCTGGGATACACGGAAGGAGCCAACGCAGAACCGCACCTTCGCCGACGATCTGCCGATGCGTGAGCTCAACCCGAGCGAGGCCAAGGTGCTCACGATGGCGATCCAACGCGAGCCGGGCACGACGTTCTGCAGCGCGTGGGACGTCACCGACTACCGCGGTGAGCCGATCACGGTCGGCTTCGTCATCCGCACGGTCTCCGAACCCCGCGACGACGGCCCGGATCGGCTGCTGTGCCGGGCGATGAACTGGCGTAGCGAGCACGAAGAATCGGCGCCGCAGCAGGACCATCTGGCGCAGCGAATCCTCAACGGGCTGGCCCAACCCGGGGTGCACCGCGCGTTGGTGGACCCGACGAACTGGACCCTGCTGAAGTGGCTCGACGAGCCCGCACCGTTTTTCGACTGGCGGATCAGCCTGGCGGGCGAGCACGCGGTGCACCCTGCCGATCGCGCCGAGATGGAGCGGATGGCAACCGAATTCACCGCCGGCGTCGCCACCGGTGTGCTGCGGATGACCGGGGTCGGCGGCAGTGAATGGACGCCGGTGCATGTGACCGTGAATCGGGTCGAACTCGACGACGACGTGTATGCGGCGCTGGCGACGCTGCGTCAACCCGACGCCACGGAAGTCGCGCAGACGGGTCGGCACGCAGGCGAGCCCTAGCCCGCCGGATCCCCTGGTCCTGCCCGGGCGACCGCCCGCGCAGGAACCAGTCCGAATCGGCCCAGTCTGACCGAAACATCGACGGCGACAACCACATCCAGATCGACGACCTCACATTGGGTCATGTCGGCTCGCATTGCGGTGGCGACCGCGACGGCCCACGTACACGCCGCATCGGCACCCGCGGCGACCCGATGGGCGGCAGCCAACGCGCCCAGATCGGCGGCGGCCTGAGCGCGGTGCCGCGCTGTCACCGCCACGCCGAGGTATGCCGCGCCGACGGTGATCATCAGCAGCACGGCGATCATCGCCACCGCGACCAGGGTGGCCGAACCATCGTCAGCGTAAAGCCGGTTCCACGGCCGCCACTGCTTTCGCTTCGACGGTGAGCCCCGGCAGCATCGCGGACCGCGCGGTGACGGTGGCGACGACGAAGTCGCCGTCGCGGCGGATGAGCACGGCGGCGCCTTCGGGCGCGAGATTGCGTGCCACATCACCACCGTCATCACCCCGGGCCGTGAGCCGTGCCGCCTCGCGGGCGGCGTCCACACAGCGGATGTGCGTTGACACCGCCGCGAGTCCAGCCGTACACAGGATGAGCACCGCAACCAGTGCGGCCACCGCGAATGCCGCCTCGACCGTGGCGGCGCCACGCTCACCGGCTAGACGTTGGTGTTGAGCGCGCGGCTGATGATGTTGGTCAAGGCGCTGACGATCGAGTCGCCGGTGACCACCGTGTACAGGATCGCGCCGAACGCGGCGGCGGCGATCGTCCCGATCGCGTACTCGACGGTCGACATGCCGTCGTCCTCCACCATCAGCAATGCCAGTCTTGCGTGCAATGCACGTAGTCGGTTGCGCACCTTCATTTTCCCTCCCCATTCGATGCCGTTCACCAGATTCCTGACTGCAGCACGTCGCCGGCCAGGCCGGCGACCACGGGCACGATGCCCAGGCACAGGAACGCGGGCAGGTAACACACGCCCAGCGGGCCGGCGATCAAGACCGACGCCCGCTCGGCAGCGGCGCGGGCCGCGTCCGCCGCGTCGTCACGGGATCGGCTCGCCAACTCGGTGACGCCCTGCGCCAGCGCCGTACCCGAGGACGCCGACCGCCGCGCCAGCCGCAACAGCGCGTCGGCGTGGCGGTCTGCGTCCGCCGGGGTCGCCCACGCTGTCGACGGGTCGGCGCCCAGGGCAAGCAGGTCTGCTGCGCGGAGCAACAACCGCGCCAAATGCGGTGGTGCCGACGGTGCCGTAGCGGCCGCGGCGCTCGACACGGCCATTCCCGAATGCAGGCACGCGCCCAGCACGTCGAGCGCCGAAGCGAACGCCAGCGGATCGCCCGACCGGCCCGCGTCGGGCATCGCCGGCGACGCGATCGCAGTGCCCCGCAACCGCACCCGGCCGTCAACACCGCCGACAAGCAGCGCACCTGCGAGAAGCAGTGCCGCAAGCATCATTTGACCACCCCACCGGTGATCCGGTCCGACCAGGCGAGGCCCAGGCAGGTCAGCGTCACACCCACGACCAGCAGCCACTGGCCACCCGCGAACAGAAAGCGCAGCGGTTGGGCACCGATCAGCTCGCCCAGCCCCACCCCGAGCAGTGGCAGCGCGGCGAGCACCGTGGCGGTGGTGCGAGCCCCGGCCATTCCAGCGTTCACTTGAGCCGAGAACCGTTCCCTTGCAACGATGTCACGGTGAGCGGTGTGCATCAGTGCCGCGATCGCGAGGCCGTGCGACTGAGCCAGCTGCCGACAGACCGCGAGCCGCTGCCAGTGTGCGCCCAGCGCTGATAGCCCCGCGACGCTTCGTAGGCCGGCTGCGACGTCGGCGCCCATCCGCGCCCTCGCCGCCACTGTCCGCAGCGACAGCGCGACGACGCCGTCGACTTCCGCTGCGGCCGCGTCGAATGCGGCTACCGGATGCGCACCGATTCTCAACTCGCCGACCAGGACGTCCAGCGCACCCTCCAGTGCAGCCGCTTCCGCCGTGCGTTGTCGCTGCCTGCGCCGGCGCCGCCTGCGGGCCTCACCGGTCAGGGCGGCGATCGCTGCCGCGACGACAACCCCGAACGGGGCAACGACAATCAAAGCGAGCAGGCCGATCACCAACCATGGTGCGACCGGGATCCGCTTCGGCCGACGGTTGCCTCCGCCACGCACACGGATCGAGCGTCGCCGGGGGTCGGGTGCGACCAGAAGCGCCAGTGCCAGGGCCACCGCTGCGCCGCTCACAGCGCACCACGCTGCCGAAGAAGGTCACGCAAAGGTCCAGCGCCGCAACCGAAGCCGCGCTCGAAATGCCACGCCGTCGACACCCGGACCTGGCCGTCTGTCCCAGCCGTCAAGAGCGCGACCTCACTGAGCCTGCGCTTGCCCGCTCGGTCACGGTCGACGTGGATCACCACCTGCACCGCGGCTGCAAGCTGGCTGTGCAGCGCGGCCCGGTCGAGACCGCCGAGCGCGGCCAGCGCCTCGAGACGAGCGGGCACCTCGCCCGGACTGTTCGCGTGGACGGTACCGGCACCGCCGTCGTGACCGGTGTTGAGCGCGGCGAGCAGATCGACCACCTCGGCGCCGCGTACCTCGCCGACGATGATGCGGTCGGGCCGCATCCGCAGCGCCTGCCTGACCAGATCCCGCACGGTCACCTCGCCTGCGCCCTCGACGTTGGCACAGCGCGCGACGAGCTTCACCAGATGCGGATGTGCCGGCGCGAGTTCCGGTGCGTCCTCGACACAGACGATGCGTTCGGTCCTGGCAACCGCGCCCAGGACAGCGGCCAGCAAGGTCGTTTTGCCCGCGCCTGTGCCGCCGGAGATCAGGAACGCCAACCGCGCTCGGACGATGTCGTCGAGCAGGGAGGCGGCGGCCGGCTCGATGGCGCCGGCGGCGGTCAGCGATGCCAGATCCTGGGTGGCGGGCCGCAACACCCGCAGGGACAGGCACGTTCCTGCGGGCGCTATCGGTGGCAGGATCGCGTGCAGACGGACCGTGAACTGGCCGGTCCCCAGGCCGGTCAACTGGCCGTCGACCCATGGCTGGGCCTCGTCGAGGCGCCGTCCGGCGGTCAGCGCGAGCCGCTGCGCAAGCCTGCGCACGGAGTCCTCATCGGGAAAGCGGATCGGGCTGCGGCGCAACCCGTTACCGTCGTCGACCCACACCGCGTCCGGTGCGGTGACGAGCACGTCCGTGGTGTCCTCGGCGCACAGCAGCGGGTCGAGCACACCTGCGCCGGTCAACTCGGTCTCCAGCAGGCGCAACCCGCTGAGTACCTCACTGTCGCCGAGCAACCCGCCGGACTCCGCGCGGATCGCCGCGGCCACCACCGTCGGCCGCAACGGTGCCGACTCGGCGGCGAGCCGCTCGCGTACCCGGTCGATCAACGAGTCACTCATGCGGCATTGACCGCCGGATGCTGCTGGAGTACTGCGAGGACCTTCCGGGCTGCGCAGGCCAGCGGTGACCGTCGCTGAATCGTCAGCCCGCCGCGCTCGAGGGTGGCGGCCAAACCGGGTTGGGGACGCATCGACGCCAGTAGTGGAAGCCCGATGATTCCGGCGACCTCTCCCGACCGCAATCCCCCCGGCGACGGACCGCGCACCACCACGCCCGCGTTCGGGTTGACCGTCGACACCCACCGTCCCACCACGCCTGCGGCCGCACACGACCGCACGTCGGCCGACGTCACCACGACGACGAGATCCGCTGCCGCCAGAGCGGTTTCGGCCGCCGCGGTCGATCGCCTCGGCACATCACACACCACGGTGGCGCCGCCGCGGCTGCCCGCGTCGATCACCGCTCCCAGCGGTACGGCGTCGACGTCGCCACCATCTCGGCTGCCCGACAACACGCTCACGCCCTGCACGCGGGGCAGCGCGTCGCGCAATGCCGCGTAGCTGAGCCGACCGCCCCGCAGCTCCAGATCGGGCCAGCGCAGTCCGGTCTCGGCTTCGCCGCCGACCACGAGATCGATGCCGCCGCTCCACGGATCGGCGTCGAGCAGGAGCGCATCTTGGGCGACACGCGCCAACGCGGTCGCGAAGACCGATGCACCGGCGCCGCCCCGGCCGGCGATGACCGCCGCTACCGCGCCGCGGCCGCCGACGTCCTGCACGCGTTCGGCGGCCTCGGCCAACTCGGCCATCAACTCGCCGTCCTGGGCGGGCAGGGTCAGCACCCGTTGGGCGCCGACGGCGATCGCGGCCTGCCAGTCGGCGGCGCGGGGTTCGGCGCGGCCCACCAGGACGACGCGGGCGCGGCGCGGCAGCGCGCGTGCCGCACATCGCTGGGCGCCCGTCGCATCGAGCACGACTGCGGCCGCTTCGGTCCAGACCTTGCGGCTGGACGGCTCCGGGGCGTGGACCACGCGCACGCCCGCCGCCGCGCACACCCGGTCGACGTCGTCGCGCAGCGCGGGATCGGCGACCAACGCGAGATATCCACTCAACGAAGCCATGGGTCGAGCGTGCGCCCGATGGTCGGGGTGGAGCTACCGTCGCTGCGCGATCTGTGGATGAACTCGATCATGGGGATAACGCCGGTACCGGCCGGCCGAAAACAGCGTTCCGCAACTCTTTGGAATGGCAACACGTATCCGGAATACGAATAGGTGCCGAAAAAGGGACGACCCCCGCCAGGGGGGGAGGAGGCGGAGGTCGTCGTGTATCAGCCCCGGGGGGTCGGGCTGATCCACACCCGACAAAGCCGGGTAACGCTCACTATACACACGCCAGTCGTCGGCGACGCAAGTGCTGGTTGCGTCGGGAAACACCCCGATTCACGGAACTGTCCGGTCACCGACAGGTGTCATAACCTGCCACTTTGTACACTCTCCCCCTGATTGTCACGCGGCGGCCCCTATGCTGGCGCTGTGACCGCATCCGAGCCGGCGACCGGGGGTTCGAACACTCGGCAAACGAGCGTCCCGACGGACAGTCCAGTCCGCACCGCCGCCTTCTTCGATCTCGACAAAACGGTGATCGCGAAATCCAGCACACTGGCTTTCAGCAAACCCTTCTTCGAGCAAGGGCTAATGAATCGGCGGGCCGTTTTGAAGTCGACCTACGCCCAATTCCTCTTCCTCATGTCCGGCGCCGACCATGACCAGATGGATCGCATGCGCGCGTATGTCACCAACATGTGCGCGGGCTGGGACGTCGAGCAGGTGAAGGCGATCGTCGGCGAGACACTGCACGACATCGTCAACCCGTTGGTGTTCGCCGAAGCGGCCGAGTTGATCGCCGACCACAAACTGTGTGGCCGCGATGTAGTGATGGTTTCGGCTTCCGGCGAAGAGATTGTCGCGCCGATCGCCAGGGCGTTGGGCGCCACCCACGCGATGGCCACCCGGATGGTCGTCGAGGACGGCAAGTACACCGGGGAGATCGCCTTCTACTGCTATGGCGAGGGCAAGGTGGCGGCGATCCGGGAGCTGGCGGCGCGTGAGGGATACGCGCTCGAGCACTGCTACGCCTATTCCGACTCGACCACCGATCTGCCGATGCTCGAGGTCGTCGGCCACCCGAGCGTGGTTAACCCAGACCGCGCGTTGCGCAAAGAGGCAGCCGCGCGGGGTTGGCCCGTGCTGAACTTCTCCAACCCGGTGTCGCTGCGGGACCGGATCCCGGCACCATCCGGCGCTGCCATGGCAACCACTGCCGCGGTCGGCGTGAGCGCGTTGGCGGCCGGCGCGCTGACCTATTCACTGTTGCGGCGCTTCGCTTTCTAGCTGAGGTTTCGCGAATTAGCCAACGCGCGCGTAACGATCCGGACTACCGCCGATTTTGACCCTTGATGTGACCGCCGTCACGGGGTACAAAGGAATCACGGAAGCTTGGAGAGGCCAAGACCGAGCCAGAAGAGAAGGCTCGGATCTCCCACTTCAGGCTCCCCAGCACGGATCCCGGCACCCACGCGGAGCACATGCCGCGGAATAGGCAAAAGTGTTGCGGGCCTGCGTATTTGCGAAGAGCGGACGACCAGAGTGACCCTTTGGGTGGGGTCGAAGTCGAAGCGCATCGACAAGACGCCGAGGCCACCCACGCAACCCATGAGAGCACGCTTGGTAACCGGTGTCCGTGCTAGCGGGCGACGCGCCGAACCGACGTTCGGAACGTCGCCCGCTTCGCGTTGCTGACCCGCGGAATGGTCGGTGTTGCAGCGACGGCTCAGGACGACGCCGCTTGCGCGATCGACAGCGCCTCACGGGCGCCGGCGTGCAGGGCTCGGCAGCTCAGCAGGATCCACGCGGTGAGGCCGTCGGGTGTTCCCGACGAAAAGCCCCGCGCCGCAGCGGCGTAATCGCCCGACTGGCGCATCCAATACACCTCCGGGACGCCGAGGCCGTGCGGATCGAGTCCGGTGGTGATCGTCACCAACCGCGACGCCGCGCGGGCCACCACACCGTCAGCGACACCGAACGGTGCGAGCGTCAGAAGTTCGCCGTGCACTACGGCGGCCAACACGGGTGCCGACACCCAAGTACCTCCGGTGACGATGTCGGCCAACAGGGTCAGCCGGGTGCCGATGTCGGCGTCCGTGCGCGGTCGGCCCAGCCGGTCGTCGTCGGCGATGTCCGCGGCCGCCAACGCATGCAATCTGGCGATCGCCTGCAGGGGGGCCCGCTGCCACACACCGACCAACGCCGTTGCCCCGCCTTCCACGGCCTCCGACACTCGCAGCGCGCCGGCCAACACCGGATCCGCCATGCCGTCATCGGACAGTTGCAGCGCGCCGCCGTCCAGCACCGAGGACGCTCGGGCCGCGCGCAGAGCGGCCTCGGCGGCGCTCTTCGCCCAGCCGCGCAGATTGGTCCGGTGCCGATGCGCTCGGCCCAGCGCTTCGCGCGCCTCGTCGGCCGCCTCCGCCACACCGGGAAGGTCGGCGAGCGGCGCCAAGGGGTCTTTCGCGAAGCCACCGGTCACGGCAGCACACGCTAGCCGACCGCGCGCCTCGGTACCTCCGGCGAAGCGGTCTGTGACATGCCCATGTGCGCCGCCGACCCGGTGACTACCCTCACAGATATGACCGACACAACCGCACAGCATGCCCACGGTCCGTCCGTCTATCCCCCGCCTCCTGAGTTCGCCGAGCAGGCCAACGCCACCGAGGAGATGTACCGGCAGGCCGAGAAGGATCGGTTGGCATTCTGGGCCGAACAAGCGAATCGGCTCACCTGGGAAACACCTTTCACCGAGGTACTGGACTGGTCGGATGCTCCGGTCGCCAAGTGGTTCGTCGGGGGCAAGCTCAACGTCGCGTACAACTGCGTGGACCGGCACGTCGAGGCGGGCAACGGGGACCGGGTCGCGATCCGCTGGGAGGGGGAGCCCGGCGACAGCCTCGAGATCACCTATTCCGAACTGCTGGCGGCGGTCTCGAAAGCCGCCAATGCGCTGACCGACCTCGGCCTGGTGGCCGGCGACCGCGCCGCCATCTACATGCCGATGGTGCCCGAGGCGATCGTGGCGATGCTGGCTTGCGCTCGGTTGGGCGTGCTCCATTCGGTGGTGTTCGCCGGCTTCTCGGCGTCTGCGCTGAAGGCCCGCATCGAGGACGCCGCGGCGAAGCTGGTGATCACCACCGACGGGCAGTACCGGCGCGGGCAGGCGGTGCCGCTCAAGGACTCGGCCGACGAGGCCTGTGAAGGACAGAAGTCGGTGGAGCACGTACTGGTGGTGCGGCGCACGGGAATTGACATTCCGTGGACGGACGGTCGCGACCTGTGGTGGCACGAGATCGTCGACAAGGCGTCAGCCGAGCACACGCCGGAGGCGTTCGACTCCGAGCATCCGTTGTTCCTGCTGTACACCTCGGGCACCACCGGCAAGCCGAAGGGCATCGTGCACACCTCTGGTGGCTTCCTGACCCAGGCGTCGTACACCCATTACAACGTTTTCGACATCAAGCCGGAGACCGATGTCTACTGGTGCACCGCGGATATCGGCTGGGTCACCGGACACACATACATCGTCTACGGCCCGCTGTCGAACGGGTGCACCCAGGTGGTCTACGAGGGCACGCCGAACTCACCGAATGAGCACCGGCATTTCGAGATCATCGAAAAGTACGGCGTCACCATCTATTACACCGCGCCCACGCTGATCAGGATGTTCATGAAGTGGGGCCGCGAGATCCCCGACGCTCATGACCTGTCCAGCCTGCGACTGCTCGGCTCGGTCGGCGAACCGATCAACCCGGAGGCGTGGCGCTGGTATCGGGATACATTCGGCGGCAACAAAACTCCGGTTGTCGATACGTGGTGGCAGACCGAGACGGGCGCCATCATGATCTCTCCGCTGCCCGGTGTCACCGCAGCCAAGCCCGGGTCGGCGATGCAGCCGCTGCCGGGCATCTCGGCGATGATCGTCGACGAGGAGGGCAACGAACTGGTTCCCGGCGCGGACGAGGCCGAGCACGTCACCGGCTACCTGGTGCTCGACCAGCCGTGGCCGGCGATGCTGCGCGGCATCTGGGGCGACCCGGAACGCTACAAGGAGACCTACTGGTCCCGGTACGCCGAGAAGGGCTGGTACTTCGCCGGAGACGGCGCGCGTGTCGACTCGGACGGGTCCATCTGGCTGCTCGGCCGCATCGACGACGTGATGAACGTGTCCGGTCACCGCATCTCGACCACAGAGGTGGAATCGGCGTTGGTGGGTCACTCCGGTGTGGCCGAAGCCGCGGTCGTCGGCGCCAGCGACGAGACCACCGGACAAGGCATCTGCGCGTTCGTCATCCTCGAGTCACACGCCCAACACCGCGACGACGACGAGATGACCGCCGAACTACGCGAGCAGGTGGCCAAGGAGATCGGAAAGATCGCCCGGCCCAGGGAGATTCACGTCGTGCCGGAACTGCCGAAGACCCGCAGCGGCAAGATCATGCGGCGGTTGCTGCGCGACGTCGCCGAGGGCCGCGAACTCGGTGATACGTCAACGCTGGTGGATCCCAGCGTGTTCGAGGCGATCCGCGCCAGCAAGTAGGCGTGCCGAACGCCGGATGACTCATTAACGGGTTGATTACCGGTACGTGCTGCGGGCGATCAACCCGTTAGCGCCGCGCCGCACCACCGTCAACCGGCGGCGCCGACCGGGACGAATCCCGTTCCGGGCCGGTTCTTGGCCGTGATGTCGGCCAGTTGGGTGTTGAACGACATGTTCACCGCGGGAGTGTGCAGCGGGATGTACTTGATGATGCACGTCGGCAGTCCCTCGGAGAAGGCGCCGTGGATCATGCCGACCAGCCGGTTGTTGACCGTGACCGGCGCACCCGAGTCGCCCGGCTGACCGCACACCTGGTTGATGAACGTGCCGGGCTCATCGCCGGGGCCCCATGTGACACCGCACGAGTAACCGGTCGTGCGGCCGAGCTTGCAGGCGACGTCGCCGACGGCCGGGTCCGGGCCCAGCCCGTCGATCTGGAACCCGTTGACGTTGTTGACCGGGTGCACCTTCTGCGGGTCGAACTCGATCACCGCGTAGTCGAGCGCGTCATTGCCCGCCACCATCGTGCCCAGTACCCCGGCCGCCTGGGCGTTCTCGGCGGCGACCTGGGCTCCCGGGCCTCCGCAGTGCGCCGAGGTGAAGCCGATGAGTTTGCCGCGGCTGTCGGTGCCGATCGTGGTGAGTGTGCACAGCGTCTCGCCGTTGACCACCAGCCCTGAGCCACCGCCGAGCGGAACCCGCTCCTGGGCCCGTGCGACTGCGGGCGTCGAGAGCAGGGCTGCGGCGAAGGCGACAGCGACGGCGACGGTCGCCGCGAGACGGCTCAGGCGGAGGCCGCTGGTCTTCACGTGAACATTTCCCCTATCGACGTGCCCCGACCTGCCCTGCCTTGGATCCAGCCAGTCTATCGCCGACCGGCATCGTTTCAGCGCACGCCACATGGCAACATGAGTCGCGACCGAGACCTGATTGCGGGAGGAACTGTCGTGAGCGATCGCAGGAACGGCGCGCCGACCACCGTCACGTCGATACCGCTGGTCGACCCGCACGCCCCGAAGGCGGACCCATCCATCGGTGACCTCGTCAAGGATGCGACCGCGCAGGTTTCCACGCTGGTGCGAGCCGAGGTGGAGTTGGCGAAGGCCGAGATCACCCGCGACGTCAAGAAGGGTCTCACCGGCAGCGTCTTCTTCGTCCTCGCGCTGGTCGTGCTGTTCTACTCGACGTTCTTTTTCTTCTTTTTCCTCGGCGAGTTGCTCGACCTGTGGCTGGTGAAGTGGGCGGCGTATCTGATCGTGTTCGGGCTGATGGTGGTGGTCACCGCCGTGTTCGCGTTGCTGGGCTATCTCAAGGTGCGACGCATCCGCGGCCCGCAGAAGACCATCGAATCGGTCAAGGAGATTCCCGAGGCGCTGACGCCGGGCCACGACAAGGCCAAGGCGATCGCGGCGGGTGACGGGAAACCGGCGTCGACGGCCGATCCGTCGGGCTGGTAAGTGCCCCCACCCGCTCCGTCGGTCGTCCGCATCGACGGGCCGTGGCGTCATCTCGAGGTGCACGCCAACGGAATTCGCTTCCATGTGGTCGAAGCGGAGTCCGACGCCCCTCCGGCTACCGAGCGGCCGCTGGTGATTCTGCTGCACGGATTCGGCTCGTTCTGGTGGTCCTGGCGGCACCAACTCCGGGGGCTGACCGGCGCGCGCGTGGTCGCCGTCGACCTGCGCGGCTACGGTGCCAGCGACAAACCACCGCGGGGCTATGACGGCTGGACGCTGGCCGGCGACACCGCCGGGTTGGTGCGCGCGCTGGGCCACAGCACCGCGACGCTGGTCGGGCACGCCGACGGCGGCTTGGTGTGCTGGGCCACCGCGGTGCTGCATCCCCGCGCGGTCCGCGCCATCGCGGTGGTCAGCTCACCGCATCCGGTGGCGCTGCGCGCCTCCGCCCTGCGGCGCCGCGACCAGGGCCGGGCGCTGCTGCCGTCGATGCTTCGCTACCAGGTGCCGATGTGGCCCGAGCGCGCGCTCACCCGGCACAACGCCGAGGAGCTGGAACGCCTCATCCGTAGCCGGGCGGGTAGCAAATGGGTTGCCTCCGAGGACTTCTCGCAGACCATCGCGCACATGCGCCGAGCGATCCAGATTCCGGGCGCCGCACACTCTGCGCTGGAATATCAGCGCTGGGCGGTACGCAGCCAGTTGCGTGGCGAAGGCCGCCGATTCATGCGATCGATGAAGCGCCCGATCAACGTGCCAGTGCTGCACCTGCGCGGAGACGCCGACCCGTACGTGCTGGCCGATCCCGTGTACCGCACACAGCGCTACGCGCCGCACGGCCGGTACGTATCCGTCGCCGGCGCAGGGCATTTCGGTCACGAGGAGGCGCCGGGACCGGTCACCGAGCAGCTGTCACGCTTCCTGAGACACGTCTACGGCTAGGTGATGCACTCGCCGGTCGGCACGCGTTCGCTGTTGTTCAGCTTGGCGAGCTGGTGGGACACCTCGTTGGTAGTCAGCACGAAACCGGTGTCGGCGTCGTCGACCGCCGCGCCGAACACCACACCCAGTACGCGGCCCTCCCGGTCGATCATCGGCCCACCTGAATTACCCTGCCGCACAGTGCCCCTGATCGTGTAGACCTCGCGCTCGACCGTGGTGGTGCGGTAGATGTCGGGACCGCTGAGCTCGATGATCTCGCGGACGCGCGCCGGCGTGGCGACGAAGTTGCCGCCGCCGGGATAGCCCATCACCACTGCGTCGGTGCCCGTGGTGGCCGGGGTGTCGGCGAACGGCAGCGGGGCCGCCGGGAGGTCCGGCACGTCGAGGATCGAGATGTCTGCCTGCGGGTCGTACGACACGACGTACGCGTCGTAGGTCTGCCCGTCGGCCTCGACGGTGACGCTTTCCGAACCGGCGACCACGTGCGCGTTCGAGATCACGCGATTGGTCGCGGCGACGAACCCGGTGCCTTCCAGCACCTTCTGGCAACCGGGCGCCACCCCGCGGATCTTCACCACGCTGGGCCGCGTCGCGGCCACCACCGGGTCCGCGGCGAGCGCGGCGTCGGGCGCGTCGACGGCGACGATCGGGGTGCGGCCGAACGGTTGCAACACGTCGGGCAGACCCGACGTGTCCAACAGCGCAGACAGGCGCGTCGGCACCGAGCGCAGCCAGTCCGGCGCGGCGTCGTTGACCTCTTTGAGCACCTTCGAGCCACGCACCGCCGCGGCGAGGTTGGGCTGGTCGGACGTCTGCAGCGGGTACGTCAGCATCCACGCGGCCACCAGCACGGCGACAATCTGTATCGCCACACCGACCAGCGAGTCGACCGCCCGCAACGTGCGGTTGCGGATAGCGCTTCGCACCGCGCGGCCCAGCACGACACCAGCGATCTCCCCGACGACCACCAGCGCGAGGATCAGGAACAGCGTCACGAACAGCTTGGTGCGCGGGCCGTCGATGTGCTCGACCAGGTGAGGGGCCAGCAGGACGCCAGCGACGGCGCCGAGCACCACACCGAGGAACGACAGCATCGACCCGAGGGCACCCGAGCGCCAGCCCGAGATGCCCGCGACGAAAGCGATAGCGAGGACCGCGAGGTCCACCCACTGTGACGATGTCATGGTTGTGCATCACCGTAACCGGCGTCGCCGCCGACGAGCGCCATTGCGTCCTCGAGTTCGCGCACGTCGTCGGTGTTCCACGGCCGGGCCCAACCCGCGACATCGAGCATCGCCGAGATCACCTGACCGGTGAAACCCCACACCAGCATCTCGTTGAGCAGGAACGCCGGACCCGCATACCGGCGGGTGTTGGCGCTGCGATACACCATGATCCGGTTCTCCGGGTTGACGAACGCCCGCACCGGCACGCGGGCGACGTGCGCGGTCTCGGCCTGGTCGACGACGGCCACCGGTCCCGGATCCGGCGAGTACGCCAGCACGGGCACGACGTGAAAGCCCGACGGCGGGATGAACAGCCGCTCCATGGTGGCCAGCGGGTGCAACCGCCCGACGTCGATGCCGGTCTCCTCGTTGGCTTCCCGCAGTGCGGTCTGCACCGGGCTGTGGTCGCCGGCCTCGAACGCACCGCCCGGGAAGGCGGCCTGGCCGGCGTGGTGGCGCAGGGTCGCGGCGCGCACGGTGACCAGCAGGTCGGCGTCGTCGGGCAGGCCGCCGGTCGGCGTGTCGGCCGGGCCGGAGAACAGCACCAGCACCGCCGCTTCGCGCGCGTCGGCCTGCGCGGGCTTTCCTTCGCTGGTGACCATGGCGAGCAGTTCGGGCGGCACCCGACGGCGGAAGACCTGCTTGACGTCGGCGGCGTTGTCCAACAGCGGTTTGAGCCACGGTGGGGCGGCGTCGGGGGTCAGCCCGCTGCCCTCGTTGACCCAACTCACCGCGCTGCTCCAATCTGTGAGTTCACCGCTGCGGCGATCTCGTCGGCACTGGTGAACGAGCGCGGCAGGACGTCGGCAACGCTACCGTCCGCGCGCAGCACCACGGTTGCGGGCATGACGTTGGGCACCTGCAACGCGGCGGCGATCAGCCGCCTGCCGTCCTGCAGCGTGGGCAACCGGACGCCGAGGTCGGCCAGTCGCAGCAGCGCCGCGGTTTCGTTCTCGTCCTGGTGCACCGTCAGTACGGTCACCGCCGAACCCATCCGGCGTTGATATTCGGCCATCGCCGGCAGTTCCTCAGTACAGGGCGCGCACCAGTACGCCCAGAGGTTGAGCACGACGACGCGGCCGGCGACCGCCTTGGCGACGTCGACCGGCGTCCCGTTGCCGGCGCACTCCAGCGTGATGCCGCGCAGGGCTGCGGGCCCCGGGCCCGCGCCCGACGCAGGACACGGTGCAAGGTCGGCTCGTGCCCGCGGTCCGGCCAGCGCCTCGGCCGTGTCGGCGTCGCGGCGGTCCCGCGCGTCGGTCTGCGACGGCAACTCGGGCGACGGGGCGTCGTCATCCATCTGCGCCCACAGGGCCCACCCGAGCGCCACCATGACCACAAGGACCACGACGGTCCAACGAGTCGAGGTACGCACGGTCGGCCGGGTTACAGCCCGGCCAGGGCCAGCAGGTGCTCGGTTTCGGGGCCCTTGACCAGCGACGCGGCGATCAGGGGGTCGGTCGGTCCGATACCGAAGGACGGGCAGTCATTGGCCAGCACGCAGGTACCGCACGCCGGCTTGCGCGCGTGGCAGACGCGACGGCCGTGGAAGATCACCCGGTGGCTGAGGTCGGTCCACTCGCTGCGCTCGATGAGCTCACCGACGGCGTGCTCGACCTTGACCGGATCCTCCTCGGTGGTCCACCGCCACCGGCGGACGAGCCGGCCGAAGTGCGTGTCGACGGTGATGCCCGGGATGCCGAACGCATTGCCGAGGATGACGTTGGCGGTCTTGCGGCCGACGCCGGGCAGCGTCACCAATTCCTCCATGGTTGCGGGCACCTGACCGTCGAACCGTTCGACGAGTTCCTGGCCGAGCCGCATGAGTGAGTTGGCCTTGTTGCGGTAGAACCCGGTGGGCCGGATGATTTCCTCCAGCTCGGTGCGGTCGGCCTGCGCGTAGTCAACTGCGGTGCGGTATTTCTTGAACAGCGCCGGGGTGGTCAGGTTGACCCGCTTGTCGGTGCTCTGTGCCGACAGGATCGTCGCGACGGTCAGCTCGAGCGGGTTGGTGAAGTCCAGCTCGCAGTACACATGCGGAAACGCCTGCGCCAGCGCGCGATTCATCCGTCGCGCGCGGCGAACCAGACCGATGCGCGTTTCGCCGTCCCGGTTCCGGGCCCGTTTCATCGCACCCGACTTCTTTGCCGACGTCTCACCCACGGTCACGAAAGCCAGCGTACTGAGACGCACCGACACCGGTACTGCGGACCGGTGACACTTCGTGATCCCGCTGAGACCTTCGGCGTGTTTACTTCAGCCTTGTGTCGTGGTTGCTGGTCGCGCTGATACCGGGGTTGCTGATGGTGGCGACATTCGGGCTGCAGCGACTCGAGGCGGGCCTGCACCGCGACACCGTCTCAGCCACCGATGTGGCGAAATTCCTTGCGGAGGCCGAGCCGTCCGACGTCGACACGCTGGCGCGGGACGGGATGAGCCGCGCGCTCGACGGTCTGCGCCAACGCCGGCACGTTGACCACGCGATGGCCGGTGGATCCAGACCGATCTATCACGACTCGGGTTTGCCGACGCACGGCTTCCCCGAGCCCCGGGTGAATCCGGAGTTTCGGCCGACCCGACATGCCGATCGTGTGTAGCGTGGGCTGGTCACGAAACCGGGTACCTCTAGACTTATCTCGCTAACCGATAGAGGTCGGCTTCACCTAACAGCTTAAGAGGGGCAACGTGGACGAGATCCTGGCGCGGGCCGGAATCTTCCAGGGGGTCGAACCAAGCGCCGTCGCCGCGCTGACCAAACAACTGCAGCCAGTCGACTTCCCTCGTGGACACACCGTGTTCGCCGAGGGTGAACCCGGCGACCGGCTCTACATCATCATTTCGGGCAAGGTCAAGATCGGCCGCCGGTCGCCGGACGGCCGAGAGAATCTGCTGACCATCATGGGTCCGTCGGACATGTTCGGCGAGCTGTCGATCTTCGACCCCGGCCCGCGGACGTCGAGCGCGACGACCATCACCGAGGTGCGCGCAGTGTCGATGGACCGTGACGCGCTGCGGGCGTGGATCGCCGACCGGCCGGAGATCGCCGAGCAACTGCTGCGGGTGCTCGCCCGTCGTCTGCGCCGCACCAACAACAACCTGGCCGACCTGATCTTCACCGACGTTCCCGGTCGCGTCGCCAAGCAGCTGCTGCAGTTGGCTCAGCGGTTCGGCACCCAGGAGGGTGGCGCACTGCGAGTGACACACGACCTCACCCAGGAAGAGATCGCCCAGCTGGTCGGCGCATCGCGGGAAACCGTCAACAAGGCGCTCGCCGACTTCGCCCATCGCGGCTGGATTCGCTTGGAGGGCAAGAGCGTTCTGATCTCCGACTCGGAGCGCCTGGCCCGCCGCGCACGCTAACGATTCGGGTGTAGTCACCCGCGTAGGTAGTCGAGCTGCGCCTGGACGCTCCATTCCGCTACATCCCAGAGCTTCTCGTCGACGTCGGTGTAGACATGCTCGACGACCTGGCGGACGGTGGCGTCCTCACCCAATGTTCGCAAGGCCGCCCGCACCTGCTCGAGCCGCTCCTGGCGATGGGTGAGGTACCCGGCGCTGACGGCTTCGAGATCGTCGAGTTCGGGGCCGTGGCCCGGCAGCACCGTGCGGTGGCCCAGCCCGCGCAACCGCTGCAGTGAATCCAGGTAGTGGCTCAGGCTGCCGTCTTCGGAGTCGATGACCGTGGTGCCGCGCCCGAGCACGGTGTCGGCCGTCAACACCGCGTCGTCGAGCACGAACGACACCGAATCAGCCGTATGCCCCGGCGTCGCCATCACCGTGATGCGCAGGCCCGCAGCGTCGATGACCTCGCGGTCTGTCAGCGGCCCACCGAGGCCGCGCAGAAACCCGCTGCCGACGGCCCGCACCACCGCCCCCGTACGGTCGACGATCTTGTCGATGGCACCGGTGTGGTCCTCGTGCCGGTGGCTGATCAGCACCAGCGGGATACGGCCCAGCTCCGCGATGCGCGCGATGTGCTCGTCGTCCTCGGGCCCGGGATCGACGACGACCATCTCGTCGCTGCCGGGTCCGCGCAGTACCCAGGTGTTGGTGCCCTCCAACGTCATCAAGCCGGGGTTGTCGCACAGCAGCACCGACGCGGTGCCGGTCACCGGGCGCAGCAGCCCGTACGCCGGATGCTCCAGCGTCAACTGATCTCCACGATCAGCTCGACCTCGACCGGCGCATCCTTCGGCAGCTCCGACACGCCGACCGCGGAGCGGGCGTGCGCGCCGGCCTCCCCGAACACCTCACCGAGCAATTCGGACGCGCCGTTGACGATGCCCGGCTGACCATTGAACCCGGGCGCGGAGGCGACGAACCCGACCACCTTCACGACGCGGGTGACCGAGTCGATGCCGACCAGCGAGTGCACCGCGGCCAGCGCGTTCAGCGCACAGACCCGGGCCAGGTCGCGGGCCTGCTCGGGGCTGACTCCGCCGCCGACCTTGCCGGTCTGCAACAGCTCACCGTCCCGGATCGGCAGCTGACCGGCGGTGTAAACCAGGTTGCCGGTGCGTACCGCGGGCACATAGGCCGCCAGCGGCGCCGCCACCGCGGGCAGCTCGATGCCCAGCTCCGCGAGCCGCGCCGAGACGCTCATTTCGGGCGTTTGAGGTACGCGACGTGCTGTTCGCCCGTGGGGCCCGGCAGCACCGAAACCAGCTCCCAGCCGTCCTCTCCCCACTGGTCGAGAATCTGCTTGGTGGCGTGGGTCAGCAGCGGGACGGTGGCGTACTCCCAGCGGGTCGATTCGGTCATGTGGCCGAGCTTATCGGGCAGTGACCCGGCGTTGGCTAGCATGCACGGGTGGCTTCCACTACCAATGGCGGTAGAACCGTCGGCTGGCCGTCGCGGCTGAGCAAGGCCCGCCTGCACTTCGTCACCGGCAAGGGCGGTACCGGCAAATCGACGATCGCCGCCTCGCTGGCGTTGGCTCTGGCCGCTGGCGGCCGCAAGGTCCTGCTGGTGGAAGTCGAAGGGCGCCAAGGTATTGCGCAGCTGTTCGACGTGCCGCCGCTGCCGTATCAAGAGGTCAAGATCGCGACCGCCGAGGGCGGTGGCCAGGTCAATGCATTGGCGATCGACACCGAGGCGGCATTCCTCGAGTATCTCGACATGTTCTACAACCTCGGCCTGGCCGGCCGGGCCATGCGCAGGATCGGGGCCGTCGAATTTGCGACCACGATCGCGCCGGGCCTGCGCGACGTGCTGCTGACCGGCAAGATCCGCGAGATCGTGACCCGCGCCGAGAAGGGCAAGCAGCCGGTCTACGACGCCGTCGTCGTCGACTCACCGCCGACCGGTCGCATCGCACGGTTCCTCGACGTCACCAAGGCGGTGTCCGATCTCGCCAAGGGCGGGCCGGTGCACGGGCAGGCCGAGAGCGTGGTCAAGGTGCTGCACTCGGAGATGACCGCCATCCACCTCGTCACGCTGCTGGAGGCGCTGCCCATCCAGGAGACGCTGGAGGCCATCGACGAGTTGAAGGACCTCGGCCTGCCGATCGGCAGCGTCATCGTCAACCGCAACATCCCCGCCTATCTGCCCGCCGACGCGCTGGCCAAGGCCGCCGAAGGTGTCATCGACGCCGACGCCGTTCGCGCCGGGCTGGCCGAAGCCGGAATCACGTTGTCCGACACCGACTTCGCTGGGCTGCTGACCGAGACGATCCAGCACGCGACCCGGATCATGGCCCGTGCCGAAAGCGCCGAGCAACTCGACGCTTTGGATGTAGCGCGACTACAGCTGCCTCAGATCACCGATGGCGTGGACCTCGGCAGCCTCTACGAACTCGCCGAAGAACTCGAACGCCAAGGGGTGCGATGATGAGTGCGACTCCACCGGCCCTGGACATGGGCTCGATTCTGCGGGACACGTCGAACCGCGTCGTGGTCTGTTGCGGCGCAGGCGGTGTCGGCAAGACCACCACCGCGGCGGCGATGGCGTTGCGCGCGGCGGAGTACGGCAGAAAAGTCGTCGTGCTGACCATCGACCCGGCGAAGCGACTCGCCCAGGCGTTGGGCATCAAGACGCTGGGCAACACCCCACAGCGTGTTCCGCTCGCGCCGGAGGTGCCGGGTGAGCTGCACGCGATGATGCTCGACATGCGCCGCACGTTCGACGAGATGGTCATCCAGTATTCGGGACCGCAACGGGCGCAAGAGATTCTGGACAACCAGTTCTATCAGACGGTCGCCACCTCGTTGGCGGGCACTCAGGAATATATGGCGATGGAGAAGCTCGGTCAGCTTCTCGGCGAGGACCGGTGGGACCTCGTCGTCGTCGACACCCCACCGTCGCGCAACGCATTGGACTTCCTGGACGCGCCAAAGCGGTTGGGCGGCTTCATGGACAGCCGACTCTGGAAACTCCTGCTGGGTCCCGGTCGAGGAATCGGCCGGTTGGTGACGGGCGCGATGGGGCTGGCGATGAAGGCCCTATCGACTGTTCTCGGCTCCCAAATGCTCTCCGACGCAGCGGCTTTCGTGCAATCACTCGACTCGACGTTCGGTGGCTTCCGCGAAAAGGCCGACCGCACCTACGATCTCCTCAAACGCCGCGGCACGCAGTTCGTGGTGGTGTCGGCGGCCGAACCGGATGCGCTTCGCGAAGCGTCGTTCTTCGTCGACCGACTTTCCGAAGAGCACATGCCGCTGTCCGGTTTGATTCTCAATCGCACCCATCCGATGCTGTCGGACCTGCACGCCGAGAAGGCCGAAGAGGCCGCCGAGACCATCGAGAAGACCGATCCCGACTCGTTGACCGCTGCGGTGCTCAAGATTCACGCCGACAGGGCGTCCACCGCCAAACGTGAGATTCGGTTGCTGTCTCGGTTCACCGGCGCCAATCCGCATGTGGCGATCGTCGGTGTGCCGTCATTGCCGTTCGATGTGTCGGACCTGGAGGCGCTGCGGGCCATCGCCGATCAGATCACCGGCGAGGCTGCTTCCGCCGCGTAGCTCAGACCGCGCTGCGGTGCTTGCGCTGGGCGGCAAAGAACTCGGCCCAGGACACCACCTCGGGGTGCTGCTTGAGCAGTGCGCGCCGCTGGCGCTCGGTCATCCCGCCCCACACCCCGAACTCGACGCGGTTGTCCAGGGCGTCGGCGCCGCACTCGAGTATCACCGGGCAATGTCTGCAGATCACGGCGGCTTTGCGCTGCGCGGCCCCGCGGACGAACAGCTCGTCGGGATCGGTCTGGCGGCATCGGGCCTGCGATACCCAGGCAATGCGGGCTTCGGCTTCAGCGCCGTGGACAACACTGTGAGCCGAGGACGTCATCGCGGTCCTGCGTACCGCGGGCCTAGTAGCTGACACCAGCGTTCCCTCCGTTCCAACCGCCCCCCGGCCAACACCGGTACGGCGCAGTCCCAGGTGTAGAACGCCTTGCTGCGATCTACGCCACATTGCGTGGGGTCAGTGTGACCTGCATCGCACTGTTCGACCAAATTAGATGGTCACAGCCGTTCTGCGCAATATCTACGGGCCACTTTTTTGGGACGACCGTGCCGTCAGGGAGCAAATTTGACGTCCGCGCCGGTCGGCGCGGCCTCCGGAGCTGGCAATCGACCGTCGGAAGCTGCCATTTTGCGACGTCGTTACGCTGTTAGTCATGCCGGAGAGCCAGCCGAGTCGACCGCCCACTGCGGTCACGGTCGTCAAGCTCGCCTGGTGCGTTCTATTGGCCAGCGTCATCACCGCGGCCTTGATGTTTCCGCTCGTCGGCGGGTTCGGCCTGGTCTCCAACCGAGCCTCCGACGTCGTCGCCAACGGTTCGGCGCAGTTGGTGGAGGGCGAGGTCCCACAGGTCTCGACGATGGTCGATGCCAAGGGCAACCCCATCGCCTGGCTGTACTCGCAGCGGCGGTTCGAAGTGCCCAGCGAGCAAATCGCCAACACGATGAAATTGGCGATCGTTTCGATCGAAGACAAGCGGTTCGCCGAGCACAACGGCGTCGACTGGCAAGGCACGCTGACCGGTCTGTCGGGATATCTGTCGGGCAACCTGGACACCCGCGGTGGCTCCACCATCGAGCAGCAGTACGTCAAGAATTACCAACTGCTGGTGATCGCCCAGACCGAGGCGGAGAGGCGCGCGGCCGTCGAGACCACGGCGGCGCGCAAGCTGCGTGAGATCCGGATGGCGCTGACGCTGGACAAGACGTTCACCAAGTCGGAGATACTGACCCGCTACCTGAACCTGGTGTCGTTCGGCAACGGCGCCTTCGGGGTGCAGGACGCCGCGCAGACCTACTTCGGCATCAACGCCTCCGAGCTGAACTGGCAGCAGGCGGCGCTGCTGGCCGGCATGGTGCAGTCCACCAGCACGCTGAACCCCTACACCAATCCCGAGGGTGCGCTGGCGCGTCGAAATCTGGTGCTGGACACCATGATCGAAAACATTCCCGAAGAGGCCGAGGCACTTCGGGCGGCCAAGGAACAGCCGCTCGGCGTGCTGCCGCAACCCAAGGAACTGCCACGCGGCTGCATCGCCGCGGGCGACCGCGCGTTCTTCTGCGACTACGCGCTCGAGTACCTGGCCCGCGCCGGCATCAGCAAGGAGCAGGTCGCCAGGGGCGGTTACCTGATCAAGACGACGCTCGACCCAGACGTGCAGGGCCCGGTGAAGGCCGCGGTCAACCAGTTCGCCAGCCCCGACCTCGACGGTGTGGCGAGCGTGATGAGCGTGATCAAACCCGGCAAGGAGTCGCACCCGGTCCTGGCCATGGCCAGTAGCCGCACTTACGGGCTCAACCTCGATGCCGGCGAGACCATGCAGCCTCAGCCGTTCTCCCTGGTCGGCGACGGCGCCGGGTCGACGTTCAAGATCTTCACGGTGGCCGCGGCCATGGAGATGGGCATGGGCATCAACGCCCAACTCGACGTGCCCGGCCAGTTCCAGGCCAAGGGCCTCGGCAGCAGCGACACCCCGGGCTGCCCGCCCGCCACCTGGTGCGTGAAGAACGCCGGCAACTACCGCGGCACGATGAACATCACCGAGGCGCTGGCCACCTCGCCGAACACCGCCTTCGCCAAGCTGATCTCACAGGTGGGTGTGCAGCGCAGCGTCGACATGGCGGTCCGGCTGGGGCTGCGGTCCTATGCGCTGCCCGGCACCGCGCGTGACTACGACCCCGGCAGCAACGAGAGCCTCGCCGACTTCATCAAGCGGCAGAACCTCGGTTCATTCGTCTTGGGGCCGATCGAAATCAACGCACTCGAGTTCTCGAACGTCGCGGCGACACTGGCCTCCGGCGGCATGTGGTGCCCACCCAACCCGATCGCGCAGGTCATCGACCGCCACGGTGAGGAAGTCGCGGTCACCACCGAGACCTGTGAGCAGGTGGTCCCCGACGGCCTGGCCAATACGTTGGCCAACGCGTTGAGCAAGGACCACGAGGGCGCGGGCACCGCCGCGGCGGCGGCCGGTTCGGTCGGTTGGAACCTGCCGATGTCCGGCAAGACCGGCACCACCGAGGCGCACCGCTCGTCGGCGTTCCTCGGCTTCACCAACACGCTCGCCGCCGGCAACTACATCTACGACGACTCCACCTCGCCCGGTGAACTGTGTTCGTTCCCGCTGCGCAAATGCGGATACGGCAACCTGTACGGCGGCAACGAACCCGCCCGGACGTGGTTCAGCGCGATGAAGCCGATCGCCAACAACTTCGGTGAGGTCCGGCTGCCCCCGACGGATCCGCGCTATGTCGAGGGTGGTCCCGGCTCGCGGGTCCCCAGCGTCTCGGGCATGACGGAGGGCACCGCCCGGCAACGGCTGCGCGACGCTGGCTTCCAGGTGTCCGATCAGGCCTCGTCGGTGAACAGTTCGGCGCCCCGAGGATCGGTCGTCGGCACGTCGCCGAACGGACAGACGGTGCCCGGCTCCATCATCACGATCCAGGTCTCCAACGGCATCCCGCCCGCACCGCCGCCTCCACCCGCCGGGATGCCGGGGCTTCCGGCGCCGGTGGGCCAGACGGTGGTGGAGATTCCCGGCCTGCCGCCGATCACCGTGCCGGTGCTCGGACCGCCACCACCGGCGCCGCCCCCACCGTGATCGGCTGCGGTTGCGCGCCGCGGACCGGGTGAAGGCGGTGACTCGGCGCGGCTGGCAGTAGGCTCTGCAGCATGTCCGCCCGTTCGACGATCCTGAAGAACTCCGCCGCGGCCTCCGCCGGTGCGCTGGCGGCCGGCATCGGCTACGCCTCGCTGATCGAGCGCAACGCATTCGCCGTGCGGGAATTGACGATGCCGGTGCTCTCGCCGGGGTCGTCGCCGCTGAAGGTGCTGCACATCAGCGACATTCACATGCGTCCCGGACAGCGCCGCAAACAGGCCTGGCTGCGGGAACTGGCGGCTCTGGAACCCGACCTGGTGGTCAACACCGGTGACAACCTGGCGCACGCCAAGGCGGTGCCCGCGG